>NZ_VDLV01000007.1 GCF_013608025.1 Pseudomonas brassicacearum subsp. neoaurantiaca | reverse complement strand
CCATGGAGCAAAAAGCGGCATAAACACCGTAATCGGTGTCCGGGATTACTTGACCAGTTCAGGCTCGCTCCCACAGGGGTGGTGGTGTTTTGTTGTCGTGGGAGGCTGCTGCGCAGCCCAGCGGGAGCAAGCTCCCTTGCCACGGGGTTCGGTCGAGCCAGCTTTCAGGCTTGCGCGCTGAATCGCTGCGCAGCACGCCGCTCAAGCATTGCGGCTTCCGTCTCTCGCGTCGCCCGTTCGCCTTTGTACGCCAGTTGGTTGAAAAACAACCCGTCCGAAAACTCCTGGGGAGGGACCGAGCCGGCGCGTTTGAGCATCGGCGCCAGATCGATGGTGTTGGCGAAGTTTTCCTGGGTCAGGTTGTAGCGGCCCAGGTAGCTGCCGGACCAGGGCGAGTCGGCGTCGACCATGTCGATAGAGGCGTCGCGGAACGCAACGGCGGCGGCTTTCAGATCAGTGGACTCATTGAGCAGATCGGTCAGCCGCTGGGTGTCCGCGCTGCTGAGCTGACCGGCTGTGTTGAGCACCTTCAAGCGGCCATCGGCCTCGACGGTGAAGCCATATTTCTTGCCGGCCAGGTCCGGATGGGTTGCCGACAGCGTTGACTGGAACGTCTCGAAAGAGCTTCTCAGGGTGTTTTTCGCGCTCTCGGTAATCGCGGCGAATCGAGGGAAGTCTGGCGATTGGGAGCGACCGATCCAGGTTTCGATCACCACTGGCGATTCCACCATGGTCTGGGTTTCTTCACTGGGGTGGTAGATCGCTGCAGGGCCGGCGCTTGTCAGCTGCTTTACGGCGTCCGCAGGAGGATTGGTTACCAGCTTCTGGTCGGAGCGGGAGAGGTTAGTGTTGGCGGGGGAGATAGCGGCAGAGCTAACAGAGAATTCCATTTCATCGGTCCATGATTGGCGGATACATCGGGTTATCGACAGCGGGGGACCGAGCTTTAGGGGGGCGGGCTGCTGCGCCGCCCAGCGGGAGCAAGCTCCCTCGCCACGGGTTCCGTGCAGGCCAAGGCATTGTGGTTGTGGCGAGGGATCCTTGCCACCAGTAAGGCCATTGCCAGAATTGATTCCCCGCTTTCAGTACCACCGCGCCTCGCCCGGCGGGCGTTTCTTGAAGCGTTTCATGCTCCACATGTACTGGCTCGGGTAGGCGCGTACGTAACGCTCGACCACCTTGCTCATGGCAGCGCAGGCGGTTTCGGTGTCGGTGCTGTACATCTCTTCCGGGGCGGCTTCGAGGATGACTTTGTAGCCGGAACCGTCCGGCAGGCGCAGGGCGTGGAGGAAGACACCGACCGCTTTGCCACCCGCGAGCATGTTCGGCACGAACTTGCTGGTCAGGGCCTGGGTGGCGAAGAAGGGCACGAAGATACCGGCAGATTCGGCCGGTTCCGGGTCGGCGGGGATGCCCACCTGGCCGCCCTTGCGCACTTCCTTGATGACGCTGAGGATGCCTTCCTTGGTCGACGCCGCGACTTTGTTGCCCAGTTGCACACGTTGCTTTTGCAGCAATTCATCCACTGCCTTGAGCTTGGGCGGACGATAGAAAATGATCGGTTTGCACTGGCTGCAATAGAAGTGGTTGAGCACTTCCCAGTTGCCCAAATGGCTGGTGATGCCGACCACGCCTTTGCCCGACGCCAGTGCTTCCTTTAGAACCTCCAGGCCTTCGACTTCGCGCACCAGTTCGATGGAGCGCTGGGCCGGCCAGATCCAAGCGCAGGCGCTTTCGGTCAGGGATTTGCCGATGTCCTTGAGGCTCTGGCCAACCAGGCGCTCGCGCTCGGCCGGGTCCATTTCTGGAAAGCATTTGGCGAGGTTGATCCGCACCACGTCGCGGGAACGGTTCGGCAATTTCCACATGAACCAGCCAATGGCCGAGCCCACCGCTTGCACCGCCCCCCAGGGCAGCAGCGCAAACAATCGCAGAGCGCCGACCAGCAAGGCGCCTTTCAACTTATCCACAGGTGACTCCTGAATTCATGGGCGTGTTGCGAGCCGGCTATTCTAACCGCCGTTTGCCAACTCGGCGTAGCGGTCGCAATCCTGGGTGTGGTCCATGACCATGCCCGAGGCTTGCATCAAGGCGTAGCAGATGGTCGGCCCGACAAAGGTGAATCCGGCTTTTTTCAAACCTTTGCTCATCGCCAGCGCTTCGGGGGTAATGGCCGGCACTTCGGTGCGATCCTTGAAATGGTTGATGATGGGCTTGTCGCCCACGAACGACCAGAGGAACCCTACCGGGTCTTCCAGCGCCAGCCAGGCCTGGGCATTGCGCCGGGCGGCCTTGAGCTTGAGACGGTTGCGGATGATGCCCGGATCGAGCATCAGGTCATCGATTTCCGCGTCGCTCATTTGCGCCACGCGCTGTACGTCGAAGCCGTACAACACTTCCCGGTAGCGCTCGCGTTTGCGCAGAACGGTGATCCAGGACAGCCCGGCCTGGAACCCTTCGAGCAAAAGCAACTCGAACAAACCCTGCGCATCGCGCAGCGGCGTGCCCCACTCCTGATCGTGATAAGCCATGTACAACGGATCGTCAGAACACCAAAAGCAGCGTGGCATAAGGCTCCAGGGGGCGTGCGCACGAACGAATCGGGTATACTCCCGCTCTTTAAATCGCAGCCCAAGAAACAGGTGAATTTCGTGAGCCAGCCTACGCCAGCCGTGCGTACCTTCCAAGACTTGATCCTCGCCCTCCAGCAATACTGGGCCGAGCAAGGTTGCGTGGTACTTCAGCCCTACGATATGGAAGTAGGCGCCGGCACTTTCCACACCGCCACGTTTCTGCGTGCCATCGGCCCGGAAACCTGGAACGCCGCCTATGTGCAGCCCAGCCGCCGCCCGACTGACGGCCGCTACGGCGAAAACCCGAACCGCCTGCAGCATTACTACCAATTCCAAGTGGTGCTGAAGCCGAACCCGGAAAACTTCCAGGAGCTGTACCTGGGCTCCCTCAAGCACGTCGGCCTCGACCCGTTGGTGCATGACATTCGTTTCGTCGAAGACAACTGGGAATCGCCGACCCTGGGCGCCTGGGGCCTGGGCTGGGAAGTCTGGCTCAACGGCATGGAAGTGACCCAGTTCACCTACTTCCAGCAAGCGGGCGGCATCGAGTGCTACCCGGTGACCGGTGAGATCACTTATGGCCTCGAACGTCTGGCCATGTACCTGCAAGGCGTGGATTCGGTCTACGACTTGGTGTGGGCCGACGGCCCGTTCGGCAAAGTGACCTATGGCGACGTGTTCCACCAGAACGAAGTGGAGCAGTCGACCTATAACTTCGAACACGCCAACGTCGACAAGCTGTTCGAACTGTTCGATTTCTATGAAAGCGAAGCCAAGCGCCTGATCGAATTGGACCAGCCGCTGCCGCTGCCGAGCTATGAAATGGTGTTGAAGGCGTCCCATACCTTCAACCTGCTGGACGCACGCCGGGCGATTTCCGTGACCGCGCGCCAGCAATACATCCTGCGTGTACGCACCCTGGCGCGTTCCGTTGCGCAAGCCTACCTGCTGGCCCGTGCCAAGCTGGGCTTCCCGATGGCGACCCCGGACCTGCGTGATGAAGTGTTGGCTAAGCTGGAGGCTGCACAATGAGTGCTCAAGATTTTCTGGTTGAACTGGGCACCGAAGAACTGCCACCCAAAGCCCTGAACACCCTGGCCGATGCGTTCCTGGCCGGCATTGAAAAAGGCCTGCAAGCCGCTGGCCTGAACTTCGAAACCAAACACGTCTATGCCGCGCCGCGCCGCCTGGCCGTGCTGATCACCGCCCTGGAAACCCAGCAGCCTGATCGCAGCATCAACCTCGATGGCCCGCCACGCCAGGCCGCGTTCGACGCCGACGGCAACCCGACCCAGGCCGCCCTGGGCTTCGCCAAGAAGTGTGGCGTGGACCTGAGCGAAATCGACCAGAGCGGTCCCAAGCTGCGCTACAGCCAGAGCATCAAGGGCAAGCCGACCGCCAGCCTGTTGCCGACCATTGTCGAAGATTCCCTGAACGACCTGCCGATTCCCAAGCGCATGCGCTGGGCCGCGCGCAAGGAAGAGTTCGTGCGTCCGACCCAGTGGCTGGTGATGTTGCTCGGCGACCAGGTCATCGATTGCACGATCCTCGCCCAGAAGGCCGGTCGTGATTCTCGCGGTCACCGCTTCCATCACCCACAAAGCGTGCGCATCACCTCGCCGGCCAATTACCTGGCCGACCTGCGCGCCGCCTATGTGCTGGCCGACGCCAACGAACGCCGCGAGCTAATCAGCAAGCGCACCGAAGAGCTGGCCACCCTGCAGGAAGGCACCGCCATCGTGCCGGCCAACCTGCTGGACGAAGTGACCGCCCTGGTGGAATGGCCGGTGCCGCTGGTGTGCTCGTTCGAGGAACGTTTCCTTGAAGTGCCCCAGGAAGCGCTGATCACCACCATGCAGGACAACCAGAAATACTTCTGCCTGCTGGACGCTGAAGGCAAGTTGCTGCCGCGCTTCATTACGGTCGCCAACATTGAAAGCAAGGACCCGCAGCAGATCGTCGCCGGCAACGAGAAAGTCGTTCGCCCGCGCCTGACCGATGCCGAGTTCTTCTTCAAGCAGGACAAGAAACAACCCCTGGAAAGCTTCAACGAGCGCCTGCGCAACGTGGTGTTCCAGGAAAAACTCGGCAGCGTCTACGACAAGGCCGAGCGCGTTTCTAAACTGGCGGCGTTCATTGCCCCACGCATCGGCGGCGACGCCCAGCGCGCAGCCCGTGCCGGCATCCTGTCCAAGTGCGACCTGTCCACCGAGATGGTCGGTGAGTTCCCGGAGATGCAAGGCGTCGCCGGTTACTACTACGCCCTCAACGATGGCGAGCCGCAAGATGTAGCGCTGGCCCTGAACGAGCAGTACATGCCGCGCGGTGCTGGCGCTGAACTGCCGACCACCCTGACCGGCGCGGCCGTGGCGATCGCCGACAAGCTCGACACCTTGGTCGGCATCTTCGGCATCGGCATGCTGCCCACCGGCAGCAAGGACCCGTATGCCTTGCGTCGTGCGGCGCTGGGCGTGCTGCGGATCCTGATCGATAAGCAGCTGGACCTGGACCTGAACGACGCCGTGGCCTTCGCCGTCAATGCGTTCGGCAGCAAGGTCAAGGCTGCCGGCCTGGCCGATGCGGTGCTGGAATTCATCTTCGACCGCCTGCGTGCGCGTTATGAAGATGAAGGCGTCGACGTTGCGACCTACTTGTCGGTGCGCGCCCTGAAACCGGGTTCGGCCCTGGACTTCGACCAGCGCGTGCAAGCGGTACAGGCGTTCCGCAAACTGCCGGAAGCGGCTGCGCTGGCGGCGGTGAACAAGCGGGTGTCGAACCTGCTGGGCAAGGCCGAAGGCAACATCGCGGCCACCGTCGAAGCCAAGTATTTCGACAACGCCAACGAGTTTTCCCTGTACTCGGCGATCCAGCAGGCGGACCAGGCGGTCCAGCCGATGGCAGCGGCGCGTCAGTACAGTGAAACCCTGGCGCGCCTGGCGGCGTTGCGTGAGCCGGTGGATGCGTTTTTCGAAGCGGTGATGGTCAACGCTGAAGATGCCAACGTTCGGGCGAACCGCTATGCGCTGCTGGCGCGACTGCGTGGGTTGTTCCTCGGTGTTGCCGATATTTCGCTGCTGGGGTAAATCTTGAAACTGCTGATTCTCGATCGGGACGGAGTGATCAATCACGACTCCGACGCTTACATCAAATCGGTGGAGGAGTGGTTGCCGCTGCCCGGTTCCATCGAGGCCATCGCGCAGTTGAGCAAGGCCGGCTGGACGGTGGCGGTTGCCACCAACCAGTCGGGCATCGCTCGCGGTTACTACGAACTCGCCGTCCTCGATGCCATGCATCAGCGCTTGCGCGACCTGGTGGCAGAGCAGGGCGGGGAGGTTGGCTTGATCGTCTATTGCCCGCACGGACCGGACGAAGGTTGCGATTGCCGCAAGCCGAAGCCAGGCATGTTGAAAATTATCGCCGCGCATTACGGCGTTGCACTATCGGGTGTCTGGTTTGTCGGCGACAGCCTCGGTGACTTGGAGGCGGCCAAGGCCGTCGATTGTCAGCCAGTTTTGGTAAAGACCGGGAAAGGCGAGAAGACTCTGGGCAAGACCCTACCGGTGGGCACCTTGATTTTTGACGACCTGGCGGCGATTGCCGCTGAACTTATCCACAATTAGAGCTCCCAGACATCCTGATCAAGGATTGTTCGGGAAGCGCTTAAGCAGGCGGGCCTTGCCCGCAATGGTAAACGCCGCTATGTCGATACTGCAGGCCATCAGAACCTTTCTCTTTTACCTGCTGTTGGGCACCAGCTCCTTGCTGTGGTGCACCTTGAGTTTTTTTGTCGCGCCGTTCATGTCGTTCAAGACGCGCTACCGCTTCATCAACGTTTACTGGTGCCGCTGCGCCCTTTGGTTAAGCAAGGTATTGCTGGGTATCAGTTACGAAGTGAAGGGTGCCGAGAACGTGCCTGACCGGCCTTGTGTCATCCAGTCCAACCACCAAAGCACTTGGGAAACATTCTTTCTTTCCGCCTACTTCGAGCCGTTGAGCCAGGTCCTCAAGCGTGAACTGCTGTTCGTGCCGTTCTTCGGCTGGGCCATGGCGATGCTGCGCCCGATTGCCATTGATCGTGACAATCCCAAGGTTGCGCTCAAGCAGGTCGCGCAAAAAGGCGACGTGCTGCTCAAGGACAACGTTTGGGTCCTGATCTTTCCTGAGGGGACTCGCGTGCCTTATGGGACGATCGGCAAGTTTTCCCGCAGCGGTTCAGCATTGGCGGTAAACGCGTCCTTGCCGGTGCTGCCGATTGCACACAATGCAGGCAAATTCTGGCCAAAGGCTGGCTGGGTCAGAAAACCGGGTGTCATTACAGTGGTTATCGGCAAGCCGATGTACGCAGAGGGCACTGGGCCCCGCGCCATCGCTGATCTCAATGATCGCGTACAAGCCTGGAACGAACAGGCACAACGGGACATGGGCTCGCTTCCTCCCGGCCCTGTCGCGGAAGTATCCACGGAACAAGCCGCTGTTTGAGATCTGTGGATAACCTGTGTACCGTTTTTTAAAAATCCGTCGCTTTTATGCTATAGGTCTTTGTTTTTAATACATATTTCATAAACACATAAAAGCTACGCTCAGGTGCATAAGTTTTTATAGCAGCAAAAAATCGCAGCCTTCAAACCCAGCTGCGACTAGGCAATGCTTAGAAAACAACTTTGGTTAAGCGCCGGTAGGTCCGTACCCGCTTCATAAATGATCTTGATCGAATTTTTCTTCCCGCAGGAAAGACCTACGGCCCTCGGTCTGTTCAGCCCTCAGCATTAACTCCGCGCCCACGATTTTTCCAGGTTGGCTGCGCCCCAATACCGTCATCGGATCCTCGAACCCATGGACATAGCCCAAGGCGAACGCTCCGCACTGATAGCCCATAAGACGCAGCAATTCATCTGGCAGCGTACGAGCAATCTCCAGCGGGCAAGACAAGAACTGATTCTCCTCTTGCCGAAGCCAGCCGAGCGCATAAGTCAGGTTAATTGCCGACCTGACTCGGTCGGAGCGATTGGCTCCGCCACCGTGGTAAACCTTTCCGTCATAGATAAGCACCGATCCCTTTTCCATCTCTGCGGGGAAGCTTTCCGCGAACTCAAATTCTACGCTGCGTCCCGCTCGGTGACTGCCGGGTACGATACGCGTGGCACCCATCCTTTCGGTGTAGTCAGTCATGGCCCACAGCGTGTTGCATTGCGCGTGATAGTCGTTGGGGAACGGGAACATGTCCCAAGCTACCTCGTCTTGATGCAGCGTCTGTGCTTTTTCACCAGGATGAATAGATACAACCTGCGTGCAATGGATCTGAAACGTCGTAGCGTGAGAAAGAAAACGTCGTGTGGTCTCAATGATAGTTGGATCGAGAATCAATTCTCGCACCCCAACAGATCTCGCAACCAGACCGCCTGTACGTTTGGTCCGCCTGCCAAGAATGCCGTCGGGTCCGAAAGGCGTCACTGCGGTATAGGGCTCGAGCTCTTCGGCGATGCGATCCATTGCAGTGCCGGGTACGAGTTTGTCGATGATGGCGTAGCCGTGCTCGCGCAAGCACTGCACCACTTCTGGTGCAGAAATGGTATTGGGGAGGTGAATCAGCGACATAGAAAATACTCCGTGGCGGGTCGTATTCCATTGGGTGAGCTTTGACAGTACCGTGCAGTTACTGGGCAGCGGCACTTATGGTTTGGCTGGCTTTGTAGAGTTGATCAACGCTAATCGATATAGATCCAGGATTCGCATGCCCATCGCGGCTGGGGCATAACGTTGCTCGACGTAGGCGCGCAGCCGAGCCGGATCGATACTTCCCGAATGGTGCCCGGCCAGCACTGCATTGACTTTTGCAATCAGAGCGGACGTATCCTCCGGAGCGATCAACAGGTCGGGAGTTATGCCGCGAAGAATTTCTGGAAGACCACCAACGGCAAACGCCACTACCGGAACACCGATAGCTAGCGCTTCAATGCTGGCTCCCCCAAACTCTTCATACGCTGACGGCATCACGATCAAACGGCAAGCCGCCATCGCCAGAGGCACTTCATGGTTGGGAATAAACCCCGTGATCGTCACCCAGTCTTGCAGCCCAGCCTTATTAATGGCGTGCCGTAGCCGATCCCGTTGTGTCCCGTCACCGACGATCAGCAACTCGCACTCTTGCTCGCGAAGGGCCTGAGCGAGGGGAATGAGATGCTGCCACCCCTTTTCTTTCGCAATGCGGCCGACAAAACCCACCGTTTTCCGCCGCAGGTCATAACGTTCTCGGAATGCAGCTAGTCCTTCCTGCTGGGGCGGCGCGAATTGTATGGTGTCGACCACGTCGGGGACGATCTCGATATGACGAGCATCACGCGAGAGTTCGGAGGCGGTTCGTTGGGTAAGGGTGACTACCGCGAAGGCCGTGCTCACGACTTTGCGTTCTAGCCACCGGGCCAAGCGGTGCTGAAGCATGTCCAGCCAGGAATGCGGCGTATAGACCGCGAGACGAGAACAGTGCACCGTCAGAATCAGGGGCCGTCGTAACAATCTAGGCGCTAAATAGGCGACGAGCAGTGCCGGAATTTGTCCATCGAGATGCGCATGAATGACATCGAAATCACTGTTGTGCCCTTTTTGGAGCAACGCAGACAACGTTGCCAGCGCCCACGATTGCGTTAGCCCTATCAAACCGCTGAACTCAGATCGTATCTGCGGCATGGGTAGTAACATGCGCTCAATCCATAGAAACGGATGCAGCTGTCGCAGCTTGGGCAATCCGGGAAAGCCAATCGTCATGACGTGTTGATGGATCCCTTCCTGAGCAAGCCAAACGGCTTGTCTCCAAGTCTGAACCTGCATGCCGCCTACCGAGTCATACGCCACCGGCCATGAATCAGCGTCCGGATGATGAAAAAAGGGTGTCAGCTTTAAAACTTTCATAACAATCAGGCCTTTGATATATGAATTAGGGCCGAGGGCAGTTCAGGAGTGCAGAGACGCGCAACCAAACATCATGCGACGTCTACAGCCTTCTAAATGAGTGGGCTCGCACCGTGGTAATGACTTACGACGACTCCGAACACGCATCGGTTAGGTGATGATGTTGTCTGTTAGTCTGGCGAGCAGCACATGCGTCAACGCATCGATAGATATCGCGCGCTCGGTAGAAGTCAACATGCCAGTCTGGATATCAAGCGTCGTTTCCAACCGGCTAAAGACCTGCTCCCAATCACGTGTATTCAATTCAACCCTATCGAGGCCCGTAATGCTTTCAGGAGTCTCGCCGGTCACATTGCAAATAGTGTGAATAACAAGTTGACGAATGAAATGGGGTGTCATGATTGTGTCCACTTTCTGAATGATTCAGTTAAGGAAGGACGGCAGCGCCTCCCAAGACGCTCAAATGACCCGCTGCATCGCGGACTATCTGGCGAGCAATTCTCAGGGCATTGGCCTGGATGGTCAGAGTAGGATTCACTCCGCCGGGGTAGGGCATATAGCTACCATCCACTACGTAGACGTTATCCACCGAATGGAGCTTTCCTTCCCGATCCACCACCGACGTTCGTGGGTCATTACCAGCGCGACAGGTGCCGTGCAGGTGAGTACTTCCCATTGCGAAGTTCGAGGCCTCATATTGGATATTCCTTACGCCAGAGGCCTTAAGCCAATCAGCTGAGCGCTCCACCATATATGCTAGGCGTGCCAGATCTTTTGAGCTCGTCGTATAGTCGATCATCAACCGCGGCAGTCCCCATGAGTCCGTACTGCTGGAGAGCCGGACCCGATTCCCGAGAGACGGATGATCAGCAAGAATGGTTTCCACGCGCAATACCAGACCATCGTCCGGAATCAGGCTGTAGTCGTCATGCTTGGCTTCGTAGATCAGCCCGCCAACACCAGTCGGACAGCGGTCGTCCAGATAATGATCAAACGTACAAATCGTCGAGAATGGCCCCCGATAACCTATTGGATGATCGTCAACTTCTTGCCGGTCTACATTCACGACACCTTGCGAATATTCGCTGAGCTTCATGCAAAGACCCCGACCGACCATATCGTGCTCGTTGCCGAGCCCCCTTGGTGCGAGAGACGAGACCGAGCGCAGCAGTAGCGCGGCGGTTTGAATTGCATTACAGGCCAGCACAAAACGGTGCCCGCGGATGGAACGAACTTGACCTGTTGTAGTGTCCATGCACCGGACCGAGCTGGCGCGATTGCAGCGTTCCTGCGTCAGCGCCATGGCCTTCACACCAGTCAACAGCAGCAAATTAGGCATGTCAGCCAAAGGACCGAGCAAGGAATTCACCACATCGCGCTTGGCACCGCGTGTGCACTGTGCCGTGATACATAAGGAGCAGTGGTCGCACCGGCTGCGGTCTATCGCTACAGGGGTTGAGCGGGGAGACAGACCGAGCTGGAGGGCCCCTTCCCAAAGATGTTCTGCGGGCAGGCTCAAAGTAATTGGAGCCTGGGTTCGCTTGCATTCGAACCCAGTTCGATCAATGGAGAGAATCGACTCTATCTCGGTGTAGAAAGGAGCCAGATCGGAAGAGCCGATGGGCCATTTCACCGGTAGCCCCTCGACACGGATGCGCTCGCTGGGATCGAAATCGAATTCGGTATACCGAAACGAGGCCCCACCATAGAAAACCGTGCCACCGCCAAGATTACGCGTGCTCCATGGCCATCCCTGCGAACTCCACCCTTGAGCGCAATTGCCGGCCAATGCGTGCTCAGTCTGCGCGTCAACGTCCGCATTCTTCGCACTAGTCTTGAGTCGCACTCCTTCCTCCAACATGAGGGTACGAAGCCCAGCGCGAACAAAGGTGTCTGCAGCAACCGCACCAGCTGCCCCACTACCAATAATGACCACGTCAAAGGGATCATCTAATAGAGTATTTGACCGTAATCCATGCAAATGGGAAGCACCGAGTGGACGATCTTCGAAGTACTGATCCATAGGAGAAGTCATTATCATGAGACGTCCTCTGACGTGATTTACATGAAGGCACGCAAATGCCAACTTATTGAGTAGCACCACCCAACATGTACTGAATCTACATATTATCGAATAATAGCTAACGCCTTTGAGAAGGCTCGCTCTTTCTGTGAAAGTAAAACAACCTTAGCAGAGAAGCAAATCGTGAGAATTGAAAATTTGTAAATTTAATTTTTTACAAATAGAAATGTGACATTAAGGCGTAGCCTCTTTCCTAAGCCTTTGTAAGGCGTTTCTGAATAAAATTTTTTGGCGTTGTCCAGATATCGCCACAGAGATGTAACATACTATCTCCATTCATTGACAGCACACCAACTTCAACTAGATTGAAAGTTCAAGTGCCAGCGCTTGTTCGGTGCAGGTATACGAATAGAGAACTGTGCTTGTTCCATAGATCCTGGATTTTCGTATGCGTGACGCGTTTGTCATATAGGCATGATTCGCAAGTCAGCGTTCTGTGATCTGGGCAAAAATAGCAGCCAGCAGCCAGCTTCCGGCACGGTAACGATAAGCAGCCTCGCGGCTATCAATGTCGGTGTATAACTGGAGAGAGTCTTATGCATAACTTGCAGCTTCAATTCGAAGATGAGCATTATCCGGTGTGGATCGGCGTGCGATGTCTGGATGAAATCATATCCAGGTTACGTGAACTCGGTGCCTCAAGCTATCACGTGATTACGGATAGAACTGTCAGTCAGTTGCATGCGGACGTATTGTACGAGGAGCTAACGGCTCAAACTTCTTCGAGCCTTTGGGTCGTCGACAACGGCGAATCATTTAAATCCTTGAAAACTGTCGAGCATTTTGCACAAGAAATGGTGCGCGCTGGTATTGATCGAAGCAGCGTAATCGTCGCCATGGGTGGTGGGCTCATCGGAAATCTCGGTGGGTTAATAGCCGCGTTGCTTTTTCGAGGTATTCGTCTTGTACATGTACCTACGACATTAATAGCGGCGGCAGACTCAGTAGCCTCACTCAAACAGGCAGTGAACTTATCTCTAGGTAAAAATTTGCTGGGCTGCTTTCACAAACCCACAGCTGTTCTGATTGATATCAATTTTCTTCGAACACTTCCGGCGACGCAAATTCGGTCCGGCATGTGCGAGATCATAAAAAACGCATTGACCGTGGCCACCGAGAACATTCCACTGCTAGAAAGTGGTTTGAAGCCAGACGCATATTATTCCGATACGGAACTAATGGTCATTGTCAAGGCAGGTTTGCTTGCAAAGCAAAAAGTGATGAGGGCCGACAAATACGAGCGCAGAGAGGCCCTCGTGTTCGAATATGGCCACACTGTTGGTCATGCAATCGAACTAGCGGCAGAAGGCCGAATACCGCATGGAGAAGCCGTCGGCCTTGGAATGATCGTTGCTGCCGAAGCTGCTCGTCGTCTAGGACGGCTGAGTGACTCGGGCCGGAACCTTCATCATCGTCTACTCAGACGTAACGGACTAATGGTTCGGTTACCAATCGGAGTGACTGTCGCCGCAGTGATGGCGCTGTTGCTCACGGACAACAAGCGGGGTTATGTCTGCGCTCGTCCTGACCAGGTTGCCATGATCCTGCTGGATGATTTGGGCGTTCCGGCCGGCCCCCTTGGTAGGCCGTTGATATTAGTCGAAGCCTCGCTAATTCAGTCTTGCATTGAAGATTGTTTAACAAACATCAAAGACCTTGTCGTCGGGGAAAGTCAGCCGTGACAAGTGCACTCTTCATATCCTGGACCATGACGGGCCTGCCGATCACTAGCTACGTGGGTCTCTCGCGACCGACGCGATCACGGATCTCTATATGTGATAATTATGAACAACCTTCTTGTTAACCAGCCTACTCAGTCGGGTCCCGTAGGACTGTTGCACATCGATATCGGGCGAGTACTGAGTCGCCTGCGCGCCGCTGCCGCCCCTGGAACCCATGACCTGTACCTGGTGGCTTGCGCCAGTGTGCAATTTTGGGCCGATCTGCTCGCTGTGAGTAGACTAAACGGCGTACTCGCCGATACGACGATGGAACAAATCGAAGAGCAACTTCGCCGCGCCGAATGCGAAGCCGATTGCGCCGCACAAGTGATGCTAGGCCGAATAGCTGCCGCATCCGAAAACATCGATCACCTTGCTTATGCAAGTGTCGCGCTCCATTTAAACTCGTCCCCCGCTTCCCTTAGTAAAATGCTTCACCTGCCGATCCCAGAGTGCTGCGGCTACGACCTTGCCGATCTCGAACTGATTGCCGACGACGTTGATCGATTAACTGCGCAAGTGGGCCTTGATAGGGCCTTCCTAATTGTTGGGATCCGCACCGGTGGAGCATATCTTGCTCCGCTCTGGAAGGTAGTCCTGACCGGATTGGGTGCCGCCGACGTGCACTGGTGTACGGTGCGCCCGCGAGAAGGATCCCCAACGCTTGATGGCTTGGAAACCGTTTGGGCCTGGTTGGAGCACCGACTCGCCCCTGTGGTCGTAGTGGTGGACGACCGGCCGGATACCGGGGCCACCATCGAACTTGTCGCGGAGCCGTTGCGCGAGCCCGGCATCGATCTATGGTTTTCGAGCGTTGGAAAGCTTTGGCGCGGTCCGACAAGTCGCTCGATGCCAACACACTCACCGTCGTACATGAGGCGCGACGTGCGTGCGCCACGGCTTTGGGAATGCTTACTACCTAGAGAACAACCTGAATTTATCGCAAGACTGCGGGAGACAGCGGGCATACCTTCGCTCCCGGCCCAAGCGCAAATGCACTTCCGGTGCCCACAAGGTGAGGTGCGTTACGGGTTCGGTCGCGCCTGGCTCCCATGGAATGACCCAGGAGTCCTGAATGGACATCGGCCTCTGGTGAACCCACGCAAGACGCCGATCGAAATTCTTGGACCTGACGGTGATGCGTTGTTACATCTGCGATTCATCGGTGAAGGCGTGTTCGGTCGTGCTGAGTTCGATCGCCTGCGGAGGATGAGGTCTACTAGTGAAACCTGGTTGGTTGACGGCTATGCCATTACGGCTGACATCGGCGTCACGCGGTCATTCCAAGAGCAATTCCATACTGCAAGCCCGCCGAACCGAGCCGACTTACTGCTTCAAGCGGCAAACTGGCTGGCCGTCCCTGAATGGCAGACCCTTGCGCATACATACCACAGCCCTGTGGTCATGACGCTTGATCCGCGCTGGTCGGCAATTGTAGGGGTCATGCAAGAGCGTTTCAGTTTCGATCCGCTCCAAGAGATAGCTGAGCCACTGAGAGCGTTTCTAACGGAGCCGGTACCGTGGCCCGGACGGGAGGGTAGAGCGTTCCGTTCGTCCCTGCGTTATAGCAGTGGTGGCTGGCATTGGCAGGTTGACCGACACGGAAAACTTCATCGCTTTCAACTGGAAGCAAACTGGGGCGACATCAGTTTTCCCGAGCTGGAATTGGCAGCTTTCATTCTCGAGAATCGCCTGAAGATCGAAGACGCTAGACAACTCGCATCCCTGTGCGGTCTCGCTTGGTGGAGCGTCCGGGGGAGCTTGTCCCTGGCTGCCTTGATGATCATCGAGTCAAGAGTGCGCAGCGTGAGAATCCCTAGCGACAGGGGACGCATCACTTTCTGCGAAGATTTCCGTCAATTGATTAGGACAACCTCCGAGTTGGCCGAGATCGACACATCTTCCGGGAAATAACATGGACAGACCTCACCATATCGTAACCGACATCTACACCGCACAGCCCAGGCTTCGCGCCGTCAGTTCCAGTGGCGCCAAGGTGACGCTATCGGACGGCAAGCAATACATCGACCTGATGAATGGTAAAGGTAGCGTCACGCTTGGGCACCACCACCCGGCTGTGAATTCAGCTATTGCGCACCATCTCCACAGCGGGCTGGCGTCGGCGACGTGCTGGAGCAATCTGCATGAGACGCTCACAAATCGGATCATCGACGACGTCGAAATGGACGAAGCACGACTTGCCCTGTTCAGCACAGGGACGGAAGCCTGCCGTGCCGCTGTTCAGGTTGCGCGGCAATTCACGGGACGGCACGTGATTGCGAGCGCGGGATATCACGGCTGGGGCGACTATTGGGCGAGGAGCGACCACCTGCTGGAAGCCAATGCGAGTGGCGTCATTGATTTCTACTTTGTGCCGGAATTGCTCGAACAGTTGCTTGAGCAGCATCGAGGACAAACAGCCTTGGTGATTTTGTCTCCCGACTACATCCACCTGCAACCGGATACGCTTCGTCGGTTGGCGCAGATCGCTAAGCATGAGGGGGTACTGCTGTGTTGCGATGACGTCAAGCAAGGCTACCGCTCGATGCGTGCCTCCAAATTTCCAGGGACGGTGGGCTTCCATGCAGATCTGTATACCTTCGCCAAAGGTTTGGCGAATGGCCACCGGCTGTCATGTCTGGTGGGCCGATCCGATGTGATGGCTGCGGCAAAGGAGTTCACCTATACGGCCTATTTTGACACGATCCCGATCGTAGCGGCGTTGGCAACGCTGGACTACATGGACAACCACGACGGTTACCAGCGATTAGTCCAGTGCGGAGCCACCCTGGCTGCAGAGATGCGTAATATCGTGCGACGTAGCGAGCTGCCAATCGAGATATTTGGCGATGGTCCGATGCTGCAAATCGTGGGTGCCACCGAGGCCCTGGATCAGACCCTATATACGAATTTCGCCATGGCGGGCCTGCTTTTATACGAAGGTGACAATCAAACAGTCTCACTCGCGACCAGCGATGTACTTGACGAATTGCTGGACCGTTTTGAGAAAGGACTTACAGCCACTTCGCAGTGTTTTGGAAGAAGCTACCCCGCGTCTATCAGCCCGCAGCGGCGCTTCCAGGCCGCCTTTCGCATGATAGACGGAGCCAACGATGTCGTTCCCGTTGAGGAAGCGATTCGTTGGATCAAGGAGGAGCGATGATCCCGTCATCCCTGGAATCAATGCTGGGTAAGCGAATCCTGATGCTCTCGCCGCACGCTGACGATGTTGCCTACTCCATAGGCGGCATCGTGGCGCGGCTTTCCATGCGAGCAGATCTCCATCTGATGACAATCTTCGGCCACAGCGGATGGGCATTGACGAAGGCTTCGCGCGCGAAATCCACAGATGCGATATCGGCAGAGCGGGAGCAGGAGGACCGTGCGTATTGCGCGCGACGGTGGATCGATTACGACCTTCTGCCCTGCCCGGACAGCTTTGCAATGGGATATGACGAAGCTACGGAACTCAGCACCGCCGCCAGCGATGATCCGAGGACCGAGGGCGTGGTGAACTTGATCCGAAACGCCGTGGCATGTCGGATGCCTCAGGTTGTGTTTGCTCCGTGCGGTCTTGGCGGTCATATCGATCATCAGATCGTACGAGTTGCCGCAGATACGCTGGATCACGTCGACGTCCTTTATTACGAAGACACTCCCTACAGTTCGAGCTTGTCGCTTCCGGAACTCGAAAGACAGCTCACCATTCAAGGTCTGGCACCCGCAATAACGGCCAACATCGAAGTGGTGCTGGAAAGCAAATGCGAAGACATGTGGGGCTACCGCTCACAGACCAGTGCATCAACTATTGCCGAGATGCTGCTACATGCCGGCCGTGTCGGCACCGGCACCGCACGATATGCAGAGCGTCTGTGGCGCCGCCTGAATTGAATCCGTTCTAGCGAAAGAATCCAGAACAACCGTTGGCCTGACTCCATGACCGTCATGGACAGACCGAATTAACCCTGATTGACGGAGGTATCGATGTTGGAAAAGCTAGCAATTTATGGAGGAGCTACGGTCCACGATGGTAATTGGCCCAATTGGCCTCAGAGCACTGAGAACACCAAACGTAATGTCAACGCCGTGCTCGGTAGCCACCGATGGTCCATCAGTGGTCAATACCGTGGGCAGCCATCTTGGGAAGAGCGTTTCGGGCAGGCGTTTGCCGAATACACTGGAGCAGGGTATTGCGTGCCGTCCTCGACGGGTACCGCCAGCTTGAGCATGGCGTTGGAGGCCTGTGAAGTTGGGGCGCACGATGAGGTGATCGTACCAGGTGTGAGCTGGGTCGCATCGGCATCCGCAGTACTTGGGATCAATGCTATTCCCGTCCTGACCGACGTGGACCCCAAGACCGGTTGCCTTGATCCAGTGGCCGTTGAGCGCGCAATCACGTCGCGTACGCGAGCTATTACTGTGGTCCATCTTGGATCGGCAGTCGCCGACCTGGATCGCCTGGTGGCTATCGCCCAGGCGCACGCCATCCCATTGATCGAAGATTGCGCCCAGGCACATGGAGCCCGGTACGCCGGTCGGCATGTTGGTTGCTTCGGCGCGGCCGGTACGTTTTCGATGCAGCACAGCAAGCTGCTGACGAGCGGCGAGGGCGGGGCGGTGATTACTAACAACGCGTGCCTAGCACGACGCTTGGCACATCTGCGGGCCGACGGCCGAACGCTCTCTGCGCAGCCGCCTGGAATGGATGAGATGGCACTGGTCGAGAGCGCGGAGATCATGGGCAACAACCACTGTCTCTCGGAATTTCATGCTGCCGTCCTGGTGGCACAACTGGAGATGTTGGACGAGCAACTGGCACATAGACGTCGTAATGCCGCCACTCTGGACAACTTTCTGGTGTCTCTTGGTTTCCTGCCACAAGCTACCGCCCCTCGTACCACGGAGCGGGCGCATTACACCTATGTGGTGCGATTGCCACAGTCAATTGTTGAGACACATGGTGCAGAGCAGTTCGCTACGGCGCTGTCTGCAGAAATCCGGCTGCCCTGCAAGACGATGTACAGCGCGCTTAATCTGAATCGTCTCTACAAGCCATTCTCTCGAAACCGGTTCGAGTTGGGCAAGACATTCACCGATGCGGTCGATCCATCCCGCTATCAATTGCCTATAGCGCAAGACTTTTCCAGGTCCTGCATCGCTTTGCCTCACCGCATGCTGCTGGCCGATGCGAGCGCGATAGAACATGTGGCTATCGCCTTTGAAAAGGTAGCTAGGTTAATCGATAACCGTTGTGCTTGAGCGGATATGCGCCCGGCGCTTTTATCGCATTGTCTTCGGTATGACAAAACACTGCGCCCTGTCCAGTAGGGCGTGTGTCATCAGTCTCAGACTGTCAGTGAGGCTATATTTTGCTCGGCTTCTTTGAAAAATTACTCTACCCGTTCCCTACCACAAAACCATTCCTGCCACCCCAGGGGTTCTTCGCCTTTATTTGGGCTTGTACGCAGGGCGTACGCGGCAAGATCACCGCTATGGCGGCACTCACGATGATTATGTCGGCGTTGGATGCGCTGCTGATTGCCATGCTCGGACGCATAGTCGACTGGCTCAGCGTGCAAGTGCCGTCGCGGCTGTGGGCTGAGCGCGGCGAGACCTTACTATGGCTGGTCGCCGTAATGGTGGTGAGCATTGCAGTAGTGGCGCTGCAGACGTTCGTTAAGCATCAGACCCTAACGGTGAACCTGCCCATGCGCCTGCGGTGGAACTTCCACAGGTTGATGCTGGGGCAGAGCATGGCCTTCTATCAGGGTGAATTCGCAGGTCGTATCACCGCCAAAGTGATGCAAACCTCACTTGCAGTCCGCGAAACCATTTTCGTGTTGGCCGACGTCATGGTCGCTATGAGTGTATACGTGGCGACCGTGATCATTCTGATTGGCGTGCTCGATGCGCAACTAGTATGGCCCTTCTTGATCTGGCTCGTCCTCTACGGTGCCGCGTTGGGCTATTTCGTGCCTCGTCTTGGCAGGTTTGGTAAGGAGCAGGCTGATGCGCGTGCGCTGTTGACGGGACGCGTGACCGACGCTTATGCCAACATCGCCACTGTCAAACTGTTCTCTCACACGCAGCGCGAGGCAGGATTCGCGCGCGAGGCAATGCTCGAATTCATGCGCACTGGCTATGGTGAGATGCGGCTGGTGAGCGCCTTTGAAATTGTCAACCATCTCCTAAGCATCGGACTCACGATTGGCACGGCAGGAGCCGCATTGTGGCTATGGTCAGAAGGTGCCGTGGGAGTGGGCGCCGTCGCCGCTGGCACCGCTATGGCGTTGCGCCTGCAGGGTATGTCGCAATGGCTCATGTGGGAGATGACCAGCCTATTCGAGAACGTCGGCACAGTACAGGACGGCATGAAGATGCTATCAATCCCACCTGCCGTTCTCGATATACCTGGCGCCGTCACGCTTGCAGCAACCCGTGGCGAGGTATGCTTCGAAGGGGTGAACTTCCGCTACGCCGAAAACGGTCGACGCGTGATCGACGATCTGAACCTCACAGTCAGGCCCGGTGAAAAGATTGGCCTGGTTGGCCGATCAGGGGCTGGCAAGTCGACGCTATTGAACTTGCTGTTGCGCTTCCACGATCTAGAAAGCGGTCGCATTCTGATCGACGGGCAGAACATCGCAAACGCTACGCAGGATTCGTTGCGCAGCCAAATCGGCATGGTCACGCAAGACATCTCGCTTCTGCATCGGTCGGTAGCCGACAACATTTCCTACGGTAGACCCGACGCGACACCCGCGCAGATTGAGGTGGCTGCCCGGCGCGCAGAGGCACATACCTTTATCCAAAATCTCGGCGATGCGAGCAAACGCTGCGGTTACGAGGTGCATGTAGGCGAGCGCGGCGTCAAACTCTCGGGTGGACAACGTCAGCGTATCGCCATTGCGCGCGTGATGCTGAAGGACGCACCGATCCTCCTGCTCGACGAGGCGACCAGTGCACTTGATTCCGAAGTCGAAGCTGTCATCCAGAAAAGTCTTTTTCAGCTAATGGAAGGCAAGACCGTGATCGCGATCGCACACCGACTGTCCACCATCGCGTCAATGGACCGTTTGATCGTGCTTGATGAGGGACGTGTTATCGAACAGGGTGATCATATGACGTTGCTTGCGCGAGGTGGTCTTTACGCGAGGTTATGGGCTCACCAGAGCGGTGGATTCCTGGGCGAGCCAAAATGAAAGTGCTCGGCCCAATGAAGACGCACCTGCGCCGAAAGTGCCGTGATGCTGAGATATCCCAGTTGCTGGCCCATCCATGCTGCGCCACCCTATTCATCGAATTTTGCGTGCTAAAACCATGACTACAGACGAAGAACGGCTCTACGGACCCAAGCTGGATCGGCTTCTGCACATTCGGAAGATCGAATCACTGGGTAGTCTTGTCCTACCTATCTTTCCGATCGCCCCATTGCCAAACGCAGGGGCGGGAAACCAGGGACAAACAGATGATGCGGTATCGATCTACGCAACCGCTTTAGAAAAAGCTTTTCCGCAGATGACGCGAAGCGTGATGGACGTTTGTGGTCCCGCGCCGTGGATCGTGCGTAGTGCGGGTAATGAGGACCTGGCGGATCAAGTCAATGCCGGCGGCTACGAAAGCCTGATATGTCCCGAGCCGCAAGCACTGATACGGTGCATTGCCGCTGTGGCCATGAGTGAATCGACCGAGCATGCACGACGCCAGCTCGCACTTTCTGGGCGTTACGACCATGACGGGGCAATCCCATGCTTTGTGCAGCCGCTGCTGAAGATCGATGTCTGCGGCGATGTCGGTCACGATCATTCGCCGTATTTGGACACGGCAGTTCTTGATCACATGGAGGCCGTGTGTAACGAACTGATGCAGGTATTTGGCTTCACGGTGATCGATTGCGAATGGGGCCTTGAGACAACACTTGGCTTCGTGTCCGTGACCACCGTCATGCCGAGAAACTCACAGTTAATGAACGTTGCACATACGATCGGCTTCGGCTTCGCCAGCGCTCAAAATACTGGCTCGCGGGCGACAACTCTAGCATTACGCCCGGCTTGCTCAGACCTCAGGCTCTGGCGCGGACGCCATCTGCGCGAGACGACGGTACAACGGTTACATCTGTTGCAGGCGCGGCCGGCGCATCCCGATGATGCCTTTCGCGACCGTGATGTGTTGACTGACGCATGCCGAGAAACATTGACCGGGCGCTACGACGTCGCAGACGCGAGCTTGTTGATACTGGGGGCACAATCCTCGGGCCGCGCATTAGTCGCGCCGGATCTCATGAGCGCCTGGCGCCGGTATCTCGCGTTCAACACGCGGGAGCAGGCCGACGTGGCGGTGGTGGTCGTGGACGAAGGCAATGCGGAGGAACACGCGGGTATCATGTTCCGGCAGCAAAAAATTACCTGCGTCAGGATGGACACTCGACGTATGCGAGCCGAAGCAGATTGCGTTGTTCTTGACCGCGGTACCTGCATTCTCGGTGACTCGACGATGCTGAGATCAATTCAAAGTGAGCGTTGCCGAGAGTTGGTGTTGCCCGACGGCTGCGCGTGCGTCTTCACCGATGAGGTGCTGTTTCCTGGCGGCGAGCTGACGCGAGACTGCGTCGAAGTCCTTTCTCAGTTACGTCATCTGCCGGTCGCGCAAGAAGTCAGGGAACAGCTGCTCGCACGTAGCGAGCAGCCAATGCAAGCCAGATGGATGCAACGCGCCGACGCAGTGGTGGAATCTCCCTCTCTGCTCGGGGCAATCTGGCGATCAAAGCACCTGGGGTATGCCGGCGAATGCTGCGCATCCACTGAGTTTGCCAGAGACTACGAACGTGCTGTCCGGGTGTCAGAGGATGCGCCACAGCGCAAACTGCCTACACTGTTCGCGCTATCGCCCGCAACACGCACATTGGTCTCCAGTGGTGACCTTCGAATCGTCATGGCACTGCTTGACTGTGAGGCCGCGGCGTCCTGGGCGCCGCCGCAAACTTTGCGCCGTCTGCTCGATTCGGCCGTCGTACAACTGACGGTGTTTCGGCGCGACAACGCCGTATTGATTCTTGAAAGCGTAGCCTTCGTCAAGACAGAATGTGCGCGACTCCCGGTTTATGTGCCGAATGAAGCCATCTCCTACCTCAACGCGTTGGCGCTCGATAGTGAAGACGGTTTGTTTGTCGATGCGATGGTATCCATCCGTTCATTGGAATTGCCAATTGCAAGTGGGATCCTGCTTCTGCGACAGGCTCTCGCCAATCCCACAATCCTTGAGCCGGTGGATGCGTTCCGGCAGTCAGTAGCGTTGTTTAGGGGGATTGTGTCCGGGGGCGACGCATCGGAGCACCTTCCTCAGCAACTCAACGATTCCTATTTGATGCTTCGGGGGGCGCTGTACGAGTCTGGTCTCGAAAACGTCGCCGAGCAGATCAGGGGATCGCTAGTTGAAACTTATGACGCCTCATTGAAAGGACTGCTAGGACGCACGGTGGAGGAGGGCGACCCTAGCAGCTACCGCCGCTACCTCATAGTGATGCTACGGTGGATTGAGTTCCTGAGCATCGAATCGCTGCCTGAGCGCGATGTCGCAGTGCTTCAGCGCTTTCAAATTTGGCTGCGTCAGTGGACTGATGAAGCGATCCCCAAGTCATTCGAAATACAGGACCGTAACTGGCAGTTCGAGTTTGACACCATCATGGATTCCCGCGAGACACTGCAGAGGTACGAGAATCCGCACGTTCTACACAATCTCCTCCACCAATTCTCCCTGGCGGGACTACGGCTTGATACGCAGGGGCTTCCACTACGTGTACAAGCGCTCGAACGCTTCTGCTCAACGTTTAGTAGTCGCTCGACGAAAGTTCTGCGTTTTGAGCGAGAGTTGCTCGAGATCCAGATACCGATGGGAACGCACAAGGCGAGCTACGTGTTCACGCCGCGGCAGATCACGGTAGAGTGGACGGAGCCGCCTGATTGTCCCGACAGCGAAATCGCGCGGATCCTGGCGTTTGAGATATTCCTCGATCGATTCCGCGCCTGGATGTTCCCAGCACTGACGATCCGGCGCGAGCGGGTGCTAGGTACCTGGACGCTGTTCATTCGTCTCAATGCGCAAGGATCAGATCCTTGGGACTACGAGCGTCTCTGGCACTTTGTGGTCGCCACGCGTTTGCTATTCGACGCCTCTTATGATTTCTCGTATGTCGCCAACGAAGCCGTCGACATCTTCTCAGAACATTTCGACGGGTTGGAATGGAAGGCAATACTCAGCACCCTAATAGGACATCGTGCGGTGCTTGAAGACGCGTCGCAGTACGTCGCCTTGCACGCCCTACCAATGTCGTCGACGATCGCCGCTATAGCACGCAGCCGAATCGTTCGTGGTCTGCTCTTACGTTGTCAGCGCAGGGGGTTCAATTATTGCCGGGGCTTGATTGACGGGTATGCGCGCTGGCTGAATGTGGAAACCGAGGACGATGAGCTGTGGTACGAACGCTATGAGTCGCTCCGGCAGGCCAGCCTTTTCCTGGCGGCGAAGTGGCCGAGCAAAACGCTTTCGGAACTCGCCGGGAGAGACGCCTTCAATATCGGCGATGACCTGATCGCAGCCTGCCTGTTCAAACGCTCGGACCTGGCGGATGAACTCCGGCACGTCGTGACGAGGGGCTTGTCAATGCTATCGGGAATGCCGGGGATGATCGTGCGGCATGCCCCCGAAATTGCTGTGGTGGGCCGTGGCGCATCGTCCCTGGCTGAGGAACTGGTCGGCACCGGAGTTCGATTTCGCCGCGCGAAACATTTTTTGGTCGCTCGATTTAGTGACCGTCTTGACCAGAAGATATTAGCGTCTCTCCTCCAGGACTTGGACGCGGTCCCGTGGGGGTATAGCGCCGCCGCTGAGCAGGCCATTCAGACGCAGTTATTGATTCTCGGGTCTGTCTGCCGATTTGAACTAGAAAAAGGCATCGATTGGACGACGCTAGATTCGTGGCCGACACTTGTGCAACGGCGCCCCGCCTACTCTGGACCGGCCGAGTGTTGATCTATAGTACGAACCTCGAGCATAAACATGTTAAGCAAGCCCAACTGAAAGGCACGTAACTGTATAGGTAATCCGAATCAGCGTGCTGAGACGCTCATGTCGCGGTTGGGCTTCGCCAGAAACAGATCCGCCTGGCAGATTTCTTTTAATTTTCCAGCAACGGGAAGCGCAGGCTGAACGTCGTGCCCTTGCCCACCACGCTGTAGCACTCGATCTTCCCCTCGTGGTGGTCAACCACGGCCTTGACCATCGATAAACCCAGGCCAATTCCATCAACCCCTTGGGCCGACGAAAATCGTCGGTACTGGCTGAACAGGTCCGGCAGTTCTTCGGCGCTGATGCCTTTGCCCTGGTCGGCGACATTGCAGATCAACCAGCCCGATGCGCAATGCACCTGCAGGGAAATGCAGGCGTTGGGCGGGCTGTATTTGATGGCATTTTCCAGCAGATTGAACAGCGCACGGGTCAGCAACGATTGATCCGCCCTCACCATCGCCTCTTCATCTTCCAGTTCATGAACCAACTGGATGCGCTTTGCCTGGGCGATGGGTAGCGCTTGGTCGAGCACATCCAGCACCAGCATCGCGAACAGCGTGGGTTGGAACTGATACGCCTCGGATTCCGCCTTGGCCAATTGCACGAACCCCTCGGTCAGGTCCAGGGCTCGACGTACCTGGCGCTCGATCTGGTCGAACAGCGGATGATCGCCGCCCGCCTGGTGCCGCTGCACATCGAGCAGCGCGAGGATCGCCGAATGAGGCGCGCGCAGATCATGGGAGAGGAAACGCAGCATGACGCTACGCTGTTCTTCCGCCTCACGTTCGGCGCTCAGGTCGGTGAGGCTCAACAGCCAGCCAATCGGCGCATCGCCATCAACCGGGAACAGCGCCGCCCGTTCCAGGCGCAAGCTTCGCTCGCGAATGTCGCGAAACTCTACCAAGGGCAGTGTGGATAACCGGTGATACGCCCGATGCTCCAGCCCGGGATAACCCAATTGCGCGAGATGTTCGAGCACATCGCCGCCCGCCAGACCATGGCCGAACAGCTCACGCGCCTTGCGATTACCGAGCAGCAACTTGCCTTGAGGATCGCTGATCATGGTCGCCACGGGCAGGTATTCCAGGCCGTCGGCGATGAAGCGCCGGGTGTCGCGGGTTCGGCTCATGGCTTGTTCCAGGGCCATGATCTGCCCCTGCAAACGATCGCTGCCGGTGTACGAAGTACGACGACGTTCCGGGAAGACCTTGGGCTCCGCATCCAGGCGTGCCAGCTCCCAGCCGAAATAGGCCAACACCACGCTTAAGCGTCGCCAATTCCAAATCAAGTAGCCGAACATGATGCCCAGCACACTGGCCATGGGCGACCACCACCAACCCTGCGCGCCCAGCACAGCGCTCATCAGCAGGGCCAGGCTCATGCCGCCCACTGTTGTCCACAGGGCCAGGCGCGGACGCAACAGCAACAAACCCAACACCCCACCCACCAGGCACACCGACAACAACGCAGCGCCTGATTGATTGCCCGTTGATTGACTGCTCAATGACAGCAAGGCCGTCAACGGCAACAGCAGCAGACTTATCCACAACCACTCCCGCACCAACTGGCGGAACAACCGCTGGACCTGGGTGGGCTCACGACTCTCACGGCGACGCTGGTTACTCATAGGCCTCCTGGCCGAACTCAAGGACTGTGGATATCTTCACGGGCCGCCATCACGCCGACCTGTTGAAAGCACACGACTATAACGGACGCGATGGGTGGCGCGCTGCTGCCTTTCCCTCTGTGCCGCGAGCCGGTATTGTCGCAGCCAGCGACGGGTCAATGACAACGAATCAGTCTCTGGCAGACGCTCATTGCCACCTGAAGATGTCCGTTACTTTCGAGATCAAGGAATCGCATTCCATGCGTGTCGCCATACTGGACGATGAACCGGCCGAACTGCGCCGGGTAGAACAGACACTGCAACAAATCCCTAGCAGGAACGAGCAAGCCTGGACCCTGCATAGCTTTGAACGAGGCGAAGACCTGTTACGGCAATTGCGGCGGGAAACCTTCGACTTGTTGATCCTCGATTGGCAATTGCCTGATATCAGCGGCCTTTCCTTGCTGCGCTGGACGCGCGAGCACATGGACTCGCCGCCGGCCGCCATCATGCTCACCAGCCGCGACGGTGAGCATGATATCGTCCAGGCCCTCAACGCCGGTGCGGACGACTACGTCAGCAAACCGTTCCGCCCCAACGAACTCAAGGCCCGGGTCACCGCAGTGCTACGCCGCCACAACTTGCAACGCACTCCGGCCAGCGAGGTGCTGGTCTTCAATGACTTGGAATTCGACGATGCGGAACTGACCGTCACCCGTGCCGGCATTCCCATCAGCCTGACCGAGCGGGAGTACCGCCTGGCCCGCTGCCTGTTCGCCAACCTGGGCCGGCCGCTGTCACGTGAGTATTTTTATGAGCGCTTCTGGACCCACGAGGAAATGACCTCGTCTCGTCCGCTCGACACCCATATCTATCGCCTGCGCAACAAGCTCGGGCTGACGGCGGATCGGGGTTGGCAGTTGCTGACGATCTATGGCTATGGGTATCGATTGGAGAGTGTGGCGGCGGGGAGTGAGACGTCGGTGGCGAGTTAAAGATTGGCGAGGGAGCTTGCTCCCGCTTGAGTGCGAAGCACTCACAAAAGGGGCCGCTACGCAGCCCAGCGGGAGCAAGCTCCCTCGCCACAGTGGATATCACCCGATCGTCTGCGCCAACCTTCCCGATTTTGCGATCCGGCGACGCTGCATCAACACGCCGAACAGCACCACCAATACGCTTAGCAGTCCTGTCGCCAGGATCTCTACACGATGGGCTTCCTGGAACAGCATGATGGTCAAGGCCCCGACGATAAAGACGATCACTGCGTAGGTCAGGCCTGGAAACAGCCACATGCTGAAGGCAACTTTTTCACCGCGAGCCATTCGTTGCTTGCGCATGCGCAGCTGTGAAACCGCGATGACCAAGTAAACCAGCAGAGCAATGGCGCCCGAGCTGGCAAGCAGGAATTCGAACACCGCGGCCGGAGCTACATAGTTGGCAAACACCGCCAGGAAGGCCGCACCGGTCGACAGCATCACGGCCCAATAAGGCGTACCGCTTTTGTTGGTGCGCTGGGAAACAGCTGGCGCATCACCACGCTTGCCCAACGAGAACATCATCCGCGACGCCGTATACAGTGCCGAGTTCAGACAACTCGTTACCGCAACCAGGACGACGATATCAACGATCAGCTTGGCATCGGGGATACCCATGCGTTCAAGCACCGTCTGATACGAGCCGATACTGGCCAGGAGCGGGTCGTTCCACGGCACCAAGGCCACGACGATGAAGATGGACACGAGATAGAACAAGCCAATCCGCCAGATCACCGAGTTGGTTGCCTTGGAAATCTGCTGGCCAGGGTTCTTCGATTCGGCAGCGGCAATGGTCACGATCTCGGTGCCCATGAATGAAAACATCGTGGTAAGAATCGCGCCCAGTACCGCGCCCATGCCGTTTGGCATGAAACCTTGGGTATCGAACAGGTGCGAAACACCACTGACTTGGCTAGTGGGCAGTAAACCGAATATCGCCAGCAAGCCAAGACCGACGAAACCAATGATCGCTACCACTTTGACCAGGGCGAACCAGAATTCGAATTCGCCATAGTTCTTCACGCTGAACAGGTTCGTGACGGTCAGCAGCAACGTAATGACCAGCGTGAAAGCCCATATGGCCACGTTCGGGAACCAGGCATGCAGGATCGTTGCGGCAGCGTTGGCCTCCAACGGAATGACCAGGACCCAGAACCACCAGTAGAGCCAACCGATGGTGAAGCCTGCCCAACGACCGATCGCCCGGTCCGCATAGGTAGAAAAGGAGCCGGTGTCCGGCGACGCCACCGCCATCTCGCCCAGCATGCGCATCACCAGCACCACCAACGCACCCGCAGCAGCGTAGGCCAACAACACGGCTGGACCGGCCGCTGCAATCGCATGGCCGGAACCGACGAACAGTCCTGCGCCAATCACACCGGCGATGGAGAGCATCGTCACATGACGGGGCTTGAGCCCTTGCTCCAGATTATCGAAAGTTTGCGTACCACTCATTGAGACTACCCTTGGTATTTGGATTTTTTCGTACCATCTCGTCCCATCGCTTTCTGTAAATTTAAAGAAACGATGTGTAAGTTATTAAACACGCAAATTTTGCGCCAGAATATTTGAAGCTCCCGTAATCCGGGACTCTTCCAAGATTCGTAACTCATTTAGAATGAAGGCTTTATGCCAGGGTGTTACCTGCTTACCCCTTAAAGGGCCACTTGGGTTAGAAAGAAGGCAGCTGTTTTCAAGCGTAAAAAAAAAGCCAACGCATGTGCGTTGGCTTTTTGTTGGAACGGGGTGCTGCGCAAGGATCAGAAATCCAGGTTAGACACCGCCAGGGCATTGCTCTCGATGAAGTCACGACGTGGCTCGACCGCATCACCCATCAGGGTGTTGAAGATCTGGTCCGCGCCAATGGCGTCTTCGATGGTGACTTTCAGCATGCGACGCGAGCCCGGATCCATGGTGGTTTCCCATAGCTGATCAGGGTTCATCTCACCCAGCCCTTTGTATCGCTGGATGGTGTGGCGCTTGGTGCTTTCGGCCATCAGCCATTCAAGGGCTTCCTTGAACTCGGTCACGGCTTTCTTGCGCTCACCGCGCTGAATATATGCACCTTCGTCCAGCAGCGTGCTCAGTTGCGCGCCGAGGGATACAACTGTCTTGTAGTCGTTGCTGCCGAAGAAGTCGCGGTTGAAGGTGACGTAGTTCGACAGGCCGTGGGAGATCAGTTCGACCTCCGGCAGCCAGACGTTACGTTCACGGTCTTCGCGCAGGCTGGCCTTGTAGACCAAGCCAGATTTTTCCACGGTACGCAGACGTACTTCGTACTGGGCCAGCCAATCCTGCATCGCTGCGTGATCGGACAGTTGCTCCAGGCTGACGGCTGGCAGGTAGATGAAGTGCTCGGTCAGTTCCTGTGGGTACAGGCGCGACAGGCGCTTGAGGGTTTTCATCACCAGGCGGAAGTCATTCACCAGGCGCTCAAGGGCTTCACCGGAAATGCCCGGAGCGTCCTCGTTCAAATGCAGGCTCGCGTCTTCCAGGGCCGACTGCGTCATGTATTCTTCCATGGCGTCGTCGTCTTTGATGTATTGCTCTTGCTTGCCTTTCTTGACCTTGTACAGCGGCGGCTGGGCAATGTAGATGTAGCCGCGCTCGATCAGCTCCGGCAACTGGCGGAAGAAGAACGTCAGCAGCAGGGTACGGATGTGCGAACCGTCGACGTCGGCGTCGGTCATGATGATGATGTTGTGATAGCGCAGCTTGTCGATGTTGTACTCTTCGCGACCGATGCCACAGCCCAGCGCGGTAATCAGCGTGCCGACTTCCTGGGAGGAAATCATCTTGTCGAAGCGCGCCTTCTCGACGTTGAGGATCTTGCCCTTGAGCGGCAGGATGGCCTGGGTACGACGGTTGCGACCCTGCTTGGCGGATCCGCCAGCAGAGTCACCTTCCACGAGGTACAGCTCGGACAGGGCAGGGTCCTTTTCCTGGCAGTCGGCCAGCTTGCCCGGCAAGCCGGCGATGTCCAGCGCGCCTTTGCGGCGAGTCATCTCACGAGCCTTGCGCGCCGCTTCACGGGCACGGGCGGCGTCGATCATCTTACCGACCACCAGCTTGGCTTCGTTCGGGTTCTCCAGCAGGAAGTCGGAGAAGTACTTGCCCATTTCCTGTTCGACCGCGGTCTTCACTTCGGAAGACACCAGCTTGTCCTTGGTCTGGGAGCTGAACTTCGGATCCGGGACCTTCACAGAGATGATCGCCGTCAAGCCTTCACGGGCATCGTCACCGGTAGTGGCGACTTTGTGTTTCTTCGCCAGGCCTTCCTGTTCGATGTAGTTGTTCAGGTTACGGGTCAACGCCGAACGGAAGCCCACCAAGTGAGTACCGCCGTCGCGCTGCGGAATGTTGTTGGTGAAGCACAACAGGTTCTCGTTGAAGCTGTCGTTCCACTGCAGGGCGATTTCTACGCCGATGCCGTCTTCACGCTGGACGTTGAAGTGGAACACCTGGTTGACCGGGGTCTTGTTGGTGTTCAGGTACTCAACGAACGCACGCAGGCCACCTTCGTACTTGAACAGCTCTTCCTTGCCGCTGCGCTCGTCCTTGAGGACGATGCCGACGCCGGAGTTGAGGAAGGACAGTTCACGAATCCGCTTGGCCAGGATGTCCCAGCTGAAGTGAATGTTCTTGAAGGTTTCGCTCGAAGCCTTGAAATGGATCTGGGTGCCGGTGGTCTCGCTGTCGCCGACAATCGCCATCGGTGCCTGAGGCACTCCATGGACATAGGTCTGTTCCCAGATCTTGCCGCTGCGGCGAACAGTCAGAACCAGTTCTTCGGACAGTGCGTTCACCACCGAGACACCTACGCCGTGCAAGCCGCCGGAAACCTTGTAGGAGTTGTCGTCGAACTTACCGCCAGCATGGAGGACGGTCATGATGACCTCGGCGGCGGAGACACCTTCCTCTTTATGCACGTCTACCGGGATGCCACGGCCGTTATCGCGAACGGTGATCGATTCGTCCGGGTGGATGATGATGCTGATATCGTCGCAATAACCGGCGAGGGCTTCGTCGATGGAGTTGTCGACCACCTCGAACACCATGTGGTGCAGGCCGCTACCATCGTCGGTGTCGCCAATGTACATACCGGGACGTTTGCGTACGGCATCCAGGCCTTTCAGCACTTTAATGCTCGTTGAGTCGTACGTATTTTCTTCGCTCAATGCCTTCACTCCCGATGGTCGTGGGTCTGGGTGATACGGCCCTGTTCCACGTGGAACAGAGCGACTGGCGTTTCCGTCTGCCAGCCTTCCCTCAATAATTCGTGGTCTACACAGGTAATGAATACCTGGCAGCGTAAGTCTTCCAGCAAGCGGCACAGCGCGCGGCGGTGGGCCTCGTCCAGCTCGGACGGCAAGTCATCCACCAGATAAATACACTGACCGCGACGGGCCTGGCTGACCAGATGCCCTTGGGCGATACGCAAGGCGCACACCACCAACTTCTGCTGCCCCCGGGACAAAATATCCGCGGCGTTATGTGCGCCCAATCTAAGACGCAAGTCAGCGCGTTGTGGCCCAGCCTGGGTGTGTCCCATCTGCTGGTCACGCTGCAGCGAGCCAGCCAGCACGGCACTCAATTCCCGGTCCTTGTCCCAGCCTCGGTAATAGCTGAGCGTCAGGCCCTCAAGCTCAATCAGTTCGCTCAAGGTCTGCTCGAAGACCGGTTTCAAGGCTTTGATGTAAGCACGGCGGTATTCATCGATTTCAGCGCTGGCCTGGCACAGTTCCCTGTCCCAAACCGCTTGCGAAACGGCGTCAAGTGTACCATGTCGCAGCCAAGAGTTTCGCTGGCGCAGCGCCTTCTGCAGACGTTGCCAAGTCGCCATGAAACGCGGTTCCACGTGGAACACACCCCAGTCGAGGAACTGCCTGCGGATCTTCGGCGCGCCTTCCAACAGGCGGAAGCTATCCGGGTTTATCAGCTGCAAAGGAAGGATCTCTGCCAGCTGCGCAGCGCTGCGGGCGTTCTGCCCGTCGATGCGGATCTGGAACTCGCCTTGACGATCCCGTGAAATCCCTAGGGCGCTGTGGCCGCCTTCCGCCAATTCCACCTGCCCGAACACCGTGCACGCCAGTTGATCGTACTGGATGACCGGTAACAGGCGGGCGCTGCGAAACGAACGGGCAAGCCCAAGCAGGTGCACGGCTTCCAGGACGCTGGTTTTGCCGCTGCCGTTGGCGCCGTAAAGGATATTGATGCGGGGGGAAGGGGAGAAGGTCACCGGGTGCAGATTGCGCACCGCGGTGACCGAGACGCGACTTAAGGACATCTAGCTTCTGCTGAGCATGATTACAGACGCATCGGCATGACAACGTAAGCCGAATCGTCGTTGTCGGACTCCTGCACCAGCGCACTGCTGTTGGAATCGGACAGGATCAGACGAACCTGCTCGGTGGTCATTACACCCAGCACGTCGAGCAGGTAGCTGACGTTGAAACCGATTTCCAGGGAGCCGCCGTTGTACTCAACGCCCACTTCTTCTTCCGCTTCTTCCTGCTCCGGGTTATTTGCCTGGATCTTCAGCTGACCATTGGCCAGTTGCAGGCGAATGCCACGGTACTTCTCGTTGGAGAGGATCGCGGTACGGCTGAAGGCTTCGCGCAAGGCCTGACGATCGCCCAGCACCAGCTTGTCGCCACCTTTGGGCAGCACGCGCTCGTAATCAGGGAACTTGCCGTCCACCAGTTTCGAAGTGAAGGTGAATTCTCCGGTCGTGGCGCGGATGTGGTGCTGACCCAGCACGATGCTGACGTTGCCGTCGGGCTCGGTCAGCAGGCGGGCCAGCTCCAGGATACCTTTGCGCGGCACGATCACCTGGTGGCGATCCGGCTGACCGATATCGGCCTGCATCGAGCACATGGCCAGGCGGTGACCATCAGTGGCAACAGCACGGATAACGCCGGCAGACACTTCCAGGAGCATGCCGTTGAGGTAGTAACGTACGTCCTGCTGGGCCATGGCGAAGCTGGTGCGTTCGATCAGGCGACGCAATTTGCTCTGGTCCAGGCTGCAGGTCAGCGAACCCGGGCCTTCTTCCACAGTTGGGAAATCGTTGGCGGGCAAGGTGGACAGGGTGAAGCGGCTGCGACCGGCCTTGACCACGAGCTTCTGCTCATCGACCTTGATGTCGATCAGCGCATCGTTGGGCAGGCTCTTGCAGATGTCCATCAGCTTGCGCGCCGGCACGGTGATGGAACCCGGATCGGCCGGTTCCTCAAGTTGCACACGACCGACCAGTTCGACTTCCAGATCGGTACCGGTCAGCGACAATTGCTGGCCTTCGACAACCAGCAGCACGTTGGAAAGTACCGGCAAGGTCTGGCGGCGTTCGACGACGCCCGCGACCAGTTGCAGGGGTTTCAACAGGGCTTCGCGTTGAATGGTGAAATGCATGGTCTAGTCCCTTGCCTTAATAAGCTGCGCTATTGGTCATCAAGTGGTCAGTGTACGCAGCAGGTTCTTGTAGTCCTCGCGGATGTCCGCGTCGGATTCCTTAAGTTCGTTGATCTTGCGGCAGGCGTGCAGCACGGTGGTGTGGTCGCGTCCGCCAAACACATCACCGATTTCCGGCAGGCTGTGGTTGGTCAGTTCCTTGGACAGGGCCATGGCCACTTGGCGCGGACGAGCTACCGAACGCGAACGGCGTTTGGACAGCAGGTCGGAAATCTTGATCTTGTAGTATTCAGCAACGGTACGCTGAATGTTATCCACAGATACCAGCTTGTCCTGCAGCGCCAACAAGTCTTTCAAGGATTCACGGATGAGCTCGATGGTGATATCGCGTCCCATGAAGTGCGAGTGAGCGATCACCCGCTTGAGGGCGCCTTCGAGTTCACGCACGTTCGAGCGAATACGCTGTGCAATAAAGAACGCGGCGTCATGAGGCAGTTCGACCTTGGCTTGGTCGGCCTTCTTCATCAGGATCGCGACGCGGGTTTCCAGCTCCGGCGGCTCGACGGCAACCGTCAGGCCCCAACCGAAGCGTGACTTGAGGCGTTCCTCGAGGCCTTCGATCTCCTTCGGGTAACGGTCGCTGGTGAGGATGACCTGCTGCCCGCCTTCAAGCAATGCGTTGAAGGTGTGGAAAAACTCTTCCTGGGAGCGTTCCTTGCGGGCGAAGAACTGAATGTCATCGATCAGCAAGGCGTCCACCGAACGGTAGAAACGCTTGAACTCGTTGATCGCGTTCAGTTGCAAGGCCTTGACCATGTCGGCCACGAAACGCTCGGAATGCAAGTAGACGACCTTGGCATTCGGATTCTTCTTTAATAGATGGTTGCCCACCGCGTGCATCAAGTGGGTCTTACCCAAGCCAACGCCGCCATACAGGAAGAGCGGGTTGTAGCCGTGCTTGGGGTTGTCCGCCACCTGCCAGGCCGCCGCGCGAGCCAACTGGTTGGATTTACCTTCGACGAAATTCTCGAAGGTAAACGTCCGGTTCAGGTAGCTGGTGTGCTTGAGGGCGCCTTCGACCTGGACGGTGCGCTGTTCGGCCCGCACCGGTGCCTGCTGGGAGCTGGCGCCGGCCATTGGGTCGAAGCTGTCCCGAGAGGGCTCTTCGCTGACTTCGGCAACCTTTTGCGCGTTGCGTTTGCTCGGGGCGGGCGTGGGCGCCGGGGCGGCATGGTTGTTGACCGGTGCCGGGGCTGCCTGCTGGGCCTGGGAAGCTGCGGCAGCAGCCAGCGGCGCATTGGGCGCGGCGCGGGGTGCCGAGCTGCGCTTGCTGCCTATTAATAAGGACAGCGCAGGCGCCATGCCATTGCCATGCTCGTCGAGCAGTTCCATGACCCGGCCCAGGTATTTTTCATTCACCCAGTCTAGGACGAAACGGTTTGGCGCATAGACGCGCAATTCGTCGCCTTCGGCTTCGACCTGTAGCGGACGGATCCAAGTGTTGAATTGTTGGGCAGGCAGCTCATCGCGCAAAAGCTCCACGCACTGCTGCCAAAGTTCCACTGACACGGACATCCCCTAAGTTGAAAGCCGGTGAGGCAAAAACAAGCGGCCATTGTAGCGATCAGTCGCTCACTTATCCACATGCGGCTTGTCGGTCGACAATGATTTATCAATGTTTTAGGTGAACGAAAGGCGACGGGCGGTCGGTGGATAAGCTCTGTGGATAACCCGGCCTGAGGTCGTTGCACAAGTGGGGGGTCAACTCAGTGGATAAACCGTCTGTGGGTAAATGGCCATTCCACCCACAGCTTATCCGACAGCGCAGCACAGGCTGAACACTGCTTTCCCGCGTAGTTGTCATTCTCTGTACATGGCGGATTACAAGGCCTCCTAGCAGTTATCCACAGATAGGTGCCGACCTTGCTTTTATAAGCTTTACAGAAAAGCTTTAAATAATTCCCTTCTTTATTTCTATATCTAGCGCTGTGTGACGAATCAGCCGAAAGCGCCTGGACATCTATTTAAAGGAAACGCTGGTTGGAAATTGACCTAGAGGCTTGCTTTCTCTAGAATCCCCGGTCTCTTAAAACGGGGGCCATTCCGGCCCGTTGTGGACGAACCAGGTAACACGACATGAAACGTACTTTCCAACCAAGCACTATCAAACGCGCTCGTACCCACGGTTTCCGTGCTCGCATGGCTACCAAGAACGGTCGTGCCGTCCTGTCGCGTCGTCGCGCCAAAGGTCGTGCGCGTCTGGCAGTTTGATAATCCGGCACTGGAGGTGAGTCAGGACTTCAGTCGGGAAAAGCGTCTGCTTACACCCCGGCATTTCAAGGCAGTCTTTGACTCCCCTACCGGCAAGGTTCCGGGGAAAAATCTCCTGCTCCTTGCGCGCAGCAACGATCTCGATCACCCCCGACTCGGGCTGGTTATCGGGAAAAAGAGCGTCAAGCTCTCCGTTCAGCGCAATCGCCTCAAACGTCTGATGCGCGAATCGTTTCGCCTGAACCAGGATTCACTGGTCGGCTGGGACATAGTTATCGTCGCGCGCAAAGGTTTGGGTGACGTAGAAAACCCCGAATTGATTCAGCATTTCGGCAAGCTCTGGAAGCGACTGGCCCGTAATAAGCCGGTACCAGCAGTCAACACCGAAACTGTAGGGGTAGACAGTCACGATGCGTAAACTGGCACTCGTTCCGATCCAGTTTTATCGCTACGCCATTAGTCCTTTGATGGCCAGTCACTGTCGTTTCTACCCCAGTTGTTCCTGCTACGCGTACGAAGCCATAGAAAATCATGGCCTCCTGCGCGGTGGCTGGCTGACCTTTCGTCGTTTAGGTCGCTGTCATCCGTGGAATCCCGGCGGTTATGACCCGGTTCCGCCTATCCCTACCTCCCGTTCTTCTTCGATGGCCGAGTAATCATGGATATCAAACGCACGATCCTGATCGTCGCCCTGGCAATCGTGTCCTACGTCATGGTCCTTAAATGGAACCAGGACTATGGCCAGGCTGCCCTGCCGACTCAGAATGTTGCAGCCAGCAATACCGCACCGAGCCTGCCGGACACGACGGCTGGCAATAACACCGCCAGCAATGACGATGTCCCACGCGCGGCAAGCGATACCAGTGCTCCAGCCGAAGCGCCTGTGGCTGCGAGCAAGGATCTTATCCAGATCAAGACCGACGTGCTCGAGCTGGCGATCGATCCACAAGGCGGCGACGTCGCTCAATTGAAGCTGCCGTTGTATCCGCGCCGTCAGGATCATCCGGAAATCCCGTTCCAGTTGTTCGATAACGGCAACGAACGTACCTATCTGGCACAAAGTGGCTTGATCGGGGCCAACGGTCCGGATGCAAGCCCGGCCGGTCGTCCGGTTTATTCCGCCGAGAAGAAGGTTTATCAACTGGCTGATGGCCAGGATCAACTGGTCGTAGACCTGAAGTTCAGCAAGGACAGCGTCAACTACATCAAGCGTTTCACGCTCAAGCGTGGCCTGTATGACGTAACCGTGTCCTACCTGATCGACAACCAGAGTGCCCAGACCTGGTCTGGCGCGATGTTTGCCCAGCTCAAGCGTGACGCCAGCTCCGATCCATCTTCCAGCACCGCCACTGGCACCGCGACCTATCTGGGTGCTGCCCTGTGGACAAGTTCGGAGCCGTACAAAAAAGTGTCCATGAAAGACATGGACAAGGCTCAGCTGAAAGAAACCGTCCAAGGTGGCTGGGTTGCCTGGCTGCAGCATTATTTTGTAACTGCTTGGGTCCCGCAGAAAGGCGAGAGCAATATCGTCCAGACGCGTAAAGACAGTAAAGGCAACTACATTATCGGTTACACCGGCCCGGCGTTGACCGCTGCGCCAGGTGCCAAGGCCGAAACCAGTGCCATTCTCTACGCTGGCCCGAAAAGCCAGGCGGTACTGAAAGAGTTGTCCCCAGGCCTGGAACTGACCGTCGACTACGGTTTCCTGTGGTTCATCGCCCAGCCGATTTTCTGGCTGCTGCAACATATCCACAGCATCGTGGGTAACTGGGGCTGGTCGATCATTTTCCTGACCATGCTGATCAAGGGGATCTTCTTCCCACTGTCGGCCGCCAGCTACAAATCCATGGCGCGTATGCGTGCAGTGGCACCGAAACTGGCCGCCTTGAAAGAACAACATGGCGATGACCGGCAGAAAATGTCCCAGGCCATGATGGAGCTGTACAAGAAGGAGAAGATCAACCCGCTGGGTGGTTGCTTGCCGATTCTTGTGCAAATGCCGGTGTTCCTGTCGCTGTATTGGGTTCTGCTGGAAAGCGTGGAGATGCGTCAGGCACCGTTCATGCTGTGGATAACCGACCTGTCGATCAAGGATCCGTTCTTCATCCTGCCGATCATCATGGGCGCGACCATGTTCATCCAACAGCGACTGAACCCAACGCCTCCGGATCCGATGCAGGCGAAGGTCATGAAGATGATGCCGATCATCTTCACCTTCTTCTTCCTCTGGTTCCCGGCGGGTCTTGTGCTGTACTGGGTTGTGAACAACGTGCTGTCGATCACCCAGCAGTGGTACATCACGCGTAAGATCGAAGCGGCTACGAAAAAAGCCGAGGCGTAACTTGCTCTGTGGATAACCACACAAAACGCCCCCTAGTGGGGCGTTTTGCTATCTGCCACTTTTGTCTGGATACCGGTTTATGAGTACACCGCGTGAAACTATCGCCGCCGTTGCCACCGCCCAAGGGCGCGGTGGTGTCGGCATCGTCCGTATTTCGGGGCCCCTGGCCGGTGTCGCGGCCAAGGCAATCAGCGGTCGTGAACTCAAGCCGCGGTTTGCTCATTACGGCCCTTTTTTCGATTCGCAGCAGCAGGTGCTTGATGAAGGGCTCGCCTTGTATTTTCCAGGGCCCAATTCGTTCACCGGCGAAGATGTATTGGAATTGCAGGGACATGGCGGCCCGGTTGTCCTGGACATGCTGCTCAAACGTTGCCTTGAACTGGGCTGCCGCCTGGCCCGGCCGGGAGAATTCAGCGAACGCGCATTCCTTAACGACAAGCTCGACCTGGCCCAGGCCGAAGCGATTGCCGACTTGATCGAAGCCAGTTCTTCACAGGCTGCCCGCAACGCGTTGCGTTCCTTGCAAGGAGCCTTTTCCCAGCGTGTGCATAATCTCACCGAACAATTGATTGGCCTGCGGATCTACGTCGAGGCCGCGATCGACTTTCCGGAAGAGGAAATCGACTTTCTTGCCGATGGCCACGTGCTGAATATGCTTGATAAGGTCCGTGATGAATTATCCACAGTACTGCGCGAGGCCGGGCAGGGTGCCTTGTTGCGTGATGGAATGACCGTGGTGATTGCCGGACGCCCTAACGCAGGCAAGTCCAGTTTGCTCAACGCATTGGCCGGTCGAGAGGCTGCGATAGTCACCGAAATCGCCGGCACCACGCGGGATATATTGCGCGAACATATCCACATTGATGGCATGCCGCTGCATGTGGTGGATACCGCAGGACTGCGCGACACCGATGACCAGGTGGAAAAAATCGGTGTCGAACGAGCACTCAAGGCCATCAGCGAAGCCGACCGAGTATTGCTGGTGGTGGATGCCACCGCGCCGGAGGCGGACGATCCTTTTGCCTTATGGCCGGAATTCCTCGAAGTACGCCCGGATCCAGCGAAAGTCACCCTGATCCGCAACAAGGCCGACCTGACCGGAGAAGCGATTGCGCTTGAAGTCAGCGAAGATGGCCACGTGACTATCAGCCTCAGCGCAAAGTCGGCGGGCGAGGGACTGGAATTGCTGCGCGACCACCTCAAGGCCTGCATGGGTTATGAACAGACGTCGGAGAGCAGCTTCAGTGCCCGCCGCAGGCACCTTGAAGCGCTACGCCACGCCAGCGCCGCCCTGGAGCATGGCCGCGCGCAGCTGACCTTGGCAGGGGCGGGTGAGTTGTTGGCCGAAGACCTTCGGCAGGCACAACATTCCCTCGGTGAGATCACCGGCGCCTTCAGCTCAGATGACTTGCTGGGTCGAATCTTCTCCAGCTTCTGCATCGGTAAATAGCCCAGCCTTTCCAACCGGGTTTGTTCTCGTAAACCTATCGAGCACAACACAAACCCGGTTCTTCCTCTTTTTTCATTGATCGATTGCCCTTGATGGCGGCTTGCCTGTGGGCGCTGCGGCTGACCCCTGGCGGCTGTTTTTTGTGGATTAAGCTCTGTGAATAACTGCCATTGAGGTCAGTTGATAAGCGGCCCTCAAAACTGGAGATAACCGCCTCTGTGGATAACCATCCCATTCATCCACAGGCTTACACCGGTTATCCAAGCCCCTCCCGGGTACATGACCACAGGGTTTCCAATCTCTGTACATAGCGTAAATCAAGGCACGCAGATGTTTATCCACAGAAAGGGTGGGCAGTAAGAATAAACATAAAAACAAAGATTTTATAAATTTCTTTCTTTTTTATTTTTTTAACCGCGAGTTCTCCACAGCTGGTTAAATTTTGTGCAAAGGGTTCTTTAGAAAGGGCGAAGTCCCTATACTTGCCGACCTGGCTCGAAAAACGCCCCAGGACCAGACTCAATACCTATTTCCGAATTACCTGAATAAAGCAGGCACGAGGTGCGTGGTGGATTTCCCTTCCCGTTTTGAAGTGATCGTCATCGGCGGCGGTCATGCCGGTACCGAGGCAGCACTTGCATCAGCACGCATGGGCGCGAAAACCCTGTTGTTGACGCATAACGTGGAAACCCTCGGCGCCATGAGCTGCAACCCCGCCATTGGTGGCATCGGCAAAAGCCATTTGGTCAAGGAAATCGATGCCCTTGGCGGCGCGATGGCCATCGCCACTGATAAAGGCGGCATCCAGTTTCGCGTGTTGAACAGCCGCAAAGGCCCAGCGGTGCGCGCTACCCGCGCACAGGCCGACCGAGTGCTGTACAAGGCCGCGGTCCGCGAGATCCTGGAAAACCAACCGAACCTGTGGATATTTCAACAAGCAGCCGATGATCTGATCGTCGAGCAGGACCAGGTACGTGGTGTCGTCACACAAATGGGCCTGCGTTTCTTCGCCGATTCCGTGGTGTTGACCACAGGGACCTTCCTCGGTGGACTTATCCACATTGGTTTGCAGAATTTTTCCGGTGGTCGCGCGGGTGATCCGCCATCGATTGCTCTGGCTCACCGTCTGCGTGAGTTGCCATTGCGTGTCGGGCGTCTCAAAACCGGTACGCCACCGCGCATCGACGGCAAATCCGTGGATTTCTCGGTGATGACCGAGCAGCCTGGCGATACGCCGATCCCAGTGATGTCATTCATGGGCAACAAGGAACAGCATCCACGGCAAGTCAGTTGCTGGATTACCCATACCAACGCCCGCACCCACGAAATCATCGCGGCGAACCTCGATCGTTCGCCGATGTATTCCGCTGCCGGTGAAATCGAAGGTGTCGGCCCGCGCTATTGCCCGTCGATCGAAGACAAGATCCATCGCTTTGCCGACAAGGAAAGCCATCAGGTGTTCATCGAGCCGGAAGGTTTGACCACTCATGAGCTGTATCCGAACGGGATATCCACAAGCCTGCCGTTCGACGTGCAATTGCAGATCGTGCAATCGATCCGTGGCATGGAAAACGCGCACATCATGCGTCCGGGGTATGCGATCGAGTACGACTACTTCGATCCGCGCGATCTGAAGTACAGCCTGGAAACCAAAGCTATTGGTGGTCTGTTCTTCGCTGGGCAAATCAACGGCACTACCGGTTACGAAGAAGCCGGCGCCCAAGGATTGCTGGCTGGTGCCAACGCGGCCCTGCGTGCCCAGGGCAAAGACAGTTGGTGCCCGCGTCGCGATGAGGCATACATCGGTGTGCTCGTGGACGACCTGATTACCCTGGGTACCCAGGAACCGTATCGGATGTTTACGTCCCGTGCCGAATATCGCCTGATCCTGCGTGAAGACAACGCCGACCTGCGCCTTACCGAGAAAGGCCGCGAGTTGGGTCTGGTGGATGACGCGCGCTGGGCCGCGTTCTGCAAGAAACGCGAGAATATCGAGCTGGAAGAGCAGCGCCTGAAAAGTACCTGGGTTCGTCCGGGTACCGAGCAGGGCGATGCCATTGCGGCAAAATTCGGCACGCCGCTGACCCATGAATACAACCTGCTCAACCTGTTGAGCCGTCCGGAAATCGACTATGTCGGGTTGGTGGAGGTAACTGGCCAGGGTGCGGAAGACCCACAGGTCGCCGAACAGGTCGAGATCAAGACCAAATACGCCGGTTACATCGATCGGCAGCAGGATGAAATCGCCCGTTTACGCGCCAGCGAAGACACCAAGCTGCCTGTGGATATCGATTACACCGGCATTTCCGGGTTGTCGAAAGAAATCCAGAGCAAGCTCGGCGCAACGCGTCCAGAAACCCTGGGCCAGGCATCGCGCATCCCTGGTGTCACCCCGGCGGCGATTTCGCTGTTGATGATTCATTTGAAAAAACGCGGCGCGGGCCGCCAGTTGGAGCAAAGCGCTTGAGTTCGATGGTCACCTCGCAACACGCTGAAGAGTTATCCACAGGTACCCGTCAGCTCGGCGTCATCCTGACCGAAGCCCAGCACGCGCAATTGCTGGCTTACCTGGCGCTGTTGATCAAATGGAACAAGGCCTACAACCTGACCGCGGTGCGCGATCCGGATGAAATGGTTTCGCGGCATTTGCTCGACAGCCTCAGCGTAATCTCCTTCATCGAGAACGGACGTTGGCTGGACGTTGGCAGTGGCGGCGGCATGCCCGGTATCCCGCTGGCGATCCTGTTTCCCGACTCGCAAGTGACCTGCCTGGACAGCAACGGCAAGAAAACTCGCTTCCTGACCCAGGTCAAACTTGAACTGAAACTGGATAACCTGCAAGTTATCCACAGCCGCGTCGAAGCGTTCCAGCCGGCTGAGCCGTTCAACGGGATCATTTCCCGGGCGTTCAGCAGCATGGAGAACTTCAGCAATTGGACTCGCCACTTGGGCGATACCAATACGCGGTGGCTGGCAATGAAGGGCGTTCATCCGGCCGATGAGCTGGTAGCATTGCCGGCAGACTTCCACCTCGATAGCGAACACGCCTTGGCCGTACCCGGTTGCCAAGGCCAACGCCATCTGCTGATACTGCGCCGCACGGCATGATTGGGAACACAAGCAAGAATGGCTAAGGTATTCGCGATAGCGAACCAGAAGGGTGGTGTGGGCAAGACCACCACCTGTATCAACCTCGCAGCATCCCTGGTCGCGACCAAGCGCCGGGTGCTGTTGATCGATCTCGATCCACAGGGCAACGCCACCATGGGTAGCGGTGTGGATAAACATGGCTTGGAGAACTCCATCTACGACGTCCTGATCGGCGAATGCGATCTGGGCCAGGCCATGCATTTCTCCGAGCATGGCGGTTATCAATTGCTGCCGGCCAACCGCGACCTGACTGCGGCTGAAGTGGTCCTGCTGGAAATGCAGATGAAGGAAAGCCGCCTGCGCAGCGCGCTGGCGCCGGTCCGCGAGAATTACGACTACATCCTGATCGACTGCCCGCCGTCGCTGTCGATGTTGACGCTCAACGCCTTGGTGGCCGCCGATGGGGTGATTATCCCCATGCAGTGCGAGTACTTTGCCCTCGAAGGGCTGAGCGACCTTGTGGATAACATCAAGCGCATTGCCGAGTTGCTGAACCCGGAGCTGAAAGTCGAAGGGTTATTGCGGACCATGTATGACCCGCGCCTCAGCCTGATGAACGACGTATCGGCTCAGCTCAAGGAGCATTTCGGCGAGCAGCTGTACGACACGGTCATACCGCGGAACATTCGCCTGGCCGAAGCGCCGAGCTACGGCATGCCGGCGTTGGCCTACGATAAACAATCCCGTGGTGCGCTGGCCTACCTGGCCCTGGCGGGCGAGATGGTTCGCCGTCAGCGCCGCCAACCACGCATCGCTGCAGCCCAGCCAACTTAAGGAAACCCCATGGCCGTCAAGAAACGAGGTCTCGGACGTGGACTGGATGCGCTGCTCAGCGGTCCGACTGTCAGTTCGCTGGAAGAGCAGGCCGTTCAGGTCGATCAGCGCGAACTGCAACATTTGCCGCTGGACCTGATCCAGCGAGGCAAGTACCAGCCACGCCGGGACATGGACCCGCAAGCGCTGGAAGAACTGGCGCAATCGATCAAGAGCCAGGGTGTGATGCAGCCGATCGTAGTCCGGCCGATCGCCAATGGGCGTTTCGAGATCATCGCCGGCGAACGCCGCTGGCGCGCCAGCCAGCAGGCGGGTCAGGAAACCATCCCGGCGATGGTCCGCGATGTGCCGGACGAAGCGGCCATTGCCATGGCGTTGATCGAAAACATCCAGCGCGAAGACCTCAACCCGGTGGAAGAGGCCGTGGCCCTGCAGCGCCTGCAGCAGGAATTCCAACTGACCCAGCAGCAAGTGGCCGAAGCAGTGGGCAAGTCCCGGGTAACGGTCGCCAACCTGCTGCGGTTGATTGCCTTGCCTGAAGTCATCAAGACCATGCTGTCCCATGGCGACCTGGAAATGGGTCATGCCCGGGCATTGCTCGGTTTACCGGAAAATCAACAGGTTGAAGGGGCGCGACATGTTGTCGCACGCGGTCTGACCGTGCGCCAAACCGAGGCACTGGTTCGTCAGTGGTTGAGCGGTAAACCGGCCCCTGTCGAGGCGCCAAAACCTGACCCGGATATCGCTCGCCTGGAACAGCGCCTGGCCGAGCGCCTAGGCTCTGCGGTGCAGATTCGCCACGGAAAGAAGGGCAAGGGGCAGTTGGTGATCGGCTATAACTCTCTCGACGAGCTGCAAGGTGTCCTTGCACACATTCGCTGAAACAATTGCCCTTGTAGCGCGCAGTCGGAAATCACTACCTGAAGGTTGAATAGGGGCAGAACCGCCCCTATACTCTGCGCGCATTTTGTCGGCACAAATTATGCCAAGTTAGTGAATTCAGGCAGCCGACCATTGGAGAGCAAAAGCGATGGAAACACGCACGCCAAACCGCTTGCCGTTCCATCGCCTGGCAGTTTTCCCGGTTTTGATGGCCCAGTTCGTCGTTGTCCTGATCGCCGCGTTGGCGCTCTGGCAATGGAAAGGAGTCGTCGCCGGATACTCGGGTCTTTGCGGAGGCCTGATAGCCTTGCTTCCCAATATTTACTTTGCTCACAGGGCCTTTCGGTTTTCCGGCGCCCGAGCAGCCCAAGCCATCGTCCGGTCTTTTTATGCTGGCGAGGCGGGGAAATTGATTTTGACGGCAGTGCTGTTTGCACTGACGTTCGCAGGTGTGAAGCCACTGGCGCCGCTGGCTGTATTCGGCGTGTTCCTGCTGACCCAGATGGTCAGTTGGTTCGCTCCCCTGCTAATGAGAACAAGACTTTCGAGACCTTAGGGCGTTTGAGGCAACCATGGCAGAGACAACCGCTTCGGGCTATATCCAGCACCACTTGCAGAACCTGACCTTCGGTCAGCTACCCAATGGCGGCTGGGGCTTTGCTCACACCGCAGCAGAAGCTAAAGAAATGGGCTTCTGGGCTTTCCACGTCGATACCCTCGGCTGGTCGGTCGCGTTGGGTCTGATCTTCGTTCTTCTTTTCCGCATGGCGGCAAAGAAGGCGACTTCCGGTCAGCCTGGTGCACTGCAGAACTTCGTTGAAGTATTGGTCGAATTCGTCGATGGCAGCGTGAAAGACAGCTTCCATGGCCGTAGCCCGGTAATCGCACCGCTGGCACTGACCATCTTCGTCTGGGTGTTCCTGATGAACGCCGTCGACCTGGTACCGGTCGACTGGATTCCTCAGCTGGCCATCCTGATCTCCGGTGACCACCACATCCCATTCCGCGCCGTGTCGACTACCGACCCGAACGCGACCCTGGGCATGGCGTTCTCGGTTTTCGCGCTGATTATTTTCTATAGCATCAAGGTCAAGGGCATCGGCGGTTTCATCGGCGAACTGACCCTGCACCCGTTCGGCAGCAAGAACATCCTGGTTCAGGCCCTGCTGATCCCGGTGAACTTCCTGTTGGAATTCGTGACCCTGATCGCCAAGCCAATCTCTCTGGCACTGCGTCTGTTCGGCAACATGTATGCCGGCGAGCTGGTGTTCATCCTGATCGCTGTGATGTTCGGCAGCGGCCTGCTCTGGCTCAGCGGCCTGGGCGTGGTGCTGCAATGGGCGTGGGCTGTGTTCCACATCCTGATCATCACCTTGCAGGCGTTCATCTTCATGATGCTGACCATCGTCTACCTGTCGATGGCGCACGAAGAAAACCATTAAGGCCAGTCTCGACTAGTCTGATGTCCTTCCCGGTCACACGGGAAGGAGCCCGGTACGGGCTGAGAAACGATTTGTTTTACCGCTTTAATCTAAAAAACCTAAACCATACGACGTAAAAGTCGGGAGGAAAGATGGAAACTGTAGTTGGTCTAACCGCTATCGCTGTTGCACTGTTGATCGGCCTGGGCGCACTGGGTACCGCAATTGGTTTCGGCCTGCTGGGCGGCAAGTTCCTGGAAGGCGCAGCGCGTCAGCCAGAAATGGTCCCAATGCTGCAAGTCAAGATGTTCATCGTTGCCGGTCTGCTCGACGCCGTAACCATGATCGGTGTTGGTATCGCTCTGTTCTTCACCTTTGCGAACCCGTTCGTTGGTCAAATCGCTGGCTAATTACTCGGATGTCTCGAGTAGATTGGTGTGATGGACAACGTAACTGCGAGGTGTTGGCGTGAACATTAATGCGACCCTGATTGGCCAGTCCGTTGCGTTCCTGATTTTTGTACTGTTCTGCATGAAGTTCGTATGGCCTCCGGTCATTGCGGCATTGCACGAACGTCAAAAGAAGATCGCTGATGGTCTGGACGCTGCCAGCCGTGCAGCTCGCGACCTGGAGTTGGCCCATGAGAAAGTGGGTCAGCAACTGCGCGAAGCGAAAGCTCAGGCAGCTGAAATCATCGAGCAAGCCAAGAAACGCGGTACCCAGATTGTCGACGAAGCCCGTGAACAGGCTCGCGTCGAAGCTGACCGTGTGAAGGCTCAGGCTCAAGCCGAGATCGAACAGGAACTCAACAGTGTCAAAGACGCGCTGCGTGCCCAAGTGGGTAGCCTGGCCGTTGGCGGTGCTTCGAAGATCCTGGGTGCCACAATCGATCAAAACGCGCACGCAGAGCTGGTAAACCAACTGGCTGCTGAAATCTAAGCGAGGGCGATCATGGCAGAACTGACCACGTTGGCCCGACCTTACGCTAAGGCGGCCTTCGAGCACGCTCAGGCCCACCAGCAACTGGCCAATTGGTCAGCCATGCTCGGCCTGGCAGCAGCGGTGTCGCAAGACGACACCATGCAGCGCGTGCTCAAGGCCCCGCGACTGACGAGCGCAGAAAAGGCCGCCACGTTCATTGACGTGTGCGGCGACAAGTTCGATGCCAAGGCACAGAATTTCATTCACGTCGTTGCCGAAAACGACCGTCTCCCGCTTCTGCCGGAGATTGCCGCTCTGTTCGACCTGTACAAGGCCGAGCAAGAGAAGTCGGTAGACGTGGAAGTGACCAGTGCTTTTGCATTGAACCAAGAACAGCAAGACAAACTCGCCAAGGTTCTCAGTGCACGACTCAACCGGGAAGTGCGCCTGCAAGTCGAGGAAGACAAGTCCCTCATAGGGGGCGTTGTAATCCGCGCCGGCGACCTGGTTATCGATGGCTCGATTCGCGGCAAAATCGCGAAACTTGCCGAAGCATTGAAATCTTGAGTTTGAAGGGGCAGCAGAGCAATGCAGCAACTCAATCCTTCCGAAATAAGTGAAATTATCAAGGGCCGCATCGAAAAGCTCGATGTGACCTCCCAAGCCCGTAACGAAGGCACTGTCGTCAGCGTATCTGACGGCATCGTGCGGATTCACGGTCTGGCCGACGTCATGTACGGCGAGATGATCGAGTTTCCGGGCGGCGTCTACGGTATGGCCCTCAACCTGGAGCAAGACTCTGTAGGTGCCGTGGTATTGGGCGCGTACACGACTCTGGCTGAAGGCATGAGCGCCAAGTGCACCGGCCGCATCCTCGAAGTTCCAGTCGGTAAGGAACTGCTGGGTCGCGTAGTCGACGCACTGGGTAACCCAGTTGACGGCAAAGGTCCGCTGAACAACACCGAGACCGATGCGGTCGAGAAAGTTGCTCCAGGCGTGATCTGGCGTAAGTCGGTAGACCAGCCTGTACAGACTGGCTACAAGGCTGTCGATGCCATGATCCCAGTCGGCCGTGGCCAGCGTGAGCTGATCATCGGTGACCGTCAGATCGGTAAGACCGCTCTGGCGATCGACGCGATCATCAACCAGAAGAACAGCGGTATCTTCTGCGTCTACGTGGCAATCGGTCAGAAGCAATCGACCATCGCCAACGTGGTTCGCAAGCTGGAAGAGAACGGTGCACTGGCCAACACCATCATCGTTGCCGCCAGCGCCTCCGAATCGGCTGCCCTGCAGTTCCTGGCACCGTACTCCGGTTGCACCATGGGCGAATACTTCCGCGACCGCGGTGAAGACGCGCTGATCGTTTATGACGATCTGTCCAAGCAAGCAGTGGCCTACCGCCAGATTTCCCTGCTGCTGCGCCGTCCACCAGGCCGTGAAGCCTACCCAGGCGACGTGTTCTATCTCCACTCCCGTCTGCTGGAGCGCGCATCCCGCGTTTCGGAAGAGTACGTCGAGAAGTTCACCAACGGCGCCGTGACTGGCAAGACCGGTTCCCTGACCGCTCTGCCGATCATCGAAACCCAGGCTGGCGACGTTTCCGCGTTCGTTCCGACCAACGTGATTTCCATCACCGACGGTCAGATCTTCCTGGAATCGGCCATGTTCAACTCGGGCATCCGCCCTGCAGTTAACGCTGGTGTTTCGGTATCCCGTGTGGGTGGTGCCGCTCAGACCAAGATCATCAAGAAGCTGTCCGGTGGTATCCGTACCGCCCTGGCCCAGTACCGTGAACTGGCGGCATTCGCCCAGTTCGCTTCTGACCTGGACGAAGCGACCCGTAAGCAACTTGAGCATGGTCAGCGCGTTACCGAGCTGATGAAGCAGAAGCAATACGCGCCGATGTCGATCGCTGACATGGCGCTGTCGCTGTATGCCGCTGAGCGTGGGTTCCTGACTGACATTGAAATCGCCAAGATCGGCAGCTTCGAACAAGCGCTGATTGCTTTCTTCAACCGCGATCACGCCGATTTGATGGCCAAGATCAACGTTAAAGGTGACTTCAATGACGAAATCGACGCTGGCCTGAAAGCCGGTATCGAGAAGTTCAAGGCCACCCAAACCTGGTAAGCCGCAGCGGGAGCCGCAAGGCTCCCGCTTGCTAACCTGATAGGTGTTACATGGCAGGCGCAAAAGAGATTCGCAGTAAGATTGCGAGCATCAAAAGCACGCAAAAGATTACCAGCGCCATGGAAAAAGTGGCGGTCAGCAAAATGCGCAAGGCACAAATGCGCATGGCTGCTAGCCGTCCTTATGCGGAGCGCATCCGCCAGGTGATTGGTCATCTGGCCAACGCCAACCCGGAATACCGCCACCCGTTCATGATCGACCGCGCCGTCAAGCGCGTCGGTTACGTTGTGGTGAGCAGTGACCGTGGTCTGTGCGGTGGCTTGAACACCAACCTGTTCAAGGCCCTGGTCAAGGACATGGCGGTAAACCGCGAACAAGGCGTCGAGATCGATCTGTGCGTGGTCGGTAGCAAGGGTGCGGCTTTCTTCCGCAACTTCGGCGGTAACGTCGTCGCTGCTATCAGCCACCTGGGTGAAGAACCGTCGATCAATGACCTGATCGGCAGCGTCAAGGTGATGCTGGATGCTTACCTGGAAGGCCGGATCGACCGCCTGTCCGTGGTATCCAACAAGTTCATCAACACCATGACGCAACAGCCGACCGTGGAGCAGTTGATTCCACTGGTGGCGACCCCGGAACATGAACTCAAGCACCACTGGGACTATCTCTACGAACCGGATGCCAAGGAGCTGCTTGACGGCTTGATGGTCCGCTACGTGGAGTCGCAGGTCTACCAGGCGGTGGTCGAGAACAACGCAGCTGAACAAGCGGCGCGGATGATCGCGATGAAGAACGCTACCGACAACGCCGGTGATTTGATCAGCGATTTGCAGCTGATCTACAACAAGGCGCGTCAGGCTGCGATCACCCAAGAGATCTCGGAAATCGTCGGCGGCGCTGCCGCGGTTTAACGGTTCAAATATTCAGAGGATCCAGCTATGAGTAGCGGACGTATCGTTCAAATCATCGGCGCCGTTATCGACGTGGAATTCCCACGCGACAGCGTACCGAGCATCTACGACGCCTTGAAGGTTCAAGGCGCCGAAACCACCCTGGAAGTTCAGCAGCAGCTGGGCGACGGCGTGGTTCGTACCATTGCGATGGGCTCCACCGAAGGCTTGAAGCGCGGTCTGGACGTCAACAACACTGGCGCAGCCATCTCCGTACCGGTCGGTAAAGCGACCCTGGGCCGGATCATGGACGTACTGGGCAACCCGATCGACGAAGCTGGCCCGATCGACACCGAAGAGCGCTGGGGCATTCACCGTCCTGCGCCAACCTTCGCTGAACAGGCTGGTGGCAACGAGCTGCTGGAAACCGGCATCAAGGTTATCGACCTGGTTTGCCCGTTCGCCAAGGGCGGTAAAGTCGGTCTGTTCGGTGGTGCCGGTGTAGGCAAGACCGTAAACATGATGGAACTGATCCGTAACATCGCCATCGAGCACAGCGGTTATTCCGTGTTCGCCGGTGTGGGTGAGCGTACTCGTGAGGGTAACGACTTCTACCACGAGATGAAGGATTCCAACGTTCTGGACAAAGTGGCACTGGTCTACGGCCAGATGAACGAGCCGCCGGGAAACCGTCTGCGCGTAGCCCTGACCGGCCTGACCATGGCCGAGAAGTTCCGTGACGAAGGTAACGACGTTCTGCTGTTCGTCGACAACATCTACCGTTACACCCTGGCCGGTACCGAAGTATCCGCACTGCTGGGCCGTATGCCTTCGGCAGTAGGTTACCAGCCGACCCTGGCTGAAGAGATGGGCGTGCTGCAAGAGCGCATCACTTCGACCAAGCAAGGTTCGATCACCTCGATCCAGGCGGTATACGTACCAGCGGACGACTTGACCGACCCGTCGCCAGCGACCACCTTCGCTCACTTGGACGCCACTGTCGTTCTGTCCCGTGACATCGCTTCCCTGGGTATCTACCCAGCGGTAGATCCACTGGACTCGACTTCGCGCCAGCTGGACCCGAACGTGATCGGCCAGGAGCACTACGACACCGCTCGCGGCGTCCAGTACGTGCTGCAGCGCTACAAAGAGCTGAAGGACATCATCGCGATCCTGGGTATGGACGAGCTGTCGGAAGCCGACAAGCAGTTGGTAAACCGTGCTCGTAAGATCCAGCGCTTCTTGTCGCAACCGTTCTTCGTGGCTGAAGTCTTCACCGGTGCCTCGGGCAAATACGTTTCCCTGAAAGACACCATTGCTGGCTTCAAAGGCATCCTCAACGGTGACTACGACCACCTGCCAGAACAAGCGTTCTACATGGTCGGCGGCATCGAAGAAGCGATCGAGAAAGCCAAGAAACTGTAATCCCGGCGCCCGGAAACGGGCGCTAATTTAGGTTGAGGCAATCAGATGGCTATGACAGTCCATTGCGATATCGTCAGTGCGGAAGGGGAAATCTTCTCCGGTCTGGTCGAGTTTGTGGTTGCGCACGGTGAGCTGGGTGATCTTGGTATCGCCCTGGGTCACGCACCGCTGATCACCAGCTTGAAGCCAGGTCCGATTACTCTGACCAAGCAGGGCGGGGACAGGGAGGTGTTCTACATCTCCGGTGGTTTCCTCGAGGTTCAGCCGAACATGGTCAAGGTTCTTGCCGACACCGTGCAACGTGCTGCCGACCTGGACGAAGCCTCTGCTCAGGAGGCCGTCAAGGCCGCCGAGAAGGCTCTGCATGAAAAAGGCGCGGACTTCGATTACGGTTCTGCTGCCGCACGTCTGGCCGAGGCCGCAGCCCAGCTGCGTACCGTCCAGCAGATCCGCAAGAAGTTCGGCGGCTAAGCCGTCTGCTTCCTGTGCGATTGATTAAAAAGGGTAGCCTCGGCTACCCTTTTTTCTTTTTCCGACATTCATCATCTGGTCACAGCCGCTGACCACCCAGGATTGGTAGCCAGTCATGTCTCTCGAAATCGTTATTCTCGCGGCCGGTCAGGGCACCCGCATGCGTTCGGCGTTGCCCAAGGTGTTGCACCCGGTCGCCGGTAATTCCATGCTTGGTCATGTTATCCACAGCGCGAGGCAACTTGATCCACAGCGCATCCACGTGGTGATCGGCCATGGTGCCGATGCGGTGCGGGAACAGCTGGCGGCGGATGATCTGAATTTTGTCCTGCAAGACAAGCAACTCGGCACCGGCCATGCGGTGGCCCAGGCCGTGCCGTTCATCACGGCTGACACGGTGCTGATTCTCTACGGCGACGTGCCGCTGATCGAAGTCGAAACGTTGCAGCGCTTGCTCAAGCATGTTGCGCCACAGCAGCTAGGTCTGTTGACGGTCGAGCTGGATGATCCGACCGGATACGGCCGCATCGTGCGCAATGCTGAAGGCCAAGTCACGGCGATTGTCGAGCAGAAGGACGCCAACGAAGCCCAGCGCGCGATCACCGAAGGCAATACCGGCATTCTCGCGGTGCCGGCTGAGCGCCTCGGCGATTGGATGAGTCGTCTGTCGAACAACAATGCCCAAGGCGAGTACTACCTGACCGACGTGATTGCCATGGCCGTTGCCGATGGGCTGGTGGTCGCCACCGAGCAGCCGCTTGATGCCATGGAAGTGCAGGGCGCAAACGATCGCCGGCAACTCGCCGAGCTGGAGCGCCACTACCAATTGCGTACATCTCGCCGTCTGATGGCTCAAGGCGTGACCCTGCGCGACCCGGCGCGTTTTGACGTACGTGGTGAAGTCAGCGTGGGTCGCGATGTGGTCATCGACATCAACGTCATTCTCGAAGGCAAGGTTGTCATCGAAGACGACGTGGTCATCGGCCCTAACTGCGTCATCAAGGACAGCACCCTGCGCAAAGGCGTGGTGGTCAAGGCCAACAGCCATCTTGACGGCGCCGTCATGGGAGAGGGCAGTGATGCCGGTCCGTTTGCGCGCCTGCGTCCCGGTACCGTGCTGGAAGCCCGAGCGCATGTGGGTAACTTCGTCGAGCTGAAGAATGCCCACATGGGCGAGGGCGCCAAGGCCGGACACCTGACCTATCTGGGTGACGCTGAAGTTGGCGCTCGCACTAACATTGGCGCCGGTACCATCACCTGCAACTACGACGGCGCCAACAAGTGGAAAACCGTGCTGGGTGAAGACGTCTTCATTGGCTCCAACAATTCCTTGGTGGCGCCTGTGGATATCTCCAGCGGTGCAACCACGGCGGCAGGTTCGACCCTTACTCAGAATGTGGATAACGGCCAATTGGCTGTGGCCCGGGCGCGCCAGCGCAATATCGATGGCTGGAAGCGACCGGAGAAGATCAAGAAGCCCTGAAGTTATCCACAATCCCGTCTGTGGGAGCGAGCCTGCTCGCGAATGCGGAGCGTCAGTCCATAGTGTTTTTACTGACGCACCCTTTCGCGAGCAGGCTCGCTCCCACAGTGCCGCGTAATTTCTGAATTTTTCTGCTGGCGCCTTGACGACATCGCTTCAATAGGTTTTGATTGCTTACGTTATCTTTCGAATCGAAACTTAAGCCGCCATGTCAAAGCGCAACACACCACAGCGTCGCCACAATATCCTTGCCTTGCTTCAGGAGCAGGGCGAAGTCAGCGTGGATGAATTGGCCAAGCGCTTCGAAACCTCCGAAGTTACGATTCGCAAGGATTTGGCCGCGTTGGAAACCAACGGTCTGCTGCTGCGTCGCTACGGTGGCGCAGTGCCGATGCCGCAGGAACTGGTGGCCGATAACGCCCAGGCCGTTTCCAAGTACAAACAAGCCATTGCCCGGGCCGCCGTGAAGCGGATCCGCGAACATGCGCGCATCATCATCGACAGTGGCAGCACCACTGCCGCCATGATCCCTCAACTTGGCAATCAGCCGGGGCTGGTGGTGATGACCAATTCCCTGCATGTCGCCAATGCCTTGAGCGAGCTGGAGCATGAGCCGGTGTTGTTGATGACCGGCGGTACCTGGGATCCGCATTCCGAGTCTTTTCAGGGCCAAGTCGCCGAGCAAGTGCTGCGTTCCTATGACTTCGACCAGTTGTTCATCGGTGCCGACGGTATCGATCTGGCGCGTGGCACAACCACTTTCAACGAACTGCTGGGCCTGAGCCGGGTAATGGCTGAGGTCGCCCGCGAAGTGATCGTGATGGTGGAGGCCGACAAGATCGGCCGCAAGATCCCCAATCTGGAACTGCCGTGGAGCAGCGTCCATACCTTAATTACCGATGAACGCTTGCCCGTGGAGGCACGCGATCAGATCCAGGCCCGCGGCATCAATGTCATCTGCGCGTCTGTCAGCCAGGAGAAATAGCATGTGTGGAATTGTCGGCGCCGTTGCTGAACGCAACATCACGGCCATCCTGCTTGAAGGCCTCAAGCGTCTCGAATATCGCGGCTACGACAGTGCCGGCGTGGCGGTGTTCACCAATGATGAGACGCTCGAACGCATGCGTCGTCCGGGCAAGGTCAGCGAGCTGGAACGAGCGCTGGACGCTGAGCCGTTGATCGGTCGCCTAGGCATCGCCCACACCCGCTGGGCCACCCATGGCGCGCCGTGTGAGCGTAACGCCCATCCGCATTTTTCCGGCGACCTGGCGGTGGTGCACAACGGCATCATCGAGAACTATGAAGCCTTGCGCGAACAGCTCAAGGCACTCGGCTATGTGTTCACCTCGGACACCGACACCGAAGTCATCGCCCATTTGCTCAGCCACAAGCTCAAGGATCTGGCGGACCTGACCGTGGCGCTCAAGGCCACGGTCAAGGAACTCCATGGTGCTTATGGCCTGGCGGTGATCAGCGCCAAACAACCGGATCGCCTGGTCGCGGCGCGCAGCGGCAGCCCGTTGGTCATCGGCCTGGGTCTTGGCGAAAACTTCCTGGCGTCCGACCAACTGGCGCTGCGCCAGGTCACTGACCGCTTTATGTACCTGGAAGAGGGCGATATCGCCGAGATTCGCCGCGACAGCGTGCAGATCTGGGACCTCAATGGCAAAAGCGTCGAGCGTGAAACCGTGCAGTACCGCGACGGCGCCGAAGCCGCCGACAAAGGCGAGTTCCGCCATTACATGCTCAAGGAAATCCATGAGCAACCGGCCGTTGTGCAGCGCACCCTCGAAGGTCGCCTGAGCCAGGAACAAGTGCTGGTCCAGGCCTTTGGCCCCCAGGCAGCCGAGCTCTTCGCCAAGGTTCGCAATGTACAGATCGTTGCTTGCGGCACCAGTTACCACGCCGGCATGGTTGCGCGTTACTGGCTGGAAGAGCTGGCCGGTATCCCGTGCCAGGTCGAGGTCGCCAGTGAGTTCCGCTACCGCAAGGTGGTCGTGCAGCCCGACACCCTGTTCGTGACCATCTCTCAATCGGGCGAAACCGCTGACACCCTGGCCGCCCTGCGCAACGCCAAGGAGTTGGGTTTCCTCGCCAGCCTCGCAATCTGCAACGTCGGCATCAGCTCGCTGGTGCGTGAGTCCGACCTGACGCTGCTGACCCAGGCCGGTCGTGAAATCGGCGTGGCGTCGACCAAGGCGTTCACCACGCAACTGGTGGGCCTGCTGTTGCTGACCCTGTCCCTGGGCCAGGTGCGCGGCACGTTGGCGGAAGGCGTCGAGGCCAAGCTTGTAGAAGAGCTGCGCCGCTTGCCGGCTCGCCTGGGCGAAGCCTTGGCGATGGACAGCACCGTCGAGAAAATCGCCGAGCTGTTCGCCGAGAAGAACCACACCCTGTTCCTGGGTCGTGGCGCCCAATTCCCGGTGGCGATGGAGGGGGCCTTGAAGCTCAAGGAAATCTCCTACATTCACGCCGAGGCCTACCCGGCGGGTGAACTCAAGCACGGCCCGCTCGCGCTTGTGGATAACGACATGCCAGTCGTCACCGTGGCGCCGAACAACGAGCTGTTGGAAAAGCTCAAGTCCAACCTGCAGGAAGTGCGCGCCCGTGGCGGCCAGTTGGTGGTTTTCGCGGACGAGAAGGCTGGCATGACTAATGGCGAAGGTACCCACGTGGTGCACATGCCACATATCCACGACATCCTGTCGCCGATCCTTTACACGATCCCGCTGCAGTTGTTGTCCTACTACGTGGCCGTGCTCAAGGGCACCGACGTGGACCAGCCGCGTAACCTGGCAAAATCGGTAACGGTTGAATAACTGCGTGGCGCGGCGGCACAGTAGTCTTCCAGCCTGACGGTTGGAGCCTGGCCCGCTGACCGAACTAACCCCCTGAATCCAGGGGGTTTTTTATTGCCGCGATTAAAAGGGTCTCGCCGTTTGGATCAGCAAGGAAATCCGAATTCGAGCTTTTTACCCAACCCTGTTCGTCGTATTCCCGGGGAGTCGCGGAACAACTGCGTTGACAACATGGGGTAGAGGTGATGATATCCAGTCATACGACAACGTATGACATCAAAAAATAATAAAAACCAAAAGGTGCAGCCATGTCTTCTGCATTTGCCGCCCAGAGAGGGCGCAGTCCATCGGTCTCACGCTTTAACGCCGTGCGCCGGACGCTTTCTTTCCTATCCCAGGAGCCCCGAGCGGGCTCGCAGCTACTGCCAAACTTCTCGATTTACACACCCAAGCGCCTTCGCCTGTCCCTTCAGGCGTTACCACCAGGCGTGTCCGTTTCTCGTTCAGCTTCAATCCCCCAATGAATGGCAGCACCCGGAGAACAATAATGAAGAAAACACTCTGCGCCTCTTTGATCGCCTCGTTTCTGAGCCTCACCGCCGGCACCGCAATGGCCGCCGACGCCAGCAACTGGCCAAGCCGTCCGGTGCAAGTGGTGGTGATCGCCAACGCCGGCGGTGACACCGATTTCAACGCAAGGATGATGGCCAAATACTTCACCAAGGTCACTGGCAAGACCATGGTTGTCACCAACATGGCCGGCGGGGGCGGGACGATTGCTGCCGATGCGGTCAAGAGCGCGGCGCCGGATGGCAACACCATTCTGTTTACCCACACTGGCCAGTTGATCGTCAACGAGGTGGCTGGACTGTCCGAAGACCGCTTCGATGCGTTCGATATCTCCTGCATCGCCGGCGTCGACAAAGGCGCGGTGTTCGTCTCGGCGAAAAGCTCGGGCATCGACACCCTCGACCAGTTGATCGAGAAGGCCAAGGCCAAGCCCGGCACCATCACTTACGGCACCGAGATGGGCAACTTCTCGCACCTGCAAGGCCTGATGTTCGAGAAGCTCGCCGGCGTGAAACTGAAAATGGTCGACAGCGGCACCGTGTCCGAAAAAATCGTCGCCTTGCTGGGCAAGCGCATCGATCTGGGCGCCATCAGCTATGGCTCGGTCCAGGACTATATCTCCAGCGGCAAGATGAGCGCCCTGGGCCAGCCCAACGCCGAACGCAACGCGCTGCTGGGCGACGTCAAGACCTTCAAGGAGCAAGGCGTCGACCTGGTCCTGGACAAGCCTTACGTTGTCGCTTTCCCGAAAGGCACTGACCCGGCCATCGTCAAGAAAATGGCCGACACCATGAAAAAAATCACCGAAGAGCCGGAATACGCCGAGGAGCTGAAGAAGTCGTTCAAGCAGCCGGTCAGCTTCCAGGGCACCGAAGAAGCCATCGCCACGTTGAACAAGACCCGCGACAACTTCATGCAGTTCAAGGACGAGATGCGTAAAGCCAAATAATTTTGCGTAACGGTTCGGGCGCGTGCCGCGCTGGCAGGCGTCCGATCCCCGTCCTTATCAATGACAGGAGCCTGTATGGATTCCTACAAAAGAAACGAGCTGATCGCCGGCCTGGCGATGCTTGGCGCCGGCGTGGCTTATCTGGTCCTGACCATGAACCTGCCGCGTCGCGGATCGATCGATGCCGCGTTTGTGCCGTGGGTGCTCGCCGTCTCGTTGTGCCTGCTGGGCGCATTGCAGTTGTGGATGTGGCGAAAGCTGCCGGATAAACGCGCCGAACCTTCGGAAAAAACCGAGGCGATCGACTATCCAACCGTCTTCAAGACCTTGGCATTGGTGCTGCTCTACACGGCGCTGATGGAGCCGGTGGGTTTCCTGATCACGACCGCGCTTTATCTGTATGTCCAGTTCATCGTGCTGACCCCGGCGGATCAGAAGGTCAAGCACCTGCGATACGTGCTGATCGCCGTCGTCTCGGCGGTCCTGATCTTTTACATCTTTCGTCATGGTTTCGACTTGCTCCTGCCAGTCGGTCTATTGGATTTCTAGGGGACGGCCATGATTGAGCTCATGCAAACAGGCTTCGCAGCCGTACTGACACCCTACGTCTTTCTCCTGATCACCCTCGGCGTCGCGGTGGGGATCGTTTTTGGTGCGGTGCCCGGGCTGTCGGCCACCATGGCAATCGCGTTGTGCTTGCCACTGACTTATTCGATGGGACCAGGCCCTGGCCTGGCGTTGTTGGTGGCGCTGTTCGTCGGCGCCACCTCGGGAGGGCTGATATCGGCGATATTGCTCAACATACCGGGTACGCCGGCCTCCATCGCGACGACGTTCGATGGCTGGCCGCTGATGAAACAAGGCCATGGCGTCAAGGCCCTTGGGATTGGCGTGGTGTTCTCGTTCCTCGGCACGATCTTCAGTATTGCGGCGCTGATGTTTATCGCTCCGATCCTGGCGGAACTGGCCCTGAGCTTTGGGCCGCACGAATACTTCTCCATCGCGATCTTCTCGCTGACGTTGATCGCTACGCTGTCCACCGGCTCGCTGGTCAAAGGCTTGTTTGCCGGTGCCTTGGGTTTCGCCTTCTCCACCGTGGGTATCGCCCCGGTCGAGGCGATCCGTCGTTTCACCTTTGACTTGCCAAGCCTCAATGGCGGCTTCGCCATGCTGACCGTGATGATCGGTATGTTCGCCGTCGCCGAAGTGCTGAAGTTCGCCGAGAGCGCGCGCTTGAGCCACCGGGCCAAACCCCAGCACGTCAGCATGAAAGGCGTGAAAGGTTTTGGTTTCTCGATGAAAGAGTTTGTCGGCCAATTGCCTAATGCCACCCGTTCTTCGTTGATCGGCCTGGGCATCGGCATCTTGCCCGGCATCGGTGCCGGCACGTCGAATATCGTCTCTTACATTGTGGCGAAGAAACGTTCCAAGACGCCGGAGGAGTTCGGCAAAGGCAAGATCGACGGCGTGGTCGCCAGCGAAACGGCAAACAATGCGGGTATCGGCGGCGCGATGATTCCTCTGCTGACGCTGGGCATTCCCGGCGATACCACCACGGCGGTCATGCTCGGTGGCTTCATGATCCATGGCATCCAGCCCGGCCCCCTGCTGTTCATCAGCCAGGCACCGTTGGTCTACACGATCTTCGCCGCGCTGATCCTCGCTTCCGTGCTGATGCTGGTGCTCGAGTTCTACGGCCTGCGCATGTTCATCAAGCTGTTGGCGGTGCCCAAGCACATCCTGCTGCCGATTATCCTGGTGCTTTGCGTGGTCGGTGCCTTTGGCCTGAACAGCCGGATCTTCGATGTCTGGGCGGTGCTGCTGTTTGGCTTGTTGGGGTACGGGTTCGTCAAAAGTGGTTTGCCGATCGCACCGTTCATCATCGGTTTCATCCTCGGGCCGATGGCCGAAACCAACTTGCGCCGAGGCCTGATGCTGTCCGATGGCAATTTCGGCGGCTTCCTGACCAACCCCATTTCGGCAGGCTTCCTCATCCTGGCCGCCGCCTCCATTTCCTGGCATTTGGTGACGGTCATTCGCAACCGCAAGAGTGCTGCGATTGAACTGATGCGCAGCTAGCCCACCGCATTGGCTGCTGCAACACGCCCGTGTTGCAGCAGCCAAACCCAAACGTTCGGAGCATAGCCATGCAAGACACGCCTCAACTGTCCGCCGACGACGACCGCATTGCCTGGGTGCGCGTGGCCTCGGTTTACCTGCCGTTGGCCAACCCCATCAGCGACGCCAAGGTGCTGACCGGCCGGCAAAAGCCAATGACCGAAATCGCCATTCTGTTTGTGGAAATCGAAACCAGGGACGGCCACCATGGCCTGGGATTCAGCTACTCCAAGCGCGCTGGCGGCCCGGGGCAATTCGCCCACGCCCAGGAAGTCGCCCCCAGCCTCATCGGCGAAAACCCCAGCGACATCTCCAAACTGTGGGACAAACTCTGCTGGGCGGGTGCCTCGGTGGGGCGCAGCGGCCTGGCGACCCAGGCGATCGGTGCATTTGATGTTGCCTTGTGGGACTTGAAAGCCAAGCGGGCCAATCTTTCGCTGGCGCGCTTGCTCGGCGCTCATCGCGATTCTGTCCAGTGCTACAACACGTCGGGTGGATTCCTCCATACACCGCTTGATCAACTCATGCTCAACACCGACATCTCCAGGGAAAAAGGCATCGGCGGGATCAAGCTCAAGGTCGGCCAGCCTGACCAGGCGCTGGATCTGCACCGCGTCAGCAGCATCCGCAAACATTTGGGGGATGACTTCCCCTTGATGGTCGATGCCAACCAGCAATGGGACCGACCTACCGCGCAGCGCATGTGCCGACGCCTCGAGCCGTTCAACCTGGTCTGGATCGAGGAACCGCTGGATTGCTACGATGCCGAAGGTCATGCCGCGCTGGCCCAGCAATTCGACACGCCGATCGCCACCGGTGAAATGCTCACCAGCGTGGCCGAGCACTGGGAGTTCATCAAGCTGCGCGCGGCCGATTACCTGATGCCCGACGCGCCCCGTGTCGGCGGCATCACCCCTTATCTCAAGGTCCAGGCATTGGCCGAGCAAGCGGGGCTGATGATCGCCCCGCACTTTGCCATGGAACTGCATATCCACCTGGCCGCCACCTACAGCCGCGAGCCTTGGGTGGAACATTTCGAATGGCTGGAGCCGCTGTTCAACGAACGTATGGAAACCCGTGATGGGCGCATGTTGGTGCCCACCCGGCCTGGCCTTGGACTGTCCTTGAGCGAGCGCGTGGCGGGCTGGACGGCTGGTCAGGCCGAGTTCGGGCAGCGTCCATAACCGGGGGGAAGAGATGTCATCGTTGAGCGATCAAGTGCTCCAGCGCATCGAGCAAGTGGTCGGGCAAGCGGGATTGGTGCGCGACCCTGAATTGATGCACAGCTATCTGACGGACTGGCGTAACGCCTATCAAGGCCAGGCCGCGCTGGTGGTGCGCCCGGCCACGACTGAAGAAGTGGCCGAGGTTGTGCGCATCTGCCATGACGCCCAGGTTGCCTTGGTGCCCCAGGGCGGCAACACCGGCTTGTGTGGCGGCTCGATCCCCGATGCCTCAGGCAGCCAAGTGGTGTTGTCCTTGACCCGGATGAAGCGCATCCGTGAAATCGACCTGGCCAATGAAACCATTACGGTCGAGGCCGGGGTAATCCTGCAGCAACTGCAAGAGGCCGCCAGCCAGGCCGATCGTCTGTTCCCGCTGTCGTTGGGCGCGGAGGGCAGTTGCTCGGTGGGCGGCAATCTGGCGACCAACGCCGGCGGCACGGCGGTGCTGCGCTACGGCAACATGCGTGAGTTGACCCTCGGCCTGGAAGTGGTGCTGCCGGACGGCCGCGTCTGGAACGGTTTGCGGGGCTTGCGCAAGGACAACACCGGATACGATCTCAAGCATTTATTCATCGGCTCGGAGGGGACGCTGGGCATCATCACCGCGGCGGTGCTGAAACTGTTTCCGGCAACCCACAGCACGGCGACAGCCTGGGTCGCGCTGCCTTCGCCGCAAGCGGCGGTGGACTTGATCGGTCATATCCGCAGCCTTTGCGCCGATCGCCTGACGGGCTTCGAAATGATGTCGCGCCAGAGCCTGGATTTCGTCCTGGACCATGTGGCCGGCTGCACGGATCCCCTGGAAGCGAAGCACCCTTGGTACGCCTTGATCGAACTGCGCGACACGGTCCCCGATGCGCCTTTGGCGCTGTTGCTGGAAAACGGCCTGGCCCATGCCTTCGAGCGCGGTTGGGTTATCGACGCGGTATTGGCCAGCAGCCAGGCGCAGGCCGCCGCGCTGTGGGCGCTGCGCGAAGGTATTTCCGAGGCGCAGAACCATGAAGGCCCCAGCCTCAAGCATGACATCAGCGTACCCGTGAGCCGCATACCGGAATTCATCGAGCGCACCGATCGCGCGCTGCAACAGGACTTTCCGGGCGTGCGCATCGTTTCCTATGGCCACATGGGCGACGGCAATTTGCACTACAACATCAGCAAGCCGATCGGCGACGCAGACGCCTCGTTCAAGGCGCGGGACCAGGCGATCATGCAGGTCATCTACCGGATGACGAGTGCCTTCAACGGCAGCATCAGCGCCGAGCATGGCCTGGGACAAGCCAAGCCTGAGGCGGCGGCTCGCTTCAAGGATCCACTGGAGATCGAGTTGATGCGGGCCATCAAGCGCACATTGGACCCGGCGGGGCTGATGAATCCGGGCAAGGTCTTTACTGCCGGGCTGAAGTGATTCAGACGGTCGCTGCTGGCTTCCTGGTCGAGTAAAGACATGCAGAGGTCTGAAAGTATTTATCGATTATTCTATGGGTTGTGAAAAAATACTTTCATATTTAGCTTCATCCAGCGTACTTCGACGATAGCTGTGCTAGTATTTTTTCAAATTAACGAAGAAATTGAAAAAATACTGACATGCCAAAAAAAACAGCACCTCTCATGCCGTCAGCTGAGCGGCTCCTGCGCCAGTTTGGCGAACGGATCGAGCTGGCTCGTAAGCGCCGTAAGATCACTGCGGCGCAAATGGCTGCGCGGGCAGGTATGAGCGCGCCTACGTTGAGGGCCTTGGAGAGTGGCAGCCCTGCTGTGACCATCGGGGCTTACATGTCGGTGTTAGTAGTCCTGGGGTTGGAGAAGGACTTTGAGTTACTCGCACACACGGATGAGTTAGGCCGTGATCTGCAAGATTCTGAATTGAAGAGGCGCTCCACAGTCGAGCACATCAAGCCGAAAGGACAGCTACCTGGTCAATTTCATCGAGATAACCTTATCAGCGTCTCAGCGCAAGAAAACCTCGCTATGTCGAGTGCGGTTGTCAGTCGGAGCCAGACAAGCTCGGAACTGGCTAAGAAGCTTCTAGGGGACGATGATGCCTGAAAGGATTTTCGTCTACGCAGACTGGAATGACACGGCACCGGTACTGCTTGGGACTCTCCACTCTCGAAGATTGGCTGGATCCGAGCGTATGGAGTTCGAATACGCGCAGGCTGCTCTTCAAACGATTCATACCCAGGTTGCGATCGACCCTCGAATTCAACCTTACGAAGGGCGGCAGTATCCAGCGCGAAATTGCTTTGGGTGCGTATCGGATTCCTCGCCTGATCGATGGGGACGGCTGCTGATGGATCGTCGCTTGGAGCGAGATAAGAGAGCCGGCTTTGTATCGCAGGACGCGCGGCTATTTGACTCGGACTACCTTATCGGCGTTCATGACGCTTACCGGGTAGGGGGGCTGCGTTACAAAGTTGAGGAAGAAGGAGCGTTTCTTGACGACCATGTGGAGCAAGCCGCGCCACCAATGGCCCGTATGCGTGAGCTTGAAGAGGCTTCACGTCGATTTGAAGCTGGAGAGGATCGGGGGGCCCATGGTCAGGACTGGATTCGAATGCTCATTGCCCCTGGTGGCTCGTTGGGTGGGGCAAGACCCAAGGCAAGTGTGGTAGACGATGATCAAGCACTCTGGATAGGGAAATTTCCCAGCAATAAGGACACTCACGACGTGGGCGGCTGGGAGATGGTCGTCAATACATTGGGCCAGGGGTGTGGGCTAAATGTTGCTGAAGGAAAAGCGCAACGGTATGGGAGCGAGCATCACTGTTTCATGGTCAAGCGCTTTGACAGAACAGCCAAGGGTGGGCGACTTCATTTTTCTTCAGCGATGACCCTGACGGACCACCAGGATGGTGACGGGCATGAGACAGGGGCGAGCTATCTGGAAATTGCAGAGGTGTTGGTGAGGGAGGGAGCAGCCCCCAACGTAGATCTTCCCGAGCTTTGGCGAAGAATTGTCTTCAACATGCTGGTTTCGAATACTGACGACCATCTACGCAACCATGGTTTCCTGTTGGAGCCAGGACGCGGTTGGCGTCTTTCGCCTGCATATGACATGAACCCTGTCCCTGGCGACACTGGCTTGAGACTAAACGTTTCAGAGGTGGATAACGCCATGGACCTTGATTTGGCAATGAGTGTGGCTGGCTACTTCCGCGTCTCTGCTGACGATGCCAGACAAACCATAGATAGGTTCCGGGGCGTCATCAGTAAATGGCCCAGGATTGCGCGTTATCTTGGAATCTCAGGCAATGAGCAGGAGCGGATGGCGCCAGCATTCACGCTAGCCCGCTAATCCCTACTCCAGAAAACACCGATCAAAAAGGTAAACGCTGGCCGGCTTGAGATTCTCCACCGTGCGTTGCGGCCGCCCGCCGTCGCCGCTTTTCTTGCGGCCGGTTTCCTGCAGATAACCTGCCTCGGTCATTTTCAGCAGACGCTGGCGCATGCTGGTCTTGAGCACCGGACGGCCGAGCACCACGGAGAAAATATCCACCGCTTCCGGCGCGCTGAATTCAGGGCCCAGGAACATCAGCGGCAGGCTGCTGTAGAGGGCTTTGGACAACAATCGTTCCTGAACCGCCGCCACCAGGCTGTTGTGATCGAAAGGGAGTTTGATCGAGGCGTCAGCGACGTCCGTGAGGGGAAAAAATCCCTGGTGTTCGGCGAGCTGGACCGCCTCACTGGCAATCGCCAGGTAGAACGTCGAGGACGACCAGCAGCGTGGATCGCGGAACGCATCGCCGACGGTGCCGACCTGTTCGATCCAGGCCAGCGGCATGCCAACCTTGCTTGAATTGCGCAGGCGCTCCACAGCGTCATTCAGCGTGAGATCTTCGACGTCCCCATTGACCACGATCCCGGGCAACGCCCAATGACCGGCGAACGGCTCGGCTTCCCGTCGGTTCAGGAGGATTTCCAGCGCCTGGGTCTCCCGGCAGAAGCGCAGCACACAAAGGTCGATGGTGTGCAGATAACCGCGCGCGGGGGCTGTGCTAGTGGGCATGTCGATTTCCGTGAGTAGCGTAAAGGTCATAGTTTAACGGGTTCATGCCCGGAGCTATCCAGTCGCTGGGCAGCGGCTTGCCCAAGGCCAGTCGTTCGCGAACCACCGTGCTGCGCACATGGATCTTTTCCTCGACGCAAAGAATGGAAAAGCGCTCCAGCAATTCCTGGCCGCGATAGAAGGTCGTCAGCTGATCCGCGACATCCCGACCTACCACCAACGCGATCCGCTTGCCGTCCAGGGCCAGGCTGTCGGCGAGATGGGCCAGCAGGGTGTAGCTGTAGATGGCGCCTTCAACGCCACGGGCCACGACCTGTTCCACCCGGCTTGCGCGCACTTCGGCGCAGCACAGCGGCTGAACGTTTTCCACGATCGATTCCAGCCACTTCAGGCGAACCTCATAGTCGACCATTTGCTTGCCGTGGGGATGCCGAAAGCTGGGGACCACCAGCACGCGCCTGGCCATGCGTGAAGCCTCGATCATCACCTGGGCATGGCCGGCGTGCGGGGGATTGAAGGCGCCGCCATAAAGCGCAATCTCGAGCATGGCTTATCCTCTTCTGGTACATGACGTGTACTCTACAAGCAAAATCTTTTTGATGTAAACCTGATTTACCCTGTTATCTGTAGAAGGGTTGGTACGGTTAATCAAAAATATTTACGCGACTGGCTTGTCATGAAAGTACATCACATATACTCTCGTGCCCATGAAGAGGAGAGACCCAGCATGAACAGCCTGACCCGGAAAACAGCTTCCTTCGACGTCGACGCGCAAAAGAGCTTCACACCGCTATGCCCTGACGAACTTCCGGTGCCGGGCGGTGACCAGATTGCCGGTGAGCTGAATTTCATCGCATCCCTGGCCAGCCTCCGCATCGGTAGCAAGGACGCCCATTCGCCCATGGCCCCTTGGGTGGTCGCCGATCATTCAAAGATGTTCGTGCCGACCGGGCTTGAACACGCCGACATCACCTGGGTCAGCCACTGCGTTCCAGGCACCGAAGGTTTCGCCTTGCTGGATCAACTGCCGACCCCTTACGACTACGACTATTTCGTCTGGAAGGGCGTCGAGCCGGAATTGCACCCGTACGGCGCCTGCTACCACGACCTGCACGGCAAGCTGTCCACCGGGGTGATCGAGTACCTCAGAGTTCAGCGCGTGGAGCAGGTGATTGTCGGCGGGCTGGCGCTGGATTTCTGCGTCAAGACCACCGCGCTGCAACTGGCCGCCGCTGGCTTCAAGGTGATCATTCACCTCCCGGCCTGCCGAGCGATCAGTGAGGAGGGCGCCATTCAAGCCATTCAGGGCATGCAGCAAGCGGGCGTCGCGGTGGCCGCGACGCGTGAAGAAACCCTCCGCCAGGCAAACGCATAAGGAAGAGACATGGACAGTGCATTCGATACAAACAGCGGCACCATCCAGAGTCTTCTGGATACCGACTACTACACCTTCACCATGATGCAGGCGGTCTTGCACCAGCACCCGAATGTCGAGGTGGAATACCAATTCATCGTCCGTTCCAAGGAGCGGCTCGGTCACCTGATTCCGGATATTCGTGTCGAATTGGAGAAACTGGCCGGGTTGCAACTGCGCGAGGGCGAGCAGCGGTTTCTGTTCAACAAGCGCTTCCGTGAATACCTGACCCCGGACTTCGAACAGTTTCTCGGACTGTTTCGCTTCAATCTGCGCTACATCCACGTTTCGGAGGTCGACGGCCAACTGCACATCCGCGTCCGTGGTCCGATGCTGCACTGCATCATGTTCGAGCAGCCGGTATTGGCGATGGTCAGCGAGCTGCGCAACCGCGAGAAATACCCTGAAGTCGAGCTGGACGACGTGACCCGCAAGCTGTATCAGAAGTTTGAATGGCTGGAGAAGAATGCCAGCCGTGAAGAACTCGCCGAGTTTCGGGTTTCAGACTTCTCCACCCGGCGGCGGCTGTCGTTCAGGGCCCAGCGTGAAGTGGTGAACGTCATGCGCAGCGACTTTCCCGGGGTCTTCGTCGGCACCAGTAACGCTCACTTGGCTTACGAATTCGATCTGCCCCTGATCGGCACCATGGCTCACCAGTGGTTGATGGTGCACCAGCAACTCGGGCGGTTGCGCGAGAGCCAGAACGCGGCGTTGGAAAACTGGGTGCACGAGTATCGCGGCCGCCTCGGTATCGCCCTGACGGACTGCATCAGCACCGATTTTTTCCTCAAGGATTTCGACCTGTACTTTGCCAAGCTCTATGACGGCCTGCGCCAGGATTCCGGTGACCCGATCGTCTGGGCTGACAAGGTGCTGGGGCGCTACCAGGAATTGGGCATCGACCCGCGGACCAAGGACCTGATGTTTTCCGATGGCCTCAATTTTGAAAAATGCCTGCCGATCCTGCGTCACGTTCGCGGCAAGGCCAGGTTCGGTTTCGGCATGGGCACCAGCCTGGCCTGCGATGTCGACGGTGTCGAACCGCTGAGCATCGTCATGAAACTGGTGCGGGTCCACGGCGAGCCGGTGGTGAAGTTCTCCGATGATCCGATCAAGAACGTCTGCGAGGACGCCTCGTTCCTGCGGTACGCCGCTCAAGTGTTCAACGTCGCCCTGATCAATCCACAGTTGGGAGCCTGATATGACTTCGTTTCAGCAAGAACGCATTGCCCGGGAACTGGGCATCGATCGCCAGCTCAGACCGGGCGGCGAAGCCACTGAAATCGCCCGCCGCGTCGAGTTCATCAAGCAGATCCTGCGCGAATCGGGTTGCCAATCCCTAGTCCTGGGGATCAGTGGCGGCGTCGACTCGCTCACCGCTGGCCGCCTGTGCCAGTTGGCGGTGGAGCAATTGCGCAGTGAAGACTACGCGGCGCGATTCATCGCCGTCCGGCTGCCGTACAAGGCCCAGGCCGACGAGCAGGACGCCCAGGCATCCCTGGATTTCATCCGGCCGGACTTGATCACCACCAGCAACATCGCCGCGTGTGTCGACGGCTTGATGGACAGCGTTGCCATCGATGGCCTGCAGCCTTCGGCCGAACTCACCGACTTTGCCAAAGGCAACGCCAAGGCCCGGGCCCGGATGCTGGCGCAATACGCCATTGCCAATTTGAGCAACGGATTGGTGGTCGGCACCGATCATGGGGCAGAGGCGGTGATGGGCTTTTTCACCAAATTTGGCGACGGCGCGTGCGACCTGGCGCCGTTGTCCGGGCTGACCAAGACCCAGGTGAGATTATTGGCTGACGCGATGGGCGCTCCGGCGTACCTGGTGCGCAAGGCGCCGACCGCTGATCTGGAGGACCTGGCGCCCGGCAAGTTGGATGAAGTGGCGTATGGCTGCAACTACGAGGAAATCGATGCGTACCTGATGGGCGAAGAGGTGTCGCCTAAGGCGCGACAGATCATTGAGCGCGCTTACCTCAAGACCGCCCACAAGCGAGCACTGCCCCGCGTTCCGGTATCGTTGTAATAGGTTTAAATGGGGCTTTGGTCTCGAACGGAGTGGAAAATGACCCAGGCAAGCAGCATCAAGGACCGCGTACGCATCAAGCACGTCGAGGTCCTCTCGGACAATTGGTACATCCTGCGCAAGACCACCTACGATTACCTGGGCCGTAACGGCCAATGGCGCGAACTGACGCGCGAAACCTACGACCGCGGCAACGGCGCCACCATCCTGCTTTACAGCAAAGCCAAGCAGACCGTGGTGTTGACCCGGCAATTCCGCTTCCCGGCGTTCGTCAATGGGCACGACGACCTGTTGATCGAAACCTGCGCCGGCCTGCTGGACAACGATGATCCGCAGACCTGCGTCCGCAAGGAAACCCAGGAAGAAACCGGCTATGTCGTCCAGGACGTGCGCAAGGTATTCGAGGCGTTCATGAGCCCGGGCTCGGTGACCGAGCGGATCCATTTTTTTGTCGGGGAATACTTCGACGAAGACAAGCAACACGAAGGTGGCGGGCTTGAGGCCGAGGGGGAGGAGATCGAAGTGCTGGAAATGCCACTCGATCAGGCCCTGGGCATGATCGAGACCGGTGAAATCTGTGACGGCAAGACCATCATGTTATTGCAGTACGCCAAGTTGCATCGGTTGCTGGACTGAATCGGCGGGCCTCAGCGGTACCGAATCTCTCGCGATAGGCTGAGGGCGGTAAACCCACCGCATTGCGGAACGCCGCCCGGAAGCTCTCCACCGACCGATACCCACAGGCCTGGGCGATGCAGGCTGTGCGCTGATCAGTGTTCTCCAGCAGCTCCCTTGCCCGGTTCAAACGCTCTTGTTGCAGCCAGACCTTGGGCGGCAGGCCGGTGATTTCAACAAAGCGCCGCGAGAAGGTCCGCTCGCTCATGGCGACGCGAGCAGCCAGGTCGGACACGTTCAGAGGCTGGTCCAGATGCTCGCGGACCCATTGCAGGATGCGTGTCAGTTCGTTGCGCGGTGACTTATCCACAGGTGCCAAGATGAATTGCGATTGGCCACCGGTTCGTTGCGGTGCCATGACCAGGCGCCGGGCCACCGAGTTGGCGACATGCGTACCGAAATCCCGGGCGATCAGATGCAGGCAGGCGTCAATGCCTGCGGCGCTGCCAGCTGAAGTGATCAACTGCCCGGCATCGACGTAAAGCACGTTCGGGTCAACGGTGATCCGGGGAAATCGCTCGGCCAGCACGGATGAAAATTGCCAATGCGTGGTCGCGGTCTGTCCATCGAGCAGCCCGGTAGCGGCCAGTGCGAACACGCCTGAGCAGATGGACAGTAAGCGAGCGCCGCGGGCATGGGCGCGGAGCAGTGCCTGCAACAGCGCTTCGGGAGGCGGCTCGTGGTGGCTGCGCCAGCCCGGGATGATGATGGTGTGCGCTTGATCGAGGGCTTCGAGCCCGGCATCGACGGCTATTCGAAGGCCTCCCAGCGCATGCATCGGTCCTGGGTCGACGGCAACGATCTGATGGTCGTACCACGGGACGTCCAGCTCCGGACGAGGCAGGCCGAATATCTCCAGGGCGATGCCAAACTCGAATACGCACAGGCCTTCGTAAACGAGGATCGCCACGGTTCCGGGATGAGCGTGCATTTGGCGAAATTCCACCGTTTATTGTCTTGCGCTGCACTGTAGCGGACAGCTTTGCCTTCCTACAATCGTCGCCAGGAAATCGGCGAAACCTCGACGGTGGAACCTCGCAAAGAAGGCAAGGAGAACGAAATTGAAGAAAGTCGCTGTGGTGGGCTGCACGGGTGCAGTGGGCATGACCCTGCTGCAATTGCTCGAAGATACCGATTATGAAGTGGTCTGCATGGCGTCGGGACGTTCGGCCGGAAAGAGCTTGGCGGTGGGTAAGACATGCCATCTGATCGAGCCTTTCTCGATTGAAGGTTGCGCCTCATGCGATGTCGTTTTCCTGTGTGTTTCCGGTACCTTTGCCTTGGAATACGGTGAGCGCCTGGCTGAAAACTCTCATGTGATTGATAACTCCTCGGCGTTCCGTTACCACAACGAGATTCCACTGCTCGTACCGCCAATCAATGGGCGGCGTTACGGGGGTGAGAAACTGATCGCCAATCCCAATTGCTCTTCGGCCATCGCATTGATGGTGCTGGGGCCGCTGCATGACGCGTTCGGGTTGCAGAGCGCGATCATCTCCACGTATCAGGCCGCCAGCGGTGCCGGGCAGCCGGCAATGCTGGAACTGCGCGAGAAGGCCAAATCCTTCAGCGACTACGGCGACCGCGATGACAGCGAGCACTTCGCCCATAACTTGGCATTCAACGTGATTCCCCAGGTCGATTCGTTCGAAGCTAATGGCTATACCCGCGAAGAAATGAAAGTGGTGTGGGAGTTGCGCAAGGTCCTGGACGAACCGGATCTGACGATCAGCACCACCGCAGTGCGGGTGCCGACCTTGCGCTCCCATGCGGAGAGTCTCAGCCTGCGGTTCAACAAACCCATCCCGTCGCTGGACGCGGTGCGAGCGCTGCTGCGCAACGCGCCGGGGGTAGAAGTGGTGGACGAACCCGAGTTCGGTGCTTATCCGATGCCCATGACTTCGACCTACAAGCACGCGGTGGAGGTCGGGCGGATTCGCTACAACCTGGTCTACGGCGAGCATGGGCTGGATTTGTTCATCAGCGGCGACCAGTTGCTGCGCGGTGCGGCGTTGAACGCTTTCGAGATTATGCAATTGATCAGCGATTGACCCAAACGCGTTGCTGTCTTGGCGGCGCGTTTACTCAACTGGATTGGGCCTCGCTGTCGTCCCGCATATCGTCCAGGTATTCCGGCTGGTCCAACTGTTCCGGCAGTTCAGTCACGACACTGAAATCACTGATTTCGATGGCGCCTGTCCCATGACCGAGCAGATGGAAGGAGAACGCCTTGCGTGGCTGCGGGTTATCGAAATGGATGTCCATCACCAGCGGCTGATCGGTGGTCACCTGGACATCGTTGGGCAAATCCATCGGCACGTCCCGCTCGAACTCCTTGGCCTTGAGGGATATGTACGCGGCGTGGTCCGCGTCTACCGCGCGGATGCTCAGGCTGACGCGCGTGCGGGTGCCCTTGGGCATTTCCAGGTACTGGGCGCCGATCAGATTGTCGGTCCAGTCGTTGGACACCTGGGCCGGCAATGGGATCTTTTCCGCGCTGCCGAACTGGTAGCGTTGGTTCAAGGGTGTGGTGAACAGCGTCTGGTCCAGGGCTGTCGCTCGCGCACTGACCAGTCTCGCGCGCTGGCCGCTGTATTGCCCCAGGTAGGTGGCGCTGTCGGCGATGAAACCTTCGCTGCTGTAGTCGAGGCAGTGTTGTTGGAAGTCACACTCGGTGAAGGTGCCCTTGCCATCGTGATAGCGCAGCTTGCCGTTGGTGAACGACATGATTTCCCGGCCCGTCGCGTAGTCCCTGAACATCGAGCGACCGGACAGCGCAGCCGGCACTTCGAAACCGAAATAATCGAGCACCGAAGCCGTCAGGTCGACATGGCCGTGAACCCCTTGCTTGAGGCGCGGCATTGGCTCGGGCGCCAACATGAGATTGAAGCCCCAGGACGATGCCAGGCGTACGTCGTCGATGCCGTGGGATTCATCCGAGGTGATGACCACCAGGGTGTTTTCCAGGATGCCCTGGCGTTCCAGGCCGGCGAGGAAGCTATCCAACGCGTCGTCCAGATAGCCCACGGCGGCCTGCTTGGCGGTGTCGTAGCGCTCCAGGTAATCCTCTGGCGCTGAATAGGGTTGGTGCGTGCCTACCGTCAGCAGCGTGAGCATCCAGGGTTTATCCGCCTGTTGCAGTTGCCCGACGTAATCCAGCGCGCCTTCGAAGAAGGTCTTGTCGTCCTTGCCCCAGGGAAACTCCAGGTAGGCAGGCCGGGTGAACCATTCCATGCCCAGGGTCGTGTCGAAGCCGATGTGCGGCATGATCCGGTCCTTGGCCATGAACCGCAGGCCGGCGCCCTGCAGGAAGTGGGTCGAGAATCCGTTCTGGCGCAATTGGGCAGGCAAGCAGGCCTGGTTGCGCAGGCTCTGGTTGAGCATTTCGACGCCCTTGGGCGTGCCGTTGTCGAGCTTGTCGTAGTCGCCGCACAGCATGGCGTACAGGCCGCGGATGGTCTGGTGGCTGTGCAACACGTAGTCGGGCGTATTCATTCCGCGCTCGGCCCAGGCGCTGAGGCGTGGCATCAGGTTTTCCTGATAGCTGCTTTTCAAGGCCAGGCGATTGGTTTCCAGATAAGCGCCGGGAATGCCTTCCAGGGTGATGACCAGGACGTTGCGCGCGCGGCCCGGCGCGGCGAGCAGCTTTTGCCCTTCAAGATCCAGTCGGGTCAGCCCTTCCATGGGGGGAAGCGGTTCCTCGGTATCGCCAGCGACCCATTGTTGAATGTGCGCCTGGCCGGTGGCGAGGCCTGCCGTCATGAGCTGGTGGGGCAGGTTGAACAGGTTCCACTGGTCCGCCTCGCTGGGCCGCCAGGTTTGCACCGTGCCGTGGGCCAGCAAAAACACCACTGGCAGAGCCCAGGCATGGCGCGACAAGCCGGGCGCCCGGCGGCTCCGATTGATCCAGTGGACCGCCAGCCAGAGCGCCAACGCGACCAGTTGGACGGCGGCGAGCCAGGGATGAGCGAAGCCCCCGCTGGTGGAGTTCTCGACGAATTGCGGGTCGGTCAGGTATTGGATGTCCGACGGCGTTGGCATCCGTCCGACCGCGCTGACCAGCTCGCTGCTGGCCAACATCAGCGTGGTCCAGGCCAACAATAGTGGTAACGCCAGCCACCACGGGCGTCGATGCAGCAATACGATCAGCAAGGTGCCGATGGCGATGTCGGACAGATAGCCCAGCAGGTCGGACCAGCCAAGAACCAGGCGCAGCCCCATGGGGACGAAGAGCACGCATCCGGCCAGCGCGAGGAGGGTCGCGAGTGGATGAGTCAGCGCTCGATAAAAAACTTTCACGGAAACGGGCCTTTTGTTCAAACCAATCCAGCAAACACACAAACCCTGTGGGAGCGAGCCTGCTCGCGAAAACGTCGTATCAGCCAACATCGATATCGGCCCATACAACTTTTCGCGAGCAGGCTCGCTCCCACAGGATTTTGCATTTGGTCATTAAAGAGTCACAAAACTGTGAGGGATGGTACCAAGCGCAGCAGCCATTTTTGGCCCATGACCCTCCGGTTGGCTGCGGTTCGCTGGCCAACACCTCTACAATGGCGGTACTGCGCGGCTTTCAGGCGTGTTTAATCTTGTTTCAAGATTTCTCATCGGAGGGTGGATGGACAGGTTCCAGGAGATGCAGGTGTTTGTCGCCGTGGCCCAGGATTCCGGATTTTCAGCGGCCGCGCGACGCTTGGGCCTGTCGGCCGCCAGCGTGACGCGGGCGGTGGCGGCGCTGGAACAACGCATCGGTACGCCGCTGCTGGTGCGGACCACGCGCAATGTCTACCTGAGCGAAGCTGGCCAGCGCTTTCTCGATGACTGTCGACGGATCCTCGGGGATTTGCAGGAAGCCGAGGACTCGGCAGCGGGGAGTCACGCCCAGCCTCGTGGGCAACTGACCATTACCGCGCCGGTGCTGTTCGGGCAATTGTTCGTCACGCCAGTGCTGGTGGATTACCTGGGGCGCTTTTCCGAGGTTTGCGTCAACGCCTTGCTGTTGGATCGCACGGTCAGCATGGTGGAAGAGGGCATCGACGTTGCGGTGCGCATCGGCGAGTTGCCCGATAGCAGCCTGCACGCCGTCCGTGTCGGTGAGGTGCGACGGGTGGTGTGTGGCTCTCCCGAATTTTTCGCCCGTCATGGCCGACCTGAGCACCCGCAGGACTTGGAGCGGATGCCCGTGGTGTCGTCCTCGGCCATTGGCCAGGTCAGGAACTGGACCTTCGTCGAGGCCGGCCAGCCACTGTCGGTCCGGCCCTTGCCTCGACTGGTGGTCACGGCCAACCAGGCTGCCATTGGCGCGGCGTGCCAAGGGTTGGGGATGACGCGGGTCCTGTCTTACCAAGTGGCGAGCAACATTGCCGCTGGCGAGCTGGAAATCGTCCTGGCGGACTTCGAGCTGTCGCCCCTGCCGATCCATGTGGTGTACCAGGGCGGGCGCAATGCGCCGGCGCGGGTTCGCAGTTTCGTGGATTTCATGGTGAGCGCGCTGCGAGAACATCCGGCCCTGAAAGGTTGAGGCATTGTTCCGCTGATAGAAATAATGGATTGCGTTTACAGGTGATTCTATAGGGCCGGGCATGAGCAGAAGATGACTCCATCGACGCCGCATAACGATGGCGTCATTTCTCAGCGGAGTCGACCCATGAACCCAATCAAGCTCTATCACTTCCCACTCTCCGGCCACGCACACCGTGTCCAGTTGATGCTTTCGCTGCTCGAGCTGCCTACCGAGATTGTCTTCGTAGACTTGGCCAAGGGTGCGCACAAACAACCGGAGTTCCTTGCGATCAACTCGTTCGGCCAGGTGCCGGTCCTGGACGATAACGGTGTGGTGCTGGCGGACTCCAACGCCATTCTGGTGTACCTGGCAAACAAATACGGCCACGGTCGCTGGCTGCCGACGGATCCGGTCGGCGCCGCCCGCGTCCAGCGTTGGTTGTCGGTTGCTGCCGGTCCTTTGCATGCCGGTCCGGCCACGGCGCGCCTGATTACGGTATTCGGTGCTTCGAACAACGCCGAGGATGTGATTGCCCGGTCCCACAATCTGCTCAAAGTCATCGATCAGGAACTGAGCAACAGCGCCTACCTGGCAGGCGACGCGCCGACCATTGCCGACATCGCGGGCTACACCTATATCGCCCACGCGCCCGAGGGCAATGTTTCGCTGCAAGACTACGCCAACGTGCGCGCATGGCTGGCGCGAATCGAGGCCTTGCCAGGGTTCGTGGGCATGCCACGTACCGCGGTGGGCTTGCAAAAAGACGCTTGAGCATCGACCCGGTTGCGGCGAGGGTGCAATCGCCTTCGCCGCTGGTTTCTGTAAGACCACGGAAGCGTTAATCTGCCAGCCTTTCCCGGGGTGGCTACGCTTCATGACTTTTATCCACAGGCTCTCGCTGGCTTTCGCCGCGTTGCTTCTGAGCGGCTGTGATCAGCCCGCGCCGACCGTACTCGATCAACAACTCTATGTCTGGCAACGCCAATGGACGCCGGCCCACGAAGGCGCGTTGCGGCAGAGCCGTGGCGATTTCTCCAGCCTGCGGGTGCTGGCGTTGCAGGCGTTTCCCGGTGCCGGCTGGAGTCGCGCGCGTATCGATGCGGCGCTGCTCAAGGCTGACGGTCGACCGCTGATTGCGGTGATTCGCCTGGACGGCCAACTCAAATCCCTCGACCAGGACGATGTCATCGCACAGATCCAGCAATTGCTCGGCGATTGGCAAGCCCAGGGCCTGGCGCCGGTGGGGATTGAAATCGACCACGACGCCGGCAACGCACGGCTGCCAGCCTATCGGACCTTCCTCGCCCGGCTCCGGCAAACCTTGCCAGCGACCTTGCAACTGAGCATTACCGCGTTGCCGGCCTGGCTCAGCAGCCCTGAACTGCCCGAACTGTTGAAGATCGTGGACAGCAGTGTCCTGCAGGTGCATGCGGTCAGCGATCCGCGCCAAGGCCTGTTTGACGCTGAACAGGCCAGGCGCTGGGCCGAGCGCTGGGGCGATGTCACGGCGCGACCGTTCTACTTGGCGCTGCCGGCCTACGGCGTGGCGTTGCTGACTCAGGAAAGCGGCGTGCCTGTGGTGGAGAGCGAAGTGCCGATCGACCGGGGCGGCGAGCGTCGGGAGTTGCTGGCCGATCCGCAGCAAGTGGCCGGGCTTGTGATGAAGCTCCGCGCCGAACCGCCCAGGCATTTGAGCGGGTTGATCTGGTTTCGCCTGCCGCTGGTGGGGGACCGGCGGGTCTGGAGCCTGACCACCCTGGGCGCGGTGGCCCGTGGCGACAGCCTGGAAAGCCGCCTGGCCGTGCAGCTGGAGGAGCGTGATGGCCTCTACGATATCCGCCTGGTGAACCAAGGCAATCTCGACCTGCCTTGGCCCCAGCGCCTGACCCTGGCGGTGAGCGCGTGTGACGGGGTCGATGCCCTGGCCGGTTATACGTTGCAACAAACCCCCGGACTGCTTACCTTCACCCGCATTCAGGAAGGCCGCTTGGCTGCCGGTGCCCAGCGGGCGATCGGCTGGGCGCGCTGTACGAAAATTGACCAAGGAGGATTCAATGTCTACCCGTAAGTGGCCTCGTCGCCTGCTGTGCCTGAGCCTCAGTTTGCCGTTGGGTCACGCGTGGGCCTGCGGACCGGAATTCCCGTTGCGCCTGCTGGATAACCGCGCCCAATCCTTGGCGGAGCTGCCCGAAGGCAGCTTTCGTTTCGAGATCAGCCGTCTTGGCCAGGCCATTGCAGGGTTGAAGCCGACCACGGAGGCAACGAGCAATCCTGATTACAGCTACGACGACGTCTCTTCCTACATAGAACAGCGCACCAAGGCTGAACAGCTTGGCCTGACCCCACCGCAACAAGCCGTGGTCGAGCGTCTGCGGGCGTTGGGGGATGTCGAACAGGTCGCCACCGAAGCGGCGAATCTGCCCGCCGAGCTGCGCTTGTACGCCGTTGGCGCGGCGGCCTTCAATGCGGGCGATCATCAGCGCGCCGTCGAGGCATTCCAGCAATTGCTGGCGTTGCCGGCCGACGAGCGTCGCCTGCGCAGCACCTGGGCAGCGTATTCCTTGGGCCGCGCATTGTTTGCCATGAGTGCCGAGGCCGGCAGTGGCGAACCCGCCGTGTTGCTGGATCAGGCGCGGCAGGCGTTCCGCCAGGTCCGCGAGCTGAGCATTGCCGGTTTCAGCGACCCGCTGGAGTTGGGCGTCGCCAGCCTTGGCGAGGAAGCCCGGGTGGCCTATACCGCCGACGACTGGGACAGCGCCATCGGGCTGTACGCGAGTCAAAACCTGCAAGGCTCCCCGGTGGGCTACAGCTCGTTGCTGCAGTTGGCGGGTGGCTTGAGCGTCGAGCCGGAAGAACGCCTGCGCACGTTGCTCAAGGCCAAAGCCGTCCAGCGCCTGGTGACGGCTTATCTGCTCAGTCGCGTTGGCTGGTGGGACGGTGAAGAGCCGTCCGGGGAGAAAACCCTCGTCAAGCTGTTGCAAGCCAGTGCCCAAGGCAACCTGGAGGATGCCGACCGCTTGGCCGCCGTGAGTTATCAACACGGTGACTACGCCAGTGCCAAAGCCTTTGTGGAAAAGGCCGCCGACACCGGGTTGGCCTGGTGGGTACGAGCCAAGCTCGCCCTGCGCGACGGTGACAAGGCTGCCGCGGCGGCGGCTTATGCCAAAGCCGCCCAGGCATTTCCCAAGGACGAATCGTGGGGCGGCCGACGCACACCGGACTGGGACTACGAAACAGTACAACCCAAGTGCCGGGTCGACGGCGAAAGCGCGATCCTGGCGCTGCAACGGGGCGACTACCTGCAAGCTTTCGATCAGCTCTATCGCGGCCAGTACAATTATTGGTACGACGCGGCGACCGTCGCCGAGCGGGTGCTGACCGTCGATGAACTCAAGCAATATGTCGATGGCCAGGTCCCGGCACCACCGCCGTTGAGCCAGCAAGATCGAGACAATTACGTACCGTTGTCGGTGGCGGCGAATCTGCGCAACCTCTTGGGTCGTCGTTTGCTGCGCGAAGGTCGCTACGATGAAGCCCCGGCTTATTTCGATAATCCCGAGCTGCAGGCCAAGGCCCGCGCCTACGGACAACTGCGTGAGGATGCCGAGTCCAAATGGTTGCCGACCCGCCGAGCCGAGGCGTATTTCAATGCGTCCGTCATCGCGCGCCGGTCCGGCATGCAGCTGCTGGGCTACGAAATGGCGCCGGATTACGCCAGCCTGGAAGGCAACTACAGTTTTGAACCGGTGGAGCTCAAGGTCGGTCCGCTGGTGGCCGAAGGCGAAGTGCAACGGCAACAGGCCAGCGCCGCCCAACCGGACGTGCGCTACCACTATCGTTTCGTCGCCACGGCGCTGGCGAGCCAGGCCGCCGATCACTTGCCACATACCAGCCAGGCGTTCGCGGCGGTGTTGTGCAGGGCAGTGGGCTACAACTCCAGCCTCGAAGAACAAAGCGCGCTGTACCAGCGTTATGTGAAGGAGGGGCCTTATGTGGAGTGGGCGTGGGATTTCGGCCACCAATGCCCGGAACCGGCGTTCGACCAGGCCAACAAGCGCTACGTGACCCAGGCGCTGGCGCCTGTTCGCTCGGCGTTGCGGCCATTCAAAATCTGGTTGGAAGTGGGAGGCGCAGTGCTGGTGGTCGCCGTTGCGCTGGCCTTGATCAGTCGTCGCAAGCGCAAGGCGCGGATGGCGGGGTAACGCCGCTTATTGAAGAAAAAACACAGGCCCTTTGGCGAGGGAGCTTGCTCCCGCTGGGCTTTGTAGGAACTGTGTAGGAGCTGCCGAGCGAAGCGAGGCTGCGATCTTTTGATCTTTCGCTTGAGATTCAAGTGGCTGGGGAAAGATCGCAGCCTCGCTTCGCTCCGCAGCTCCTACAGACCCAGCGGGAGCAAGCTCCCATGAGATCGTCGCGTGCTACATCTGCGTCGCCATCCCCTCCACATTCATCGCCGCCTGGCGCAACGCCTCCGAGCGTGTGGGGTGCGGGTGGCAAATCAGCGCGATGTCTTCGGCTGAGGCGCCAAACTCCATGGCCACGCAGTATTCGCCGATCATCTCGCTGACACTCGGCCCGACCAGATGCACGCCGAGAATTTCGTCAGTGTGTTCATCGGCCAGGACCTTGGCGAACCCTTCGGTCTCATGGTTGATCTTCGCCCGGCTGTTGGCGGTAAAAGGAAATTTTCCAACCTTGTAGGCGCGGCCTTCGGCCTTGAGCTGCTCTTCGGTCCTGCCGACGCTGGCCAGTTCCGGACGGGTGTAGATGACGTTCGGGATCAGGTCGTAATTGACCTCGCCGGCCTTACCGACGATCTGTTCGAGGCAGGCCATGGCCTCATCCTCGGCCTTATGGGCCAGCATCGGTCCGGAAGTCACGTCGCCAATGACCCAAACGCCGAGGGCTTCGGTGCGGTGGCGCTGGTTGGCGAGCATGCCGCGTTTGTCCGTCGCCAGGCCGACGTTCTCCAGGCCCAGCCCTTGGGTATAAGGCCGACGGCCGATGGCGACCAGCACGTAGTCGGCATCCAGGGTCTGTGCCTCGCCACCTGACGCGGGTTCGAACTGCAATTGCACGCCGTTTTCGGAGGACTCCGCGCGAGTGACCTTGGTGCTCAATTTGAATTCGATGCCCTGTTTGGCCAAGGCCCGTTGCAGGGTCTTGGCGGTCTCGCCATCCGTCCCCGGGCAAATGCGATCGAGGTATTCCACCACGGTCACTTGGGCACCCAGGCGTCGCCAGACCGAACCCAGCTCGAGGCCGATGACGCCTGCGCCAATCACCACCAAATGCCGGGGCACCTCGGCCAAGGACAACGCGCCGGTGGAATCCAGGATGCGGCGGTTATCGATATCCACGCCCGGCAGCGGCGTCGGCTCCGAGCCGGTGGCGATAATGATGTCCTTGGCGCTTAGCTCAACCTTGTTGCCGTCTTCGCCGGTCACAGTCACTTTGCCGGGCCCATCGATATGGCCCCAGCCCTTGATCCAGTCGACCTTGTTCTTGCGAAACAGAAACTCGATGCCCTTGGTCAGGCCTGCCACGCTTTCGTCCTTCTGCTTCATCATCTGTGCGAGGTCGAGGGTAGGGCTGACGTTGATGCCCAGATGAGCGAATTCGTTGCCCTTGGCCGCGTCGTAGAGTTCGGACGCGTGGAGCAGCGCCTTGGAGGGCATGCAGCCGACGTTCAGGCAGGTGCCACCCAGGGTGGCGCGACCTTCGACGCAGGCGGCTTTCAACCCCAGTTGTCCGGCTCGAATGGCCGCGTTATAGCCGCCGGGTCCACCGCCCAGAATGATCACGTCGTAATTGCTCATCACCGATCTCCCGCATGGCTGAAAAAATTATGATCATAATATGAGCGCGTCGAACGATCACGGTCAAGGCTCAACGCCTATCGTGAAGAATTCAAAACAGAAATTTCACAGCAATAGTTATAAGGTAACGACACGTAACGGAACGGCGGTGGCGTAGACCACAGTCCGGATTTTGGTCGCCACGAGCTGGGGTGGTATGCAAGTCGATCTTGAGGTTGAAGACGCACAGGTGGCCGAATGGCCGCGCTTCCAGCAGGCCGCCTTCCAAGCGCGCCGCTTGAGGCGGATTGCTTTTGCGTTGGGCGGTCTGGCGGGTTTCGCACTGGTGCTGGCGTTTTTCATCGGCGTGTTCTCACCACAATCGGTGTGGCCGGCCTTGTTGGTCGGTCAAACCGCCGGCCTATGGGTACTGGTGGCGGGCCTGCAATCGGCGTGGTGGGTGACGCAGTGGCGCCGCACGACATTGCAGCCGGCTGTGGATATCTCGCCTATACCCCGCGAGCCTGTTGATAACCTGGGCGCTTACGAGCGACTGCTTGAGCGAATCAGCACCCGGTGGAGCGGTTTGTTGAAGCAAATCGGCGCGCCTGTCTTATGGCTTGGTGGCTGGGCGCTGCTGATCCTGCTGAGTCTGGAGCAAGTCTGGAGCCTGGCTTTACCGGCTGCTTCCCTCGGTGTCGCGGCCAGTGTTGGCGCGGTGCTGTCGTTGTCAGTGGCGTTTGGCTTGTTGGTGTTTGAACGTCACCTGGCGCAACAACCCGTGATCGAATGGCCAGAAGCACGGCCGCTGGCGCAACTGGCACGAGTGGCGATCATCGTCCTCGTGCTTGGTGCCTTTTGCCTGCTCTTCGCCGGGGAAACGTCGATCTGGCCGGCGCGCCTTGCGGTGCTGATGGGCATATTGCCGGGGCTGGTGGCGGTGGAGTTGTTGCTTCGTGCAGCGTTGGCGTTATTCAGCCCGCGGCGCGATACGTTGGAGCCAACATTGTTGGGGCGAAGTGTGCTCGCCGACCTGCTGCGCTGGCCACCGCAGCCGCTATTGGCCCTGCAGCATGAGTTGCACAATCGCTTTGGCATCGACCTGCGCCAGATCTGGGCGTTCAGCTACATGCGCCGGGCGTTCTGGCCAGTATTGGCGGTGGTGTCGCTGGTCGGCTGGTTGCTGACGGGCGTGCATGAAGTGCCGCTGCAAGCGCGCGGCATTTATGAGCGTTTCGGCGAACCGGCGCAGGTTTTCGGCCCGGGTTTGCACGTCGGGTTGCCTTGGCCGTGGGGCAGGGTATTGAGTGTCGAGAACGGCGTCGTGCATGAACTGGCAACCAGCGTCGGCGATGCTCGCGTCACTACCGAGGCCGCGCCAGCGGAAGGACCGGCTCCGGCCATTGCCAATAGGTTGTGGGACGCTAGCCACGTGAACGACAAATCTCAGGTCATTGCCAGCCAGCGCGCCGATCAACAGAGCTTCCAGATCGTCAACATGGATGTACGTTTCGTCTACCGCATCGGCCTGACGGATGCGGCGGCGCTGGCCGCGACTTATAACAGCACCGATGTGCCAACGCTGATCCGCAGCACCGCCAGCCGCATCCTCGTTCATGAGTTTGCGTCGCGGACATTGGACGGATTGTTGGGTGCCGACCGGGTCAGCCTGGCCGAGGAAATCGGCAAGGCAGTGCAGGCCGACTTGCAGTCACTCGATAGCGGCGTGGAAATCCTGGCAACCGTGGTCGAGGCGATTCACCCTCCGGCTGGCGCGGCCAATGCCTACCACGGCGTACAAGCCGCGCAGATCGGTGCCCAGGCGCTCATCGCCCGGGAGCGCGGCGCCGCTGCGGAGCAAACCAACCAGGCGCAACTGCAGGCCAGCAATGCACACGACCAGGCCGAGGCCGCCGCCCGCGAAATCAACGCTGCCGCGCAGGCTGCGGACTTGCGCTTTGAGGCGGAACGCAAAGCCTACGCAACAGCGGGCCATGCCTTTGTGCTGGAGCAATACCTCGGGCAACTGAGCCAAGGGCTGGGCAAGGCGAGCCTGCTGATCCTCGACCACCGCCTCGGCGACAACGGCAGCCTGCCGACCATTGATTTGCGAACCTTCACATTGCCGACAGACCCCGTATCGCCACGTAACCCTGTCCAGCCAGGAGCTGCCCATTGAGCCAGTCTTCTTCACACGGCCATCACGACCATACCGATCACGCCCATGCCGGCCATCACCATGGACACCACCACCATCATCATGGCGATCCGCAGCCCGCCGGGCCATTTCCCTGGAGACGGATGGGGTGGGCGGGGCTGCTCGTGGCGTTTGCCATCGCGGCGGCGAGCCTGGTGCAAGTGCGCTCGGGCGAGGCCACGGTGATTACGCGTTTTGGCAACCCCGCGCGGGTATTGCTGCAGCCGGGCCTTGGCTGGCGCTGGCCGGCACCGTTCGAAGCGGCGATCCCGGTGGACTTGCGGCTGCGTACCACCTCCAGCGGATTGCAGGATGTCGGTACGCGGGACGGTCTGCGAATCATCATCCAGGCTTATGTGACATGGCAGGTGCAGGGCGACCCTGACAATGTGCAGCGTTTCATGCGTGCAGTGCAGAATCAGCCGGATGAAGCCGCGCGGCAGATTCGCACGTTTGTCGGCTCAGCCCTGGAAACCACGGCCGCCAGTTTCGACTTGGCGAACCTGGTCAATACCGATGCGAACAAAGTCCGCATAGCCGATTTCGAAACCCAACTGCGCCGGCAGATCGAACAGCAATTGCTCACGACCTACGGCGTGCGGGTGCTGCAGGTTGGCATCGAACGCCTGACCTTGCCCTCGGTGACGCTCAACGCGACGGTGGACCGTATGCGCGCCGAGCGCGAGACCATCGCCACGGAGCGCACGGCCATCGGTAAGCGCGAAGCGGCGCAGATTCGCTCAGCGGCTGAACGTGACGCGCGGGTCCTGCAGGCCGACGCGACCGTCAAGGCCGCTGCCATAGAAGCGCAATCACGAGTCGAAGCGGCCGAAATCTACGGCAAGGCCTACGCGGGATCTCCGCAGCTCTACAATCTGCTGCGCTCGCTGGACACCTTGGGCACGATCGTCAGCCCGAGTAGCAAGCTGATCCTGCGCACCGACGCGGCGCCATTCCGAGTCTTGGTGGACGGTCCTCCCACCGAGGAATTGAAAGACGGTAAGCGACCATGAGTTTGGTTCCACGTGGAACAAATGAGTTGTCGAGTCCATGGATCCAGGCGGGGCGCTTGGCTTATCTCGCTCTTTATGCCGTCACGGTGCTGGCCGCGTTGGCCTGGATCTTTTCGAATGTTCGGCAAATCGACCCGCAGGATCGTGCGGTGATCCTGCATTTCGGTGCGCTTGATCGCATCCAGAATGCGGGACTTTTATTGGCGTGGCCGCGTCCCGTGGAACAAGTCATCTTGCTCCCGGCAGCGGACCGAGTCCTGGAGCGCAGGGTAGAGAATCTGCTGCGTTCGGATGCGGCGTTGCAAGCGGATCGTGTGGCCAGTTTTGCCTCTCCTGTCAGTGATGCCCTGGCGGGTTCCGGTTATTTATTGACCGGCGATTCGGGCGTGGTGCAACTGGATGTTCGGGTGTTCTACAAGATCACTGAGCCTTATGCCTTCGTTCTGCAGGGCGAGCATGTCTTGCCGGCACTCGACCGCCTGGCGACCCGCAGTGCCTTGGCGCTTGCTGCCGCGCGGGACCTGGACACCATTCTGGTGGCTCGCCCTGAACTGATGGGCAGCGACAGTCAGGCCGCCGAACGTCGTGAACGCTTGCGCGGCGATTTGGTACAAGGCATCAACCGACGGCTGGCTGAACTTGCCGCGACAGGGCAGGGCCTGGGCATCGAAGTGGTCCGGGTCGATGTGCAATCGAGCCTGCCGGGGCCGGCGGTCAACGCATTCAACGCCGTGCTCACCGCCAGCCAGCAGGCCGACAAAGCGGTCGCCAATGCCCGCACTGAAGCCGAGAAGCAAAGCCAGGCATCCCGCCAAGAGGCCGATCGTGCGATACAAGTCGCTCATGCCCAGGCCAGCGAACGGCTCGCCAAGGCGTCGGCTGACACAGCCTCGGTGTCGGGGTTGGCGAAGGCCCAAGGCAGCGATCCGCAAATGCTGCTGCGCCTGTACCGTGAACGCATGCCGGGCATTCTTCGTCAGGCCGACTCAGTGACCACGGTCGACCCAAAGGACGATTCCCGTCTGATCATTCAGGGAGCCGGACAATGACCGCTCAAGCCGCTGCTTCACCCATGTTGTCTTCAGCCGAGCAGCGTTCAGCCGCTCGGCAACTGACCCTGGCGATGCTCGCCCTCGGTTTGCTCGCGTTGGGTCTGGCCTGGCGCGGCTGGTCGCCGGAGCAGAGCGGCGTCAGTCAGTTGCTGTTGGGCGCAGCCTCGCTATTGGTGGCGGTTCCGGTAATGCGGTCCGCCTGGTACAGCCTGCGTTATCCGAGCCTGCATGGCATCACTGATCAGTTGATCGCTCTTGCGATGCTCGGTGCCTGGGCCACTGGCGATCTGCTGACGGCTGCGTTGTTGCCGATCATCATGATCTTCGGCCACGTGCTGGAAGAGCGCAGCGTCATCGGCTCCCAAGAAGCGATTCACGCCCTCGGTCAACTGACCCGCAGCCAGGGCCGCAAAGTGCAGGCGGACGGCTCGATCATCGAAGTCGATAACGGCACGTTGCGGCCCGGCGATGTGGTGGAGGTGCGCGCCGGTGACCGAGTGCCGGCGGACGGTCGGGTCTTGTCCGGCCAGGCGAGCCTCGACACCGCGCCCATCACTGGCGAGTCGGTGCCCTTGGAGGCGGGGGTGGGGGTCGAAGTCTTTGGTGGCGCGATCAACCTCGACGGTCTGCTGCGCCTTGAGGTGACCCGCATCGGCGATGAGTCGACGCTGGGCAAGGTCATCGCGCTGATGCAAAACGCGGAGCGTTCCAAACCGCCAATCACTCGCTTGCTGGAGCGCTACGCCGGCAGCTATCTGGTGCTGGTGTTGTTGCTGGCGGCGGTGACCTGGTTTGTCACCAACGATGCCCAGGCGATGCTCGCGGTTCTGGTGGCGGCGTGCCCCTGCGCCTTGGTGCTGTCGGCGCCGGCCACGGCGATCGCCGGCATCGCGGTTGCAGCTCGCCATGGAATCCTGATCCGTAGCTCGGCGTTCCTCGAAGAGCTGGCGGATCTGACTTCGCTGGTGATCGATAAGACCGGCACCCTGACCTATGGCACCTTGCGCTTGCAATCGATCGAAGGGGCCCAAGATGATCCAGAGGTGTGGTTGCCCTTGGCCGCCAGTCTTGGATCGGCCAGTAGCCATCCGGTCAGCCGCGCGCTGGCCGGCCTGGTGGAGCAACATCAATATTTGCCGCTCACGGACATTCATGAGCGCCAGGGCTTGGGTGTGGTCGCCATGACTGGAGAGGGCGAAGCTGCGCTCGGCCGTCCCGAGTTGTTTGCCCGGCTGGGCATTCAGACCACGACCGTACCCAACCATGACGGCCCGATCGCCGGCTTGGCCCTGGACGGACAATTCCTCGCTTGGCTGTTGCTGGCCGACAGCGTCAAGCCGGAAGCGCGGCTGGCAATGACTGAGTTGCGCACGCTTGGCCTCGGACGCCAATTGCTGTTGACGGGTGATCGCCAGAGCGTGGCCAACGCGTTGGCCCAAGAGGTTGGTATTCAGGAGTTGCAAGCGCAGGCTTTGCCGGAAGATAAACTCCAACGGGTCATGGCCGAGATTGACCACGGCTTCCGGCCCATGGTGGTGGGGGACGGAATCAATGACTCATTGGCTCTCAAGGCTGGCGTGGTCGGCGTGGCGATGGGCGCGGGTGGCGCGGATATCGCTCTCGCGTCGGCGGACATCGTGTTGATCGGCAGCGACCTGCGGCGCCTCGGGACTTGCGTGCGCCTGAGTCGGCAGTGCCGGCGGACATTGCAAGTCAACGTAATCATTGGTCTAGGCTGGACGCTGGCCATCGTTGCTTTCGCCGCATTCGGCTGGCTTGGGGCGGCGGGGGCGATGATCGCGGCGTTGCTGCATAACTTGAGCACGCTGTTGGTACTGGGCAATGCCGGGCGACTGCTACGCTTCCAGGAGCCGCTGCCAAAAATCTAGGCTGTGCATTTAAGCGAACTGTTGAAGGCGCGTGCAGTCACTACGAGAGGTAGCACCACTTCAGGCAGTTACTGCTCAAAACAGTAGATTTAGAAGAACGATAGAAAAAGGCTATAAATTCGATAGCCAGCTATTTTTCTACGATGGGCTACCCTCATTTCAGACGTCTGAAACAAGGGGGATTTTTCATGCTCGCTCAACTTCCACCGGCCTTACAGAATCTGCATCTACCGCTTCGGCTGCGGCTCTGGGATGGCCATGAATTCGCGCTGGGTGATGACCCCAGCGTGACGATTGTGGTCAAGGACCCACAAATGGTTGCGCAATTCAACCATCCCAGCCTGGATGCATTGGGAGCGGCGTTTGTCGAAGGCAAGCTCGAACTTGAAGGCTCGATCCACGAAGTCATTCGAGTCTGTGACGAGCTGAGCCAGGCCCTGGTGGACGAAGACGACAGTAACCTGCCGGTGCGCACGGTCCATGACAAGGAAACCGACGCCAAGGCGATCTCCTACCATTACGATTTATCCAACGCGTTCTATCAGCTCTGGCTCGACAGCGACATGGCGTATTCATGCGCCTATTTCGAGACCGGCAGCGAAACCCTCGAACAGGCGCAGCAGGCCAAGTTTCGCCACCTCTGTCGCAAGCTGCGCCTGCAACCCGGCGATTATCTGCTGGACGTTGGCTGCGGGTGGGGTGGGTTGGCGCGTTATGCGGCTCGAGAGTTCGGTGCCAAGGTGTTCGGCATTACCTTGAGCCAAGCTCAACTGGATTTGGCTCGCGAGCGGGTCAAGGCTGAAGGCCTGGAAAACCAGGTCGAGCTGCAGCTGTTGGACTACCGGGATTTGCCTCAGGACGGTCGATTCGACAAAGTCGTCAGTGTCGGCATGTTCGAACACGTGGGGCACGCGAATTTGACGCAGTACTGCAAGACGCTGTTCGGGGCCGTGCGCGAAGGTGGCTTGGTGATGAATCATGGGATCACGGCCAAGCACACCGACGGCCGCCCGGTAGGTCGCGGCGCTGGCGACTTCATCGAGAAATATGTCTTCCCCAACGGCGAGCTGCCGCACCTGTCGATGATCTCTGCCGAGATCAGTGAAGCGGGGCTGGAGATTGTCGATGTGGAAAGCCTGCGCATGCACTATGCACGGACACTCGATCATTGGAGCGAGCGTCTGGAAGACAACCTCGAAGCTGCTTCCAAGGAAGTGCCGGAACAGGCCCTGCGGATCTGGCGGCTTTATCTCGCCGGTTGCGCCTATGCCTTTGCCAAGGGCTGGATCAATCTGCACCAGATTCTCGCGGTCAAGGCCCACGCCGATGGAAGCCATGACTTGCCTTGGACCCGTGACGATATCTATACGCCTTAGAGAATCGGGGAAATAAGCCGGGCGATCCGCATGCCAATCTTCTGCAGGCGGTGGGTCTCCCGGCTTTCTTGTTTGGCGACTTCGTGGGCCTGGGCGAAATCTTGCTCGAGCATCTGCTGCACTTCGCTGGCAAAGCCGATGTCGACAGTCAGCAACATTACTTCGAAATTCAGTCGGAACGAGCGGTTATCCAGGTTCGCGCTGCCGATGGCGCTGATCTCTTGATCGATCAGCACGACTTTCTGGTGCAGGAATCCCGGCTCATAACGAAACACCCGCACGCCGGCGCGCACGGCTTCGAACGCATAAAGGCTGGATGCTGCGTAGACAATCTTATGGTCGGGTCGCGACGGCAACAGGATGCGCACATCCACTCCGCGCAGCACGGCCAGGCGCAGCGCGGCGAACACCGCTTCATCGGGAATGAAGTACGGTGTGGTGATCCAGATTCGCTCGTTGGCCGCGTGGATGGCCTCGACGAAAAATAGCGAACAGGTTTCGTAGGCGTCGGCCGGTCCGCTGGCTAGCAGTTGGCAGAGCACGCCGCCGTCCGGGTAGGTGTCGGGCAGGATCAGCGGTGGCAATGAACGGGCCGCCCAGAACCAGTCTTCGGCGAACGATTCCTGCATGCTTGCCACCACGGGACCGCGGACTTCGACATGAGTGTCGCGCCAAGGAGCCAAGGGCGGTTTCTCGCCCAGGTATTCATCGCCCACGTTGTGGCCACCGACAAACCCCAAGACACCATCCACGGCGACGATCTTGCGATGGTTGCGGAAGTTGACTTGAAAGCGGTTGAGCCAGCCGCTGCGGGTGGCGAAAGCCTTGACGTGTACGCCGCCGTCGCGCAGCGCCTGGACATAACGGTGGGGTAGGGAATGACTGCCGATACGGTCATAGAGCAGGTACACCGCCACGCCTTCGGCAGCCTTCTTCAGGAGCAACGCTTGCAGGCGCTGGCCGAGTCGGTCGTCGTGGACGATAAAGAACTGCACCAGGACCGCTTCCCGAGCGTTATCGATGGCCTGGAAAATCGCCTCGAACGTGGCTTGTCCATTCACCAGCAGGCGCACCTGATTGTTCGCCAGACATGGCGCTCGCCCCAGTTTCGGCATCGCCCTGAGTGACGCGTAAGCCTGGGAGGCGCGCGCGGTGAGCGCTTCTTCAACCCATGGCCGCCAGTTCAGCTCGGAGATGGCCTTGCGCATTTCTTCGTTGGCTTGCCGGCGTGCCTTGATGTAGCCATCGAATGTACTGCGGCCAAATACCAAATATGGAATCAACGTCAGGTAGGGAATGAACACCAACGAAAGGGCCCAGGCGATCGAGCCTTGGGCGGTTCGCACTGTCAGCACCGCATGGACGGCGGCAATTGAACCCAGGGTGTGAAGCAGCGCGATCAAATAACCGAAAACATGCGGGCCGAAATAATCCATAGGGCAGCCGTGCTCCTGAAGTTTCAATGCTTAACAGACCATGTTCCATGACGATTGTCGCTATTTAATTCACTCGCCGCAGGCCTGAACCGAAGCCTGCGGGCGGCGTCTAACGGCCACTTGTCCTCTGGAGTGTTTGCAATGAATGTTCGTCTGCTGGGTTTGGCCTTGGCGGTTGGCTTGTCGGTTCCTCTGGTGGCTCAGGCGCAGATGCTTCAACCGGGACTGTGGGAATTGACCACCAGCAATATGAAAGTCGATAACCAGAATCTGCCGGATCTGCAATTGATCCTCGGGCAGCTACAAACCCAGATGACCCCGGAGCAACGGGCGATGCTCGAGAAACAAGGCATTACCATGGGCGGAAAGGGCATTCGGGTCTGCCTGACGCCTGCTCAAGTGCAGACCAATGATATTCCGCTGCAGGATCCGCAATCCGGGTGCAAGCAACAGATCACCGAGCGCACCGGCAATCAATGGAAGTTTCGCTTCAGTTGCCCGAAAGCCCAGGGCAATGGTATTGCGACCTTCCAAAGCGATCGCGAATTCACCACCAAGGTCAACGGCACGTTCAACGCCACGGGTATCCAGCAGAACGGTAGCCTGGACACCCGTGCCGTTTGGCTGGGGCAGGATTGCGGGACGGTCAAGCCGAGGGCCTGACCCGGGTTGGACGTAATGAGTTGTTTGCGAGGGAGCTGGCTCCCGCTGGGTGTTTAGCAGTTCAGAAAACTGCGAGCTCTCACGGCCGGCTCAACGCCTCGTACAGCGTGTTGAGGTTGTACTCGAACAACCCGGTAAACGTACTGGCAGGGCCGCTGGCCGCCAGGGCGTCCGAGTACAACGTGCCGCCGATGTGCGCGCCGCTTTCATCGGCGATTTGTTTGAGCAGGCGCGCGTCCTTGATGTTCTCCATGAATACTGCTTTGACTTTCGCCTGGCGGATCTGGGTAATCAGCGCCGCGACTTCAGCAGCCGAGGGCTCACGTTCGGTGGACAGGCCCTGCGGCGCCATGAACTCGATGCCATAGGCCTGGCCCAGGTAACCGAACGCATCGTGAGAGGTAACGATCTTGCGATTACCTGGTGGCAGCGCGCCGAACTTTGCCTTCGCTTCGGCAAGCAGCGCATAGATCGTTTTCAGGTACGCCTGGCTGTTACGTTCGTAATCAGCCTTGTTGTCTGGATCCGCCGCTTCGAGTGCCTTGGTGATATTGCTGACGTACAGCTGCGCGTTGGCGAGGTTGTGCCAGGCGTGGGGATCGGGGACTGTCTCGCCATCTTCGTTCAGTGATCGCGGAATCACGCCTCGACTGGCGCTGATCAGCGCAGCCTTGGTTTCCGTGCTGGTCACCAGGCGATCGAGCCACGGCTCGAAGCCCAGCCCATTCTTGATAATCAACTTGGCCCCGAGCAGCGACTTGGCATCGTCGGGCGTGGGTTCGTAGGTGTGCGCATCGGCGTCCGGTCCAACCATGTTGATGATCTGGACGTGTTCGCCGCCGACTTGTTGGGTCATGTCGGCAAGGATGCTGAAGCTGGTCACTACCTTGAGTTTTTCGGCGGCAGACAGGGACATTGAAAGCATCAAGCTGAAGAGCAGGAGCAGGGCGCGCATCGAGAAACACCTCATTGGGATGTGAGCATGGGCGGGCGGCGCAGGAGACCGTGCACCGGACCGAATACCACGGACAGCAGGTAGGACGCGCCGGCCACCAGGACGATGGCCGGCCCGCTTGGAAGCGAGAAATTGAAAGACAACAGCAACCCCAGCCACACCGAGACGCAACCGAGCAGTGCCGAGATCATCATCAGAACGGGCAGGCGTCGGCTCCAGAACCGTGAAGCGGCCGCCGGCAACATCATCAAGCCGACTACCATCAGCGCGCCGATGGCCTGGAAACCTATCACCAGGTTCAACACTACTAGGGTCAGAAACACACCATGGGCCAACGGACCCAGGCGGCTGACTGTTTGTAGGAACAGGGGATCCAGGGTGTCGAGCAGCAGCGGTCGATAAATCAATGCCATGGTTACAAGACTGACCCCGCAGACCCAGAGCATGCCGGTCAAGGTCGGGCCGTCCACCGCCAATGCGGAGCCGAACAATAAGTGCAGCAGGTCCAGGCGTTTACCGGCCAAGCCAAGAATCAACACGCCGGCCGCCAGGGAAATCGGATAAATCGCTGCGAGGCTGGCGTCTTCCCGCAGACCCGTACGTCGGGTAATCCAAGCGGCGAGCCCTGCCATGCTCAAACCCGCGCCCAAGCCGCCTAACGTCAAAGCCGGCAGGCTCAGGCCCGCGATCCAGAAACCCAGCGCGGCGCCGGGCAAAATGCCGTGAGCCACCGCATCACCAATCAAACTCATGCGCCGCAGAATCAGGAATACGCCCAGCGGCGCTGTACTGCATGCCAACACCAGGCCGCCAAGCAAGGCCCGGCGCATGAAGACGAATTCCTGAAAGGGTTGCCAAAAATGAGTGGCCGCAAGCATCAGGCCACCCAAGCGCGGGGTTGCTGCGCAATCAAGTCGACACTTCGGCCCAGTACGCAGCGTGAATTGCTCACCAGCAGGGTATGGGGAATATGTTCGCGTACGGCGCCCAGGTCATGACACACCAGCACCACGGTCTTGCCCTCGGCATGCCAACGGTGGAGGTGTTTCCACAGCAGCGCTTGGCCCTGTTCATCCAGGGCAGCATGAGGTTCATCCAGCAACAGCAGCGGTGCATCAGCCAGACTCAGTCGGGCGAGCAGAGCGCGCTGCAATTCGCCTCCAGACAATGCCATCAAGGGGCGTTGCTCGAGTCCGCTCAGGGCCCAGTCTTCTAGCGCGGTCTTCAATCGAAGACGCCGCATCGCCGGTGTGTGTGAGCTCCCCCAAGCGCCGGCGGCAACCAACTCCTGCAGGCTGATGGGGAATTGTCGGTCCAGATGTTGCTGTTGCGGCAGGAATGAAACGCCGCCGCGCTTGGGTACGTTGATGGTGGCTTTGCCGGCTAAAGGTTTTTGCAGGCCCGCCAATACCTTCAAAAGACTGGTTTTGCCTGAGCCGTTGGCACCGATGATCGCCGTGAGGCTCCCTGCCGGTCGCTCCATTGTGAGCGGGGGTGTCAGCGGTTGTCCGGGAGCGCCCCAGCTCAGGGCTTGGCAGCTAATCATGATGCGCCTCGCGTCCAGCTACATTCGGCCACGGCGTCATGGGCGTGCAGGCTTTCGGCGTGAACGACCCTTACAGTCAGCGCATCGATTAGAGAAGGCTTTGCCAAGGCTGTGGTGAGCCGCCGCGCGGCGTCTTCGCAGAACATCAGGTTTTGGCCGTTGGCTAGCGAGAATGCCTGTTCGTCGGCGCGCTTGACGGCGGTTTGTACCGCGGTGCCGAGGGCTGCTTCCGCTGCGTCGATGAATGATTGGAGCGGTAATTCCTCGATCTCATTGTTCAACCGCAGGGTCAGCGTTGCCGTGCTGCGCTGGCTATGGGGAGTGGCAACGATGCCATTTGACGAGCCCAGCCAGGCGAGAATCTCGGCGTGCTTCAGCGTTTTGTTTGCGAAGTCGTCGACGAATTGCTGCTGAATCAGTTGCCGAGCGAGTGCCGCCGAGCACGGACAGGTGGAGGAGTAGGGAATCTGAATTCGAAGTTCCACGTGGAACATAGCGTCTTTCAAGCTAGCTTCCAAGCTCACCGGATATCGCTTCCAGCCGCTGAGAGGGCTAACCATTGCCGGGCGTTTGAGCATTAGATCCGTGTGGATACTCAATGACGCCGCCTGGGACAAGCCTTCGTGGCTATCAAGGAACTGCTGCAGGATGCGGCGTAGCAGCCTGGGTGAAAGCTCAATACCTTCGAGCGTTTCCAGCGCCAGGTACAAGCGCGACATGTGGATACCGCGAGCCTCACGATCATCCAGGCTGACACCCGCATCGGCCCTTGCCTGAAGACGATGGCCGCCAATCAGTACGGGAATAGCAACTCCACACATACCGACCCAATCGAGGGGAAGAGCTTGGCGTGAAATCTGCGCAGCGACGTCGGGCAGCGTTAACGCATTCATGAGTGATCCGCAAAGAATTCAAAACTCGACGTTATAGTATAACGTCATCTTTGTGAATAGCTTTCCCATGAAAGGAGTTTTACTTGTCAATCCTGTTCCACGTGAAACGTCAGCGCGGCGAGTCCTGACAGCCGTTGAGGCGACCGCACACGAACGCGCCTTTGCTCCCGCCAGAGCTTGAAAAGCGGTTGATCGTCGTCCAACCAACTCGACGGTTATATCCAACCCAACTTTCTCCGTCCGATGCCAGGCCAGTAAAAAATGTGAGCTGGCCATAACGGCTATTCGTTTGGGACCAATAGCGGTGGCTCACAGCTTCAAATCCGCGCGTATAGATAGTGTTTCCGCTCGTCTGGACGCTGTAGGCATTGCCATATCCATCGACACACGCCAGCAAGTTCGCGCTGCGGGTGCAATTCGCCAAGAGGGGATTTTGAGCTGACGCGTAGACGGTCCAAAGCAATAACGAACCTACTGTCATTAATCTCACAGAGCTGCGCATGGATCATCTCGGTCAATAAGGTTTGCAGGTAGGTATGGAATAGTTGTTATAGTATAACGTAAATAAGCCTGCCCCAACATGTCGAGCCGGAACGGCCATCGATGAGGATATACCCAATGCCCAATCGCCTTCCCGTAACCGTGCTTTCCGGCTTCCTCGGTGCCGGTAAGAGCACGTTGCTCAACCACATCCTGCGCAACCGGGACAATTTGCGTGTAGCGGTGATCGTCAACGATATGAGCGAGATCAACATCGATGGCACCGAAGTCCAGCGAGATGTCTCCCTGAATCGTGCCGAAGAGAAGCTGGTGGAAATGAGCAACGGCTGCATCTGTTGTACATTGCGCGAGGACTTGCTTGAAGAAGTCGGGCAACTTGCCAGGGAAGGGCGTTTTGATTACCTGTTGATCGAATCCACAGGCATATCCGAGCCGCTGCCGGTGGCGGAAACCTTCACGTTTCGCGATGACGAAGGCCGGAGCCTTGCCGATGTCGCACGTCTGGACACAATGGTGACGGTGGTCGACGGTGTTAATTTTCTGTTGGATTACCACGCCGCCGAGAGCCTTGCGTCCCGGGGCGAAACCCTGGGGGAAGAGGACGAGCGCTCAATCACTGAGCTGCTGATTGAACAGATCGAATTTGCCGACGTGATTCTGATCAGCAAGATCGACTTGATCAGCCAACAGGAGCGAGAGGAGCTTATCGCGATCCTGGAGCGTCTCAACACCCACGCGCGAATTGTCCCCATGGTAATGGGCCAGGTGCCGCTGGCCAGCATCCTCGACACCGGCCTTTTCGACTTTCAACGCGCCGCCCAGGCACCCGGTTGGCTGCAAGCTTTGCGAGGCGAGGCTGTACCGGAGACCGAGGAGTATGGCATCGCCTCGACAGCGTACCGGGCACGTCGGCCGTTTCATCCCGAGCGCTTTTTCACGTTTATCGACCGCCCTTGGCCTAATGGCAGGCTCCTGCGCTCGAAGGGTTTTTTCTGGTTGGCGAGCAAACCTGAAGAAGCAGGGAATTGGTCCCAGGCCGGCGGTTTGATGCGTTATGGGTTCGCCGGACGTTGGTGGCGGTTTGTGCCGAAACATCAATGGCCGCAGGATGAGGACAGTACCACCACGATCATGAAGAACTGGCTGGCGGCGACAGGCGATTGCCGTCAGGAGCTAGTGTTCATCGGCCAAAATGTAGACTTTGACCAACTCACCGAAGAGCTGGACGCCTGCCTGCTTACCGATGCGGAAATGGCGCTGGGCATGGAGGCCTGGCGTCTGTTACCGGACCCGTTCGGTTCGTGGCATGACGAGGTCGCGGCTTGATTCGTTGCTTCCCTGGGCTCTGTTCCGGGCCGCGCCAATTGTCGTCAGGCTGGATAACCTGGCTCAAGGCTTGAGCCAGGTGCCCTGGCTTTTCTCTTCGCAAAACGGCTTGAGATAGGCCGCATCGGTTGCCACGCCGTAATAGTGAATATCCTGGTGATAAGGCATATTGGCGACTTGGGCGTTGCTGCAGATGCCAAATGCGCCGCCAGGGCATTGATCCACGTATTGCACGTCGACTTTTTGCCCGGCCAGGCTCGGCTGGCAGAAACCGTCGGCGAACAGTTTTTGCGGAATGTTGCGGTTCTGTTGGCAGACCTTCACGTCGAGCCGTTCCGCCTGGCTGTGTACGATACACGCCTGGGCCATGGCCTGGCTCGAAGTCAAAGCCAGTAACAGCCAGCCGATCATTCGCATCTTCACCTCCACTCAAAGCCATTCATTATGCTGCAGGACATCCCCACCCATGTCATCGCCGGTCCATTGGGTGCCGGCAAGACCAGCCTGATCAGGCAGCTGATGGCCCAGCGCCCGGCGGATGAGCGCTGGGCGGTGCTGATCAATGAGTTCGGCCAGGTCGGCCTGGATGCCGCGCTGCTGACCCAGGCCGCCGATGGTATCGCATTGGGCGAAGTGGCCGGGGGCTGCCTATGTTGCGTCAACGGCGCACCGTTTCAGATCGGCCTGGGTCGCTTGCTGCAAAAGGCCAGGCCCCACAGGCTGTTCATCGAACCTTCCGGGCTGGGCCATCCGGCGCAACTATTGCGTCAATTGAACGCGGCGCCTTGGCTCGGCGTGCTGGCTGTCCAGCCCTGCGTGATGGTATTGGATGCCCGAGCGATGGCGGACGGCAAGTCACTGCCGGATACACAACGACAGGCGTTGGTTGATGCCGGATTGCTGGTGCTGAACAAATCCGAAGGCCTCACCGACAACGATCGGGCGCGCGTTATCGCCCAGTTGCCTGCGCTTGGCTTGTATTGGACGCACAAGGCTGCATTGCCGATTAATCAATTGCCGGGCATTGCTGCTCGGGGCGATGGTGCTGTGGATAACTTGCGCTTACCTGAAGCGCTAGGGCAAATCCCGGCTATCTGGACCGATCCGACGGTGCCGATTTGCCTGTATCAACAGCAGGGGGAAGGTTGGAGTATTGGTTGGCGCTGGCATCCCACCCAGCGTTTCGATGCGGCCGCGATGACGCGCTGGCTCAACGGCGAGCAATGGAAACGGGCGAAGATGGTTATCCACAGCGCTGACGGTTGGGTCTCGGCCAATGCGATGGAGGGTGGGCCGTTGACGTGGCAGGTCAGCGAGTGGCGACAGGATTCAAGGATCGAATTGATCTTCGCTGAACCGCAGGACGTGGTGGCGCTGCAAACGAGCTTGGCAAATTGCCGGCTCCCGTGAGTCAGTCGCGTTTCAAGGCTTCCATTTATTGTGCTCCTGACGCCATTGGCTGAGCTCGATGACCTCAGCCCTGGGGCGGGTCTGGACCGATTCAATCGGCGTAGGCGGGGTTTCTTCGAATGGCATCGGGTAAGGCGCCAATTCGATGTGTGCGCTATGGGCGCCAAACTGAGTGATCGTACCTGAATGACGGGTCTCGCCCGTCACTGTGAACTCGAAGTTGTAGACACGTGCCAGGCGCCGTCGTCCGCTGGCGTCCTTTACGAATCCAATCTTTCGCAGCGCCACGTTGCCGTCCAGCAGCTCGATCTTCAGGTTGGCGCAATGTTGCATAACCCTCGCCAAGGCGCGCTCGCGCAAGCCATGGTTGTGCCACAGCCAGGCGCCACCGGTAGCCAGCAGCATCAGCACGAAAATATTTCCAAGGGTCAGCATGAACGAAAAGCTCCAACAAGTTGCCATCAGCTTAACTGTGTCGCCGGTCTGTCGTACAGGCTGCGTTTAGTCGCATACTGCGCGGCTTGAATTTCAATCGTTTTACGGAAACTTCCCGCATGAAACGTACGCCTCATCTGCTTGCCATCCAGTCCCATGTGATATTTGGCCATGCCGGCAACAGCGCTGCCGTGTTTCCCATGCAGCGGGTCGGCGTAAACGTATGGCCGCTCAATACCGTGCAGTTTTCCAATCACACCCAATACGGACAATGGGCCGGTGAAGTGCTTGCGCCCGCTCAGATACCGCTGTTGGTTGAAGGCATCGCCGCCATAGGCGAGCTGGGCAATTGCGACGCGGTGCTCTCCGGTTATCTGGGCAGCGCCGCCCAGGGGCAGGCAATTCTGGCGGGTGTGGCGCGGATAAAACGTTGCAATCCCAAGGCGTTGTATCTGTGTGATCCGGTCATGGGACATGCGGAGAAGGGTTGTATCGTGGCGCCCGAGGTCAGCGAGTTCCTGTTGGAGGAGGCCGCCGCAGTGGCCGATATCATGTGCCCGAACCAACTGGAACTGGACAGTTTCTCTGGGCGCAAGGCGCAATCATTGCTCGACTGTCTGGCCATGGCCCGTGCGCTGCTGGCCCGCGGTCCGAAGGTCGTGCTGGTCAAGCATCTGGCCTACCCCGGCAAGCCCGAAGACAGCTTCGAGATGCTGCTGGTCACGGCTGATGGCAGTTGGCATTTGCGCCGTCCGCTGCTGGCGTTCCCGCGCCAACCAGTGGGGGTGGGCGACCTCACGTCGGGGTTGTTCCTGGCGCGGATATTGTTGGGGGATAGCTTGGTGGCGGCGTTCGAATTCACCGCTGCGGCCGTGCATGAGGTGCTGTTGGAAACCCAAGCGTGCGTAAGTTACGAGCTGCAGTTGATCCGCGCCCAGGACCGTATCGCCCACCCCCGCGTACGGTTCGAGGCGGTGCCGATCAGCCTCTGATCGATGCTAGCCGTTGTGGGAGCGAGCTTGCTCGCGATGAGGGTCTCACGTTCAACATAGAGTTGCTGTGACATCGTCATCGCGAGCAAGCTCGCTCCCACAGGGATTTCTGGCTGGTTAAGGCCCGTCCGCCTTGATTTCCTGATAGCGCTTCTCCAGCTCCTGGCGAATCTGCCGGCGTTGCTGGGCTTGTTCATAGCGACGTTTTTCTTCGCTGTTCTGCGGTTGCAACGGCGGGACGGGGGCCGGCTTGCGCTGGTCATCCACCGCGACCATGGTGAAGAAGCAGCTATTGGTGTGGCGCACCGAGCGCTCACGGATGTTCTCAGTCACGACCTTGATGCCCACTTCCATCGAAGTGTTGCCGGTGTAGTTCACCGAAGCCAGGAAAGTCACCAACTCGCCGACATGAATCGGCTCGCGGAAAATCACCTGGTCGACCGACAGCGTCACCACGTAGCGGCCGGCGTAACGGCTGGCACAAGCGTAGGCCACTTCATCGAGGTATTTGAGCAGGGTGCCGCCATGGACATTGCCAGAGAAGTTGGCCATGTCGGGGGTCATCAACACCGTCATCGACAGCTGGGCGTTTCCGGGTTCCATAACGTTCTCACGGTTCAAGGCAGCATTTCAGGATGGGCGCCTCTGCGGGCGTTGGGTTGTGGTGACACAACAAACCACTCATATCGGGACGCTGCGCCGCTGCAAGCCGTCACGCTCCGGTGGATCTGTTTCCATATATTGCACCGTCTTTTTGCCAGAAGTCCTGGTGTTAACCTGCAAACGCCCATCACCTAGGTATTTCCTACAAGAGAAACGGACCTATCCGACTCCGCATGGAGTCGTGTTCAGCAAGGAGCCGCTGCCATGCATGCCATCAGTTTCATACAAGACCTGGCGATCATCATGCTGGCGGCGGGGTTGGTGACGGTACTGTTTCATCGTTTCAAGCAACCGGTGGTGCTTGGCTACATTGTCGCCGGCTTCATCATCGGCCCGCATACGCCGCCGTTCGGCTTTATCCATGACGAAGAAACGATCAAGACCCTGGCCGAGCTCGGGGTGATCTTCCTGATGTTCTGCCTGGGCCTGGAATTCAGCCTGCGCAAATTGTTCAAGGTGGGGGCCACAGCGTTTATCGCGGCGTTCCTGGAAATCGTCTTGATGATCTGGATCGGCTATGAGATTGGGCGCTGGTTCGGCTGGAATGCCATGGACTCGCTGTTCCTCGGTGCCATCCTTGCCATTTCCTCGACCACGATTATCGTCAAGGCGCTGAATGACCTGAAGATGAAGAACGAGCGCTTTGCGCAGTTGATATTCGGAGTCCTCATTGTCGAGGACATCCTTGGCATCGGCATCATCGCATTGCTCTCAAGCATCGCGGTCAGCGGTACGGTGAGTTCGGGCGAGGTGTTATCGACGGTCGGCAAGCTGTCGCTGTTCATGGTCGTGGCGTTGGTCATCGGCATCCTGTTGGTACCGCGGTTGCTCGCTTATGTGGGGAAATTCGACAGTAACGAGATGCTGTTGATTACGGTATTGGGGCTTTGTTTCGGCTTTTGCCTGTTGGTGGTGAAGCTGGAATACAGCATGGTGCTCGGGGCATTCCTGATCGGCGCGATCATGGCCGAGTCCCAACAGCTGTTGAAAATCGAGCGGCTGGTAGAGCCGGTGCGCGACCTGTTCAGCGCAATCTTTTTCGTGGCCATCGGGCTGATGCTCGATCCGGCCATAGTGCTTCAGTACGCCTGGCCGATCGCCGTGATCACCTGTGCGGTGGTGCTGGGTAAGGTGCTTTCGTGTGGTCTCGGTGCTTTTATCGCCGGCAATGATGGACGCACCTCACTGCGCGTTGGGATGGGGCTTTCACAGATTGGCGAATTTTCCTTCATCATCGCGTCGCTGGGGATGACCTTGCAGGTCACCAGCGATTTCCTTTATCCGGTGGCGGTGGCTGTCTCGGTGCTGACCACGCTGTTGACGCCTTATCTGATACGGGCCGCTGATCCGTTGTCCGTCAGGCTGGCATCGGTAATACCGCAACGTCTGGCGCGCGTGCTGGGCATGTATGGCGAGTGGTTGCGCAGTATCCAGCCCCAGGGCGAGGGCGCCATGCTGGCTTCCATGATCAGGCGAATCCTGCTGCAAGTCGGCGTCAACTTGGCGTTGGTCATCGCTATTTTTGTTTCGGGAGGGTACTTCGCCGAGCGGATGGCTGCTTATCTGCAAGCGTGGATCAGCGACCCGAGCTGGCAAAAGGCGCTGATTTGGGGCGCAGCGCTGCTGCTGTCGCTGCCGTTCCTGATCGCGGCGTACCGCAAGCTCAAGGCATTGTCGATGTTGTTGGCGGAGATGGGTGTAAAGCCGGAGATGGCCGGCCGCCACACCCAGCGCGTGCGTCGGGTGATTGCCGAAGTGATCCCGATCCTGTCGCTGCTGGTGATCTTCCTGCTATTGGCAGCCTTGTCGGCCAGTATCTTGCCGACCAACAAGTTGCTGTTGCTGATTGCCGTGGTAGCGACTGCCGTGGCGGCGTTGCTCTCGCGCTGGTTCGTCCGCCTGCACACGCGGATGCAGGTGGCGTTGCTCGATACGCTGGACAATCACAAGGAATCGTCCGGGCATTGACCAGCGACGGGCTGGCGGATCAGCTTTCCAACCAGACGTCCCGAGCCCAATGCCAGACCGACTCCCAGGTCTCCTCGGCGATCAGCTCTTCCTCGGCCTGCCACAGCACCACGGTGCCGTCTTCTTCGACGCAATAATAATCGTCGCCGTCCTGGCAAATCGGAATCAGGCTCCGATCGACGCCAGCGTCCCATGCGTTGGCCGCGACATCCGGCAGGTAGGTATGGGATTGCGGATCGGTAACGGTCACCGGCTCCAGGCTGCCATAGACGACATCGCTGACGGTCAGCAAAAACTCCCTGAACACGAATGGGATATCGATGAATAGCTGCTCTTCGATTTCTACCAGCAGATCTTCATCAGGTAACTCCAGCGGAACCGGTACGGGTTCGTTGGCTTCGCGTAATTGTTCGATGATTTCTTCCACGTCCGGGATCCTCTTTCTCGATGGCGCGGTTTTATATGGGCGGTTTATACAGTAGCCCGCCGTAGATGCAACTGCGAAATAGAAAACCCCGGCAAGTGCCGGGGTTCTTTTATTTCAACATGCGAAACGCGGAAAGGTTCAACCGTTCTGGCGGATACCAGCCACCAGCCAAGGCTGGTTCTCGCCTTGGGCACGTTCCATGTTCCAGCTTTCGCTGAACGCCTCACCCTGGTCGAAGCGGGAATCTTTCGACACACCGATAAAGGTCAGGGTGGCGATGGTCTTATCGGCGCGGTCGTCGACGCCGTCCAGTTGCACCTGCAGGTTCTCGATGTGGGTGGACTGGTAGCCGTCCCCCAGCTCGGTCCGCTCGCGCTTGAGGAACTCCAGCAGTTGCGGGGTTACGAACTCGGCGATCTTGTCCATTTCGTTCGCGTCCCAGTGCTGCTGCAACGACATGAAGTGGCTGCGCGCCGCTTCGATGAAGCGCTGCTCGTTGAACCAGGCGGGCGCATTGATCACTGGACGCGCCACTGGAGCGGCCGCGCCACCGAAGATCGAACCGCCGGCAGGCTGCTGGTTGAACACTTCACGCTGCATCGGCGCATGACCGGCCGGAGCGAACTGCTCCTGCTGCTTGCGACGACGGGCTGCGATGAAACGGAAAACCAGGAAGGCGATGACCGCCATGATCAGGATGTCGAAGATCTGCATGCCCTGGAAACCGTCGCCCATGAACATGGAAGCGAGCAGGCCACCGGCGGCGATACCGGCCAGGGGGCCGAGCCAACGCGAAGCACCGCTGGCCTTGGTAGCGGCGCCAGCAGCACCGGCCGCGCCTGCGGTGGCGGCAGTGGACCCGGCGGCAGAGGACGGCGCCATCTGGCTGGTCTGGTGAGTCGGGGCTGCGCCCGAACTTTTACCACCGCCAAAACGCTTGGCGGCATTGGCGTCGATGGCCATCGTCAGGCCGATGCACAAGGCCATGGCGATGCTAAGAAAACGTTTCATATAAAGGCATTCCCATTTGTGGATAGCACGCGCGCCATGTTGCACAGCTGAACTGTTGCTGGCTAGCGGCAGAGTGTTTCGGGCTTTTGCGTGACAGCTGAGGTTCAGGTTCGGCTGTGCAAGCAGGCCAGTTCGCTTTGGGCTGTAGGAAAGAGGGACAAGTTCTATCGGAAATGTTCTGGCTTCCCCAGAACGAACTGTGGGAGCGAGCTTGCTCGCGATGGCGGCGTGTCAGTCAGCATCAATAGTGGCTGATCTACCGCTATCGCGAGCAAGCTCGCTCCCACAGGTTCTATGCAGATCGCTAGATCGCCTCGAGCTTGGCGTACCCCAGCATCAGCCATTTGCTGCCTTCGCTGAAGTTGACCTGCACCCGAGCCTGGGCACCGGCGCCTTCAAAGTTGAGGATCACACCGTCGCCGAACACCGAATGCCGTACCGCCTGGCCAAGGCTGAAGCCGGTTTCCGGAATATCACTTCCGCCGAACAGGCTGCTGGTGCCTTGCTGCTGGCTGCCGCCGAACGGACGGCTGACGCTGTTGGAAAGCCGTACTTCCTGGATAAGACCTTTCGGCACTTCTCGTACGAAGCGCGACACCTTGTTGTAGGTCTCGCTGCCATATAAACGTCGGGTTTCCGCGTAAGTCATCACCAGGTTCTGCATGGCGCGGGTGATGCCAACGTAGGCGAGGCGGCGTTCTTCTTCCAGGCGTCCGGGTTCTTCCAGGCTCATCTTGTGCGGAAACAGGCCTTCCTCCATGCCCACCAGGAACACATACGGGAATTCCAGGCCCTTGGCGCTGTGCAGGGTCATCAGCTGGATGCTGTCTTCATGCTCGTCAGCCTGGGTGTCGCCCGCCTCCAGGGAGGCATGGCCGAGGAAGGCCGACAAGGGCGACAGGTCTTCGTCTTCTTCGGTCGTTTCGAAGTTGCGCGCGGCGCTGACCAGTTCCTCAAGGTTCTCCACCCGGGCCTGGCCTTTCTCGCCTTTTTCCGCTTCGTGATAAGCGATCAAGCCGGATTGCTCGATGACGGTCTGGGTCATCAGGTGCAGCGGCATTTCCCCGCACTTGGCAGCCAGGTCTTCTATCAAATCCATGAAGGCCTTCAGGGCGCCGGCGGCGCGACCGGTCACGCCCTTGTTGTCGACCAGCAGGCGCATGGCTTCCCACATCGACACATGGCTGTGACGGGCATGTTCGCGAATCGCCTCGACGGTTTTCTCGCCGATGCCCCGCGTCGGCACGTTGATTACCCGCTCCAGGGCCGCGTCGTTGCCACGGCCTTCGATCAGGCGCAGGTAGGCCATGGCGTTCTTGATTTCGGCGCGCTCGAAGAAGCGCTGTCCACCATAGATCCGGTAAGGGATCCGTTCGCGCAACAAGGCCTCTTCAAGCACCCGCGACTGGGCGTTGGAGCGATACAGGATGGCGATGTCGCTGCGGGCCAGGCCGGTCTTCAAGGCGCTCTCGATGGTTTCCACTACATAGCGGGCCTCATCGTGTTCGTTGAAGGCGGCGTAGAGATTGATCGCCTCGCCTTCGCTGCCGTCGGTCCACAGTTCCTTGCCCAGGCGCCCGGTATTGTTGGCGATCAGGGCGTTGGCAGCCTTGAGGATGCCGGCGGTGGAGCGATAGTTCTGTTCGAGGCGAATGACCTCGGCGTCGGGAAAGTCCGCCGAGTACTGGTGGATGTTCTCGATCTTCGCGCCACGCCAGCCATAAATCGACTGGTCGTCGTCACCCACCACCATCAGGCTGTCGCCGCCCTTGGCGAGCAGGCGCAACCATGCATATTGAACGGCGTTGGTGTCCTGGAATTCGTCCACCAGGACATGCCGGAAGCGCTTCTGGTAATGAGCCAGCAGGCCAGGGTGGTCACGCCAGAGATCCAGGGCCCGTAGCAGCAGCTCGGAGAAGTCGATGACGCCGGCACGCTGGCACGCCGCCTCGTAGGCTTCATAGATGCTGCGCATGGTCGCCAGGAAAAGGTCGCCGCTGGCCTGGATATGTTGTGGGCGCAGGCCCTCGTCTTTCTGGCCGTTGATGAACCATTGGGCCTGACGGGCCGGCCAGCGTTGTTCGTCCAGGCCCAGCTCGCGGATGACCCGCTTGACCAGGCGTTGCTGGTCATCGCTATCCAGGATCTGGAAAGTCTGGCTCAAGCCGGCTTCCTGCCAGTGGGCTCGCAGAAGGCGATGCGCCAGACCGTGGAACGTACCGACCCACATGCCGGCGGGATTGATGCCCATCAGCTGTTCGATGCGATGACGCATCTCGGCGGCAGCCTTGTTGGTAAAGGTCACCGACAGGATCGAATGGGGCGAGGCGTTCTCGACCTGGATCAACCAGGCGATACGGTGCACCAGCACTCGGGTCTTGCCGGAGCCGGCACCGGCCAGGACCAACTGACGGCCAACGGAGGCAGCAACTGCCTGGCGTTGGGCATCGTTAAGGGAGTTCAGCAGAAGGGAGAGATCATCGCGCATCGGCGCATTCTAGGGTGCGGCGCCACCCCGGGCAAACCGAGCTTTGCATCAACCGACAAAACACCGCTTGGTGACGACCGGTTGGTCAGCCTCTACAGGCATGGATGGCGCTCGCCTGGCGTCACCAATGCCCAGTGGAATGGCCATTTTTTCAGCATTTTTATGAGCGAGAGCAGTGTGGGATGGCCTTTGGCTTGTGTATGCTCGGTTCTCGTTTCGGGTGCACCATGCGCCCCTGAATAAGAACAAGAACATCGACTATGACCTTCAATTCCGATCTGGCTGGCCCTTGTGTTGAGCCGCGGGTCATTTACAAGCAGTACGCCACGGAAATGGCGGTCGAACGCACAAGGCTGCTGTATCAGGGCTCACTGCTGCCCACGCTGTTCATGCTGATCAACGGTCTGGTCTGTGCCGCACTGTTGTGGCAGCCATCGCGCTATTTCCTGGTCAGCGTATGGCTGGTCTGGTTGTTGTCGCTGGTAGCGCTGCGGGTGATCCAGGTGGCAGCGTTCGATTCGGCGATGCCAAGCCGCCAGGCGCACCCGATCTGGTTGCGCATGTTTTTGCTGGGCTCGGCCATGACCGGCCTGACGCTGGCCGGGGCCGGCATTGCGCTGGTTCCGGCGGACAGCTTCCAACAACAGGCCTGGGCGTTTGGCCTGATCGGCGCGGCTACGTTGTCGGCCAGCGTTGCCTACGCCGTCAGCCTTTCAGCGTACCTGTCCTTCACCTTGCCGTGCCTGTTGCCGGCAATCGGTTATCTTTTCTGGGGCGGTGATGAACAGCAGCTCGGTTGGGGCTGGCTTGGGCTGGTCCTGCTGGTTTTCCTCAGTGTGGTGGCCTGGCAGGTCAACCGGCTGATACGCAACGGCATGCTGCGACGGTTTCAGAACCAGGCCCTGATCGAGCATTTGCAGCAGGCGCAAGCCCGTGGCGCGCAGCTTAACGAGGCCTTGGCGCGTGAGGTCGAACAGCGCCGTTCTGCCGAAGCCCGGCTGCGTGCGGCCCAGGTTGGCCTGGAAGAACGCGTGGCGCAACGCAGCCTGGAGCTGGACGCGGCCAGCCAAGCCCTGAGTAAAAGCGAGGCGCGCCTGGCCCTGGCCCTGAAAGCCAGCGAGCTGGGGCTCTGGGATTGGAACCTGCAGACTGACGAAGTCCACCACACCCAACTCAAGGAACTGTTTGGCCTGGAGCCCGAATACGTCACGGCGATGCTCAGCCATCTGACCCCGCGGCTGCATCCGCAAGACCTTCCTGCGCTCAAGCGTGCGCTTGTCGAGCACCTGAAGGGCCGTAGCGAGGATTACCAGATCGAATACCGTGTCCGTCACGGCGATGGCCATTGGGTCTGGATCGAAGATCGCGGTCGAGCCGTGGAGCGTAGCGCTGGCGGTCGGGTTCTACGCATGGTCGGCACCCGGCGAAACATCAGCGCAAGCAAAGAACTTGAACAGCAGCGGCAACTGGCGGCCACGGTGTTCGAGGCGGCCAGCGAAGGCATCGTGATCTTCGACCCGAACTACGCGTTGCTGGCTGCCAACCAGGCGTTCACGCGGGTGACCGGGTTCAATATCGCCGACATGCTGGGGCGCAATGTGGTTGACCTGCCATGCAGCCGCGATGCCCGCCGACACTATTCGATCATTCGCCAAGCGCTCAAGCAACACGGCACCTGGCAGGGCGAACTGGTGGAGGCTCGCGCCAACGGCGAGCTTTATCCGCAGTGGCTGCAGCTGAACGTGGTCCGCGATCTGCGGGGCAACGTCAGCCATATCGTCGGCTTCTTCGCGGATCTCTCGGCCCGACGCGAGTCCGAGGAGCGGATGCGCTATCTCACGCATTACGACGAACTGACCGGTCTGGCGAACCGTTCACTGTTCCGCGAGCGCCTGCAAGAAGCCCATCAGCGGGTGCGTCAGGGTGGACGACGGAGCCTGGCGCTGCTGCATATCAATCTGGATCGTTTCAAGCTGCTCAACGACAGCCTCGGTCATGACATCGCCGACCAGTTGCTGCAAAAAATGGCTCGGCGCCTGATCAATGCACTGCCGGAGGCCGATACCATCGCCCGGCTGTCCGGAGACGAGTTCGCGGTGCTGTTCGACGCCTACGGCAATCTTTCGAGCCTGGCGCGCGTTGCGACCCGGCTGGCAACCAAACTCCGCGTGCCGGTGACCATCGATGGCCACGAACTGGTGGTCAGCGCATCCATTGGCATCAGCCTGTTGCCCGATAACGCGCGGGAAATTTCCATGCTGGTCAGCCAGGCCAACATGGCCATGCAGCATGCAAAACACTTGGGCGGAAATAACTTTCAGTTTTATACCGATAGCCTGCAGGCCAGCACACTAGAGCGCTTGCAGTTGGAAAACCAATTGCGCAAGGCATTGGAAGAACAGCAATTGAAGGTGTTTTACCAACCCAAATTGTGCCTGGCGACCGGTCGTCTGAATGCCGCTGAGGCCCTGGTGCGCTGGGACCACCCAAGCATGGGCCAAGTCCCTCCGGGAGATTTCATTGGCCTGGCCGAAGAGACCGGGTTGATCGGTCCGATTGGTGAGTTCGTATTGCGCCAGGCCTGCTGGCAGGCGTGTGAATGGCAGCGCCAGGGGCTCGCGCCGATCAGGGTGTCGGTCAATTTGTCGGTGCATCAATTGCGCCAGGGCAAGCTAGTCAGCCTTGTGCGGCAAGTGCTGGAAGAAACCGGCCTGGAGCCGCAATTTCTTGAGCTGGAATTAACCGAGAGCCAACTGCTGGACAGCGTTGAACACATTATCGCGACCTTCCAGCAGCTACGGGATTTGGGGGTCAAGCTGGCCATCGACGATTTTGGCACCGGCTATTCTTCCCTGAGCTACCTCAAGCGTATTCCGGTGGACTACGTGAAAATCGACCAAGCCTTCATTCGCGGCCTGGAGGAGGGCGGCGAGGACGCGGCCATTACCCGCGCGATCATTGCGATGGCCCATGGGCTTTCACTCAAGGTAGTGGCCGAGGGCGTGGAGCGGCAAGGGCAGCTCGATTTCCTGAAAAACGAACAATGCGATGAAGTCCAGGGGTATCTCATCAGTCGGCCGGTCGGCGCTGAAGGCTTGGCTCGCTTGTTGGGGGCGCAAAAATAGGACAGCACGCCGGTTTGGATCGAGGAATCGTTTCAAACTTTCCCCGCTTGCCTCGCGGCGCGGCTACATGAAGCGTTCCCCGCCAAAACAAAGGTTGGCAGGGCTAAATCAGTTACGTATTGGACAGGCATAAAGACACTTCTTGTAGTATAACTACAAGATTGCTACATCCCGGCACCTGCCCATAACAAGAGTCCAGCCCTTTGAACCTGTTGCAACACATCGCCCAGTCACGCCACCTGCTGCGCAAGTCGGAGCTGAAAGTCGCCGATCATGTACTGCTCGATCCTGCGGCCGTGATGCACAGTTCCATGGCCGATCTTGCCCACAGCGTTGGCATCAGCGAACCGACCATCGTGCGCTTTTGCCGGGCCATTGGTTGTTCGGGTTTCCAGGACCTGAAACTCAAGTTGGCGCAAAGCCTGGCGGCCGGTGCGAGCTTTGGCCAGTTCGCAATTCATGAAGACGATTCGGTCGCCGACTACAGCCTGAAAATCTTCGATACGACCCTGCACACGTTGATGGAGGTTCGTGAAAAGCTCGACCCGGTGGCGTTGCAGAAAGCCGTTACGGCCATGTCCCAGGCCCAGCGCGTCGAGTTCTATGGCTTCGGTGCCTCGGGCGCGGTGGCAGCCGATGCCCAGCACAAGTTCTTCCGATTGTTGCTTACGGCAGCGGCTTATTCCGACCCGCACATGCAGGCCATGTCAGCCGTCACGTTGAAGCCGACCGACGTGGCAATCTGCATTTCCCAGTCCGGACGTTCCAAAGACCTGTTGATCACCGCCAATCTGGTGCGTGAAAGCGGTGCCTCGCTGATTACCTTGTGCCCGAGCCAGACGCCCTTGGCGGAGCTCTCCACGGTAAACCTGGCCATTGATGTT
>NZ_VDLV01000040.1:6151-10909 GCF_013608025.1 Pseudomonas brassicacearum subsp. neoaurantiaca | reverse complement strand
CAATGAACTGGAAACCGTGCTCAACCTCGACCAGCACCTGAAGAAACGCATCATCGGCCAGGACCATGCCTTGCAGATGATCGCCAAGCGCATCCAGACCTCCCGCGCCGGCCTCGACAACCCGAGCAAGCCGATTGGCGTGTTCATGCTCGCCGGCACCTCCGGCGTGGGCAAGACCGAAACCGCCCTGGCCCTGGCCGAAGCCATGTACGGCGGCGAGCAGAACGTCATCACCATCAACATGAGCGAGTTCCAGGAAGCCCACACCGTATCGACCCTCAAGGGCGCGCCACCGGGCTACATTGGCTACGGCGAAGGCGGCGTGCTGACCGAAGCCGTGCGGCGCAAACCGTACAGCGTGGTGCTGTTGGACGAGGTGGAAAAAGCCCACCCGGACGTGCATGAAATCTTCTTCCAGGTGTTCGACAAAGGCGTGATGGAGGACGGCGAAGGCCGGGTGATCGACTTCAAGAACACCTTGATCCTGCTGACCACCAACGCCGGCACCGAGCTGATTGCCCAGGTCTGCAAGGACCCGCAGAACGTGCCCGAGCCGGAAGAGATCGCCAAGGCCTTGCGCCAGCCGCTGCTGGAGATTTTCCCGCCGGCCTTGCTCGGCCGTCTGGTGACGATTCCGTACTACCCACTCAGCGACGAGATGCTCAAGGCAATCACCCGCCTGCAACTCAACCGCATCAAGAAGCGCGTGGAGAGCACCCACAAAGTCGCCTTCGACTACGACGACGCGGTGATCGACCTGATCGTCTCGCGCTGCACCGAAACCGAAAGCGGCGGGCGCATGATCGACACCATCCTGACCAACAGCCTGCTACCGGACATGAGCCGTGAGTTCCTCACCCGCATGCTTGAAGGCAAGGCCATGGCCGGCGTGCGGATCAGCGCGGTGGACAACGAGCTGAAGTACGATTTCAGCGACGCGGCCTGACTCGAAGGAACACCGTCTAACCCTGTGGGAGCGAGCTTGCTCGCGATAGCGCAGTCACATTCAACATCCATGTTGACTGACACGCCGCCATCGCGAGCAAGCTCGCTCCCACAGTTGTTCCGGTGTCGTCAGGCAATCAGCAGGCAACCATTATCACGATGAGATAACCGATGCTATTCAACCAAGCCTCCCGCCTGGCCAAGATCACCAGCCCCCTCGGACCCGAGGTACTGCTGCTCAAGGACATGGGCGGCGGCGAAGAGCTGGGGCGGCTGTTTAACTATGAGTTGCAGCTGCACTCGCTGGACAACGCCATCGACCTCAACCAACTGCTCGGCAAACCGATGTGCGTGAGCCTGCAGTTGGACGGCGGCGGCGAACGGCATTTCCATGGCATCGTCGCCCGCTGCAGCCAGAACGTCGACCAGGGCCAGTTCGCCAGTTACCAGGTCACCCTGCGACCATGGCTATGGCTGCTGACCCGCACTTCCGATTGCCGGATTTTCCAGAACCTGACCATCCCGCAGATCATCAAGCAGGTGTTCCGCGACCTGGGCTTTTCCGATTTCGAAGACGCCCTGAGCCATCCGTATCGCGAGTGGGAATACTGCGTGCAGTACCGCGAAACGAGTTTCGATTTCGTCAGTCGTCTGATGGAGCAGGAAGGCATCTACTATTTCTTCCGCCATGAACAGGGCCGCCATGTGCTGGTGATGGCCGACGCCTATGGCGCTCATACCCGTGCGCCCGGCTATGCGTCGGTGCCCTACTACCCGAAGAATGAGCAACAGCGCGAGCGCGACCACATCCACGACTGGCACCTGGCCCAGGAAGTCCAACCGGGTTCGCTTGAGCTCAACGACTACGATTTCCAACGGCCCAGCGCGCGCATCGATGTGCGCTCGGCCATGCCCCGCCCGCACACCGCTGGCAACTATCCGCTCTACGATTACCCCGGCACCTACGTGCAAAGTACCGACGGCGAGCACTACGCCCGCACCCGCATCGAGGCCTTGCAGACCTTGCACGAACAGGTCGAGCTGGCGGGTAACGCCCGAGGCCTGGGTTCGGGGCATCTGTTCAGCCTCACAGGCTTCAGCCGCAAGGACCAGAACCGCGAATACCTGATCGTCGGTGCGCGTTACTACCTGTCCCAGGAAAGCGGCGAGAGCGGCGTTGGCGCGCCTTCGGCGCAATTTGAAAGCAGCCTGACCTGCATCGACGCCCAACAGAGCTTTCGCCCGATGGCGATCACCCACCGCCCCATCGTCAAGGGGCCGCAGACGGCGCTGGTGGTCGGCCCCAAGGGCGAGGAAATCTGGACCGATCAGTTCGGCCGAGTGAAGGTGCATTTCTACTGGGACCGTCACGACCAATCCAACGAAAACAGCTCGTGCTGGATTCGTGTGTCGCAGGCTTGGGCCGGCAAGAATTGGGGCTCGGTGCAGATCCCGCGTATCGGCCAGGAAGTGATCGTCAGCTTCCTCGAAGGCGACCCCGACCGGCCGATCATCACCGGCCGTGTGTATAACGCCGAGCAAACCGTCCCTTATGCGCTGCCCGCCAATGCCACGCAGAGCGGCACCAAAAGCCGTTCGAGCAAGGGCGGTACGCCGGCGAACTTCAACGAAATCCGCATGGAAGACAAGAAAGGCGCCGAGCAGTTGTACATCCACGCCGAGCGCAACCAGGACATCGTGGTCGAGGTGGATGAAAGCCATTCGGTGGGCCACGACCGCAACAAAAGCATCGGCCACAACGAAACCGTACGGATTGGCCAAGACCGGCTGCGGGCCGTGCAGCGCAACGATGCTTTGCTCGTCGGCGGAACCAAGAGCGACAGCATCAGCACCCAATACCTCGTGGAGGCGGGTTCGCAGATTCGACTGGTATGCGGCAAGAGCGTGCTGGAGTTCAACGCCAGCGGCGAGATCAACATCTCGGGCACCGCGTTCAATATCTATGCGAGTGGCAATGGCAACATCGACACGGGCGGCCGCCTGGACCTCAACTCCGGTGGTGCCAGCGAAGTGGATGCAAAAGGCAAGGGCATCAAGGGCGTTATCGATGCGGCGGTAAAAGCGTTGTTCCCGGCGAAGGCCAAACCATGAAGTCCACGGCCGGAACACCCCTAACCTGACGGCAACGCTGCTGACTTAAAAAAACGAAGATCCCCGTGGCGAGGGAGCTCGCTCCTGCTGGGCTGCGTAGCAGCCCCTTTTGTGAGCGCTTCGCACTCAAGCGGGAGCAAGCTCCCTCGCCACGGGTCCACCGATAGCCCCGAATACAGTACTAGTCGCTCAATGATTGACCGGCACGAAGTCAGGGCCGCCCAGCTTATCCCGGACGACCAAGGCGGTGCGCATCAGTGGCCCCCACAAGCCGTTCTGGCTGTTCCAAGTGCCGCCCGCCCACCGCGTGTCCTGCACCAGCTCAGCCTTGTTGAGCTCAAGCTGGCGCTGAAGAGCCAACGCCACGGCGCCCATGTCGATCTCGAACAGGTCGGCATAAAGCCCCTCGGGTTGTGCCTGCTTTTTGCTCAGGCAAAACCGGTAATACCAGACCCACACCGCAGCGACATATATCGCCCGATTGCGGTCAGGGTAGGTCGCGAGGATCTTGAGCAAAGCCGCCACGAAGCGCCCGGGAAACTGACTGTCGTGAGTCTGTTGCCAGTAACGCAGCACCAGCTGATCGAATGCCGCGACGACGTTCTGCGGTTCTGCATTGTCATTCCTGGCTTCTTGAAAATAGAACGGCTCGCCAACGAGAAATCTATCCAACGCGTCATTGGCCAGGGCCAGCTGCAATACGTTGTCCAAGGAAGCAAATTTCACTCGCTCGTAAGCCGGTATTGACCGGGCTGCGTCCATGCGACTCGCAAGTACTTGCCGCTCAGCAATTGCTCGTCGCGAAGGTATTCGAACACTTCGGAAGGGCACCATTCCTTGCCCGCGGAAAAGGCCACGCCCAATGAACGGAGTTCATCGAACACCTTGGCCTTTTGCTTGTTGTCCGCAACCTGCAGAACGTAGATATCTTTCTCTGCCGCATTCGAAAATCCAATGGTCCGCAAAGGCGAATCCAAGGCGTTATCGATGACTTGAACACGAATCACGTCACCGTCCGCTTTTTCCACGTACGCCTTCAACACATCATTAATCACTGACAAATACCTCGGTTAAAGTAGTAATACCGTCCGCATCCTTGGTTGGAATCGATTCGACAACCATTTCTGGAGCTCCACCTGGCAAGTGTTTGCCTGGTCCCAGGAAATATTGGTTCCCCTCCATCGGGCTTCTGGGCATGCGCCCCACGACATCATCGACCTGCCTGATCTTGAATCCGCCTTTAAGCGCATCTTTTTCCAAACCAAAGGCGCGCTCCAGTTCTGCAGCTTTTTTACCACTGATGGTGATCTTGGAACGGCCCGAAAAATTCCCGATAACGTCGGTGATGCCTTTCTTGTCAGAAACAAAAGTACCGGCCCGGCCAATCGTAGGGTATGTATCCCATGCCGTCGGGCTAATGTTGAATCCTCGATTGTCCTTGAGCATCTGCTCCTGTCGCTGACGAGCCAGGATTGTTCGCTCGGCCGCCGTCATGGGCTTACGGGCCAGCTTCGGACCAGCACCGAGCAGGGCCATGCCTGCCACGCCTTGGAACAAGTCCCGATAGCCGGGGCCGAGACGGTCGCCCAAATCACCCAGCAACTCCATGCCGGCGTACAGCGCACCACCGACGGCGAGGGCGCCGAAGAAAGCGGCAGCGCCGGCAAAAGCCGCGAGCAACAAGGCTCCGCCCGCTGCCGC
>NZ_VDLV01000040.1:3957-6141 GCF_013608025.1 Pseudomonas brassicacearum subsp. neoaurantiaca | reverse complement strand
GATCAGCACCGGAAAGGGCCAGATCGGGTGGTTCATCGGCAGCCCGGTGCAGGACGACGAAACGTCTTCGCCCGCCCGCATGGCATTGCGGGCGTTGATGTAGACGTTGAAGCTGCCCATGATCAACGCCCCCGTCGTGGGCTCGGGCAGGTTGAAGATGGTGGAGAGACCCTTGACGATCTGGAACATCGACAAGCCGCCGGCGGCAATCGAGCCAGCCATGATCGCCAGGGCCACGCCGCCCGTGGCGACCGTCGCGGCAACGACCGCGGCGCCGATCAGGGCACCGGCCACGGCTCCGGCGACCATCGCGGCCAACCCGAACCCGTGGGCTATTTCGTCTCCCAGACGTGCTGCAGCCTGTGCATCCATTGCGAAAATTTACCTTACTGGTTTGTACAACTGCACAGGGATGTATCGATGGCTCGCAGATCGTGGTCGCGGTTGGCGCAAGCGAATGGCCGTGCCAAGGTTCATTGCGCCTGCAGGTAAAGCAATGCCCGATGATATTTCGCGGCGCGCTCCAGGTCCTTGTCGCGCACGACAGGCAGCCGAGTGAGGTCAAGATTGTCGTGGATGTCCGCTATCTTCACTTGGGTCGCCAGTGGATTGGGACGAATCCGCGCAATGAATTGCTCATAGGACTCGCCCTCGCGCTTGGTCAGGCAGTCGATAGCCGTCACTGCGGCCTCGGGAATACCAAGCTTGCGCAGCTCATCCAGCGTGACATCGCCGTCTTCGACCACATCATGCAACAGGCTGACCAGTTGCTCTTCAAGCCCGTCGAACTTCATCATCAGGCGCAACGGGTGGAGGATGTAGGGCTTGCCGGCCTTATCCACCTGGCCCGCGTGGACCCTGGAAGCCAGGGCGATTGCAGCGTCCAGAATGCTCATTGGCGATCAAAGCCCTTCTCGTATGGTTCTTCGGACATTTCGCGACCTATTTGGGCTGCCGCTCTTGATGTGAGCTCCGCAGACCATTTTGCTGTGCAAGCGCGCCGCCGGTTTTCCATTGATCAAGACCGTGGCGCTGCCTTCGACGATCAGATGGCGGTGCCGCGGTTCGTTCCCGGCTGGACAATCAATAGCTCATCCAGCTCACGCTTTTTACAACGCGCCACAAACGGCAGCGCGGCATCCGGGTCACGCTTGAACAGCTCAAAAGTCGCCTGGTTGATTTCATAGTATTCCTCGTAGTCGGCCATGCCATTGCTAACCGGTATGGACACGTAGAACCGACCCGAGTCCTGTTCGATGCCCACGGAGAACATGTGCTCGCGACTGACCAGAACATCTTGGAATTTCATGATTTGCTTACCTCTACGGTCATAACGGCGTCCAACTGAAGTCTTTGGGCAAAATGCCCCCGGCATCGATGACCGCCTCGCTGGCACCAGTCGGCAGCTTGCCGCCAGGAATCCAGAACTCGTTGGCACCGGCCTCGTTACCTGAAGGAATCCGCAGGTTCATGTCTTTAGGCGCGGGAATATCGACCCGCACCAGGGTACTGCTTTCCAGGGTATTTTCTGGCAGCCCCAGCGCCTTCTCCAACGCCCGCTTGTCACCCTTGGCGTTGGCAACCAATTGATCGGCTTCAGCCTTGGGCATGAGGAATGTCGTGCCATCGCGCTGGGCGATGCCGTATTTGTCCAGGTTGGCCTTTGTGGTGAAGCGTGAGGCGCCGTTCTCGAACTGGGCCAAGTGTTCTTTCACATACCGGGGTGACAAGTACTTGTAGGCCTCGGGTCGCGACCCTTTCGGCATGGCCAGGATATCGGCCTCGGTGACGCCAGGCTTGTACTTGGGCGGCGGCAGTTCGGCAGGCTTGGCGGCCTTCGCCATTTTCGGGCTCAGCCCCAACATCGCCATGCCGGCGACACCTTGCAGCAGGTCCCGATAACCAGGCCCCAGGCGGTCACCTAAATCGCCGAGAAGCTCCATGCCTCCCACGATCAGTCCGCCCACCACCACGAACTCCACAAGCACGGCGATACCCGCCATGGCGGCCATGACCAACGCAGCACCTGCCGCCAACAACCCCAACACTTCCAACCCGGAATGCATCCACCCTTCAAGGTCCAGCACAAACGCCACCGACACCGTCGGCCCGCCGATAAAGGTGTTCGGGCTGCCCGTCTTGATGTGGGCACCGCAGACCATTTTGCTGTGCAGGCGCGCGGCC
>NZ_VDLV01000040.1:0-3947 GCF_013608025.1 Pseudomonas brassicacearum subsp. neoaurantiaca | reverse complement strand
CCCAACACTTCCAACCCGGAATGCATCCACCCTTCAAGGTCCAGCACAAACGCCACCGACACTGTAGGCCCACCTATGAAGGTGTTCGGGCTGCCAGTCTTGATGTGAGCACCGCAGACCATTTTGCTGTGCAGGCGCGCGGCAGGCTTGCCGTTGATGAACACCGTGGCGCTGCCTTCGGCGATCAGCACCGGAAAGGGCCAGATCGGGTGGTTCATCGGCAGCCCGGTGCAGGACGACGAAATGTCTTCGCCCGCCCGCATGGCATTGCGGTCATTGATGTAGACATTGAAGCTGCCCATGATCAGCGCCCCCGTCGTGGGCTCGGGCAGGTTGAAGATGGTGGAGAGACCCTTGACGATCTGGAACATCGACAAGCCGCCGGCGGCAATCGAGCCGGCCATGATCGCCAGGGCCACACCGCCGGTGGCGACCGTCGCGGCAACGACCGCCGCGCCGATCAAGGCACCGGCCACGGCGCCGGCGACCATCGCGGCCAACCCGAACCCGTGGGCTATTTCGTCACCCAGACGTGCCGCTGCCTGTGCATCCATGATGTGTATGCGTACTCAGTGGGACGTGTCGATGCTCAGACGATCGGCGGCTGTGGCTTGAACGAATGCATCGCCAGCTTCCAGGCCGGCTCGTGATAGGGGAAATCGTTCGGGGTCGTGGTCAAGGTGGTGATCAGCACCGCCGGCTTACGCTCGATAAACACCTGGCGCAGCATCAGGTCGCGCCCCTCGCGTTGCCAGGTGTAATCGAGCAACGTGGTCGTGAGCCCCTGCAAGACCGTGTCCCAGCGCTGGACCAGCTTGAAGCCCGGCAATTGCTGCTCGGCGCTCTTGAGCTGGCGATCCACGTATTCGGCAAAGGGTGCGTCGCCCTGGGTGGCGTCGCGGCTGACTACGAAACTGGCTTCTTTGGCAGGACCGACCGCCGGCAGCTTGAAAATATTGATGCTCTGGTCCTGCCAGGTATCGGGGATTTCGAGATCGGCTTCTTGAATGCGGTAGGAAGTCACAGTAATCGCTTTCCATGGACGTGAGGTGACGCGCGAAGGAGCAGATATTCAAGTAATGCCTGGCAACAATCAAGAACCGGGTTCCTCTGCCCGGCGTAACAAACTACATTATGCGACCAGCGTCACTACTCCGGTGATTGCCTGCCTGTGCAGGGGCTGTCGAAGGGTGCGATCGCTTGATCTTCAACCTCCAAAGCCGGCAATCTTGCGCAGCATCCAAAGGACTGCGGCAGCGATAAAGGACGACCCATGCTATTGAATCAAGCCTCCCGCCTGGCCAAGATCACCAGCCCCCTGGGACCCGAGGTGCTGTTGCTCAAGGACATGGGCGGCGGCGAAGAGCTGGGGCGGCTGTTCAACTATGAGTTGCAGTTGCACTCGCTGGACAACGCCATCGACCTCAACCAGGTCCTCGGCAAACCGATGTGCGTGAGCGTGCAACTCGATGGCGGTGGCGAGCGCTATTTCCACGGCATCGTGGCGCGCTTCAGCCAGAACGTCGACCAAGGCCAATTCGCCAGTTACCAAGCCACGCTGCGACCATGGCTGTGGCTGCTGACCCGCACCTCTGACTGCCGGATTTTCCAGAACCTGACCATTCCGCAGATCATCAAGCAAGTGTTCCGTGACCTGGGTTTCTCCGATTTCGAAGATGCCCTGAGCCGCCCGTATCGGGAATGGGAATACTGCGTGCAGTACCGCGAGACGAGTTTCGACTTCGTCAGTCGCCTGATGGAACAGGAAGGCATCTACTACTTCTTCCGCCATGAACAGGGCCGCCATGTGCTGGTGCTGGCCGACGCCTACGGCGCCCACACCACCGCGCCCGGCTACGGATCGGTGCCTTACTATCCGAAGAACGAGCAGCAGCGCGAGCGCGATCATATTCATGATTGGCACTTGGCCCAGGAAGTCCAGCCGGGCTCGCTGGAACTCAACGACTACGATTTCCAGCGCCCCAGCGCGCGCATCGACGTACGTTCGGCCATGCCCCGCCCGCACACCGCTGGCGACTATCCGCTGTTCGATTACCCGGGCACCTACGTGCAGAGCGAAGACGGCGAACACTACGCCCGCACCCGCATCGAAGCCTTGCAGACCTTGCACGAACAGGTCGAGCTGGCGGGTAACGCCCGAGGCTTGGGCTCGGGGCATCTGTTCAGCCTCACCGGGTTCAGTCGCCAGGACCAGAACCGCGAATACCTGATCGTCGGCGCGCGTTATTACCTGTCCCAGGAAAGCGGCGAGAGCGGCGTTGGCGCGCCTTCGACGCAGTTCGAAAGCAGCCTGACCTGCATCGACGCCCAACAGAGCTTTCGCCCGATGGCGATCACCCACCGGCCCATCGTCAAGGGTCCGCAAACCGCATTGGTGGTCGGGCCCAAGGGCGAGGAAATCTGGACCGACCAGTTCGGCCGGGTGAAGGTGCATTTCTATTGGGACCGCCACGACCAATCCAACGAAAACAGTTCGTGTTGGATTCGGGTGTCGCAATCCTGGGCCGGCAAAAATTGGGGCTCGATGCAAATTCCGCGCATCGGCCAGGAAGTCATCGTCAGCTTCCTCGAGGGCGATCCGGACCGGCCGATTATCACCGGTCGCGTCTACAACGCCGAACAGACCGTGCCGTACGATTTGCCCGAGAACGCCACCCAGAGCGGCATGAAGAGCCGTTCGAGCAAGGGCGGCTCGCCGGCGAACTTCAACGAAATCCGCATGGAAGACAAGAAAGGCGCCGAGCAGTTGTACATCCACGCCGAGCGCAACCAGGACATTGTGGTCGAGGTGGATGAAAGCCATTCGGTGGGCCACGACCGCAACAAGAGCATCGGCCACGACGAAACGGTGACCATCGGCAACAACCGCCTGCGCATCGTCAAACAGGAAGACATCCTCTCGGTGGGCCAGCGCAAGACCGACAGCATCAGCCAGAGCTACGTCATCGAAGTGGGCGAGAATCTGCGTCTTGTCTGTGGCGAGAGCATCCTGGAGCTCAACGCCAGCGGCCAGATCAACCTGTCCGGCGTGCAGATCAGCTTCTACGCCAGCGGCGATGCCGAGTTCAACACCGGCGGCGTGCTGCACCTGAACAACGGCGGCGGCCCCGGCGCCACGCCGGACGGCCAGGGCGTCAAGGCCAGCATCGACGCCAACGTCGCCGCCGCATTCCCCGCGCCCAAGGGCTAACTTCGAGAATCCCGCACCATGACTTACCGCCTCAACGAATTCCAGCTCCAACTGCCACCCAGCGAGTTGCTCGACGCATCGATCAACATCCTCAAGTTCCCCGAACTGGGCACGTCCCTGATCGTCAGCCGCAGCCTGCTCGCCGAGGGCGAAACCCTGCAAAGCAATCTCGACGACCAACTCAAGCGTTTGGAAAAACAAGTCCAGGACCTGCGCTGCCAACCGGGCGCAACGCTGCGCGTGGGCGCGAACCAGGAAGTCGAAGCCATCGAATTGCGCAGCCAGTTCAACAAGGGCAACGAAAAGGTGTTCCAGTATCAGTTGGCGCTGGTACTGCCGGGCACGCGCAAGATGCTTGCCTTGAGTTATGTGAAGGCCGAAAAGCTGGGCGATGCCGAGGCGGCGCATTGGGCGACGATCAAGGGGTCGTTGGTGTTTGACGGTCCGGCCTGACCTACAGCCAAACCGCATCAGCGATGAACGATGATGCCCGTGGCGAGGGAGCTTGCTCCCGCTGGGCTGCGCAGCAGCCCCAAAAGGACCGACGCGGTCCTACAGAAATATCGCATCAACCGGTTGCGGTCGCTGCGCAACCGAGCGGGAGCAAGCTCCCTCGCCACGGGTTTTCGGGTGAATCCGAGAGCGTGTTTATTCGCTGTCCCTTAACCTTCCACCAAGCCACACATCCTTGCGCCTTTGCCTACAACTACGCCAGAATCCGCCGGCTTGTGCACCT
>NZ_VDLV01000039.1:885-1834 GCF_013608025.1 Pseudomonas brassicacearum subsp. neoaurantiaca | reverse complement strand
CCGCTTCGCAGCCCAGCGGGAGCAAGCTCCCTCGCCACGCTTTTTGAGATCCAGCCATTGATCGAGCTGGGTTCGTTGCTGGCGAATCGCGTGTTGGATAACGTCGCCCCACGCTAGCCGCCGCACCATCAAACCCCGTGGCGAGGGAGCTTGCTCCCGCTCGGTTGCGCAGCGACCGCAAGATTTTTAGGGCTGCTGCGCAGCCCAGCGGGGATAAATCCCCTCGCCACGCTTTTTGAGATCCGGCCATTGATCGAGCTGGGTTCGTTGCTGGCGAATCGCGTGTTGGAGAACGTCGCCCCACGATAGTCGCCGCACCATCAAACCCCGTGGCGAGGGAGCTTGCTCCCGCTCGGTTGCGCAGCGACCGCAAGATTTTTAGGGCCGCTGCGCAGCCCAGCGGGGATAAATCCCCTCGCCACAAACGCGACCTTCACGCTGCCAAATGAGTCCGGAGAGAAAGATCGCAGGCTTTGCCAGCGCCTACAGAGCCCAGCGGGAGCAAGCTCCCTCGCCACGGGTTTTAGGGTGAATCCGAGAGGGTGTTTATTCGCTTTCCCTTAACCTTCCACCAAGCCACACATCCTTGCGCCTTTGCCTACAACTACGCCAGAATCCGCCGGCTTGTGCACCTTGCCCCCGGGCTCTATCGTTTGCCTGCCACTGCCCATCAGTGGTCGGGTTTAGTAGCTCGGTGTATTTAGCGAGGTGTATGGCTCTCCTCAATCAGGCGTTTTCGTGCCTGTATTTGATGGCGGTTGTGCGCAGGGCGCCTTCGGGCGCGCCGGCTTGCTAAGTCCCCGGTCTACTAACCTGCGTACAGCTGCCACCCTTCTGTTTAGTAGCTAGAGGGTTGCAGCTCCACTTAAGGACTTAGTAGATGTTCAAAATTACGCCAAACCCTCCAGAAGCAGATCCCAACTCTCCTTATCTGGACGGCCTAAACGCA
>NZ_VDLV01000039.1:0-875 GCF_013608025.1 Pseudomonas brassicacearum subsp. neoaurantiaca | reverse complement strand
CAAGCCACACATCCTTGCGCCTTTGCCTACAACTACGCCAGAATCCGCCGGCTTGTGCACCTCGCCCCCGGGCTCTATCGTTTGCCTGCCACTGCCCATCAGTGGTCGGGTTTAGTAGCTCGGTAATAGCAACGGCTGCATGAGTCTCATCAGTCAGGCATTGCCTGCACTCGATGGTGGCTGTGCGCGAGGCGCCCTCGGGCGCGCCGGGTTCCGTTGCCTTTACCGGTCTACTAACTTGCGCACAGCTGCCTCCATTCGTTTAGTAGCGAGATGGTTGCGGCCTAAATCAAAGGTAACGCAACGATGTTCAAAATTACGCCAAACCCTCCAAAAGCAGATCCCAACTCTCCTTACCTGGACGGCCTAAACGCCAAGCAACTCGAAGAAGCCGCTACCCGCGCATTGGACTTTTATCTAAAGCCCAAACCAACAAAACCAACAGAACCCAAAGAAACCACCAAGCCCGGCCAGTTATTCACCGTCGTCAAAGACCTCGACAACGAATGCCTGCTGGCCAACCTCAGCGAAACCCTGGCCTCGGCCGATGCGATGGTCAACGAACTGGCTTTCGACATGGAAGGCTCCAACCGCCATGTGCTGCTGGGAATCCAGCAATTGATCGAGCTGGGTTCGTTGCTGGCGAATCGCGTGTTGGATAACGTCGCCCCACAATAGCCGCCGCACCATCAAACCCCGTGGCGAGGGAGCTTGCTCCCGCTCGGTTGCGCAGCGACCGCAAGATTTTGGGGCCGCTACGCAGCCCAGCGGGAGCAAGCTCCCTCGCCACGCTTTTTGAGATCCAGCCATTGGTCGAGCTGGGTTCGTTGCTGGCGAATCGCGTGTTGGAGAACGTCGCCCCACGATAGTCGCCG
>NZ_VDLV01000038.1 GCF_013608025.1 Pseudomonas brassicacearum subsp. neoaurantiaca | reverse complement strand
CACCGCGAAACCACGCCCCTGCTCCCCGGCCCGGGCTGCTTCGATGGCGGCATTCAGCGCCAGCAGGTTGGTCTGTTCGGCAATGCCGCGGATGGCATCGACAATGCTGCCGATCTCTTCGGACTGGGCACTCAAGGCGCCAATGCCCAGGGCGACCTGTTGCAATTCATCGGCAATGCTCTGCACCACCGTCACGGTTTGCTGGACAACCGAGGTTCCCAGTTGCGTGTGCTCATCGGTTTGTCGCGATGTTTCGAAGGCCAGTCGCGCCGCTTTTGATTCAGTCTGGCGCTGGTCGACCTCGCGAGTGCTGTCGGTGGCGAACTTGACCACGCCATACAAGCGGCCATTGGCATCGTAGAGCGGGTTGTACGTCGCTTGCAGCCAGACCGTCGCGCCTCGCTTGTCGACGCGCTGGAACAGCCCGCTCATGTATTGGCCACGGTTCAGCGCGGCCCAAAAGCCGCGATAGGCTTCGTCCTGCACTTCGTTGGGTTTGCAGAACAGGCGGTGGTGCTGGCCGAGCACTTCTTCGCGTCGATACCCCATGACCTTGAGGAAGTTGTCGTTGGCCCGCAGCACGGTACCGCTCAGGTCGAACTCGATGACTGCCATGGAACGATCGATCGCCTGCATGACACTGGACTCGGCCTGGGCACGAAGCACGCGTTCGTGGCTGTCGCGAACGATCTGGACAATGCGTTGCACGCCCGAGCCCTGCGTACACACGGGGACATAGCAGGCCTCTACCCAGATCCCATCGCCCTCGCGCCGCCGGTGTAGAAATTGCGCCTCGGCGCTTTCCCCCCGCCCTAGCTGCCGCCATAACGCCGCGTGTTCCCCGCTGCGCACGTAGGCGGGTTCACAGAACATCGAGTAGTGCTTGCCGATGATCTCGTCGGGTGAATAGCCGGTCATTCGGAGGAAAGGCGCGCTGGCGCCGAGCACTTCTCCCGTTACCGTGAATTCGACCATTGCCATGGAACCCTGAAGCGCTACCCGCTCCGCTTCAAGAACTGCCTGCCTGGCTTGGATGTCTTGCAAAGCGTCCTGATGCTTGCGAGTGCGAATGAACATGGGTACCGCTCCCCGAGAGGTTGACTGGGCAGCATTAAGCCATCACTCATCAAAACCTGTACAGTTTTATATTTCTGTACAAGATAAAGAATTTTCTCTTTGCGCAGCTCGATCCTCAGCTCCAGCCCATCTTCCAACGCCGGCTATCCCGTAGCGCCTGCCAGTCCAAAAGCTCGCTGCGTGCGCTGTGAACGGCTTGCATCTCGACCTGGGTCGGTCTTCCCTGTTCGTCGCAAAGCAACTGGACGACGAGGAAATGCTTTTCCCGATTGACCGGCTCGCACGCCGTCCACTTGGAAAGCTTGAGCTTCCGAGGGTTGAATTTGTTCATGGTCCGTTCGCTTTTTTATGTACAGAGTCGAGCAACTGTACAAGTTTATCGATCACCTCACCACGACGATTCAGAAGGGAGTGTTGAACAGCGTCCATGCCTCGGCATAATGCCGCCAAACGACCGGCTCCCTACCGCAAGCCTGTCCTCCCTGGAAATGGCCGATGAACCCCACCGAAAGTCTCAAGGATTACAAGCGCGTGCGCACGCTGGCGATCCGCTCGTTGTTCGAGATCATTGAGCAGTCCAGCGAAGGCACGGTGATTGTCGACCGTGACGCCAATATCGTCTGGATGAACGAACGCTATGCCCGTCGCTTCGGCCTGAATTCGGCGCAGGAAGCCATCGGCCGCGCATGCGAAAGCGTCATCCCGGGCAGCCTGCTGCGTGAGGTGGTGCGCACCGGGCGGCCGATCTTGCTGGACATGCAGGACACGCCCAAGGAACCGTTGGTGGTCATGCGCCTGCCGATCCATGACAACGCCGGCGCGGTGATCGGCGCCATCGGCTTCGCCCTGTTCGACGAATTGCGCAGCCTGTCGCCGATGCTCAAGCGCTACCTGAGCATGCAGGAAGAACTGGCGTCCACCCGCTCACTGCTGCGGGCGCGGCAGACCAAGTACAACTTTGCCCATTTCATTGGCACCAGCAGCGCGGGCCTTGAAGTCAAGCGCCGCGCCCGGCGCAGCGCCAGCACCGATTCGCCGGTGCTGCTGCTCGGTGAAACCGGCACCGGCAAGGAGTTGCTGGCCCAGGCGATCCACAGTGCCTCGCCGCGTGCGCACAAGGCATTTGTCAGCATCAACAGCGCCGCCATTCCAGAATCTCTGCTGGAAGCCGAATTCTTCGGCACGGCGCCTGGGGCTTTCACCGGTGCCGACCGCAAGGGCCGCGCCGGCAAACTGCAAATCGCCCAGGGCGGGACTTTGTTCCTCGACGAAATCGGCGACATGCCGCTGCCCTTGCAAAGCAAACTGCTGCGCGTGCTACAGGAAAAAGAATACGAACCGGTCGGCTCCAACGAGGTGCTGCAAAGCGATGTCCGGGTGATCGCCGCGACATCCACCGACCTGGAAGCCGCGATCAAGCGCGGCGAATTTCGCGCGGATCTGTATTACCGCCTCAACGTATTGCCGATCCAGGTCCCGCCGCTGCGCGAGCGCCTGGATGACTTGCCAGCCCTGAGCGAGGCGATTCTCGAAGAATTACGTAGCCAGCACGAACTGCACCGCGACGCCCTCGACCTGCTGGGCCAGCATGCGTGGCCGGGCAATATCCGGGAATTGCGCAACGTGCTGGAACGCGCGGCGCTGCTCAGTGACGACCTGGTGCTCACCGCCGCTGATATTCGCGCCGCCATCGGCACCTTCACGCCGGTCGTTCGCGCGACTAGTCCGCGCCTGGAGCCGTTGCCCCAGGAAACCTTCAGCCAGGCCCGGGCCCGATTCGACCGGCATCTGATCGAAACCACCCTCGCGCAATGCGGTGGGCGGGTGATCGAGGCTGCCGAGCGGTTGGGGCTCGGACGGTCGACGCTGTACAAGAAGATGGTGGCGTTGGGGATTGCGGAGTCTCAATAAAGAGACAAGGCTCTCCATAAGTAGACTCCTCATTTGGAGCGCTTTGCGCTCATCGCGAGCAAGCTCGCTCCCACAGGAATCGACGTTCTTCCTGATACCGAGACCACCTGTGGGAGCGAGCTTGCTCGCGATGAGGCCAGCAAACTCAACAAAAATCTCGAAACAGAGACAAAATTCTCAACCCCTCCTCGCCATCATCCATAAATTTCTTATATTTCAATAAGTTACCTACCTGGCACAAAACTCGCTATAGCCCCGTCCACAGCATCACCCACAAAAATAACAATCCAGGAGACACACCATGAGTGTGATCATTGCCTTGGCAGCCCTCGCGCTGCTGATGGTTGCCGCCTACCGTGGCTACAGCGTTATCCTCTTCGCCCCCATCGCCGCCCTCGGCGCGGTCCTGCTCACCGATCCGTCCGCCGTCGCCCCTGCATTCACCGGGGTGTTCATGGAAAAAATGGTCGGGTTCATCAAGCTGTACTTCCCGGTCTTCCTGCTCGGCGCGGTGTTCGGCAAGCTGATCGAGCTGTCGGGTTTCTCCCGCTCCATCGTCGCGGCGGCGATTCGCCTATTGGGCACGCGCCAGGCCATGTTGGTGATCGTGCTGGTCTGCGCGCTGCTCACTTATGGCGGCGTGTCGCTGTTCGTCGTGGTCTTCGCGGTTTATCCGTTCGCGGCCGAAATGTTCCGCCAGAGCAATATCCCCAAGCGGCTGATCCCGGCCACCATTGCCCTCGGCGCGTTCTCGTTCACCATGGACGCCCTGCCCGGCACACCGCAGATCCAGAACATCATCCCGAGCACCTTCTTCAACACCACCGCCTGGGCGGCACCGTGGCTGGGGGTGATCGGCACGCTGTTCGTGTTCAGCATCGGCATGCTGTTCTTGCAGCGCCAGCGCAACAAGGCCCTGCGTCTGGGCGAGGGCTACGGCACCGAGCTGCGCAACGAGCCGGAGACCGCCGAAGACATCAAGCTGCCCAACCCCTGGATCGCCGTTTCGCCGCTGCTGGCGGTGGGGATCATGAACCTGTTGTTCACCCAGTGGATTCCCCAGTGGTACGGCAAGACCCACAGCCTGGCGCTGCCGGGCATGGCGGCACCGGTGACCAGCGACGTCGCCAAGCTCACCGCGATCTGGGCCGTGCAAGCGGCCTTGCTGGTGGGCATCGTGATGGTGCTGCTGTTCGGTTTCCGGGCCATCCGCAGCAAACTGGCCGAAGGCAGCAAGAGCGCGGTGGGCGGTGCATTGCTCGCGGCGATGAACACCGCGTCGGAATACGGTTTCGGTGCGGTGATCGCCTCCTTGCCTGGTTTCCTGGTGCTGGCCGACTGGCTCAAGAGCATCCCTAATCCGCTGGTCAACGAAGCCGTGACCGTGACGCTGCTGGCGGGCATCACCGGCTCCGCGTCGGGTGGCATGAGCATCGCCCTGGCGGCGATGTCGCAAACCTTCATCAACGCTGCCAATGCCGCCAACATCCCGCTGGAAGTGCTGCACCGGGTGGCCGCCATGGCCAGCGGCGGCATGGACACCCTGCCCCACAACGGCGCGGTAATTACCCTGCTGGCGGTGACCGGGCTGACCCACCGCGAAGCCTACAAAGATATCTTCTGCATTACGCTGATCAAGACCCTCGCGGTGTTCTTCGTGATCGGTGTGTTCTACGCCACTGGCATTGTGTGAGGTACTCATGACAACCACTCTTGCGGGCAAGACTGCCCTGGTCACCGGCTCTACCAGTGGCATCGGCCTGGGCATCGCCCTGAGCCTGGCCAAGGCCGGCGCCAACCTGATTCTCAATGGTTTTGGCGATGCTTCGGCGGTCGTCGCCGAAGTCGCGCAACACGGCGTCAAGGTCGGCCACCATCCGGCCGACGTCAGCGACCCGGCGCAGATCGCCGACATGCTCGCCTACGCCGAGCGCGACTTCGGTGGCGTCGACATCCTGGTGAACAACGCCGGCATCCAGCACGTGGCCGCGGTGGAGGATTTCCCGGTGGAGCGCTGGGATTCGATCATCGCCATTAACCTGTCCTCGGTGTTCCACGCCACCCGCCTGAGTCTGCCGGGCATGCGCGCCAAGGGCTGGGGGCGGATCGTCAACATCGCCTCGGTGCACGGCCAGGTCGGTTCGGTGGGCAAGGCGGCGTACGTCGCGGCCAAGCATGGGGTGATCGGCCTGACCAAGGTGGTCGGCCTGGAAACCGCTACCAGCAACGTGACCTGCAACGCCATTTGCCCGGGCTGGGTGCTGACGCCGCTGGTGCAGAAACAGATCGACGATCGCATCGCCACGGGTGTGGACCCGCAACAGGCCCAGCATGATTTGCTAGCCGAGAAGCAGCCGTCCCTGGAATTCGTCACCCCGCCGCAACTGGGTGAACTGGTGCTGTTCCTCTGCAGCGAAGCGGGCAGTCAGGTGCGCGGCGCGGCGTGGAATATTGATGGCGGGTGGTTGGCGCAATAAACCCGCAGCACCAAGCTTTTGTGGCGAGGGAGCTTGCTCCCGCTCGGCTGCGCAGCAGACGCCTCTTGGGCCCGCTTCGCAGGCCAGCGGGAGCAAGCTCCCTC
>NZ_VDLV01000037.1:3545-165461 GCF_013608025.1 Pseudomonas brassicacearum subsp. neoaurantiaca | reverse complement strand
GCTATCCCGGCATCCATGCCGGGATGCCCACTGCGCAAGACCTGCGTTCGGCCAGCGTGGTTTAACGGGGCGCCAAGATCAAGATCAAAAGCAGAGCAAGAGCAGGAGCAAGAGCAAGAGCAAGAGCAAGAGCTGTGGGGCATCAGCCAGGATTTATTTAGCTGAGACACTGCTATCGCGAGCAAGCTCGCTCCCACATTGGATCTCCAGTTGCCACTCGGTGCCCATTTGCCGCAAAACCCTGTGGGAGCGAGCCTGCTCGCGAAGAGGCCGGTACACCCAACATCACCGCAAACTGACACACCGCCTTCGCGAGCAGGCTCGCTCCCACAGGAGAAACGCGATCCTTCGATAACCAGGTCGGCTACTAGGCCGCCTCGTGGCGGACGTTGATCTCGGCGCCCCGTTAACCACGATGGCTGAACGCAGGCCTTGCGCAGTGGGCACCTCGGCATGGATGCCGAGGTAGCCGCGCAGGGCCATGGATGGCCCATCGCGGCGGGCCCACGGAGCAAGGCCTTCGTTCAGGCATGCCGAGCCTAGGCGAGGCACCGAGTGGTGGGGCAGAGGCGCTTTGGTTACTTTCGCGCCTTTCGAAAGTGACCCGCCGTAAGGGCGGAACCCTAAGTGGCCGTTACCGCAGAAACGGATATACACACCAATCCACCACTACTGCAGAAACGGATATACACACCCAAGTGGCCGTTACCGCAAAACTGGACTTACACACCAACGACTACTGCTGATACCCCTCAAGCCCATCCTCGGACAAGATCCGAATCTGCCGCCGCTCCATCGCAATCAACCCCCCATCCACCAACCGATGAAGAATCCGCGAAAACGTCTCCGGCTGAATCCCCAGCTTGGAAGCCACCAACCGCTTGGACACCTGCAACACCACCTGGCCATCAGACGGGTCACGTTCCTGCAACAGAAAATTGATCACCCGCCGGCTGGCACTGGCCAAGGTCAAGTTGTCGATGTCCTTGAGCCGTTGATGCAAGTGAATGCTCATGCTCGCCAGGATCGCCAGGCAGACCTTGGGCTGGTCCTCCAATGCCTTGCGGTAATGGGTGCCCTCGATACTCACCAGCACGCTGTCCTTGATCGCCGAGGCGCTGACCGGGTAGCAACGGGCCTGGCTGAAGAGCAGGGCTTCGGCGAAGGTTTGTCCGGGCTGGATGATTTCCACCAGGTTTTCCTGGCCCTCACCGGTGACCCGGAAGAGTTTGATCTGGCCGCTGACCAGCAGGAAAAACCGCTTGGCGGGATCGCCCTGGTGCATGAGCGTGCTGTTACAGGGCAGCCGCTTGAGTACGGCCAGGTTGCATACGTCCTCGAAGACCCGCTCCGGCAATTGGCTGAACAGGTGATGACGACGCAACAGTAGAACGATGGAAGGGTGGGTCAGCATGGCGTACCTCCGCGTGCCGTCATGGTAGAGCCCAAGGCCCCGCCGGCCTATGCCTCGGCAGGCCTACCTCGGAAGAGGGATGGGGCTTGATTGTTGACGCGGACCCGTGGCGAGGGAGCTTGCTCCCGCTGGGCTGCGTAGCAGCCCCAAGAAGGTTGAATGCGATCGGCCTGGCCCACCTCAGCGGCTGAACCAGGGGCCGCTGCGCAGCCCAGCGGGAGCAAGCTCCCTCGCCACGGGTTATGTGTTGACGACTCAACCGGGATCAGCTCGCCCCGCGCAAATGCTCCATCGCCCACACCGCCGCTTCGACCCGCGAACGCAAGCCGAGCTTGTGCAGCAGGTTCTTCACATGCACCTTCACCGTGCCTTCGGTAATGCCCAGCTTGTGGCCGATGACTTTGTTGCTGTAGCCACCCGCGATGGTCCTCAGTACCTGGCGCTCGCGTTCGGTCAGTTCCACATCGGCCTGGCGTGGCGGGGAGCGCAGGGCCTGGGCCATGACGCGGGTCAGGCCGGGGCTGATGACCAGGGCGCCGTTGAGGGCGTCGCGGATGTATTGAATCAGCAACTCGGGCTCCATGTCCTTGAGCAAGTAGCCGTTGGCATCGAGGCGCAGGGCGTCGCGGATGTCGTCCTCGGCGTCGGACACGGTGAACAGCAAGACCTTGCCGGTGTAGTCCATCGCCTGCAGCCGACGCAGGGTCTCGATGCCGTTCATCTGCGGCATGTTGTTGTCCAGCAGCACCAGGTCAGGCTTGAGCGGTTCGATCAGCGCGAGGGCTTCTTCGCCATGGCTGGCTTCGCCGACGATGTGCAGATCGTCTTCGAGTTCGAGCATCTGGCGGATCCCGCGACGCATCATCGGATGGTCGTCGACCAGCAGCAGGGTGTGACGCAAAGGGGCGTTCATGTTGCGATGCCTTCCGTGTGGTGGCCCAGGAATTCCGGTTGGAAGCGCACCTGGAGACGGGTGCCCTGGGGCGTTCGGGAGTGAATGTCGAGTTGGCCGCGCAAGCTGCGGGCGCGTTCGTTCATGATGTTCAGGCCGTGGTGTTCGCGCTGGTCCACTTCGCCGCTGAAGCCCCGGCCATCGTCTTCGATGGACAGGCGCACGGTCTCGCCTTCCTGGCGCAGTTCGAGCCAGGCGTTTTGTGCATGGGCGTGGCGCAGGCAATTGGACAGGGCTTCGCGGGTGATCTGCAGGATATGGATCTGCTCGCTGGCCGACAGCTCGAAGGCCAGGGTGTCAATGAACAGGTGCACGTGGAAATCGCCGCGGTTGGAGAACTCTTCGGCGGTGTCCTTGAGTTCTTGCACCAGCCCATCGTCGCGGATCTGCAAACGGAACGTGGTCAGCAATTCGCGCAGTTGACGATAAGCGTTGTTGAGGCCTTCACGCAGCTCGCGGGTGACGGTCTCCAGGGTCTGCACCGGTTCGCCGCGACGCATCAACGTCTGCATGCGACTGACTTGCAGCTTCATGTACGACAAGGCCTGGGCGAGGGAGTCGTGCAGTTCCCGGGCGATGATGGTGCGCTCGTCGAGCAGCAGCAGGCGATGGTCCTGTTCGCGCTGGCGCTTGAGCGACAGCGTTGTGCCGATCAGGTTGGCCAGCGCCTGGATCAGCGCGGTTTCCCAAGGCTGTGCGGCGTGGCCGTCGATGAAATGCGCCTTGAGCTCACCCAGCTCAGTGCCCTGGTTGCTGATGCTGAAAGCCTGCGGGCGCGCGGCGTTGTGTTTGTGGCAACTGGCGCAATCGCTGCTGGCGCAGACCTGGCGGCTCGCCGCACCGTGTAGCGCCAGCAAGTGTCGGGCCGGTGATTGCAGTTGCCCTTGCAGGCACAGCGTCAGGCGCAGGCCCGGCAGGCGCTGTTGGAAGCGTCGGATCAACTCATCCAGGCCTTCGGCGTTGGCCTGGCGTGTCGCCAGGCTACGGCTGCTCTGGTAGAGCAATTCAAGGGCGGCGTTGGCCTGTTGCAGGTTCAGGGTCTTTTGCTGCACCTGCGCTTCGAGGGTGCGGTGGGACTCCTCGATGGTCTCGGCCATGGTGTTGAAACTGGTCGCCAACTGGCCCAGCTCATCCTCGGACTGATGATTGACCCGCACCTGGAACTCGCCACGGCGAAAGCGTTGGGTAGCGTCCACCAGTTCTTGCAGCGGCATGACCACGCCGTACTGCAATTCATACAGGCCGATCAGCAGGATGATCATGGTGCTGAACAGCGCGATGCCCTGGATCGCCTGTTGCCAGCCTTGCTTGTGTTCGCTCTGGCGCTGCAACAGGGTGACGAACTGGTCCAGTTGCTCGACGAAAGAACTGGCGCTGGCTTGGAAGAAGGCCGAGTCGCCGCGCTCGATGGCGGGGCGCAAGGTCTGGTTCCAGCGCTGCATGAGGTCGCGATAGCTTTTGTGCAGTGAGGTTTCCGGCCCGTCTTCCAGCACCGCGCGCAGGGCCGGGCTGTCGAGGCGTTGCTGCAAGCTGTCGACAATCGCGGGGATGTCATCGGCGTCGCCGGCCGCGAGTTTCCAGCTCAGGTGGTAGGTCTCCATGCGCACGGAGCCGGCGGTATTGATGGCCGCCGCGTCGCCCTGGCTGAACCAGGCGATCAGCCCGGCACTCAAGGAACTGGCCAGCGCGAGGATGGCGATGAGGATCACCGCCAGCCCGGCGCGAGCGGGCAGGGAGCTGCGCAGCCAACGCATCATGGACGTTGGCTCTTGGAGAAAATCGCTAGACCGAGCATCAAGCGCGCCCTGGGTCGTGGGGTGTTGCAGCCGATCCTGGGCGCACTACCTCTAAAGAGTTGTCGGCCGTTCCGTTTCCATAAAAGCCTTGGCCGACTTGCTCAAGACATTGATAAATAAAGGGTTCTATCGATATCAGGATCTACCTCCTTGGAGGTAGACGGGCCAAGCATAGGCCAATGCCCCCTTGGCGCTCGTTGACCCAGGTCAAGTTTTAGCGGGGTAGGCATCACTAGTCTGCGCTCATCGAATTGACTGGGGTGCAGCGTGATGCGAGCGCAAGTGCAACAAGGGCTGGTACTAGGGATGAGTACCCTGGCCTTCACCGTGTGCTTCATGGTCTGGATGATGTTTGCCGTGCTCGGCGTTCCGATCAAGGAACTGCTGGCCCTCAACGAAACACAATTCGGCCTGTTGGCCGCCACGCCGGTGCTCACCGGTTCGCTTGTGCGCTTACCCCTGGGCCTGCTCACCGACCGCTTCGGCGGACGCATCGTGTTTTTCCTGCTGATGCTGTCCTGTGTGTTGCCGCTCTATTTGATCACCCTGGCCACGGCTTACTGGCAGTTCCTGGTGCTGGGCCTGTTCGTCGGCCTGGCCGGCGGCTCGTTCTCGGTGGGCATTGCCTACGTCGCCAAGTGGTTCGACAAACACAACCAGGGTTTTGCCATGGGCGTGTTTGGCGCGGGCAACGCCGGTGCCGCAGTGACCAAGTTCCTCGCCCCGGCGCTGATCGCGCTGGGCACCTGGCACCTGGTGCCGAAGGTGTTCAGCGCGATCCTGTTCACCACGGCGCTGCTGTTCTGGTTTCTCACTGCCGAGAAAAAAGAACATCGCAGTGCCGGCGGCGCCACGTTGCGTGAGCAACTCAAGTCGCTGAAAGATCCTGCGGTGTGGCGCTACTGCCAGTACTACTCGATCGTGTTCGGTGGCTACGTGGCCCTGGCGTTGTGGATGACCAAGTACTACGTGCAGGAATACGGTTTCAGCCTGCAAAGCGCGGCGCTGCTGGCGGCGTGTTTCTCCCTGCCGGGCGGCGTGCTGCGGGCCGTCGGCGGCTGGATGTCCGATCGTTGGGGCGCCCAGAGCGTGACCTGGTGGGTACTTTGGGTGAGTTGGATCTGCCTGTTCCTGCTGTCCTATCCGCAAACCCAACTGCAAGTGCAGACCGTCAACGGCATCGTCGATTTCCATATCGGCCTCAACGCCACGCTGTTCACCGTGCTGCTGTTCGTGATGGGCATCGCCTTCGCGTTCGGCAAGGCCTCGGTCTTCAAGTACATCGCCAACGACTACCCGAAAAACATGGGCGCGGTGTCCGGCATCGTCGGCCTGGCCGGCGGCCTGGGTGGCTTCGTGCTGCCGATCATGTTTGGCGTCCTGGTGGACCTCACCGGCGTGCGCTCGTCCTGCTTCATGTTGCTCTACGGCGTGGTCTGGGTCTCGTTGATCTGGATGTACCTCAGCGAGGTGCGCAAGCGCCCGTTGCTGGGCAAACAACCGCCGGCCAGCCAATCCCCGTTTTCCAGCATTGCCCAAGGAGAAGAACATGTCCGTTCTGCAAACGCCTGAAAAAGGCCCGGTCATTCATGACTGGCGCCCGGAAGACCCAGCCTTCTGGGGCCGCAGCGGCAAGCAGACCGCCCGGCGCAACCTGTGGATTTCCATCCCGGCGCTGCTGTTGGCCTTCGCCGTTTGGATGGTCTGGAGCACGGTGATCGTGCGCTTGAACGCCATTGGCTTCAGCTTTAGCACCGACCAGTTGTTCTGGCTGGCGGCATTGCCGGGGCTGTCCGGCGCGACGTTGCGGATCTTTTATTCGTTCATGGTGCCAATTTTCGGTGGCCGTCGTTGGACCGCCCTGAGCACCGCATCCCTGTTGATACCGGCACTGTGGATGGGCTTCGCCGTACAGGATTCGTCCACGCCCTACAGCGTGTTCGTGCTGATCGCATTGCTCTGCGGTTTCGGCGGCGGCAACTTCGCCTCCAGCATGTCCAACATCAGCTTCTTCTACCCTAAATCCCAGCAGGGCACTGCCTTGGGCCTGAATGCCGGGCTGGGCAACCTCGGCGTGTCGGTGATGCAGTTCTGCGTACCGCTGGTGATTTCCTTCGGTGTGTTCGGCTTCATGGGCGGCCAGCCGCAAGTGTTGGCCGATGGCAGCTCGTTGTGGTTGCAGAACGCCGGTTTCATCTGGGTGCCGTTCATCCTGGCCGTGACCCTGATTGCCTGGTTCGGCATGAACGACCTGTCCAGCGCCCGGGCTTCGTTCAGCGAACAAGCGGTGATCTTCAAGCGCAAGCACAACTGGCTGATGTGCTGGTTGTACCTGGCGACCTTCGGTTCGTTCATCGGTTTCTCCGCCGCGTTCCCGCTGCTGATCAAGACCTCGTTTCCTGAAGTCATCGCTTTGAAATTCGCCTTCCTCGGCCCGCTGGTAGGCGCCTTGGTTCGACCATTGGGCGGCTGGCTGGCGGACAAGCTCGGTGGCGCGAAAGTCACCTTGTGGAACTTCGTGTTGATGATCGTGATGGTCTTCGGCGTCTTGCACTTTCTGCCGAAAGGCGGTGAGGGCGGCAGCTTCTACGGCTTCCTCGGCATGTTCATGTTGCTGTTCATCACCACCGGCGTGGGCAACGGTTCGACCTTCCGCATGATCCCGGTGATCTTCCGCACCCTGCACGAGAAAGCCGCCCTCGGCAAAAAGCCCGAGCAGCGCGAGCAAGCCCTGAAGAATGCCGGCAAGGAATCGGCCGCGGTGCTGGGTTTCAGCTCGGCGATCGGTGCCTTCGGAGCCTTCTTCATCCCCAAATCCTTCGGCACTTCGATGGCCCTGACCGGCGGCCCGGAGATGGCCTTCTACATGTTCGTCGGCTTCTACCTGAGCTGCATCGTGGTGACCTGGTGGTGGTACGCCCGCAAAGGCGCGGCGACTCCCTGCTAAGACGAATTCAACTATTGCGGGCGGGGCGCAGACCCCGCGGAGCAAGCCTGAGAGGAAGACACTGTGAGTCATTTACTGGATCAACTGCGGTTCTTCAACCGCAAGCAAGGCGAGTTTTCAGACGGCCATGGCGAGACCCGCAAGGAGTCCCGCGACTGGGAGAACGTCTACCGTTCGCGCTGGCAGTACGACAAGATCGTGCGTTCCACCCACGGGGTGAACTGCACCGGTTCGTGCTCTTGGAAAATCTACGTCAAGAACGGCCTGATCACCTGGGAAACCCAGCAGACCGACTACCCGCGCACTCGCAACGACTTGCCCAACCACGAGCCGCGCGGTTGCCCTCGTGGCGCGAGCTACAGCTGGTACATCTACAGCGCCAACCGGCTCAAGTACCCGAAGATCCGCAAGCCCTTGCTCAAGCTGTGGCGCGAAGCCCGGCAGACCTTGCCGCCCGTGGAAGCGTGGGCCAGCATCGTCGAGGACAAGGCCAAGGCCGACTCGTACAAGAGCAAGCGCGGCATGGGTGGCTTCATCCGTTCCAACTGGGAAGAAGTCAACGAGATCATCGCCGCCGCCAACGTCTACACCATCAAGGAACACGGCCCGGACCGCGTGGTCGGCTTCTCGCCGATCCCGGCCATGTCGATGGTCAGCTACGCCGCCGGCTCGCGCTACCTGTCGCTGATCGGTGGCGTGTGCCTGAGCTTCTATGACTGGTATTGCGACTTGCCGCCAGCCTCGCCGATGGTCTGGGGCGAGCAGACCGACGTGCCGGAATCGGCCGACTGGTACAACTCCAACTACATCATTGCCTGGGGCTCCAACGTCCCGCAGACCCGTACCCCCGACGCCCACTTCTTCACCGAGGTGCGCTACAAGGGCACCAAGACCGTGGCGATCACCCCCGACTATTCGGAAGTCGCCAAGCTCACCGACCTGTGGCTCAACCCCAAGCAGGGCACCGACGCCGCGCTGGCCCAGGCCTTCAACCATGTGATCTTCAAAGAATTCCACCTGGACAAGCCGAGCGCCTATTTCACCGACTACGCCAAGCGCTACACCGACCTGCCGGTGCTGGTGATGCTCAAGCCGATGCTCGGCACGGCACCGGGCGCGGGTTACCAGCCGGACCGTTTCCTGCGGGCCAGCGACCTGACCGACAACCTCGGCCAGGACAACAACCCGGAATGGAAAACCATCGCCCTGGACGCCAACGGCGAACTGGTTTCGCCTCAAGGTTCCATCGGGTATCGCTGGGGCGAGAAGGGCAAGTGGAACATCCTGCCCCGTGAAGGCGGCGAAGGCCGCGACATCGACCTCAAGCTGAGCCTGATCGGCGGCGACGTCGCCGAAGTGGCGTTCCCGTATTTCGCTGGCGAGTCCCAGGAGTACTTCCAGCACGTGGCCGGCGATGCGGTGCAATACCGTCGCGTGCCGGTGCACAGCGTGGTGCTCGCCGACGGCAGCGTGGCGAAAGTCGCCACGGTGTTCGACCTGTCGGCGGCCAACCTGGCGATCGACCGTGGCCTCGGTGGCGCCAACGTCGCCAAGGACTATGACGACGCTTCGGTGCCCGGCACCCCTGCCTGGCAGGAGCAGATCACCGGTGTGAGCCGCGAGAAGGCGATCCAGATCGCCCGCGAGTTCGCCGACAACGCCGACAAGACCCGTGGACGCTCGATGATCATCGTCGGTGCGGCGATGAACCACTGGTACCACATGGACATGAACTACCGTGGGCTGATCAACATGCTCATGCTCTGCGGTTGCATCGGCCAGACCGGTGGCGGCTGGGCCCACTATGTCGGCCAGGAAAAACTCCGTCCGCAATGCGGCTGGTTGCCCCTGGCCTTCGGCCTGGACTGGAACCGTCCGCCACGGCAGATGAACGGCACCAGCTTCTTCTACGGGCACAGTTCGCAATGGCGCCACGAGAAGATGAGCATGCACGATGTGCTCTCGCCCCTGGCCGACAAATCGCAATTCCCCGAGCACGCCCTGGACTACAACATCCGCGCCGAACGGGCCGGCTGGTTGCCGAGCGCACCGCAGCTCAACACCAACCCGCTGCACATCTGCCGCGATGCCGCCGCTGCGGGCATGGACCCCAAGGACTACGTGGTCAAGTCGCTGCAGGACGGTTCCCTGCGCTTTGCCTGCGAGCAGCCGGACAGCCCGGTGAACTTCCCGCGCAACATGTTCATCTGGCGTTCCAACCTGCTCGGGTCATCGGGCAAGGGCCACGAGTACATGCTCAAGTACCTGCTCGGCACCAAGAACGGCGTGATGAACGAAGACATCGGCCAGGTCGGCGACTGCAAGCCTACCGAGGCTGAATGGGTCGACGAGGGCGCTATCGGCAAGCTCGACTTGGTGACCACCCTGGACTTCCGCATGTCCTCGACCTGCGTGTATTCCGACATCGTCTTGCCGACCGCGACCTGGTACGAAAAAGACGACATGAACACCTCGGACATGCACCCGTTCATTCACCCGCTGTCGGCGGCCATCGACCCGGCGTGGGAGTCGCGTTCGGACTGGGAAATCTACAAAGGCATCGCCAAGGCGTTCTCGGCCATGTCGGTCGGTCACCTCGGTGTCGAGAAAGACCTGGTCACTGTGCCGTTGATGCATGACAGCGTCGGCGAACTGGCCCAGCCGTTTGGCGGCACCGACTGGAAGAGCGCCGGCGTGGCGCCGCAACCGGGCAAGAACGCGCCGAACCTGCAAGTAGTCGAGCGCGACTACCCGAACATCTACAAGCAGTTCACCTCCCTCGGCCCGATGCTGGAAAAACTCGGCAACGGTGGCAAGGGCATCAACTGGAACACCGACACCGAAGTGAAATTCCTCGGTGAGCTTAACCACAAGGAAGTCGACCCGGGCATCAGCCAAGGCCGGCCAAAAATCGACAGCGCCATCGACGCTGCCGAAGTGATCCTGTCCCTCGCACCGGAAACCAACGGCCACGTTGCAGTGAAAGCCTGGGCGGCGCTGTCGGAATTCACCGGCATCGACCACAGCCACCTGGCCGTGTCGAAGGAGCACGAGGCGATTCGCTTCCGTGACATCCAGGCCCAGCCGCGCAAGATCATTTCCAGCCCGACCTGGTCCGGCCTGGAAGACGATCACGTGAGTTACAACGCCGGCTACACCAACGTCCATGAGTCGATCCCATGGCGCACCATCACCGGGCGCCAGCAGTTCTACCAGGATCACCCATGGATGCAGGCGTTCGGCGAGCAACTGATGAGTTATCGGCCGCCGGTCAACACCCGCACCATCGAAGGCGTGAAAGGCAAGCGCAGTAACGGTCAGCCCGAGATCGTCCTGAACTGGATCACCCCGCACCAGAAATGGGGCATCCACAGCACGTACAGCGACAACCTGCTGATGCTGACCTTGAGCCGTGGCGGACCGATTGTCTGGCTCTCGGAAATCGACGCCCAGCACGCCGGGATCGAGGACAACGACTGGATCGAATGCTTCAACGCCAACGGCGCGCTGACCGCCCGGGCGGTGGTCAGCCAGCGGGTCAAGGAAGGCATGGTGATGATGTACCACGCCCAGGAGCGGATCGTGAACGTGCCGGGTTCGGAAACCACCAAGACCCGCGGCGGCCACCACAACTCGGTGACCCGCGTGGTGCTCAAGCCGACCCACATGATTGGCGGCTACGCCCAACAGGCCTACGGCTTCAACTATTACGGCACGGTCGGTTGCAACCGCGACGAATTCGTCGTGGTGCGCAAGATGGTCAAGGTCGATTGGCTCGACGGTTCCAGTGGCGATGATCTGCCGCGTCCACTGCCGACTGATATCGAGGAGAACTGAGATGAAGATTCGCTCACAAATCGGCATGGTCCTGAACCTGGACAAATGCATCGGCTGCCACACCTGCTCGATTACCTGCAAGAACGTCTGGACCAGCCGCGAGGGCATGGAATACGCCTGGTTCAACAACGTCGAATCCAAGCCTGGCATCGGCTATCCCAAGGAGTGGGAAAACCAGGACAAGTGGAAAGGCGGCTGGATCCGCAACGCTGACGGTTCGATCAACCCGCGCATCGGCGGCAAGTTCCGCGTGTTGGCAAACATCTTCGCCAACCCGGACCTGCCGAGCCTGGACGACTACTACGAACCGTTCGACTTCGACTACCAGCACCTGCACACCGCCCCGCTGGGCGAGCACCAGCCCACTGCGCGGCCACGCTCGGTGGTGTCCGGCAAGCGCATGGAGAAAATCGAGTGGGGCCCGAACTGGGAAGAAATCCTCGGCACCGAATTCGCCAAGCGGCGCAAGGACAAGAACTTCGACAAGATCCAGGCGGACATCTACGGCGAGTACGAAAACACCTTCATGATGTACCTGCCGCGCCTGTGCGAGCACTGCCTGAACCCGGCGTGCGCGGCGTCGTGCCCGAGCGGGGCGATCTACAAGCGCGAGGAGGACGGCATCGTCCTGATTGACCAGGAGAAGTGCCGCGGCTGGCGCATGTGCATCAGCGGCTGCCCGTACAAGAAAATCTACTTCAACTGGAAGAGCGGCAAGTCGGAAAAATGCATCTTCTGCTACCCGCGCATCGAAGCCGGGATGCCGACCGTTTGCGCCGAGACCTGCGTGGGCCGGATCCGTTACCTCGGCGTGCTGCTGTATGACGCCGACCGCATCAGCGAGGTGGCAAGCACAGCCAATGAGCAGGACCTGTACGAGAAACAACTGGAGATCTTCCTCGACCCGAACGACCCGGCGGTAATTCGCCAGGCCCTGGCCGATGGCGTGCCGCAGTCGGTGATCGATTCGGCGCAGCGCTCGCCGGTCTACAAGATGGCCGTGGATTGGAAACTCGCGCTGCCATTGCACCCTGAATACCGCACCTTGCCGATGGTCTGGTACGTGCCGCCGCTGTCGCCGATCCAGAACGCTGCCGCCGCCGGCACCGTGGGCATGAACGGCGTGATTCCGGACGTCGACAGCCTGCGCATCCCGTTGCGCTACCTGGCGAACATGCTCACTGCCGGCGATGAGAAACCGGTCAAGCATGCCCTCAAGCGTCTGTTGGCGATGCGCGCCTACAAGCGTTCGGAACAGGTGGATGGCATACAAGACTTGCAAGTGCTCGCCGACGTCGGCCTGAGCGTGAACCAGGTGGAAGAGATGTACCGCTACCTGGCGATTGCCAACTACGAAGACCGTTTCGTTGTGCCAAGCGCCCACCGCGAAGACGCGATGAGCGACGCATTTGCCGAGCGTTCCGGCTGTGGCTTCAGCTTCGGCAGCGGTTGCAGTGGCAGCTCGGACACCAACATGTTCGGTGGCAAGAAGGCCAACCGCCGTGACGTGATCAAAACCGTCCAGTTGTGGGAGGAATGAGCATGCGCATTCTCAAGGTGATTTCGTTGCTGCTCGACTACCCGACCGAAAACCTGGTGGCCGGACGCGACGAGCTGGAACAGGCGATCGTGCAGGCGCGGGAAATCAGTCCCGCCCAGCGCGCCGGGTTGTTCGAGCTGCTGGAGTTGATCTGCGGCCAGGACCTGATGGACGGCCAGGAGCATTACGGCGCGCTGTTCGGCCGCGGTCGCTCGTTGTCGCTGTTGTTGTTCGAACACGTCCATGGCGAGTCCCGCGACCGGGGCCAGGCCATGGTCGACATGATGGCCCAGTACGAAGAAGCCGGGTTTGCCATCGGCATCAAGGAACTGCCGGATTACATCCCGCTGTACCTGGAATTCCTCTCCACCCGCGAAGACCTCGAGGCCCGCGAGGGCCTGGCCGACGTCGCGCATCTGCTGGCCTTGCTCGCGGCGCGCCTGGAGGAGCGTGAAAGCGCCTACGCCAGTTGTTTCCGGGCCTTGTTGCAAATCGCCGGGACCGAACCCCAGGCGGCGGTGGCCGAGATGCTTGAGCAGGTCAAGGCCGAGACTCGCGACGACTCCCTCGAAGCCCTGGACAAAGTCTGGGAAGAAGAGGCCGTGGATTTCATGAAGGCCGAGCAGCAGGACCGTTGCAGCTCGATGCCGAGCGCGCCGGGCCGGGCCCGGGAAGAAAGTGCGGTGCCGTTGCACTGGGTGGATTTTCAGCATGAAGGGCAGGCCGCCGCGCCTGCCGGGGAGGTAGGCAATGTCTAAATGGGATCTGTTGTTGTTCGGGGTCTACCCCTATGTCGCCCTGGCGATCTGCCTGATCGGCAGTTGGGCACGCTTTGATCTGTCCCAGTACACCTGGAAGGCTGGTTCAAGCCAGATGCTGAACAAGCGCGGCATGCGCGTGGCCAGCAATCTGTTCCATGTAGGCGTGCTGTTCGTGCTGGCCGGGCACTTCGTCGGCCTGCTGACGCCTTCGGCGGTTTATCACCACTTCCTGAGCACCGAGAACAAGCAGTTGCTGGCGATGGTCTCCGGTGGCTTCTTCGGCGTCCTGGGCCTGATCGGCTTGGTGATGTTGCTCAACCGTCGCCTGACCGATCCACGGGTTCGCGCGACCTCCAACACCTCGGACATCCTGGTGCTGGTGGTGTTGCTGGTGCAGTTGGTGCTGGGCCTGATGACGATCGTGGCGTCCACCGCCCACATGGACGGTTCGGTGATGGTGATGCTGGCGGATTGGGCACAGAACACCGTGCTGTTGCGTCCGATTGAAGCCGCGACCTCGATGGCGGCGGTGGGCCTGGTCTACAAGCTTCACGTGCTGTTGGGCCTGACCTTGTTCGTGTTGTTCCCGTTCACCCGCCTGGTGCACATCGTCAGTGCGCCGGTCTGGTACCTGGGGCGTCGTTATCAAATCGTTCGGCAGAAGTTCTGAGGAGAAGATCATGGCGAGTGGATGCGGATGTGGCGGCGGCAGTGGCGGTGGCGGTTGTGGTTCTTCGGCTAAAACCGCGCCGACAGTCGATATCGAGCCGGTGGGGGCGGTGCAGTTCGAGCCGGCCCAGGCCGAGCGGGCAGTTGCGGATGAAGCGCCGCAGTTGATTGCCAGCAGTGAGCAGGAGTGGCCGATCATCAGCGTCAACGGGGTGTCGATCGCCCCGCAGGCGATGGCCCAGGAGCTGCAATATCATCCGGCGGAAAGCCGCGAGGAGGCGGTCTACCAGGCCGCCCGTGCCTTGGTGATCCGCGAATTGCTCCAGCAACGCATCGCCGAGTTGGGCCTGGCGTTGCAGGTCGGTGCCGGTGAGAACGAAGAGGAAGCGGCGACGCGGTTACTGTTGGAGCGCGAGGTGCAGGTGCCGCAGTGCGACGAGGCCACGTGCCTGCGTTACTACGACAGCAATCGCGCGCGTTTCCATAGCGCGCCGTTGCTGGCGGTGCGGCACATCCTGCTCGAATGCGCGCCGGACGATGCCGAGGCACGCAGCCTGGCTCATGTGCAGGCCGAGCTGTTGCTGGAACGGCTTGACCAGTTCCCTGGCAGTTTCGCCGAGTTGGCGCTGAAGTATTCGGCGTGTCCGTCCAAGGAGCAGGGCGGTTCGCTGGGACAAATCAGCAAGGGCCAGACCGTGCCGGAGCTGGAGCGCCAGTTGTTCGCCTTGCCGGCGGGCCTGGCGAGCAAGCCATTGGAAAGTCGCTATGGCTGGCACGTTATCAGCATCGATCAGCGCATCGACGGCCAGCCGTTGCCGTACGAGGCGGTGGCGACGGCGATTCGCACCCAGTTGCAGCAGGGCGTTTGGCAAAAGGCGCTGGTGCAGTACCTGCAAACCCTGATCGGCGCGGCGGATATTCGCGGCATTCATCTGCAGGGCGCCGACTCGCCGCTGGTGCAGTGAGCAGCGGTTCAACCGGGAGGTATGCATGAACGCGGTGTTGCAGGATGGGTTTGGGCGCCAGATCGATTATTTGCGGATGTCGGTGACCGATCGTTGTGATTTTCGCTGTGTGTATTGCATGGCGAAAAACATGACCTTCCTGCCGCGCCAGCAAGTGCTGACCCTGGAAGAGTTGCAGCGCCTGGCGCGGTTGTTCGTCGGCCTGGGGGTGAAGAAGATTCGCCTCACTGGCGGCGAGCCGCTGATCCGGCCGGGCATCGTCGGGCTGTGTCGCGACATCGCGGCGTTGCCCGGCCTTCGGGAACTGGTGATGACCAGCAACGGCTCGCAACTGGGCCGCTTGGCCCGGCCGCTGGTGGATGCCGGCGTCAAGCGCATGAACATCAGCCTCGACAGCCTCGACGGCGACCGTTTCCGGGCCATTACCCGCAACGGTGACCTGGATCGGGTGCTGGCCGGCATCGAGGCGGCCTCCGGCGCGGGGTTCGAGCGGATCAAGCTCAACTGCGTCGTGATGAAGGGACGCAACTTCGATGAGGTGCCGGCGTTGGTGCAGTACGCCATCGACCGGGGCATCGACATCAGTTTCATCGAAGAAATGCCCCTCGGCGACGTGGGGCGGTCCCGGGGCGAGTCGTTCTGTTCCAGCGATGAAGTACGGGCCGAAATTGCCCGCCACCATCGCCTGCTCGACAGTGCCGAGAGCAGCGGCGGACCGGCGCGCTATGTGCGTCTGGAACGCCACCCGGATACACGGATCGGTTTCATCTCGCCCAACACCCACAACTTCTGCGCCAGTTGCAACCGCGTGCGCATGACCGTCGAAGGGCGCTTGCTGCTGTGCCTCGGGCAGGAGAACTCCCTGGACCTTCGGGGCTTGTTGCGGCGGTATCCGTTGGATGACCAGCCGATCGTTCAATCGATCAAGCAGGCACTCAAGGGCAAGCCCTTGCAGCACGACTTCAGCCCTGGCGGGGAAGTGCAGATCGTGCGGTTCATGAACATGAGCGGTGGGTGAGAACTGCTCTTTCAGGTGACTGCTGAATTTGGATTCAGCAAAAATCTCTGTGGGAGCGAGCTTGCTCGCGATAGCGGTGGGTCAGTTGGCGCTGATGCTGATGTGCCGTCGCCATCGCGAGCAAGCTCGCTCCCACAGGGATCTGTGGTGGTCTCAAATAGTTCTTCCAACCCGACTTCGGTCGCTCCTGATTCTTGATGCGAATCAATTCCCAACCTAGCCTTTACCCGTATCATCCACTACATATTGTGTATTAAAGATTAAAAATACCTATATGTAGTATATGGAGCCAAAATGCACAGCACGTTGATCTCAGTAGGCTGTAACCGCTTGCACAAGCGCGATGGCAGCGTCGTCGCCTTTGACGCGGACAAGATCCGCCAGGCGTTGATCGCCGCCGGCAAGGCCACCGGTGAATACGCCGAAGCCGAGGCCGAAGGATTGCTCAACGCCGTATTGGCACGGTTGGAAGGGCAGACGCGGTTGAACGTCGAACAGATCCAGGACCGCGTCGAGCGGGTGCTGATGGACGCCGGGTATTTCCTGTCCATGCGCGCCTACATCGTCTACCGCGAGCAACACGGGCGCCTGCGCCGCGACCGCCGCACGCTGGTGGAGGTCGCCACGTCGATGAACGAATACCTCGATCGCGAAGACTGGCGCGTGCAGGCCAACGCCAACCAGGGTTATTCCCTTGGCGGATTGATCCTCAACGTGTCGGGCAAGGTCACCGCCAACTACTGGCTCGACGAAGTCTACAGCCAGGCCATCGGCGAGGCGCATCGCGAGGCGGACCTGCATATCCACGATTTGGACATGCTCGCCGGCTACTGTGCCGGTTGGTCCCTGCGCACGTTGTTGCACGAAGGCCTGAACGGCGTACCCGGCCGGGTCGAAGCCGGGCCGCCCAAGCACTTGAGCAGCGCCCTCGGGCAAATGGTGAATTTCCTCGGCACCTTGCAGAACGAATGGGCCGGCGCCCAGGCGTTCAGTTCGTTCGACACCTACCTCGCACCCTATGTGCGCAAGGACAACCTCAGCTACGACGACATCCGCCAGTCGCTGCAGGAGTTCATCTACAACCTCAACGTGCCGTCGCGCTGGGGCACGCAAACGCCGTTCACGAACCTGACCTTCGACTGGGTCTGCCCGCAGGACCTGCGTGAACAGATCCCGGTGATCGGCGGCGAAGAAATGCCGTTCGCCTACGGTGACCTGCAAGCGGAAATGGAGCTGATCAACCGCGCCTACATCGAGGTGATGCAGGCCGGCGATGCGAAGGGCAGGGTATTCACCTTCCCGATCCCGACCTACAACATCACCCATGATTTCCCCTGGGACAGCGAAAACGCCGACCGCCTGTTCGAAATGACGGCCCGCTACGGCCTGCCGTATTTCCAGAACTTCCTCAATTCGGACATGCAACCCAACCAGGTGCGGTCGATGTGCTGCCGCTTGCAACTGGACGTGCGCGAGCTGCTCAAGCGCGGTGGCGGCTTGTTCGGTTCGGCGGAGCAGACCGGCTCCCTGGGCGTGGTGACGATCAACTGCGCGCGCCTGGGCTACCTGTACAAAGGCAACACCAGCGGATTGTTGCAACGCATCGATACCCTGATGGAACTCGCGAAGGAGAGCCTGGAGGTCAAGCGCAAGGTCATTCAGCACCACATGGACGCCGGTTTGTACCCGTACACCAAGCGTTACCTCGGCACGTTGCGCAATCACTTCTCCACCATCGGCGTGAACGGCCTGCACGAAATGCTGCGCAATTTCACCGATGACCAGGAGGGCCTGCACACCGAACAGGGCCGGGCGTTCGCGCTGAAACTGCTGGACCACGTGCGCGCCACATTGCTGCGCTTCCAGGAGGAAACTGGCCACCTCTATAACCTAGAAGCCACGCCCGCCGAGGGCACCACCTATCGCTTCGCCAAGGAAGACCTCAAGCGCTATCCCGACATCCTCCAGGCGGGCAGCCCGGTCGCGCCGTACTACACCAACTCGTCGCAATTGCCGGTGGGCTTTACCGAGGACCCGTTCGAAGCCCTGGAGCTGCAAGACGAACTGCAGTGCAAGTACACCGGCGGCACCGTGTTGCATCTGTACATGGCCGAGCAGATTTCCTCGACCCAGGCCTGCAAGCAACTGGTGCGCAAGGCCCTGGGGCGTTTCCGCCTGCCGTACCTGACCATCACGCCGACCTTTTCCATCTGCCCGGTGCACGGCTACCTGGCCGGCGAACACGAGTTCTGCCCGAAATGCGACGAGGCCTTGCTGTTGCAACAACAGCACGCGGGCAGCGTTCACTGAATCCGATCCATCGACCGCAAGGAGCTTTACCCATGAGCGCAGTACAAACGATTCCACAGGCACAGCGTCAACGTTGCGAAGTCTGGACCCGGGTGATGGGCTATCACCGCCCGGTGGCGGCCTTCAACCCGGGCAAGCAATCCGAGCACCGCGAGCGGGTACACTTCACCGAACGCGCGGCCGGGCGTCCATGAGTCGAGTGCTACGGGTCGGGGGCATGGTGCCCCTGACCACCCTCGATTATCCCGGCCAACTGGCCTGCGTACTGTTCTGCCAGGGGTGTGCCTGGCGTTGTCGTTATTGCCATAACCCGCAACTGATCCCGCCGCGCGGCAGCGAGGAAGTGGATTGGTGTCGGGTGCTGGCGTTCCTCCAACGTCGCCAGGATCTGCTCGACGCCGTGGTGTTCAGCGGCGGCGAGCCGACCTTGCAGGACGGCCTGGCTGCGGCCATGGAGGAGGTGCGGCAGATGGGTTTTCGCATCGGCCTGCACAGCGCCGGTATCAAACCAGCGGCTTTCGCCAAAGTGGTCGGACAGGCCGATTGGGTCGGCTTCGACATCAAGGCCTTGCCCGAGGACGCCCTGGACGTGACCCGCGTCGAAGGCAGCGGCGCGGCGAACTGGCGCAGCCTCGACCATTTGCTGGACAGCGGCGTGGAATATGAATGCCGGACAACGGTGCATTGGCATCTGTTCGACCCCGACCGATTGCTGGCCCTGGCCCGCCGCCTGAGCGAGCGCGGCGTCAGTCGTTTTGCCGTGCAACTGGTACGCACCGCGCGCATGCTCGATCCCCACCTTTCCAGCGTTTCGGCACACGCCTTGCAGCCCGAGCTGTGGGCCGCCCTGCGCGAGTTGTTCCCCTCGTTCGTTTTACGCAGTTGAGCGACAGCGGGAACTCATCATCGACAGCGGCCCGGGATGTCCGGGCCAGACTTTTTTCCAATGGTTTTCAAATGCGCTGCCAGTCGGCAGGTAGTTGAACAGGGAGCATTTGACATGACCAGAATCACCACTGCCCAACGTATCGTGATCGGCTTTGCGATCGCGCCCTTGGCGTTGATCGCCCTGGCGCTGTACGCCTTGCATGACCTGGCGATGTTGCGCGACCAGGCGGTGCAGATCGTCCGGCAGGATTGGCCGAAGATCGATCCGATCATGGTCATCGCCACGGGCGTGCGCGACAACGCCAGGAATACCCGGGACCTGTTGATCGACAAGAACAATACCCAGGTCCAGCAATCCATCGACACCACCCGCCAGCGCATCACCCAGGCTTTTGCGACGCTGGAGCCGCTGTTCGACCAACCCGAAGGCAAGGCCGTCTACGCCGAGCTGAAGAAGCGTCGCGAGGCCTACGTGGCGGCGTTTGTCCAGGTGCAGGCGCTGATCCGCCAGGGCGCGACGGACGAGGCGATGACGCAGCTCAAGCAAGGCGTGATCCCGGCGGAGCTTGAGGTGTACAAGAACCTTGAAGCGATGATGGCGCTGCAAGGGAGGATTTTCGTCGAACGCGAACAACTGGCCCAGGCGCGCTATAGCGAGGCTCGACGCAACATGCTCGCGTTGGTGCTGGCCTGCCTGGCCGTGGTGAGCACCGTCGCGCTGCTGGTGACCCGCAGCGTGACCCGTCCGCTGGGCGGCGAGCCCAACGACGCGGCGCGGGTGTTGAGCCACATCGCCCGGGGTGACCTGACGATCCGTGTGCCGGTGGGCGTCGGGGCGAACGACAGCGTCATGGGCAGCATGCACGACATGCAGCAGAGCCTGAATACGATGGTCCGGCAGATTGCGGCGTCGGTGGATCGGGTCGCCAGTTCGTCCGAGGAGTTGAGCGCGGTGAGCAGCCAGACCAACAGCACCTTGCAGTTGCAAGGCCAGGAAATCGAACAGGCCGCGGCGGCGGTGAACCAGATGACCGCCGCGGTGGATGAGGTGGCGCGCAACGCCGTGAGCACCAGCGAAGCCTCGCGGCTCTCCGAGCAGACCGCCCAGCGCGGCCGTAAGCAGGTCCAGGAAACCGTGGCGTCGATCCATGCCTTGGCCGACGGCGTGAGCGACACTTCGGGGCGAATCCAGCAACTGGCGGGGCGTGTCCAGGACATCAGCTCGGTGTTGGATGTGATCCGTGGCATTGCCGAGCAGACCAATCTGCTGGCGCTGAACGCGGCCATCGAAGCGGCCCGGGCCGGGGATGCCGGGCGCGGGTTCGCGGTGGTGGCCGACGAGGTGCGGGCCTTGGCCCATCGCACCCAGGACTCGACCCGGGAAATCGAAGACATGATCGGCAACATCCGCCAGGACAGCGAGCAGGCCGTCAGCGCCATGCAAGGCAACAGCGAGCGGGTGCGGACCACGCTGCAAGTGGCCCAGCGCTCGGGCGAGGCACTGGATGAAATCGCCCGTTCGATCTCGCAGATCAACGAGCGCAACCTGATGATCGCCAGCGCCACGGAACAACAGGCGCTGGTGGCCCGCGAGGTGGACCGCAACCTGATGGGCATCCGCAATCTGTCCGAACAGGTATTGCTCGGAGCCCGGCATACCGACACCGCCGGCCAGGACCTGGCGCAGATGGCCGGGTCGCTGCATCAGACGGTGGCGCGGTTCAAGGTTTGATGCCTTGCCAGTTTGACTAAGCAGGCTTTTGTGGGAGCGAGCTCGCTCGCGAAAGCGGTATGTCGGTCACATCAATGCAATTTGACACGCCGCCATCGCGAGCAAGCTCGCTCCCACAAGGGCTGGGGGTGCCTGGAGTTTTGGGGATCACCACCCCCAGAACTGCAACCACCAGCCATAGCCCACCAAGCCGCTCGCCAGGACCAGGCAGGCCATGGCGGGCAGCCGCTGGATAGGCACGGCGCCGTCGCGGCCGAGCACTTTCCAGCCCAGCAGCAAGCTCCAGCCGATGGCCGCGAGCAGCTGCATCGCCCGGGCTGGCTGCACCCATTCCAGCAACAATCCTTCGTAGCGCAACAGCTTCACCGTGGTGGCCGACAAGCCCAGGAACAGCCCTGCACCGCCGAGGGGCACCAAGGTGATGGCCAAGGGCCAATATTGTGCGGCATCACCTGCAAGCCGGGCCGCCAGGCGCATCAGCAGCATCAACGAAGTACCCACCAGCAGCGCACTCATCCCTATATAAGCCACGATGCAAAAACCATCCAGCCAACTGAAGCTGTCGTTGAGCTGCGGATAGTGGGTCAGCAGCCACCACGGCGCGTTGTCCATCAACGGCCAGGTCACATCGCACGATACCAGCCACTGGGCGAGTGCCTGCTTGAGGGCAATGAACCAAGGGCTGACGGTCCACTGGAACGCGCCCATCGCCAGGCCAATGACCCCGAAGAGCAGCAAGCGTACGTCCCAGGGCGAGACGGTGCTTGGGGTGGCCTGGAGGATTTCCTGGTTGCTGGAGCGGGCGATCAGCCGCACCGCGTCGCGCTGGCCGCTGCAACGACCACAAGCGTGGCAATCGGCGGCGCCGCGCATCCGGCGGATGTCAAGCAAGGGCGCGCAATTGGGCGGCGGGCGGCGGGGTGCCGGGTTCTCCTGCCAGCGTTTTTCATCCACGTGGAAATGCACGGGGGCGAGGCGGGCGAGCAGGGCGAAGACGCCGCTGACGGGGCACAGGTAACGGCACCACACCCGTTTGCCACGGGCGAACAGCAACCCCACGGTGATTGCCGCGACGGTCGAGCCACCGAGGATTAGCAGCGCTGCCTGGGCATAGTCGTAGACGCTGATCAACTGGCCGTAGAGCGTGGTCAGGCAGAACGCCAGGGTCGGCCAACCGGCCCAGCGCAATCCCCGTGGCACGCCGAGGCCACGGCCGTATCGGCTGGCCCATTCGCTCAGGGCGCCTTCGGGACACAGCACGCCGCACCAGAGCCGGCCGAACAAGACGATAGACAGCAACACGAACGGCCACCAGACTCCCCAGAACAGGAACTGCGCCAGCAGCGTCAGGTTGTCCAGGAGATGCGCCTGGCTGTCCGGCAACGGCAGCATCGCCGGGAGCACCAATAGCACGGCGTAGAACAGCACCACCGCCCATTGCACGGCGCGGATGGTCGCGCCATGGCGGCGCATGCCGTCGCCGAGACGCTGGAGCGCCGGGTTCAGGTCGGGCATGGCAGGTTTTCCGCTTTGCGTGGACGCAGCCATCCGGCGACGGCCAGCCAATAACCGAGCCACACCAGCAACGTCAGCAGGCTGGGGCTAGCGCGGTAACCGGTGAAGTCGGCGAGAAAAGCGCCCAAGCCATGGCCGTCGTCCAGCACAGCGCTGCTGTCCCACAGCGCATCGCCGATGGCGCGATACACCGCCTCCGGCCAATCCATCGCCAACAGTTGCCCGCCGATCCGCTCGACACCGCTGACCAGGAGCGCCGAGCCCAACAGCAGCAGGATCGCTTCGCTGATGGCGAAGAAGCGCGGCCACGAGATGAATCGGCGGCTGCCGTGGAGCAGGGAAACGGTCAGCAGCGATAAGACCAATCCGGCCACCGCGCCGACCGCGAACAACCCCAGTGACGGACCTTCCAGCCGGGCGCCGGCGCCGTAGAGAAAGACCACGGTTTCGCTGCCTTCGCGGCTGACGGCAAGCAACGCCAGCACCAGCAGCCCCATCCCCCCCTGGCGCCCCAGGCGTTGATCGGCCTGACGCGTGAGGTCATGCTTGAGCGTGCCGGCGTTGCGATGCATCCAGCCGACCATCTGCACGATCAGCAGACTGGCGACCAGCGCCAACGACGCCTGGAACCACTCGTTGGCGGCGCCGCTCATGGCTTCGCCGGCCAACAGGATCAAACCGGCCAGCACGCCCGACAGCAACAGGCCGAGGGCCGCGCCACTCCAAACGTAGCGCAGCAGTCGGTCGGCCTGCTGCTGGCGACTCACCCAGGCCTGGAGAATGCCGATCACCAGCAAGGCCTCGACGCTTTCGCGCCAGACAATGAACATCGATTGCGTCATTCGAACCTCTCCTGAGGATTATCGGGCGAGAATGCTGCCCTCGGGTAACTGCGGGTTGAATTCATCGAAGAACGGGTAACGGCCGGGGCGCAGCGGGTGGATCACCACGAAGCTGGTCACGCCGGGGGACAGGACCTTTTCGACCCGCAGCGGCGTGCTTTCGAATTCCGCCGGGCCTTGGCCGATGTTCTTCAGCACGATCTTGAAACGCTGGCCGGCCGGCACTTCAAGCAGCGGCGGGGTGAACTGCCCGTCGCGCATGCTCAGCTCGTAGGTGAGCAGTTCGGCCTTGGCAATCGATGGCAGCGACAGACCGACCAGCATCAGCCAGATGAATCGGCAACTCATCTTCAGTAACCGCCTTTTTTTCCGATCCCGGCGTAGACGAATTCGTAACGCAGTTCGCAGCGCTCGAACCACGGCGCCACGCCGGTTTCCTTGTCGGTGTGACGGCCGAGGGATGCGTGGCCAGCCGGCGGCAGGACGGTGAAGGTCAGTTGGTATTTGCCGGGGCCGAGGAGCTTCACGTTGTCGCCGTAGTGCGGCCCGTCATTGGCAACCATGGCGTGGAAATCGCCTTTGAGTTCGGTGTCGTTGCCTTGTTTTTTCAGCTGGAACGAGACGTTGAGATAGGGCACGAAACTGCCTTCCTGGAAGCCCTGCTGGTTGTCCGCCGTGGCACGGATGTCAGCCTCCAGGTGCACATCCGAATCGGCGGTGGCGCGCATCATGCCGGCGGGGGCCATTTCGATCGGTTGCAGGTACACCGCGCCGACTTCAAGCCCGGGGCACAGTTGCGGTTCGCCGATCGGGTATTCCTTGGCCTGGGCCAGCGGCGCGAGACACAACAGGGCGAGAGACAGGGGAGTGAGCGTGCGCATGATGACTTCCTGGTTGGCTAAGTGATGGCGCCGAGTCTAGGAAGCTTCGCTGCGAATAATAATGATTCTTGTCAATTTTCAGTGTGAATTCTGCCCGGATCGCTGTTCTTGACCGGAGTCAAGGGACGTCGCGCAGTGCCAGGGTAGGGTGGGGCATATCCATCCGACATGCGGGGTCGTCATGGCAAAGCCCTTTCCCATCAGTCCCAAACATCCCGAGCGCATTTGTTGGGGGTGTGATCGTTACTGCGCTACGACCGCGCTGGCCTGCGGCAACGGCGCCGACCGCACGATGCACCCGGCGGAGATGATCGGCGAGGACTGGTACCTGCATGGGGATTGGGGGATAGAGGTTCTGGATGTGACGGACAAGACCGTGGAAGAAACCGCTAATCATCTGAAAGAATGAATAACCCGTGGCGAGGGGATTTATCCCCGCTGGGCTGCGCAGCGGCCCCAAGATATTGCGGTCGCTGCGCAACCGAGCGGGGATAAATCCCCTCGCCACATTAGAACCCACAAACTTCAGATAGCATTGCTGGGCAGGAATAGTTAGAGCTTCGGCAACTGCCCAATCCGCCCCATCATTTCGGTCACGACCTGCAGATCCAGCAGGAACTGCTCCACGGTCTTGAACTCGTTGTCGTTGTGACCGGTGTACTTCACATCGGGCATGGCCAGGCCGAATTGCACGCCGTTCGGCAAGTCATGGACCGAAGTGGCGCCCGCCGAGGTGCCGAACTTATGCTCCATGCCCAGGTTTTCGGTGGCGACGGCCAGCAGCGCCTTGACCCATTCGCCTTCGGGGTTGCGGTACATCGGCTCGTCAATTGAATTGTCGAAGGCCACCGCGACTTTGGACTTCTTGGCCCAGGCGGAGAGTTTGTCGTTGATTTCGGTCTTCAGCGCTTCGGTCGGCTTGCCCACGGGCACCCGTAGGTTCACGGCAAGCTTGAAAGCCTTGTCATCCATCCCGACGTAGGTCAGCGAGGCGGTCAGCGGGCCCATGAATGCGTCGGAGAAACCGATGCCGAGTTTCTTGCCCAGGTAATCCAGGCCCCAATTGTCAGTGGCGTAACGGGCGGCGTCGGTGATGTGGTTGTGCTTGAGCGCGACCTTGCCGTCGAGGCCGTTGATGAACACCAGCATCCTGGCGACCGGGTTGACGCCTGACTCGGGCTCGGAGGAGTGGGCGGAAACGCCGGTGAAGGTCAGCTTGACGGTCTTGCCGTCCACCTCGCTTTTTACCTCGAAGTCGTTGCCATTGGCCTTGGCGTAGTCGGTGCCGGCCTTGAGCAGGCTGGCGGCCAGTTCGGCGGGTTTGTCCGTCGCAAAGGTTGCCACGGACGTCGATGGGATCTGGTTGGTCGCCATGCCACCCGTCAGCCCGGTGATTTCGGCGCCTTTGCCCTGGCCCGCACGACGAGGGAAGTTGGCCATGACCGTGCCATAGCCCTTCTCGGCGATCACTACCGGGTAGCTGCCATCCAGCGCGAGGTTGTAATTGGGCGTCGGGTTGCGCTCGAAGTAATAGGGAATGGCGTCGCCAGTGGTTTCTTCGGTGGTGTCGACCATCAGCTTGAAATTGCGCGCCAGCGGCAGTTTTTCTTCCTTGATGATCTTCATGGCGTAGAGCGCCACGACGATGCCGTTCTTGTCATCCTCGGTGCCCCGACCGTACATGCGATCGCCCACCAGCGTGACCTTGAACGGATCGAGCTTGGTGCCGTCCTTGAGCACCCAGTTTTCCGGCGTCACCGGCACCACGTCGGCATGGGCGTGAATGCCGACGACTTCGTCACCGCTGCCTTCGAGGGAAATCTCGTAGACGCGGTTGTCGATGTTGCGGAAGTTGAGGTTGAAGTCTTTGGCCAGGCTTTGGATTTTCTCGGCGATCTTCAGGAACTCGGGGTTTTCATGCTGGGCCACGCCGTCCTTGCGATAGGTCGGAATTTCCACCAGTTGGCGCAAGGTATCGGTGGCGGCCTTGCCGTACTTCACCCGGGCGTAGATGCCCAGCAGCCGGTGGATTTCGTTCTGCTGCTCGGCGGACAGGGGCTTGTTGTCTTGGAAAGCGCTGATAGCCGGGCCAAGATTGGCGGACTTGGCCAGGTCACTCTTGGTGACGCTTGCCAGGAACTGGCGGAAATCGCTGACCGAGGTATCGGCGAAGGTCTTGATGAAGGTCGAGCTCTGTTGCGCGGTGATGTTGGCGTTGGCCGACATCGGCAAGGAAGACAGGCTGGACAGGACGAGGGTGGCAATGGCAAGACGCTTGAACGGGAAGTTCATGTGGCTGGCATTCCTTTGCAGGGGAAAAGTGTCGTTAGATAAAACAATCACTTACAACCTAGCATCATGAATGCGGGTTGGGGGAGCCCCTTGAACGGAATATGTCGCCCGGAAAAGCGCAAACGGCGCAGAAATGAAAAATCCCCTGTGGGAGCGAGCTTGCTCCGGGCGGCGATCCGACGATGGCGGTGGGTCAGCTTGCATCAATGCTGATCCTGCCGACGCTATCGCGAGCAAGCTCGCTCCCACAGGGTTCGGTGGTGACTGGATTCAATGCGTCCCGCGAGGAATCGTCTTGAGCAAATCTTCCGGGCTGATATGCCCAACCACCGGCTGCGCCGTGCTGCCCGGCAACGGCAGGTCAAGGATGTGCCCCTTGATCTTGCCCACTACATGCATCTCGCAGGGTTTGCAGTCGAACTTCAAGGTCAGCACCTCATCACCGTGAATCAGTTGCATCGGCGCAACCTTGGTGCGCACGCCGGTGACGCCCTTGGCTTGCTTGGGGCAGAGGTTGAACGAGAAACGCAGGCAGTGCTTGGTGATCATCACCGGGACTTCGCCGGTTTCTTCGTGGGCCTCGAACGCCGCGTCGATCAGCTTGACGCCGTGGCGGTGGTAGAAGTCCCGGGCCTTCTGGTTGTAGACGTTGGCCAGGAACGACAGGTGCGATTCCGGGTACACCGGCGGCGGCGTGGTCTCGGCCTTGCGCCCGCCCCGTGGGTGCGCTGCAACCCGTGCTGCGGTCAGGGCTTCGATCACTTCGCGGCGCAGCGCCTTGAGCTGGGAGTTGGGAATGAAAAACGCCTGGGGCGCGTCCAGTTTGATCGACGTGGCGTGATACTCGGTGGTGCCCAGTTGGCCGAGCAGGTCCTGCAATTGTTCCAGGGCCTGTTCCGGCTTGTTCGCCACGCCGAAGGAACCTTCGAGGGCCACGCTGGCGCTGATGCCTTCTTCGCTGGTGGCGGTCAGCTCCAGGCGCTCTTCGCGCAACTTCGCGACCCAGGCCAGGCCCACGCGACGCTCGGCGGAGGTCTTGAGCAGCGCTTGTTGCCAGTTGTGGTCGAGGTTGCGGCTCAGCGGATGGTTGGGGCGCAACTGGTACATGCCGGCCGGCATTTCGTTGGGCTCGACGCGGTAGCGGTAGCGCTTCTGGCCTTCGTCATCAAGGAACTCGCCCTTGGGTTCGGCGATGTTGGCCCGGAAGCCCACCACTTCGCGCTTGACCAGCACGTTGAGGCCGTCGCCGTTGGACAGCGGATCGAACGTCACCACCTGCAAGTCGCGCTTGCCGACTTTCTCCACCACGCCCACCGGTACGCCGGTGAACGTCGGCGAATCGAAGGCGCCGATGTCGATCTTGCGCTCGCTGACGAAATAATCGGTGCTGCCACGGTGGAAGGTCTTGTCCGGGTCCGGCACGAAGAAATGCGCGACGCGGCCGCTGGAGGCGCGAGCCAGGTCCGGACGGTCTTCGAGGACGTCGTCCAGGCGCTGGCGATAGTATGCGGTGATGTTCTTCACATAGGCCGCATCCTTGTAGCGGCCCTCGATCTTGAACGAGCGCACGCCAGCCTCCACCAGGGCGCGGATGTTGGCGCTCTGGTTGTTGTCTTTCATCGACAACAGGTGTTTTTCGTAGGCGACCACTCGGCCCTGGTCATCCTTGAGGGTGTAGGGCAGGCGGCAGGCCTGGGAGCAGTCGCCACGGTTGGCGCTGCGGCCGTTTTGCGCGTGGGAGATGTTGCACTGTCCCGAAAACGCCACGCATAGGGCGCCGTGGATGAAGAATTCGATGGCCGCGTCGGTTTCGTCGGCGATGGCGCGGATTTCCTGCAGGTTCAGCTCACGGGCCAATACCAACTGCGAGAAACCGGCCTGGTCGAGGAATTTCGCCCGGGCGAGGGTGCGAATGTCGGTCTGGGTGCTGGCGTGCAGCTCGATCGGCGGAATGTCCAGTTCCATCACGCCCAGGTCCTGGACGATCAGGGCATCGACGCCGGCATCGTAGAGCTGGTGGATCAACTGGCGGGCCGGCTCCAGCTCGTTGTCATGCAGGATCGTGTTGATCGTGGTGAACACCCGAGCGTGGTAGCGATGGGCGAACTCCACCAACTGGGCGATATCGCTCACCTCGTTGCAGGCGTTGTGACGCGCGCCGAAACTCGGGCCACCGATGTACACGGCGTCGGCGCCATGCAGGATGGCCTCGCGGGCGATGGTCACGTCGCGGGCGGGGCTGAGCAATTCCAGATGATGTTTAGGCAAGGACATGTTTTTTTAGTCAGGCTGGTCACGGTCGAAGCGCGCATTGTAGCCGCCAGGCGCCGGATCGGCACCTGCGCAACCGGACATTGGGCGATATGAGGCGATATGCGGTTGATCGCTGCGTCAGGGCCGGGATGCACCGGCGCTGCACCAGCGGTTTCGCCCGGTGTTCTTCGCCAGGTACAAAAAGGCGTCCGCAGCCTTGATCAGCATGGCCGGGGTCGCGTCCTCGTTGCTTGGCTGGCAGGTGGTGATGCCGGCGCTGATGGTCACGATCCCCAAGGGATGATCGCCATGCTCGATGTTCAAGGCCCGCACGGCTTCGAGGATTTGCTGCGCGACCTTGGCGGCGCCTGGGCTGTCCGTGTTGGGCAGCAACACGGTGAACTCCTCGCCACCGTAGCGGACCGCCAGGTCACCAGGCCGCTTGATGGTCTGCCCGATCGCGCCGGCAATGGCCCGCAGGCAGTCATCACCGGCCGCGTGGCCATAGCGGTCGTTGAAGCGCTTGAAGTAATCGACGTCGAGCATGATCAGCGCAAGGGATGAACCCTGGCGCTTGGCCAGGCGCAGCTCATCGGCCAAGGCAATGTCCAGCCGCCGGCGATTGCCCAGCCCGGTCAGGCTGTCGGTCAGCGCCATGTCGCGCATGGCCTGGTGGGCACTGCGGATCTGCTTTTCCATGGTCATGCGGTAGCGCAATTGGCTCAGCACAATAAGACCGAAAGCCACCAGTACCGAAATCAGGAACACCAGCACCAGCCCGGTCTTGAGCAGGTCGCGACGCCACGGGCCGATGATCGACTCCCGGGACAGGCCGGCTTCCACTACCAATGGGTAGGTGGTCAGGGCCCGATAGCCGTAGAGGCGCTCGGTAGCATCGACGACGGCCTTGGCTTCGGCAGTGCCCTGGTTGGACGTAGGCAGGTAGTCTTTGAAGATCACGCTGTTGACCAGGCTCTTGCCGATCACCGAGGCGACGAAGGGCCGGCGCACCAGGATCGTTCCACTGCGTGTCGCCAGGACCAGTGCGCCCTTGTCATCGATCTTGAAATCTCCGTAGTAATCGACGAAATAGCTGACCTTGACGGTCCCGAGCATGACGCCCGCAAACGATCCGTCGGGGTTGTTCAGGCGTCTGGAGACCGGAATGATCAAGTCGTTGGTGGAGCGACTGTTGATCACCTCGCCGATGCGTACGCGCCGGTCCTCGTGGGTGCGGTGGTATTGGAAATAGTCGCGGTCGGCATTGTTCGCGGTTTCCGGGATCACTTCCTTGTCCGTTGCCAGCCATTGGCCGTCCGGGCCGTAGATAAACAGCCCGTGCAACTGCGGCATGATCGCCGCCTGTTGTACCAGCAGCCTGTGAATCCGTGGGATGTCCATGTTCTGCAGGCCATCGCCTTCCACGCGCTCGGCAAGGGCGGCGGTGGCGACGTCCACTTGTCGAATGGTGTCTTCGGCGTGCTGGGCCGTCGCCCGGGCCAGGTTTGTGACCGAATCGCGGGCAGATGCAAAAGCCGCGCGATAATCACGCCAGGTCCGCCAGCCCTCGACGGCCAGGAAGGCGATGATGACCACGAGCATGAAGCTGACGGTCAGCCGAAACGCCGCCCCGGCTCGCACAGCCTGCTGGGAGAAGGCTTCATCGGGGCTTTCGATTTTTGGCTCTGGCTGCTTGCGTCCGAGCATTGACTTATCCTTTCCACGACAGGTGCGCGCCTTACAGCGCGGAGCCTATCCTATTCGATTTCAGCACGTTAGCTAACTGCGACGAGGCAGATATAGCCGACGACACACGCCGCAGGAGGAAGGTTCATGAAAGTTGGCGTCATTTCGGACACCCACGGCCTGCTACGCCCCGAAGCGCTTGCGGCGCTGCAAGGCTGCGAGCGGATCATTCATGCCGGTGATATTGGCAGCCCGCAGATTCTGGAGGCATTGTCGGCCATCGCCGAGCTGCACGTGGTGCGGGGAAATAACGACCTGGGGGCCGATTGGGCAGGGCACATTGCCGATTGCCTGCAGTTTGACCTTGGCGGATGGCCAGGGCTGTTGGTCCATGACATCGCCGACGTGCCGGCGCCACTTGACCCGGACGTGAGGCTGGTGATCACCGGCCATTCCCATAAACCGCTGATCGAATGGCGCGGCGAGCGGCTCTATCTCAACCCGGGCAGCGCCGGCCGGCGGCGGTTCAAGCTGCCGGTGACGCTGGCGCTGCTGGAGGTCAGCGAGCAGGCGATCGAGCCGCGGATCGTGCCGTTGCTGCCGTGACGAGCACGGTTTATCTGAAGTACTTGTCGATGTAGGCCTGGATTTCCTGGCGCATGAAGCGCCCGGACTCATCCGCGCGTTCCTCCCAGCCAAACACGCACGCGGTGACGATGCCATCGAAGCCGGTCTTGGCCAGCTCACCAAAGAACAGGTCCCAGTCGATTTCGCCCTGGTGCATGTCCATGTGCTGGTGAACGGTCACTTTGGCGCCGGGCGGGTTGACGATGTAGCGCAGGCCGGAGGAGGCCTTGTGGTTGTAGGTGTCGGCGATGTGCACATGAGCAATCATCGATCCGGCTTCGGCGATCATGGCTTTCATGTCATCGCCGAAGTAGAACGTGTGAGGCGTGCAGTAGAGGAACTTGACGTTGTCCGAGCCAATGGTCTTGAGCATGTCCAGGGCCGGGTGCAGCGTCTCACACCAGTCTTCCGGATGCGGCTCGACGTTGAGGGTGACGCCTTCGGATTCGAGGATCGGCACCAGTTCCTCCATCGAGCGCCACCAGGCCGCTTCGCTTGATTCATGGCTGTGCAGGCCACCGCAGCAACTGACTTTGTGCCCGCGATCAGGCGACGGCCCGCGGCCGAATTCCGAGTTCATCGTGGTGCAGCCCATCTCCACGGCGACCTGGATCGCTTCCTTCCAGTAATTCACCGCCGCCCGGCGTTCGTCCTCGTGCGGGCTGGCCCAGCGGTACATCGGCAGCAGCGACGCGAGTTGCAGATCATGGTCGCGCAGGGCTCTCTTGAATTCGGCGATGCGTTCCTTGTGGGCCCGCGGGCGTACCCACCAAGGCAGGAAGTCTTCCCGTGGCGACAGCTCCAGGTATTGGTAGCCGAGCTCGGCGGTCTTGCGGCACAGCTCCGGCAGGCTCAGGTGACGGTGCATGTAGGGATCGAGGGCGATTTTCATTGTTGTTCTCCATTTATCAATATTGATTACCTGTGGCGAGGGAGCTTGCTCCCGCTGGACTGCGTAGCAGTCCCAAGACAGGGGCCGCTTCGCGACCCAGCGGGAGCAAGCTCCCTCGCCACAGGAATTCTCCGGCAGCGGTCAATAGGCGACCCACGCGGCATCGTTATTGGCCGATTCCACACAGCGCTCGACCCAGCGCACGCCGTCCACGCCGGCGTCGATGTCGGGATAGCGCAGCGCGGCCAGGGCCTTGGCGTCGCCACGGTTGGCGGCGTCCATGGCCAGGGCGAAGCGGCGATAGAGGTTGGACCAGCCTTCGAACAGCCCTTCGGGATGGCCGCCACCGATGCGATCGTCTTGCAACGCGTCCGGATGCAGGTAGCCCATGCCGCGCTCCAGGACTTGCGCGGGTTGGCCCTGGATTTCGAAACTCAGCTGATTGGGACGCTCATCCCACCACTCCAGGCTCGCCCGGGAACCGATCACGCGGATTTTCTGACCGTGCATGGAACCGGCGTTCACGGCGCTGGACCAGACCATGCCCATCGCGCCGCTTTCGTATTCCATCAAGGTGTAGGCGTTGTCCTCCAGTGGGGCACGGCTGGCGACGAAGCTTTGCCGGCTGCACATCAGGCGCTTGATCTTGAACTCCGGCAGCATGACCTTGGACAGGTACAGCGGATGCGTACCGACATCCCCCAGCACATAACTGGGCCCGGCCTGGCGCGGATCGACGCGCCATCGCGTTGCCTGGCTCTGCGCCTCTACCGGTGCGCTATGAAAGCCGTGGGCGAATTGCATGTGCACCATGCGAATCTCCCCCAGCTCGTGGGCGGCGATCATCGCCCGGGCCTGCTCGATCAACTGGTGCCCGGCATAGCCGTAGGTCAGGCCAACGATGCGGCCCTTGGATTTGGCCAGGTCCCGCAGCGCCTCGGCCTCGTCGAGGGTGAAGCACAGCGGTTTCTCGCAGACCACATGCAAACCGGCTTCAAGGGCCGCGCGGGTGATGGCGTAATGCGTGCCGTTGGGGGTGGCGATCGACACCGCCTCGATGCCGTCGGGTCGTTGAGCTTCCAGCTCGAACAGGCTCAGGTAGTCCGGATAACAGCGCGCCGGATCGATCCCCAACCGTTGACCAAACGCCCGGCCACGCTCAGGGTCGATGTCCAGCGCGGCGGCAACCAGTTCGAAGTTGCGGTCGCGCAGCGCGGCCGAGCGATGGATGTAGCCGATCTGGCTGTTTTCGCCGCCGCCGACCATGGCCCAGCGGATCGGCCGGGCAAGGATGTTACTGCCGTTGATCATGAGGATTCCTCAGCGCTTGGAAACCGATGCGGGAGAGAAAGGCGCGGCTGGCCGCCACGTCTTCCAGGCTGGTGGCGGCATTGCGCGGGTCGCGCTCCTGTTCGACGGTGATGCAGCCTTGGTAACCAAGCTCATGCAGGAGGCGATGCAACGCGGGGTAATCGATGGCGCCACGCCCGATCGGGCACATCACGCCCCGGGCGCAGGCGGCGAAAAAGCGGATGCGTTCGTTCAGCACCTGGTCGAAGACCACCGGGTCGATGTCCTTGAAGTGCAGGTAATCCACACGAGGAGCGTAGGTGCGTAGCGACGCGAGCGGGTCCATGCCCGCGTAATAGAGGTGGCCGGTGTCCAGGCACAGTCCGGCGACCTCGTGGGGAATTTCATCCACCAGCCGCGCCAGCTCATCGGCGAATTCGATATAGCCGCCCGCGTGAGGATGGATGACGGCGCGAATGCCGTAGGCGTGCCAGGCGATGTCAGCGATGGCGCGGATGTGCGCCATCATCGCGTTCCAACGCGCGTCGTCCAGGCGTGGCGCGCGGTCCGAGTGGCCGGCGGCGTAGTCGCGTTCGTCGTGGCCCCAGTCGATGATCACCAGGTAAGGGCCGCCGAAGCGTTGGCCGGGTTGCGGTTCGATGGGCGGCAACTGTTTGAGCAACCCGCAAATGGCGTGGGTCTGGCGCAGCAACTCCGGCAGGTTGGCCGGGCTGACCAAGTCATCGAAAATCGTCCCCGCGACGATGTGAAGGCCGTGCTCCGACAGCGCAGGCTTGAGGGTTTCGACCTCTAGCGGCAAATAGCCGTAAGGCCCCAATTCGATGCCGCGATAACCCGCCTCGGCGGCTTCGCCCAGCACGTGTCGCCAGGGTGGCAGGAACGGGTTCTTGATGTCATCGACGCCCCAGCAGCAGGGCGCCGTGCAGATGTGAATCGCCATGGAAGCACTCCGGCGGTGTTGTTGTTTTTGTCTTGCCCTGATGCTATTGCCTCGGCGCGGAGCGGGCCATGGGCTGATGGCTTAATATGTCAAAACACCTCATCATGCCCAAAAGAGGTGTCAAGACATGTCAAAGCAGCCCCGCCGAAAACTTCGCCCCACCATGGCCGACGTCGCCCGGGAAGCCGGTGTGAGCCTGTCGACGGTAGACCGCGTGCTGAACCTGCGAGCCGATGTCCGCGCCGACACCGCCCAGCGCATCGCGGCAGCGGCGGGGCGCTTGGGCTTTCATGCCAAGGGCGTGATCGAGCAACGCGTGCTCAACGACCGTCCTACTTTGCGGCTGGGGTTCCTGTTGCAGAAAAGCGGGGTGCCTTTCTACCAGGGGCTCGCCCATGCCCTGTCAAACGCCGCTGCGACCTGCACGCGAGCGCGGATTCGCGTGGTCATCGGCTACCTCGACGATCTTGATCCGACCAACGTGGCGCAACGCATCCTGGCCTTGCGTGACCAAGTGGACGGCCTCGGCGTGGTGGCGGTCGATCATCCCAGGGTGCGTGAGGCGGTGGCTCAATTGCGTGAGACAGGCATATCCGTCGTGGCGTTGCTATCGGAGTTATCAAGCAGCGCCGGCACCGGTTACGCCGGCCTCGACAACCGCCTCACCGGACGCACCGCTGGCTGGTTCATCAGCCGCCTCGCCAGACAGCCCGGTCCAGCGGCGGTCATGCTCAGCAGCCAGCGTTTCCAGTGCCAGGAATTGTGCGAACTGAGCTTTCGCAGCTACCTGGCGGAGCACTCCAGCGAATGGGAACTGCTCGCCTCGCGACTGACCCTGGAGGACGATGAATTTGCCTATGGCAACACGCTTGACCTGCTCACGGCAGAACCCGACCTGGCGGGGCTCTACGTGGCCGGCGGCGGTATCGCCGGGGTGTTGCGCGCCCTGCGCAGCCTCCAGGAACGGCAACTGCGCCTGCCCGTCGTGGTCTGCCACGACCTGACCCCGCTCACTCGGGACGCATTGAAAACCGGGCTGGTCCAGGCGGTGTTGTCCCATCCGGTGGCCACCCTGGCCGAAGAAGCCGTCGATGCCTTGGTCGAGGCTGCGACAGCCACGTCGGCGGGGCCGGTGGGGAGACGGGTCGTACCCTTGCAGATCGACGTACAGGAAAGCGTCTAGCGAAAAGTCCTCAGAGTATTTGTCTGCAAAAAAGCTGTACAAAACTCAGTTCTTGTACAAATATCGGTTTGCCTTCGCAACACGGTTGCTTGCCCAAATGCACAGATCCTATGCCGCCCGCCACCGCTTGATCATTGCCATGAGCCTTGCTCTGGCGCTGTACGCCAGCGCTGCCTTGTCGGATTGGCGCGAGGCTTTGCCCGGAGCGAATCTGATCGGTGAGGCGGATTTTCGCTGGTACGGTTTCGATGTCTACCAGGCACGGCTTTGGAGCACCGAGCCCAAGCCGAGCCTGGACACGCCTTTTGCCCTTGAGCTCGATTATCGACGCCGCATCAGCAAGCAGGACCTGGTCGAAACCAGCCTCGAAGAAATGCAACGCGTCACCGGCACGGTGCAGGATGCAGGGCGCCTGGAAGCCTGGGCGGCGCAGATGCGTCGTGCCTTTGTCGATGTGCAACCCGGCACTCGGATCACCGGCGTGTACATGCCCGGCCTAGGCTGTCGCTTTTATGTCGATGGGCGTCTTTCCCACGAAGTGGCCGACGCGCGGTTCGCCCGACTTTTTTTCTCGATCTGGCTCGCCCCGCAAACCCGCCATCCCGAGCTGCGCCAACGATTGCTGGGGCTCGATGCGTCAAATGAAAAAAGGAGCACGCCATGATCCGTCTTCTGGCCATCGTGTTGCTGGTGATGGGCCTGACCAGTTGCGGCAACGTGAACGTTGGCCGCTATGCCGACCAGCAACCGCGACTCGACCTGGAGCGTTTCTTCAGCAAACCCGTCAAGGCCTGGGGCATCTATCAGAAGCGCTCGGGCGAAGTGATCAAGCGCTTTGAAGTGGATATTTCCAGTCGCCACGATGGCGATCGGCTGATTCTCGACGAGCGCTTTCTCTACAGCGACGGCAGCCAGCAGCGTCGAGTCTGGACATTGACGCCAACCGGACCGGGACTTTGGAGTGGCCGCGCCGACGATGTGATTGGCGAAGCGTTGGGGGAGGTGGCGGGCAATACCCTGCGCTGGCGCTATCGACTGAACCTGCCAGTAGACGATTCCACTTACGAGGTGACGTTTGACGACTGGATGTACCTGATGGACGAGGACACGCTGATCAACCGCTCCAGCATGAGCAAAGCCGGCATCGAACTGGGACAAGTGACGCTGTTCTTCCGTCGCGATGCGGGGGACGCGCCATGACTTTGAAAGAACTCCTCCAAGTGGCCGTCGAGGGTCGGGTAGTCGAGTTGGAATTGCTCTCACTGGAAGGCGGAATCTACCTCCTGCGCGTCCGATTGGACCGGGAAGTGCACACGTTACTTGATGAGTCGGGGCGTTCGTTTAGGGTGCGCTCCACCACTCATCTGCGCGAGCTTTTGCATGATGTGCCGCGCCTGCCCTGCACGCTGGTTCAACATGTCGTTCATGATGAAATGTGCGGCCAGCGTGAAGGGACGATCGAGCCGTTGCGCTTGCCGCTGTTCCTCGATGAGCCTTGGTAGACAGACCGATGTTCGGGTCAGTGGACATCGGCCAGGCGCACAGCCAGCGGCAGCCATATCGCCCAGAGCGGCGCCAGCACGAGGGCGGTGCCGAGCACACCCAGTGGCAGTGAAATACCGGCCAATGGCGCGCCCGCGCAATAGGCGAGGGGGCCGCCGACTGCTCCCGCGAGGACGCCAAGCCACAGCTTTTCTCCAGCCCATGCCAGGCTGTGGCGCAGCCCGCTGGCGAAGACCAGCCAGAGCAGCGCCAGCCACAGCGGTAACGGGCTGGCACCGAAGTCGAAAAGGCCCAAGACTCCCAGGCTCCCATCCAGCAACATGCCGCTCACACCGACACGCAACAGCACCTGGCGCTCGGCCTTCGGGTCGGCGCACGACAGCAGGTGAACCAGCAACCCAACCACCACGGCGGCGAGCCACGCCGGCTGATGCGCACCCAGCACACACGCCCACCAGCCCAATTGCAGCCAGAGTGCATTGGCGACAAGCGCGGTGCGGCGGGTCATGCTTGACGCTGCTCCAGCAAGGGCGCGGGGCGGGCTCCGGGGGCGGCGAACAGCAGTTGCGCGACGCCAATGGCGCGCTCCTGGAATCCGCCCTCGCAATAGCACAGGTAAAACTCCCATAGGCGCTGGAATGTCTCGTCATACCCCAACTCCAGCAGGGCCTGGCGCGACTGGCGGAAGTTGTCGTGCCAGTGGCGCAGGGTGCGGGCATAGTGCGCGCCAAAATCTTCCAGGTGCAGCAAGTTGAGCGGGGTCTGGGCGCTGGCGGTCTTGAGCAGCATCGACAGGGATGGCAGCGCCCCACCGGGAAAAATGTGCCGCTGGATGAAGTCCACCGAGCGCCGGGCCTGGTCGTAACGCTGATCGCGGATGGTGATGGCCTGGATCAGCATCAGGCCGTCTTCCTTGAGCAGCGCGGCGCAGCGGCGGAAATACTCGGGCAGGTAGCGATGGCCGACGGCCTCGATCATCTCGATGGACACCAATTTATCGAAGCGTCCTTCCAGGTCGCGGTAATCCTGGCACAAGACTTCAATGCGTTGTTGCAAGCCCAGCGCCGCGACACGTTGACAGGTATGCGCGTACTGCTCTTGGGAAAGCGTCGTGGTGGTGACTTTGCAGCCGTAATGGGTGGCGGCATGGATGGCCAGGCTACCCCAACCGGTGCCGATCTCCAGCAGGTGGTCGCCGGGTCGCAGATCGAGCTTCCGGCAGATGCGTTCGAGCTTGTTGATCTGGGCCTGTTCGAGGCTTTGTTCGGGGTATTCGAACATCGCCGCCGAATACATCATCGTCGGATCCAGCAAGCGTTCGAACAGGCTGTTGCCCAAGTCGTAATGGGCCATGATATTGCGACGCGAGCCCTTGCGGCTGTTGCGATTGAGCCAGTGCAAGCCGCGTAGCAAAGGCCGGCCCAGGCGAGCCAGGCCGCTGTCCATCGCATCGAGCACGTCAAGGTTGGCGACGAACAGCCGGCTGACGGCAGTGAGGTCGTTGCTGCGCCAGTAGCCGTGGATATACGCCTCGCCGGCACCGATCGAACCATTGCCGGCGACCATGCCCCATACGGCGCTGTCCAGTATCTCGACCTCGGCCACCAGAGGGCTGGCCGTGTCGCCAAAGCTCAACGTATCGCCGTCGAGCACCAGGCGCAGGTGGCCGTGACGCAGGCGGCGCAGTTGTGCGAACACGGCCTGTTTGAACAGGCCGCCGCTCAACGGGCAGCCAGTGCTGGCCTTAGTGACGCTCAAGGTGGGTTCGGACATGGTCTGGATCCTTATGGACGGTTTCGCCGACGCTCAGGTCGCCATCACTGGCCTGATGGTCGTGCAGGGGCGTGCGTTTGAAGAGCAGGCGCAGGGCCTGCCAATAGATGGCGCTCACGGTGCGCAGGCTCATCCACGGAAACGCCAGCACATAGCGACGCAGTGCGGGTGCGTCGAGGGGGCGACGTTGCAGTGCGAGGTCGGCCTCGAACACCTTCTGGCCGGCGCGCCAGTTCTCCATGCGCACGCGGATGTGCGAGTCCTGGATCAGGAAGCGCATGCGGTAGTCCATGTCCCGTGGCAGGAACGGTGAAACATGGAACGCCTTGGCGACTTGGAACAGGTTCGGCGCGCCGGGGGTTACCGGCAATACGTAATGGTGGCGTTCTCGCCAGGGTGTGTTGCGCACCTCACAGAGGATTGCCGCCAGGCGCCCGTCGGTTTCGTGGCAGAAGTAAAAACTCACCGGATTGAACGACAGGCCCCAACTGCGTGGTTGGGTCAGCAGATGGATTTCGCCTTGAGGGGCGGTGCCCAAGGCTGTCTCCAGCACCTCGCGCACGGCTTGAATCAACGGAACACCCTTGCGGGTCAGGACCGGCAGATAATCCCGCTCGCGCCAGCACAGCGGCGCCACCCGCCATGGTTGCAATAAACGCGACAGGCCCAGCACTTGCGCCTGCTCGGCGAGGTCCAGGTAAAGCATGCCGATGGGATAACGGAACGCGTGGGCGCGCGGCGTCCGGCGCCGATGATCGATCCAGCCATGGCACACGCTGCTGTTCAAAGCACTTCTCCGAAATGCTCCGCCACGGCGAGTGCGCTGACCACGCCGTCCTCATGGAAGCCGCTGGCCCAATAAGCGCCGCAGAAATAACTGTGCTGCTGTCCTTGCAGGTCATTTTGCCGGGCCTGGGCAGCGACGCCGGCGAGGCTGTATTGCGGGTGTGCATAGTCGAAGCGGGCGAGTACCTTGGCCGGGTCCACCGACGTGCCTTGGTTCAGGCTCACGCAGAAAGTCACCGGGGCATCGAACCCTTGGAGGATATTCATGTTGTAGGTGAGCGCGGCGGGTGCCTGGGGTGGACCGCCCAGGCGGTAGTTCCAGCTCGCCCAGGCATTCTTGCGCCGTGGCAATAATCGGGTGTCGGTGTGCAGCAGCACCTCGTTGTGGGCGTAGGCCAGGGCACTGAGCACGTCGATTTCGTCGACGCTTGGGGTTTCGAGCAGCGCCAAGGCCTGGTCGCTGTGACAGGCGAATACCACCTTGTCGAATCGCTCCGGGCCACGATGGCTGTGCACGGTCACGCCGTCGGCGTCCCGGCTGACCCGCTGCACCGGACAGTCGAGATGAATACGCCGGCGAAAACGTGCGCACAACGGCTCGATGTAGGCGCGGGAGCCACCCTCGAGCACCCGCCATTGCGGCCGCTGGTTCACCGACAGCAGGCCGTGGTTATGGCAGAACCGCACGAAGAATTGCAGCGGGAATTCGAGCATGCCGGCGGGCGACATCGACCAGATCGCCGAGCCCATCGGCACGATGTAGTGGTTGATGAAACGTTGGCCGTAGCGCCGATCACGCAGGTAATCGCCCAACCGAGTGGCGCCGTCGATACGCTGCGCCTTCAGGTCCGCAGTTGCCTCGCGGTTGAACCTGAGAATGTCCAGCAACATGCCCCAGAAGCCTGGAGACAACAAGTTGCGTCGGCGGGCGAACAGGCTGCCCAGGGTGTGCCCTTTGTATTCCTGGCCGGACACCGGGTCCTGCACCGAGAAACTCATTTCCGTCGGGCGTGACGCCACGTCCAACTGGTCCAGCAGGCGGATGAAGTTCGGGTAGGTCCAGTCGTTGTACACGATGAAGCCAGTGTCCACGCCGTAGCGTCGGCCCTCCCAATCGATATCAACCGTATGGGTATGGCCGCCGATCCTGCCATCGGCTTCGAACACCGTAACCTGATGCTGGCGGGCCAACAGGTAGGCGCAGGTCAGCCCCGAGATACCGCTGCCAATGATTGCGATGCGCATGGTTCAAGCCTCCCCGGCGTTGCGTGAAAGACGACGGCCAAGCGCAAGGCGCCAGCGCGCGGGCAGGGTGCCCGAGCAACCGCATGACAAAAATGAACAGCCACGGGAACGCGATATCCAGCGGGCGCGCGCTCAAGCGCCGCGCGATGTGCTGCGCAGCCCGTTGTGCCGGCCAGATCTGCGGCATGGGAAAGTCATTGCGCCGGGTCAGAGGCGTATCGACAAAACCGGGGCTCACCAGGGTGACGTCGATGCCTTCGGCGGCCAGGTCGATGCGCAACGACTCGAGCAGGTAACGCAACGCAGCCTTGGATGCGCCGTAGGCACCGGCCCTGGGCAAGGCCAGCCAGGTCACCGCGCTGCACACCGCAACCAGGTGCGGCGCCTGGCCTCGGCGCAACAGGGGCAGGGCTGCTTCCAGGCAATGGCAGGTGCCCAACAGATTGGTATCGAGTACACGTTGCACCAGGTGTGTGTCGAACTGCCCCGGTTCCAGGTATTCGCAGGTGCCGGCGTTGAGAATCACCTGATCGAGCGCGGCCCATTCGACGTCGATGCGCTGGATAATGCCGGACACCTGCGCGGGATCGCTGAGGTCCCCCGGCAGCACCAATACCTGGTTTGGATAGCGTTCAGCCAAGGCTTGCAGTGGGCCGATTTGCCGCGCGCTCAATGCCAGGCGATGACCCTGTCCAAGCAGCACCGCAGCCAGCTCGGCGCCGATTCCGCTGCTGGCACCGGTCAGCCAGATGCGGCTCATGCCAGCCTCCGCTTGAGCCAGCGAATGAGCGGCCCGAAGAGAGGCAAGTGCTCGTAGAGCAGGGCGCCGGCGTCGAAGAAATCCCGATGCAGATAGACCCGATCGTTCCAGCGCAAGTAGCTGCAGCCTGCCAATTCGATCGGTGCACCTCCGTTCAGGCGCGGGTGACGAAAGCGCAGCGTCCAGCGCAGGTAGCCCTCGCCGGTGGCGGTTTCATCGTAGCCATGAAAGTCGTAATGCACGTCGCGGACGTTGGCGTAGAGCTGGGCGAAGTAATCGCGCAAGGCCGGCAGCCCTTCGACCCGGTGCAATGGGTCTTGGAAGAGCACATCGTCGCTGTAGAGCCTGTCGAGTTCGGCCAGACGGCTGGCGTCCAGTTCGGCGAACGCGTGGGCGAAACCCTTGAGAAAGGCAGACATGTCAGGCTCCGAAAGTTGTACATGGTGGTATTCCTGTACAAGTATTCGGAGCGTACTGCATGAGTTGTACGAGATAAAGTGTTTTGTATAAGTATTTCGCAGTTTTGTACAACTCAAGGTGGCGAGCAATGGAGCGCTTCCATGCGCCCCGCTGTGTGCCTGCCTTTATTGCGTGGGCAGGCTCGGATAATCCGTATAACCCGCTTCTTCGCCCTGATAGAACGTGGCTGGATCTGCCGCGTTCAACGCCTCACCCAACCTGAAACGCTCCACCAGGTCCGGATTCGCCAGGAACGGTGTGCCAAACGCCACCAAGTCCGCCGAGCCCTGGCTGATCGCCATGCTCGCACGTTCAGCGCTGTAGCCGCCGTTGGCAATGTACGGCCCGCCAAAGCGCCGCTTGAGTTCGAGGAAATCGAACGGGCCTTCGCCCAGTTCCACAATGTGCAGGTAAGCCAGGCCATAGCGGCTGAGCATCCGGGCCGCGTGGTCGAAAGTTGCCTGGGGATGGCTGTCGCTCATCGAGAAATAGCTGAAGATCGGCGACAGGCGAACGCCAACGCGGCTGGCGCCGAACACCTCGATCACCGACTCGACCACTTCCTTGAGGAAGCGTGCGCGGTTCTCGATCGAGCCGCCGTAGGCATCGGTGCGCTGGTTGGTGCCGTCACGCAGGAACTGGTCGATCAGGTAGCCGTTGGCACCGTGAATCTCCACTCCATCGAAACCGGCGAGCTTGGCGTTGAGGGCGGCCTTGCGGAAATCATCGACCACGCTAGGGATTTCATCCAGCGCCAGGGCCCGGGGCAATTCATAGGGCTTGAGGCCTTCGGCGGTATAGATTTCACCGTCGGCCTTGATCGCCGACGGGGCCACGGGCAGGGCGCCGTCAGCCTGGACCAGGGAATGGGACAACCGGCCCACGTGCCAGAGTTGCAAGTAGATTTGCCCACCTTGGGCGTGAACAGCGTCGGTCACCTGTTTCCAGCTGGCGACTTGCTGGCTGGTGAAAATCCCGGGGGTGCGCAGGTAGCCCTTGCCTTGGGCCGAAACCTGCGAGCCTTCGGTAACGATTAGGCCGGCGCTGGCCCGCTGGCTGTAATACTCGGCCATGAGCGGCGTCGCGACATCGCTGTCACCTGCGCGGCTGCGGGTCATGGGGGCCATGACCATGCGGTTTTTCAGGGACAGCTTGCCAACCTGGACGCGTGACAGCAGAAGATCAAGACCGATGTGGCTCATGAGGCACCTTTGATTAACAGGAATGGAAATGGAGATCGAGGGACGGCTAGGCCAGCCGCCCTTGTTGTTTCAACTGGGCGCCGATGCGGCGGATTTCGCTTTCGCCCTGTTCCAGCGCCGCCTCGCTGGTGTGGACTGAGTAGTGACCCATCACCAGGTCGTGGGGATGCTTGACCGCCGAACCGAGCACGAAGGAGGTCGCGCCCCGGGCAACGATGTCGATGGCTGTGGCGCAGACCTGGAAGACCACCATCTCACCGGCAGCGACATTTGCGCCCGCGTCGAGGCTGCCGCTGTTCACGGCCAGCCACGCAACGTCGTGGCCTGCCGGCGGTGTGTAGCGCCAGCGCTCTTTGTCCTTGAGCTGCACGGCCAGGTAGTTCATGCCGGCGGGTGCGGCGACGCTGCTGCGCGCGGCGCCGTATTGGCCGAGCAGGACCAACGCCGGACCGTCCCGAGGAATCTCGGAGGGGGCGAGATAGACGCTGTGGGCCGGGGCATTCTCCTGGTCGGGCGGCAACGCTACCCAGAGTTGAAACCCGCGTATGGGCGAGCCGCCAACGGGCCGGGCGTCATGCCATACGCCGTTGCCGGCTTGCATCCATTCCATGCCGCCACTCGGTAGCGTGCCGGATTTGCCGGTGGTGTCCTCGTAGACCACTTCGCCCTCGATCATGTAGGTCAGCGTCGCGATCCCGGAATGAGGGTGCATGCCGAAGCCGCGTGGCATGCCTTTGGCGCTTAATTCGAACAGATCGAGGAACACGAAAGGTTTGCACAATTGACCCAAGTCGCCGGGGCTCATGAGCCGGATGATGGGGCCATGACTGCTGCCACGGGTGCGGTGGACGATGGCGCGCGGTGGCGTCGCGACGATGCTGTTCATGAAAGGTCCTCGCCGTTCTGGAGACGTTGGTTTCGATGGGCAAAGAGTAAGCGGCTTCCAATGGCTTGATTAGCCGATACAATCGGATTGAACTCATCCAATAAACGAAGGAATGTCGATGCTGGACTTGAACGACGTGGCGCTGTTTGTCCAAGTGGTGCGCAGCGGCAGTTTTGCCGAAGCGGCCAGGCGCTTGGGCATGCCTTCGAACACCGTGAGCCGGCGTGTCCAGCAATTGGAAGTGCAACTGGGCTCAAGGTTGTTACAGCGCTCCACCCGCAAGCTCACGTTGACCCACGTGGGCGAGGGATTCTATGAGCGTTGCGGGGGCGCGGTGGACGGCTTGATCGACGCGGGCCAGGCCTTGATGCATGGCAGCGACGAACCGGCCGGCCTGGTGCGGATCGCCGCGATGGCGGACTTCTTCGATTTCTTCCCGATGGAATGGATTGCCGACTTCCTCGCCGCGCATCCGCGGGTGCAACTCGATTTTGTGCTCAGTGATTCCCGGGTCGACTTGATCGCCGATCGCGTCGATGTCGCGTTTCGAGGCGGCGCGTTGCAGGACTCGGGGTATGTCGGCCGGCAACTGATCAGCAATGCCAGCGACGGCATGGTGGCCAGTCCGGCCTACATCGCTGGGTGGGGCATGCCGACGTCGTTGGACGACTTGGCTCGGCACTACAGCGTGAACTTTCCCCATCCCAGTGGACTGAGCCAGTGGCAACTCATCGGTCCGGATGGCCATGAAGTGGAAGTGCAGATACCCAGCCGCTTCAACGCCAACACCGCCCAGGCGTTACGCAAGGCAGCGGTGGCGGGCCTGGGCATCGCCGTGTTGCCGTCGGCCCTGAGCGCCATGGACCTGGAGGCTGGCCGGTTGGTGCGCGTACTGCCGCAGTACCAACGCAGCGGCTTCGGCCTGAACGTGCTCTACCCAAGCCGACGGCAACTGCCCTTGGCGGTCTCGGCATTCATTGCGCTGGTGATGGAGAAGCTCGAGCTCAAGGCGTTCCCCGCCCGGCCTAGCTGAATGCACCTTTTCGGTACTTTTTGAACCTAGGATTGCCCTCGGTTGGCGCAACGCCGGACCGAGCAGTTTTTTCCTTCCCAGCCACAACAAAAACCCTCGTTTCGCAAATTCCCGCCTGCCAACACAATCGCCTCGACAGCTCATTTCGATAGCTGAAATCGCAGAATAACAAGAAACCGAAACCCGAGGCGGCACTGCGCCGACCTGAGCCAAACCCACTGCCGGAAGTGCCCAGACATGCCCGTTGAAACCCTACGCATCGATACGCTTGTAATAGGTGCCGGCCAGGCCGGTGTCGCCATGAGTGAACATTTGAGCCGCCAAGGCGTGCCGCACCTGGTGGTCGAGCGCAACCGCATCGCCGAGGCCTGGCGCACGTCGCGCTGGGATTCGCTGGTCGCCAACGGCCCGGCCTGGCATGACCGCTTTCCCGGCCTCGAATTCGCCGGCCTGGATCCCGATGCCTTTGCTTCCAAGGACCAGGTGGCCGAGTACTTCGAGGCCTATGCCCGCAAATTCAATGCGCCGATCCGCACCGGGGTGGAAGTGCGCAAGGTCGAGCGCACTGTCGGTCGTCCGGGGTTTACCGTTGATACGTCGGACGGCCTGATCGAAGCCAGAAATGTGGTGGTCGCCACCGGTCCTTTCCAGCGCCCCGTCATCCCGCCTATCGCGCCTGAAATGGCCACGGTCACGCAGATTCATTCGGCGCAATACCGCAACCCCCCGCAGTTGGCCGAAGGTGCCGTGCTGGTGGTCGGTGCAGGATCGTCGGGAGTGCAGATTGCCGATGAATTGCAGCGCGCCGGCAAGCAGGTCTATCTCTCGGTGGGGGCTCACGATCGCCCACCACGCGCCTATCGCAACCGGGATTTCTGCTGGTGGCTGGGGGTGCTGGGCGAGTGGGATGCCGAAGCGGTCAAGCCGGGCAAGGAGCACGTCACCATCGCCGTGAGTGGCGCGCGGGGCGGCCACACCGTGGACTTTCGTCGGCTGGCCCACGAAGGCATCACGCTGGTGGGCCTGACCCGGGCGTTCGACGGCAGCCTGGTGAGTTTCGAGTCCAACCTGGCCGAGAACATCGCCCGTGGTGATGAAAACTACCTGGCCTTGCTTGACGCCGCCGATGCCTATATCGAGCGCAATGGCCTGGACCTGCCGCCCGAGCCCGAGGCGCGCCGGTTGTTGCCTGATCCTGAATGCATGACCGATCCGATCCTGGCATTGGACCTGGTCGAAGCGGGCGTCACGACCATCATCTGGGCCACCGGGTATTCGGTGGACTACAGCTGGCTGAACGTCGATGTGCTGAAAGCCGACGGCAAGCCTCGGCATCAGCGCGGCGTGAGCAACGAGCCGGGCCTCTATTTTGTCGGCCTGCCATGGCTCTCGCGGCGCGGCTCGGCGTTCATCTGGGGCGTGTGGCACGACGCTCGGCATATCACCGAGCACATCGTCAAACAGCGCACGTACTTCGACTACCGCGATGCATCCCAACGTGATTCGCAACCTTTGAAAACCAGCCTGACGGGAGTTCGTTGATGCCTACTCATACTCGCATCCGCATGTTCAACACCAAGGACACCTACCCGAACCAGACCCTGGACAACGACCTGTGCCAGGCCGTGCGCGCTGGCAACACCGTGTATGTCCGAGGACAGGTGGGCACCGATTTCGACGGCCAGTTGGTCGGCCTCGGCGACCCGCGTGCCCAGGCCGAGCAGGCCATGCGCAACGTCAAGCAATTGCTGGAAGAAGCCGGCAGCGACCTGAGCCACATCGTCAAGACCACCACTTACCTGATCGACCCGCGCTACCGCGAGCCGGTGTATCAGGAGGTCGGTAAATGGCTCAAGGGCGTATTCCCGATTTCCACCGGGCTGGTGGTCAGCGCCCTCGGCCAGCCGCAGTGGCTGATGGAAATCGACGTGATCGCGGTCATCCCCGAATAAGGAGCACGACATGACGTTTTCCATCGTCGGACGCTGCGCCGAAACCGGCCAGCTGGGCATCGCCATCAGCTCGTCGAGCATTGCCGTCGGCGCCCGTTGCCCCTGGCTGCGGGCCGGGGTGGGCGCGGTGTCGAGCCAGAACATCACATTGCCTGCGCTGGGGCCGCAGATCCTCGACGAATTGGCCGCAGGTTCCATGGCCCAAGAGGCACTGGATCGGGCCCTGGCGCGCAACGGCTACAGCGAGTATCGCCAGGTTGCCGTGGTGGATGCACAGGGGCGTACGGCGGTGTTCAGTGGTCGCCATGCGTTGGGCGTCCACGGCGCCGTGGTTGGTGAGCAATGTGTGGCGGCCGGCAACCTGCTGGCGGGCGATGGGGTCATCGCCGCCATGGTCGCGGCATTCGAGCAGGGCGAAGGCAGCCTCGCGTCACGCCTGCTGGGCGCACTGCAGGCGGGACAGGCCGCAGGTGGCGAAGCCGGGGCGGTGCATTCGGCAGCGTTGTCGGTGGTGGACGACCTGACCTGGCCGATCGTCGATCTGCGGGTCGATTGGGCGGATGAAAACCCCATCGGCGAATTGGAAAAACTCTGGCTCGCCTATCAGCCGCAATTGCAGGACTACCTGACCCGCGCCCTTGATCCAACCCAGGCGCCCAGCTATGGGGTGCCGGGCGATGAGTGAGCTGCGCAGTTGCGCACTGCTCGCCAAACTGGTGGGCTTTGCCACGGTCAGCCGCGATTCAAACCTGGCGTTGATCGAGTTCGTACGCGATTACCTGCACGGGCTGGGCGTGAGCAGCGAGCTCATTTATAACGCCGAGCGGACCAAGGCCAACCTGTTGGCGAGCATCGGCCCGTCGGTGCCGGGCGGTGTGGTGTTGTCCGGGCATACCGATGTGGTGCCGGTGGATGGGCAGGCCTGGACGGTCGAACCGTTCCGCTTGAGCGAGCGGGACGGCAAGTTGTTCGGTCGCGGTACGGCGGACATGAAGGGCTACCTGGCTTCCGTGCTCGCGGCGGTGCCGACGTTCCTCGCCAGCCCGTTAACGCGCCCTGTACACCTGGCGTTCTCTTATGACGAGGAAGTCGGTTGCCTGGGCGTGCGCGGTCTGCTGGAAGTCCTGCCACAACGGGTTCCAAAGCCGGCCTTGTGCCTGATCGGTGAGCCCACTGAGTTGCAACCGGTGCTGGGCCACAAAGGCAAGTTGGCGATGCGTTGCCACGTCAAGGGCGCGCCTTGTCATTCCGCCTATGCGCCTCACGGAGTCAACGCCATCGAGCAAGCCGCGCGCCTGATCGGTCATCTGGGTGAGATTGGCGCGGAACTGGCCGAGCCTTCGCGACACGATGCGCGCTTCGACCCGGCCTATTCGACGGTGCAGGTTGGCGTGATCCAGGGCGGCACGGCGCTGAATATCGTCCCCGCCGATTGCCGCTTCGACTTTGAAGTGCGTGCCTTGCCGGACTTCGTCCCGCAGAAGGTGGTGGAGAAATTGCAGGACTACGCCGAACAAGCGCTGCTGCCCAGAATGCGGGCGGTTCACGCCGACACCGCGATCCGTTTCGAGCCTTTGTCGGCCTACCCCGGCCTGGCGACTTCGCCGGACAGCGAAGCGGCGCGCCTGGTGGCCCGGCTGTGTGGCAGCGACGCCTTTGGCACCGTGGCGTTCGGCACCGAAGGTGGGTTGTTCCATCAGGCCGGCATCGCGACGGTGGTCTGCGGTCCCGGCAGCATGGATCAGGGCCACAAGCCCGACGAGTACGTGAGCGTCGAGCAGATGGCCGGCTGTGACCGGTTGATGGATCGCCTGGCGATTCACCTGAGCGCGCCCGATGGACGGGACCCAGGATGAACAGTTTTGTAATCGCTGTAGACCACGCCGCCCGCGCTTACGGTCACTTTTGAGTCCCGTCGCCGACTCGTGCGGGCGAGCCGGCATTTCCGAGGAACCGATTCATGTCCAGATCCTTGCGTTGCAACATTGCGTGTGCCGTGGCGTTGCTGAGCACCAGCGTCCTGGCCGCGCCACAAAGCCTGACCGTGATCTCATTCGGCGGCGCCACCAAGTTGGCCCAGGACAAGGCCTACTTCCAACCCTTCAACGCCAGCGGTGCGGGAAACATCGTGGCGGGCGAATACAACGGCGAGCTGTCGAAGATCAAGGCGATGGTCGCGGCCGGGCACACCAGTTGGGACGTGGTCGAAGTGGAAAGTCCCGAGCTGCTGCGTGGTTGTGAGGAGGGCTTGTTCGAAAGACTCGATCCGGCGGCCATCGGCAAGCCCGGGGATTTCGTTCCGGGGGCGCTCACTGAATGCGGCGTGGCAACGTATGTCTGGTCGATGGTCCTGGCTTATGACCAGAGCAAACTCGCCAAGGCGCCGACGTCCTGGGCGGACTTCTGGAACGTGAAGGAGTACCCGGGCAAGCGCGGTTTGCGCAAGGGCGCCAAGTACACCTTGGAAATCGCCTTGCTGGCGGATGGCGTCAAGACCGAGGACGTGTACAAGGTCTTGAACACTCCGGAAGGTGTCACACGGGCGTTCGCCAAGCTGGACCAGATCAAGCCGAATATCCAGTGGTGGGAGGCGGGCGCCCAGCCTGCGCAATGGCTGGTGGCCGGGGACGTAGCGATGAGCGCCGCTTACAACGGTCGCATCGCCTCGGCACAGAAGGAAGGCATGAAACTGAGCATCGTCTGGCCGCAGAGCCTGTATGACCCAGAGTATTGGGCGGTGGTCAAAGGCACGCCTAACAAGGCTTTGGCAGAGAAATTCATTGCCTTCGCCAGTCAGCCGCAGCCGCAGAAAGTCTTCTCGGAGAACATCCCCTACGGACCGGTGCATCGGCAGACGCTGGGTCTGTTGCCCGCCGAAGTCCGTGATCAACTGCCCACCGCCGAGGCCAACCTGGCGCAGGCGCAGGCCGTGGATGCGGAGTTCTGGGTCGATCATGGCGAGGAGCTGGAGCAGCGTTTCAACGCCTGGGCGGCTCGCTAGTATCCGACCTAATATCGAACCGCTCTTGTGGCGAGGGAGCTTGCTCCCGCTGGGGTGCGAAGCGCCCCCTTTACCCTGTGATCGTGGTGTATCAGGTGGACCGCGTCAGGTTTTTGGGGCTGCTGCGCAGCCCAGCGGGAGCAAGCTCCCTCGCCACGGGGTATGAGGCTCGCCGGCCTACGCCAACCACTCCGTGAACTGCTCCTTGCAATAATCCACGAACAACTGCGCCGGCTTGGTCAGGTGCGCGCGCTTGAGCCAACCGGCCACCAGTGCCGAACCGGTCACGTCCTCGGCGATGCTGACGCAGGCCACGTGCTGTCCGTCGTAGGTGCAGGTCGATTGCGGGCGGGTCACCAGTACGGCGAAGCCAAATCCCTGGCCGACCATGCCGCGCACCATTTCGATGGAGGGCGAGCTGAAGACGATGTTCGGCGTCAGGCCCAGCTCCTCGAAAATGCTGACGAAATAGGTACGGCTGGGCTGCACGTCCAACAGGATCATCGGTTCAAGCACCAGGTCGCGAAGCGATACCTGCGTTTGATTGGCGAAGCGATGCCCTGCCGGCAGCAATGCATAAGGTCGTTGCGGCGCCGTGAGTGCTTCGGTTTCGATCGTGCTGTCGAGGTCGTGCTCATAGAAAATCGCCAGGTCGAAACGTCCACCGGTCAAGCCTTGGACCAGTTCCTGTTGCTCGCCATCTTGCACACGAATTTCCACGCCAGGAAAGCGCTCGCGAAAACCCGCGATCAGCCTTGGCAAGTAAAGCGGGGCGACGGTTTCGAAGCAGCCGATATCGATCTGACCACTGACCACATCATTGTCCGCCAACGCGTTCTGCTCGAACTCCCGGGCCATGCGCAACAGCTCCTGGGCCTTGCGATAGAACCGCGCACCGGCGGGGGTCAGGGAGACGCCCTGGGCGTGATGACGGATCAGCAACTGCACGCCGAAACTGTCTTCCAGGCCTTTGACCGCCGTGGCAATCGACGGCTGGGCGATGTACAGCTTGCGAGAGGCTTCGGCGACGCTGCCACATTCCACGGTGGTGACGAAATACTTCAACTGACGCAGGGAATAGGACGCCACGGCGCACCTCGATCCGGATGGTTTCGCCTACCTTACCGTGAGCCGCTGGTGCGGGGCGACGGGCGTTGCAACGGATTTTGCTGGGCAGTGGCGATATCCAGGCTGGCTTGTCGAACAGGCAGAAAAAACGCCCGCCGAAATATCCTTGGCAGGCGTCTGGGAAAGACCGGCACAGAAGGAGGACTGGCCGGGGTAGGGCGCGTGAATCAGGCCACGGGGATGGAAGGGTCAGCCGCTGCGAGTGCGGCGGTGCGGTCAGCGGCGGGCGGGTAGATCCACACCGAGTTGATCTGATGCTTGAGCTCCTTGGCTTCCTGGCCGAGCAACTTCACTTGGCGATCCCAGCCTTCGGTGTACACCGCGCCCCAGGCGCCGAGGTCCAGGCACGTCACGTACTTGGGCTGGCTGTAGGTCATCGGTGCGACGCCGAGCAGGTCGGCGGCAACGTTGTTGCCCGCGTAGCGGCCCAGGGCGATCGCATGCTGGCAAGACATGACCGCGTAATTGCCGATGTCGTCGGTAGCGGCATAGGCGACGTCGCCAGCGGCGAAGATGTCGCCTTGTCCCAAGACTTTCAGATGACCATCGACATGCAGGCGGCCCTGGCGATCGTGGGTGCCAGGAACCTGTTCGGTCAGTGGGCTTGCGCGGAAACCGACGGTCCAGATCACGGTCTTGGATTCGATGCGCTGGCCATCCGACAGGGTGACGCCTGCGGCATCCACTGATTCGACCGAGGCATTGAGGATCCACTCGATGCCCAGGTGACCGGACGCTTCGATGATCGATGGGCTGATCCCTTCGCCCAGCGCGGCACCGATTGTCGGTCCACGGTCGACGACGATCACCCGAATGTTGGCATCGCTGCCCAGGACGGCGCGCAGGCGGGCGGGCATTTCGGTGGCGGTTTCGATCCCGGTGAAGCCGCCGCCGGCCACCACCACAGTGTTGCGAGAGGGGCTGTCGGGCAGGGTTGCGAGGGATTTCAGATGGGCTTCGAGGCGCGCAGCCTGTTCGATTTCATCGACGTCGAACGCGTGTTCCAGCATGCCTTCCAGATCGGGGCGCATCAGCTTGCTGCCCGCCGCCAGTACCAGTCGGTCATAGCTTCGCGTGGCGAGGCTGCCGAAAACGTCGCGGTAGCCGACTTGCTTGCGATTCACGTCGATGCTTTCGGCGACCCCTTGGATGAAGTTCACGCCAACCGCATCGAACAACTCGCCCAAGGGCGCCATCATGGTATGGACATCGGGCTCATAGAAACGCGGACGGATGCGCAACTCCGCCTGGGGCGCCAGGACGCTGATCTGTACATCGTTGCGATCATGCTGGTCGAGCAGGCGTGCCGCGCTGAGTGCGCTCCATACACCGCCAAAACCGGCGCCGACGATCAAGATGTGCTGTTTCATGATGTGCTCCCAAAGACGAAATCGATACGTTGAATTGTTTGTTTCAGCGTGACCGTGTGGCGAAGGACCAAAAGTGCGTGGCCTGGTGTCTGGAAATCATCAGGCGAAGTCAGCTTCGGCTCGCTGTGGGAAATGGTATGTGGCGGCGAGGGGGGAGGCACTTCTACATAGGGTCAGTGCGGCTATGCATGGGTGTGAGGGGGCTATACGAAGGTATGAAAAAGCCTATCAATCCCCACGAAACAGATCCCGGGAATCCAACAAGCGCCAGGCAATTTCAGGCCGCTTCTCCAGCCCCCGCCGAATCGCAGCCGGAATCGACTGGCGAATCTTGCGGCACAATCCCGGCTGTTCCTGAAATTCAATGGCGATGCCGCGCATGGTGCGAACCTCGTTATAACCAGGCTCGATCGTCACCCGCACACCCAGGTTTTCGAACAGACGCTGCTGCAGCCGTTCGAGCTCGTCCAGGCTCTGGATATTTTCCAGTTTCTCAAGCAGGCGCTTCTCCTCCTGGCGATTCAGGCAAAGGATGCGCAAATCGCTGCCCGGCGTTTGCAGCAACGCATCACGCCCGCAATCACACACGCCAGGCGGGCAGGGGGGACGGATCGGAATCGACGCGGTCATGGGCTCCACAAGGTCTGCGACACAACTAAACCGCCTTTATGGCGTAGGGGCGACCCAGGCAATGTGATGCCTGGCGACGCGTCGGTCAACCCTTCAGACGGGCCGCCTGTCCGCGTGCCAATAAAGCCCGCTCGTCAGTTTCGCCAGGATCCGATCAAATTTTTCAGCGCCAACCGTGTTCAAGAAGACAAACACGTCGCGGCCCGCTTCGTCAGCAGGTCGCACCTGAAAAAGGAGACTCCCTTCGATGCAATCCAATCCATCCACCTTACCTTTGCTGGAAGAGCTGCTGATGGCCCGTGGGCCCGGTGGGCAGGAACACGAAGTACGGGAGATTTGCCTGCGGGAGCTGCAACCGCATTGCGACGAAACCTGGGTCGACCCGGCAGGCAATGTCATCGGCCTGATCAAGGGAAACCCGCCAGATGCCGAAACGAATTCGCCGGTCCGGATCATGGCGCACCTGGACGAAATCGCCATGCTGGTCAAACGTATCGAGCCCGACGGCACGTTGCGGGTGGTCTCACTGGGCGGCGCCAATCCGATCAACTTCGGGGTGTGCCCGGTGGACATTCTCGGCGACTGGGACTTCATCCCCGGTGTGTTGTCATTCGGATCGATGCACAGCACTGGGGAAACCCATCAGGGGGCGGATGTGCTGTCGGGGAACGTCAATTGGGGCGATGTGCATGTGATTACCCGATGCTCCGGCGAACAATTGCAAACCCATGGCGTACGCCCCGGCACGCGGGTGGTGTTGAGCCAGCATTGGCGGCGCCCGTTCCGGGTCGGCGATGCCATCGCCGCGCATTTCCTCGATGACCGCGCGCCCATGGTCGCCAGCCTCCAGGCCGCCACGTTGTTGAGCAGCCGCCGCGAGGCGCTCATGCACGACGTGTATTTCGTGTTCACCACGCAAGAAGAGGAGTCCAATGCCGGCGCGCTCTACGCCGCCAGCCACCTGCCTGGGGATGCAACCGTGGCGGTAGAGGTTGGCCCCGTAGTTGCGGAGTACGCGACCCGATTGAGCGTCGATCCGATCATCAACACCGGCGACAAAAATGGCTGCTACCACCGTGGGATCGTCGACCAGTTGCACCAGGCCGGCAAGCGCTGCGGGCTAACGCCACAATTCGCGCTGCTGGCGGATTTCTCCAGCGACGCCAGTGCGATCATGAGCAGTGGCGCGTCGGCCCAAGGCGGTTGCATTGCGATCCCGACGGAAAACACCCACGGTTACGAACTGGTCGTGGACGGAAGCATCGAGGCGTGTGCCGGGACGTTGCTGGAGTTTTTGCTGAATCGAACCAAAGACTGACAAAAAACACTGTGGAAGCGAGCTTGCTCCGGGCGGCGTTCCGACGATGGCGGTCGGCCAGTCAACAGAGGTGTCGACTGCCGGCACATCGCGAGCAAGCTCGCTCCCACAGGTTGGGGGCAGGTCAGGTTCTGGTGTTACAAGCCCAGATCGGAAAGCCCCGGGTGATCGTCCGGCCGGCGGCCCAGCGGCCAGCGGAATTTACGCTCGCTTTCCTTGATCGGCAGGTCGTTGATGCAGGCGTAGCGGTTGGACATCAGGCCGTTTTCGTCGAACTCCCAGTTCTCATTGCCATAGGAGCGGAACCAGTTGCCCGAATCGTCGTGCCATTCGTAGGCATAACGCACGGCGATACGGTTCCCCGTGAAGGCCCAGAGCTCCTTGATCAGCCGGTAATCCAGCTCCTTGGCCCATTTGCGAGTCAGGAAAGCCTTGGCTTCTTCCCGGTTATGGGCGAATTCAGCGCGGTTTCGCCATTGGGTATCGAGGGTATAGGCCAGCGAAACCTTTTGCGGATCGCGAGAGTTCCAGCCGTCTTCGGCCAGGCGAACTTTCTCGATGGCTGTTTCACGGGTGAACGGCGGCAACGGTGGACGAACTTCGGCAGAGGACGACATGGCGGATCTCCAGAGGATGAGTGGATCTATTACAGGCGGTCTTGCGGGTGTGCGCGTTGCTTATTCAATGGCCAACAAAGTCTTCAGCACATCCTGTGCCTGATCGGCAGCGTCGTGGTCGCCCATGACCAGCGCGAGGGTGATGGCGCCGTCAATCAGAATGAGCAGTTGCCGGGCCAGCAGCTCCGGCCGCTGGGTGCCTTGCTCGATACATAAGCCGGTCACGTAGTCGAGCAGCTTTTGCTTGTGCATTTTCGCCACCTGGCGAACCGGATCCTGCGGGTCGCCGGTTTCGCCGCTGGTGTTGATGAACGCACAGCCGCGGAAGCCTTCGCTTTCGAACCAGCCCTTGAGCACCGGGAACAGGTTGAGCAGCCGTGCGAGCGGTGTCGGCGCCTTGTCCACTTCGCTGCTGAACCATTGCATCCAGCGTTCGTCCCGGCGCTTGAGCGCAGCAACGACCAGATCATCCTTGTTGGCGAAGTAGCGGTAGATACTTTTCCTCGAGACGCCGGCGGTTTTCACCAGGAGATCCATGCCGGTGGCGGCGATGCCACTTTTGTAGATCAGCTTTTCGGCGACATCGAGGATGATGTCTCGTGTTTCGTTGCCAGTGATTTCGTTCATGGAGCTAAAAGTAGAATGATCGTTCTCCTTGGTCAAATGTTTTTTTCATCAGGCGGGGGAGGCCCAAAGCCGTCCATCATGGTGTAAGCTCGTCGGTTCTTCGGATTTGACCTTTTGCGAGCCCTATGCCGTCGCTTTTCAAACGCTCCCTGCTGCCCAAGCTGCGCAGCTTTGCACTGACCGCCGATGCCGTGACCATCCTCGATGGCGCCGCCGAGTTCCGCCGTTGCCTGCTGGAGAAAATCGCCCAGGCCACCCAGCGCATCTACATCGTCGCCCTGTACCTGCAACAGGACGAGGCCGGCCAGGAAATCCTCGATGCCTTGCATGCCGCCAAGACCGCGCGGCCCGAGCTCGAGGTGGTCGTGGTGGTGGACTGGCTGCGGGCCCAGCGCGGATTGATCGGCGCCAAGAAGCAGCCCGGCAACTCGGCCTGGTATCAGGAGCAGACCCGCACCCATGCCAGCGAAGTGCCGATCTACGGCGTGCCGGTGCAGACCCGCGAGCTGTTCGGCGTGTTGCACTTGAAAGGCTTCGTGATCGATGACTGCGTGCTCTACAGCGGCGCGAGCCTGAACAACGTCTACCTGCACAAGTTCGACAAATACCGCTACGACCGTTATCACTTGCTGCAGAACGCCGCGCTCGCCGATTCGATGCATCACCTGGTGCAGCACGGCCTGGTTGCCTCCAGGGCGGTGCATCGCCTCGACTTGCCGAACCTGCCCAGCACCCGCAGTTTGCGTAAGGACATCGGCGACCTGCGCAGTCGCCTTAAATACGCGGCCTACGACACCACGGCGGGCAGCCTCGATAAGAGCGGCCTGTCGGTAAGCCCGCTGCTGGGCGTCGGCAAGAACAACCCGTTGAGTCGATTGATCGGTGAACTGATTGCCAGCAGCCGCCAGCAACTGACCATCTGTACGCCTTACTTCAACCTGCCGTTGGCGGTGACCCGGGAAATCAACCGGGCCCTGGCCCGTGGGGTGCGGATCGATATCATCGTTGGCGACAAGACCGCCAACGATTTCTACATTCCGCCAAGCGAGCCGTTCAAGATCATCGCCGCGTTGCCCTATCTGTACGAAATCAGCCTGCGTCGCTTCGCCAAGCGGCACCAGCGCTACATCGACAGCGGCCAGTTGAACCTGCACCTGTGGCGCGACGGCGACAACACCTACCACCTCAAGGGCATGTGGGTCGACGAGCGCTACACCTTGCTGACCGGCAACAACCTGAACCCCAGGGCGTTTCGCCTGGACCTGGAAAACGCCCTGCTGCTGGACGACCCCAAGGGCGAGCTGTTGGCGTCGCGCCAGGCCGAGCTTGAAAAGATCTATCGCCATACCCGCCGCATCGAACGCTACCTGGACCTGGAAACCCTGCCGGACTATCCGGCGGCGGTGGGCAAGTTCCTCAAGCGCGTCAGCCGGGTGCGGATAGAGCGACTGCTTTATCGGATCCTGTGAACGCCCGTGCCATGGCGGAAAAAGACACCATCTCCATCCAGTTGGTGCGTGAGGCGCTGTTGCAAAGCTGCGCGCCTGGAGCCGCGACGGACGAAGTCCTGGAACAGGTCGGCATAGCCCCGGCCTTGCTCGATGATCCCCAGGCCCGGGTCCCGGCCCATGCCTATGCGCGGCTCTGGCGCCTGCTTGCCCGGCGCCACGATGACGAGTTCTTCGGCATGGACCCGCGCAAGCTCAAATCCGGCAGCCTGGCGTTTCTGTGCCAATGCGCCATGGCCCAGCCGACGCTGGCCGCGGGTTTGACGGCGGGGCTGGGCTTCCTGTCGCTGATGCTGGAACATCTGCCGGCACAGTGGGTTGGCCAGCAGAGCCTGGCGGAAATCGTCCTGCTTGAAGAAGACCAGGCGCCCCGTCGGGCGTTTACCTACTTCACCTACTGGATGATCGTCCACGGCGTGGCTTGCTGGCTGGCCGGGCGACGCATCCCGATCCTGTCTGTCGAATTGCGTTGCCCGGCGCCGGACTTCTGCGACGACTACCGCGTCATGTTCTCCCAGAACCTGCGCTTCGACCGGCCTCGTACGCGGATGATTTTCTCAGCCGAATGCCTGGACCAACCCATCCGGCGCAGCCCCGAAGAACTCAAGCGCTTTCTGGCCCAGGCGCCGGCGAACATCCTGGTCAAGTACCGCGATCCGCAAAGCCTCTCCAGCCGCATCCGCCATGATTTGCGTCAGTTGCCTGCTGAGCAGTGGCCGGAAACCGAGGCATTGGCCCAGCAACTGTGTGTTTCAGCGTCAACTCTGCGCCGCCGGTTGGCGGAGGAGGGGCAGACCTACCAAGGCCTCAAGGACAGCGTACGCAAGGAGCTGGCCATCGCCTGGCTGGCCGAGCCGTCCATCAGCTTCGTGGAAATCGCCTCGCGGCTCGGGTTCGCCGACGCCAGTTCGTTCTACAAGGCGTTTCGCAAATGGTCCGGGTCCAATCCGGGGCATTACCGCAGCCTGATACTCAACGATCCTCACTGATCCCCTTGGATGGGGCCGTGGAAATTCTTGTGGGAGCGAGCTTGCTCGCGATAGCGATTTAACAAATCAACAGTTGTGTCGTCTGACCCACCGCCTTCGCGAGCAGGCTCGCTCCCACATAGGTTTTCCCATAGGTTCACTGGGCAAACCGGCACGCTCATAAAACCGTCATCTAATTTTGCTACAAGGCTCTGAAGCGCCCGGAAAAGTCGGGGCGACCAGTCAGGGTAATGTATGCAAGTGACCGTTTTGGGTAGCGTATGAAGGTGCTGGTCACGGGTGTCGCGGGGTTCATCGGGTTTCATGTGGCCAAGCGACTGTGCAGCGATGGCCACGAAGTGATCGGCATCGATAACCTCAACGACTACTACAGCGTCGAGTTGAAACAGGCGCGCCTCGCGCTATTGACGCAGTGCCGCAACTTCCGCTTCCAACGGCTGGATGTGGCGGACAAGGCGGCCCTGATGGACGTATTCGCGCAGAACGCCTTCGAATACGTTGTCCACCTCGCGGCCCAGGCGGGCGTTCGTTATTCCATCGACAACCCTGACCTGTATGCGCAAAGCAACCTGGTCGGTTTCCTCAACGTACTGGAGGCCTGTCGAGCCCATCGGCCGGCGCACCTGGTTTACGCCTCGAGCAGCTCGGTCTATGGCTTGAGCGAGCGCCTGCCTTACGCGACGACCGACCCGGTTGACCAGCCGGTGTCATTCTATGCGGCGACCAAACGCGCCAATGAACTGATGGCCCACGCCTACTCGCATCTCTACGGCATTCCCACCACCGGCCTGCGCTTTTTTACTGTGTACGGGCCCTGGGGGCGACCGGACATGGCGCCGTTCAAATTCACCGATGCGATCCTCAATGGCCGCGCCATCGATATCTACAACGATGGGGCAATGTCGCGGGACTTCACTTATATCGACGACATCGTCGAGGGCCTTGTGCGATTGCTGCCGCTGCCGCCAACCGATGTGGCCGGCGTGCCCAACAAGGTCTACAACATTGGCTTCGGCGGGCCGGTCAAGCTTCTGCAATTTATCGAGTGCATCGAAGAGGCTTTGGGTATGCGCGCGATCAAACGTTTCCTGCCGTTGCAGTCCGGTGACGTGGTCGATACGTGGGCTGACACCCGTGAACTGGAAGAACGCGTGGGTTTTCGCCCACAGGTCCCGGTGCCGGTTGGCGTGCAGTCGTTCGTCGATTGGTACCGCCACTATTACCGCGTTTAACCCACCCATTCCTGTGATTTAGATTGGAACGCCATGCACGAAACCCCTTATGTGTCGGTCCTGATTCCGGCGAAGAACGAAGCCGGCAACCTGATTCCCTTGCTGGAAGAAGTGCGAGCGGCGCTGGTCGACGAGGCCTTCGAAGTCATCGTGGTCGACGATGGCAGCACCGATGCTACGGCGGCCGAACTGCGTGCGTTGCAACGCGACGGCTATCCCCAGTTGCGGGTACTCAGTCATGCCCGTTCCCTCGGCCAAAGTACCTCGATTTTCCACGCCGCCGACGTGGCGCGCGGGCATTGGCTGGCGACTCTGGATGGCGACGGTCAGAACGACCCGGCGGACTTGCCGAAGATGCTCGATCTGGTCCGTGGATCGGAGGGCGCGCCCGGGGGCGTCAAGCTGGTGGCCGGGCATCGCGTCAACCGTCGCGACACGGCGAGCAAGCGTTGGGCGTCGCGATTCGCCAACAAGCTGCGCGCCAGCCTGCTCAGGGACCAGACGCCGGACACCGGATGCGGCATCAAGCTGATCGAGCGCCAGGCGTTCCTGCGCCTGCCGTATTTCGATCACATGCACCGTTTCATTCCGGCGCTGATTCGTCGCCACAACGGCCGGATGCTGGTCCAGCCGGTCAACCATCGTGAGCGCGGCGCGGGGGTCTCCAACTACGGCAACCTCGACCGCGCCCTGGTGGGCATACTTGATCTGTTCGGCGTGTGGTGGCTGATAAAGCGCACCCGCCTGGACACCCACGCACAAGAAACCGAGGTTTGACATGGGCAGAGAATCGTTGTGGCTGGCCGTCGGCTTTGGGGGGCAGCTGGCATTTACCGGGCGTTTCGCCCTGCAATGGCTGTACAGCGAATACAAGAAGCGCAGCGTGATTCCCGTGGGGTTCTGGTACTTGAGCATCATCGGCAGCGCGTTATTGCTGGCCTATGCGATCTATCGCCAGGACCCGGTGTTCATTGTCGGCCAATCTTTCGGTTTTATCGTTTATTTGCGCAATCTGCAGCTGATTGCCAAGCATCACGAGCGGGAAGACCGCGAAGTGCCGGGGAAGGGCTGAGACGGTGAGGATACGACTGTCCAGCTCGCGACTGGAATGCCTGGCGTGGGCGGCGCTGGCCTTGATCATGGTCGGTGCCGGCCTGGGTTGGCGCCAGCCGATGAATGTCGACGAAGAGCGCTTCCTCGGCGTCGCCCTCGAAATGCTGCAAAACGGTTCGTGGTTCATTCCCCATCGCGCCGGTGAAATCTACGCCGACAAGCCGCCTCTGTTCATGTGGGCGGTGGCGCTGTTCGTGCAGTTGACCCATCTGCCCAAAGTTGCCCTGTATTTGCCAGCGCTGCTGGCCGGCGGCGTCACCACGGCGTGTCTGTATGACCTGGGTCGGCGCCTGTGGGGACGGCGGGTGGGAAGCATCGCTGCGCTGTTGTTCCTGGCGACTTACCAGACCTACAGCATTCTGCGCACGGGGCAGATCGATGGGTTTCTTGCGCTCTGGACCATCCTGGGTATCTACGGCTTGTGCCGCCACCTGCTGCTCGGCCCGGCCTGGGGCTGGTACTACGCGGCCTGCGCGGCGATGGGGTTCGGGATCATCAGCAAGGGCGTGGGGTTTCTGCCGGCGTTGATGCTGATTCCCTACGCGTATGCGTTGCGCAAGGGCTGGAAAGGCGTGGTGCCGATGCCCGGCAACGCGTTGGCTTGGTGGTTGGGGCTGGTCGTTGCGTTGATGGCCATAGCGTTATGGCTCGGGCCTTTGCTGGTGATCGTCGGGCAGGGCAGCCCTGATAGCCTGGCGTATGTCCAGGAGATCCTGTTCAAACAGACGGCGGGGCGTTATGCCAACGCCTGGGAGCACCGCGAACCGTTCTGGTATTTCATCGTCCAGGTGATTCCCAAATACTGGTTGCCCATGTTTTTCATGCTCCCCTGGCTGGTGCCAGCCTGGCGCAAGCAGCTCATCAAGCACGACGGCCGGGTGTTGGTGTTGCTCGGTTGGGTGATCCTGGTCCTGTTGTTTTTCAGCCTGAGCAGCGGCAAGCGCAAGCTGTACATCTTTCCGGCGTTGCCGGCCCTGATCCTGCTGGTGGCGCCCTTGGTGCCGTGGATGCTGCGTCGCTGGTTCGGCAAGCGGCCGAGGGGCAGGGTGGTGTTCGCTGCCTTGGCCGCGGTGTGGCTGTGCGCCTGGTTCGTGCGCGGTTTCATCGAGCCTCACAAGGAAGGCGCCAACCCCCATGAGACTTTGATGCGTGAGGTGGCGCGACTGACGGGCAACAGTGAATTGGTGCTGGTGGGCTGGCGGGAAGGTCATTGGTTGTTCGCCCGACAGCCCATCGTGCATTTCGGTTTTCACACTCGCGATGCCTTGGAGCAGTCCGCCACTTGGCTGCGCAGCCATCCGCAGGCCTTTGTCTTGGTGCCGGAACGGGAACTGGCGCGCTGTTATGACCCGCAAAAGGCCCGCCGGGTCGGGGATACGTCCAGGGCCGAGTGGTTCTTGGTAGGGGCCGATGCGGATAATCAGCGCTGCCAGCCCCCGGCGCCGGAAAAGGCCTATTCATTTGCCTGGAAACAGCCTCTGTAGCGGCAGTAATACAGCTCACTTAAGAAAAACGATGGCCCCGTGGCGAGGGAGCTTGCTCCCGCTCGGCTGCGAAGCAGCCGTAAAACCGGCGAATGCGGTACATCTACAGCTCCGCATTCTGCAGGTTTGGGGCCGCTTCGCGGCCCAGCGGGAGCAAGCTCCCTCGCCACAGGTGTTTAGACGACCTTAAGTGAACAGCATCGCATCTAGGAGCGAGCCAACTCGCGATGAGGCCACTCCTGGCAACACCGACTTAAGTCCATGGCCAAACCAGTCAAGCAACTTGATGGCTTTGACCATTGCCCCCCAAGCCCTTCGGCGCGAGTATTTGCCTGCTCTTCACGGTTCCCCCACCAATAAAAAGTACAGAGGGATTCTGGTCATGCGCGATTATTTGTCCGCCACGTCGCAGTTCGATTACCTGAACACCGTCAATGCCGCGTTGCACGGCTCGCTTGAGGCACTCAACGCCTGTGTCGAATGTTGTGACCGGCACGCCTTGCCGGGGCGCATCGCCCTGTTCTGGGAAGGCCGTGACGGCAGTGACGCGACCTGGACCTACCGTGACCTGCAGGACAACGCCGCGCGTTTCGCCAATTTCCTGCGCGCCCAAGGCGTCGGTAAGGGCGACAAGGTGGCCGGCCTGTTGCCACGCAACGCCGAACTGCTGATCGTCGTGCTCGCCACCTGGCGCATTGGCGCGGTGTACCAGCCGCTGTTCACCGCGTTTGGCCCCAAGGCCATCGAACACCGCCTCGGCAGTTCCGGGGCGCGGGTCGTGGTCACTGACGCGGTCAACCGTCCCAAGCTCAATGAAGTTGCCGATTGCCCCACCATCGTCACGGTCGGCGGTGAAAAGGGCGAGGGCATCGTGCGGGGCGATTACAGTTTCTGGGCCGAGGTCGCCAACCAGTCCAACCAGTGCGAACCCCTGATGCTGACTGGCGAAGACCCGTTCCTGTTGATGTTCACCTCCGGCACCACCGGCCCGGCCAAGGCGCTGTCGGTGCCGCTCAAGGCGATCGTCGCGTTCCAGAGCTACATGCGTGACGCGGTGGACCTGCGGCCGGAAGACGCGTTCTGGAACGTCGCCGACCCGGGCTGGGCCTACGGCATCTATTTCGGCGTGACCGGCCCGTTGGCGCTGGGACATCCGATTACCTTCTACGACGGCCCGTTCACCCTCGACAGCACCTGTCGGGTGATCAACAAATACGGCATCACCAATCTGGCGGGCTCGCCCACGGCCTATCGCCTGCTAATCGCTGGCGGCGAGCAGTTCGCCCGGTCGATCAAGGGCAAGCTGCGCATCGTCAGCAGCGCCGGCGAGCCGCTGAACCCCGAAGTGATTCGTTGGTTCGCCGACAACCTGAACGTGGTGATCCACGACCATTACGGCCAGACCGAACTGGGCATGGTGCTGTGCAATCACCACGGCCTTGACCACCCCGTCCATCAGGGCGCGGCGGGTTTTGCCTCGCCAGGCCACCGCATCGTAGTGCTGGATGACAACCACCAGGAGCTCGGCGTCGGCCAACCGGGCATTCTCGCGGTCGATCGCAGCCAGTCGCCGATGTGCTGGTTCGCCGGTTATCAGGGCGGCCCGACCAAGGCCTTCGTCGGCGATTATTACCTGAGCGGCGACACCGTCGAGTTCAACCCCGACGGCAGCATCAGCTTCGTCGGGCGCAGCGATGACGTGATCACCACGTCCGGCTACCGAGTTGGCCCGTTCGATGTGGAAAGTGCGCTGATCGAACACCCTGCCGTGGTCGAGGCCGCCGTAATCGGCAAGCCTGATCCGGAGCGTACCGAGCTGGTAAAAGCCTTCGTGGTGCTCAGCGCCCAATACCGCGCCGCCCCCGAGCTCGCCGAAGAATTGCGCCAGCACGTGCGCAAGCGCCTGGCAGCCCATGCCTATCCCCGTGAAATCGAATTTGTCAGCGACTTGCCGAAAACCCCGAGCGGCAAGTTGCAGCGCTTTATCTTGCGCAACCAGGAAATCGCCAAAGTTCAAGAGACCTTGGCGAAGAACGTTTCAGCTTGAATCCAAGGAAACCATGATGCAGATCGACAACAAGATATTCCTCGTCAGCGGTGGCGCTTCCGGCCTCGGCGCGGCCACCGGTGAAATGCTGGTCAAGGCCGGCGCCAAGGTGATGCTGCTGGACGTCAATGCCGACGCCGTGGCTGCCCAGGCGCAAAAACTTGGCTGCCAGAGCGTGGTCGCAGACATCAGCAACGAAGCGGCAGCCGAAGCGGCGGTCAAGGCCACGGTCGATGCGTTTGGTGGCCTCAATGGCTTGGTCAATTGCGCCGGTATCGTGCGCGGCGAGAAGATCCTCGGTAAGAACGGTCCTCATGCCCTCGCCAGTTTCAGCCAAGTGATCAGCGTTAACCTGATCGGCAGTTTCAACCTGCTGCGCCTGGCCGCTGCGGTCATTGCCGAAACCGAAGCCAACGCCGATGGCGAGCGCGGCGTGATCATCAACACCGCGTCGGTGGCGGCTTTCGACGGTCAGATCGGCCAGGCAGCCTATTCCGCGTCCAAGGGTGCGATTGCCAGCCTGACCCTGCCAGCCGCCCGTGAACTGGCGCGTTTCGGCATCCGCGTGATGACCATCGCCCCCGGTATTTTCGAAACTCCGATGATAGCCGGCATGACCCCGGAAGTGCGTGATTCCCTGGCCGCCGGCGTGCCGTTCCCGCCGCGCCTGGGCAAACCTGCCGAGTACGCGGCGCTGGTCCGGCATATCATTGAAAACAGCATGCTCAACGGCGAGGTGATCCGTCTCGACGGCGCCTTGCGCATGGCCGCCAAATAGGAGGATTTGTCATGTCTCACGATCCGATAGTCATCGTCAGCGCCGTCCGCACCCCGATGGGCGGCTTCCAGGGTGAACTGAAAAGCCTCACCGCGCCGCAGCTGGGTTCCGCCGCGATCAAGGCTGCCGTGGAACGTGCCGGCATTGCACCTGACACGGTCGAAGAAGTGTTGTTCGGGTGCGTGCTCGCCGCCGGGCAAGGCCAGGCACCGGCGCGGCAGGCAGCGCTCGGCGCCGGGCTTAACAAATCGACCCGTTGCACCACGCTGAACAAGATGTGTGGCTCGGGCATGGAAGCGGCGATGCTCGCCCATGACATGCTCGTCGCCGGCAGCGCCGACGTCGTGGTGGCGGGCGGCATGGAAAGCATGTCCAACGCCCCGTACCTGTTGGACCGCGCCCGCGCCGGCTTGCGCATGGGCCACGGCAAGGTGCTGGACCACATGTTCCTCGACGGCCTCGAGGACGCCTACGACAAAGGTCGCCTGATGGGCACATTTGCCGAGGACTGCGCCGAGGCCAACGGCTACAGCCGTGAAGCCCAGGACGCCTTCGCCATTGCCTCCACCACCCGCGCCCAGCAAGCGATCAAGGATGGCAGTTTCGATGCCGAAATCGTCCCGTTGCAGGTGATGGTCGGCAAGGAACAGGTCACCGTGCGTCACGACGAGCAGCCGCCCAAGGCGCGGATCGACAAGATCCCCACGCTCAAGCCAGCCTTTCGTGACGGCGGTACGGTGACGGCGGCCAACGCCAGTTCGATTTCCGACGGCGCGGCGGCCCTGGTGATGATGCGCCAGAGCCAGGCGCAACAGCGCGGCTTGAAGCCACTGGCGGTCATTCACGGTCATGCGGCTTTTGCCGACGCCCCGGGCCTGTTTCCCACGGCACCGATTGGCGCGGTCAAGAAGCTGATGGCCAAGACCGGCTGGTCCCTGGACGACGTCGATCTGTTCGAAGTCAACGAAGCTTTCGCCGTGGTGGGTGTGGTGACCATGGACAAGCTGGAAATCCCCCATGACAAGGTCAACGTCCACGGCGGCGCCTGCGCATTGGGGCATCCGATTGGTGCATCTGGCGCACGCATCCTCGTGACCCTGTTGTCGGCCCTGCGCCAGAAGGGCCTGAAGCGCGGCGTCGCGGCGATCTGTATCGGCGGCGGCGAAGCCACGGCCATGGCCGTTGAATGCCTGTACTAAGGAATCACCATGCTCCCGACTGAAGAACAGACACAAATTCGCGACATGGCCCGGCAGTTCGCCCAGGAGCGTTTGAAACCGTTCTCGGCCGAGTGGGACCGCGAGCACCGTTTTCCCAAGGAAGCCATCGGTGAAATGGCCGACCTGGGTTTTTTCGGCATGTTGGTGCCGGAACAGTGGGGTGGTTGCGACACGGGTTACCTGGCCTACGCGATGACGCTGGAAGAAATCGCCGCCGGCGACGGGGCGTGCTCGACCATCATGAGCGTGCACAACTCGGTGGGCTGCGTACCGATCCTCAAGTTCGGCACTGATGAGCAAAAAGCCAGATTCCTCACGCCCCTGGCCAGCGGCGCGATGCTCGGCGCCTTCGCCCTGACCGAGCCCCAGGCCGGTTCCGACGCCAGCAGCCTGAAGACTCGGGCGCGGTTGGAGGGCGACCATTACGTGCTCAACGGCAGCAAGCAGTTCATCACCTCCGGGCAGAACGCCGGCGTGGTCATCGTGTTCGCGGTCACCGATCCGAGCGCGGGCAAGCGCGGCATCAGCGCCTTTATCGTGCCCACCAATTCGCCGGGCTACAGCGTGGCGCGGGTCGAGGACAAACTTGGCCAGCATGCTTCCGACACCTGCCAGATCCTCTTCGAGGACCTGAAAGTGCCGGTGGCCAATCGCTTGGGCGAAGAGGGCGAGGGCTACAAGATCGCCCTGGCGAACCTGGAAGGCGGGCGGGTCGGCATCGCGGCGCAGTCGGTGGGCATGGCCCGCGCGGCGTTCGAAGCGGCGCGCGACTATGCCCGCGAGCGCCAGAGCTTCGGCAAACCGATCATCGAACACCAGGCCGTGGCGTTCCGCCTGGCGGACATGGCCACCCAGATCGCCGTGGCCCGGCAGATGGTTCATCATGCCGCCGCACTGCGCGACGACGGCCAGCCCGCGCTGGTAGAGGCGTCCATGGCCAAGCTGTTCGCCTCGGAAATGGCCGAGAAGGTCTGCTCCATGGCGCTGCAAACCCTGGGCGGCTACGGTTATCTCAACGATTTCCCGCTGGAGCGCATCTACCGCGACGTGCGCGTCTGCCAGATCTACGAAGGCACCAGCGACATCCAGCGCATGGTTATTTCGCGCAATCTTTGAAAGGAGTCCTGCATGAATTACGAAACGATTTTATTGGAGATCCAGGACCGCGTCGGCCTGATCACGCTTAACCGTCCCCAAGCGCTGAATGCCCTTAACGCGCAGATTGTCAGCGAGCTGAACCAGGCGCTGGACAGCCTGGAGGCGGATCCGAAGATTGGTTGCATCGTGCTGACCGGCTCGAAAAAAGCCTTCGCCGCCGGCGCCGACATCAAGGAAATGGCCGAGCTGACCTATCCGCAAATTTACTTGGACGATCTGTTCTGCGACAGCGACCGCGTCGCCAACCGCCGCAAGCCGATCATCGCCGCGGTGAACGGTTTTGCCTTGGGCGGTGGCTGCGAGCTGGCGTTGATGTGCGATTTCATCCTGGCCGGTGACAACGCCAAGTTCGGCCAGCCGGAAATCAACCTCGGCGTGCTGCCGGGCATGGGCGGTACCCAGCGCCTGACCCGTGCAGTGGGCAAGGCCAAGGCCATGGAAATGTGCCTGACCGGGCGCTTCATCGATGCGGTGGAAGCCGAGCGTTGCGGCATCGTCGCGCGCATCGTGCCGGCTGATGAGCTGCTGGAGGAAGCACTGAAAACGGCGGCGTTGATTGCTTCCAAATCCGTGCCCATCAGCATGATGATCAAGGAAAGCGTCAACCGCGCCTTTGAAGTCAGCCTCTCTGAAGGCGTGCGCTTCGAACGCCGGGTATTCCACGCGGCATTCGCCACGCAGGACCAGAAGGAAGGCATGGCCGCGTTCGTGGCCAAGCGCGCGGCGGAGTTCCAAGACAAGTAATGCGGCGCCAGAACTGACGCTTTCGCGAGCAAGCTCGCTCCCACAGTGGATCTGGGTACACGCGACGTCCGTGTACACCTCAAAACCCTGTAGGAGCGGGCTTGCCCGCGAAGGCGGCGGTACATTCGGCATTGAAGTGACAGACCCACCGCTTTCGCGAGCAGGCTCGTTCCCACAGTGGATCTGGGTACACGTGACGTCCGTGTACACCTCAAAACCCTGTGGGAGCGAGCCTGCTCGCGAAGGCGGCGGTACATTCGGCATTGAAGTGACAGACCTACCGCTTTCGCGAGCAGGCTCGCTCCTACAGTGGATTTGTGGTGTACGCGCCATTTGCGTACGCCATCAAACCCTGTGGGAGCGAGCCTGCTCGCGAAGCTTTCCAGTCGTCACACCAGGTAGTGCTTCAGCTCCCGGGCAATCACCATTCGCTGAATCTCGCTCGATCCTTCGTAGATCTGGGTAATCCGCGCATCCCGGTAGTAGCGCTCCACCGGATAATCCTCGAGATACCCATACCCACCATGGATCTGTATCGCCGACGAGCAGACTTTCTCGGCCATTTCCGAAGCAAACAGCTTGGCTTGCGACGCCTCCGACAGGCACGGCTTGCCCGCGCTGCGCAACCGGGCGGCGTGGAGGATCAGCAGGCGGGTGGCGTTCAGGCGGGTGTGCATGTCGGCCAGCAGGTTGGCGATGCTCTGGTGCTCGATGATCGGCTTGTCGAATTGCACCCGATCGCGAGCGTAGGCCAGGGCCGCTTCGAACGCCGCGCGGGCGATGCCCAGGGCTTGGGCGGCGATGCCGATACGGCCGCCTTCGAGGTTGGAAAGGGCGATGGCCAGGCCTTTGCCACGGGCGCCGAGCAGATTGGCCTCGGGAACGGTGCAGTTGCTCAGCGTCACCGCGCAGGTGTCTGACGCGCGGATGCCCATCTTGTGTTCTGAGCGATCAACGTTGAACCCTGGGGTGTCCGTTGGCACCAGGAACGCCGAAATGCCTTTCTTCCCCAGTTCCGGGTCCGTCACGGCAAAGACAATCGCCAGCTTCGCCCGCTTGCCATTGCTGACAAACTGCTTGGCGCCGTTGATCACCCACTGGCCATCACGCAGCTCGGCCCGGGTGCGCAGGTTGTGCGCCTCGGAACCGGCCTGGGGTTCGGTCAGGCAGAAGCAGCCAATTGCCTGGCCGCTGGCCAGGTCCGCCAACCAGGTCTGTTTCTGTTCATCGGTGCCGAAATTCAGGACCGGCCCGCAACCCACCGAGTTGTGGATGCTCATCAACGCCCCGGTGGCGCCGTCGCCTGCGGAGATTTCTTCCACGGCGAGGGCATAGGCGACGTAATCGACGTAAGTGCCGCCCCATTCCTCGGGCACCACCATGCCCAACAGGCCCAACTCGCCCATCTTCGCCACTAGAGCGTCATCGATCCAGCCAGCCTTTTCCCAGGCTTGGGCATGGGGGGCGATCTCACCGCGGGCGAAATCACGGGCCATGTCGCGGATCATCACTTGTTCTTCGGTCAGCTCAAGGTCGTGCATGTTCAATTCCCGTGGTAATCGAAGCCATCGAAGAAACTCGCGACCTGTGCGGCGTCCAGCGCCTCCAGGGTCGGTGGGTTCCATTGCGGGTTCTTGTCTTTATCGATCAGCAGGGCGCGCACGCCTTCGATCAGGTCGCCGCGCGCGAACCATTGACGGTCCAGGTGCAGCTCCAGGGCAAAGCAGTCTTCCAGGCTCAGGTGCCGGCCTCGGCGTAACATCTCCAGGGTCACCGCCATCGCCAGCGGCGAGCGGGTCTCCAGGAGGTCGGCGGTTTTCAGCGCCCACTCATGGCTGTTCGCGACGGTGACCTGGCGCATCTGCTCGACCATGCTGGGGACGTCAGGCAGAGCGAAGAAATGATCGATGGCCGGCCGTAGATCGGCCAAGGGCGGGGCAGGGAGCTGTTGCACAGCGATTTTTGCCAGCAGGCTTTGCAAATCCTTGAGTGCCGTCTCATGCCATTCCAATCGATCGAGACGCTCATCAAGCTGCGCGAGCTTGCGGCTGTCGAGGTACCAGTCGGCCAACCCGCAATACAAGGCGTCGGCCGCACGGATGTGCACGCCGCTGACGCCGAGATAGATGCCCAACTCGCCTGGAATGCGCGGCAGGAAGTAACTGCCGCCGACGTCGGGGAAATAACCGATGGCGACTTCGGGCATGCCCAGGCGGCTGCGTTCGGTCACGATCCGCAGGTCGGCGCCTTGCGCCAGGCCCATGCCACCGCCCAGGACGAAGCCGTCCATCAGGGCGAGGATCGGTTTGCGATAGTGGTGGATCGTCAGGTCGAGGGCGTATTCCTCGACGAAGAAATCTTCATGCAGGGTATCGCCCTGCTTGTGGCTGTCGTACAGCGAACGGATGTCGCCGCCGGCGCAGAACGCCTTGTCACCGGCGCCGCGCAGGACCACGGCGCGGATTTGCTGATCGTGGGCCCAGGCATCGAGTTGCTGCTGCATGCTGCGCACCATGCCCAGGGTGAGGGCATTGAGGCCGGCGGGGCGGTTCAGGGTCAAGTGGCCAATATGGTTGCGGACTTCGACCAGCACCTCGTAAGGCGCGGTTTCGACGCGGCCCGCAGCTTGGGATGAAACCTGAGCTGTCATCGCTAACTCCCTGCTTTTATTGTTCTTTATAAATAATGTCGCGCGTACCCGGTCGAGATCGTAACAGTGCAAATTTGCATTACACAACCGGGATACGTGCAGGTCCTGTCTGCATATTTATAGCAGCCACAGGCTCAACCGCGACCCGACAGCACCTCCGTGATGCTGCGGCGTTTGGCATAACGCTCGCTGGCGTGGATCAATTGCTCGAGATCTTCGGGGGTTACGTCGAAGAACGCTTCCATTTCCTCAAGTGCCGACTTCAAGTCTTCGGCGGTAATGGCTTGGCGATCGACGGGAGGATGGTCGGCCGGTATCACGGCCACCGGCTCGCTGGCGCGCTTGGGATAGCGCACGCGCGTCAGGTTGTTGTACGCCAGCGCAAAGGCGAGCAGGCCAGAACCGGCCAGCATCGCCGCCCCCACCGCCTGCCAATCCAAGGCAATGATCGACGGGTCGGCCAGCACCAGCGTTGCGGCCAGGGCTCCCGCCGGTGGATGCAGGCAGCGCAGCCAGCACATCAATATCAACGCCATGCCCGCCGCCAGGCAGGCGCTTTCCAGCGTGCGACCCAGAACGTGGGCCACCAACAGCGCGAGGACCGAGGCACACAGGTAACCGCCGAAGATGGACCAGGGCTGGGCCAGGGCGCCTGATGACACCGCAAACAGCAGCACCGCCGAGGCGCCGAGCGGGCCGATCAGGTGCTGTGCCACCTCAAGGCCGAATACCTGGCCACAGAGCCAGACACTGAACAGGGTTCCGAGGGACATGCCGATGGCGGCACGGCTCCATTCGGTAGGACGGGTATTGATAGCAGCGGGGAACCAGCGAGAAAACATTCAGCGAACATCCAAAAAACGAACAAAAAAAGGGGCTTACGGGGAGATCCCAGAAAGCCCTTTAAGTGTTCCAACAGTTGGGGGAGGAACGGTGCACAGTGTGCCGTCCGCCCCCCTGGCTTACAAATTCATATTAATGCTGGTTGAGTGCATTAATTTTGAGGTAATAAATCAAGCGCTTTTGGAAACCTCAAGCCAAGCCTGCTGGGCGATGGGCAAATTGCAGGATTGCCCGCGCCCCATCGGGAAGTAGATGAAGCCCTTGTCCGCCATGCGCTCCGGGTCGTACAGGTTGCGACCGTCGAAAATCACCGGGGCCTTGAGCCGTTGTTGGATCAACTGGAAGTCCGGGGCCTTGAAAGGCTGCCATTCGGTGCAAATGATCAGGGCGTCGGCCCCCGGCAAGACCGATTCCGGGGTGCCCATAAGCATCAGTTTCGGCTCGTCGGGGTAGAGCAACTGGGTTTGCTGCATCGCCTCGGGGTCGAACGCGCGAACACTCGCCCCGGCGGCCCACAGCGATTCCAGGAGCGTGCGGCTCGGCGCGTCGCGCATGTCGTCGGTGTTGGGCTTGAAGGCCAGGCCCCACAACGCGAAGGTCTTGCCCCGCAGGTCGCCTTTATAGAACGCCTTGATGCGTTCGAACAGCTTGTGTTTTTGTCGCAGGTTGATTGTCTCCACCGCTTGCAGCAGGTCGCTGGAGCAATGGGCTTGTTCGGCCGTGTAGATCAAGGCGCGCATGTCCTTGGGAAAGCACGAGCCTCCGTAACCGCACCCCGGATAAATGAAGTGGTAGCCGATCCGTGAGTCGGCGCCGATACCCAGGCGCACGGACTCGATGTCTGCCCCGAGGTGCTCCGCCAGTTCGGCGATCTGATTGATGAAGCTGATCTTGGTGGCGAGCATGCCGTTGGCGGCGTATTTGGTCAGTTCCGCGCTGCGCAGGTCCATGAACAGGACCCGGTCGTGGTTGCGGTTGAACGGGGCGTACAGGTCGCGCATGGTCTCGCGTACTTCATCACGCTCGCAGCCGATGACGATGCGATCAGGGCGACGACAATCGGCGACCGCCGAGCCTTCCTTGAGAAATTCGGGATTGGAGACGATATCGAACTGCAACAGGCGCCCAGCCTTGAGCAGGCACTTTTCGATATGCGCCCGCAGGATATCGCCGGTGCCCACCGGCACGGTGGACTTTTCCACGACGATCAGCGGTTGCTCGCGGTAGCGCGCCACCGCCTCGCCAACGGCCAGCACCTGGCGCAGGTCTGCCGAACCGTCGTCCCTCGATGGCGTGCCGACCGCGATGAACAGCACCTGGCCATGCTGCACGGCGAGTTGCTCATCGCTGGTAAAGTGCAGGCGCCCGGCGTCCAGTCCCTCGCGCACCAACGCTGCCAGGCCTGGTTCGAAAATACTCACCAGGCCCTGGCGCAGGTTGGCGACCTTGTGTTCGTCGATGTCCATGCAAACCACGTCATGGCCGACCTCAGCCATTACCGCGGCTTGCACCAATCCAACGTAACCACTGCCGAACACACTGATTTTCATGGCGGACTCCCTGGATCATCCTGAGCGGTGGGCACAGCCAGCAGTTCGCTGCAGTGCGCTCGCCTCAGAATAAGTCGGGGATGTTTCAGTTCACTGACAGCCCGAGAAGCCCTCAGGCCTGGCTCGGCGCCAAGCGGTACTCCGCCGGGAGTTGTGCGACGTATTCGTCGACCACTTCCCGGGTCAGGCTGACAATGTCTTCGACGCGCTCCATGCCCGCGCCGGTCCGCCAACTGGCGACGATGTCCATGACCGAGGGTAGCGGCACGCCGTCCACCAGAATCAGCGAGCCCTGGTTCAGTTCGCCCACCACCAGCGCCGCGGGCATGGCGCCGATGCCAAAGCCATCGCGAACCAGGCGGGTAATGGCTGACGCCGAGTTCACGCAGTTGATACGCGGTGAGACGAGGTTGGCCGAATGCAGCATGTTGAGCAAATCCTGATGCGGCCGGGAATTGCGCGAGAAGGTCACGATACGTTCTTGCGACAGGTCCTCCAGCGAGGCGTAGTGGCGGTCGTAGACAGAACCGGTTCGCGCCACCCAATGCATCGGGTAACGGGTCAGCAAGGTGTTGCGCACGCTGTCGAGGCGCAGGATGTCGGTCTGGAAAATGATGTCCTGGTAACCCTTTTCCAGTTGCGAGCACAGGTTGCTCGCGGTGTCGGCGGTGAGCTCGATTTCCAGCGCCGGGTAGCGTTCCATCAGCCGTGTCACCAACGGGCTCAGCCACGTGTGGATGACGGTGTCCATAGCACCGATCCGAATCCGGCCACGCACCTGGCGCGGATCCTTGATCACCGCTTTCATGCTCTGCATGGTGTCCATGATCCGCTCGGCATATTCCAGCACGCGCTGGCCTTCGGCGGTCAGCGATACGCCTTTGGAGTCGCGCAGAAACAGGCGTACGCCCATTTCGTCCTCCAGGGCCGCGATCCGGCTGGAAATCGACGCCTGGGTGGTGAAGAGTTTTTCCGCCGTCAGCCGGAAACTCTTCAGGCGTGCGACCCAGACAAACGTTTCCAGAAACTTGATGTTCACTTCGGCGGCTCCTCGAAACTGAAGGACAAGGCGTTGGGCTTCCCGAAGGCAGATCAGCCCGCTGAGAGGTATTGGACCACGTCTTCAAGCGCTCTTGAATCCGGCGCCGTGCCCACGGCGGCATTCGGGGCGCACCACGGGTATTCCAGGTTTGAAGCCCAGTTCATCACCGCTGGCAACTCGGCTGCCGGCAAGGTTTTCATGTGCTCGATGGTGATGACCAGTCTCTCGGCCAGCGAGGACGAGGGACTGAAGCGCCAATCATACCGACCGCAGCCGACGCGGACCTCGCCACTGTGCTTGTCCGACATGGCGACCAGCCATTTGCACTGGAACGTCTCGGTGTTGCTGGCAGGCGGCGCGTCCAGGCAGAACGTGTAGACGTTCTCGAACGTCTGGTTGAAACGGCTGACCAGGACGTCACCGATCGCGCCACGGCCTTCGACGTGATCCGGGAATGAAATGGAGCCGGTGCGAACCACCATGTCCAGGATCGCCCCGGCCGTGAAGGCCTGTTCCAGCAGGTGCGGACGGTTGCCTTCCTTGGCGTGGATGTAGTGCTCGATCGATCGTTGCGCAGTGGTCATCAGTGTTCCAATCCGTTAGAAAAAAAGGCCTTATAAGGCGCTGTTCAGGAGATCCGTCACCAGCATGCATCCGGGGGCGTGAGTGATACACAGCGGCGGACGAGAAGCCTGGACCACCGATTGGGGCGTTACGCCGCAAGCCCAGAAGACCGGTATTTCATCCGCTTCGACCGGCACCGCGTCACCGTAGTCCGGCCGGTCGAGGGCGTGAATGCCGATCAACGAAGGGTCGCCGATGTGCACCGGCGCCCCATGGACGTTGGGCATGCGTCCGGTGATCTGGATCGCCTGGATCGCCGCAGCCGCTTTCATCGGCCGCATGGTCACGACCATTTTGCCAGACAGGCGCGCGGTAGGGCGTGTGTCGATGTTGGTGCGGAACATGGCGACGTTACGGCCCAGGTCAATGTGCCGCAAGCGTATGCCGGCCTCAAGCAGCGGTTGTTCGAAAGAAAAGGAACAGCCGAGGGCGAAAGCGACCATGTTGTCCTGCCACAGATGTTCAATGTCCAGTGGCTCTTCGCTCAACTCGCCGTGGCGGTAGACGCGATAGCGCGGCACCTCATGGCGGATATCGATGGGGGCGCCAAGGTTGCGCAGGAACGGGTCGCCGGGTTCGGTCACGTCCAGCACCGGGCAGGACTGGCGATTGAGGGTGCAGTAGCGCAGGAATTCATCGGCCCAGTCACCGGGCAAGATCACGATGTTGGCTTGCACATGCCCCTGGCCCAGGCCGCTGGTGTGGCCGTTGTATCGACCGGCCGCGATGTTCTGGCGCAACGCTTGCGGTGAACATGGCTGCAGTTGTTCGAAGGACAGGGCTGACGGACTCATCGCGGGGATCTCCATGGTTTTTATTAGAGATGCCTTTGTAGAAAACCCGGGCGACGGCGTCCAACAAGGAAAATTGCTACCCCCTGACAAGTAAAAGTTATTCGACCGCCGACAGGCCGGCCGCGGCCACCATGCGCTGGGGTCCGACGTCCGTGGTGTATTGGCAAACCACCTGGCGGCTCATGTGTACGATGCTTTCGATCAGTTCCAGCCCGACGCCCGCACGCCAGGACGCGACGACATCGAGTTGGGGCAGGGCCACGCCTGGCTCCAGCTGTATCAACTCGCCACGGGCCAGCGGCTTGGCCACTAGCGCCGCCGGCAATGCGCCAATACCGAAACCGTCGCGTATCAGTCGGGTCATGGCCGACACCGAGTTGACGCAACTGACCCTCGGCGTGCTCACGCCGTGGGCGTACAGCAGGTTCAGCACATCCTGGTGCGGCCGTGATTGCTTGACGAAAGTGATGATGCGTTCGTTCGCCATTTCGGCCAGCGAGGCATAAGGCCGAGCGTAGATCGATTGGCTGGCGGCGATCCAGTGCATCGGGTAATGCCCCAATTCGAGATTGCGCACGCTTTCGTGGCGGACCAGGTCAGTCTGGAAAGCGATGTCCAGGTATCCCTTCTGCAACTGCTCGCAAAGGTTGCGCGCCGCGTCGGCGGTGATTTCGATCTCCACGGCGGGAAACGCCTGCATCAGCATGGACATCAACGGACTGAGCCAAGTGTGGATCACCGTATCCATCACGCCGATGCGCACCAGGCCTTGTTGCGGGGTGCTCTTGTCCAACGATTGTTTGAGCGCACGCTGGACTTCGAGCATCTGCTCGGCGTATTCGAGCACTTTCGTGCCTTCCGGCGTCAACGACACTCCGCGGGAATCACGCACGAACAGGCGCAGGCCCAACTCGTCCTCCAGCGACGCGATCCGACTGGAAATCGCTGCCTGGGTGCTGAACATCTTTTCGGCGGTCAGGCTGAAGCTTTGCAGCCGGGCAACCCAGACGAAGGTTTCGAGAAACTTGAGGTTCATGGTGGTTCTCTTGGCGTTTGTCGTTCTTATGGTTGCAATTGTTACTCCAGGTCGGGCCCAGACGCGCATCAAATTTTCTTATGTCCGAGAGTGCTTTTTTCCCGTTTGACCCTCGCCCGCGCCAATGCAAAGAATCCGCCCCGACGCTGATTTCGTTCGCTTGAACAACTCGGCCCCCCGTGGCGAGGGAGCTCGCTCCCGCTTGAGCGCGTAGCGCTCACAGAATGGGTCCGCTGCGCCCGAGGCGTCGGACCGGCCCAGCGGGAGCAAGCTCCCTCACCACGGTACAAGCACTGCCCCAACAATAAGCGAGGCGCGTACGCCGTCCCCGAAGGGATCGTTCGCGCCCATAAAAAGGAGCACGCCATGCCTCGTTTCATCGACACCCGCTGGAGCCGTTCGCCGATTTGTCCCTTGCTCGGCCTGGGCCTGATCGGCGCGCCGATCGCCCACGCCGATTTCCTCGCCGACAGCAAGGCCAGCCTGGAAGCCCGAAACTTCTATTTCAACCGCGACTTCAGGCAAGAAGGCGCCCGGGACAAGGCGGAGGAGTGGGCCCAAGGCTTCCTGCTGCGCATGGAGTCGGGTTACACCGCCGGTACCGTGGGGTTCGGTCTGGACGCCCTGGCGATGGCCGGTTTCAAACTGGACTCTGGCGGTGGAACGGCTGGCACGAACCTGTTGCCAGCGGATTTGTCCGGCGGCTCCCAGGACCGCTACGGTGAAGTCGGCCTGACCGCCAAAATGCGCATGTCCAACAGCACGCTGAAAGTCGGGACCCTGCAGATCAAGGACCCGGTGGTGAATTCCAACGATACGCGCCTGTTGCCGAGCACCTTCAAGGGCGGGCTGTTGAACGTTCAGGAAATCGACCGCTTGAAACTCACCGGCGGGCAGCTCAACCAGATCAATCTTGTCGATTCCACCGACTACCAGGACATGACCGCCAACCGCATTGGCGGCACCAGTGACAAGTTCCAGTTCGCCGGCGCGGACTACCAGTTCCTGCCCAATCTCACGGCGCAGTACCGTTACGGCAAGCTGGAGGATATCTATCAGCAAAACTACTTGGGTTTCATCCATACCCTGGACCTGGGCGCCGGCCAGTCATTGAAGAGCGACGTGCGTTATTCGCGCAGCACCGAGGACGGCAGTTTCCGCAAGATCGACAACCAGGCGTTCGGCGCGCTGTTCACCTACAGCCTCGGCGGCCACGCGCTCGGCTTGGGTTATCAGCGCATGAGCGGCGACGATCCGTTCCCCTACATCTCGCGCAGCGATCCGTACCTGGTCAACTTCGTGCAGATCGGCGACTTCGCCAATATCGACGAACGCTCGTGGCAAGCTCGCTACGACTACAACTTCGCCGCTATCGGTGTACCGGGCCTGACCTTCATGACCCGCTACATCAGCGGCGACAACGTGCAGCGCAGCGCGCCAGGGGAAGGCCAGGAATGGGAGCGCAACACCGACATCGCCTACGTGATCCAGGACGGCACCATGAAGGGGCTGGGGTTCAAGTGGCGCAATGCGACGGTGCGCTCGAACTTCGGCAATGACCTGGACGAGAACCGGCTGATCGTCAGCTATACGATGGCGCTGTGGTGACGGCCCGCCTGGACCGTCAGGCCTTGACCCAGCGCTGCCGGCTCCAACTGCTCAACGTGTCGACGGTGAAGACCAGCAGCAACATCGCCAGGATCACCGTGCTGCCCTGGGCCTCCTGGAACAGGCTGAGGCTGACGTAGAGCATCTGGCCCAGTCCGCCGGCACCGACGAACCCCAGCACGCTGGCCATGCGGATATTGTTTTCCCAGCGGTACAAGGTGTAGGCCAACAGCTGCGGCATCAGGTTGGGCAGGGTGCCGTAGCAAAACGCCCACAGTGCGCTGCCGCCCTGCAGGCGAATGGCGTCGGCGGGTTGTGGCGGGGTGTTTTCCAGCGCTTCGGCAAACAGCCGGCCGAGCACGCCGACGGTGTGCAGGGCCAACGCCAGCGTCCCGGCGTTGGGGCCGAGCCCGGCGGCAAACACCATCAACGCCGCCCAGACCAGTTCCGGAACCGCGCGCAAGGCGTTCAAGACCAGGCGAGACGCGCTTCGCAACGGCCAGCCAAGTCGCCCTGCGGCCGGCAGCGCCAATGCCAGGCCCACTATCGCTGCAAGCAGGGTGCCGAGGGCAGACATGGCGACGGTTTCCATCATCCCGTGGGCGATTGCCTTCAGGTAGGCCGGGCTCAGGTCAGGGCTGAGAAAACGCTGCGCATACGCGCTCATTTGCTTGAGGTTCGAGTGGTCGCCGAGCGCGGCCAGGTCGATGCCTAGATAGACAAACGAGGCAACGACCGCCGCGCCGAGGCCCAGCAGCAACAGCACGTTGAGCAGGCGATTCATGCCAGCCTCCAGCGCAACAGGCGGCTGAGCTGGTCGGCGAGCAGCACCAGCACCAGGAAGGTCAGCAACAGGCTGGCGACTTCACCGCCCGCGAACATGCGCAACGACAGGTCCATCTGCTGGCCGAGGCCGCCGGCACCGACGAAGCCCATCACCACCGAGGCGCGGATGGCACATTCCCAGCGGTACACGGTGTACGACAGCAGTTCGGCCACGACATTGGGCAGGATCCCGCAGCAGAACGCCGCGAGCCGACCGCTGCCGGCTTGCATCAATGCGTGTGCCGGACGTTGGTCGACCGACTCGAAGATTTCCGCGTAGACCTTGCCCAGCATGCCGCTGTAGGTAATGGCGATGGCCAATACCCCGGCGGTAGGGCCAAGACCGACGGCCCGGACGAAGAGCAACGCCCAGACGATCTCCGGCACGCTACGCAGGAAAATGAGCAGGCCACGGACCGGCCAACGCAACCATTGGCCCCAAAGGCCTGGCCTGCCGGCGCGGTAGGCGGCCGACAACGACAACGCACGACTGGCGAGCAGGCTCGCGGGAACCGCCAACAGCAGCGCCAGGGCCATGCCGGCCGTGGCAATCGCAATGGTCTGCAACGTGGCCTGCAGCAGCAGTTCGATGAACGCTTCTTCATGGGCCGGTGGCCAGAATGCCGCGACGAACCGACCCATTTCGCTCTGGCTGTCGCTGGCCAGCAATACGCGCAGGTCCAACTCGCTGAAATGAATGCCCGGCCACAGCAGGGCGACGGCCAAAAGGCCGAGGAGCAGGCGAGGGCGGGCAGCAGGGTCCCGAACGTCGTGCTTCAGCATCGCGGAATCTGCACGCTCGAAAGCGGCGGTGGGTTCGACATGGACGCCAATTGCTCGTTGGCATAAAGCGCGTCAAGTTGCTTGCGGTCGACGGCTTCGGTGGGTAAGTCGAAGAGGATCTGGCCGTCACGCAGGCCGATGATCCGCGAGAAGTGCGCCAGCGCCAGTTCCACGGCGTGCAAGCTGGTAACCAGGGTCACCGCGTGTTCCCGGGCATGCTGGCAGAGCACCGAAAGTGTGTGTTCGGCCAGGACCGGGTCCATCGCGGAAACTGGCTCATCCGCCAGCAACACTTCGGGTGCCTGGTATAGCACCCGGGCGATGCCGACGCGTTGCAGTTGCCCACCGGACAGTTGCTGGCATTGGGCGAACAGCTTGTCGCCCAGGTCCAAGCGCGCCAGCGCTGCCCGCGCCCCCGGAATGTCCAGCGGATGCAGCAGGTTGAGCAGGCTCTTGCCCATTCCCCATTGACCCAGCTTGCCGGCCAGTACCGCGGTGATCACCCGTTGGCGCGGCGGCAGCGGAGGCGCTTGATGAATCAGGCCAATCCGCGCGCGCAGGCGTTGGCGCTGGCGGGCAGACAGGTGCCAGGCACGCTCGCCCAAGACCTGGACTTCACCGTTACCCGGTCGCAGGGCGGTCGCCAGCACATTGAGCAGGCTGGATTTGCCCGCGCCGGACGGGCCGATGATCGCGACCTGTTCGCCCGCCTCGATGTGCAAGTCCACGCCGCGCAGCGCCTGGGCGCCGTTGGCGTGGATGACGCTGGCCTGGGTCAAACGCAGTGTCATTTCAGCAGGTCGGCGGCGCGAGCGGCTTCTTCGATGCCCTTGTAGTTCTCAGGCTTGGTTTCGATGAAGCGGCTGGCAGCTTGCAGATCGAGAATTTCCTTGTCTTTCGGATTCGCCGGGTCGAGCGCCAGGAACGCCGCCTTGAGCTTGGCCGCGAGCTCCGGGTCGAGGGTCCCGCGCACGGTCCAGTTGTAGTCGAAATACGCCGGGGTGGTGGCGAAAACCTTGACCTTGTTGGTATCGACCTTGCCGGCGGCTACCAGTTTTTCCCAGACGCTGGCGTTGAGTACGCCGGCATCGACCTTGCCCGCCTGGACCCATGCCGCAGTCGCGTCATGGGCGCCCGAGTAGCCGACGCGGCTGAAGTAGGTTTCCGGCTTGATGCCGTCCTTGAGCATGAAGTAACGCGGCATCAGGCTGCCCGAGGTGGATGAAATCGAGCCGAAGGCGAAGCTCTTGCCCTTGAGGTCGGCCAGGGATTTCACAGCGGGGTCGGCAGTGATGAATTTGCTGGTGAACTGGGCGTCCTGCTCACGCTGGACCAAGGGAATGGCGTTGCCGGTCTTCAGGCGGGCCTGGACGAAGGTGAAACCGCCCAGCCAGGCCATGTCGATCCGGTCGGTTGCAAGGGCTTCGACCACGGCCGGGTAGTCGCTCACCGGGACGAACTCGACTTTCATGCCGGTCTTCTGTTCCAGGTAAGCCCCCAGCGGCTTGAACTTGCGCAACAGTTCGGTTGGCGCCTCGTCGGGAATCGCGCTGACTTTCAAGGTGTCGGCGGCCTGCGCCAGGACAGCGCTTACGGCCAGGGTAAAACCGACGGCCAATGCCAGGGTACGCTTGAGCATGAAAATCTCCGGTGCATGGAAGCATGAATGTTCAAGCGCCTGGCATTCTTGCCGGGCGCGTTGTGAGGGTAGACGAATGGCGGCGATTTTGATCGTTTCCGGTGTTCAGGTAAATCTTTATAGTCGCTTGCCCTCATCCTCTTTCTGGAGCATCCACGACATGCTCAGCGCCGAGCTGAAGTCTTTCCATATGGTCGCCCGCCTGGCCAGCGTCACCCAGGCGGCCAAGAAGCTCGGGCTGAGCCAGCCGACGGTGACCACGCAGATTCGCAACCTGGAAGCCCAGTACGGCGTCGAACTGTTCTTTCGCGGCGGCCGGCGCCTGACCCTCAGCGACGAAGGCGCGCAGTTGCTGCCGATGGTGCAGAAGCTGTTGCAGCAGGAAGCCGACATCGAGTTTTTCCTGCGCAACAGCGGCCAGGTGCAAGGCACGCTGCGCATCGGCGCCACGGCTCCGTACTACGTGCTCGATATCATCAAGGGCTTTCGCGAGCAGTTTCCCCTGTGCGAAGTGACCTTGGAAATCGGCAATTCGCTGCAGGTCATCGAGGCGCTGGAGGAGTACCGCGTGGACCTTGCCGCGTCCTCGCAACTGGTTGAGGATCCTCGCCTGACCCGATTGGTATTGGGCCACGACCCTCTCGTCGTGGCGGTGCATCGCAGCCACCCGTTGGCGAGCCATGACCGTGTGGCGCCCGGCGCATTGGCCGGCCACTGCCTGCTGATGCGTGAAAATGGCTCGACCACTCGCACGCTCACTACAACGCTGCTGCGAGAGGCTGGCGTTGCGACGGGGCCGCTGTTGGAAATTGGCAGCCGCGAGTCGATTCGCGAAGCGGTCCTGCGCAACATCGGTATCAGCATCATCGCCCGTCATGAGGTGCCGGAGAACCCGCAGCTCAAAGTGGTGGAGCTGGAGGGCGCGCCATTGATTGCCGAGTACCTCTATTGCTTGAAGGAGCGCCGCCAGGCTCGGCTGCCTTCGGCGTTTTTGGGCCTGGCACGGGAAACGGCCAAGTCCTGAGTCGGCTACGCAAATTTGCCGATGGCACTATCGGCAGGTTTTAGCCAATTGCAATCAAGCCTTCGTACTGCCTGCCTACCATGACCCTCGTCGAGCTGACCGCTCATCGAGGTAACGTCATGACAAGAACACGCTCCGTAGACATGCAGATACGCGACATCCATAAAAGCTTCGGTGCCTTCAAGGCCCTGGATGGGGTGTCGCTGGACATTGCCGCCGGTGAGCTGGTGTGCTTGCTCGGCCCGTCCGGCTGCGGCAAGACCACCCTACTGCGCTGCATCGCCGGCCTGGAACGGCAGGATCGCGGCACCCTCATGATCGGCGCGCGGGACGTCTCCAGCCTGGCGCCGCAAGCGCGGGACTACGGCATCCTGTTCCAATCCTACGCGCTGTTTCCCAACCTGACGGTGGAGCAGAACGTCGGTTACGGGTTGGCGGGTAATAGCCGCGAGACCATTCGTGGCCGGGTCAATGAGATGCTTGATCTCGTCGGGCTGTGTGGCAGCGAGAAAAAATACCCCGGCCAACTTTCCGGCGGCCAGCAGCAGCGGGTGGCGCTGGCCCGTGCGTTGGCCCCGGCGCCCTCGCTGTTGCTGCTCGACGAACCGATGTCGGCCCTCGATGCGCGGGTGCGTGAGCATTTGTGCACTGAGCTGCGCGGGCTGCAAAAACGCCTGGGCATCACCACGTTGATGGTCACTCACAACCAGGACGAGGCGATGTTGATGGCCGATCGCATCGCGGTGATCAATCAGGGTCGCGTCGAACAGTTTGCCAGCGCGCACCAGATCTACCGCGCACCGGCGACGGCCTTCGTCGCCGATTTCATCGGCCAGGGCAACTGGCTGCCGTTCGAGCGCGGGCAGGATGGCCAAGTACGGGTTGGTGAACTGAACCTCACCCTGGGCGGCAATGATGTTCGACAGCGCGGTCGCCTGTTCTGCCGTCCGGAAGCCGTCCGGATCAATCCGTCGACGCCCGAACACAACCTGTTCGACGCGCAACTGCGGGAACTGACCTTTCTCGGCAATCGCTGCCGGCTGAGCTTCGAACTGGATGCGCTGCCAGGCCATGGTTTGTTGGCTGAACTGGAGCCGCACGCCATGCCGCCGTTTACCAGCGCCCAATTGAAAGTCGCGCTGCCGCCCCATTGCCTGCAGGTGTTCGCTTGATATGGCCGTCACGATGACCATCAAGCCAGCCGTATTCCAGCCACGCCAAATGGCCGGTGATTTCGCCGATCGCCTGTTCATCCGCGGCGGTCAGTGGTTGCTACTCATATTGCTGTTGGTGGCGGTCCTGCTGCCGCTGCTCGCCATGTTGTGGCGTGCCTTTAGCGGCGATGCGAGCCAGGGTGGAGGCCTGCACGCCGCACTGACATTGTTCGCCAGTGCGAACTTCCGCTGGCTGCTGGGCAACAGCCTGACGGCTTCACTGACCGTGGCGATGATCGTGGTGCCGCTGGCCTACGTATTCGCCTATGCCTTGCAACGCACCTGCATCGCGGCAAAGCCGCTATGGCGGGGCATTTCGCTGCTGCCGCTGCTGGCACCGTCGATGCTGCCGGGGATTGCGCTGATCTACCTGTTCGGCAATCAGGGGCTGCTGCGTGGTTTCATGACGGACAACATCTACGGCTTCTGGGGCATCGTCCTCGGGCAGGCGATCTACACCTTTCCTCATGCATTGATGGTGTTGATGTCGGCACTGGCACTGGCGGACGCCCGGCTGTTCGATGCGGCGTCGAGCATGGGTGCGTCGCCGTGGCGGGCATTTCGCAGCATTACCTGGCCCGGTAGCCGGCAGGGTGTATTCGCTGCGTTCTGCCTGGTATTCACTTTGTGCATCACCGATTTCGGCGTGCCGGTCACGGTGGGCGGCGACTATCAAGTGCTGGCGCTGGAGGCCTACAAGGCCGTCGTTGGGCAACAGCAATTCGGCCGCGGGGCGTTGATCGGCCTGGTCCTGCTGGTGCCGGCCTTGCTCAGCTTTGCGGTGGATGTGTGGCTGCGCCGCAATCAACGCGACGCCATGGGCGGCCGCGCCCAGGTCTATCACCCTCGACCATCAGCGGGGCGGGATGCGGTTTTCCTGAGCGTGACAGCAATGGTCTGCTGCGTGTTGCTCGGGGTGTTCGGCATGGCGGTTTACGCATCGCTGGTGCAGTTCTGGCCCTACGACCTGTCCCTGTCGCTGGACAACTATGGTTTTTCCGATCTGCCCGGCGGCTGGCTGGCCTATCGCAATAGCCTGTTGCTGGCCGCATGCAGCGCCGTGTTCGGCAGCCTGCTGATCTTCACCGGCGCTTACCTGATCGAGAAAACCCGGCAGAGTGCGCTGACCCGAATCCTGCGGCTGCTCAGTTTCGTGCCCATGGCGGTTCCCGGCCTGGTCCTGGGTCTCGGCTATGTGTTCTTTTTCAATCTGCCGGGCAATCCGCTCGGCAATCTGTATGGCAGCCTGGCGCTGTTGGTGGTCTGCACCGTCGCTCATTTCCTGACGACCGCGCACATGACGGCCAGCACGGCCCTGCGCCAGCTCGACGACGAATTCGAGGCTGCCGCGCTGGCGCTCAAGGTGCCGTTGGCGCGGCACTTCCTGCGGGTCACGCTGCCCATGTGCCTGCCCGCGCTGCTCGACATCATTCGCTATCTGTTCGTCTCGGCGATGACCACGGTCTCGGCGGCGATTTTCCTGTACAGCCCTGACAGCGTGCTGGCTGCGGTGGCGGTCTTGAACATGGACGACGCCGGCAATGTGGGCGGTGCCGCCGCGATGTCGACCTTGATCCTTCTTACCTCGGCCAGCGTCTCGCTGCTGCTTGCAACTTTCTCGCGGCGCCTGCTGCGTCGATCCCAGGCCTGGCGTCAGCCGGCGCCGGGCCTTTGAAACCTTGTTGGAGATTCTGATGCACTACCAAACGCCAACCCGCCTGCAAGCCGCCATCCTTGATTGGGCGGGCACCGTGGTGGACTTCGGTTCCTTCGCCCCGACGCGGATCTTCGTCGAAGCCTTCGCCAGTTTTGACATCGAGATCAGCCTGGAGGAGGCCCGTGGTCCGATGGGCATGGGCAAGTGGGATCACATCCGCACGCTGTGCAATCAGCCTGCGGTGGCTGAAAGATTTGTCCGCCGGTTCGGGCGCGTGCCGAGCGATGACGACGTGACTGCGATTTACCAGCGCTTCATGCCGATGCAGATCGCCAAGGTCGCCGAGCACTCGGAGCTGATCCCCGGCGCGCTGGAAAGCATCGCCGCACTGCGCCAACGAGGCCTCAAGATCGGCAGTTGTTCCGGTTATCCCCGGCAGGTCATGGACAAGGTCGTCGAATTGGCCGCGACCAAGGGCTACAGCCCCGACCATGTCGTCGCCACCGACGACGTGCCCAAGGGCCGGCCGAGTCCGGCGCAGGCCTTGGCCAACGTGATCGCCCTGGGCCTGGACGATGTGGCCGCCTGCGTGAAGGTCGATGACACCGAGCCCGGCATCCTTGAGGGCCGCAGGGCAGGGATGTGGACCGTGGCGCTGCGTTTTTCCGGCAATTTCCTTGGGCTTGACTGGGCACAGTTCCAGGCCCTGTCAGCCCGGCAGTTAGCCGCCGAGCGTACGCGCATCGACGGGCTGTTCGCCGCGAGCCGCCCGCATTACCTGATCGACACGATTGCCGAGTTGCCCGCCGTGATCGATGACATCAACGCCCGATTGGCTCGCGGCATGTTGCCGTCCCACACCTGAAAGCCCCACTGACCGATACGGAGCCGTACCATGTCCCAACGCACTGCCTTGGCCGCCGGCCTGCTGGCCGCCTGTGCTTTTCAAGCCCAAGCGAATACCGAACTGACGGTTTACACCGCCCTCGAAGTCGAGCAGCTCAAGGCCTACAAGCAAGCTTTCGAGCAAAAGAATCCGGACATCGAGATCAAATGGGTGCGCGATTCGACCGGCATCGTCACTGCGAAGCTGCTGGCGGAGAAGGATCGTCCGCAAGCCGACGTGGTCTGGGGCCTTGCCGGTTCCAGTCTGGCGATCCTCAAGCAGCAAGGTCTGCTGGATGCCTACAGCCCGGCGAACCTGGGCCAGATTTCAGCAAACTACCGTGACGCCGACACGCCGCCGACCTGGGTGGGCATGGACGTCTGGGCCGCGTCCATCTGTTTCAACACCGTGGAAGCGCAGAAGCTCGGGTTGCCGAAACCCACCCGTTGGGAAGACCTCACGAACCCGGTGTACCAAGGCAAGATCGTGATGCCCAACCCCGCGTCGTCGGGCACCGGTTACCTGGATGTCAGCGCCTGGCTGCAGACATTCGGCCAAGCCAAGGGATGGGCCTATATGGACAAATTGCACGCCAACATCGGCCAATACACTCATTCCGGTTCCAAACCGTGCAAATTGGCGGCCTCCGGTGAGTTCCCCATTGGTATCTCATTCGAATACCCCGCCATTCAGCTCAAGCGCAAGGGCGCGCCACTGGACATCGTGCTGCCCGCCGAAGGCCTGGGTTGGGAAATCGAAGCCACCGCTGTGATCAAGGGCACGCCACACCTGGAGGCGGCGAGGAAACTGGCCGATTTTTCCGCCAGCCGCGAGGCCATGGATCTGTACAAAGTCAACTTCGCCGTCCTGGCACAACCGGGCGTCGCCGAGCGCTTGCCGGAGCTGCCAGCGGACTATGAGCAGCGACTGATCCGCAACGACTTCAACTGGGCCTCGGAAAACCGCGACAACATCCTGGCCGAGTGGCGCAAGCGTTACGACGGCAAGTCCGAGCCTGTCGCCAAGTAATTCGGCTGTCCCAAGGCCCGAGGTGTCGAGCGGGCCTCACCTGATCATTGAAAATTCAAGGAGTCTCCATGTCTGAGCACGACTGCGACCTGCTGGTCGTCGGCGCGGGTATTCTCGGCCTGGCCCACGCCTGGGCCGGCGCCAAGCGCGGCCTCAAGGTCAAGGTATTCGAGCGTAGCCATACACCGCTGGGTGCCTCGATTCGCAACTTCGGCCAAGCCCTGGTCGGTGGCCAGGCGCCGGGCATCATGCTTGACCTGGCACGCCAGGCAAACGGTTTGTGGAAGACGCTGGGGCAGGCCGCCGGCTTGCATTTGCATCAACAAGGCTCGTTGCTGTTCGCTCGGACGGAAGCCGAGGAGGTGTTGCTCGAAGCGTTCGTGAACGGGCGCGGCGCGAGTTTGGGTTATCGCACCGAACTGCTGCGCGGCGATGCCCTGGAGGCGCTGTATGACAGCCGTTTTTCCCATCATCGTGCCGCGTTGCTTGGCCTCGATGACCAACAACTGTATTCCCGCGAGGCGCTACCGCAGATCATCGATTACCTGGCTCGGGCACTGGGCGTTGAATTCCATTTCTCGACGCTGGTACGCGATGTCGAGCCCCACCGTGCCGTCACCAGCGCCGGTCGTTTTACCGCCAGGCATATCGTCGTGTGCTCAGGCCATGACTACCAGACGCTGCTGGCCGAACCACTCGCCGCGCTCCGACCGCAGGTGTGCGGCCTGCAAATGCTGCGCGTACGCCCGCGTCAGCCGATTGCCCTGCGGCATGCGCTGCTGACAGGGCTGAGCTGTGTGCATTACGGCGCCTTTGCCGACCTGCCCGAAGCGGATGCCATTCGCGCGCAAATCCGCAGCCAGCAACCGGAGCTGGAAGCCCATGGCGTCCATTTGCTCATCAGCCCGACACCCCACGGCGACCTGATCATTGGCGATTCCCACGTCTACGGCAGCGATATTTCGCCATTCAATACAGAACAGGTGGACCGGATCCTGATCGACCTGGCGCAGGACACCTTGGGCGGAGAAATCGACGTGCTGGAACGCTGGCAGGGCGTCTATGGCGCACGTGGTCCGGGGCCTTTCAGCGTGGTTGAGGCGGCCGACGGCGTCACTGCGGTGGTGATGCATACCGGGCTGGGCATGAGTGTCGGCCTGGCGCTTGGCGAGCGGACCGTTGCCGCACTGTTGGGCGAAGCCGGGCCAATCGTCCCGAGGCAAAGCACGGCGGCTTGACCGACGGACGCTAAAAGCACGGGCCGTGGGGGAGGGCGAGGGCAGGGCGGCCAGCTTTACGTCATCGCCGACCGCCCACCTTCGCCGTTACACTACGGCCCCTCCCTTACGCCAGGAAAACGCGGGATGCGTGCTTTATTCAAGGCTGTGCTGTTCTTCTTGCTTCCAGCAGCCCCGGCCATGGCCGAACCGCTGTCTTTTTCGTTCAGCGCCAGCGGCGGAGCCTACCTCGTTGAAGTGCTGTTCCCCCAGCCGCCCGAAGATCGAAAGCAACTGGCTCCAGCGGTCATCACCGTGCGCAACCCAGCCACGCAAGAGGTCCTGCAGCAACTGCAGACCCAGGCCGGCAATATTCCCCTGGACCGCGATGGCAAGGACAACGGTTGGATGCTCGGCAGGTTCAGTCTGGTGTACTTCGATGATTTCAACTTCGATGGCCGTCCGGACCTGGCGATTCGCAACGGCGACCATCCTGAAGTGGCCTACAAAGGAAACTACGATGTCTATCTGCAAGACCCGCAGCGCAACCAGTGGGTCCTCAACCGGGCGTTGACTAACCTGGCGAAGGAAAGCAACGGCGGAATGTTTGCGGTCATCCCCAATGACGATCTGTTTTCCCAAACCGACCGCGACGACCATTGGACGCGTACGTGTCGATGGAAAATGCAGGGCGACGAGTTGGTCCGCCTGCATTGCGACACCGAGGACACGATCCAGCCGACTGAATACGGTGACAGCTCCAGCATGCCGCGTGGTTATACCCGGCGCACCGTCGGCGATTTGAAGGACGGCCAGTGGCAGGAACGATCGACCCTGGACGGGCCGGCCAGTGAGGATCCGCAGATGTTTGTCGGCCGCCTGCAAGACCATGTCCCACTGGAAATCTGGTATCAGAAGCAGGGTGCGGTGGTCATTGGAGAAGTACGCTACGTCAAGGCGACCGGCACCGAGTCAGTCAGGCTGGTGGGGACTCGGGAAGACGAGGGGGACGACGAGTTCGTCAATCTCTACGAATATGCCGATGACGGGCGGCGGATGGGCGAATGGCGCATCGCCCGGGAAAACGTCGATCCGTACCGGTACGTAGGCACCCGGACCCGTGCCGACAAGGACAATCAGCAGGTCGTTGTGCTGCGCGAGGATGAGCGCGAGTCAGATGACGACAAGACCGGCGATGTCGAGTTGGACCAACGCAGCGGCCATTATCAGATGCGCCAGGACTCGATGGGGCGTGACGGTGATCTGGAACTGAAGATCCTGCCGGATCGCAACGCCGATGGGAAAGAAATGGTTGAATTCACGGTGACCTTGAAGGGCATCGTGACCGAGCACCAGATTGTGCCAATGGAAACCGCAAATCTCATTGTCGTGTCGCAGGCGCAAACAACCGGCAAGAATGGGCCGTACCACATTCAGCTAGTGAAGAATTTTGCGGTCATTAATCACAACGGGCCGTTGGATAGCAGGGACATGCTGTCGGGCATGTACCTTAAACAGCCGCTGACTGGGGAAAACGGCGCCTTGCCGAGGTAAGGCGCCGGTCGGTCGTCAGAGCCAGTAACGCAGGCCCAGCATCACCGATTGGGCTTCGTACTCGGTGCTCACGTCGCCCTGAGGCAGGCGCTCGATGTCACCGAAATGCGCTTCGCGCGTCTTCAGGCACCGGTAATCCACTGACATGGACCAGTGCTCGGTGAACTCGTACCCCACGCCGGCACCCAGTTGGTAAGCCGAAACCGTGTCACGATGGGTGCCGCCGAATTCGACACCGCCGGCCTCCAGGCCGCTGACCGTGAGGGTGGCATAGCCGAGACCGCCACCAATGTAGGGCGTGACTCGGTCGAATGGCGCCGGCAGGTTCAAGACGTCGTACCAGAGGTTGGCCATCAAGGTCGTGGCTTTCTCTTCGCCTTTGCCGTCGATGCTCCCGCCGCCCTCATAGACCCGGTTGTTGAACTGGGTCAGGGTATTCTTGCGATAGCCCAATTCAATCTCCGGCCTCAGCCCTACAGGGAAGCGCCAGCCCAAGGCCAGGCCCGCGGCATAACCGGATTGGGTGGGTTGATTGAACTCCATCTCGACGAAATCCAGGTCGTTCTGGGTCAGGTTCTGCTCAGCGACCCAGTTCGCGCCGCCCATCAGGCTGGCGTAGGGGCCCAGCGTGTCGGCGAAGCTGGACGCCGGGACGATGATGCCCATGCCAATCATGCTCAGCGCCAGGTATTGGGTGTTTTTCAGTAGGTTCATGCTCGGTCCGAATGTGCCGTTATCAAAAAAATTGCGGTAGCTCGCGCTCGGGACATGACGTCCCGAGCAGGTCATACCAGGTGCAGGTGTGTTTCAGATCTCTCGCCATCGGGCGTGCAGGCAACATCCGCCCGCAGTTCAGCCAGCGCTTTCAGGTTGTTCAAGGCCGTGGTCATCGCCCCGGTCAATGCCTTGCGCATCAACCCTCGGTACAGAAAGCTCAGGGGGCCGGAGATCTTCGCGCTATGGATGACCTGGGTTTCATCGGGCGAAAGCCTGCGCAGCCGATGATCGAATTCGAGGTTCATCCAAAGCAGTTTCGCGCTGTTGCGATAGCTCTCCTGAGGCACCACCGACTCCAGCTTCAAGGCCATTTTCAGGCCATTGTTGAGGACACATTTGCCCTGCGTCCCGGGTTGGAACGGGCCATTGAGCTCACAATGGCGGACGTCGGTGTCCCACAGTGGCGACTCTGGAAAGTTGCTCCAGATTTTCCATATGACCGGCGGTGGTGATCTGACTATGACTTTTACGGTGACATCGCTCATGGGGTTACCTTGGCTGTTGGGGGCACGGTCGTGCTCGAAAAAGGACATCGAGCCACGCTTCAGGCGGCAGGCGCGGCTTGGCTCAGCACCTGCGCGGTGATATTCGCCTGGCCGATTTTTTCGCCCCGGTTGAACAGATCGATGTGGATGCGGTTGGTCTTGAAGGACTGCAACTGCGCTTCCATGCCGGCCTGCGGTGCCAGCGAAAGCGGGCTGTTGCGGGGGATCGGCCGGTCCAGGCTGAAACTCAGGGCCAACAGGTTCATGGGGACATTGAGGGGAATCTGCAGATGGCCGTGGGCAATCTGCATGTAGCACTGGCGCGCGATTTCGAGGAAATACACCATCGAAAAATGCGCGGGGTCGCCCTCGTGGAAAAAGTGCCCCTCGGGCAGCTTGACCGTGTCCACGCTCAAGCCTTGGGCCACCGTGCTCATTTCGCTGACGATCACGTTCTCTTCCCTGGCCTTGTGCAGGAACGCCTTGTTGCCACACCGGCGGGCGCTAAATTCTCCGGGCGGTGCGATTTCGAAGGCCGAGTTGTAGGCCATTCCCAGCACGCAAGTGCACATCAATTTCCCACCCTGCATGACCTTCGCCTGAAAGGCATGGGCGTCCTGGTCTTGCTCGACGTGCAGGTCGATCACACCTTCCTTCTGCACGTATTGCTGGAACTTGATGCCCAGCGTCTTGACGTAGGCGACGCGACCATTGAGCGGGGGCATGGCCTGCTCGATCAGTTGCATCACGCCTTCAAGCAACAGAATGCCGGGCACGTGATCCAGTGGGTGGTCGAAGAAATAAGGGTGCGCCTCGTCCACTACCAATTGTGCGCGCAGCGAGCGCGGAGCCCGTTGAACGTGAGCGATCACGGTGTTTTCAGCACGACGAGGCCATTGCGTCGGCCGCTGGGCTGCTGGGCCTTGGTGCAGGGCGAAAAGCCCTTCCATCGCGCGGACACGAACGCGCAACCCGGCGAGGACCGTGCTCGTCAGCATGTCGCTGAGTTGCAATACGTCAACGCCGTCGTGTTGCGGTTCCCGGACGATCTGGGCGGGACGCACAGGCGTAGCGAGCGGTTGCAACGAACGCGGCGCCTCATGGGCGAAACGCAGGGTGAACGGGTGCTTGAGGGGAGGGGCGAGCTGGGCCGGCATCGGTTTCCAGTCCCGGAGCTTTTCGGTGAACAGCCACATGACCGGCGTGCCGCCTTCACGAACCTCGATCACCGTGTGCGCCGTTGCATTCAATATCACCGCCAGCAGGGTCTCGATGCCGCTGGCTTCCGCCAGGAAACCGGTCATTTTTCGCAGCGGCTGGTTGGCCTGGGCCGTTTCGGGTTGCAGTTCGCAGACCTCGACGTGCAGGTACTGGTCGCGTTTTTTGCCTGCCAACTGGCACGCTTCGTCCAATGACTTCGCGGCATGGGCGAGGACGGCTGCACGAATCACCAGCAGCGGCGTATCGCCGGAATCAGGCTGATAGGGACGCAGCGCGACCACGCCGAGCCCTTCGCCTTGTACCGCTGCACTGCGCAGGGCGCGATCGATCTCGATTTCACCGCTGATAAACCGCCCGGCGCCCAGCAACAGGGTGGAAATGCCTTGCTTGAACCATTGTCGGGAAGCCAACAGCGTCTGCCAGAACAGACCTGGGGTGCCGGCCAACGTCTGGTGGAATCCCTTGAAGTCGAAAACTTGCGCCGGGTAGCCGGAAAGCATATTCGGCAACATGGTCGCCACGTCCGTCACTTCCACGCCCGGCGGTGTGCCTTGGCTTCGGGCATAGAACTGCTGGGCGCTGCTGTAGGCGTTGCTGAACCGTTCGCCACCCATGTTGCAGCACATCACCATGGCGGTGTCGGCCGAGCCCGCCACGCCCGGCAAACGCCGCAGCAGGTGGTTGACCCGATCGGTGACCAGCAGCTTGTACGGGTCGACATGGGCCAGGGGCTTGGGCCCCATACCGAAACCGGCGATGTCGATGAGCTGATCCTGGGCGAGGAATTTCCCGGATAACGGCCGAGTCAGGTCACCGCTGTAATCGACGAAGCGCCCGTAAGGAAACAGCACGGCGGGCGCGATTGGCTGGTCGAGCTGCTGCTGGAATGACTGCAGTGAATCGCAACCGCTGAACGCTGCTTCAGCTTCGACAACGGCGAGATCGAGTTTCAATACGCCCGGGACTGCCTGGGCGGCGGGCGCGTGGCCGTCGCCGATGTATTCATCAACCACCAAGTGCGCGTTGGCGCCGCCAAAGCCGAAACTGGAAATCCCGATCCGGATGGCCGATTGGCGATCAGCCAGGGATTGCGGTTGCCGTGTGGCAAGTTGCAGGCAGGTTTCGTCGACTTTTGCGCTGGGGCGGTAATCGGGTTGGGGCGGGACGCTCCGGTGACGCAGGATCATCAGCGCCTTGGCGAGCGAGGCGCCTCCGGCAGCGGCCAGCGGATGGCCGATGACGGACTTGATCGAGCCGATGGTCAACCTCTCGTCGGCATTGCGATGGGCGGCGAAGAAGCTGTCCAGCGAGGCCAACTCGGTCGCATCACCCAACGGGGTGCCGGTGCCATGGGTCTCGATATAGTCGACGCTGCCCGGGTCCAGATCGCTGTAGGCGCGCTCATAGGCGCAATACTGAGCCTGTTTGCCCGGCGCGAACACCGAGCCTTCGGCGCCGTCGGCGGACATGCCCAATGCCCGCAGGATCCCCAGCGGTTGACGCTGGGCAGCCAATGCCTGGGAAACCGGTTCGACCAGGAACGCCGCTGCACATTCTCCGGGCACGATGCCGTCGGCGTCCTGGCCGAACGCCTGCATGCTGGCCCGGGCGGAAAAAGCCGTCAGTTGCGAGAAACCAAGGAACAGCGCCGGCGGCAGGACTGTGTTCAAGGCCATCACGATCGCGTTATCCGCCTGACCGCTGCTGAGCAACGCCTTGGCCATGTCGATTGCATAAGGGAAGGAACTGCAGGCGGTGTCCACCGACAACGCCGGCCCGCCCAAGGCGAAAGCGCTGGCCAATGCAGCCACTTGTTCACCTGGGGTGAACCCCACAGGCGCGCCGGCGCTGTTCGCGGTTCCTGTCGCGAAATAACTTTCGTCACACCATGAAGTGGCGACCACCAACGCCGTGCGCTTCGTATCCAGCACAGAACCTTGGGCCGTCAGTTGAGCGAGCAGCGTCTGGAGGACTTTCTTCCCGATCGCCACCTGCCGGCCGTCGTGACGCGAGGGAGTCGATGCATCGTCGGTCAGGCAAAACGCACTGTCCAGGTAGGTGCGGTCCTTCTCGCCAGCCTTGGCCGAGAATATCGCGCTTTTATCCAGCTCCCAACGTGCCGGCATGGCCTGGATGGGCGCTATCTCGCCTTGTACGAGCACCTGCCACAGGGCATCCGTCGAAGGCGCTCCCGGGAATTCGCCGGCCATCGCGCTGAAGCACAAGTCACCCTCTGTTGTTACCGCGCCACTCATTGCTATCTCCTGATTCACCAAAGCTGGGCGACGTATCAGTCACCCGGTTTCCATTCCATGTGTTGGCAGCGCCTGCCAGCGGGCTTCAGCCCATTCTTTCCAGGAGCGTCAACGCGTCCTGTGGCGTGCGGCGCGACATCAGTGCTTCGCCAGCGAACTCACTGTCGGGGCATTGTTGGGCCATCGATTGGCAAAGCGCCTCCCGATCAAAACCGTTGAGCCCCAACTGGGCAAAGGGCGTCTCGACATCCAGCGCCGATGGCGCGTCCGCGACCAGTGGCGAGAGGGCGCCGAGCAACACCTCGCCAATCTGCGTTGGTGCAACGGTGGTTGCAGGCTCATCGGCAGCGCTGAGTGGTGAGTGATTGGCGAGGGCGTCTTCGATGAGCGCAATGGTCTGCTGCGCACATTTGGCGTTGGCCAACTCGCTGCTCCGGGCCTTGAGCTGTGGCCACAGGGCGACCACCGACTCCAGGAAATCCAGCTGCACCAGAGAATCCATTCCCAGGCTTTCATAGCTTTGCTGGTGATCGAACTGATCGACGGTAAAACCGGTGATGCCGGCCAGTTGGTCGAGGACCCAGGCTCGGACGTCCATTCCCGGCGCCGGCGGGTTGGCCTCTAGCCTGGCAAGCAAAGCTGTCGGTGTCGGGGCATCGAAGAGCTGCGAAGTGAGGTCTTTCTTTTCCGGGAAGTGCTGGGCCAACGACTCGAAGATATCGACCAAGCCCAGCGAGTCGATGCCCAGGCCTTCAAAGCTCTGGTCGAAATCGATCTGCTCGCTTTTAAAGCCCGTCACCGTGCTTATTTCCGTACGCAGCCATTGCGCAAAAGTGAGTGCAGGCAGTTGTTCCGCGACCGGCGCCGGGGCCAGCACCGATGGCTGCGAGATGACCGGCTCGAGTGCCGCGACGTTGTCGTTGGCAGGCGCTTGGACACCGTGGGCGTAGACACCCTCGAGCACTTGCTGGTGAGCGTTGAAGTAGTGCGCGGTGACGGTTTCGGCCTGCTCCAGCAGGCGCATCAGGATCGACTCCTTTGCGATGTTGGATTCGCAAAGAGAATCGATGATTTTCTCGGAAAGTGAAAAATAGCTGTGAGCTATTTTCCCGTTGGACACAATGAACTCCTGCACAACGTCGTTGAGCTGTAAGCGCATAAGGTTCTCCTTAACCATAAGTGAGTAGGTTCTATTCAGTCTCGAGGCATGGCCCGGGGGACCGGGCCATGGGAATCAGCAGGGCAGATCGGCAGTCGCGACTTGGAGTGGGAGCTCCACCGCATCGATTTCGCAAAAGGCTGTTTTCCCGGCGCCCTTGAGCAACCCGGACCTCACGCTCAGGTAAGTCACCAGCGTTATTGCATCGGCGCCCTGGAAGGCGATGTAGCCATCGGGCCGGATCAGCATCAACGTGCCTTCCTTGGCGTGATAACGCTTGTGCAGGCGCCAGTCCGGGTCGAGCAGGGTGGATTGTTCCGCAGGCAACCCGACGCTGCTCAGGGCATCGACCACGCAGTAGGCCTTGATCGCCGGGTAGTCGCTCTCCACCGATGCGGCCAGCGAGTAATGACTTGGCAACAGCGGCGAGAACTGATCCGCCGCGCTGAAGATCAGCAGGGTGAAGGTTCCCTGGAACAGGTCAATCAGGCGTTTGGGGGGCATGCCTTGGTGCTGCCACAGCTCGACATCGGGCGCCAGTTGTCCCGCGCGAGGGGCGGGGGCCTGGAACGGCGTTTTCTTGCCTTTCTTGGCCCAGCCCATGCGCTGCTTCTTGGTCAGCGATTCCTGGATGTATTCGCTCTTGCCGTAGTGGTATTGATGGCCGGAAATCATCGATGGCAGCTTGCGTTGGATCTTCTGGCGATTGCTCAACAACGGCAGGACATTGTCACGCAACCAGACCAGGGCGCGATGCCTGACGGTGATGAGACCCGTGAGTCGATGCGCGGTGTTTTCCACCTCCAGGGCAACCGGGTAGCGTTCGTCGTTGTAGCTTTCCAGCAGCGATGGATCCGCCAAGCCCTGATCAACGTAGGCCATTTTCCACGCCAGGTTGTAGGCTTCGGAAATGCCCAGGTTCATCCACTGGCCACCGATCGGACTGCCAATGTGCGCCGAATCGCCTACCAGGAAGATCGAGCCTTGCTGCAACGATTGCACTCGACGATGTTGGAACGAGGCAATGGTCGTCGAGGAGATATTGGACAGGGTCATTTTCTGCCCGCGTCCTTCGCACAGCCGCTGGAAATTCTCCAGGGTTAGGGGCGGGCGCTCGCCTTCGGGCGGCAGGTTATAGGGCATCTCGATAAAGAGGCGATAACGGGACTGGTCGCTGATCGGCGCGACGGCGACATACCCATCCTGCGCGCCGAGGAAAAATGCGCCTTCGTCCTTGCTGCCCGACCATTCGATGTCAGCGTCGGCCAGCATGAAGAAACGGTCGTATGAGGAGCCCTCGAACGTCATGTCCAGGCGTTTTCGAATATTGCTGCGGGCTCCGTCACAGGCTACCGCCCAGCGACTGGTAACGGTTTCTTCGCTGCCGTCGGCACGACGCAGTGCCATGTGCACGGCGCCTGGCTGGTTTTCGATGTCGACCAGTTCAGTGTTCCATTCGACGTCCGCGCCGAGCAGGTTCAAGCGCTCCAGGAGGATTTTCTCAGTCTGCGGCTGCGGCAAGCTGAGGAGGAGGGGATAGGTGGCGTCCAGGTAGGAAAAGTTGTAGTTCAGCACCCGTTTCGCATCGGACTGCACCGAAAACTGGTTGATGGTAAAACCGTCCGCCAGCGCCTGCTCGGCAATGCCGAGGTCGCGGAAGATTTCCAGGGTCCTGGAATGAATCGCCATCGCCTTGGTCGCGGTCGAGGGGCCGGCGTTTTTCTCAATGATGCGAAAAGCCACGCCCCATTGCTTCAACATGATCGCCAGGGACAAACCAATGGGGCCGGCACCGACGATCATCACCGTCGCAGCGTTGCCCGGCTGCTTGAAATGCTTGGGGGCCAGAGTGCTCAGAGTGTTCATTGGGTCAGTACCAGTTTCTGTAGAAGGGAGAGTTGGCAATGCTGAGCAGCGCTTCGTCCCCGGACGAGTCGCCATAGGCGTAGATGTAAAAGTCATCGAGGTTGCTCAAGCAGTCCCGGAGCCGCGCGACTTTTTCCCGGTCGACACAGTTGGTGCCGGAGATTCCACCGGTCAGCTTGTTCTTGGCCGTCGCCAGCCGGGTCCCGCATACGTGGTCGAAACCCACCGCCTGGCCCCAAGGGATCAAGTAGTTCTCCGGCGAATTGCTGACCAGCGCCGTCACGTGTCCCATGGACTGGTGCCATTGCAGCCGGCGCAGCGCTTGCGGCCTCAGCCAGAGCGGCAGTTGCTCAGAGATGAAGAACCGGGCGTGCTCGCGCTCTTGCTCCACCGTCAGGCCGCCCAGGTAACAGGCGATAAAGGCCAGTCGCGCTTGCATCAACGGGGTAATGCCCAGGATGACGCTGAGCATTTTTGGCAACAGGGGAATGATCCTGAGCCAGAACGCCCGCGTTCCGACGATGAAGCGCATGTAGCGCCAGAAGGTGTGCCTGTCGGTCAACGTGCCGTCGAAATCGAAAACGGCCAATACCGGTCGTGTGCTGTCAGCGTGCATGAAGCGCTTCCTTGAGAGGGACAATCTCTATGATTTTTGGCAATTTGAAGCCGGAGAGGTAACGCGAGAGCAGGGTGGCCACACCGTTCTGGCTCAGCTCGCCGCTCCCTTCCACGGACAAGTGCAAGACGTTGACTTCCTTGTGGTCCGGGACGATGTAGGCCCTGGCGCGCACCGCATCGGGGTGCTTCAGCGCGACGGATTCGATTTCCGCCAGATCGACCATTTGCGCTTTGATTTTCGAGATGCGCAGGCGCTGGCAATAGAAAAAGACATGGCCTTCACTGTCGCGCCAGACCAGGTCGCCGGTGTGCAGCCAACCATCGCGGAAAAATCGCCCATTGATCTCCGGCGCAGCGTCGTAGCCCGGGATGACCATCGACCCGCGTATCAGCAGCTCGCCGATACGCCCAGCGACGACATCCTGGCCTTGCGCGTCGACCACTCGCAGCTCGACGCCACTGATGGGGCGTCCCATGGCGCCGCGATGAACCTCGCCAGTAGAACTCTGGACGATCACCGGCATGCTTTCGGTCAGCCCGTAGCCTTGCAGTACTGCCGCGCACCCCAACAACTTGCCGAGCTTCTCGCCTTCATCGGCCGGTAGATGACTACCGCCGGAATACATCATCAATTGAGGATGCAGGGGCAAGCGCGGGCCTTTGCGTTTGGCGAGGCGCGAATTGAAATAACGAATAACGTCGGGCACCAGGCAGGCAAAGGTGACCTGGTGTTCGGACAACACTTGCGCCAAGTCCCGATTGAGCAGGGTGTTGGTCATCAGCAACGTGGCACCGATGCTCAGCGGGAACACCATCATCACCGACAACCCGAAGATGGCGTACAGCGGCAGCGTCACCAAGTGGACCGACCCGACGCCTTGGGGATGAAACTGCTCATGCAGCCCATCGCTTGACTGCGTCAGGTCGAGGTAACGGTGAGAGACGGCCAACGGTTTGCCAATGCCACGGTAGGTGAACTGTGTCGAGACGATCGGGTTATCGTCTGGCAGCGACAGAGGCTGGGCCTGGCGTGGCAGCGTCGCTGCAACTGTCGCGTTTTCAGACGGCTCGTCGCCATTGCCAACGATCAAGGCGTGAGTCGGCTGGAATATGTCCTGGTGTTGCTCAAACAGCGTGCCAGTCGTGACGATCAGCGATGGCTTGGAAATGTCCAGGACATTACCCAGCTCGAATGCCGTAAGTTTGTAGTTAAGAATCACCGGGACAGCGCCATGGCCAATTACTGCCAGGTAATAGGCAATGAAATCCACGCCGTTGGGCAGCAAAAGGGCCACTTTTTCTCCAGGCGATACATTCAGGGCGTGGAGAAAGCCATTGCATTCTTCAGCCCTGATTCGCAGGTCCCGGTATGTGACGGTTTCGTCTGCATCCAAGTCCCGAATAGCGATGTGCTCGGGATACGAATGGGAAAAACCGACGAAACGATGCAGAAAACCTTCTTTATGGGTAAGGCTTTTCATTCACCAACCTCTCAATCCTTGAAGTCATGGTTAGATAAAAAGTACTGCAGAGGCAGGCTACTGTTTGAATGGGCTCAACTAACGCGCAAGTAATTGTTCTTCCGATACCATTCCAACGTATCGGTCAGTGTTTCCGTGACGGGACGGAATGCACATTTCAGTTCGCTGGAACTCTTGCTGTGACTGAAGTGCGTTCTTCCCTGTTCTTGTTCAATGAGCTTGACCGTGGAAGTACTGATAAGCACAGGCTTTTTCGTGACGCGGTAATAACACTCATACACAAAGGCAATGAGCCGTAGCATGAATAACGGAACAGGGCGTTCCGGTGCTTGTACGCCGCTGACGCTGGACAGTGCCCGGAAAATACTCTTCATGTCCATATGATTGCCGGCGGCCAGATAACGCTCACCCGATCGGCCGCGGGTAATCGCCGCGATTTGATGTTCCGCCACGTCCCGGGCATCCACCACCGAAAAACTGCCTGGAAGAACGCCTGGCAACTTTTGTCCGACAAAATCCAGCAAGAACTGACCTGACGAAGTGGGGCCGATATCGCCAGGGCCAAACATCCAGCCAGGCAACACCATTGCGACAAACATGTCCGGATGCAACGACAAGAACTCCTGGACCTTCTGTTCAGACAGGATCTTGCTCAGGTAGTAATCGTCAGCTTCCGCTTCATCGCGGGACATTGTTTCGTCGATCACTTGATCCCTGTTGCCCTTCAGGACAGCGATGGACGAGGTGTGGACGGCCCGGCGAATCCCAGCGGCATAAGCGGCCTGCAGCAAGCGCTCGGTGCCGGTCACATTAGTGTCATATAACTTCTGCCAGTGTTTTCCGCCTTTATAACTGTCACGGAAATACGCGGCGGTATGAAACAAGACGTCGCAACCTTCAAGTGCATGACTGAACGCGCCAACATTGAGCATATCGCCTTCAACCAATTCAACAGGCAGATCGCCGAATTGCTTCCTGGCTTTTTCAACGGAGCGTACCAAGGCCTTTACCTTGATGTTTCGTTTTAAAAGCGCATGGACGACGTTATTCCCAAGCAGGCCTGTAGCGCCTGTAACAAAGGCATATTCCATTAAAATCCAGCTCCTTTGAGGTACCTGTTCGGGCAGGGTTAGCGCTGAACAGGTGTCGGACAATCCAACGGCGCAAGTAAAAACCATTCGGTATCTGAAAATCAAGCGGTATTTAGCGAACAGACCAAAGTCGAGGTGTCTAGCTCGGGCCTGAGACGGCGAGTCTCACCATTTTCGTCATGCGAATGACGCCATTTTTCAGGCGTTCCGGCGATTTTTAGCGCTGAGCGGGAAGGGTGCATGACAGCGCCCGCCTCTGGAATTTCGGCGAAAGTTGTCTTCCTGCGGAGGTCCGCTACAGCCTGAAATACCTCCTCATTAGATGCCGCTTCCAAAACTTTAAATGCAAACAGCCAAGGTGGGTGGTAAGGTAGAAAACACCTGTTTTTCTAGCTGGATCGTTGATTCGTTTCATCTAGTTACAAATATATATCGGGCCAAAGGAGCCGAGGGCGTGATCAAGAAGAGATTGGGGCGAGAGGAAAGTCAGCAAGTTACAAGAGATAAGTTATTCGATACTGCGACTGATCTGATGATCAAGAAAGGCTTTCATGCGGCCAGCGTGAATACAATTTCCGAAGAGGCCGGCTATTCGAAAGGCGCATTCTTTTCAAACTTTTCAAGCAAGTCTGAACTACTGCTTCAACTTACCCAGCGCTTCAAGAGAGTCGAGATAGACCGCTTGGGCAGCACCTTGGCGGCAGGCTACACCGCAGAGCAACTGACCCAGGGGCTCAATGCTTACATCGACACGCTTAAAAACAACACCAACTGCGCCATCCTCGACGCCGAAATGCAGTTGATCGCTTTGCGTGACGAAGAATTCGCGAAGCATTACTACGACCTGCATGAAGAAAACAGCGAGGCGTTGGGGAAACTGATCACGATCATTTTCAATCACGCCGGCAAGAAGCCTCCGTTGCCTTACGCAGCATTGGCGCGAACATTCACGGCGCTGTCGGAAGGCCTGATATTGCAGGGGCATAAAGATCCGGCCGCGGAAATCAAGCTCGTGCTCAATTCACTTATTCAAACGGCGGAGCCGTTGTAGTCGTGGGATCTTCAATACGCAGATACCCAGGGCGGAGACGCCGTTCTTCAGAATGTCTTTACCGTAGGAAGCAACCGAAGCGCCGGAGCTTGAAAGCTGCCGTGCGTATGCTGAAAAGCTTCCTGTCATGGCGCACAATCCTAAACACGAATGTACGCATAATGTATATTATGTTAAACGGGATGTTTATGCGCTTGCCCCACCTGTGTTGTCGCTTGCATCCTAAAATCCGAATTTGCCACGAATTACCAGAATCAGATTGAATCAATGACCTACGCGCCCTACCTCCTAAGCTTTCGAGCTTCCAACTGCTCCTGGCCGCCAATCCTTCAGAGTTAAAAACGAATCCCTTTCACGATCTCAATCATTCCATATGAAAGCCCACTGCCCGAGTCATCAGGCAGTGGGCATGATGTGCAAGCAACATCGGGGGATCCGGTTCAAATGAATCGCTTCCAACCGTCGCCCGCGTTGTACGGTCTAGTGAACTTCCGTTATCAGTGACCGGCGCTCTGGCCGCCGTCGACGTGCAGGATTTCCCCGGTCACGAACGCGGCGCTGTCCAGGTACAGAACGGCCCCGACGATGTCGGCGATTTCGCCCATGTGGCCGACTGGGTGCAGGCTGCCCAGAGCTGCGTGGGTTTCTTCACCATGCATCGGGGTCTTGATGATGCCTGGGGATACGGCGTTGACGCGGATGCCACGCTTGGCATATTCGATTGCCAGGGATTTGGTGGCTGCGTTCATGCCGCCCTTGGTCAGCGATGCCAGTACTGAAGGTACGCCATCGATGGCGTGGTCGGCCAGCGTGGTGGTGATGCTGACCACATGACCACCTTGGCCTTGTTTTTCCATCTGGGCGATGGCCTGCTGCGACATATAGAAGAAGCTGCCCATGTTAGTGGCAACGTTGTTAGCATATTCTTCACCGGTGAATTGGGTGAAAGGCTTAGCCAGGAAGATCCCGGCGTTGTTCACCAAGGTGTCGATGCGGCCGAAGCGAGCCACGCCTTCCCGGATGATGCGCTCGGCAGTGGCCGGATCAGCAATGTCACCGACTACCGTCAGGATGTCCGGATCGGTGGATGGCTTGATCGAACGCGACGTCGCGATGACCTGGTAACCCAGTTTGCGGAAACCCGCGACGATGCCTGCGCCCAGACCTTGGGATGCGCCAGTCACCACAACGACTTTTTTTGAATTGCTCATGATAATTTCCTGATAATTAATGAATGCGAATTAAGTGAATAAGCTAAGCGATCAGGCAGTAGCCGGCTCTCGCGCCATCTGCCGTAGGGCTTCTTCGTACTGTTCAACTGACTGTGATCCAGCCACCAACTGACGACCGTTCAGCACCATGGCCGGGATCGAATTGATCCCGCCCTCGCGATAGAAGCTCTCGAGCTCACGGACTTCGATGGCGAACATCCCAGTTGCCAACACCTCGCGAGCGCGGGTGGTGGAAAGTCCTGCTTCACCGGCCAGACGTACTAGGGTTTCGTGGTTGCTGGGGTTGTGGCCGTCGGTGAAATACGCCTTGAGCAGGATTTCCTTCAGCTCGATCTGGCGACCTTCCTTTACCGCCCAAAACAGAAGGCGATGGGCGTCGAAGGTGTTGTAGAAATGACTGCGTTTTTCCAGATCGAAATGAAAGCCGATGGCCTCGCCACGGGCGATCATCATTTCATTGCGAGAGGCTACCTCTTCAGCACTGCGACCATATTTGCGCATCATGTGCTTGACTGCGTGCTCGCCCTCGACCGGCATATCCGGGTTCAATTCGAAGGGTTTGAACGTCAGCTCGACGGCGACTTCGCCAGCGAGATTCGCTATGGCCTGCTCCAGCGCTGTGGCTCCAAGCGCGCACCACGGGCACACGACATCCGACACAAAGTCGATTTTGACGGGCTGAGTCACGATTTAGATTCCGCCAGATCTTTGCGGTACTCGGTGGTGGTGATGCCAGCATAGCCCCAGTTATCGGTATCCACTTCCTCGATCAGGATATGAGTGAGATGCGGGTCCTTGTTGAGGACGGTCTGCATGGTCTGGGTGATTTCGGCGATTACCTGAGCTTTCTGTTCCTTGGTAACGCCATCGCGGGTTATACGAACGCTGATGAAAGGCATGCAAAAGTCTCCAATCCGTCACCCATCGAAGTGATAGGCGGCAAGTGGAGTGGACTTTAGAATGTTGTCTTGAATGAATAAATACAGGGACGGGAACATCATTTGTGACGCGGCGTAATAAATGCATCCGGGGATAACGTATAAACACACCCGCAAAGTCGAGCGCAAACCTAGGACCTTCCTCGCCCGTCTTCGCCTGGCCTCATCGGTGCTCGGCGACTTTCCCACCAACTCTAGACCCGGCTCAAACCAGCAGCTCTGTAATGCACCCAGCCTGCCGGGCGACCAGGCGCTGAGACAATGTTTGTTCGTTCAACTGCAGTCCCACGAATTTCCGGCACCATTGGCCGGATGGAGACGCGATTCAGTCGAGCTACGTCTAGCAGCATTCTGCATATGAGACAGATCCCCTGCCGCTCAAAGCACACTGAGGCAGGACCAAACCTGCCCCAGCACACAAAGATTATTTAATCACCACCGGATTGACCGGTGATCCGGTGGCGCGATGCACCTTAAGCGGTGCAGCCACATAGAGAAATGCGTACTGCCCGTCTTCGGCACAACTTTCAGCCAGCTTTTCCAAGTCACAAATCTCGGTAAAGGCGATACCAAGATTACGCATCAACGCACAATGCAGAGGCAGCGCCACACCTGATACCGGGTCGGTCGTGACTTCGTTGGCGATGGTATCGGTGACAAGGTTTGGAATTTCCTTGTCGTGGAACCATTGGACAAGTTCCTCCGAATATGTGAGACCCGGCTCGCAGAATCCGTCGTAAAACGCCTCGCCCTGTTCATAGAAAGCCTGAAGGAAATTAGTCCTGATAATCAGGATGTCGTGGGGCTCGATCGTATGGCCCTGAGCCTTTGCGCAAGCCTCAAGATCGATATGGGTGAATGTTTCACCTTTGTCGAGCATGCGTTTGCCACGATGCCTTGCCATGTCCAGCAAAACACCGCGGCCGACAACGCCTCGCTCACCGATCGGCGCGACACTGGCCTTGTCGAGGCCGCCCACGGTTGTCCGCGCGTCGTAGCCGTTCCATATTTTTCCGCCGTACCAGAGATGACCGAGCGCATCATATTGGGTGGACCCTTGCAGGAATGCATCGATCTTGTCATCCGCGTAATGCAAACCGCCGGGGTAACAAGGGCCATGATTATCGTCCCAACTCGACTCATCGAGAATCATGGTGCGTTCTGCCGGGGTACGGCCTGGCCAAACCGGATCGCCAGCAGGATTCCCGATCATACGCTGCAAGGTAAACACCCTTCCCGTCTTGATGTGCGCAACACCGCGCATGACTTCTGGCGCCGTCAGGTAATTCAGCGAGCCAACTTCGTCTTCCGCTCCCCATTTGCCCCAGTTAGAAGGCGCGTCCTTCAGTAATTCATCCATCGTGGGAACTGCAGTGGTCATGAGTCTTCCTTTTTAGTTTCCGTGATTATCAAAGCGCACGACAAATGCGCCTTGCGTCCATACCGTTCAGGGCATACAAGCCCGATCAATCAGCCATAGCCTCCCCCACTACCCGCTTCTTCGCTGTAACCAGCTCGACATCCCTGCCCGGCCTGGTATCCGCCGCCTTCAAATCCTTGGCAAACGTCCCATCCACCTCCCCCTTGAAGAAATTCCTGCCATAGATCAGCAGGCACAACACAACGCCAACCCCAAATGCCCAGCTCGCGCCTTTGATCGCCAGTACCGCGCCGATCACACCGGCAATGCCCAGGTCGCGCTGGCTTCTGGCTTCAAGTATTCCCAGGCGTACGCTCACGTAACCCTGGATCAGCAACGTCAGCGACAGGGCAACGCCGAGAATCGGCTGGACCAATGTGACAACCGGCAGTAAAAGGAGGCCGCTATTGGTCCCCCAGCGGAACGATCCGACACCGCCGATGATCGACTTCATCGCCTTCGGCCCGCCCTTGAAGCGCTCGATCACCACCACCAGCATCGCCGCCCATTTCGGGCCGCACATGGCGACATCCGGGCCGAAGATGCTCATGAATGCGTTGCGTGCACCGAAGATCAGGTGGGCGCGGTCGGCGTTGTAGTCGACGACTTCGTCGGTGCGGACGGTTTCAGCTTCGTCGAGGAGTGATTTCGCGCTGAGGACATCGCCGAAAACGATGATGTAGGCCGCCAGCATGGTCGGCAGCGCGGAGATGAACATCGACAGCGGCGGCATGCCCAGGCCGAACACCGTGTAGTTGTTCAACAGGCCGGCAAAATCCGGCTGGCTGATGCCCCATTGGAGGGTTGGCCATGGCGCTTCACCGAACAACGGGGCGATCACCACGGCCAACAGCACGATCGGCAAGATGCCGAGCTTGGCGAAGTTCCACCAGAAACGGTTGCGCTGCTTGAGCACGTTGAAATGTTGGGAAAAGATCAAATAGAAGGCGATACCGACCGTAATGGAAATCGTCCAGGGCAGCACATTGAACTTACCCCCGACTTGGAATACTGCGATCACCGCACTCAAGCCGGCGCCGACGATAATTCCCGATTTGATCGCCGAGGGCACATATTCCACCACTTTCTTCGCCATGCCGGTCGCCCCGAGGGCGATTGAGAAAATCCCCAGCATCAACTGGAAGGCAATCAGCGCGTGGACACGCTCCGGGCCCATCGGGAATTGCGCGCAGTAGGCCATCAACAGCGGTACCGCCGGGGTGATCCAGCCCGGCACGGTGGGATCGCCGAGCAAATGGTGCGCGAGGTACAGCAAGCCATTGAGCATCACGACGGCGAGCGCGACCTCAAAGGGCATGCCCAACAGTTCGGTCATCAGCGGAATGGCCGCCAAGTCCACGGCGCACATCAGCAAGCCCTGGAGATAGTCTGGAAGCTCGATCTTGTAGTGGATAAAGGGTAGCCGGACCTTGAAAGGACCCAGCGGGATGTAAGGGCTTTCGCTCCGTTGCGCGGGAGTGTCAGACATGGAGTTCACCTGTTTTATTGGTTTTGTACGGGCGCACGCTCCGGTAATACCGGGGTCGTGAATGACGGGAATCAATAGGCAGCGCGATAGATCTTTTCGATGTCGGCGGCGGTCAGCTTGCGCGGGTTGTTGCGCATCAGGCGGTCGATCTTGCTGGCCTCTTCGGCCATCGCGGGGATGGCATCCTCGGGCACGTTGAAACTGCGCAGACCGGACGGGATGTCCACGGCAGCACATAGATCGGCCATGGCCCTGACAGCCTGATCTGCGGCATCCTTGTCGCTCAGGTTCGCAACGCGCAGGCCCATGGCTTCGGCGATGTCGCGAAAACGCTCGACGCAGGCGGTCTTGTTCCACTCCATCACGTACGGCAGCAGCAAGGCGTTGCTGACGCCGTGGGCAATGTTGAACCGTCCGCCCAACGGGTACGCCAGCGCATGCACCGCCCCTACTCCCGCATTGCCGAACGCCATGCCGGCCATCAGGCTGGCGGTGGCCATGTCTTCCCGAGCCCGCAGGTTGGTTGGATTGGCATAAGCCTTCGGCAGCGCCTTGGCGATCAGCTTGATCGCGCCCAAGGCGATGGCATCGGTGATCGGCGAAGCGTTCACCGAAATATACGACTCGACGGCATGCACCAGCGCATCGACACCACTGGCCGCCGTCACACTGCGAGGACAGGTCAACGTCATGGCCGGACTGACCAAGGCCACGTCGGGCAGCAGGTAGTCGCTGACGATGCCCTTCTTCAACTGCGCTTGCTTGTCGGAAAAAATCGCGACGTTGGTCACTTCCGATCCGGTGCCGGCGGTCGTCGGGATGGCAATCAACGCTGGGCCTTTGCGTTTCACCAGGTCGACACCGAACAGTTCGCTCAGCGGACCGGCATGCCCGGCATACGCCGCGACGCCCTTGGCGATATCGATGGCGCTGCCGCCACCCACGGCGATCAATCCATCGTGGCCGCCCTCGTGATAAGCACGGGTGCACGCTTCAACGATGGCCACTTCAGGCTCCGGTTTGACCTGATCGAAAATGCCGTAGGGGCGATCGCCGAGCTGCGCCAGCGCGAGGCCAACGGTGCCGGAATTCACCAGGATGACGTCTGTGACGATCAGCGGATTCTTGACCTCGAGGCGCGTCAGCTCTGCGCATAGCTGTTCGACAGCGCCAGGTCCGGTAATCAATTTGTTAGCGATTTTGAATGCGGAGATATTCATCGGGCTCGTCCAGTTGATGTTGTTTTATTGGAAGACGTGCCACGGGAGATAGCGAAAGGCGTGCCAATGCCCACAAAGCCCTTGTTGCACTGGGCTTTGCGGGATTTTCACGAAAGCAGGAGGGTTTTTATCGACCAGCGCCGATTAGTTTTCTGATCGATTTATCCGGGGCCGATCAGAATCCTAATCAGACTGTTCCCAGCGTTTCATTTTCTGCACCACCGTTGCTTGGCTCACTCCCAGCGCCTTGGCCGCAAGGCGCGTGGTCTTGTGCGCAAGCAGCGCGGCGCGAATCGCACTGCGCTCGGCATTTTCCAATACCTTGCGCAGCGGCAGGCCAGTGTCACTGGCGTTGGATGGACTGAGGTCGAGGATCTCTTCCGGCATATCAAGCGCCTCGACGGTCCCGGTCTGATTGGTCACCACCAGCCGCTCGACCAGGTTGATCAACTCGCGGATATTGCCGGGCCAGTCGTAGTCGCACATCAGGTCGAGGGCTTCGAGACTCCATTGGACTTGGCGTTCATAACGGCTGTTGAACCTGTCGAGGTAGTAGTTCAGCAGCGGCGCGATTTCCTCGCGACGCTCACGCAGTGCCGGAATGTGGATCGGCACCACGTTGAGCCGGTAATACAAGTCAGCCCGAAAGCGCCCCTGCGCCACCTGCTGTTTGAGGTCATGGTGGGTGGCGCTGATGATGCGCACATCGACCTCCTTCAGCTCCAGGCCGCCCACCGGAATGAAGCGGTTTTCTTCGATCACCTTGAGCAGCTTGACCTGCACCGGCAACGGCAAATCGCCGATTTCATCGAGAAACAACGTGCCGTGGTGGGCCAGCTCCAGCAGGCCTCGCTTGCCTTTGGGACCGGCGCCGGTGAACGCTCCGGACACATAACCAAACAGCTCGGCTTCGATCAGGTTTTCGGGCAGCGCGCCGCAATTGAGTGCGAGAAAGGGTTCGCTGGCTCGCGGGCTGGCGTTATGGATGAACTGCGCGACGAGGGTCTTGCCGACACCGGTTTCACCTTGGAGCAAGACCTTGACCGTGCTGTTGGCAACCTGGCGGGCCAGCGAGAGAACGCGGCCGGACATCTCCTGATCGGCCATCAGCGGCGAACGCAGGAGGTTGTCCCGTTGGCCGGCATGGAGTTTCGCGGTGCTGTTGCGCAGTTGCTTAAGCTGTTGCAACTCATCGCGTTCATGCTTCATGCGCAGCAGTTCCGTCATGTCGCGCACGGTACTGACCACGTATGAGATCCGCTTTTCAGCATCGAGAATCGGCGTGGCGCTGACCAGCAGTTTCTTGCCCTGGCTCAGGCTCTGCATCACCGACACCGGCCGACCGCCCTGCAATACCCGCAAGGTGGCCGATTGCGAAATGACGCCCTCCTTCACCAGTTCCTGCATGGATCGACCGATGAGATCCCCGCCGCTGAGCCCGGTCAGGCGCTCATAGGCTTGATTGACCTTCAACGTCTTGCCGTCGCCATCGGTGATGTAGACGCCGTCATGCAAAGCGTTGAGCAGTTCTTCGAAACTGGCGTCGTTGAGGTTCACCGGGGACATTCCTTCCTGGGGGCGTGACCATCAAGTGTAAACGTAGAGCCGCGGTTTGAGGCGACACAAACGATTGGCGCCGTGCCAGACGTGATTCAGCCGACTGGAACTCGCCTAGCGAGGAGGCTCAACAGCAATGCTGGCCTGATTGCCACACTCAGTCAGTAGCACGTCGACATCGATAAACTGCTTGATGACAGCAGCATTCGGGCGGTACGAAGCACCTGCCCTCCTCCCTGGGTGCCGTCTATCAGAATCAGATCCTGGTCCATCGATCAGCCCTTCACACAAACGACTTGGCGCAAGGTATGGACCACCTCAACCAGGTCACGCTGGGCCGCCATTACCGCGTCGATGTCTTTGTAAGCCATCGGGATTTCGTCGATGACGGCCTCATCCTTGCGGCACTCGACATGGGCGGTCGCCCGAACCTGGTCCTCGACGGTGAACACCGCTTTTGCCTTGGTACGGCTCATCACTCGGCCTGCACCGTGTGAGCAACTGCAGAATGCCTCTTCGTTTCCCAGTCCGCGCACAATGAAACTCTTCGCGCCCATCGACCCGGGAATGATCCCCATCTGCCCCTTCTGCGCAGAGACGGCGCCTTTGCGGGTCAGCAGGATGTCCTCTCCGAAGTAGGTGCCCCGCTCCACATAGTTGTGATGGCAATCGACGGCGATCAGCCGGGACTCGAAAGGCTTGTTGATGATCGATCGCACTGCGTCGAGCACCGTGAGCATCATGACCGCGCGGTTCTGCTGGGCGAAATCCTGGGCCCATTCAACCGCCTCGACGTAGTCATCGAAGCTCGATGTGCCTTCGCGCAGGTAGGCCAGGTCCCGGTCAGGCAAGTTCACCATGTGCTTGCGCATTTCCTCGCGGGCCTTCTCGATGAAATAGGTACCGATCATGTTCCCTACGCCACGGGAACCGGTGTGAAGCATCACCCAGACATGGTCGGCTTCATCCAGGCACACCTCGACGAAATGGTTGCCGGTGCCCAACGTTCCGAGGTGTTTGCGGTTGTTGGTTTTTTTCAGGCGCGGGTGTTTGTCGGTGATGAGGTCAAACCGGCCTTCAAGCGCCGACCAAGCCTGATCGACAATCTGCGGCGTGGTCTCCCAGGCGCCTTTGTCACGGCCGTTGCGCCCGGAAGTGCGTCCGTGCGGAACAGCTTTCTCGATGGCCGTACGCAGGCCAAACAGGTTATCGGGAAGATCGGTGGCGCGAAGCGAGGTGCGCACTGCCGACATTCCGCACCCGAGGTCGACCCCGACGGCTGCGGGAATGACCGCGCCCTTGGTCGGGATCACACTGCCGATCGTCGAGCCCTTCCCCAAGTGAACATCGGGCATGACTGCCATGTGCTTGAACACGAACGGCATCTGCGCAGTGTTCATCAACTGTTGCCTGGCCTCCGGCTCAACCGGTACGCCACGGGTCCACATCTTGATGGGCTTGCCGTTTTCGACTTCAAGCAGTTGGTAGGTTTGAGTGGTCATTGTTTCGCTCCTGTTTTTTTGTGTGGGAGCTCCATAGCGAGCGGCGTGCCAATTTTGATCGTTGGTGAGTCACGAATTACTTATCTCATTGATTTTCAAATGTTTACTGCTTATACCCTCGTGCCTACTCCACCGCCTCAACCACACCCTGATCCTCACCCAGAAACCCGCCACTCTGGTGATGCCAAAGCCGCGCATAGGTCCCATTCTTCCCAAGCAACTCAGCGTGGGTGCCTTGCTCGATGATTCGCCCTTCATCCATGACGATGAGCCTGTCCATGGCCGCAATAGTCGACAATCGGTGGGCAATGGCGATCACGGTCTTGCCCTTCATCATCTCATCGAGGCTTTCCTGGATCGCAACTTCGACTTCTGAATCCAGCGCGCTGGTGGCCTCGTCCAGCAGTAGGATCGGGGCATTCTTGAGCATTACACGGGCGATTGCGATGCGTTGACGCTGGCCGCCGGACAGCTTTATGCCGCGCTCGCCCACAAGGGTGTCGTAGCCGGAGTGGCCTTGCTTGTCGCTCAGTTGACGGATGAATCCGTCGGCTTGGGCGCTGGCGGCGGCGCTGCGGATTTGTTCGTCCGTCGCGTCAGGGCGGCCATAGGCGATGTTGTCGCGGATGGAACGGTGCAACAGCGAAGTATCCTGGGTGACCATGCCGATGGCGCTGCGCAGGCTGTCCTGGGTGACATGGGCGATATTCTGCCCGTCGATCCGGATCTCGCCGCTGTCCACGTCGTAGAAGCGCAGCAGCAAGTTGATCAGCGTGGATTTGCCGGCACCGGAGCGGCCCACCAGGCCGATCTTTTCCCCCGGGCGAATGCTCAGGCTCAGGCCATCGAGGACCTGGCGTTCACCGTTGTAGTTGAATCTCACGTTATCGAACGTTACCGCACCGCCGGTGGTGGCCAGCACGCCGGCGTCCGGCGCGTCTTGCACCTTGGGTCCGCGAGTCAAGGTCGCCATGCCATCCTGCACGGTGCCGATATTCTCGAACAGCGAGGTCATTTGCCACATGATCCAGTGCGACATGCCGTTGATGCGCAACGCCATCGCTGTGATCGCGGCGACGGCGCCTGTGCCCACTTCGCCTTGATGCCACAGCCACAGGGCATAACCGCCTGAACCCATGATCAACCCGACCACCAGTGCCTGGTTGACGATCTCGAACTGGCTGACCAAGCGCATCTGGCGAAAACCGGTCTGCTTGAAATCCTCCATGGCGGCGCGGGCGAAATGCGCTTCGCGCTTGGAATGGGAAAACAGCTTCACCGTGGTGATGTTGGTGTAGGCGTCGGAGATACGCCCGGTCATGGATGATCGCGCGTTGGCCTGTTCCTGCCCGACTTTCTCAAGGCGCGGCACGAAGTAGCGCATGGCAATGCCGAACAAGACCATCCAGGCAATGAAAGGCAGCATCAGCTTCAAATCAAATCCGCCGGCCAACGCGATGATTGCGATGAAGTACACCCCGATCCCCGGAATGATCTCGATGAGGGTGAACAGCACCTCGCGCACCGACAGCGCCGTCTGCATCACTTTGGTGGTGACCCGGCCGGAGAACTCGTCGGAGAAGAAGGACAGGCTTTGTCGCAGCATCAGTCGATGAAAATCCCAGCGCAGCCGCAACGGCAGGTTGATCGCCAATACCTGATGCTGAACCATCGTACGCAACGCGACCAGGCCAATGCTGGTGACGAGCATGATGCCGATGCCCCACAACACACGGCTTTCCTGTCCGGCCGCATCGCCACCCGACTGCCAGGTCGAGAGCAGGTCCACCACTTGCCCGAGAAAAGAAAACAGCCAGGCTTCGTAGATCGACACACCGGCGCTGAGCAGCGCGAACGCAAGGATGTAGCCGCGAGCGCCCCGGGTGCAGGCCCACAGGAACCGGGCCAGACCGTCAGGCGGTGGCGGGACTTCGTCGGGCGGGAAAGGGTCGAGCCGTTGTTCGAATGCGTGAAGCATGGTGGTCTCCAAAACGATCTGACTGGGAGATTCTGGCATTTAACGCTGGGTTTGAGGACTTTCGAGGGCCATCAGCTTATGTGCTTAGGCCATCCGTCCTATAGGCAGTTTCCGGGAATGACTGCTATAACCAATCCCAGACGCTATCTGCACGTAAAAGGAGTTTTGCGTGCGCGCTTTGAATTGATTTCGAGACCGATAGGGAGATCGCCTCAGTGGTGGATGTTCTTCGATTAGATCAAAACGCCACGTTCCTGCACGCCACCCAGCTGATTACCGAGCCGTTGCGACCGAGCAACTGGGCCTTCGCGGTCATCCGCGCGGCTTGGAAGCCGTGATGGCAATCACTCAGAACAATCGCCTGGTCCAGGTCGACAGTCCCCTCGGCGCGGACATCCTGTTGTTGCAAGGCATGGATGGCAGCGAAGAGCTGGGCCGGTTGTTCCACTACGAATTGGACCTCACCTCGGAAAACCGGGCGATCCAGTTCGATCAATTGCTCGGCAAGCCGATGGGCCTGACCCTCGAGCTTTACGACGGCGGCACACGCTACTTCCACGGCATCGTCAGCAATTGCCGACAGCTGACGGGCCACGGCCAATTTGCCGGTTACCGCGTCAGCCTGCGTCCTTGGTTCTGGTTGCTCACGCGCACCTCCGATTGCCGGATTTTCCAGAACAAGACCGTGCCTGACATCATCAAGCAGGTGTTTCGCGACCTCGGTTTCTCGGACTTCGAAGACAGCCTGAGCGGCAGCTACCGCGAGTGGGAATATTGCGTGCAGTACCGCGAGACCAGCTTCGACTTTGTCAGTCGGCTGATGGAGCAGGAAGGCATCTATTATTACTTTCGCCATGAAAAGGCCCGTCATGTGCTGGTCCTGGCCGACGCCTACGGTGCGCACTCCACGGCGGCGGACTATGCCTCGGTGCCCTTCTACCCGCCCGATCGGCAGATGCGCGAGCGCGACCATTTTTATGATTGGCAAATGGCCCGAGAGGTGCAGCCTGGTTCGCTGGCGCTGAACGACTACGACTTCTTGCGTCCCCGCGCCAGCCTCGAGGTGCGCTCCAGTGTTCCGCGCAATCACACTCACGGCGAATACCCGCTCTATGACTATCCCGGTGAATACGTCCAAAGTAATGACGGCGACCACTACGCGCGTACCCGTATCGAAGCCATTCACAGCCAGTTCGAGCGCGTGCAGTTGCGCGGTCGCGCCCGCGGGCTGGGCTGCGGCCATTTGTTCACGTTGACCGGCTACGACCGCGCGGACCAGAACCGCGAATACCTGGTAGTCATCGCCCGCTATCAGATCCGCCAGGAGGCCTATGAAAGCGGCCAACCGGACCTGGCCGAGCAATTCGTCAGCGAGCTGGACTGCATGGATGCCAGCGAGGTCTTCCGTCCCCTGCCCCTCACACCTATGCCCATCGTTCGCGGCCCTCAGACGGCCGTGGTGGTCGGGCCCAGTGGCGAAGAGATCTGGACCGATCAATACGGCCGGGTAAAAGTGCACTTCCATTGGGATCGTCATGACCAGTCGAACGAAAACAGCTCCTGCTGGATTCGCGTGTCCCAGGCCTGGGCTGGCAAGAACTGGGGATCGGTGCAGATCCCCAGGATTGGCCAGGAAGTCATCGTCAGCTTCCTCGAAGGGGATCCGGACCGGCCGATCATTACTGGCCGGGTCTACAACGCCGAGCAGACAGTGCCCTACAAGTTGCCGGCCAATGCCACCCAGAGCGGAGTGAAAAGCCGATCGAGCAAGGATGGCACCCAGGCCAACTTCAATGAAATCCGCATGGAAGACAAGAAAGGTGCGGAACAACTGTTTATCCATGCCGAGAAGAACCAGGACATCGAGGTCGAGAACGACGAGACCCATTGGGTCGGTCACGACCGCAGCAAGACCATCGACAATGACGAGACCGTGCGCGTCAAACACGACCGCACGGAAAGGGTCGACAACAACGAAACGATTTCCATCGGCGTCGACCGTACCGAGGATGTCGGCAGCAACGAAAAGATCACCATAGGCGCCAATCGCACCGAGCGCGTGGGCAGCAACGAGACCATCACCATCGGTGCGGACCGCACGGAAAAGGTCGGCGCCAACGAGAAAATCAGCATCGCCAGTAACCGTACGGAGGACGTCGGCGGCAACGAGACCATCGGCATCGCCGGCAACCGCAACGAGACCGTCCAGGGTAACGAAGGTATCGAGATCAGTGGCAACCAGAGCACTCGGATCGGCCAGAACGAATCCCGGGACGTTGCGCAAAACCGCAGCACTGGCATCAAGCAGAACGACAGCCTGGACGTAGGCCAGCATTTCTCCCTCAACGCCGGCGACTCGATCAGCCTGACCACGGGCGCGGCCAGCATCACCCTGAAGAAAGACGGCAGCATTGTGATCAGTGGCAAGAACATCACCATTGACGGCTCCGGTGCCATCAACATCAAGGCCAACAAGAACGTGGTCGTCAAAGGCCAGAAGATCCTGCAGAACTAGCCACGGAGTGGGCGTCATGAGCGTTGAATATCATCTTCCACAATCTTGCGCCGCCACTTCAGCGCGCGTCGACGGCGTGGTGATCGGCGTGCTGTTGGATGTGCCCACGGCGCAGGCGCCGGTGGTTGCTTTCCCCGGCTGCCCCACCGATGCTGGCCTTGCCGCGCGCACGACCACGCCGCTGACCCGGGAAGACATCGGTGTCCAGGTCGCCTTGATGTTCGAGGCCGGCGACCTTGCCCGACCGCTGGTGATTGGTCGCATCCAGCGCTTGCCGGACACCACGACGCCGGCTGTGGCCCACCTGGACGGCGAGCGCCTGGAGTTCTGCGCGGAGCGGGAGATTGTCCTGCGCTGTGGCAAGGCCAGCATCACCCTGACCCGCGCGGGCAAGGTGATCATCCGGGGCACCTACCTGTCCAGCCGCTCCAGCGGGGTCAACCGCATCAAGGGCGGTTCGGTGCAGATCAACTAGACAGGTAGTCGCTCGATGGAATTGCTCAACGCCAGCCAACTGCAAGTCGCCTATACCCTGGGCATGACACCCGACGGCGGCGAATCCTTGGTGGTTGTGGCCAAGGGTACGTTCGATCTGCCGCTGGATGGCCGCGCCGCAGTCCTCGCCGACATCCAGCAACCCTTGCTGATGGCCGACACCTTTCTCGGTGAGCCGGGCCTCAGCGCCCCACGCCAGGAAATGGACTTCGCCCCGTTCAAACCGTTTTGCGATGTGCTGGTGTGTGGCAAGGCCTATGCCCCAGGCGGACGGCCTGTCTCGCAACTGAATGCAGGCATTCGTGTCGGACGGGTCAGCAAAGCCTTATCGGTGCTGGGTCCACGGCAATGGCAGCCGGGATTAATGGGCCTGTCGCCCGGTTCACCCCTGGCTTTTACGGAGCAGGACATCTCCTACACCCAGGCCTTCGGCGGCTCCCGCGCCATGGTGAATGCGCCCGACATGCGCGATTGCCATCCCGACAACCCAAGCGGTTGCGGCTGGTACCCAGGTGGCACGGATGACATCGACATCATCGGCCGGCCGATGCCCAACACCGAGGAACTGGGCAAGCCCATCGACTCGCCGTCCGGCGACTTCCGCCCGATGGCCTTGGGTCCCATTGGCCGCAGCTGGCCGCAACGCGCGCGCTTCGCCGGGACGTACGACGATGCCTGGTTGGCTGACAGCTTTCCGTTTTTACCCGCGGACTTCGACAACCGCTACTTCCAGGCCGCCCCTGATGATCAGCAAACCGACTACTTGCACGGCGGCGAAGAGGTGCTGTTGCTGAACCTGACCCCGCAGGAGCGAACCAGTTTTCGCATTCCCCAGATGGACGTGCCGGTGACCTTTTTCCTGAAGAAAGGCGGCCATGAAACGGTGCCGGCGTTGATCGACACCCTGCTGATCGATACCGATGCCCGCCAGGTGCAGTTGACCTGGCGCATTGCCCGCCCGCTGCGGCGCAACATCTTTGAGATTGCTCAAGTGCTCGTCGGCACAATGCCCAAGGCCTGGTGGCGAGCTCGCGAACTTGGCAAGGATTACTATCGGTCACTCGATGCCCTGGTAAAAGCCAAGCGGACTTCCGAGGAAACGCACTGATGGCCGCCCTGTCCATTATCGGCTCGGGGATGGTCAGTGCCGTCGGCCTCAGCGCGGCGGCGAGCTGCGCGGCAATCCGCTGTGCCATCGACCACTTCCAGGAAACCCGCTTCATCGATCGTGCCGGCGAATGGATCATCGGGGCCAGCGTGCCGTTGGAACAGCCCTGGCGCGGCCGCACCAAGCTGATCAAGATGGCCGCCCGCGCCATCGCCGAGGCGTTACAAAACCTGCCTGGGATCGCCCCGGAAAAGATTCCGCTGCTGCTGGGCGTGGCTGAAGCTGAGCGTCCCGGGCGGCTGAACGGCCTCGACATGGCGCTCTTGCGTGACATCGAGGTTGAATTGGGCCTGCGCTTTCATCCCGACTCGATCGTCATTCCGAGGGGCCGGGTCAGTGCGGCCGTGGCTCTGCGCGATGCGCGAACGTTGATCTACCAGGGCGGGCATCGCCACGTGCTGGTTGCTGGCGTCGATTCGTTGCTTTGTGGCGCTACCCTGGCCGCCTTCGAGCAACGCGAACGCTTGCTGACCAGCGAGAACTCCAACGGGTTCATCCCCGGCGAAGGTGCCGCAGCGGTGGTACTCGCCGCTCCTGTCTCCGAAGAAAAGCCGCAACTGACCTGCATTGGCCTGGGTTTCGGTATGGAACAGGCCACAGTGGAAGCCGAAGACCTGCCGCTGCGCGCCGAAGGCCTGACCCAAGCCGTGCGCGCGGCCCTGGGCGAAGCCGGTTGCGGGCTTGAACAGATGGATTATCGCCTGACGGATATTTCCGGCGAACAGTACTACTTCAAGGAGGCGTCCCTGGCTCTGAGCCGCAGCCTGCGGGTGCGCAAGGAGTTCTTCCACCTCTGGCATCCAGCTGACTGCATCGGCGAAGTCGGCGCCGCCATCGGCCCGGTGATGCTTGCCGTGGCGCTGGCCGCCAGTCGCAAGGGCTACGGTGAAGGGCCGAACATCTTCTGCCATCTGGGCAACGATGCCGGCGAACGCGCCGCCGCGCTGCTAAGCTACCGGATCGTGAGGGCTGCCTGATGGCCAACGAAGTGTTTGCCAACAGCATGGAGGTTTCCTGCAAGGCGGCGGACGGCAAGTCGATCGCTTGCTTTCCGGACGTCTGCTTCACCCCACCCCAGGCGCCGCCCACCCCGCTGGGCGTGCCGATTCCCTACCCCAACACCGGCATGGCCAAGGACACGACCAAAGGCACCCGGACGGTAAAGATCACTGGCAAGGAAGTGATGCTCAAGGACAAGAGCTACTTCAAGACCAGCTATGGCGACGAGGCCGGGAACGCGCCCAAAAAGGGCATCGTCACCAGTAGGAACAAGGGCAAGGTGTACTTCACTTCCTGGTCGATGGATGTGAAGTACGAGGGCAAGAATGTCGTCCGGCACATGGACCTGACCACCCACAACCATGCATCCCAACCCGGCAATACGGTGCCTTGGCCTTATTCGGACAGAATGGACATCGCCAAGGACCTGGCGCAGTGCGAGGGGGAAAGGAAACGGGTGAAAAAGGCGTGCGACACCAGCAAGAAAGTGGTCTGCCCGGATACCAAAACGCTGAAAGACGCGCTCAAGACACGCAACGCCGCCAAGAAAAAATCGGGCGATGGTTTTTCAGATGATCCTGCGTATATGGCTGCCCATACTGGCGTTCTCAAGGAGTACTCCTCCTTGGCCAAGACCATCAACGCTGATCCTTGCCAAAAGGCCCTGCGCTGTTTTCTTGCCCCGTACAAGCCCAACAGATGTTGCCCGGGACAAACCGGAGATCACCTAATCGATTCGGCCTCCTTCACCGACGGCCCGGCCTTCGCGGGCCAGCCCAGGAACCAGCACCCGACAAAAACCGGCTGGAGCAAATATGAGACCGACAAGGCCCCGGTCATGTGCGTGGAGGGCCCGAACCAGACCACGGCCACCCATGGCCAGATGCATACTCGGCGTGGCGTGGTAGCCCTGAAAGAGGCTGACGCGAAAGGCGAGTGGCCAAGGTCCACGGCCACGGCTACAGGGGCCAAGGCAGCCAGGAAAACCTTTCCGGACTCCAAGTGTTCCCAAAAATGCCTGGAAGCTCAGTTGAACAGTTACCACGACCAGGCGAAGGGCCCAGGCAAGGAGAAACCGATCAATGCCAGGGCTTCGATGACTAGTAACCAGCATGAGCGTGACAAGGCCATCAGCGAGATGTGCCCTGAAAGTCCGAACCCTTAACACCAATCGTACAAGGATGAGACCCATATGGATCCTCGTGACCCGCGCCTCAGCGGACTCAGCATAACGACTGGGGTCGTTCGACACTCAGGCCTCTACTATTTAATGACCACGAACGACCTTTCCATCAGCGAGGGCTACACCGGTTCAATACTGTTCACCCTGTATCGTGGAACTTTGTACGCCGGCACTGTGCCGTGGCTTGCTTGCTCCGGAACGGTTTGCCATGTGCCAGCAGAGCGTCACTTGATGCTGGGCGTTGATGGATCAGTCGAAGCCAGCGGCGCAGGCACCAAGACTGAAGAGGCGATCGCAAAATCTGGATTCGAACCCGCCAAACGCGGCCCCCTCCGCGAGATCCGCGGCATTTCCAAAGGTCGCGCCTACGCCGTGGGGACTTGCCGCCAAGCCTACGTGCGCGACGGCGAAGACCAATGGCGATGCATCGACCAGAGCGCCCAGGTCGGTGACACGCCCATCACCGACACCAGCTTCGAATCCATTGACGGTTTCAGCGAGCAGGAAATCTACACCGTCGGCTGGGAAGGCGAAATCTGGAAGTACGACGGCAGCGTCTTCACCCAGCAGAACAGTCCGACCAACCTGGCGCTGTACAAGGTGCGCTGCGCGCCGGACGGTTTTGCCTATGCTTGCGGCCAGCTCGGGACCTTGCTGCGTGGCCGCAATGATCAATGGGAAGTGATCGAGCACGACAGCACCCGGGAAGACCTGTGGGGCATGGAGTATTTCCAGGGCCAGTTGTATGTGTCTTCCACCCATTTCGTCTACCGACTGGAGGGTGACACGCTCAAGCCCGTCGACTTCGGAGATGACGCGCCGGGCACGTGTTATCACCTGAGTGCGGCAGACGGGATCCTGTGGTCCATCGGTCCGAAGGACGTCATGGAATTCGATGGTTCGAACTGGAAGCGGTGCCTGCAAATTGATTGATCAGGCCAAATTTCCTGTCCGGATCGAAAGCCCATGAACACGTTGCCCGTGATCCTTGACCTGCACGTAGAAGAAGTTGGATTTCTGGTGGTCTTGCGCGACGACGCATTGCGCGCGCCCCACTACGACCTGGATGAACTGGGCACGTTGGAAGATCGCATCGAAGCACACCTCGATGGCCTGCGCGTCGCCGGGCCGCGCGGACTTGAAGCGCTTTTGGAGCAGCTTGGCCCGCACGCCATCGGCGAGATGTTCGCCAGCGTGGTGTTGGCCTTCGAAACGGCCGACGGGAAGGTGTTATCGCGGCTCAGCGAGCATTTGCGAAGCGCCGGGGATACAGAACGTGGTTATCTGATGGCTTTGGGCTGGCTGGACTGGGCGCGCGTATCGCCCTGGATCGACCGCATGCTCGCTGCTCCAGAGCCACTGTTTCGCCGCCTGGGCCTGGCGGCGTGTGGCATGCATCATCACGACCCTGGCCCTGCTCTGCTGGCCGGACTGTCCGATGTCGACCCAAGCGTGCTTGCACGTGCCGCCCGCACCGCCGGCGAGTTGCGCCGGCAGGACCTGTTGCCGGTCATTCGGCTCCATCGACTGCATCAGCACCCAGCCACGCGCTTCTGGTCCAGCTGGGCGGCGGCGCAAATGGGCGATCAGCAAGCCCTAGAACCGCTGCGGCAGTTCGCCGAGCAGCCAGGTGAATTTCAATATCGCGCAATCTGTGTGCTGCTGGCCTGGCAGGCGCGCGAACCGAGCATCGCCTGGATACGCCAATTGGTACAGGATCCCCGGCAGCGGCGCATCGGCATCCAGGCCCTTGGGCTGTTGGGCGATCCGGTCAGCGTGCCGTGGTTGATCCAGCACATGGCCGACGTGCCTTATGCACGTGTCGCTGGCGAAGCCTTCAGCCTGATCACCGGAGCCGACCTGGCCCTGCTCGATCTGGAGCTACACGTCTTGCCGGATTTCGATGCGGGCCCGAACGATGACCCCGAAGATCCGCATGTCCTCATGGACCCCGATGAGAACCTGCCCTGGCCAAACCCCGTGTGTGTCGATGCCTGGTGGCAGGCCAATGGCGGAAACTTCCAAGTGGGGACTCGCTACATCTTGGGACAGGCGCAAAACGAAAGCAGTTTTGTGCAGGCGCTGGTCCATGGCCAGCAGCGTCAGCGCATTGCCGCCGCCTGCGGTCTCGCACGGTTTCGACCGAGTGAGATGTTGTTTCCAACCAGTGCACCGGCCTGGCGACAAAAGTGCTTGTTGGCCGCGGTGGACACGTCCGGACGGTAATCTGCGTTGCAACGTCGTCAGCGACTGAGGGCCACGTCACTCATATCTGTCGCCCCAGCAGGTCGAGCGTCCTGCGATCTGGCTCCCCCGAATAGAACTGATCGAGTGCCTGTTGATACAGAGGAGATCCCGATTCGGCGCTGAGGAACAGCGTAAGGCAGGAACGAAACTTCAAATCATCAGGTGAGCCGAATATCCGCTCGGCACTGGTGCCACTGTGTTGCAAGACCGTCTTGACGGCCTCCTCCAGTCGGGGGCCAAGCACCTCGTGTTGCAGGTATGCGCGAGCCTCGGCAAGGCCGGAGATCGCGAAGAGACTGGCCATTTCGGAACGGCCAAGCCCTTGCAGTTGCGGGAAGATGAACCACATCCAGTGACTCCGCTTCCGGCCAGCATGCAGTTCGTCCATGACGCGACTGAACAACGGACGCTGCGCCTCGACGAAACGCGCAAGGTTGTAAGGGTCTTGCATGATCGATCCTTCCCCGTCGTTGAGTGGCTGGCAAAGGGCGACACGGCCGGCCGCCCTACAAAAATCGCTTCAAGCGCTCAGTTCCTGTTCGAGCCGCTTGAGCAACGCCTTGGCCGCAGCTTCCGATGAAGCAGGGTTCTGGCCGGTGATCAGATGGCCGTCCTCGACGATGTAACTGCCCCAATCCGCGCCTTTGGAATATTCGCCGCCTTTGGCCTTGAGCATGTCCTCCACCAGGAACGGCACCACTTGGGTCAGCCCCACCGCTTCTTCCTCGGAGTTGGTAAAGCCAGTGACTTTCTTGCCTTTCACCACGGGCTGGCCATCCGGTGCGTTGACGTTCTTGAACACCCCCGGCGCGTGACAGACGGCGGCGATGGGTTTATTCGCGGCATAAAAGGCTTCGATCAGCGTCTTGGAGTCAGTGTCCTCGGCCAGGTCCCACAGCGGGCCATGGCCTCCCGGATAGAACACGGCATCGAAGTCATAGGGATCAACCTCGCCCAGCGGCACCGTGTTTGCCAACGCTGCTTGAGCCTGGGTATCCGTGGCAAAGCGACGCGTTGCGTCTGTCTGGGCACCTTCCTCGTCGCTCTTGGGGTCCAGCGGTGGCTGCCCGCCCTTTGGAGAAGCAAGCGTGACCGTCGCCTTGGCGTCGACAAACACGTAGTACGGAGCGGCGAACTCTTCCAGCCAGAACCCGGTCTTCTTACCGGTGTCGCCCAACTGATCGTGGGATGTAAGCACCATTAGAATCTTCATGTGAACCTGTCCTCCGAGCGGGAATGGGCGACGTGCGCTCGCCCTGCATTAGTGTCAGAGGCTGCGCTGGTCCATACGTTCAAATGAGCGTAGCGAGCGTGAGGAAAATCGTTCAGATGACGTTCTTCACGCTCTTGCCGAAATCGCCGCCAGGCGCAGTTCGCGCGAAGCCGCATAATCCGCCTGCCGCCCCAACTGCCAGCCCAGATAACCCCACAGCAACGCGCAGCACGCCCCCACCATTGCCGCCACGCCTGCACCTTGGCCGATCTGATCGAGCAGGCTCTTGGCCCAGCCACTCACGGCATCGCCGGCGCGATAGACCACGGTGTCGATGAAGTTCTTGGCCTTGTATTTGCTCTCGGCGTCCAGAGGCGCAAACAGCATTTCCCTGCCCGGCCGGACAAACGCGTACTCGCCGATTCGTCGCACGATCATCAAGGTTGCAAGCAGCGCAAAGCCCGGCGCCAGGGCGAGGCCCAGGAAACCGACACACATGAGCAACGGCACGACCGCCAACAAAGCACGCACGCCCAACTTCGGCGCGACGCGACCGGTGATGAACAGTTGGGACAGCAACGCGCCGGCCTGCACGACGATATCGAGGGCGCTGAAGATACGAACCTGCGATGCGCGGTCCGGATAATGCTCGGCCACCAAGCGCGCCTGCTCAAAATAAAGAAAAGTGCTGACCGTCGCCAACAACACCACGAAACCGGCGATTCCCACCAGATAAGGCGATCTGAACACCGCGACCATCCCACTGAACGGATTGCCGCCCAGTGGCTGTTGCGGGTTTTGGGTGGGTGCTGCACCGGGTCGCCCTGCCCCGCCCTGTCCGCGCCATTTCATCAAGGTCCGTTTCAACACCAGGGTGGCACCCAGCAACACAGCCGCCAGCAGCATCAAGCCTGACGCTCCCACCGCGTCGATAAGCAATGCGCTCAGCGCCGGCCCCAGCAGGCCGCCGACGCTGGCCCCGGCGGCGATGAATGCAAACAGGCGCTTGGCCTGCTCGCTGTCGAACACATCCGCCATCAAGCTCCAGGCCACCGACACGACGAACAGGTTGTACACCGATATCCAGACGTAAAATACCCGGGCGAGCCAGACACTGTCCGGCAGGAACTGGAAAAACTCGACGAACATCAGCAGATTGATGCCAAAGAAGCCATACACCCAATCGATCAGGCGCAGTCGCGGCACCCGGGAACTGAGCCAGGCGAATAACGGCACGGCTGCCAGCATGACCAGGAAAGTCGCGGTGAATAGCCATTGCAGGTTTTCCACGCCCGCCGCAATGCCCATCGACTCGCGGATCGGACGCAGCATGAAATAACCGGTAAACAGGCAAAGGAACAGCAAGAACCCGCACAGTGCCGGACGCAGTTCACCGTCGCGGGCATTCAGGGCGAGGCTCAGCCGGTGCAAGTAGGAAATCGTACTCATGGAAACTCCGGGGAAACGGCTACGGGGAAGGCGCGGAACGGATGCCCGCGCCCTGGATAGGATCAGCGATAGGTCACGCCGGTGAGGCGCTCGGAGGTGGCCCAGAGCCGTTCGGCATCCGCTTCTTTGGTCGCGGCCGGTGGAGTCTTGGCGAACCCCAGCGGACCGCGTTTTTCGTCATCGCCGGTCGGCCCGTAGTAGGCACCGCCAACGGCCTGCTCGGCAGTGGCCGCATATAACGTGGGCAGCGCGCCTTGTGCCGCAGAATGGTACGCATCGCGATCCTTCGCCCAGCGCTGGCCGAACTCACTGTTGATCCCCGGCCCTCGGGCGATCAGTTCGGTAACGGCCACGCCGGGATGCGCGGCGATGCTGCGGATACCCCACTTCTGCGCGTCACTGCGCCGTTGCAACGCAAATGCCCATTGCAGGATGGCCAGTTTCGACTGGGCGTAGGTCGCGTAAGGGTCGTATTTCTGCTCGGACTGCAGGTCGTCGAAATTCACCGCACCGCGCGTGGCCGCGATGCTGGAAAGGCTCACCACCCGGGCATCGTCGCTTTGCCGCAGGAGCGGAACCAGCAGGCCGGTCAGCGCGAAATGGCCGAGGTAGTTGGTGGCCAGCTGAAGCTCAAAGCCATCGGCGGAAGTGCCCCGCTCGGGCGGCGCCATGACGGCTGCATTGTTGATCAACACGTCCAGGCGCGGCAGCCGCTGGTTGAGACGCTCGGCCAGGCCGCGCACCGAAGACAGGTTGGCCAGGTCCACGGACTCGAACTGCAGCTTGGCGTCGGGCACGGCCTGGCGGATACGCTTGATGGCCTCCGCACCGCGCTCCAGGTTGCGCGCCGCGATGATGACCTCGGCCCCCGCCCGCGCGAGTGCCAGGGCGTCCTCATAGCCCATGCCACTGGTGCCGCCGGTTACCAGGATAATTCGGCCCCTCTGGGAAGGCATGTCGTGGGTCGACCAGTCGGGTTTCGGCGCGGCACGATCCGACGCTTCGATACTCATCGCACTGAGGAGCGCGACGCCTGCAATCAACGTGCGGGCCAGATTCATAAGCTGGTTGAAGGTCTGGAAAAGGCCGGCTGCCGGGCTGGTTGTTGTATTCCACATGGTTGGGTTCCTTGATTGTTCGGTTGATGAAACGACGCGGTTAGGCTCACTGGATGGCACAGGCCTCGGCCAGCTGGAGAATGCTGACGCGACGGATTTCTCCCTGCGTATCCACGTAGGTCATCTCGGCCTGCACCACCTCGCACACCGGCGTTGCCGGTGCCTCGATACGAATGGCCTGGGCAATGTCCAGCGGCATGCCGTATTCATAGGCCGGAACCTGGGTCTGTTCTTTGGCAAACAGAGGCGAACCGCTCAACGTGATCACTGCCAGCAGGCTGGCGACCGAAAAGTTCTGAATGTTCATGGCGTACTCCACTGTCCTGACCGGGATGGTGGATGCACTTTAGGAGGGGGACACTGACGTCAAGGTGACCGGTGACTGACAGGAACATGTCAAACGCGAGCGCGATGGCGGTGTTTCATTGGATGAAGATGTTGGATGTTCCGGCGTCTTCGCGAGCAAGCTCGCTCCCACAGGGGGCTGTGGCGTGCATGGATTTCAGGTTCGCTGGAGATCCAAATGTGGGAGCGAGCTTGCTCGCGATGGCGGTGTTTCAGTGGATGAAGATGTTTGATGTGCCGGCGTTTTCGCGAGCAAGCTCGCTCCCACAGGGGGCTGTGGCGTGCATGGATTTCAGGTTTGCTGGAGATCCAATGTGGGAGCGAGCTTGCTCGCGAAAGCGCAGGCCCGGTCAATGGGAATTGTAGGTTGATTAACGCACCGGCTGGCTCGTCAAAGAGAACCCAAAGGTGTTGACCCCGTCCTTGCTATGGGCAAAAACCCGTCCGCCGTGCATGGAGGCTACCGCGCGTACGATGGAAAGCCCCAGGCCATGATGTGCGTCACTCCTGGCCCTTGCGGCGTCGGCTCGGTAGAAACGCTCGAACAGACGCTCCAGATGCACGTTTTCAATGGGCTCACCGGCATTGGAGACGCTGACCTCGGCCTGCATGCCATGGCTGACCAGGCTCACCGTGATCGTGCTGGCCGGCACTGCGTATCGGGCGGCGTTCTGGATCAGATTGGCCAGGGATCGGTGGAACAGACGCCGGTCGATACGCACCCGCATGTCGCCTTGGATCACCACGTTCAGTTGTTTGTCGTGCAAGACCGGTTCCAGGTATTCCACCGTCTTCGACGCCTCTTCGCAGAGCGAAACGTCGCTGAGTTCAGTGGCCCGCTGCCCGCTTTCCGCTCCCGCCAGGAACAGCATGTCATTGACGATCGTACCCATCCGCTCCAGCTCTTCGAGGTTCGATTGCAGCAAGTCCTGCAATTCATTCACGTCTCGTCCGTGGGCCAAGGCGACTTGGGTCTGGCCGATCAGATTGGTCAAGGGCGTACGCAGTTCATGGGCGACATTGGCGTTGAACCCTTCGAGCTGACACCAGGCGGCTTCCTGGCGCGCCAGGGCGCCGTTGAACGACACCGCCAGTTCCTGCAATTCCCCCGGCAGCGCCTCGGTGTCCAATCGTTGTTTCGAGTCTCCCGGCGGCAGGCTGTTGGCCTGGCGGCTCAAGCGCCGGACCGGTCCCAGGCCAAAACGCGCGATCCAATAGCCGAGCAGTCCAACCAGCACCACGCCTAGCGCCGACGTAAGGACCAATGTCTTGGTGAAATGGTCCAGAGTCTTCATGAACGGCGTTGAGTCCAGCCCGACGATAAAACGCAACTCCGGACGGCTGCCCATGGCGGCGATGGTTTCGACGAGCAAGACCATCGGGCGGTCCCGGCCTGGTATCGCGACGCTGGAAAATCCATCCGGACGCGTCGACCAGTCCTGGCCATCCGGCATCGCGCCGCCATAGCTGTATGTCGGATTGTCGACCAGGACCCAATAGCGCACGCGCTCGTCGGCGGGCGTCAGGCCGTCGAGCTTCTGCCGCAGCCCCACCCAGAATTCCGGAGAGTCATATTTGGCGAGCACTGGGTCGAGAACCGAATGGCGCAGGATCAGTTCGTTCTGCATCTGGTCTTCGAGCGATTGCTTCAAGGAGCAGCGCAACAACGTCGCGCAGACGGCGGTGATGAGCATGACCGCGACGGCAAACATCAGGGCGAGCCGCTTGGCTATCGAACCTTTCATCACAGCGCCGCCACTTGCCTATCGACCACTTCACGGCTCTCAAGCACGTAGCCCATACCCCGCACGGTATGCAGCAATTTGCGCGGATATGGCGCGTCAACCTTGGCGCGCACACGCTTGATCGCCACTTCGACCACGTTGGCGTCGCTGTCGAAATTCATGTCCCAGACCTGCTCGGCAATCATCAATTTGGAAAGAATTTCGCCCTGGTGCCGGGCGAGCAGGCTCAACAGGCAGAATTCCTTGGCCGTCAGGTCCAACCGCGACCCGGCACGTGTGACCTTGCGAGCCTGCAGGTCAACCTCCAGGTCGTCGATGCGCAAATGCGTGGGGTCGGCCGCATCATCGGCGCGTCGCCGGATCAATGCCTGGACGCGAGCGACCAGTTCGGCAAAGGAAAAGGGCTTGCCCAGATAGTCATCGGCCCCCTCCCGCAAGCCTCGGACACGATCATCCACCGTGCCCCTCGCCGACAACATGATGACCGGGGTCTTCTTATGCAGGCGCAGCCCCTGCAACACGCCGTAGCCGTCCTTGCCCGGCAACATGACATCGAGGATCACCACGTCGTAATCCATTTCCAACGCACAGTGCAGGCCATCGATGCCATTCGTCGCGACATCGACAATGTAGCCGAGCTCGCTCAAGCCACGATGAACATAGGAGGAGGTTTTTTCTTCGTCCTCGACAATGAGCAAGCGCATCAGGTATCTCCTCTCTGGACGCGGGGCAACCTACTGAGTCTAGCCAGCGAAGGTGTCCGGAGACTGACCGCTTCCTGACATTCTTGTCAGAAATCGTTTCCGCAATGCAATACTGGCCCGCAGCGCTTGTCATCAGCGGGCTAGCTCCGTAGCAATCACAACAACAAACAGGAAAATGCCATGCCAGACACAACCGGAAAGAACCCCGTGGCACTGATCAGCGGGGTTGGCAGCGAGATGGGAATCGGTATGGCGATCGCACGCAGGCTGGGTGCCGCCGGTGCGAGGCTCATCGTCACCGCCAGCAGCGCGCGCATTGCGCAACGTGTCGAAGAACTGCGGGGTGAAGGCTTTGAGGTCGAAGGACGGGCCCTTGACCTCACGGATGAAGGACAAGTTCGTGAGTTCGGCCTGTGGGCCGAGTCGGTGTGGGGGCGCATCGATGTGCTGGTGAACAACGCGGGCATGGCCATGCAAGGCAGCCCGGAGTCGTTTGCCGAGGTGGCGACCATGGGTCTGGGCACCTGGAACCTGTCGCTGGCCCGGAACCTGACGACGGCGTTCCTGCTGACTCGTGCCGTCCTGCCCGGCATGCAGGCGCGCAATTATGGCCGCATCGTCAATATCAGTTCCACCACCGGCACCCGTTGCAGCAACCCCGGCGAGGCCGCCTATAGCGCCGCAAAGGCAGCCATGGTCGGCATGAGCATGGGCCTGGCGCTTGAAGTGGCCCGGCAGGGAATCACGGTCAACTGCGTCGCGCCCGGCTGGATCGCTACCGGCTCGACCACTGCCGAAGAAGCCCACGCGGCGAGCTACACGCCGATGGGCCGGGCGGGACGCCCCGAGGAGGTCGCCGCCCTCGTGGCTTTCCTGGCATCCGCTGAGTCCAGCTACATCACTGGTGAGGTGATGGTGGTGGATGGTGGCAACTGTCTGGTGGAGAACAAGGCGCCTGGGCGCTGATTCACGAGATGAGACGGGCCGAACTTGACTCGGCCTGTATTCCCTTGTGGCAAGTGCATCAGTGGCGCAAGAGCCTGCGCAGCGGCACCCCGTCCTTGAGTACCGGGGATTTGATGACGATATAGCTGAAGTACTTGGAAATACCGATGTTCTTGTCCAGCAGCCCTTCGATCACTTCCTGATAATGCTGGATGCTGCACGTCATGAAACGCACCAGGTAATCGTAGCCACCGCTGATCAAATGGCACTCAAGTACTTCATCGACCAGGCGAATGTTGGATTCAAACTTGGCGAAGTCTTCGCGTTTATGGTCGCTGAGGGTGATCTCGGTGAAAACCGTCACCGAATCGGTGATCTTGGCAAGGTTCAGATGCGCTCTGTACCCGGAAATGTAGCCGGCCGACTCGAGGCGCTTGACCCGCTGCAGGCAAGGGCTGGAGGACAACCCCACCGCATCGGCAAGGCTGACGTTGGTCATTCGACCGTCCTTCTGAAGTTCGACAAGGATACTGATATCAATTCGGTCTAGTTTGATTAAACCTTCCATCGGGTACCCCATTATTGCCGTTCAGGTGACAGTGGTTTTAGCAAATTCAACGGCGCAAAGATAGCTGATGCTGGGCCACCAGATCCGCCATGCTGGTGATGTAGAAATCGGCGGATTGTGCTTCGGTGGATTGTTCCGGGTCACGGCGGATCAGGCATAAGCCCGCCGACTTCTGTAATCGCTCGCAGACCTTGGACACCTGCATGATGTGCTCAGGCTGGAGCGTGTTCGCCAACAACCAGGCTTCGTCTTCCAACGGGTTGTTGGCCCGGGAATGCAAGTCCTCGGGCGCGATGCCCAATCGCTCGCAAAGCGCGTCACGATCCTCGGCATCACGGTCGCAACACACCAGCAGCCGATAGAATTTGCGCAGGTACAACATGGCACCGGGTGCGTCCTCGAACAGCGACCAGGTGCTGGCCGAACGGGCAAAACTCATGCCCTCCTCCCAACTGGCCTTGAGCTTCAGGCGCTCGGCCAACTGGCGATGGGCAAAGCACAACAGGCCACTGAAGCCCAACTCGGAAAAGCGCGGGTGGAGCCCGCGAACGGCTGCGTCGAATTCCGCCAGCACCGCCTCCCTGGCAGGCGCGTCCGGGTGGCTTTCGAGCAAAGGTTGCAAGGCTGTCCAGATACCCGAATCCCGATCGACCAGGACTTCGTCGCAATCGATCAGCAGCGCGCGATAATCAGTCAGGTGCATGTGTGTCGCCTCCCGTGATGCATCCATGTGCTCCATAGGCAATCGGTCGGCGCAGAATCACCGCCGACCGAGACCTGGAGTTAACTCAACACCCGTGACAATGCGCCTTCAAGAATGACCAAGGCTTCGTCGATCTGATTTTCCTCGGTGACCAGGGGCGCAAGGAAACGCAGCACGTTCCGATACACCCCGCATTTGATCACCAGCAACCCGCCGACCCTGGCCTGATCGATCAGTTGTTGGGTGAGTTCGGCATCAGGACTACGTGCTTCATCATCCTTGATCAATTCGATGGCCAACATGAAACCGGTACCGCGCACGTCGCCGATACGTGGGTAACGTGCCTGCAAGCGCAGCAGGCCTTGGCGCAAACGCTCTGCCAGTACCTTACCGCGCTCGAGCAATTGATCCTGCTCGTAGGTGTCGATCACCGCCAACGCGGCCGCACACGCCAATGCGTTACCGCCATAGGTGCCGCCCAGGCCACCGGGCAATGGCGCATCCATGATCTGCGCACGTCCCACGACGCCCGATATCGGCAAGCCGCCAGCGAGACTTTTGGCGACGGTCACCAGGTCCGGCTGGATCCCGGAGTGCTGGAAACCGAACCATGTGCCGGTGCGGCCGAAACCGGTCTGGATTTCGTCGAGGATGAGCACGATGCCGTGTTGCTCGGTCAGGCGGCGCAGCGCCTGGAGAAATTCCGGCGGCGCGGAAAGGAAACCGCCGTCGCCCTGCACCGGCTCGATGATGATCGCCGCGACTCGATCCGGGGCGACTTGGGTCGCCAGCAATTCGCTCAGGGCCTGCAAGGCCATCTCGCTGGTGAAACCGCGATAGGCGTTCGGGTAAGGCGTATGGAACACCTCCGGAGCAAGCGGCCCGAAGTTCTGCTTGTACGGTTGGCTCATGCCCGTCAGCGTCGTGCCCAACAATGTACGCCCGTGGAATCCGCCACGGAAAGAAATCACGGCGGGCCGATTGGTGTGGGCGCGCGCGATCTTCACCGCGTTCTCCACGGCCTCCGCGCCAGACGTGAAAAGTGCCGCCTTGTAGGCCTCCTGGCCACCGACCAACGCGCACAAGCGCGTCACCAAGTCGAGATAGGGTTTGTAGGCCACAACCTGGAAACAAGCATGGCTGACCTTTTGCAACTGGGCTTGCACGGCGGCGATCACGTTCGGGTGATTGTGGCCGATGTTCAAAACGCCGATGCCGCCGACGAAATCCAGATAGCGCTTGCCATCCACATCCCAAACCTCCGCCCCCAGGGCCCGGTCGATGACCAGCGGATGCGCGGTGACCAATCCCCTAGGCACGAATTGATCACGTTGACGGAGCAAGTTCGGGGTTTCTTCGACTTTACTGTTCATGGCATCTCCCACAGTGAACCGGGCAACCGGGAAACGGCTGCGATGTGTTCCACAGGTTAAGCGTTCGACGCAATGGTCTAAGCCGAAGTTGACCCCTGGGAAATTCGGATCGACTGTTTTCACCCCGCCAAACAGCAGAATCCATCAGTCGGCTCCGGCCCCATGGAATCTGCCGATTAAGGGCCTCTACACCGCAGGGGCCCGCCGTTACGCCGGCGCTTTCGAAACATCCTGCTTCGCCATTCGGGCATGCTGGAGGCACCCCATCCAGCATGAGAAATCATCCATGGCCCTGCTTTATAAAGCCGACCCGGTGCGCGGCGAACAATGGAAACGGCTATTCGCCGAGCACGCTCCAGATATCGGATGGCGTGCCTGGCCGGACATCGGCGATCCGCGGGACATTCGCTACCTGGCCGCCTGGCAGGCACCGGACGACCTTGAGGTCGTATTGCCAAACCTGGAAGTGCTGTTTGCCCTGTCGGCCGGGGTCGACCAGCTTGACCTCGACAGGCTGCCTGCTTCCTTGCCGGTGGTTCGTCTACTCGACCCGGGCATCACCCAAGGCATGTGCGAATACGCCAGTTTCGCCGTGCTCAGCCTGCACCGGGATATGCTCCGTTATCGCCAGCAACAGTCGGCCCGGTGCTGGCAGGCTCATATGCTGCAGCCGGCCGCCAAGCGCCGGGTCGGTGTGATGGGGCTCGGCACGCAGGCCCGGCAGATTCTCTCGACCTTGCAAACCTTTGGTTTCGCCTTGTCGGGCTGGGCGCGCAGCGAGCATCGCATCGCCGGGGTGGACTGTTTTGCCGGCACTGAACAGCTCCCGGCTTTCCTCGGCCAATGCGACATCGTGCTGTGCGTTCTGCCATTGACCGAGCAGACCAAAGGGATTCTCGACCGCCAATTGTTCCGGCACCTGCCAAAGGGGGCCGCCCTGGTCAACATGGGCCGTGGCGGACACCTGGTAGAAGCGGATCTGCTTGATGCGCTTGCCAGCGGCCAGCTCAGTGCGGCGGTGCTCGATGTATTGCAACAGGAGCCAGCGGCGCCGGATCACCCGTTCTGGGACCACCCGCAAATCTGGCTGACGCCGCATATCGCGGCGATGACCCAACCTGAAAGTGCCTTTGGCGTATTGCTGGACAATATCCGTCGGCATCAACGCAATGAATCGATGCTCGGCGAGGTTGATCGCAAGCGCTGTTATTGATCTGGGCTTGCCTTTTTCTTCGACGCAGATCGCTGGAATTTATTGCTGTGCGTGCTGCGGATTTGAGCAATAACTGCGGCCATGGAAGACGCCACTCACGCAATCTGCCGAATCACTGCCCGCCCCTTGCCAGGCCAAATGGCAGGTGAGATACACACACTTTCAGCGGCGAAATCCCACCGGTTTTCGGCCCTGTCCACGGAGCTATGTCATGCCAAACTCGCAACGCCCCGCGTATACCTTTCGCCCCATGACCGGCGCCGACCTGGAATCGGCCCACGCCTTGTCCATGCAATTGAAATGGCCCCACCGCCTGGAAGACTGGGCCATGCTGCAACGAGTCTCCCAGGGTTTCGTCGCGCAGGACGACGGCCGCCTGATCGGTACCGCGTTCACCTGTGCGCAAGGCGACTACGCCACGATCGGCCTGGTGATCGTCAGTGACGAATACCAGGGCCAAGGCATCGGTCGCAGGCTCATGGAGCTGGCACTCGAGGCATGCGGGTCGAAAATCCCGATGCTCAACGCGACGCTGGCCGGCGCCCCACTTTATGCCAGCCAGGGCTTCGTTGATTTTGGACATATCCAACAGCACCAGGGCCACGTGCTTGCCCCTGCGGTTCCTGCTCTGCCAACTGGCGAACGCTGCCGCGAATTGACCAACGCCGATCGACGCCAGCAAATCGAACTGGCAAACGCGGGCAGCGGCTTGGACCGGCACACCGTGCTCAACGACCTGTTCGACAGTACCGAGCACGCCGTCGGTATAGAGCGCGATGGCCAGCTACGCGCCTTCGCCCTCCTGCGCTCTTTCGGTCGTGGTCGTTATATCGGCCCGGTCGTCGCGGAAAATCCACAACAGGCCAGGCATCTGATCGCGGTGCTGTTGGCCCAGGCACCGGACGCTTTCTTGCGCATGGACATCCCTTCCGACTGCGGGCTGGGGCCCTGGCTTGAAGAAGCCGGACTGAAGCACGTCGACACCGTCGCACAAATGGCCCGTGGTACCCCGCCGAAGGCCAGTGGCGGCGTCCATCAGTTTGCCCTGGTGACCCAGGCCATCGGCTGACCGCTTTCTTTCATCGGTAATAACCCTCGGAGACACCGCATCATGCTAGAGCCCACCGCCGTGCTGTTGGCACATGCCGACGGCCGCCCGGCCTCAACCGCGTTCACTTCCGGTTCATTGAGCGCCAACGACCCTTTCGACCGGCGCATTGCCTATGTCGCGGCGGATGACATCGTTGCCGGCGTGGTCCACGCGAGTGGCGAATTTAGCGTCGATGAATATCCCTGCAGCGAAACGATCGTGGTGCACGCGGGACAGGTCACCCTGCGGAGCCAGGAACAGACGCTCCGACTCAATCCGGGAGACAGCGCGGTGATTGCCCGTGGCACGTCGATCCGGATCGAGGCGCAGGCCGATTCACTCTGGGCGTTCTGCGCCGATATCCAGCCTGTTGAAGTGGGCAAAGTTGGGCTGACGTTCCTCCCCACGCAAACCTTGCTCTCGCCTTCGACACCACCGAGTGAGGAAATCCTGCTGAGCCAGACACCGCAATGTCGCTCGAACAATCTGTTCGTCGAGGAAGCGACGAACCTGCGAATCGGCATCTGGGATTCGACGCCCTACACCCGCCGCGCCAAGCCACACGCGATGCATGAGTTGATGCATTTGACCGAGGGCAACATCGTTCTTCAACTGGCAGATGGCTCGGGGTTGGCGGTGGGGACTGGGGATACGGTGTTTGTGCCCCGGGGGGCTCCTTGCGCCTGGAAGAGCGGGGTTTATGTGCGCAAGGTTTATGTCTGCAAGTAGCGTTTTGCGCCCTGTGCCCTGGGTGCGAGCCTGCTTGCGGAGGCGGAGTGCCAGTCGATGAAGATGCTTGATGTACCGGCCTCTTCGCGAGCAAGCTCGCTCCCACAGGGGGCTGTGGTAGACATGAATTTTGTGGCTGCTGACGATCCAATGTGGGAGCGAGCTTGCTCGCGATAGCGGTGGTTCAGCCAAATAAATCCTGGCTGATGCCCCGCTCTTGCTCTTGCTCTTGCTCTTGCTCTTGCTCTTGCTTTGGATCTTGATCTTGATCTTGATCTTGATCTCAGCGCCCCGTTAAACCACGCTGGCCGAACGCAGGTCTTGCGCAGTGGGCATCCCGGCATGGATGCCGGGATAGCCGCGCAGGGCCATGGATGGCCCATCGCGGCGGGCCCACGGAGCAAGGCCGGAGTGAGGGCACACCGAGCCTAGGCGAGGTGCCGAGTGGTGGGGCAAAGCGCTTTTGCTTACTTTTGGCGCTTTTCCAAAAGTGAGCCGCTGTAAGAGCGGAACCATAAGTCGCCGTTACGCAAATAACGGATATACACGCCATCCTAAAAACGTACTACCCCCGAACCCACCGCTCCCGCCGACTCAACTCAGGCTTTTTTACAAACACCTCCCGCGGCAACAACCACCAAGCCAACGCCGGCAACAGAATCAAAGCCCCCAACATATTCACCAAAAACATGAACGCCAACAAAATCCCCATGTCCGCCTGAAACTTGATCGGCGAAAAAGCCCAGGTCGACACCGCCACAGCCAACGTCATCCCCGTCAACAACACCACCTTCCCCGTGAACAGCAGCGCCTGGTAATACGCCTGGGCCAAGGTATCGCCGGCGCGCATCCGAGCCAGGATCACACTCAACACATACAACGCATAATCAACACCAATCCCCACGCCCAGCGCAATGACCGGCAATGTCGCCACTTTCACGCCCATGCCCAGCCCCACCATCAGCGCCTCGCACAGAATCGAGGTGAGCATCAGTGGCAGCATCGCGCAAAGGGTGGCGCGCCAGCTACGGAAGGTCACCAGGCACAACAGACTCACCGCCCCGTAGACCCACAGCAGCATCTCGCGCATGGATTTCTTGACCACGATATTGGTCGCGGCTTCGATCCCGGCGCTACCGGCCGCCAGCATGAATTTCACGTCGGGCACTTGGTGTCCGGCGATAAAGCGCTCACTGGCCTCCACCACCCGGTTCAAGGTGTCGGCCTTGTGATCGGCCAGGTAAACGTACAGCGACAGCATCGAACAACCCTGGTTGAACAGCTCTCGCGGTGCGCGGGTTTGCACGGCCCCGAGCGCGCCGTCATTGGGGATCAGTTCATACCATTTGAAGTTGCCTTCGTTGTAACCGGCCGTGGCGATCTTGCTCAGCGCCGCCATCGAGGAGGTCGATTCAACGCCCGGCAGCTGTTCCAGTTGCCAGGCCAGCGCGTCGACCGCGGAAAGGCTGGCGTACCGTGTGCATTGGTCCTCGGGCGTCTTGATCATGACCACGAAGATGTCCGAGCTGGCCGCATAGTTCTGCGTCATGAACAGCGCATCGCGGTTGTAGCGCGAGTCGGCGCGCAACTCTGGAGCGCCGGGGTCCAGGTCGCCGATCTTCAGGTGCAGACTTACAGCAAACCCCCACGCCGCCAGCAGCAAGCCAACCAGCATGGCCCCCACGGCCCAGCGCCGTTGGGTGAACAGGTCGAGCACCCACCACAACCGATGTTTGACCGACGCCTGCTGCTCGGTGGTTTCCGAACTGAGGCTGCGTTGCGCCGCCGCCGGGCTGACGCCGATGTAGCTGAGCAGGATCGGCAGCAGGATCAGGTTGGTGAAGATCAGCACCGCGACACCGAGGCTGGCGGTAATCGCCAGGTCCTGGATGACCCGGATGTTGATCAGCAATAGAACCGCAAACCCCACCGCATCGCAGAGCAAAGCGGTGATGCCGGCGGCGAACAGTCGACGGAAGGTGTAGCGCGCGGCGACGACCCGGTGAGTGCCACGGCCGATGTCCTGCATGATGCCGTTCATCTTTTGCGCGCCATGGCTCATGCCGATGGCGAACACCAGGAACGGCACCAATGCCGAGTACGGGTCCAGCTCATAGCCAAGCATGGCGAGCAAACCCAACTGCCACAGCACCGCCGTCAGCGAACAAGCCACCACCACCAAGGTGCTGCGCACGCAACGGGTATAGCCAAACAGCACCAAGACCGTCACCAGCACCGCCATCAGGAAGAACAGCAGGACCTGGGTCATCCCCTCGATCAGGTCGCCGACGATTTTGGTGAAACCGGTGATATGAATCCGCAGGTCCTCGGTCTGATACTTGTCCCGCAACACCTCCAGTTGCCGCGAGAACTGGCCGTAGTCCAGCGCCTTTCCGGTTTGCGGGTTGATCTCCAGCAAAGGCACGAAGATGACACTGGACTTGAAGTTGCCGGCGACCAATTGACCCACTTCGCCGGAGCGGGCCACGTTGGTCCGCACTTGTTCAAGGCTCGTCGCCGACCCATCGTAGTCATCGGGAATCACCGTGCCGCCGTCCAGCCCTTCTTCCGTCACCGCGGTCCAGCGCGTGGTCGGCGTCCACAGAGATTTCATGTAGGGACGATCCACGCCGGGCAGCAGGTAGAGTTCGTCGTTGAGCTTGGCCAAGGTGTCGAGGTAATCCTTGGTGAAAATGCTCCCCTCCCTGACTTCCACAGCGATGCGCAGCGAGTTGCCCAGGCCGCTCAGTTCACTGCGATTCTCGAGGAAATTGGCAACATAGGGATGTTCGGTGGGAATGGTCTTCTCATAACTGGCGTTGATACCGATGCGCGTGGCTTGCCAACCAAGCACCAACGTCACCAACAGGCACAGGAGGACCACCAGCGGTCGATGGTTGAAGATCGCCCGCTCGGCGAAGTTGCCCGACGCCCGGTCGAAGTCTTCCTGGCGGCTGATCACGGTTTGGGTTTTGTCGTCTTTCAAGGTTGACTCCTGTTGCGCGAGCCGTGGCTCGATAGCGCTACACCGTGAGGTTTCAAGGTTTACCGCTGGCACGCGGATCCTGGTCAGCGGCCACGCCGCTCAGGCCAACGCTGGCCAGACTGCCATCGACCGCCTGTTGCACGGCAGAAACAGTGCCGCCGCTGCGGACCTGACGTTTGTCAAAACTGCGGCCCTGGTCCTGACTGAAGAGAAGCTCGCCACTCTGGCTGGCCAACAACAGGCTGCCGTCGCGCAGTTCCACCGCAGTCGCCAGCGTCGATTCGAGACCGGTATCAAGACGTCGCCAGCTATTGCCACGGTCGTCGGAACGCCAGGCATTTCCCCGCAGTCCGTAGGCAACCAAGGCCCCATCGCGCGTCGCGAGCAGGCCGAAAAAGCTGCCCTCGTACGGCGACTTCAGGGCCTGGAATGACTGTCCGGCATTGATCGAACGCAACAGCAAGCCGCGCTCCCCTACCAGCAAAAGATCGTTGCCCAAGGCGCGGATGCCATACAGGTTCAACCCTTGGGGGTTGTCCACGTGTTGCATCCACGGCTGCCAACTGCGTCCGCCATCGTCAGTCCGGTAGATCTGGTTGTAGGCACCGACGACGTAGCCGTGGAGGCGATCACTGAAGTACAGGTCCAGAAACGGTTTGTCCGGTCCGTCATCCAGCATGTTCCGAGTCTGGGCCAGGTTGCTCGCGCCGCCCGGTTGATTGGCGTCGCGCTCGGCAACGTGCACCGCCAACGCGATCGCACGTTCACCGTCGAGTTGTTTTTGCCAGGTTTCGCCGCCGTCCTGGGTGTGCAGCACCACTCCCAGATGGCCGACCGCCCAGCCCTGCTCGGCATCGACGAATTGCACCGCCGTCAGGCTGACGCTGACCGGCACCTTGGCCTGGCGCCAATTCACGCCGGCGTCATCCGAGAGCAGCACGATCCCACGCTCGCCGACCGCCACCAGGCGCTCGCCGGCCCGGGTCAGGCCGAGCAATACCGCGCGCTGGGCCTTGGCCGTCGGCAGTGCCGGTTGCTCCAGCACCGCCAATGTCGTGGCCTGTGCGGCCCAAGGCATGCTCGCCAGCAGGCAGAACGCCAAGGCGCAAGCGCTCCGTAGCGGGCCGCGGCGCGCAAAGATTCTTTCAACGCTCATGTCTTTATCTCGCCTGGAAAATCGTAAGCGGCCGCGGCACACGCCGGCGACACGGCCGCCACAGGTTCAGCGCATGTTTTCGTTGGCCATGGCATCCGGCGTGAAATACGACGCCGAAGGCTTGGCGACTTTCTGGTACTGAACCGCCAGGTCGTTGCTCGATGAGTTGAGGAAGTAGGCCCCGGTATCAAGGTTGTAGCTGCCCCACATGACCTGTGCGGTCAGCGCCGGCAGGTCTGGCGCAAGCAGTGTCAATGAATACATCTGGCGGCCGAGTTTGCCTTGGGCGTCGTAACCGTCGGCCATCAGGATCTGCCAGGAGTCTTCATCGACGTAGTAGGTGCGGCGCGGCACGACATGGCGCTTGCCGGATTTGAGCGTGGCCTCGACCACCCAGACCCGATGTTTCTCCCAGCGCACCAGATCCGGGTTGAGGAAGTTCACCCTGACCAGGTCGTCACTCTTGGCCAGCGCGGCGCGGTTATTGTTGTAAGGGACCATCAGCTCTTTCTTGCCGACCAGTTTGAGGTCATAGCGATCGGTCGGCCCGAACAGCATGAACGCTTCGTCGAACAGGCCGACGCCAGAGGTCACGAAGTCCGGCGTGTCATAGGCGATGTTTGGCGCCCGGCGAACCCGGCGCTGGCCGACCAGGTATTGCCAGGCCGCACGATTGGCCGGGTCCAGGTCCCAATGGGTCATCAGGCCTTCACCGGCCTTGGACGACGGCAACTCGGTGAACAACTTGCCCAGCAGGTACTTGCCCGAATAATTTTCCGGGCTGCCGCCTTCGACGTAGTAGGGAAACTGGTAGGTGTACTGGGCCCGGGTCGCCTGGACTTTCTTGCCGCCGGCGGTCATCAACCAGGTATCGAACGGCGAGCTGATGGTGTCACCGCCCTGCCAGGACAACCGATAGTTCCAGAGCACTTGCGCGCCGTTTTCCGGAATCGGGAACGGAATGCCACCGTAGGCGTTGGAGACTTTTTCGCTGTCCACATCCAGCGTGGCGCGGGTGGCATTCTTGCCGGTGTTGTCATAGACCCATTGCGGCGCGGCGGCCGAGCGATGGGTCGGATACACGTCCAGGCGATAGTCCGGGTATTTCTTCAGCAACAGCTTGGTGCCTTCGGCCAATTCGCCGGCGTACTGTTCGATGTTCGAGGCCTTGATCGAGTACAGCGGTTTTTCCCCGGTGAATGGGTCCGGTCGTTTGTCTCCCGGTTTATAGCCGGGCGCAACCTGGGTGTAGCCGCCCTGCCAGGCCGGGATGCTGCCATCGGCATTGGCGGCACGCTCGGCGCCGAAGGGGGTCAAGTCGGTCTTCAGGCGCGCGGCCTGCTCAGGCGACACCGCCGCCTGCGCCAGGCCCGCGCTGGCGAGCGCCAGGGTCAGGAGGCAGGTGTTCAGGAGTGTTGTGTTCTGCATGGCGATTCCACCTTATTAGAATGAGGTTTTCACGTAGAGCGAGACGAAGTCGCGGTCGGCCAACGACTGTCCGTAACTGAAATTGCCGTCCTCGCGCAGCCCGGCTTTTGGTGCGCCGAAGAAATTCACGTAGTTGAGGCCGACATCCCAGGTTTGCAGGTAGGTGGCTTTGAGGCCGACGCTCCAGTCGCCGGAATGGGTGTTGCCGAAGCCGGACTTGTTGACCGCCGATGAGCGGCCATCGAGCACAATTCCCATGCCGATCGGCACAGTCAGGTCGATCCCGTCGATGATCTGGAAGTACGCCGGTTCCATCAGGACGCGGAGCGCCGTGGCATCGCGGGTAGTGTTGGAATCCAGTGCGGCCGCGTTTTCAGTCACGCTCAAGGTGCGGTTCCACGCCAGTTCGGCCAAGGCCGAGCCGCCATCCCAGAACGCGGTGGGCGACAACAGGTAAATCGCCGACAGGTTGGCGTGGGCCGTCTTGCCCCTGGCGAACAGCGCATTGTCACCGCCATCGGCTTCCACGCCGGGCGCCACCACTTGCAGGTTGCTCACCAGCGGCGCGTTCCAGCGCACCGAGGTTTCACCGGCGAAGTTGAACGGACCGTAGGCAGTGGAGAAGCTCATGCCAGCGGTCTTGATGTCTTCGGCATAGACCTGGCGATAGGACCCCAGGATCGGCAACCCGCTGGCCGCCGCAGCCGGGCCGTCCAGGTAGGCGTACAAGCCGATCGGCGCTTTGTCGTGGTACTGGGCCGCGTAGAAACCCAGCTCCAATTCAGTGCCGCTCGGTTTGAAGCGGATCTGCATACCGCCCTGCCCCGAGTTACGCGGTTTCAGGTCGCCGCCATTCACCGTGTCGTTGCCGAACACTTCGCGCAGCGGACCACTGCCGTAACCGATGGCATCGACATCGCTCAGGTAGCTACCGGCGCCGGGCAGGTTGGAACGTTCCCACTCGAACTGATAGTAGGCGCCCACCGACAGCTGCGGGTTGATCTGCAACTGCCCGGAAATCTGATTGACCGGCCGCAGGATTTCCTTGAATTGTGTGCCCGGCACGCTGAGCAGCTTGACCACATCGGTCGGCCCCTGGGCATTGGCGATGCCGTTACCGCCGTAGAACAGGCTTTCGCCGTAGATCAGGCTGTGCCGCCCCAGGCGCGCGACACCTTGGGAGTCTTCACCGAGGTCACCGCGCAAGAACACGAAGGCGTCAAGAATCTCGGCGTCGCGACCGTGGAGCTCGCGGGTTTTGCTGAGGAAATGCGGTTGTTCGCTGCTGTCGGTGTCCTGGTTGTAGATATCGTCATACCAGGCCGCGCCGCTCACGCGCAGGCCATAGTTTTGCCGGCTGAGGTCCATTTCGGAAAACAGGTCCAGGCGGTTGGAGACCAGGCCACTGCTGAAATTCTTGTCGCCCTGGCTCTGGATCGACGGGTACAGCCCGTTGGCGGTGGGCGCGTTGGTCAAGCGACTGTCCTGCCCATGCAGGCGCCAGGCCTGGCTGTACTTGATGGTGTTGTCCCAGCGCAGTTTCCAGTCCGAGTCGCCCAGGTCCATTTGCATGGCCTCGACCGTCTCGACCATCACACCGGTGCTGCATAACGCCAGGAACAGGGCGCACTGCTTGAAACCAAAGCAATCTTTGACGTTATCCATGGAGGCTTCTCATTATTGTTATTTTCGGATAGCGGCTTGCACCGCGTGCTACGGATAAGCCCTTCAGATGTAGGTGGACGCCAATCCACCATCGACCGGCAGGTTGACGCCGTTGATCCAGCGCGACTCGTCGGCACACAGGAAGGCAATCACCGCCGCCACCTCATCGGCGTAGGCAGGACGTTTCATGCGATGGGCATCGGCCTGGGTCCGTGCCTCGCCGAGCATGCTTACAAAATCGTCAAGGATGGGCGTGAACACCGGGCCTGGCGCGACGCTGTTCATGCGCACCGAATGTTCGAGGAACCAGGGCTGGGCCTGCACGTAGGTCCAGACGATCAAGGCTTCCTTGAAGTACTGGTAGCAGGTCTGGTCCGGCACCGGATGCTCGGCCAGCCAGGCTTGCCCGGCGGAAAAGCCTTCGATGCGCGCCAACGCCTTGTGCTGCTCCAGGCGCAACGGCCACTCGGCACCGAGGATCGAGGCGATATTGACGATGCTGCCGCCGGCGTTGATGCGCGGCAGCAACGCTTGGCTCAAGTGGCGCAACCCCAGGTAGTTGACCCGCGCCAACAGTTGCGGATTTGCGGTGCCGGGGACCCCGGCAATGTTGCACAGGCTGTCGAACCGTGCGGGTAGCTGCGGCAGCAGCCGGTCGATGTTCTCGGCGCTGCTCAAATCGCCTTGCACAAAACCGTCGAGGGTCATATGGGGCGCCTTGAGGTCGACGCCGATCACCTGGGCGCCCTGGGCTCGCAGCAGGCTTGCCGTGGCGGCGCCGATGCCCGACGAGACGCCGGTCACCAGCACAATCTTGTTGTCGAGTTTCATGTTGAGTCCTCTTATTATTTTTGTCTGCTCGCAGGGCCTTCAGCTCATCAGCCCCGATACAACCGGCTTGTCAGAAGGGGTAGATCGGCGCCTTGTCCTTGACCGTCACCCACTGCCATTGGGTGTACTCATCCCAGTCCGCCGGGCCGCCAACGCTGCCGCCATTGCCCGAGGCGCCGCGCCCGCCGAACGGGTTGATGCACTCATCGGCGACGGTCTGGTCGTTGATGTGCAACATGCCGCACTGCAAGCGCTCGCCGATTGCCATGGCCCGGCCAACCGACGGTGAAATGACCGCCGCTGCCAAGCCGTACTCGGTGCGATTGGCCAACTCGACGGCTTCGTCATCCGTGGCGAAGCTGACCACCGTTGCCACAGGTCCGAACACCTCTTCGTCGAAGGCGCGCATGCCAGGCTTTACGCCGCTGAGCACGGTGGCCTGATAAAACAGCCGGTCGTGATTGCCGCCGGCTTCCAGCCGGGCCCCGGCGCGCACGCTGTCGCTGACGATGTCGTGGACCCGTTGCAACTGGCGCTGATTGATCAGCGGGCCCAGTGCCGCTTCGCCCAGGGCGGCGTTGCCGACGGTCAAGGCCTGGGCCTTTTCCACGAGCCTGCGGGTCAGCTCGGCAGCAATGGATTCATGGGCGAGGATCAAGCCGGTGGCCATGCAAATCTGGCCTTGGTGCAGCCAGGAGCCCCACGCCGCGTTATGGGCCGCAAGGTCGAGGTCGGCGTCTTCCAGGATGATCAACGGGTTCTTGCCGCCCAGCTCCAGCGCGACTTTCTTCAGGTTGCGCCCGGCCACCTCAGCGACCTTGCGCCCGGCACCGGTGGAACCGGTAAAAGCGATCATGCGCACGTTGGGATCGCGACACAGCGCCTCACCGGCGTCCGCCCCTCCGGGCAACACTTGCAGCAAGCCCTTGGGCAAGCCTGCGGCTTCGAACAACCGGGCAATGAGAAAACCGCCACTCACCGGGGTTTGTGGGTCCGGCTTGAGCACCACCGCGTTGCCCGCCGCCAAGGCCGGCGCAACGGAACGCATGGACAGCACCAGGGGAAAGTTGAAAGGCGAAATCACCCCGACCACGCCATGGGGCTGGCGACGCGCATAAGACAAGCGCCCGGCTTCGCTGGGCAGCACCACCCCGTGGGCCTGGGACAACATGCCCGCTGCCTGATGCAGCAACACAATCGCTTCGCGCACCTCATGCTGGCCCTTGAACAGCGCCGCGCCGGTTTCCCGGGCGACGTACAGCGCCAGTTCGTCAAAGGCCTGCAAGGCCACGTCGGCGGCCTTGCGGAAGATCGCCGCGCGTTGCCGCGGGCCCACTGCCGCCCACGCCGGTTGGGCCAGGGCAGCATCACGACTGGCCTTGGCAATGTCGGCGGTGTCCGCAGTGGCGCTGTACATCAACCGCTCACCCGTGGCCGGTTCGATGATCGAATACATCGGGCCCGAGGCCTTCACCCAATCACCATTGAAGACACATTCCGACTCGATCACCTGGGACAGCAGTTGGCTTTTGGATGCAGACATTTAAAACTCCCGGCTCTTTATTGTTGTCGTCGTTCGCCGCACCTGGAAGGCATCGAGGCAAACGCCGTGCAAGTGCTTGAGCAAGCGCTGTGCCGGTTTATGCCGGAGCGTTTGATAAACCTCACGCAAGGCTCTGGCTCGGGTGTCTCAGCCTGATGCGGCGTGGATGGAGTGTTCGCCAACCTGGCCATTGGCCAACCACCGCTTGTTCATTTGATAAAGTTATGCTTAATAACTATCTCGCCAGGTGATCATTTCGATCATCCCGCCATCAGGGGCATAACAATGAACAACCCCCACTGTCCGTTGCCGGATCATCGCTTCGCCGGCGAACCGTTTCGTCCGAGGGGCGACAGCAACGAGCTGAACGACAGCAGCTCACCCACCCCGGCGGAGTTGGCGGACTGCCTGTTCTTTTCTCCCGACGACGGGCGCATCTGGCTCAACGATCAACGCATGTTGCTGCTGCACAGCTCGTCGTTCGGCGCCCTGCGCCGGGAAATCATCGGGCGCCTGGGGCTGGAACAGGCGCGCGGAATGCTCACCCGCACGGGCTATACCTCTGGAGCCAGAGACGCCCGGCTGATTCGCGAACGCTGGCCGCGGGCCGATGCCGCCGCCGTGTTTCGCGCCGGCACCTATCTGCATACGCTGGAGGGCATGACCAAGGTCGAACCGCTGCACTTCAAGTTCGATGCGGACTCGGGGTTCTATGAAGGCGAATTTCTCTGGCACCACTCTTGCGAGGCCGACGAGCATATCGCCGCCTTCGGCACCGGGCAGGACCCGGTGTGTTGGACCGAGCTGGGCTACGCCACCGGTTTCGTCAGCGGCCTGTTTGGGCAACTGGTGATCTTTCGCGAAGAGGAATGCCGGGGCATGGGGCATGAACGCTGCCGGGTCGTTGGCAAGACCGCCGAGCAATGGGGCGACATCGAGCGCGACCTGAGTTACCTCAACGCCTCGCAACCGGCGGTGGCCCTGGCGCCGGGCGCTCGGACCGAGGGCGTCGCCACCAGCGTTCCACTGTCGGACAGCGAACAGCCCTTGATCGGCGCCAGTGCGACATTCAATGCCGCGACCCAGGCCTTGCAGCGAGTAGCCTTGACGCCAGCCACCGTTTTGGTCAGCGGCGAGTCCGGGGTGGGCAAGGAAATGTTCGCGCGTCAATTGCACCAACTGAGCCGGCGCCGCGACGGCCCGTTCATCGCACTCAACTGTGCGGCCATCCCGGACAACCTGATCGAAGCCGAACTGTTCGGCGTCGAGCGCGGTGCCTACACCGGGGCGACCCATTCTCGTCCCGGTCGTTTCGAACGGGCCAATGGCGGCACGTTGTTCCTCGATGAAATCACCTGCCTGAGCCTGGCTGGCCAGGGCAAGTTGCTGCGCGCATTGCAAGAACGGGAAATCGAGCGAGTCGGCGGTGGACATGGGATCAAGGTCGATGTGCGGGTCGTCGCGGCAACCAACATCGACATGCGCAAAGCCGTGGCCAAGGGTGACTTTCGAGAAGACCTGTTCTACCGGCTCAACGTCTATCCCATCGCCCTGCCGCCTCTGCGCGAACGCCGCGATGATATCCCTTTGCTGATCAACGCCTTCCTCAAGCGATTTTGCCTGGAATATGGCCGTACACCCGTGGGCCTGACCATGCGCGCCTTGAAGACGCTGCTGCGCTATGACTTCCCCGGAAACGTGCGGGAATTGCAAAACCTCATCGAGCGCGGCTTGATTGCCAGCGAGGAAGGCCAGGCCATCGACCTGGTGCATCTGTTTCGGGATGAGCGACTGCCTGTGGATGCGTATTCGGTGGACGGCAACGGCGGGCTCTCGCCAGCGGCCAAGCCTGCGAGCGATGGCGCGACCAAGATTTCGCTGCTGCAGACACTCAGCCAGTCGGGTGCAAGTTTCACCATTGATGGCCTGGAGTCGCGCCTGATCAACGAAGCCTTGCAACTGAGCGACGGCAACCTCGCCGCGGCTTCCCGGTCGTTGGGGCTGAGCCGGGCGCAGTTCGCCTATCGCTTGAAAAAGCATCAACTCGCGAGCGACGCATGAGCACTGTCCAGGCATCCATGGCGAGGGAGTAAGGGGCCTGCTTCGCAGGCCAGCGGGAGCAAGCTCCCTCGCCACAGTTTTTTGTCGAGGCTCAGTCCGTCGTGCCCGGCGCGATGACGCTGCGGCGATAGTCGCTGGGCGTCTGGTTCGTTTCGATGCGGAAGTGCCGATTGAAGTTGGACAGGTTGTTGTAGCCGACTTCAAAACAGATGTCAGTCACGGCCATTTCACTGTGTGACAACAACCGACAGGCACGCTGGACACGGAGCTTGCGCATCAGGTCGATGAATCCGTGCCCGGTGACGCGTTTGAAGAATCGTGAAAAGCCAGGTTCGCTCATGCCCAGTTGCCGGGCGATCACCGACACGCGCAAATCACCGGTGAGTTCGGCTTGCAGGTATTCGAAGGCTTTCTGGATGCGCGCCGAGCTGCGGGCATCCAGGGCTGGCGCATAGCACGGGCTTGCCAGGCATTGAACCTCGCGCTCGCGGGCACGACCGAGGGTATCGAGCAGTTCGAAAAACAATGCCAGGCGCGTCAGCCCTTGGGCCGGTCCGATCGCTTCGAGCAGGTACGCCGCCTGGCGCGCGGTGTCGCCGCTGAAGGCCAGGCCTCGCCGGGCGCGCTCGAACAATCGGTGCAAATCCCCCAGTTCCGGCAACGCCTGACGCATCGACATCAGCGCTGCACCGTCGAACTGCAACACCACGTCGCGCCCAGCCAGGCATTCGCCCGGCGCCAGGTCCCCCATCCAGTCGTGGGGCAAATCCGGACCGATCATCGCCACATGGCCTGGCCCGAAGGGGCCGATGTAGTCACCTGCCAGGAGCCTGCCGCTGCCGTGGCGAATCAGGTGAATCTCAAATTCCGGGTGGTGGTTCCAACGCGCCATCGCGTAGGGATAGTCATGCTCGTACCAGCGAAAGCTGTGTTCGGGCTCGGGCAGGATGACCTCCAGTTCGGCCGGTCGCTGGTCGTACAGGAGCGTTCGGTGATCAGGCATGTCGCGCCTCTTTATCGTGATTGCGAGCACCTTACGCCGAGAGCGCGGCGGTTCGCCAGCCTCGGTGCCGACAGCCCACCGGTACTTTTTTAACACGCGCCCGCCCTTCCCCGCGGCGTTAAAAAAGTATCTGCGGACGGTCCTCCCTGCGTTTGTAGGCTTCCCCAGGCACTGCTGTAATCGCCCTGGCCCCCAATAACAGGACTTGCCTCATGAAACGACTGGAAGGAAAAAGCGCCCTGGTCACCGGCGCCGCCCGCGGTATCGGCCGAACGTTCGCCGAGGCCTACATCAATGAAGGCGCGACGGTTGCCATTGCCGATATCGACCTTGGGCGTGCCCAAGACGCTGCCACTGAACTGGGCGACATGGCCTATGCGATCAAGATGGACGTAACTGACCAGGCGTCGATTGACGGCGCCATCGATGCTGTCGTGGCCCGGGCAGGCAAGCTGGACATCCTGATCAACAACGCGGCGTTGTTCGACCTGGCGCCCATCGTCGAGATCACCCGGGAGAGTTACGAGCGACTGTTTTCCATCAATGTCGCCGGCGCCCTGTTCACGCTGCAAGCCGCCGCGCGGCAGATGATCCGCCAGGGCCACGGTGGCCGGATCATCAACATGGCGAGCCAGGCCGGCCGACGTGGCGAGGCCTTGGTGGCGGTCTACTGTGCTTCCAAGGCTGCCGTGATCAGCCTGACCCAATCCGCCGGGCTGGATTTGATCAAGCACCGGATCAACGTCAACGCCATCGCGCCCGGCGTGGTGGATGGCGAACATTGGGACGGTGTCGACGCGTTGTTCGCTCGCCATGAGAACTTGCCATTGGGGGAAAAGAAGCGGCTGGTCGGACAGCAGGTCCCGTATGGCCGGATGGGCACCGCGCAAGACCTGGTCGGCATGGCGATTTTCCTGGCTTCGGCGGAGAGCGAATACGTGGTGGCCCAGACCTATAACGTCGACGGCGGTAACTGGATGAACTGACGCGCCGGAAGTTTTATGGCCTTGAGACGACGAAAATGGACCTATTCGCCTGAAAATTGATCCCACTACTTGAGGATCATCCCGAACGGTACCCAACGGTGCCGTTCCAAGGGATTTCAAGAGAGCGTGAATACCGTTGCCCCAGCGGGGCAAAAATTGCGCATCATAGGCGCCGTCCGCTCAAGGGAGATTTACATGCGTGCCATTTTTTCCGTCATGCGTCTTGCCGCGCTGTCGCTGGGACTGGTCTTTGCCGCCAGCGCAGCAGCCACCGAAGAGACGCAACTGGTCGAGTCCATCAACCTCTACCGCAGCCAGTCCCAAAGCTGCGCAGGCCAGGCCTCCCTGGAATTGCCGCCGTTGGCGATGGATTCAAGGTTGATCCTGTCGGCCAATGGCATTGGCGATCTGCAACAGGCGTTGGCACGGGCGGCGTACCCGATGGTCAATGTGCAGGCCATCAGCCTGTCCGGTCCTCGGGACGCCCAGGCCGCGATGAAGGCGGTGCAGGAAAGCTTCTGCCAAGTCGTTCTGGACCCGCAGTTCGTCGACATCGGCGTCAGCCGCCTGGACCGGGAATGGCGCATCGTGCTGGCCCGCCCGCTGTTGTCGGCGCGCCTCGGGGATTGGCAGGCCGAAGGCCAGAAGCTGCTCAAGCTGATCAACAGTGCCCGCGCGCAGCCACGCCGCTGCGGCACCGAAGCGTTTGCGGCGACGACACCGCTGGCCTGGAATGCCACGCTGGCCCTGGCAGCCGTCAATCACACCCGCGCCATGGCCAACAACAACTTCTTCGACCACAAGGACCGCGATGGGCGCATGCCCGGGGATCGCGCTGAGCTGGCCGGTTACCTGGGCCAGGCCATCGGCGAAAACATCGCCGCCGGGCAGGACACGGCGCTGAAGGTGGTGGACGGATGGCTGGCGAGCCCGGGGCACTGCGCCAACCTGATGAATCCGCAATTTCGCGAGTTGGGGGCCGGGTATGCGATGGACCCGAAGAGCGATGCGGGGATTTATTGGACGGCGATGTTTGGTACTCAGTAGTTATGTTGACCGTGCTTTCGCCATCGCGAGCAAGCTCGCTCCCACAAAGGGATGCCGCAATCAGTGTGGGAGCGAGCTTGCTCGCGATGGCAGCGCATCGGGTCTTACTCCTGCCGCAATACCCGCCGCACATGCCCCATGAACTGGCTCAACGACGGTGATGGCGCCACGGGTTTGCGCTGCAGCAAGCCAATCGAACGCTTTGCCGGCTGGTCGATGGCAGTGACAGCGCACTGCTCGCCGATGTTGAACACTGCCGTGCAACTGGCCGGCAACAGCGAAAACCCCAAGCCTTCACGAACCAGGGCCGTGGCGGTGCTCATGTGCGCCACTTCCCACGCCGGCACCGGGTCAACGTTCAGATAACGCAACGCCGCATCCGCCAACGGGCGAATACTGGTGTCCGGCGTCAGGGCGATATAGGGCTGCTGCTTCCAATCGTGGTGATGGTCGTGGTGGCTGAGCAAGACCAGGTTGTCATCCAGCAGGCGCTCGAAGCTCAGGCCTGACAGGTCGTCCGGCAGCGAGCTGATGCCGGCGTCCACCTCCCCGCGCTGCACCCAACCCATTATTTCCCCCGCGCGGCCATCGAGCAGGCGCACATCCACGCCCGGGTGCTCACGTTGGAACGAGGCGATGACCACCGGCAAAAACGACGCCGCAGCGGTGGGCAACGCCGCCAACCGAAGCGTGCCGCGGCTCAGGCTGAGGGTGTCGCGGGCATCGCGCACGGCATCGTCCATATCCCGCAGCATGCGCCGGGCCTGGGGCAGGAAATGCTCGCCGGCCGGTGTCAGCTCGACACTGCGAGTGTTGCGCGCCAGTAACTGCAACCCCATGCTTTCTTCCAGCTTGCGGATGCTGTAGCTCAGCGCCGGCTGGGACAGGTGCAATTGTTCAGCCGTGCGGGTGAAGCTGGAAGTTTCAGCGATCAGGATAAAGGCGCGAAGCTGACGGAAGGATACGTTCATGGCCCGCTCATAAAATTAATGGATCAATTGATTCTACCTTTAAAATTCACAGAACAATCCCGCCTCTCCACTATAGGGCCACCCTTCAGTGGAAAATGGACATGACAAAAACAATTCTCGTCGGGTGTGGCGCCGGTTTTGCCAATGATCGGCCTGACGCCGCCCTGCGCCTGGCCCAGGACTTGGCACAACGCAGCGGCCCGCGCTACATCATGCTGGAGCTGCTGGCGGAGCGGACCCTGGCCGAAGCGCAACTGCGCAAGCGCCTCGATCCACAGGCAGGCTATTCCGCTCGGTTGTTCGATTTCCTCGAACCCATGCTCGATCTGTGCATCGGAGCCGGGATCCCGATTATCACCAACGGCGGCGCCGCCAACCCGAGGGCGGCCGCCCAGCGACTGCGCCAAACTTTGGCGGGCCGCTTCCCAGGGCTGAAAATCGCCTGTGTGCTGGGTGACGACCTGCTGGAAGAAACGCCTCCTCGCTACGAACAATGGCTGTCATCAGCCCCGCAGGAACAGCCTGTGTCCGTGAACGTCTACACCGGCGCCGACGGAATCGTCCAGGCCTTGGCCGAGGGCGCCGGCATCGTCCTGTGTGGCCGTGTCGCCGATCCCTCGCTGGCGGTCGGTGCCATCCGTCATGGGTTGGGTTGGAAAGCCGACGATTGGCAGAAAATCGCCGTCGCCACGGCGGCCGGCCACCTCTTGGAGTGCTGCACCCAGGTCACCGGCGGTTATTTTGCCCATCCCGGGATGAAAGACATTCCAGACCCGGCCAATCTCGGCTGTCCAATTGCCGAGATCCACGAGGACGGCCGCTTGATCATCGGCAAGACCCGCCACAGCGGCGGCCGGGTCAGCGAGCAAACCGTGAAGGAGCAGCTTCTTTATGAAGTCCACGACCCACGACGCTACCTGACGCCAGACGTTGTACTGGACCTTGGCGAAGCCCGCGTGCAGGACCTCGGCGAGGACCGCGTCGAGATCAGCGGCCTGCTCGGCCATCCACGCCCCGACACCCTGAAAGGCTTGGCGGGCGTGCGCGGCCTGTGGTTCGGCGAAGCGGAAATATCCTATGCCGGCCCCGGCGCCTTGGCGCGTGCGGCACTGGCGCGCGAAATCCTGCTAGAACGTTTCGACCGGTTGGCACCCGGCGTGCAACCCTGGATCGATCTGTCCGGCGTCGCCAGCCTGTTCAACGATCAGGGCGGGCGTTATTTGCAAAAACAGTTGGCCCAGGCACCGGCCCTTGAAGACGTGCGCGTACGCATCGGCCTGACCCACACCGACCGGCCCTTGCTCGAAGCCCTACTGGCGGAAGTCGAGTCGCTCTACACCAACGGGCCGGCGGGCGGCGGTGGCGTCCGGCGCCATCTCGCCGAGGCCGTGACAACCCGCAGCTTCCTACTGCCGCGTGATGAAATCCACACGACTCTGGAGTGGTACTGATGAACCTTGTCACCCTCGCTGATTTCGCCCATGCCCGTGCCGGCGACAAAGGCAATATTCTCAGCATCGCGGTGTTTCCCCACGACGCGGCCCACTACGCCTGGTTGCTACAGACGCTGACCTGCGAGCGGGTCGCCGAGCAATTCGCGACGCGACAACCCTCCACGGTGCACCGCTATGAACTGCCGAACCTGAACGCGCTGAACTTCGTCCTCGAGGATGCCCTGGAGGGCGGCGTGAACCGCAGCTGCGGCCTGGACCGCCACGGCAAGAGCTTGAGTTACCTGCTGTTGGCCTTGCGCCTGCCCGGCCCGGCGGACTGACCGATCCATCGTTTGCGATCCATCCGACAACAATAAAAAGAGAGGCTGCAACATGATTACAACCCTGGGTTTCCTGATGATGCTCGCCATCATCGGCTTGATATTGCTGCGCCGGATCAGCCCTGTGGTGGCGTTCACCACCCTCCCCGTCATCGTCTGCCTGCTCGCAGGCTTCAATCTTGGCCAAATCGGCGAATTCATCAAGGCCGGCCTGATCACGGTGGCCCCGACCGCCGCGCTGTTCTTGTTTGCGATCCTGTTCTTCGGCCTCATGCGTGACCGGGGATTGTTCGATCCGCTGGTCAACCTGCTGATCCGCAGCACGGGCGGCAAGCCGCTGGCCGTGGCGTTGGTGACGGTGCTGGTGACGTCCGTGGTGCATCTCGACGGCGTTGGCGCCGCCACGTTCCTGCTGACCATTCCCGCGCTGCTGCCCTTGTACAAACGCCTGAACATGAGCCCGGCGATGTTGCTGTGCCTGGTGGGCACCACGGCGGGCGTGATCAATATGGTGCCTTGGGGCGGCACGACCGCCCGCGCCGCCGCCGTGTCAGGCCTGGATGCCACCGCGCTGTGGCTGGGTTTGCTGCCGGTGCAGATGGTGGGCCTGGCGTGCATGCTCGGGGTGGCGACGGTATTGGGCTTGCGCGCCCAGCGTCGCCAACCGATGTCGCTGGGTGCGGCCGCGACGTGTGATGTAGACGGCCTGCAAACCCAAGGCCGCGAATTCAGCCTCTCTCCCCGGGAGCTGCGCTACTGGCTGAACGTGGCCCTGACGGGTGGCATCCTGGTGTGCCTGTTCACCGGCATTTTCCCCTTGTATGCGTGTTTCATGGTGGGACTGGGCATCGCCCTGCCCTTGAACTTCCCATCCCTGGACGCCCAGGCCGATCGCCTCAAGGCCCACGCGTCCGATGCGCTGCAGATGGTCCTGGTGATGATGGCCGCCGCCGTGCTGCTGGGCGTGCTGTCCGGCGCGAAGATGTCCGATGGCATGGCGTTGGCGCTGATCAATATCCTGCCTGCCGGCTCTGCCCAATACCTGCACGTGATCGTCGGTTTCTTTGGCGTGCCCTTGGGCATGATCTTCTCGCCGGATGCCTACTATTTCGCCCTGCTGCCGGTGATCAAGGACGTGGCCGCCGCAGCTGGCGTTCCCCTTGAAGCCGTGGCACGGGCCATGTTGATCGGCGAGAACACCGGATTCTCCATCAGCCCCGTAGTGCCCAGCGTGTACCTGGCACTGGCACTGTCCGGCGTGGAACTGCGCAAGCACATGGCCTATACGTTTTTCTGGGCCTGGGGCGTCAGCCTGGCGATGCTCGCCTTCGCCGTGGTGACCGGCGCGGTACAGGTCTGAGCTTCAAGGGTGGGCCTGGAAGATCAACGACCGATGTGCGCCCGAGCCCGCCCTCACTCCATCGCCAACGGCGAGCGCAACCGAGCCGAACGGCATCGCCGCGTCGCCACAGGCAAAGACGCCGGGGACGCTGGTTTCCCGGGTCATCGGGTCGGTCTGAATGAAGGCCCCGAGCGGGCCTTCCTCAAAGCTGCAACCCAGGGACGTGGCGAGTGAACCGGCAACGCGGGTATGCGGCAAGACAAACAGACCGTCAACAGTGATCAAACGCCCGTCCGCCAGCTTCACGTTGGCCCGGTCGCCTTCAATACGTTCGACCCGTTCCCCCACCAGGGTTACACCGCGTTGCGCCAAGCTGTCCTGTTGCTCGTGGTCAGGCTCGAACACGCCATTGGTAAAGAACGTCGTCGGACCCCAGTCAGGCAGCATCAAGGCATGGTGCAGCGACATCGGCGACGTCGCCAGCACGCCAATCGGCCCTTGCTCCAACTCATAACCGTGGCAATACGGACAATGGAAAACGCTTTTTCCCCAGCGCTCCGCCAGCCCTGGCACGTCTGGCAACTCATCGATCACGCCGGTGGCGAGCAACAGGCGTTTGGCACTGTAGCGTTGCCTGCGGGCCGTCTCGATGACGAACCCGTTTGCGTCCCTGGCGGCATTCGTCGCGTTATCCGACGCCCATTCCACGGTTGGATAGTCCATGAGCTGGGCGCGGGCGTCGTTAACGATGTCGCCTGGAGCACGACCGTCCTGTCCGAGAAATCCATGGGATGTCGCGGCAAACCGATTGCGACGCTGGCCGGCGTCGATCACCAATACCCTTTGTCGGGCCCGGGCCAATTGAAGCCCCGCGGACAGGCCGGCGTAGCTGCCGCCAACGATGATGATGTCGTATTCCATGAGCGATCTCCGTTTTTCGAGGGGCTGGGGATTTCTCGAAACATCGTAAGTATCTTGAAAAGCGTCTGTCAACAGTCTCGTAACTTTTGCGATTACAGGCGATACTCGGCCCAGTTCACTTCCGGACCCGCTCATGAGAAACGACACCCGCCTATCGCGCATGCTGCACGTCTTGATCCATATGGATCGCCACCAGCAATCGGCGACCTCCGACACCCTCGCCCAGATGCTGGGCACCAACCCGGTGGTGGTGCGCCGGACCATGGCGTTGCTCAAGGAGCGGGGATATGTCACTTCGGAGAAAGGTCATCGTGGTGGCTGGAGCCTGGCCAAGCCGTTGGCGCAGATGACCCTGCTGGACATTCACCAGGCGTTGGGCAGCACGTCGATCTTTGCCATTGGCCTGTCCACTGATCATCCGCAATGCCTGGTGGAACAAGCAGTGAATGCGGCGCTGACGGATGCGTTCGATGAAGCCCAGGCGTTGCTGCTCAAGCGTTTGGGGAGCATTACGTTGGCGCAGTTGGCGGAGGATTTTGACGCGCGGTTTCGCAATGACCCCAAGGTTGAGCATCACCTCTGACCCCTGTGGGAGCGGGCTTGACCGCGAAGGCGTTGGCACATCCAAACATTATCTATTCAGGTGAATCGCATTCGCGAGCAGGCTCGCTCCCACTAGGGATAATCGGGCGCACATAAAAAAACGCCGCTCATTTGAGCGGCGTTTTTTGTACCAGACCAGACAGCGTCCGGTTTACAGCGCCATGTCAGCGGCTGGATTGGCTTCCCGAGCAGCAGCCGGCTTGGCCGGCGCTACAGGGGTCACAGCCTTGCCGATGGCAGGAGGCGGGTCCAGTTGCAGGACTTCGCTGGTGTAGGCCCATTCCTGCGCGACACGCTCAGGGCTGTCGTTCAGCTTGGTGCCGTAGCTCGGTACGATCTGGTGCAGTTTTTCCTGCCAGGCCGGGGTGGCTACCTTGTCCTTGAAGACCTTCTCAAGCACGCTTAGCATGATCGGCGCGGCGGTCGAAGCGCCTGGCGAAGCACCCAGCAGGCCGGCGATGCTGCCGTCCTGGGAAGCGACAACTTCGGTGCCGAGTTTCAGCACGCCGCCCTTCTCTTCGTCACGCTTGATGATCTGCACACGCTGGCCGGCTTGCCACAGGCGCCAGTCTTCCTGCTTGGCGTCCGGGAAGTATTCCTTCAGCGCGTTGAAGCGGTCTTCGTCCGACAGCATCAGTTGGCCGGCCAGGTATTCCACCAGCGGGTACTGTTCGATGCCAACCTTGGTCATCGGCCACACGTTGTGGGTCGTGGTGCTGGACAGCAGGTCAAAGTACGAACCGTTTTTCAGGAACTTGGTGGAGAACGTGGCGAATGGGCCAAACAGGATCACGCGCTTGCCATCGAGCACGCGAGTGTCCAGGTGTGGAACCGACATTGGCGGTGCGCCCACCGAAGCCTTGCCGTAGGCCTTCGCCAGGTGCATCTGGGCGACGGTCGGGTTTTCGGTCACCAGGAACGAACCACCCACCGGGAAACCGGCGTATTCACGGGCTTCCGGAATGTCGGATTTCTGCAGCAGGTGCAGCGCGCCGCCACCGGCACCGATGAAGACGAACTTGGCATCGGTCTCGGTTTCGGTACCGTCTTTCAGGTTCTTGTACGAAACGCGCCAGGATCCGTCTTCGTTGCGGGTGATTTCTTCCACTTCGCTGGACAGCTTGAGGGAGAAGTTCGGCTTGGATTGCAGGTAAGCCGCGAACTGGCGCGTGATTTCGCCAAAGTTCACATCAGTACCCAACGGACTCCAGGTGGCCGCGACCTTCTGGCTCGGGTCACGTCCTTGCATCATCAGCGGCACCCACTTGCTGATCTGCGCAGGATCTTCGGAGTACTGCATGCCGGCGAACAACGGGCTGGCCTGGAGGGCTTCGTAGCGCTTCTTCAGGAACTCGATGTTTTCGTCGCCCCACAGGAAACTCATGTGCGGCGTGGAGTTGATGAACGAACGCGGATTCTTCAGCACGCCGTTCTTGACCTGCCAGGACCAGAACTGACGGGAAATCTGAAAGGCTTCGTTGATTTCGATGGCCTTGGAGATGTCGACCTTGCCGTCCTTTTCCGGGGTGTAGTTCAACTCGGCCAACGCGGAGTGCCCGGTACCGGCGTTGTTCCAGCCGTTGGAGCTCTCTTCGGCAACACCGTCCAGGCGCTCGACCATTTCCATGGTCCAGCCCGGCTCCAGTTCATTGAGCCAGACACCGAGGGTCGAACTCATGATGCCGCCACCAATGAGCAAGACATCGACTTTCTTCGGCTCGGCGGCATGCGTGGTCGCAAGACCCATCGCCATCGCCAGGCCCAGCAGCGCCGTGTGTGTTTTCTTCAACATGTTTGTATCCCTAGATAAAACGCCATTCCCTCCCACAGTCACGATCATGCATAAACCTCGCCCAATGCCAGGTCGGCGGACGGGTATCGAATGGACTGAAGGAAGGACCTACAGGGGCCGAGCGAATCGGCCTCGCATTTATGTCTCTCCGGCGCTGACTTCTTGTAGGTCTTGGCTTCAGCTGGGTGAGGGACACTGCAAAACGGTCTAGATCGGGCCTGCCGTGGCCGTGCCCGATTGTCGCAGCGGGGGGGAGTTTACAGAATGAACCAAACAGACCGAAGCGCATTTTTGCATTCCTGACAAAAACGCCGACCAAATGACGGCGTTTTAGTGGCTCGCTTGCGTCCCGTAAATGCGGCGCTCCCGCCAATTCAGAGGTATTTGAGGAGAGAGATATCGCGACGGCGTTGTTTCAAGGAGGCGAACCAACGCGTCGGAAAGAACAGCACGACGCCCAGCACTGCACTCCACAACCAAACCATTGGCAACTGATCGAAGCCGAAATAGGCGCCTTGATTGGTCCCCCAGATCAGGACTGCCACCAGGTACATGGCCTTCAGCACGTAGAGGTGCAAGAGGTAGAAAAACATCGGCGCGCCACCGTAGATCGCCAGTACCGCAATGCTTCCGCGCTCCTGGGCTTTTTCGAACAGCGCCAGCAGGATCAAGCCCAATCCAAGCGTCGGCAGTAGGAACATCAAGGATGGCGGGTATTTCGTCGCGCTCATGAAACTCATGAATGTGCGCAGCGCGTCGCCGGTCTGCACCCAGGGCTTGTCACCGTAGACGTTGGCATAGCGGATCAGCAAGAAGGCGATCAACAGGCCGGTGCCGACCGTGAACAACCGCCGCAATCTCACGGCCGGGTCCGCATCCTTGGCGAACCAAGGCCCGATGCCCCACCCCAGCAGGATCACGCCAATCCATGGCAGCACCGGATACGTCGTGCGAGCACGGGTGAATTCGGTGATGTCGATGAACGCTCGTTGATGAAGAATCGACCAGGGCACAAAAAATGGCGAGTCCGGCCCCAGCACAATACCGTCCAGCAGGTTATGCCCGGCGACGATGGCGACCCCAAGCACAATCAGCCAACTGCGCTTGAAATGGAGCAGCGCCGCCAGGACGATCATGCAGATCCCGATGCACCAGATCACTTGCAACCACAGCGTCTTCGGCGGGAACTCGGCGTTCCAGGCAAAACACACGAACGTGAGTTCCAGGAATACCAGGAACAGGCCGCGCTTGAGCAGGAACACCGATGTCTCGCCGGCCGTGTGCTTCTGGCTGTACAGCCATGCCGATAAACCAGTGAGAAAGATGAACACCGGGGCACAAAGCGTGCTGAGCAAACGGGTGAAAAACAGGTCCGGTGTCACGCTCAGGGCATCGATGGGGTCGGTGACCTGGCGATGTAGGAGAAATGTTTCGCGCACATGGTCAACCAGCATCAGCAACATGACGAACCCCCTCAGGGCGTCGATGGCGAGCAGGCGTGTGGCGGTTTTTGCTGTGCTGGATGCAAGGGTCGGCGTGATGACAGCGGCTGGGCTTGTCGCGCTTGTGGATAGGCTCATCGGGGTACTCGGGCAGTCGTTGGTCCGTGCAAGGCCAGGAATGAGAATTCCTGCCAAACGAAAGCGGATAACATAACACATATTATCGTATTCACCCGAAGAACCTGTGGGAGCGAGCTTGCTCGCGATGGCGATGTCACAGGCCGCCTAGCTTCGCCTGACGCAACGCTATCGCGAGCAAGCTCGCTCCCACAGGTCCTGTCTAGGCTGACTACCCGAGCAACTGGCTCAATACCGCTCGCAACTTGCCTGGCTTGACCGGTTTGTTGAGCAGCGGCGCGTTCAGTTTGCGCAGGGCGCGGCGGCACTGATCGCTGCGGTCGGCGGTGATGATCACGGCGGGAATCGCCTGCTGGAAATGCTCACGAAGATGCCTGACCACCTCGCAGCCGACCACCCCGTGGTCGAGGTGGAAATCCGCCAGTACCAACTCCGGAGCGCGACCTTGCAGGGCGTCGAAGGCAGCCGCTTCATCGGTGGCGGTCAACACCTCGCAGCCCCACTGCTCCAGCAGCGCCGCCATGCTTTGCAGGATGCTTACCTCGTTATCGATGACCAGCAGCCGGCGTCCCGGCAGCGGATTGCCCGCCACCGCCTGCACCGGAACCTGGGACATGGGCAGCGGTCGTTCGGCGGACAGCGGCACTTCGATGCTGAACACCGAACCGCGTCCTGGCCGGGAGCGCACCTGCACCCGATAGCCGAGGATATGGGCGATACGCTCGACGATCGCCAGCCCGAGGCCCACGCCCTTGCGATCCGCCGCTCGACCGACGTCCAGTTGATTGAATTCGAGGAAAATCGACTCCAGGCAGTCGGCGGCAATGCCGCGCCCGGTGTCCCAGACCTCCAGGCTCAAGTGCCCTCCCCGCCGCCGCGCCGCCAGGAGAATGCCGCCCTGGTCGGTATAGCGACAGGCGTTGCTGAGTAGATTGCGCAGGATGCGGGTCATCAGCCGCAAGTCGGTCAGCACCGCTTCGTCGCCGAACCGCACGCGCAGTTCCAGGCCTGCGGCACCGGCCACCGACTGGAATTCGGACGTCAGCGGCGCCAACAGCTCATCCAGCCGATAAGGCGCCAGGTCTGGCTTGACGGCGGCTTGATCCAACCGGGAAATGTCCAGCAGGTCGGCGAGCAGATCTTCAGCGCCTTCAAGCGCCTGGTGCGTGCGTTCCACAAGCACATGCTCGGCACTGGGCAGTTGTCGCTCGCGCAAGGTCGCGATCAGCAATCGCGCAGCATTCAGGGGTTGCAGCAGGTCATGGCTGGCGGCGGCCAGGTATTTATCCTTGCTGCGGTTGGCCGCCTGGGCCGCGTCCCGGGCATCGCGCAACTGTTGCTCGACCAACTTGCGCTGGGCGATCTGCTGCTGCAGGTTGTGGTTGGCCTCCAGCAACGCATCGGTGCGTTCGGCCACCCGTTGTTCCAGTTGATCGTTGAGCTGTTGCAAGCGTTGCCGGGCCTGCTCCAGCTCATCGAGACGCGCCGCCAATTCCGGGTAATGACTCTTGCGTGTCGAGTGGTTGCCCAACCCCAGCAAGCCCGCCAAGGCTTTCTGCTGCTCGTCAGAGGGCTTCGCCATAGACGACCTCGACATCCCGCTGGCTCGACTCCCGAGGGTTGGTAAGAATGCACGGGTCATCCATCGCATGCTGCGACAGGAACGGAATGTCCGAGGTGCTCACGCCGTGCAGCCCGAGGGTTTCGTGGAAACCGATGGTGCGCTTGAGGGCGATCAGGTGTTCCACCAGCCGGGTGCGGATCTGCCGATGGTTGAGCCCACGGCAATCGATGCCCAGGGTCTCGGCGATCACTTTGAAGCGGTCCGGCGCCGAGTTGTAGTTGAACGCCACCACGTGTTCCACCAGCACCGCGTTGCACAAACCGTGGGGCAGGTCGAGAAAACCGCCCAGGCTGTGGGACATCGCGTGCACCGCGCCGAGGATCGCGTTGGAAAACGCCAACCCGGCCTGCATGCTGCCGAGCATGATCTTTTCCCGCAAGGCGACGTCCGCCGGATTGGCGATCATCTGCACCAGGTTATTGTTGATCAGGCGCATCGCTTCCAGCGCGTGGGGATCGGTCAGCGGTCCGTGGCCGGTGGAGACGAACGCCTCGATCGCATGCACCAACGCATCGATGCCGGTACAGGCCGACAGGAACGGGTCCATGCTCAGGGTCGTTTCCGGGTCGATCAACGACACGTCCGGCACCGCTGCCTTGCTGACGATGGAAAACTTCATGCGCTCTTGTTGGTTGGAGATGATGACGAACTGCGACACGTCGGCCGAGGTACCGGCCGTGGTAGGAATCAGGATCAGCGGCGGACTGGGCACATGCAGCGTGTCCACGCCTTCGAATTCAAGAATGTTGCGGCCATGGGCGACGACAATGCCGATGCCCTTGCCGCAGTCCATCGGGCTGCCGCCGCCAACCGCGACGATCACGTCACAGTGGTTTTCGCGGTACAGCTCGGCACCGAGCATGACTTCCTCGACCCGTGGGTTGGGCGAGACGGCGCTGTAGATGCAGTAATCGATGCCCTGGGCTTGCAGGCTGGCTTCGACGTCGCCGACCCAACCGGCGGCAATCACCCCGGGATCGGTGACCACCAGCACCTTGCGGGCGCCGAAGGTCTTGGCGTAGTTGCCGACGTTGTGCCGGCAGCCGGCACCGAACATGATTTCAGGGGAAACGAACTTGCGCAGCGGGCTGAGGCTCATCTTTTCAGTGGCGGGGCTCATGGGTAAGCCTGTTGTTATTGTCGAGGGATACGTTGAGCCTAAAGCATCCCGCCGTTAATGCAATCCGACCAATGGGTAGCCCGGCCTGAACGCGTCAAGCCGGGCCAGGCACTCATCGGTTGGCGAAGTACATCGTCACTTCAAAGCCAATACGCAGGTCGGTGTACGCGGGTTTAGTCCACATGGGTCTTTCCTCTTCTTGTACCGGGCGATTCCGGCAGGTTCATTAATGCACGGGGCGACCAGGGCCCGAATGCTACTTTCGAAGCGGTGGTTGGGGTGCGTTGGTATTACTGGATTTCACAATATTCCTGTGGGAGCGAGCTTGCTCGCGATAGCGGCCGACCAGTCAACATCGATGCTAGCTGGTCCGGCCTCATCGCGAGCAAGCTCGCTCCCACAGGGGAAATTGCTGTATCAGGTGATTAGAAGAACCCCAACGGATTAACGTCATAGCTCACCAGCAAGTTCTTGGTCTGCTGGTAATGGTCGAGCATCATCTTATGCGTTTCACGCCCGACGCCGGATTTCTTGTAGCCGCCGAACGCGGCA
>NZ_VDLV01000037.1:0-3535 GCF_013608025.1 Pseudomonas brassicacearum subsp. neoaurantiaca | reverse complement strand
CCGAGGCCGAACTCGGTGTCGTTGGCGATCGCCAGGGCTTCGGCTTCGTCCTTGAAGGTGGTCACGCCCACCACCGGTCCGAAGATTTCTTCCTGGAACACGCGCATCTTGTTATGGCCCTTGAGCAGGGTCGGCTGGATGTAATAGCCGCTCGACAGATCGCCCTCAAGACGTTCGGCCGCGCCACCGGTCAGCAGCTCGGCGCCCTCTTCCCGGGCAATGTCCAGGTACGAAAGGATTTTGTCGTATTGCTGCTGGGACGCCTGGGCGCCGACCATGGTCTCGGTGTCCAGCGGGTTGCCGCGTTTGATCTTGGCGATCTTCTTCATGACCTCGGCCATGAACGGTGCGTAGATCGATTCCTGCACCAAGGCGCGAGATGGGCAGGTGCACACTTCGCCCTGGTTGAAGAACGCCAGCACCAAGCCTTCGGCAGCCTTCTCGATGAACGCCGGCTCGGCTTGCATGATGTCTTCGAAGAAGATGTTCGGCGACTTGCCGCCCAGCTCCACGGTGGACGGGATGATGTTCTCGGCCGCGCACTTCATGATGTGCGAACCGACCGGGGTCGAACCGGTGAAGGCGATCTTGGCGATGCGTTTGCTGGTGGCCAGGGCTTCGCCGGCTTCGCGGCCAAAGCCGTGGACAATGTTCAACACGCCGGCTGGCAGCAGGTCGGCGATCAGCTCGATGAATACGGTAATCGACAGCGGCGTCTGCTCCGCCGGCTTCAGCACGATGCAGTTGCCGGCGGCGAGGGCCGGGGCGAGTTTCCAGGCAGCCATCAGCAGCGGGAAGTTCCACGGGATGATCTGCCCGACCACGCCCAGCGGCTCGTGGAAATGATAGGCGGTGGTCAACTCGTTGATTTCGGCAGCGCCGCCCTCTTGGGCGCGGATGCAACCGGCGAAGTAGCGGAAATGGTCAGCCGACAGCGGCACGTCGGCGTTCAGGGTTTCACGCACGGCCTTGCCGTTGTCCCAGGTCTCGCTGACCGCGAGGATTTCCAGGTTCTGCTCGATGCGGTCGGCGATTTTCAGCAGCACCAGGGAACGATCCTGGACCGAGGTCTTGCCCCATGCATCAGCAGCAGCGTGGGCCGCGTCCAGGGCTTTGTCGATGTCGGCGGCGCTGGAGCGTGGAAACTCGCCGATGATTTCGCCATTGACCGGCGAGGTGTTGGTGAAGTACTCGCCGTTGACGGGCGCGACGAACTCGCCGCCGATGAAGTTGCCATAGCGCGGCTTGAAGGAAACGACGGCGCCTGGGGTTCCGGGTTGTGCGTAGATCATGATGGGCCTCTGCCTGGTCGATGCCTGTCGCGGGACAGGCGATAGGCCGATGGTAGAGAGCCCCGCTGGCCGGACGAATGCGTCATTGGCAGGGGGCTCTCTCGTTATTTGGTCGTAGGTTTCAAGCGATAGGCGCAATTTCAAGGCCGGCGCAGGCCCTTGTGGCGAGGGAGCTTGCTCCCGCTGGAGTGCGCAGCACTCCCCGCTTTTGGCGGCTGCTGCGCAGCCGAGCGGGAGCAAGCTCCCTCGCCACGGTTCTCGGCAAGGTTTTAGCGTTTTGCGACAAGCTCCTTCGGCAACTTGAAGGTCCAGAGCATGCCGCCCTGGTTGAAGTCCTTCACGCGCTTGGCCACCTCGCCGCCCCACAGCGGCACCGCGCCGCCCCAGCCGGAAACCACCGAGACGTACTGCTCGCCGTCCATTTCCCAGGTGATCGGTGAACCGAGCACACCGGAGCCGGTCTGGAATTCCCAGACTTTTTCCCCGGTCTTGGCGTTGAACGCCTGGAGGAACCCTTCAGGCGTACCGGTGAACACCAAGTTGCCCTTGGTGGTCAGGACCCCGCCCCACAGCGGCGCGAAGTTCTTGTGGCGCCAGACTTCCTTGCCGGTCTTGGGGTCGATGGCCCGCAGCACGCCGATGTAATCCTCGTTCAGTGGCTTGATGGTGAAACCAGCGCCGAGGAACGCCGCGCCTTTCTTGTAGGCGATGCCTTCGTTCCAGATGTCCATGCCCCATTCGTTGGACGGCACGTAGAACAGGCCGGTGTCCTGGTTGTAGGCCATTGGCATCCAGTTTTTCGCACCGAGGAACGCCGGCGCGACGAACACCGAACTGCCCTTGGCTTCGCTGCCCGGCGCGCCCGGACGGCTGGCCTCGTTGTAGATCGGCCGGCCATCCTTGTCCAGGCCCGTGGCCCAGGTGATTTTGTCGACGAACGGGAAGCCGCGGATGAACTTGCCGTTGGTGCGGTCGAGCACGTAGAAGAAGCCGTTACGGTCGGCGGTCGCCGCGGCCTTGATGTCCTTGCCGCCTTCCTTGTAGTTGAACGAGATCAGCTCGTTGACGCCGTCATAGTCCCAGCCGTCGTGGGGCGTGCTCTGGAAGTGCCACTTGATGCTGCCGTCGTCCGGGTTCAGGGCCAGGCGCGACGAGGAGTAAAGGTTGTCGCCAGGGCGCAGGTGCGAGTTCCATGGCGCCGGGTTGCCGGTGCCGAACAGCAGCAGGTTGGTTTCCGGGTCGTAATAGCCGCCCAGCCAAGGCGCGGCGCCGCCGGTTTTCCAGAGATCGCCCGGCCAGGTCTTGCCCGCCTCGCCGCCGGAAATACCGTTCTCCACGGCCTTGCCGTCCTTGTAGACGTAGCCCATGTGGCCTTCTACGGTCGGCCGGGTCCACAGCAGTTCACCGTTTTTCGGGTCGAACGCGCTGATCTGGCCGACCACACCGAACTCGCCGCCCGCCACGCCTGTGATGAGCTTGCCGTTTACCACGATCGGCGCGGCGCTGATGGAATAACCTTCCTTGTGGTCCGCGACTTTCTTGCTCCACACCACTTTGCCGGTGTCCTTGTTCAAGGCCACCAATTTGGCATCGAGGGTGCCGAAGAACACCAGGTCGCCATACAGCGCCACGCCCCGGTTGATCACGTCGCAGCAAGGACGGATGTCATCGGGCAGGCGCGCGTCGTATTGCCAGAGTTTCTTGCCGGTGCGCGCATCCACCGCGAACACCCGCGAGTAGGACCCGGTGAGGTACATCACCCCGTCCTTGATCATCGGCTGGGCCTGCTGGCCGCGCTGCTTTTCGCCGCCGAAGGAAAACGCCCAGACCGGACGCAGGTCCTTGACGTTATTCACGTTGAGGGTGTCGAGCGGGCTGTAGCGTTGGCCTTGGACACCCAGGCCGTTGGTGACGATCTGTTGCGGGTTCTTCGGGTCCTGGAGAATTTCCTGATCGGTCACGGCGGCCAACGCCGAACCGGACAGCAGCATGGCACTGAGCAGCAGGTTCACGGCGAAGGGCTGGCGACGTGCGGGATGAATCATGGCGGCTACCTCTGCGGTTATTGTTATACCCGGGAAATTTTCCCGGTCTGCCACAGATTCTTGGTCTCGGGGCCGCCGCCAACAATTGCCCGCTGTGTTGAGTTTTCTAGTTCCTTGGTACATGTGGAGGTAAGCGAATATCCCGTGGCGAGGGAGCTTGCTCCCGCTGGGGCGCGCAGCGGCCCTAAAGATAGCCAG
>NZ_VDLV01000036.1:8341-143089 GCF_013608025.1 Pseudomonas brassicacearum subsp. neoaurantiaca | reverse complement strand
AGCACCGAGTGCAGGATCTGCGCGATACCGACCGCCAGGGTCGGCGCACCGCCGGCACGGGCAAGCACGGTGGTCTCGCCGATGTCCTTGGCCACCGCTTGCAGCGCCTCGGGAGTGATTGCAAAGCCCCAACTGCTGACGGTCTGGGCCACGGCCACCACGTCACCGCCGACGATCGCCGCCGGGCTGTTCATGGCGAAGTACACGCCTGGCTCGATCACCGAGGCGGCGACCATGGCCATGATGGCCACGAAGGACTCCATCAGCATGCCGCCGTAACCGATGTAGCGGGCGTTGGTTTCGTTATCCAGCAGCTTGGGCGTGGTGCCCGAGGAGATCAGCGCGTGGAAGCCCGAGACCGCGCCGCAGGCGATAGTGATGAACAGGAACGGGAACAGACCGCCCTTCCACACCGGCCCGGTACCGTCGGTGAACTGGGTCAGTGCCGGCATTTTCAGCTCGGGCATGGTCACCAGGATGCCGATCGCCAGGGCGACGATGGTGCCGATCTTGAGGAACGTGGACAGGTAGTCCCGTGGCGCCAGGATCAGCCACACCGGCAGCACCGCCGCGACAAAACCATAGCCGATCAGCATCCAGGTGATCTGGATCCCGGTGAAGGAAAAGGCCTTGGCCCAGACCGGGTCGGCGGCAATTTGCCCGCCCAGCCAGATCGAACCCAGCAGCAACAGCACGCCGATGATCGAGATCTCGCCGATGCGGCCCGGGCGGATGTAGCGCATGTAGATGCCCATGAACATCGCGATCGGGATGGTCGCCATCACCGTGAAGATGCCCCACGGGCTCTCGGCCAGGGCCTTGACCACGATCAGCGCCAGCACCGCGAGGATGATGATCATGATCAGGAAGCAGCCGAACAGCGCGATGGTGCCGGGGATGCGGCCCATTTCCTCGCGCACCATGTCGCCCAGGGAGCGACCGTTGCGGCGGGTGGACAGGAACAGGACCATGAAATCCTGCACCGCACCGGCCAGCACCACGCCGGCGATCAGCCAGAGCGTGCCGGGCAGGTAGCCCATCTGCGCCGCCAGCACCGGCCCGACCAGCGGCCCCGCGCCGGCAATGGCCGCGAAATGGTGGCCGAAAAGAATGTGCTTGTTGGTCGGGACGTAGTCCAGGCCATCGTTGTTGAGCACGGCAGGCGTGGCCCGGCGCGCATCGAGTTGCATCACGTTGTTGGCGATGAAAAGGCTGTAGTAGCGGTAGGCGACCAGGTAGATGGCGACTGCCGCGACGACGATCCAGAGGGCGTTGATGGCCTCGCCTCGACGCAAGGCCACGACGCCCAAGGCGCACGCACCGACGATGGCCAGCAGTAGCCAAGGTAGATGGCGTAGCGGGCTATTATTGTTGTTCATTTTTATATTCCAGCCAGGGTGGACAAGAAGGTAGCCATTGGAGTTTAGCGCTAACCCGGGCAAAGGCCATACCCGACATTCGTCTGTCAGCGGTCGAACGGTGACGATGTGCAGTCAGTTGGGTCTATAGTCAGTGAATAACCAGAGGGAATGCGTAATGAGCGAACGTCGCCGCTTCGTACGAATTGAGTTCCATGCCAGGACCGAACTGAGCCAGGGCCCCTTCATCTGGCCGGTGAAGTTGCTGGACTTGTCCCTGAAAGGGTTACTGATTGAAAAACCTCAGCCTTGGCTCGGCGACCCAGAGGAACCTTTCATGGCTGACATCCACCTGAGCCCTGAGGCCGAGGTCAAGATGGAAGTCCGCCTGGCTCACGATGACCATGGCCACCTGGGTTTCGTCTGCGAGCACATCGACCTGGACTCCATTGCCCATCTGCGCCGTTTGGTGGAGCTCAACCTGGCCGATCATGATGAGCTGGAGCGGGAGTTGGCGGCGTTGATCCACATTTAGGCACTCCAATGATTCCTGTGGCGAGGAGATTTATCCACGTTGGGCTGCGCAGCAGTCCCAAAGAAGTGACTGAAAATCTACCTGATCCACCGAGTAGCCAGATCTAGGGCCGCTGCGCAGCCCAGCGGGGATAAATCCCCTCGCCACGGAAAAGTAGCTTCACCACCGCGCACGGCACCAACCTTTGTGTCATTCGAACAACGCATCCAACGCCTGCTCCAGGCGTGTCACCGCAATGATCTGCAACCCTGCCGGCGCTTCCTTCGGCGCGTTGCCCTTGGGCACGATGGCCCGCTTGAAGCCATGCTTGGCCGCTTCCTTGAGCCGCTCCTGGCCACTGGGCACCGGCCGCACTTCGCCCGAAAGCCCCACTTCGCCAAACACCAACAGATCGTGAGGCAGCGGCCGGTTTCGCAGGCTGGACATGACGGCCGCCATCAATGCCAGGTCGGACGCGGTCTCCAGCACCTTGACCCCGCCCACCACGTTGAGGAATACATCCTGGTCGTGCGTAGGAATTCCGCCGTGCCGGTGCAGGACCGCCAACAGCATGGCCAGCCGGTTCTGATCCAGCCCCAATGTGACCCGACGCGGGTTCGCCAGATGACTGTCGTCCACCAGCGCCTGCACTTCCACCAACATCGGCCGGGTGCCTTCCCACGTCGCCATGACCACGCTACCGGGGACTTCTTCCTGGGCACGCGTCAGAAAGATCGCCGAAGGGTTCGAAACTTCTTTCAGGCCCCGGTCAGTCATGCCGAACACACCCAATTCGTTGACGGCGCCAAAACGATTCTTCACCGCCCTCAGCAAACGCAGGCGCCCATCGGATTCGCCTTCGAAATACAACACCGTGTCTACCATGTGTTCCAGCACGCGCGGCCCCGCCAGCGCGCCTTCCTTGGTGACGTGGCCTACCAGGAAGATCGCCGTGCCGCTCTGCTTGGCGTAGCGCACCAGCAACGCCGCGCTCTCGCGTACCTGGGACACGCCGCCCGGCGCAGATTGCAGTTGCTCGGTGAAAATGGTCTGGATCGAGTCGATCACCATGACCTTGGGTTTTTCCAGGCGCGCCGTGGCGATGATGGTTTCGATGCAGGTCTCGGTCATGACCCGCAGTTGATCCTGGGGCAAGCCCAAACGTCGAGCGCGCATGGCGACTTGCTGCTGGGACTCTTCGCCAGTGACGTACAGCGCCGGCATGCGCGTGGCGAGATTGCACAAGGTCTGCAATAGGATGGTGGACTTGCCGATGCCCGGATCGCCACCGATCAACACCACAGAACCATCCACCAGGCCGCCGCCCAGCACCCGGTCAAGCTCGCCGGACGCGGTAGAGAAACGCGGGATTTCCTCGACGCTGACCTCGGCCAGGGTCTTGATCTGCGCTTGCTGGCCGGCCCACCCGGTACGACCGGTGGGCGCCGCAGCCCCGCCGCTCTCCACCATGGTTTCGGTCAGGGTGTTCCAGGCCCCGCATTCACTGCATTGGCCAGCCCATTTGGGAAAGGTCGAGCCGCACTCGGTGCAGCCGTACATGCGCTTTGCCTTGGCCATCTGAACTCCGGGTAAAAACCGCGATGATAACAGTCGGGCTTTACTGCGGGGCCGGCATTCTGATTTCACCCTTTGCCAAGTCAGCTGCGGTATTGCCCAGCGGATCCCTGGCCTCCAGGTCGGCGCCCTTGGCCTTCAGGGCGTCGAGCAGCTCATCGCGCTTGAAAAGGCCGGCATACATCGCAGCGGTCTGTCCGGCACCGTTGCGTTGATCGGGGCTGCAGTCGGTCGACAATAAACGCTGCGCGATATGCACCTCGCCCTTGAAAATGGCGCCCATCAGCGCCGTGTTGCCACGCTTGTCCTGGGCGCAGGCATCAGCGCCGGCAGCCAGCAGCCGTTCGACCGCCGGCTCGTGACCGTGATAAGCCGCCAGGATCAGCGCGGTGTAGCCCTTCTCGTCCCGAGTATCGAGCGAGTAACCGGCCTCGATGAAAGTGTCGAGCATCGGCACATCGCCCCGGCGGGCGGCGTCGAAATAATAGTCTTGCAATTGCTCCCGCACCTCGGCCGGATCGGCGGGCGGAGCCTGATCGGCCAGCACAGCCCATGACCAAGTGGCGAATATCAGGAAAAATAATTTACGCATCATGGCCTCTCCATACGATCCCAGACTGAGGGAGCCGATCCCGCTCGGCTCCCTCAGGCGAATCAGTCGTTCAGCTTCTCGGCCAACGCCTTGACCCGAGCCAGATCACCCTTGGCGACACGGGCCACACCAGTGCCGTATTCAGGATCAGCCTTGTAGAGGAACGACAGGATGATATGCTTGCTCTCGTCGTCGGTGGTCGCCAATGACCCGCCGAAACTTTCGATCAGGTCATCACGTTCTTTCTTGCTGAACGAACGGTACAGATCACCGGCCTGCTTGAAATTCTGCTCACGCTGGATTTTTGCCTGCTGGGTGCTGCCGGTCAGCTCGGTCTGGCTATAGCGCGCGGCGGGTTGCTCTTCACGCGGCATCAGCCGACTCGGCTGATAATTCACGCCGGTACTGCTACTGCCAGAATTCATCGCGCCATCCTGGTTGCCGTTATTGACGGCGACCTTGGGGGTGTTGATGGGCAACTGCAACGCGTTCGGCCCGACCCGGTACATTTGCGTATCGGCATAGGAAAACACCCGGCCCTGCAACAGGCGATCTTCCGAAGGTTCGATACCCGGCACCAGGTTGGCGGGAGCCATCGCCACCTGTTCGGTTTCCTGGAATACATTGGACGGGTTGCGATTCAAGACCATTTGTCCAACTTTTCGCTCAGGCACATCCGGCCAGATCTTGGTCGCGTCCAGTGGGTCGAAGTTGAACTTGGACAAGTCCTGCGGCTTGAGTACCTGAACGTACAAGTCCCACTTTGGAAAGTCGCCCTTGTTGATATGACTGACCAAGTCGTTTGTCATGTGACCGTAATCTTGCCCCTGTACTTTAACGACTTCTTTCGGGTCGAGATTCTTCAGACCCTGCAAACTTTTCCAATGAAATTTCACATAACTGATGTCGCCCTTGGCATTGATCAGCTTGTAAGCGTGTACGCCATTACCGTCCATTTCACGATAACTGGCTGGCGTGCCGGAGTTGGAATACAGCTCGGTCAGCGTGCGAGTCGCTTCCGGGACATGGGAAAAGAAATCGAAACGACGTGAATCATCGTCCAGGTTAGTTCGCGGATCAGGTTTGAATGCGTGCACCATGTCGGGAAACTTGATTGCGTCGCGAATGAAAAATGTCGGGAAGTTATTGCCCACCAGATCCCAGTTGCCATCGGCGGTATAGAACTTAGTGGCAAAGCCGCGAGGGTCGCGCAACGTCTCCGGCGAATGATTGCCGTGCACCACGGCGGAAAAGCGTACGAACACCGGCGTGACCTGCCCAGCGGCGAAGACCTTCGCCTTGGTCAAGTCGCTCAGGTCATTGGATACGGTAAATTCGCCATGGGCCCCGGTACCACGGGCATGCACGACACGCTCGGGGATGCGCTCACGGTCAAAACGCTGGAGCTTCTGGATCAGTTGCACATCCTGCAACAAGGTCGGGCCATTGGGGCCTGCGGTTTGCGAGTTCTGGTTGTCGCCTACCGCCGCGCCATTGTCGCGAGTCAGGGTGGCTGCATTGACGGACAGGGAAAACAGGCTGGCGGTCAGCATAACAAGGGAGCGGCGACCGGATAGGGTGCCGAGGCCTGGGGAAATGTTCATTGGCGTTTCCTCTGATTTTATAGAGCGCATCCATGTGCGCCTTTCAGAGGCTAGTGCCCGAAAATCCAAAACCTAAATAGAAATGCCGTACCGCATCGATAGAAAAAACGGTGTAGGGAATCGGGTATAAACCGCGTATCACGCGCGATTGATGGCACTTTGTAAACTTTTCCCTAACTGTCGAGTCGATAAACAAGCCAGCATTGTAAGCAGGCATTTCGAGCGAGCGACGTTTGGCTGGCTTACACTGCGGGTATCTACTCATCTGCCACAAGGAATAACTCATGGGCGTGCTAAGCGAGTTCAAGGCCTTCGCGGTCAAAGGCAATGTCGTCGACATGGCCGTCGGGATTATCATCGGTGCCGCTTTTGGCAAGATTGTTTCGTCATTCGTGGGTGACGTGGTCATGCCTCCGATTGGCCTTTTGATCGGCGGGGTGGACTTCAGCGACCTGGCCATCACACTCAAGGCCGCCCAAGGCGATACGCCGGCAGTCGTGCTGGCCTACGGCAAATTCATCCAGAGCATGGTGGATTTCATCATCGTCGCGTTCGCGATATTCATGGGCGTCAAGGCCATCAACCGACTCAAGCGCGAAGAAGCCGTCGCCCCGAGCGCGCCCCCGGTGCCAACCAAGGAAGAACAACTGCTGAGCGAGATCCGTGACCTACTCAAGGCCCAGAACGAGCGGCCCTGATCCTCGCTCTGTGTAAAGAGGCGTCCACGGGCGCCTTTTTTCTACCAGTAATTTTCCACCGCCACCTGCCCGGGCCGGCGAGTAAGGCTCAGTTGCAGCCCCTTGGCCTTGAGCAGCTTGCGCGTGTCGTCGATCATCTGCGGATTGCCGCACAGCATGACGCGCGAGTGCTCCGGCGTCAGCGGGACATTGGCGGCTCGCTCCAATTCGCCGTTTTCAATCAGCGTGGTGATTCGCCCATTCAACGCGGCCGGATGGTGCTCTCGGGTGACAGTGGCAATGAATCGAAACTTATGGGCGTATTCGGCAAGGTAATCACGCTGGGTCAACCCTTCGATCAACGCCTGATAGGCCAGCTCCCGCCCTTCGCGAACGCTGTAGACCAGAGTGATGCGTTCGAATTTTCCCCAGGCTTCAAAATCCTGGAGAATCGAGAGAAACGGCGCAACGCCGGTGCCAGTGGACAAAAGCCACAAGTCCCGTCCATCCACGAAACGGTCCAGGGTCAGGTAGCCAAAGGCTTGGCGTTCGACCAATAAACTATCGCCGGGTTTGAGGCGGCTGAGCTCGCTGGTGAACTCTCCGTCCGGGACGACGATGGAAAAAAACTCAAGGAATTCGTCAAAGGGTGACGACACCATGGAATAAGCGCGCCAGACGGTCGTACCGTCTGCCTTGACGACCCCAAGCCGGGCGAACTGGCCTGCTCGAAAGCGAAAGCCGCGATCCCGGGTGGTACGCAATGTAAACAGATGAGGCGTCAGGGGTTGCACGTCGATCAGCGTCTGGCGGGTAAACTTCTCTGCGCTGTCAGTCATGGGCGACTCCAGTAGGACAAGGGCTCTAGTGTCCCGCAAAGTCGGCACGTTAACCACTGAGACGAAAGATAGCATTGATCCGACGATCCCAAGCCGTGCCGCGAAAATCTTCTACCAAAGTTATACAGATATATGATCATGCATCGATAAAACGAAATAGCAGACAGTTATTTAATAACAACAAGTGCAAGTAAAAGAAAAAAATCCAACTAGAGCGTAGGAAAAGTCCTACACTCACCCTCGCCTCACCGATTGGATCCGCTTCGCTGTATGCCACACCAGGAGAATGCGATGGACGAATGGAAAGACTTGCAACTAAAAAAGCTATCGTGTGAACAGGACTTGCAAAATGCCTATCGCCTGGCTAGGGATTTCTTTAATAATCAGGGCTTTGATTTCTGTGCCTTCACTGCTTATTCAGGACCGCCAGGTCGATGCGCCAGCAAGATAAACCTCAATAATTATCCTTATGGATGGGACAGACTCTATGAAGAAAATGGTTACGCTGCTAACGACCCCTTAGTAGCTCACTGCAATCAATCCTCTCTGCCGATTCTATGGACCGAACGTGTTTTTTCCGAAGCCCCCAAGTTGTGGGAGGATTTAGATCGACAGGGTCTCAGGCATGGTTGGACCCAAGCTGTGCATGACGAAAAAAGTGCTTACTACAGCATGTTCAGCCTCGCCAGGACTCATTGCCGTATTGACGCAGAAGAGCATTACGGGAACCTCGGCTACGCCATTTTTGCCAGCCAAAGGCTGCATACGTTGGCAAGCAAAAAATTGGCCAGGCTGCCTTCACTAACGACAAGTCATCTCTCGCCTCGCGAAATTGAAGTGTTGAGATGGTCCGCTGAAGGGAAGACCGCGTCGGAAGTCGGCAGGATCCTTTGCCTTTCCGAACGCACCGTGAACTTCCATGTTTGTAGCTGCATGCGCAAATTGAACGTGACCAATAAAATCTCGGCGGTGGCCAAGGCGGCCCAGATTCGCGTGATTTGAAGAGCAGGTCAGGTTGCGACCCTGAAAACCCGCGAGTAATGCCTCGCGAAAAAACGTAACATTCGCGGCTCCACTTGGATGATGACGCGCCTACCACGCGACGCAGTTCATTCAGGCGGCCCCGCTGACACACCTGCCCCAGGCAGCGGGACATTCGTTGATTTTCCAGAGTCCCAGCCATGCCTTTGCTCGACAGCCCTTTCGCCCAACTCGACCTGATCCGCCAGCCCGAACAGCAGAACGAACCGCTGCAGGCTTTCGACGCAGCCGACGAATACCTGCTTGCGTACCTGGCGGAGCAACAACCGGGCGTTGGTAGCCGCGTAATGGTGCTCAATGACAGCTTCGGCGCCCTGGCCGCCAGCCTTGTCGGCAAAGTCCACGTCACCAGCAGCGGGGACTCGTTCCTGGCCTTCCAGGCATTGGAGAAAAACCTGGTGCGCAACGGCCTGCCCTTCGATGCGGTGCCGACCGTGCCCGCCAGTGAACCGGTGGCCGGCCCCTTCGACCGAGTGCTGATTAAAGTACCCAAGACCCTGGCGCTGCTGGAGGAACAACTGATCCGGCTGCAAGGCCAACTGGCGCCAGGTGCGCAAGTCATCGCCGCCGCAATGGTCAAGCATCTACCCCGAGCCGCCGGTGAACTGCTGGAACGCTACATCGGCCCGGTTCAGGCTTCGTTGGCGGTCAAGAAGGCTCGTCTGTTGATTGCCACGCCACAAGCCAAGCCACCGGCCACCTCCCCTTACCCCACGCGTTATGGCTTGGACGAGCCGAAAATCGAACTGCTCAATCACGCCAACGTGTTCTGTCGCGAAGGGCTCGACATCGGCACCCGTGCCTTCCTGCCGCATCTGCCAAAAAACCTGGGCTCGGCACGCGTCGCGGACCTCGGTTGCGGCAACGGCGTGCTGGCCATCGCCAGCGCCCTGGAAAATCCGGACGCCCGTTACACCTTGGTGGACGAGTCGTATATGGCCGTGCAATCGGCCGCCGAAAACTGGCGAGCCGCCCTGGGCGAGCGCGAAGTCATCGTGAGGGCGGGCGATGGCCTGGCCGGGCAAGAAGCGCAATCCCTGGATGTGGTGCTGTGCAACCCGCCCTTCCACCAGCAGCAAGTGGTGGGCGACTTCCTCGCCTGGCGCATGTTCCAGCAAGCCCGCGAAGCGTTGGTTGTCGGCGGCGCGCTGTACATCGTCGGCAACCGGCACCTGGGCTACCACAGCAAGTTGGCGCGCCTGTATCGGGGCGTCGAGCAAGTGGCCGCCACGCCGAAGTTCGTGATTCTCAAAGCTCGCAAATAGGCTGGATCAGTGAGTCGTCAGCCCCGCTGCGTTCATGAACATCCGCATCAGGCTGGCGACCACAAAGAGCGCCAGCACACTGCCGGCCCAGATCGCCGCCAGCCAACCAAGCCGCTGCCATAACGGTTTTTTTTCAGCGGCCTCGATGTCCTTCAAGTCAGGCTTGGCCATACTCGGCACCTCGCAGGTCGATCAATGGTAGCCGTCGTCGTGGGTCACCTTGCCGCGGAATACGTAGTAGCTCCAGAAGGTGTACACCAGGATCAACGGAATGATGAACAACGTGCCGACCAGCATGAAGCCCTGGCTCTGTGGCGGTGACGCGGCGTCCCAGATCGAGATGGACGGCGGCACGATGTTCGGCCACAGGCTGATGCCCAGGCCGCTGTAGCCGAGGAAAATCAGCACCAACGTCAGGATGAAGGGTGTGTAGTTGGCGTTGCGGGCCACGGCGCGGAACAACCCGTACATGGTCACGAGCACCAGGATCGGTACCGGCAGGAACCAGAACAGGTTCGGCAAGGTGAACCAACGGGCCGCGATGTCGGCGTGGGCCAGCGGCGTCCAGATGCTGACGATGCCGATCACCGTCAGCACCACGAAGGCCAGCGGCCTCGCCAGGTCGTGCATCTGTCCTTGCAACTTGCCTTCGGTCTTCATGATCAGCCAGGTACAGCCGAGCAAGGCGTAGGCGGCAATCAGCGCCAGGCCGCAGAACATCGTAAAGGGCGTGAACCAGTCCAGGGAGCCGCCGGCATACTGGCGGTTAACCACTTCGAAACCATCGATGAACGCCCCCAGCGCAACGCCTTGGAAGAACGTCGCCGTCAGCGAACCGCCGATGAACGCCTTGTCCCACAAGTGCCGCTTCTCGGCCCTGGCCTTGAAACGGAACTCGAACGCCACGCCCCGGAAGATCAGGCCGATAAGCATCAGAATCAGCGGTAGGTACAACGCCGAAAGCACTACCGAGTAAGCCAGCGGGAACGCCCCGAACAGCCCGGCGCCACCCAGCACCAGCCAGGTTTCATTACCGTCCCAGACCGGCGCGACGGTGTTCATCATCACATCGCGGTCGCGCTCGCCCTTGACGAAGGGGAAGAGAATGCCGATGCCCAGGTCGAAGCCGTCCATGATCACGTACATCATGATGCCGAAGATGATGACCACGGCCCAGATCAGCGGAAGATCAATACCCATGACTCAATTCCCCTTGTGCGAGCTGTCGTTGTGGTCCACTTCGTCGTCGCCTTCGTTGGCCGCCGACAATGGACGGGCCGGGGTGCGTTTCTGTCCCGGGCCACCATCGGTCGGCTCGGCTTCGTGGGCCACCGGGCCCTTGCGCACCAGGCGCATCATGTAGCTAAGGCCCGCGCCGAACAGTGCGAAATACACCACCACGAACATGACCAGGGTAAAGCTCATCTGCGCAAAGCTGTGGCCGGACGATGCATCAGCCGTGCGCATCAGGCCGTAGACCACCCACGGCTGGCGCCCGATCTCCGTGGTGAACCAGCCGGCGAGAATGGCGATCAGCCCGGACGGTCCCATCCACAGCACTAGGTGCAGGAACGGTCGCGATTGGAACAGCCGGTCGTTACGACGCAGCCACAAGCTGCACAGGCCGGTGAAGATCATCAGGAAACCCAGGCCTACCATGACCCGGAATGACCAGAACACAATGGTCGAATTTGGCCGGTCTTCAGGCGGGAATTCCTTGAGAGCCGGCACTTGATCGGTCAGTGAGTGCGTCAGGATCAAGCTGCCCAGGTACGGAATCTCCACGGCATATTTGGTTTTTTCTGCCTTCATGTCGGGCCAGCCGAACAGGATCAGCGGCGTGGGCTCGTCACCGACGTTTTCCCAATGGCCTTCGATCGCGGCAATTTTTGCCGGTTGATGCTTGAGGGTGTTGAGGCCATGGAAGTCGCCGATGACCGCTTGTACCGGCGCCACCAACAAGGCCATCCACATGGCCATCGACAACATGCGGCGCACCGCCGGGTTGTCGCGGCCGCGCAGCAAATGCCAGGCCGCCGACGAGCCGACAAAAAACGCCGTGGCGACGAACGCCGCGACCGACATGTGCATCAGCCGGAACGGGAACGAAGGGTTGAACACCACCGCCAGCCAGTCCACCGGAATGACCCGGCCATCGACGATTTCGTAGCCCTGCGGGGTTTGCATCCAACTGTTGGAAGACAGGATCCAGAACGTCGAGATCAGCGTGCCGATCGCCACCATGACCGTGGAAAAGAAGTGCAAGCCACGGCCAACGCGATTCCAGCCGAACAGCATCACACCGAGGAAACCCGCTTCGAGGAAGAACGCCGTGAGCACTTCGTAGGTCAGCAGCGGCCCGGTGACAGCGCCGGCGAAGTCCGAGAAGCGGCTCCAGTTGGTGCCGAACTGATACGCCATGACCAGTCCGGACACCACGCCCATGCCGAAGTTGACGGCAAAGATTTTCGACCAGAAGTGATACAGGTCGCGGTAGGTATCGTCCCGCGTCTTCAGCCACAGGCCTTCGAGCACCGCCAGGTAACTCGCCAGGCCGATGGTGATGGCCGGGAACAGGATGTGGAACGAGATCGTGAACGCAAACTGGATTCGGGCGAGATCGAGCGCCTCCAAACCGAACATAAGTCTTCCTCTGTCAGGTAAAACCGGCTGCGGGCGGGGCCTGCATCACAGCCCCCAGGGATATGGAGTGCGATGCTTTTCAAATCGTTCTTTTTTTAACCGTCACAACGCAGGACTCTGGCCGGATGGCCGCCAGCACAACGCCCCGAAAGGGAATTGACCTGGGTCAAGCAATGCTCAAAGAGTAGTCGCATATCGGCCGATGGACGGCGTGGTCTTTTGTCGCGTGACAGGTTGTCTCAGTGCCACAAAATCCAGATTTCCCAAACCTACACGGACCTGTGGCGAGGGAGCTTGCTCCCGCTCGGTTGCGCAGCGACCGTCAAAATCGAGGGCCGCTACGCCCGAAGCGTCGGTCCGACCCAGCGGGAGCAAGCTCCCTCGCCACAAAAGCCCGCATCAGGTTGAATTGATGTTTTGCTAACTATTTTTTCCCTCCCTCGCAACTTCCAGTTACAGCTCGGTGATAATCTCGCCCTTCACCACTGCGGACCCCGTCACAGATGCCCAGCCAAGCGCCGTTGCTGCTCCGTCACCATCGTCCTTTCATTGCCTTCTGGCTGGCCCGGATCTTCACCGCCAGCGGTTTCCAGATGCTTACCGTAGCCATCGGCTGGAACCTTTATCAACTGACCGGCAACGTCTTGGACCTGGGCCTCGTCGGCTTGGTGGAATTCGCCCCGCGCGTGCTGTTCATGCTTCACACCGGGCATGTGGCGGATCGATACGATCGACGCAAAGTCGCGGCAATCTGCCAGTCATTGCAGGCGATGATTGCCTTGGCCCTGGCGATCGGAAGCGCCACCGACAACGTCACGCGCGAGATGATTTTCATCCTCGCGTTCCTGCTCGGCGCGGCCCGATCCTTCGAAATGCCGACCACCCAGGCCCTGCTGCCGAGCATCGTCCCGGCTGCGCTGTTTCCCCGGGCCGTGGCCGCCGCGCAATCGGCCCAGCAATCGGCGACCATCGTCGCCCCGGCCCTTGGCGGTTTGCTGTATGCCTTCGGCAGCGTCTGGGTCTATGGGCCAACCGTATTGCTCTACATCATTGCCTGTTGCCTGATGCTCAACCTGCCGGCCCGGCAGACACCGCTGAACAAAGGTAAGGCGACCCTCGATTCGCTGTTGGCGGGTATTCGCTTCATTCGCAGCCGTCCGGACATCCTTGGGGCGATTTCCCTGGACCTGTTCGCGGTGCTGCTGGGTGGCGCGACCGCGCTGCTGCCGGTGTTTGCCAAGGACATCCTGCTCACCGGTCCCTGGGGCCTGGGCCTGTTGCGTTCGGCGCCGGCGGTCGGGGCCTTGCTGATGTCACTGTGGCTGGCGCGCTTCGCCGTGGAGCGCAAGGTCGGCCGCGTAATGTTCACCGCCGTGGGCGTGTTCGGCGTCGCCACCATTGCGTTTGGTCTCTCCACTTCATTCTGGTTTTCCCTTGCGGTGCTGGTGGTGCTGGGCGCGGCCGACATGATCAGCATGGTGATCCGCGCCTCGTTCGTGCAACTGGAAACGCCGGACGAGATGCGTGGGCGGGTCAGCGCGGTGAACGGGTTATTTATCGGCGCGTCGAACCAGTTGGGCGAATTCGAATCCGGCCTCACCGCCCATTGGTTCGGCACCGTGCCGGCGGTGGTCATGGGTGGCGTCGGCACGCTGTTGGTGACCGGGGCCTGGATTAAATTGTTCCCGACCCTGGCCCACCGCGACCGGATGCACGCACCCGTGGACGAAGCCAAAACCTAGAGCAACTTGTCCAGGGTGATCGGGAAATCCCGCACTCGCTTGCCCGTGGCGTGGTAGATCGCATTCGCCACCGCTGCGGCCACGCCGACAATGCCGATCTCGCCGACGCCCTTGGAACCGAGGGCGTTGACGATCTCGTCATGTTCCTCGACAAAAATCACGTCTATGTCCCCGATATCGGCGTTAACCGGTACGTGGTATTCAGCCAGGTTGTGATTCATGTGACGGCCCAGGGCGTGGTCCGTCAGGGTTTCTTCATGCAACGCCATGCCGACACCCCAGACCACGCCGCCGAGGATCTGGCTGCGGGCGGTTTTCGGATTGATCACCCGTCCGGCGGCAATCGCGCTAACGACCCGATTGACCTTCACCGTGCCAAGGTCTTCGTCCACCAGCACCTCAACGAATACGGCCGAGTGCGTCGCGGTGGCGTAGGCCTGGCGTTTCTCGTCCGGCCCGGTGGAGACTTCTGCCTGCAACGGCATTTCACCGCTTTTTTGAGCCAGCTCCGACAGCGCGACGCTGGCCGTGCCCATGCGCAGTTCACCGTCGGCAAACGTAACTTGTTCCAGGGTCGCGCCACTGAAGTCAGCGCAGGCCTGCCGGGCCACGGCGAGCAGTTTTTCCCTGAGTGCTTCACAGGCTTGCTGCACCGCCGTGCCCACGGACGAGACGGTGAACGAACCGCCCTGTAGCGGCGCCGTCGGAAGCGATGAATCACCCAGCACAAACGTGACGTTCTCGAGGGAAACGCCTGACGCCTCGGCGGCGATTTGCGTCATGACCGTGTAGGTACCGGTGCCGATGTCGGTGGTCGCGCTGCTCACGGTCAACTTGCCCTCGGCGTCCAGCGATGCCCGGGCGCTGGCCTTCTGCTGCATGGCTTCCCACACGCCACCGGCCATGCCCCAGCCCACTAGTTGCCGGTCCTTGCGCATGCTGCGCGGCTCCGGGTTGCGCTTGTCCCAGCCGAAACGCTTGGCACCTTCGGCGTAACAGGCCCTCAGCTCCTTGCTGGAATACGGCTTGCCCTCGTTTTCGTTGCGCTCGGCGTAGTTGATCAAACGCAACTGCACCGGGTCGATTGCCAACGCACAGGCCAACTCGTCCATGGCGCATTCCAGGCCGATCAACCCAAGGGCCGCGCCCGGCGCGCGCATGTCCAGCGGCGTGTAGACATCCAGCGGCGCCAGTTTGTAGGTCAACGTCACGTTGTCGCAGTGATAGAGCATGCCGCTCCACTCCACCACGTGTTCGGTGAAATCTTCGAAACGCGAGGTCTGGCCGATAGCGGTGTGCGCCACGGCAAGCAACCTGCCGTTGGCGGCGGCGCCCAGTTGCAAGCGCTGGAAGGTGCGTGGCCGATAGCCGAAGGTAAACATTTGCTGGCGCGTCAGGCTCACGCGTACCGAGCGTTTCAACGCCAGCGCGGCCATCACCGCCAGCGGCAATTGATATTGCGGCCGCAGCCCGGAACCGAAGGCGCCGCCGACGAACGCGGCAAACACCCGCACTTGCTCCTTCTCCAGGCCAAACACTTTTTGCACATACTGTTGGCAGTTCTGCGCGCCTTGGGTCTTGTCATGGACATGCAGGCTGCCGTCGGGTTGATACAGCACGGTGGAGGCGTGAGGCTCCATCGGGTTGTGGTGCTCAACCGGCGTGCTGTAGGACACATCCACGCTCAACGCCGAACTGGCGTACTCGCCCTGAAAATTCCCACGGGGCTTGGGCAATTCGGCTGGCGCCGGATGGGCTTCGTTTTGCTGGATGGCCAGGTCGGTCTGATGCGCCTCGGCTTCGTATTCGATGTCCACCAGCGAGCCGGCATAACGGGCCAGTTCCAGGTTCTCGGCGACCACCAGGGCCAGCGGCTGGCCGCTGTAGAGAATCTGCGCGTTGAACAATGGCCGAAACGGCGAGCCCTCCGCCGCGTCGGCATCCTGGTAGGGCTCGTCGTAACTGGCGATTTTCGGGCGATTGCTGTGATCGATCACCGCGACGACACCCGGCAGCGCCAGGGCCCGGGAGGCATCGATACGCACGACGCGGCCCCGTGCAATCGCGCTGGACACTACGCTGCCGTGCAACAAGCCACTCTCGGGGTATTCACCGGCATAACGGGCGCGACCGGTGACCTTGAGCAGGCCGTCGACCCGGTCCAACGGTTGCCCTATGGTTTTGCTCTGTGCGTTCATCGGGCCGCTCCTCCTACCAGTGCCGCTTCGCTCAAGGCGCGGACGATTGCCCGTCGCGCCAGCTTGACCTTGAAGCCGTTGTGCTCAAGCGGTTCGGCGTCCTGCAACAGCGCATCCGCAGCGGCTGTGAAGGTCTCGCGACTGACCGCCTGGCCCGTCAGCCAGCTCTCGACGGCCCGATCGCGCCAGGGCTTGTGCGCCACGCCGCCGAGGGCCAGGCGCGCCTGTCGGATCACCGGCCCGTCCAGCTCCAGCGCCGCCGCGACCGACACCAGCGCGAAGGCATAGGACGCCCGATCACGAATCTTCAGGTAATGGCTGTGTTCGGCAAAACCGGCGGGCGGCAGCTCGATGTAGGTGATCAGCTCGTCATCGGCCAGTTGATTGTCCCGGTCCGGCGCGTCGCCGGGCAGGCGATGGAAATCGGCGAACTCGATGGTCCGTGGACCACCGCGCCCCAGCACATGAACCACCGCATCAAGGGCCGCGAGGGCCACGCACATGTCGGAGGGATGCGTCGCGACACACTGGTCACTCGCCCCCAGGATCGCGTGGATCCGGTTCAAGCCGCTTCGCGCCGGGCAGCCACTGCCAGGCCTGCGCTTGTTGCACGGCACGCTGGCATCGTAAAAGTAATAGCAGCGGGTGCGTTGCAGCAGGTTGCCGCCCGTACTGGCCATGTTGCGAAGTTGTGGCGAAGCGCCCGCCAGGATGGCTTGGGAGAGCAACGGGTAACGACGTTCGATCCACGGGTGCCAGGCGAGGTCGGCGTTGCTCACCAATGCGCCGATCATCACCCCGCCCGAAGGCGTTTCGCTGAGGTCGGCCAGAGGCAGGCCCGTGATGTCGATCAGATGCTCGGGGCGGGTGAGGTTTTCCTTCATCAGGTCCAGCAGGTTGGTGCCGCCCGCGATGAAACGTGAATTCACACTCGACAGTTCGACGGCGGCCTGCAGTGTGTCGGGCTTGCTATAGCGAAAGGGATTCACGACTCACCTCCCGTCTGCTGGCAGAGCGGCAGGGCTTCTTCGATGGCATCGCGGATGTTGTTGTAGGCGCCGCACCGGCAGAGATTGCCGCTCATCAGCTCGCTGATTTCGGCGCTCGTCCGCGCCCGACCCTCGCTGGCCAGGGCCACCGCAGAACAGATCTGCCCTGGTGTGCAGTAGCCACACTGGAAGGCGTCATGCTTGATGAACGCCCGTTGCATGGGATGCAACTCGTCGCCATTCGCCAGGCCCTCGACAGTGGTCAACTCGGCCCCATCACACATCACCGCCAGGGTCAGGCAAGCGTTGATCCGCTTGCCATCGCGCAGCACGGTGCAAGCACCGCATTGGCCGTGGTCACAGCCCTTCTTGCTGCCCACCAGGTCCAACTGCTCGCGCAGCAGGTCCAACAGCGTAGTCCACGGCAGCACCTGCAACTCGCGCACCGCGCCATTGAGGGTCAGACGTATGGGATGAGGGACGAAGGACGCCGGCGTCGCTTCGGACAAAGTCGCGCTCATGGAACACCTCACGGTTAGTCGTACACGCGGCGTTTTGGGAAACCACCGTCATAAGGGGTACGACTTCGGGGTGGGATGAGCGTTCAAGGCGATTGAATGACGAAATATCAGCGTCTGCTACGCAGCCGAGCGGGAGCAAGCTCCCTTCCCTCGCCACGGGGTCGTTACGAATTCTGAAGTGTCACGCCAGCAACTCCGCCGCCACTACGTTTTTCACGCCTTTGCCGGCGAGTTGCTCCACCAGCGCCAGGGCAAACGCGAGGGCAGCAGCCGAGCCTTGCGCGGTGATGCAATTGCCGTCGACCACCACCGGTTGATCGACGAAGCTGCACCCGGACAGTTGCTGGCTCACCGCAGGCAGGCAGGTCATGCGGCGCTGGCGCAGGACGCCGAATGCCTGGAGCACCAATGCCGGGGCTTCGGCGATGGCGGCAAAGAAGCGCCCGGCGGCGGCCTGGTCCTTGATCAACTGCTGCAAAGGCTGATGGGCCGCCAGGTGCTGCGCGCCGATGATGCCGCCTGGCAGGACGATCAAATCGAAATCCTGCACCAGCACGTCCACCAGCATGCCATCGGCGGTCAGGCGCGTGCCGCGTGCGCAGGTGAGCATGCGACGACCCTCTATGCTCGCCACCACCACTTCAAGCTGCGCGCGACGCAACACATCGATCAGCGTCACCGTCTGCAAATCATCGACGCCTTCAGCCACGGCGATCAGGGCTCGGGGGATCTTGGTTCCAGGAATCATGGGCGCTCTCCGCTGGGTGATGCTTGTAGTGTAGGAGCTACCGAAAGGCTGCGATCTTTTGATATGGGGCTCAAGCGTCCGGGTAAAGATCGCAGCCTCGCTGCGCTCGGCAGCTCCTACGTGGAGAGACAGGTTATTTTATGTACAGCTGCGTCGTCATCCGGTTGCCCGGCGCATTGATCGAGACGTTGCTGAAACTGAACGTCCCCTCCTGCTTGCCCTTCAGATCGAAGATGTACACGTAGCCAACCGTCTTGGTGGCCTTCGAGCAGTCATTGAGGTTGCCATTGCTGTACGCACACACGGGCGAGCGGGTGCCGTCGACTTCGAAGCCGTCCAGCGTGACGTTCGGCTGGTGGCCGTAACCGACTTCCAGCACGTAGACCTTGATGTTCGGACCGCTGTGGTCGCAACGGGTCTGCGCCTGACCCGGGGTGATGTCCTCGAAACCACAGGCCGGCGATTCGACCTTGAGCACCTTGACCTCGCTCAGCGGCGGCGCCGATGCGGCGTGGACAACCTGCACGGGCAGCCAGAGGCTCCATGCGCAGATCGAGGCAAATTTTTTCATGCAATACATACTGACCTCCCGGAACCGCGCGCAGTATGGCCCAACTTTTGCGACTGCACACTTAGGCGACTGCACACTTCGCGACAGAACACCTTTGCGACTCAAGACAGAGGATCGCAGCCACATCGCCGCGCTGTTATGATGCGCGGCTTTTTCCGACCCACAGAAAATCCGGCCGCCATGGGTGTGCTGTGCTTTGCTGTTGAGGTCGATACATTCACGGCGCCGGGCGCGCCACGGGGAGCAGACATGCTGGAAAGGCTGTTTCAACTCAAGGCACACAACACCAACGTGCGGACCGAGATTCTGGCGGGCGTCACGACCTTCCTGGCCATGGCCTACATTCTGTTCGTGAACCCGAGCATTCTCGGCGAAACCGGCATGGACAAGGGTGCGGTATTCGTCGCCACTTGCCTGGCGGCGGCCATCGGCTCGACGGTGATGGGGCTGATTGCCAACTACCCGATCGCCCTCGCGCCGGGCATGGGCCTGAATGCCTTCTTTACCTACACCGTGGTCCTGCACATGGGCCACACGTGGCAAGTGGCGCTGGGTGCGGTGTTCGTCTCCGCCGTGCTGTTCTTCCTGTTGTCGATCTTCCGCATCCGCGAATGGATCATCAACAGCATCCCGCTGCCGCTGCGCTCGGCCATTGCCGCCGGTATCGGGCTGTTCCTGGCGCTGATTGCCCTGAGCAATGCCGGCATCGTGGTGAAAAACCCGGCGACTATGGTCGGCCTCGGCGACCTGAAACAACCGGCACCGATCCTCGCGACCCTCGGCTTTGTCCTGATCGTTGCCCTCGAAGCCTTGAAGGTACGCGGCGCGGTGCTGATCGGCATCCTGGCGGTCACCATCGTCTCGATCCTGATGGGCTTTACCCCGTTCAACGGCGTCATTTCCGCACCGCCATCCCTGGCCCCGACCTTCCTGCAACTGGATATCATGGGCGCCTTGGACATCGGTCTCGTGAACGTGATCTTCGCCTTCCTGTTTGTCGATCTGTTCGACAACTCCGGCACCCTGATCGGCGTCGCCAAGCGCGCCGGGTTGATGGGCAAGGACGGCCACATGCCGAAGATGGGCCGCGCGCTGATCGCCGACAGCACCGCCGCGATGGCCGGTTCGCTGCTGGGCACGTCGACGACCACCAGCTACATCGAATCGGCGGCGGGCGTCAGCGCCGGCGGACGCACCGGCCTGACGGCCATCGTGGTGGCGATCCTGTTCCTGTTGGCGCTGTTCTTCTCGCCGCTGGCCGCCAGCGTCCCGGCCTTCGCCACCGCCCCGGCGCTTTTGTTCGTCGCGGTATTGATGACCTCCGGCCTGGCGGAAATCGACTGGGACGACATCACTGTCGCCGCCCCGGTCGTGATCACTGCCCTGGCCATGCCGTTCACTTATTCCATCGCCAACGGCATTGCCTTCGGCTTCATCGCTTGGACCGCCATCAAGCTGGTCTCCGGTCGTGGCCGTGAGCTGAACCCTGCGCTGGTGATCCTGTCGATTCTGTTCGTTATCAAGTTGGGTTGGTTCAACGCATGACTTTTGATTCCCAAGCCTACGCCGCCCAGTTGCAGGGCAAGGTCACGCGCTTGCGTGACCTTCTGGCCCCTTTTGAGGCGCCAGAGCCTGCCGTATTCGACTCGCCCCTGGGCAACTTCCGCCTGCGGGCCGAATTTCGTCTGTGGCGCGAGGCCGGCGAACGGCATTACGCGATGTTCTCCCAGGACGACAAGCGCACGCCGATCCTCATCGAAGAATTTCCCATCGCCAGCCTGCGCATCAACCAGTTGATGCCGCAACTCAAGGCAGCCTGGCAGGCCAGCGCGCCGTTGAGCCACAAGTTGTTCCAGGTAGAATTCCTCACCACCCTGGCCGGCGACGCGATGATCACCCTGTGCTACCACCGCCCGCTGGATGAACACTGGCATGCCGCGGCATCGAAACTGGCGGCCGCCCTGGGCGTCAGCATCATTGGTCGCTCCAAGGGCAAACGCGAAGTGATCGGCCATGATTACGTGGTGGAAAAGCTCGATGTCGGCGGTCGCATCTTCAGCTATCGCCAACCCGAAGGCGCCTTCACCCAGCCCAACGGCACGGTGAACCAGAAGATGCTCAATTGGGCGTATGAAGCCCTGGGCGATCGTGCTGACGACTTGCTGGAGCTGTACTGCGGCAACGGCAACTTCACGCTGCCGCTGGCAACCCGCGTGCGCAAAGTGCTGGCCACCGAAATCAGCAAGACCTCGGTCAACGCTGCGCTGAGCAACCTCAGCGAGAACGCTGTGGATAACGTCACGCTAGTGCGCCTGTCCGCCGAAGAACTGACCGAAGCCTTGAACGAAGTCCGCCCGTTCCGTCGCCTGCAGGGCATCGACCTGAAAAGCTACGAATTCGGCAGCGTCTTCGTCGACCCGCCTCGCGCCGGCATGGACCCGGACACTTGCGAGCTGACGCGGCGCTTCGACAACATCCTGTACATCTCCTGCAATCCCGACACCCTCGCCGCGAACATCGCGCAACTGAACGACACCCACCGCATCACCCGCTGCGCGTTGTTCGATCAATTCCCGTGGACCCATCACATGGAATCCGGGGTGTTGTTGACTCGGCGCTGATCTACGCAAACCTTCGTGGCGAGGGAGCTTGCTCCCGCTCGGTTGCGCAGCAACCGCAAAAAACCTGGGGCTGCTGCGCAGCCCAGCGGGAGCAAGCTCCCTCGCCACGATTGCCCGCCCTTATCTTTCGATCCGAGGCAATGTTCGATCATCGAACACTTATTGCCCGTCGACCGCTGCTTTATTTGACCAAATTAACCAACTAGTACAATTTAACTCCACCGGCTGAATCCCCGCCGACACCAACAATAAAAATGTGGAGAAATGTGCGATGCCTCCGATCGTTCTGGTGCTCAACGGCCCGAACCTGAACCTGCTCGGCACCCGCGAGCCGGCAACCTATGGCCACGAAACCCTGGCTGACATTTCTGCTTTATGTGGCCGCACCGCCGAGGAGTTGGGCCTGGCCGTGGAGTTTCGCCAGACCAATCAGGAAGGTGAATTGCTCGACTGGATTCACGGTGCCCGTGGCCGGTGCGCCGGGATCATCATCAACCCGGCGGCCTGGACCCACACCTCCGTGGCAATCCGCGACGCCCTGGTGGCGAGCGAAGTCCCAGTGATCGAAGTCCACCTTTCCAACGTCCACGCCCGCGAGACGTTCCGCCACCATTCCTTTGTTTCCTCGGTGGCCATCGGCGTGATGTGCGGGTTTGGCAGCCATGGTTATCGCCTGGCCCTGGAACATTTCAGTCAGCGGTTGAAGGGTTGATGCGCATGTCGAATATCACTGTGCTGGCCGGGCTCATCGGCGCGGGCATCCAGGCGTCGCGCACGCCGACGCTGCATGAGCGCGAAGGCGATGCCCAAGGCATGCGCTACCTGTATCGCTTGATCGATCTCGATGCGTTAAAACTCGACAGCAGCGCTCTGCCCGACTTGCTGCTCGCCGCCGAGCGCATGGACTTCACCGGCCTGAACATCACCTTTCCCTGCAAGCAGGCGATCATCCCGCTGCTGGACGAGCTGTCGCCCGAGGCCAACGGCATCGGTGCGGTGAATACCGTGGTGCTCAAGGACGGCAAGCGCATCGGCCACAACACCGACTGCCTGGGGTTCGCCGAAGGTTTTCGCCGTGGCCTGGGGGATGTGGCGCGCAAACGCGTGGTCCAGATGGGTGCCGGTGGCGCTGGCGCGGCGGTGGCCCACGCGCTGCTGCTGGAAGGCGTGAAGACACTGAGCATCTTTGACGTCGAGACTCGCCGTGCCGAGGCGCTGGCCGACAACCTGAACCAACACTTCGGCGCCGGCCGCGCTCGCGCAGGCCATGAGCTGTCAGCCGCCATGGCCGAGGCCGACGGCCTGGTGAACACCACGCCCATGGGCATGGCGAAACTGCCGGGCATGCCGGTGCCGGTCGAGTTGTTGCGAAGCGCTTTGTGGGTCGCGGAAATCGTCTATTTCCCGCTGGAAACCGAACTGCTGCGCAACGCCCGCGCCCTCGGCTGCCGCACGCTGGACGGTGGCAACATGGCGGTGTTCCAGGCGGTGAAGGCGTTCGAACTGTTCAGCGGCGTGGCGCCGGATGCACAGCGGATGCTGGCGCATTTCCAGAGCATGAATCACTAAAGCCGAGTGAAAATCCCTGCGAGGAATGAACTGTGGGAGCGAGCTTGCTCGCGATTGCGGTACACCAGTCACCATCGAGGTTGGCTGATCCACCGCTATCGCGAGCAAGCTCGCTCCCACACAGGATTGCTTGCACGTCAGGTTCGGTGTCAGGCCCGCAAGTACCGCAACACCGACTCACACACCATCTGCCGATGCCGCTGCTTGACCGCTTCGTCCGACAGGTCGATCTGGAAGATTTCACCGAATGTCTGGCGGTTGGATACCCGGTAGAAGCAGAACGAGCTGATCAACAAATGTACGTCCAGCGGCTCGAGGCCGGCACGGAATACGCCTTCTTCGGCGCCACGACGCAGGATCACGCCCAGGGAATCGAGGATGGTGTTGGTCATCGCCTTGATCGCACCGGACTGTTTCACGTATTCGGCGTTGTGGATGTTTTCGATGCAGACGATGCGCACGAAATCCACGTTGCGGTCATGGTGGTCAAAGGTGAACTCCACCAGGCGTCGGATCGCGTCGACCGGCGCGAGCTCCGCCAGGTGCAGGCGGCTTTCGGTCGTGCGGATATCACCGTAGAGTTTCTCCAGCACCTCGACGTACAACTGCTCCTTGCTGCCGAAGTAGTAATAGATCATGCGCTTGGAGGTGTGGATGCGCTCGGCGATGGCGTCGACCCGAGCACCGGCCAGGCCTTGCTGGACGAATTCGACGATGGCTTCCTGGAGAATGTTTTCCCGGGTTTTCTCCGGGTTGTTCTTGCGACTCTTGCGCGGCGCGGCGACAGGCTCGTCGATGGCTGCGGAAAGCTCTGGATTATTAGTCATTGCGGGCTCAGGCCATCACTGCACAGGTTGGCGATTATGGGCCGCACCGGGCAGTGAAGGAAGCCAAGGCACCGCCCTTTACCGCCACGGTTACGATTTCCCTACAACTTGGCGTGTCGCACGCCGCCGCTGCGGGACTTGGCCATGGCCGCCAGGCGCACCGCGACGTTGGCCGCGCCGTAACCGGCGTAACCGTTCTTGCGCTGGATGATCTCGAAGAAAAACCGCCCTTCGAACGGCTCGGTATAGACATGGAACAGCTCACCGCCCTGGGCATCACGGTCGTACAGCACGTTGAAGTAGGCCAGTTCGCTGAGAAACTCGTCGTCGAAATCGAAACGCGCCGCCAGGTCATCGTAGTAGTTGAGCGGAATGTCGAGCAACGGCACCCCGGCCTCCTTGGCACGACTGACCTGGGCGAAGATGTCATCGCAATCGAAGGCGATGTGATGCACGCCGGAGCCGCGATAACTCGACAAGGCGTGTGAGATCGCGGTGTTGCGGTTCTCGGAAATGTTCAGCGGCAAGCGAATCGAGCTGCAACGACTGCGCAGGGCACGGCTTTTCACCAGGCCATAAGGGTCGGGCAGCACCACTTCATCGTCAGCCTCGAAATCCAGCAGGCTCTTGTAGAACAGCACCCAACTGTCGAGGCTGTCGGCCGGCAACGCCATCGCCATGTGGTCGATGCGCTTGAGCCCTGCGCCAATGGCGGCAGCGGGTTGCAAGTTGAAATCGGTGCCATAGACATCGGCGTCCCGGTCCACCAGGTAGATCAGGCTGCTGTCCGGCGCGCGCACCGCCGCCAGCTCCAGTTCGTTGGGCCCGACCAGGCCGCGATAAGGCTGGCCTTTGTAGGCTACGGCCCGTTTCAGGGCGCTGGCGCTGTCCTTGACCCGTACCGCCATGGCGCACAGCGACGGGCCATGGGCTTCGAAAAAGCTGTGGGCGAACGAGTACGGCTCGCAATTGAGGATCAGGTTGATATCGCCCTGGCGCAACAGGCTGACGTTCTTGGAGCGATGCTGGCCGGCCTTGACGAAACCCAGGCGCTCCAACCAATGGGCGAGCTTGGCCCCCAGGTTATCGTCGACAGCGAACTCCAGGAACTCGATGCCGTCGTACTCGCTGGCCGGCGCTGTCTCGAACAGAATGTCAGGCTTTTGCGCAGGCACTTGTTCGGCCAGGCGCTGACGGGTCTTTTCTTCCAGGTACAGCAACGAACGCAAGCCGTCGGCAGCGTTGGCCCGTGGCGGCGCGGCGCGGAAACCGTCGTTGAAGATCTCCAGCGACAGCGGGCCGGTGTAGCCGCTCTGGATGATCGGCGCGAGGAAACCTGGCAAGTCGAATTCGCCCTGGCCCGGGAAACAGCGGAAATGCCGGCTCCACTCCAGGACGTCCATCGCCAGGATCGGCGCATCGGCCATTTGCACAAAGAAGATCTTGTCGCCGGGAATCTCGGCTATCGCGCTCGGGTCGCCATTGAGGGACAAGGTGTGGAAGCTGTCGAGCAGCACGCCGAGGCTCGGATGATCGGCCTGGCGCACGATGTTCCAGACCTGTTGATACGTATTGACGTGCCGGCCCCAGGCCAACGCCTCGTAGCCAATGCGCAAGCCACGCGCGCCGGCCCGCTCGGCCAGCAGGCGCAGGTCGTCGATCAGGATCTGTTCATCGCCAACGCTGTCAGCCGAGGCATTGCTGCACACCAGCACCAGGTCGGTGCCCAACTCCTGCATCAAATCGAATTTGCGCTCGGCCCGTTCCAGGTTGCGCGCCAGGCGATCGCGGCGGCAGCCTTCGAAATCGCGAAAGGGCTGGAACAGCGTGATGGCGATGCCCAGGTCGGCGCACATCTGCCGGATCTCCCGAGGGCTGCCATCGTAATAGAGAAGGTCGTTCTCGAAGATTTCCACGCCGTCGAAACCGGCGGCGGCAATGGCTTCGAGTTTTTCCGGCAGGGTACCGCTCAACGAAACGGTGGCAATGGAACGCTGCATGACTTCGGCTCCCGGGACAGGCGTCGGCTACAAGAGATGCGCCGCTTTTGAAAGAGTCAGGGGATTATTGAGCTGCCGGTTTCATTGGGCAATTTAATATGTACCGTCTGGTTAGTTTTTTGGGCGATTATCGAACACAATGCCCGATCAGCGAATTGACTACTTTTTGTCCACTGCCCACCATCGGCCCCACATTGACGCCTGACTTCGGGTTCAATGCAGACCCAGACCACACCATAAGAATTTCAAGAACGGGTGCACCTTATGATTCCTTCCCAAAGTTCCCGCCTGGCCCCCGGCCCGGTTGCCACCCACGGTGGCATCGGCGACAAGATCCGTGGCGCGATGGCCGTGGGCAAGACCCGTTGGGGCATGCTCGCCCTGGTGTTTTTTGCGACCACGCTGAACTACATCGACCGCGCTGCCCTCGGGGTGATGCAGCCGATCCTGGCCAAGGAAATGAGCTGGACGGCGATGGACTACGCCAATATCAACTTCTGGTTCCAGGTCGGTTATGCGGTCGGTTTCGTGCTGCAGGGCCGATTGATCGACCGGATCGGCGTCAAGCGCGTGTTCTTCTGCGCCGTGCTGCTCTGGAGCCTGGCGACCGGTGCCCATGGCCTGGCGACCTCGGCAGTGGGCTTCATGGTGTGCCGCTTCATTCTCGGCCTGACCGAAGCCGCCAACTACCCGGCCTGTGTTAAAACCACGCGACTGTGGTTCCCGGCGGGCGAACGGGCCGTGGCCACCGGTATTTTCAACGCCGGAACCAACGTCGGTGCGATGTTTACCCCGATGCTGCTGCCACTGATCCTGCACGTCTGGGGCTGGCAGGCCGCGTTCCTGTGCATGGCGACGCTGGGCGGGATCTGGCTGCTGTTCTGGGGCCTGAAATACTTCAACCCCGAAGACCACCCGAGCGTGAAGCAGTCGGAACTGGACTACATCCAGGCCCAGGACGAACCGGACCAGGCCCGCGTGCCCTTCTCTCGTATCCTGCGCATGCGCGGCACCTGGGCGTTCGCCCTGGCCTATTCGATGACCGCGCCGGTGTTCTGGTTCTACCTCTACTGGCTGCCGCCGTTCCTGAACCAGCAATACAACCTGGGCATCAACGTGACCCAGATGGGCATCCCGCTGATCATCATCTACCTGACCGCCGATTTCGGCAGCGTCGGCGGCGGGATCCTGTCGTCATTCCTGATTGGCCGCGGGGTCAATCCGATCAAGGCGCGACTGATGTCCATGTTGCTGTTCGCCTGCTGCATCGTCGGGGTGATCATGGCGGCCGGCTCCAGCAGCCTGTGGGTGGCGGTGTTTGCAATTTCCCTGGCCATCGGCGCGCACCAGGCCTGGACCGCCAACATCTGGAGCCTGGTGATGGACTACACGCCCAAGCACATGATGAGCACGGTGTTCGGCTTCGGCGGCATGTGCGCGGCCATCGGCGGGATGTTCATGACGCAGTTGGTGGGGCACATCCTCACGATCACGAACAACAACTACACGGTGCTGTTCACCCTGATCCCGGCGATGTACTTCATCGCGCTGACCTGGATGTACTTCATGGCACCGCGCAAGGTGCCTACGCTGGAAAGCTGATGGGGCTGGAGATGACTGTTTGTCCGGGGGCATGGTGGACCTGTGGCGAGGGAGCTTGCTCCCGCTCGATTGCGTAGCAATCGCAAAAAAAACGAGGGCTGCGGAGCAGCCCAGCGGGAGCAAGCTCCCTCGCCACAGAAGGCTGTGCTAGCCACAGGGACTGCGCGGGCCACAAGGGTTCTGTGTAGCGGTTATTTACGCCGCTGTTGCCACGCCGCCGCCAACCCACTCAAGCAGATCAAGGTAATCCCCACCACCGTGGTCAGCGTCGGCGTATGGCTGAAAAACAACCAGCCCAACAACCCGGCAAAGATGATCTGGCAATACCCGAACGGCGCGAGCAGCGCCGGGGCGGCGAAACGGAAGGCCTGGGTCAGCATCAAGTGCGCGGTCATCCCGCAGGCTCCCAGCGCCAGCATCATCAAGCCGTGGGTCACGCTGGGCACCTGCCAGAAGAACGGCACCAAGGCGCTCATCACCAACGTGTTGCACAACCCGGCAAAAAAATTGCTGGTCGTGGGGCTGTCGATCTCGGCGAGTTTGCGCGTGAGCAGTTGGTAGAAGCAGAAAAACAGCGCCGAACAGAACGGCAACAACACCGCCGGCGTGAACAGATCGCCGCCGGGATGAACAATGATCAACACCCCGATGAACCCGAAGATCACCGCGATCCACTGACCACGCGTCACATGCTCGCCCAGCAGCGGTACCGACAACGCAGTGACCAGCACCGGAGCGAGGAAGTTGACCGCCGTCGCCTCCGCCAACGGGATGAACATCAGCGAAGTGGTGAAAAACAAACTGGTGCCCAACAGGCACAACGCCCGGGCAACCTGCCACAACGGGCGCTTGGTGCGCAGGACGCGCAGCCCCGAGCGCGGCAGGAAAATACCCGCCATCAACAAGGTGTGCACCACGTAGCGGGCCCAGACCACCATGATGATCGGATAGAAACCCGAGAGGTATTTGGACAACGCATCGTGACTGGAGAACAAAAACGTTGCGACCAGAATAAGCACGATGCCCTTGAAAGCCTGATTGACACCGGAGAGCGGAGTGCTGATGGTCATGAAGGAAACCTGCGTTGCTTGAAGTTGGGGCCGTGACGCACAGTGCAGATATTGGGCCAGCGAGGGTTCCGATAGTTCTGGATCCCAAGTGTAATGAAAAATCCGCCACCCGGCAGGATCGGCTCAGCGATGAACCAAAATCCTTGTCCGTTGCCTCAAGGCTCAAGCACGGCGCGCGCCTTGGGCGCCCGGAAGCTAGACTCATCGCCACAGCAGCCATTTCTTCGCAAGGCCATTCAGAGGACTTCCCACATGTTATGGAAAAAAGGTCGCCGCAGTGACAACGTGGTGGACGCCCGTGATGACGGTGGGGGCGGCGGTGGAATGCGTTTCGGCGGTGGCAAGGGGTTGAGCCTGACGGCGATCATCCTGATCGTCGGCATCGGCTGGATCACCGGCCAGGACCCCATGCAAATCCTCGGACAATTGGCCGGGCAAATGGACCAGGGCTCCGCGCCGACCTCTTCGCAGACTCGCCAGGCGCCGCCGGCCAACGACGAACAGGCCGAATTCGTGCGCGCCATCCTGGGCGATACCGAAGACACCTGGGGCCAGGTCTTCCAGCAGGCCGGACGCCAATACCAGCAACCGAAGCTGGTGCTGTTCAGCGGTCGGGTCAACTCGGCCTGCGGCCTGGCCTCCTCGGCGACCGGCCCGTTCTATTGCCCGGCGGACCGGCAGGTCTACCTCGACATGAGCTTCTTCCAGGAAATGTCCCAGCGCTTTTCGGCCGCCGGGGATTTCGCCCAGGCCTACGTCATCGCCCACGAAATCGGCCATCACGTGCAAACGCTGCTTGGCGTCTCGGCGAAAGTCCAGGAGGCGCGCCAGCAAGGCCGGCAAATGGAGGGCGACGGCGGTTTACTGGTGCGCCAGGAATTGCAAGCCGATTGCCTCGCCGGTGTCTGGGCCAACCACGCGCAAAAACGCCTGAACTGGCTTGAGCCGGGGGACATCGAAGAAGCCTTGAACGCCGCCAATGCCATTGGTGACGATCGCCTGCAGCAACAAGGCCAGGGCCGCGTGGTGCCCGACTCGTTTACCCATGGTACCTCGGCGCAGCGGGTGCGCTGGTTCAAGACCGGTTTCGCCCAGGGCCAGGTCAGCCAGTGCGACACCTTCGCGGCGAAGAATCTGTAATGAAGTGGGGGGCATTGCTCGGGTTGATGCTGTGCTGCGCCGTTGCCCAGGCGGAGGAACACGGGGTGAATGCCATTGCCCAGGGACGATTGCAACTCAAGGGCGGTGCCATGGTCGTCGCCGTGAGCCCGCCACCGGCTTCGATCCAGCGGGTGCTGATCATCGTCCACGGTCGACTGCGCAATGCCGACACTTATCTTCGCAGTGGCGAAAAGGTCGCCGCGCAGGCCGGTCAAACCGCGACGACATTGATCATCGCCCCGCAATTTCTCAACGAACAGGACGCGGCCCGCCATCAACTGCCCGCCGACCTGCTGCGCTGGCAAGGCAACGACTGGATGGCGGGAGGCCTGTCCATCGGGCCCAACCCGGTCAGTTCATTCCAAGTGTTGGACGACATCGTGGCGCGGGTCAGCGACCGACAACAGTTTCCCGAAGTGAAGGAGATCGTCATCGCCGGTCATTCCGGCGGCGCCCAGGTTGTGCAGCGCTATGCCCTGCTCGCCCACGGCACCTACCGCATCGCGCCACGGTTCGTCGTGGCCAACCCATCGTCCTATGCCTACCTGGACGCGCAACGGCCCATGGCATTCGCCCCCGCCAGTTGCCCGGCTTTCAATCGCTGGAAATACGGCCTGGAGCACCTGCCCGCCTATGCTGCCGGGCAAACAGCAGCGCAACTCGAAGATAACTACATCAAGCGCGACATCACTTATCTGCTGGGACAACAGGACATTGATCCGGAGCATCCCGCGCTAGACAAAGGCTGCGAAGCGCAGACCCAAGGCGCGTATCGACTGCTGCGCGGGCATTTCTTTTTCGACTACCTGACGCGACGCCATCCGCAGGGACTCAATCAACGACTGATCGAGGTGCCTGGGGTTGGGCATGATGGGGATGGGATGTTCAATTCGCCGGAGGGGTTGAGGGTGTTGTTTGGGCAGTGAGCTTTGTAGCGAATGTTAGGGCCCTATCGCGAGCAAGCTCGCTCCCACAGTGGAGGTGTGGTGAACAAAGATTTTGTGATCGACAAAGAATCCTTGTGGGAGCGAGCTTGCTCGCGAAAGCAATCGAGCAGTCAACCGACCTCTCAAGCCAAAAGCATCCGCCGCAATTCCCCACAATCCCGCGCATGCCAATCCGCCAGCTCCGGCCACGGATTATCCGGCAGATTCACCAGCACCGTCCGCACCCCCGCCGCGCGACCGCAGTCCAGGTCGAAACGGTAGTCGCCCACCATCACCATAGAGCCAGGCGCCACGTCCCAGGCCTCAGCCAGTTTCAACAGGCCGCCGGGGTGCGGCTTGGGCGGCGCCTCGTCACGGCCCAGTACATCTTCCACCGCGAAACAATCCGCCAGGCCAATGGCTTCCAGAGTGATGTGGGCCAACTCGCGGGCGTTACGGGTCAGGATGCCCAGGCGATAGCCGCGTCCGGCCAGCTCACGCACCAGTTCGACCGCCCCGGGCGCGGGCTTGGAGCCCAGCGCCAGGTCCCGCTCGTGTTCCAGCAGCCAGGCGTGTTTGGCGGCGGCTTCTGCAGCGGGCAGGGCCGCCAGGTGGGTGAGGATGTCGTCTTCGGCCGGAATCGCCAGGGCCACGCGGATCGCGGCGAAGTCATGCACGGCGATGGTCAGCGTGCCGTCCATATCGAACACCCAATGCCGCACATCGGCCAGGCTCATGCCCAGTCCTTGCGATGGCGGATCAAGCCTTCCTGGGTCACCGATGCCACCAGTTGCCCGGCGCGGTTGAACACGCTGCCCCGGGAAAAACCACGGGAATTACCGGCCCACGGGCTGTCCATGGCGTAGAGCAACCAGTCATCGGCGCGCAGGTCGGCGTGGAACCACAAGGCGTGGTCAAGGCTCGCGACCTGCATATCCTTGTGCCATACCGATTTGCCGTGGGGCAGCAGCGAGGTGGTCAGCAAGCCAAAATCCGACGCGTAGGCCAACAGGTATTTGTGCAGGGCCGGAATGTCCGCCAAGGCGCCATCGGCACGGAACCACACGTACTTGACCGGATCGGCCGGTTGCGGATTGTAAGGATCTTTTTCGGTGACCGGGCGCACCTCGATCGGCTTGGGGCACAGCAGCTTTTCGCGCATGTGCTCCGGCAGCAGATGGGCGCGCTGCTGGGTCAGCTCCAGTTCGGAAGGCAGGTTTTCCGGCCCGACGACTTGCGGCATGGTGCTCTGGTGCTCGAAGCCCTGCTCGTCATACTGGAACGAGGCGCTGCAGGTGAAGATCGGGTTGCCCTTCTGGATCGCCGTGACCCGACGGGTGCTGAAGCTGCCGCCATCGCGGACGCGATCGACCTGGTAGACCACCGGCAACGCCGCATCGCCCGGACGCAGGAAGTAACCGTGCATCGAATGCACATGGCGCGCCTCTTCCACGGTCTGGCTGGCCGCCGACAGCGACTGGCCCAACACTTGGCCGCCGAACAACTGGCGGAACCCGAGGTCCTGGCTACGACCGCGAAACAGGTTCTCTTCGATCGGTTCCAGGGTCAGCAGGTCGACCAGATCTTCCAACACGTGGCTCATTCAGACTTTCCTCACACAGCGCAAAAACCGCGCAGTCTGTGCTGCGGCGGATCGATAATTGGCCCGGGCCATTTTGGCGGGCATTGTAACGTCCGTGTCGGCTAACCGTGCAGGGTCTGCAACCACTGCTCCCGGTCAATGCGATAGAGCACATGGTGACGCAACGGATGACCGACCGCGAGCTTTGGATGCTCGAAATCATCGGCCGGATCATGCTGCATGCCGATGGCCTGCATGACCTTCTGCGATGGCAGGTTATCGATCGCGGTAAACGCCACCACTTCGTCCAGCCCCAGCCGGTCGAAGGCACAGCGCAACGCCGTCCACGCGGCTTCGCTGGCATAACCCAGGCCCCAATGCTCGCGGGCCAGGCGCCAACCGATTTCCACCGCTGGGGTGAAATGCGCGTCGAACCCGACCACGCCCAGCCCGGTAAAGCCAATGAAAGCGCCGGTGTCCTTGCGCTCCAGTGCCCACAAACCAAAACCATGCTCGGCAAAATGCCCGCGCACGCGGCCGATCAGCGCAGCGCTTTCCAGGCGACTCAAGGGTGCCGGAAAATAACGCATCACTTGCGGATCGGCGGACATGGCCGCAAACGCCGGCAAATCATCGTCGCGCCACTGCCGCAATATCAGCCGTGCGCTTTCCAGTTCCAGTATCGGCTCCATCTTCACTCCCTTTCCATGCCCCAGAGTCTACATCGCTGGTAGGATCCGTCACCTGATCACCACTGAAAACACCATGCCACTACCGTTGATCTACCACGAAGACTACAGTCCCGAGTTCCCAGCGGAACACCGTTTCCCCATGGACAAGTTCCGCCTGCTGCGCGATCACCTGGTGGAGAGCGGCCTGGCCCGGGATGCCGACCTGCTGCGTCCCGCCCTGTGTCCGTCAGACATTCTCGCCCTGGCCCATGACCGCGCTTATATCGAACGCTACATGGGCGGCGAGTTGTCCCGCGAAGACCAACGGCGACTGGGCCTGCCTTGGAGCGAAGCCTTGGCCCGGCGAACGGTTCGCGCGGTGGGCGGCTCGCTCCTGGCTGCCGAAAAGGCCCTTGAACACGGACTGGCCTGCCACTTGGCCGGCGGCACCCATCATGCCCACTACGACCACCCGGCCGGGTTCTGCATTTTTAATGACCTGGCGGTGATCAGCCGCTACTTCCTGGCCAGCGGGCGCGTCTCGCGGGTGTTGATTTTCGACTGCGACGTGCACCAGGGTGACGGTACGGCTCGAATACTCCATGACACCCCGGACGCCGTGACAGTTTCCCTGCACTGCGAAAAGAATTTTCCGACACGCAAGGCGCAAAGCGATTGGGACATCCCGCTGCCGATGGGCATGGACGATGCCGCCTACCTTAACGTCGTGGACGATGCGCTCAATTACCTGCTGCCGCTCTACCAGCCGGACCTGGTGCTGTATGACGCCGGCGTCGATGTGCACAAGGACGACGCCCTCGGCTACCTCAAACTGACCGACGAAGGCCTTGCCGCCCGGGATGAAAGCGTCATGCGCCATTGCCTGGGACGGGACATCCCCGTCGTCGGCGTGATCGGTGGCGGCTACAGCAAGGACCGCAGGGCCCTGGCCCGGCGCCATGGGATCCTGCACCACAGCGCACAAAAGGTCTGGACGTCATCAGGCTGTCATTGAAGTCTGGGCTTTACCCACAATGCCTGTGGAGCGGCCTGTGGATAACCTGAGCGAAACGGCTCGCAGCCTGTGTTGCCTATGGCTCGCAGGGGCTTGGTTGTTTTTTGATCACCTTATCGGAACACACCACATATCCATGTGGGAGCGAGCTTGCTCGCGATGGCGGAGGGTCAGCTAAACCTTTACCACTGACATACCGCAATCGCGAGCAAGCTCGCTCCCACAGGGATATCAGTGATTTGTGCTGATAGAATGCCCCGCCTATTCCAGCCCCCGCAGTCCAAATCATGACCTCGACCACCCAACCTCCCATCCCAAACATCACCATCATCGGCGGCGGCCCCGCCGGCCTGATGGCGGCCGAGGTGTTGAGCCAGGCCGGTGTCCGGGTCGACCTGTACGACGGCATGCCTTCGGTGGGCAGGAAGTTTCTCCTGGCGGGTGTCGGCGGCATGAACATCACTCACTCCGAAGCCTTTCCGGCGTTCCTGTCCCGCTACGGCGAACGCGCGCCGAATATCGCCCCGCTGCTGCGGGCATTCGGCGCGGATGAGTTATGCCAATGGATTCACGGCTTGGGCATCGATACCTTCGTCGGCAGCTCGGGACGGGTGTTTCCAACCGACATGAAAGCCGCCCCGCTGCTGCGCGCCTGGCTCAAGCGCCTGCGTGAGGCCGGCGTGGTGATCCACACCCGCCACCGCTGGCTCGGCTGGAACCCCGACGGCAGCCTGCGCATCGCCAGCCCGGAGGGCGAAAAAAGTCTTACCCCTGACGCAACGTTACTGGCGTTGGGCGGCGGCAGTTGGTCGCGCCTGGGCTCCGATGGCGCCTGGATGCTGCCACTGGAACAGCGCGGCGTGGCCCTTGCGCCGTTGCAGCCGAGCAATTGTGGATTCGACGTGACGGCCTGGAGCGACCTGATGATCAGCAAATTCGCCGGCGCCCCGCTGAAGAACATCGCCATCGGTCTCAACGACGATGTACCTCGCCTGGGCGAATGCGTCATCACCGCCACCGGCATCGAAGGCAGCTTGATCTATGCCCTGTCTGCAGCGATTCGCGAAGCCATCAACCAGCACGGCCGCGCGACCATTCATCTGGACCTGCTGCCGGGCCGGCCTGTGGATAAAATCCTCCAGGCCCTGAACAAGCCACGCGGGTCACGCTCGATGTCCAAGCATCTGCATAGTCAGTTGGGGATCGATGGGGTCAAGGCCGCGTTGCTGCGCGAGCTGACTTCCGCCGATTGCTTCGCCGACATGGCGCGGCTGGCGGAAGCGATCAAGGCCCTGCCGGTCACGCTGGTGAAAACCCGTCCGCTGGACGAAGCCATCAGCAGCGCTGGCGGCGTGGCCTTCGAAGCGTTGGATGAACGACTGATGCTGAAGCAGTTACCCGGGGTTTTCTGCGCTGGGGAAATGCTCGACTGGGAAGCACCCACTGGCGGCTATCTGCTCACAGCGTGCTTTGCCAGTGGCCGGGCGGCGGGGTTGGGGATGTTGGAATGGTTGCAAGGCAAGGGCTGAAAGCCTGGCTGCCGCCTTCGCGAGCAGGCTCGCTCCCACATTGACGGCCTACACCTATCGACTGTGGGAGCGAGCCTGCTCGCGAAAGCGGTCTATCAGCCGCAGCACATCATCAAGGCTTACGCTTACGCGGCCCAGTGTTGAACACCGGTACTTTCCGCACAGGCTTGACCGACGGTTCCACCGGCCCCGAATCGCCGCTGTCCACCCACTTGCCCAGGTTGCGCTTGCCACCGGTGCCTTGGGTTTTCGGTTTTTTCGGCTTCTTCGGTTTCTTGATCACTTGGCCGCTGGCGTCGGTCTCCGGCACACGATGCTCAGGCTCGAAGTCCTGCTCCATCTGCCGAGGCAATGTCTGACGGGTCAGGGTTTCGATGGCTGACAGCAGATTCACTTCATCGGCGCAGACCAGGGAAATGGCCTGCCCGGTGGCGCCCGCCCGACCGGTGCGGCCGATGCGGTGGATGTAGTCCTCGGCGACGATCGGCAGGTCGAAGTTCACCACCAATGGCAAATCCTCGATATCCAAGCCACGGGCGGCGACATCGGTGGCCACCAGGATCTGCACTTCGCTGGCCTTGAAGCGGTCCAGCGCACGTTGGCGGGTCGCCTGGGGTTTGTCACCGTGGATGCCATCGGCATTGACACCGAGGCCCTGGAGTTTTTCCACCAGCGCATCGACGCCGTTGCGGGTCTTGGCGAACACCAGCACCTGTTTCCATTTGTGCTTGCGCATCAGGTGGATGAACAGCTCCGGCTTACGCTTCTTGTCCACCGTCACCACCCATTGCTTGACGGTGTTGGCAGCCACGTTGCGCGGGCTCACTTCGATGCTCAGCGGGTCGTTGAGCATCTGCCCGGCCAGCAGGCGGATCGCATCGGAAAAAGTCGCCGAGAACAGCAGTGTCTGGCGCTTCTTTGGCAGAGCCTTGTAGATGTTCGCCAGTTCCTCGGAGAAGCCCAGGTCGAGCATGCGGTCGGCTTCGTCCAGCACCAGGGTCTGTAGCTGGTTGAACTTCAGCGCGTTCTGGCGGAACAGGTCGAGCAAACGGCCTGGCGTGGCGACCAGCAGGTCGACGCCTTTGCGCAACTTCATCATCTGCGGGTTGATGCTGACGCCGCCGTACACGGCGTAGGTGCTCAGCGGCAGGTTCTGCGCGTATTGGCGCACGCTTTCGTGGACCTGCTCGGCCAGTTCGCGGGTCGGCACCAGGACCAGCGCACGCACCGAGTTGGCGGCGACTTTCGGCCCTTCGGTGGTCAGCAACTGCAACAGCGGCACGGCGAAACCGGCAGTCTTGCCAGTGCCGGTCTGGGCCGCAGCCATCAGGTCGCGCCCGGCGAGCACGGCCGGCATGGCTTGGGCCTGGACCGGGGTCGGAGTCTGGTAGCCGAGCGTCTCGAGGGCGCGCAGCAGGGGTTCGATCAGGCCAAGGGTGGCGAAAGTCATGGAGATACCGTAGGAAAAATCAGCGCAGGGTGTGCAATGCGCGGCAGTTTACCCTAAATCAGGATTCGGCCGGTGCAGGCTTGGGCTTGCGCCACTGCGGCAACCCGATCAATACCACGGCACTGATGATCACCAGCATCGCCAGGGCTTCTTCGGTGCCAATGGTTTCTCCTGCGAAGACGATCCCCAGCAACACCGCCACCGCCGGGTTGACGTAGGCATAGCTGGTGGCCGCTGCCGGGCGCACATGCTTGAGCAGGTACATGTAGGCGTTGAAGGCGATGATCGATCCGAACCCGATCAGATAGACCAACGCGAACCAGCCTTCCAGCGGCGGCACGTGGTCCAGGCGTTCACCGCTGGCGAAGCTGCCGATCAACAGCACCACGCCGGCCACCAGCATCTCCACGGCGCTGGCCATCGCCCCCGCCGGCAAGGGCAGGTGTTTGCTCAACACCGAACCGAAGGCCCACGAGGCGGCGGCGAACACCAGCAAAGCCGCTCCCAACGGGCTCGATTGCAAATTGGAGCCCAAGTTGAGCATGGCAATGCCGATCAATCCCAGCACAATTCCCGCCCACTCGAGACGGGTATTGCGTGCGCCCCAGAAATAACCGCAGAGCAAGGTAAACAACGGCACCGTCGCCACGGCCAGCGCCGCCACGCCCGAAGCCACGCCCGTATGCTCGGCGATACTCACCGCACCATTGCCAAAGGTCAGCAGCAACACGCCAATGAGCGCCCCGGCCTTCCATTGCGCCCAGGTCGGCGCCGGCGCGCCCTTCCACCGCAAGAAGCCGTACATCAACGACCCGGCGATCACGAAACGAATCCCCGCCAGCAGCAAGGGCGGCCAATGCTCGACGCCTATGCGAATCACCAGGTAGGTCGAACCCCAGATGACGTACAAGGCGAAAAAGGCAGCGATCAACGGCAACGGAAAACGGCGTGGGCCAGGCATGTTCAACTCGAAGTCAGGACGATGAAACCCGCCATTCTAAAAAGGTGATCGACAGAAATTAAGTTACAAAATCTGTTTATCCGAGCCATACACTTTTCAAGGCATCGCAGATTTCTGATCAACACAACTCCACCCTGTGGGAGCGAGCTTGCTCGCGATAGCGGTGTGTCAGTCAACATAAAGGCTGCCTGATCCGACGCTATCGCGAGCAAGCTCGCTCCCACAGTTTCTATCTTGGGGTGTTTTCAGAACCCGCGATGGCGCTTGAGGTGTTCGTTGATCTTCGCCGCTGGCACTTTCTGCAAACTGCACAGCAGGTCGTGGGACAACTCCCGCAGCCCATGCTTGTGCCGCAATTGCGCAGCAAGGTGCGCGGTAAGGTTGGCGGCCATTTCGGCGTCGGCCATGGCCCGGTGAGCCTGGCCAGTGTGGGGCAGGCCGGCGAATGCGTTGAGCGTGCCGAGCTTGTGGTTCGGCGCCGATGGCATCAAGCGCCGGGCCAGCAACAACGAACAGGCAAAGTTCTGCAGGCGGGTGCGCTTGATGCGCCCCAGTTCGAAGTCCCAGAACTTCTGGTCGAACGCGGCGTTATGCGCCAGCAGCGGCGTGATACCGACAAATTCGTTGACCTCGTTCATCACTTTTTCCGCCGGGGGTGCGCTGCGCAGCATGGCGTTGCTGATGCCGGTGAGCTGTTCGATAAAGGCCGGCACGCGAACGCCGGCGTTCATCAGGCTCTGGTAACGGTCGACGATCCGGCCCTGTTCAAGGATCACCACGGCGATTTCCGTGGCGCGGCAACTGCTACTCGGGGTGATGCCGGTGGTTTCAAAGTCGATGACTGCGATGCGTTCCAAACCCGTGGGGCTCCTTGAAGATCAGTTCTTGAGCAGCAACGCGCCTTCGATGGGCACGTAGCGGCTGGCGGCGCGGATCAGCGAGTTGGCGGTCAACCCTGGCACGCCGTAGGCCACCGCCTGCACACCGTGCTTGCTGATGATGCGTTCAAGCAGCATGTCGAAATCGCCATCGCCGGAGGCCAGCACCACTTCATCGACATGGTCGGCGGCGTCCATGATGTCGAGCGTGATGCCCACATCCCAGTCGCCCTTGGCCGAGCCGTCGCTGCGTTGGATGTAGGGCTTGAGCTTTACGGTGAAGCCGAGGTTGCGCAGGATCTGCTGGAACTGCTGTTGCTTGCTGTCGCCGCGATCGATCGCGTAGGCATAGGCCTCGACGATCTGGCCCTGTTTGCTGACATCAGCCCACAGCGCCGCGTAGTTGAAATGGCAGCCATAGGCTTGGCGCACGGTGTAGTAGAGGTTCTGGACATCGGCGAACACTGCGATTTTTTTCACCGCGTTTCCTCATGAATGCACACGCGTGCAGGCCACCCGGCCCGAAAAGTCGCCCAGTATGCCAGCCTCAAGGAATGTTCCGCGAATAATCGGCCCGAGGCGCCCGTGCGCCTCGGACGAATGGCAGGTCAGACGAAGGAATCGTCGTCGCCAAAGAAGGACGAATCGTCGCCGTAGTCCGCGTCGCTGAAACCGCCCGGGTCGTTGTCGTAGGTACCGTTGTCGGCCACCCGCTGGTCATCGCCCCAGCCGTTGTCGCTGCTGTTGGCCGTATCGTTCACGGGCTGGGCCGGTTCCTCCTTGAGGATCTCAACGATTTCCTGAGGCTGATTGCTGTGGAACAGACTGCTGATGCCCTGGGCCAGCATCACGCCACCGGCCACGCCTGCCGCGGTTTTCAGGGCGCCACCGAGGAAGCTGCTGGCCGCCGGGGCCTGCTGTTGCGGCGCGCCATAGTTGCCGGGCGCGGCAGCGAAACCTTGCTGGGCCGGCGCATTGGACGATGGCCGTCCCGGTTCACGCCAGCCGCCACCGCTGGGTGCCGGTGTGCCCGCAGGACGGGAATCGCGGCTGCTGCCACCAAAAATGCTCGAGAGAAAACCACCGCCGCCGCTGGGCGCCGAAACCGGGTTGCGGGCCTGCTGCAACTCGGCTTGCAATTGCTCGACCTGCTGGGCGAGTTGCTTGTTCTGCTCGTCCAGGCGCTTGATCGCGGCCTCTTGCACCAGGATCGCCTGGGCCATGAAATAGCCCGCCGCAGGCTGGTTGGCCAAATGCTCCTTGATCCGCGCCTCAGCCTGGGCGTCGCGCGGGGCTGAATCCTTTTCGGCCTGTTGCAGCCGTGAAAACAGTCCATCGATCAGGGTTTGTTCTTCGCTGTTCATGGCGACCTCATCAGATTGCCGGATAAAAAACCAAGCCGGTCCGCAAAAGACCGGTGCCCGTCAGTAATGGGGGCCTCCGGGAACCTTTCAATGGTCTTTACCTGATGTTTACGTTTGTTTCTGCGGTCACCTGATGGGTAAAGTGTCGGACCGCTTTTTTGAACTGCGATACCGACCCATGAATCCGTTAGAAGTACTGCGTGACTCCTTGTATTTTTTCAAGCGCCATCTGGGCCGCATCGCCCAGTTGTGCCTGCCGCTGGTGATCATTGAAGCGGTGCTGCAACAAGGGGTGGACAACGCCTTCGGGGCCGAAGGTTTTTCCGGCTACAGCGTGATCGTCGGTCTGTTGGTGTACCCGTTGTATACCGCCGCGTTGATTCTGTTTCTCGACGCCCGCAGTCGCGGCGAAGCCCCACGCGCCCGCGACCTGCTCGCGGCCGCCCTGCTCCAGTGGCCACGCTTTGCCTTGCTGACCGCCCTCAATACGCTGCTGATCCTGATTGGCATCTCGTTGTATTTCCTGCCGGGGCTGTGGCTGATGGTGGTCCTGGCCTTTGGTGAATACCTGTTGGTGTTGAGGGGCATGTCGCCACTGGCCGCCATGAAGGAAAGCGCGCGCCTGAGTCGAGGTCATTTCTGGCGAATCCTGCTGTGCATCCTGGCCGTGATGGTCCCGCTGTGGCTGCTCAAGGGCGCCAGCGTCTCGGTGTACCCTGCGCCCCAGAACCCGTTGATCAGCTTGCTGATCGACAGCGTCCACAGCTTCCTGCAATTGTTCACGACGGTGGTGCTGTTCCGAATGTTCATGCTGATTGCAGAAAAATCCGAGCCATGAGCCGTGTGCTGCGATACACCGTGCTGGGCATGTTGTTGATCGTCGGTATCGGCGTCTTTTCGATCTATGGGCTGACCTGGCGGCCCCAGGCCCGGGAAGCGCTGCCGGTCAGTTGCGCCGCGAACGCCGCGACGCTGATGCCCGGCCAGGCGTTGAAGGTGATGACCTGGAACGTGCAGTTCCTGGCCGGCAAGCGCTACGTGTTCTGGCACGACCTGGCCCAGGGCGACGATGAAAGCCCGACCCTGGAAGACATGGCCTTCAGCCTCGACGAAGTGGCACGGGTCATCCGCGACGAGCAACCGGACGTGGTGTTGCTCCAGGAACTGGATAACGGCGCCAAGGCCAGCCATTACCAGGAACAACTCAAGCTGTTGCAGGAGCGCCTGGCCGACCTCTACCCATGCGGCACCAGCGCCTTCGACTGGAAAGCCGACTTCATCCCCAGCCCGCGAATCTTCGGCAGCGTCGGCCGGCAATTGGCGACACTGAGTCGCTACCGCATCGACCATGCCGAGCGGGTGCAATTGCCGGTGGCGGATGGGAATTTCATCAGCCGTCAGTTCCAGCCGAAAAACGCCTTGCTGGTGAGTTACCTGGCCCTGAACGGCGGCGGCCAAGTGGCGGTGCTCAACACGCACCTGGAGCGAGCGACACAGCCGGACGACACCACGCAGAAACAGGTCAATGCCGTGTCCAAGGCTTTGGACAAGCTTGAATCCGCCGGCACGTCCTGGTTGATCGGTGGCGATTTCAACTTGTTGCCCCTGGGTCAATACCGACGCCTACCGGCCGAACAGCGCTCGCCCTACTCCGCCGACAGCGAGCTGCACGTCCTATGGGACAAATACCCGATGATCCCGACCAACAATGAGGCCAGCGGCATCGACCGCGAGCACTGGCTGACCCACTACCCGAACGACCCCGGCCTCAACGGCCCCGACCGCACCGTCGACTACCTGTTCTACAGCCCGCGCCTCAAGCGAGTCGAAGCCCAGGTCCGGCAGGACGACACGTTACGCATCTCGGATCATTTGCCGGTGATTGCGCGGTTCTTGTTGCCGGCGATGCCGTGACAGAATCCGGAGACTGTGGGAGCGAGCTTGCTCGCGATGGCGGCGTGTCAGTCGACAAAAAATTTGCCTGATCGGCCGCTATCGCGAGCAAGCTCGCTCCCACAGGGGCTTTGTGTCGGTTCTGTTCACTTACGCGGCTTGGCCCGCGCCGTCGCCTCGGCCACCAGCGGATCATCCGGCCAGTAATGCTTGGGATATCGCCCCTTGAGGTCTTTCTTCACCTCGGCGTAGGTGCTGCGCCAGAAGTTCGCCAAATCCTGGGTTACTTGCACTGGCCGACGTGCCGGCGATAGCAGATGCAGCTTGACCACCTGGCGGCCACCGGCGATTCGCGGGGTGTCGGCCAGGCCGAAAAGCTCCTGCAAGCGCACTGCCAGGATCGGCGGATGCTCGCTGTAATCCAGGCGGATCGACGACCCCGAAGGCACGCTCAGGTGATGGGGCGCCTGTTCGTCCAAGCGTTGCGGCAACGGCCAGGGCAACAGGTTATGGACGATATTCGACAGATCCAGGTTGGCGAAATGACTGAGTCGCGACACCCGCCCCAGATACGGCATCAACCAATCTTCGAGACTGCCCAGCAACGCTATGTCGCTGACATCCGGCCATTCACTTTCACCCTTGGCCTCCAGGTCGAGCCGGCGCAACAGCGCCACGCGCGCTTGCCATTGCCGCAACTCCGGCGTCCACGGCAGCAGCTCCAGGCCCTTGCGCCGCACCAGGTTGACCAACGCCTGGCTGCGGGCCGCTTCATCCAGCCCGATCAACGGCTCGCGGCTGAGCACCAGTTCGCCGACCTTGCGCTGGCGCTCGGCCCGCAGCACGCCTTCGCGCTCGTCCCAATCCAGTTGATCCACCGTGCGCACTTGCTCGGCCAATACCGAATCGAACAGCGTCGGGTCGAAATCCGTCGCCAGGTAAATCCGCTCTTCCCGCTGGCCCTGGCGGCTGCCCAGGTCGGCGATCACCAGCCACGCTTGTTTCATAAGGCTGTCCGCCTCGGCGAACAGCGCCGCACGACCATTGGCCAGGCGATACTCCGCACCGCCGGGGCGCCGTTGCTGCGCGACACGATCCGGATAGGCCAACGCCAACAATGCACCAAGCCAGCGCGGATGGTCGGGATCGGCGACGGCTTCCTCGGCCTTGCCCCGTAGATAGCCGCGATATTGCTTGGCCAACTGCCGGGCCCGCTGCACGCCACCCTGGGCGCCGCGCGCCGCTCGCTCCTCGCCGGACAACAAGACCAGTCGGCTGTGCAGGTCCGCGCCAGCACCCCGGAGAATGTCACGCTCGCCCAACAGTGCGGCGACGTTGCAGGCCATGTCCGCCAACCCCAGCGCCTGTCCGCGCAACAGCAAGTGCGCGATCCGCGGATGGGCCGGCAGCTCGGCCATGGCCTGACCGTGTCGGGTCAGTTGGCCGCCATCGAGTGCGCCGAGACGTTGCAGCAGGTCCTGGGCCTGGGCATACGCGGCGGTCGGCGGAACGTCGAGCCAGACCAACTGCTGCGGCGTCACGCCCCAGCGTCCCAGTTGCAGGGCCAACCCTGCCAAGTCCGCTGAAAGAATCTCCGCACTGCCGTAGGCGGCCAATTGTTCGTGCTGGTCTTCGGACCACAACCGGTAGCAAACCCCGGGTTCCAATCGCCCGGCACGTCCGGCACGCTGGGTGGCGCTGGCCCGGGAGATGCGCTGGGTGTCGAGACGGGTCATGCCACTGCCCGGATCGAATCGCGGCACGCGGGCGAGTCCGGCGTCCACCACCACCCGCACACCATTGATGGTCAGGCTCGTCTCGGCGATGTTGGTGGCCAGCACGACTTTGCGTTGGCCGGGCGGCGCCGGATCGATGGCGGCGCGCTGGGCAGCGAGGTCCAGTTCGCCATGCAACGGGCAGAGCAACACGTTGCCGCCGTCGCCGAGGGCATCGGCCAATTGTTGATGAACGCGACGGATTTCCGCTTGCCCAGGCAGGAACACCAGCACGCTGCCGGTTTCATCGTGCAGCGCCTCGAGCACGGTCTGCACCAGTCGCGGCTCGATGAATTCTCCAGACTGGAAGGGGCGGCCCCAGCGCACCGTCACCGGGAACATGCGTCCTTCGCTGCGCAGGATCGGCGCGTCGTCGAGCAGTCCTGCCAGGCGCTCGCCTTCCAATGTCGCGGACATCAACAGGATTTTCAGCGGCTGCTCTTCGCGAAACAGCTCCCGACCGTTGAGGCTCAAAGCCAGGGCCAGGTCGGCGTCGAGGCTGCGCTCGTGGAATTCATCGAAAATCAGCAGCCCCACGCCTTCCAGGGCCGGATCATCCTGCAAGCGGCGGGTGAGGATGCCTTCGGTGACCACTTCAATGCGGGTATTGGGGCCGACCTTGCTGTCGAGGCGAATCCGGTAGCCCACGGTTTCACCGACCTTTTCCCCCAGCTCGCTGGCCAGCCGCTCGGCCGCCGCCCGTGCCGCCAGGCGGCGGGGTTCGAGCATGAGAATGGTTTGCCCGGCCAGCCAGGGCTCGTTCAACAAGGCCAGGGGAACACGGGTGGTTTTACCGGCGCCAGGCGGCGCTTCGAGCACCGCTTCGTGGCGCAATGCCAGGGCTTGGCGCAGCGCGGGTAAAACTTCATCAATCGGCAAAGAAATCATGCTGGCTCCAAAACAGAGGGCCGAGTATAACGGCGAACTGTTTAGCGTGGTCTGGACTCCAACCAGCAACGCCCATACCTGCTCAGGAGATTGCTATGCGTATTCCCTTTCGCGTGATCGGCGGCGTCCTGGTCGCCACCCTGCTGACCCAGATCAGCGCCTGTGGCTCGATCTTCTACCCGGACCGTCGCGGCCAGATCGAAGGCAAGATCGACCCGGCCATCGCCGCGCTCGATGCCGTCGGCCTGTTGTTCTACATCATCCCCGGCCTGATCGCCTTTGCCGTGGACTTCGCCACCGGCGCGATTTATTTCGAGCCGGGCAAGAGCGTCCAGATCGATCCGGAGAAACTCAAGCCGGCCATCAACCCCGACGGCACGGTCAACAATCACAAGCTGCAAGCCATCCTTGAAAGCGAACTGGGCCGCAGCTTCCCGCTGGACGATCCACGCCTGATCCAGCACAAGGGCAACGCTCAACAACTGGCCACCCTCGGTCTGAAACCCGCTGCTTGAAGCAACCCAAGGATGATCGCGTCATGACCACTGGTGCCGAACACGCTCGCCTGCTACGCCTGGCCACCCGGGCGTCGGTGGCCGTGGCGCTTATCCTGGTCGCCGCCAAGGCGCTGGCCTGGTGGTTGAGTGGTTCGGTGAGCATGCTCGCCGGCCTGACCGACTCGGCGCTGGACGGCGTCACCTCGTTGCTCAATCTGCTGGCGGTGCATTACTCGCTGCGCCCTGCCGACGACGATCACCGCTATGGCCATGGCAAGGCTGAATCCTTGGCGGGCATGGCCCAGGCGCTGTTTATCGGCGGCAGTGCGGTGCTGATCGCCTTGCAGGCCTTCGAGCGGCTGAAAAACCCGCTGCCCGTGGACGCGCCTTGGCTCAGCGTCGGCGTGATCGTGTTTTCCCTGGTGCTGACCTTGGCGCTGCTAGCGTTGCAGCATCGGGTCGTGCGCGCCACCGGCTCCAATGCGGTGCGCGCCGACTCGCTGCATTACCGCTCGGACTTGTTGCTCAACGGCAGCATCCTGGTCGCGCTGGTCCTGGCCGGGTTCGGTTGGTATCAACTCGACGCCTGGTTCGGCCTCGGTATCGCCCTCTACATTCTGTGGAGCGCGGTGCAGATCGCCCGGGAAAGCTTCGCGGTGCTGATGGATGAAGAGCTGCCGCCGGACGTCAGCCAGCACATGCTGGAACTGGCCTGCGCCGTGCCCGGCGTGGTCGGTGCCCATGACCTGCGCACGCGGATCTCCGGCAACCATTGGTTCGTGCAGTTGCACCTGGAGTTGCCGGGTGAATTGACCTTGTCAGTCGCCCACGGCATCAGCGACCAGGCCGCCGATGCGATTCACCGCGCGTATCCGAAGGCCGAAGTGCTGGTGCATGCCGATCCGCTGGAAGTGGTGAAGCACACCAGCGCTTGATACCCAGGATTCGAACACAAAACCCGTGGCGAGGGAGCTTGCTCCCGCTCGGTTGCGCAGCGACCGTCAAATCCAGGGCCTGCTGCGCAGGCCAGCGGGAGCAAGCTCCCTCGCCACAGGGGACTGTTTCTATTTCGAGTGATCAGTACGTCACTTGATACCCACGGCTACTCAAGCAACTCCCCTGGGCCTGGCGATAGGTCTGCACCACTTCCGGCGCCGGTGGGTAGGTGTAGTTGCGCGGATCGAAACCACTCTGTTGCACCGCCCAGCGGTAGCAGTCGTAGCCGTCCTGGTTGACCTGCTCGGGCGACTGGCCGTTGGCCGGGTAAGCCACCACGTCAAAACTGTTGCCCTGGGGCTGTGGCTGCGGGTTGGCGGCTGGTGCGTCGACCACGACGTAATCCTGGGTATTGGCTTCGTAGATGTAATACGCGCCGGCGGCGAGGAAGAACAGCGAACTGCCGATCCAGACCTCACGGGCGTAGTCCGGCAGATAGCGGGTGCGAATTCCCCGTGGCGGCTGGACCACGACATAACGCGGGCCCTGCGGGCGATACCAGTAGCCACCGGAGTAGAAATAATCCTGGCCGCGATAGGGCACTCGGTAGTTGCGATCGGGGAAACGATCGATCACATACCCCGGACGATATTGCGGCCCTGGGCCCCAGCCATTGCCATGACCATCCGGGCGACCGGACCAATGCTGATCGGGACGGCCATCATGACCGGGACGAGGCCCGCCGTTCGGATAGCCGTCGTTGCGGCGCGGAATATCGCGGTAGTACCCCGGTTGCGGCTCGCGGGTCTGGGTCACGCTGCCCGGCCGGCCCTGTATCGGCAGATTATTGCCCGGTTGTGGCTGCGGCGGGCGACCTTGAACGTTGGGGTCTTGCGGCGGACGTTCGTAGTGTTGTCCGCCCTGGTACTGCGGCTTGACCTCGAACTGTCGGCTGTTATCGCCGCGGATGATCTCGTTGCTTTGCTGCCTGGGCTGGCCTGAATAACCCTGGCCGTTGCCGCCTCGCCCGTCCTGGCCGTGACCACCGTCGGGGCCGCCACGGTTTTGCTGATCGTCGGCCACTCCCTGCGCACTGACACTTGCCCACAACAGACCAACACCTGCCAAACGCCAGATGCGCGACTTCATGAAATTCCTCACAACGGTTCGGGGCCTGAAGGTAAGACTGGAAAAGCCAAGGCCGGTTCTGCGACAGGTTATCAGGCGCGGGGTTTATTTCGCAGGCATAAAAAAGGGAGGCCCGTCGGCCTCCCCTTGAGAACTTCGTCCGTGCGCGACGCTTGTGGCATCGGCTCACCTCACGCCGTCTTCTGGACAGTGTGCAGCTCGGGGGTCTGCCAGTACCGGTGGGTACTGCGACCGCAGCCGGCCGGATTGGGCGGGCTGCACTGGACTGTTTGTCCGAGCAGTGATCTTGGTGGTAAGCATAGGCCTGGGGCGCCGGCAGCCGATTGCGAAGATTGCTTGAATAAACACTACTTGCGCAATTTTTACCCTTGGATGGATAATCTTCCGCAATTAACCGGATAAAGGCCCGCTCGATGAGCAAACTCGACCGTTACGACCTGAGCATTCTGGCGGAATTGCAGCGCGACGCGCGTATCTCCAACCAGGAATTGGCCGAGCGCATCGGCTTGTCGCCCTCCCCGTGTTCGCGGCGAGTCAAGCAATTGGAGGACGATGGCTACATCACCCGCCAGGTCGCCCTGCTCGACCGCAAGATGCTGGGCCTGAGCCTGACGGCCTATGTGCTGATCGGCATGGACCGTCATACCCCCGATCGCTTCGAGACTTTCGAAGCCGCGATCCGGAGCCTGCCGCAAGTGCTGGAGTGCAGCCTGGTGACGGGCATCGACGCGGATTACCAGCTCAAGGTGGTGGTGCCGGACATGGACCATTACCAGAAACTGCTGTTGGGGCATCTGACCCGGATCGAGGGGGTTACCAGTGTTCGGTCGAGTTTCGTACTGAACCAAGTGCTAAACAGCACTGAGTTGCCGTTGACGCATCTGCGCAGCTGAAGCCGCCATCGCGAGCAAGCTCGCTCCCACATGGGACCCAGGCGAACGCAACATCTGCGAGCGCCCCGGGTCCCTGTGGGAGCGAGCTTGCTCGCGATGGCGTCAGCTCAGGCGATGAACAGCTGCGACACACCGCCGCAGCCCAATCCTGCGCCCTGCCCCCATGCCTTATACTCGCCGCGCCTTTTCAATCCCGCCCACGCTGGAGTGTCCCGATGGATCCTGCTGTTTTCGAAGAGTGGATGATGACCGGCCTGGTCAGCATCCTGATCATTTTCATGGGTTTCATTGTCTGGGACCTGGCGAAGAAGTCCAAGGCCGGGCGTTTTGGCTCGTTCATCCTGTTTTTCGTGCTGGGTCTGGGCGTCGCGGCATTCGTCATCAAGAGCGTGGTGATCGGCCTGATCGAGTCCGGCGCGTTATAAGCGCGCCGGCACTTCCTTCCACTGGCCCTGGTCGAGCCCTTCCAGCGTCCAGTCGCCAATCCTGACCCGCACCAGGCGCAAGGTCGGCAAGCCTACCGCGGCGGTCATGCGCCGTACCTGACGGTTGCGTCCTTCGCGTATGACCAGCTCCAGCCAGCTCGTCGGCACGCTTTTGCGAAAGCGCACCGGCGGGTTGCGCGGCCACAACTGCGGCTCCTCCAGTTGGCGGGCCTCGGCCGGCAGCGTCATGCCATCGTTCAACTCCACGCCATCACGCAGGCGCTGTAGCTGTTCGTCGCTCGGCTCCCCCTCGACTTGCACCCAGTACGTCTTGGCCAGCTTGTGTTTGGGATCGGCGATACGCGCCTGCAACTGCCCATCGTTGGTGAGCAACAGCAGCCCTTCGCTGTCGCGGTCCAGTCGACCGGCCGGGTAGATGCCAGGCACGTCGATGAAATCCTTGAGCGTCGCCCGCCCTTCGCCATCGCTGAATTGCGTCAATACATCAAAGGGTTTGTTGAACAGGATCAGCTTCGGCTCGGCCGGAGGTGCCTTGGCCACACGGCGCGGGGCGGACGCGGAAGGTTTCGCGCCGGGGCGGCGGGAAACGGGACGTGGAGGACGGGGCATGGCAGCGACAACATCTAACGGTCAGGGCCGACCATGCTAGTGGCCCGACCGTTAAATGACCACCATCCGATCAGCGGAACGGCGGCTCGTCGAAGCTGCGCAGCTTGCGCGAGTGCAACGAATTGAGCTCGGTGCGCAGCAGATCCACCGCCGCGATCCCGATCTTCAGGTGCTGGTTGACCGCCCGCTCATAGAAGGCGTTGGCCGAGCCCGGCAGCTTGATCTCGCTGTGCAGCGGCTTGTCCGAAACGCACAGCAACGTGCCATAAGGCACCCGCAAACGATAACCCTGGGCGGCAATGGTGCCGCTTTCCATGTCCACCGCCACAGCGCGGGAGAGGTTGATCAACGGGCGCTCCTGAGCCCAGCGCAGCTCCCAGTTGCGGTCGTCGTAGGTCAGCACGGTGCCGGTGCGCAGGCGCTTTTTCAGCTCGTCGCCTTTCTCGCCAGTCACGTTCGCTGCGGCCTGTTGAAGCGCCAGTTGCACTTCGGCCAGGGCCGGGATCGGGATGTTCGGCGGCACCACCCGGTCGAGAATCCCATCACGGCGCATGTAGGCGTGGGCCAGCACGTAGTCGCCGATGGTCTGGGACTGCCGCAAGCCGCCGCAGTGTCCGATCATCAGCCAGCAATGCGGGCGCAGCACGGCCAGGTGGTCGGTGATGTTCTTGGCGTTGGACGGGCCGACGCCTATGTTCACCAGGGTTACGCCGTGACCGTCGCTGGCCTGCAAGTGATAGGCCGGCATCTGGTAGCGGTGCCAGACCACGCCAGCGGCGATGGCCGAGGCTTCGCCGTGGTCCATGTTCTTGTCGATGATCACGTTGCCCGGCAAAACCATGCGTACGAAACGCGGGTCGCTGCGCAACTGCTCAAGGCCGTGGACGATGAATTGGTCGACATAGCGGTGATAGTTGGTCAACAGGATCCACGGCTGCACGTGGCGCCAGTCGCTGCCGGTGTAGTGCACCAGCCGGCGCAGGGAGAAATCCACTCGCGCGGCGTCGAACAGCGCCAGGGGTAGCGGATCGGTGTTTTCCCAATCGTAGAGGCCATCGGCGATGCCATCGGTGGCGGCCGACAAGTCGGTGCTCGGGAACACCCGCGCCAGCACGGCGGCGGTCACACCGGAGCCGGCCAGTTCATCGCCCTGCTCAACCACGTACGGGTAAGGAATGTTCTGCTCGCTGACGCCCACCTCGACGGTGACGGTGAAGTCGTGCATCAGCGGCACGAGCTGTTCCAGCAGGTATTTGCGGAACGCGGCTGGGTGAGTGACGGTGACGCTGTAAGTGCCGGGCAACTGGACCTTGGCGTAGGCGCGGGTAGTTTGCGGGACTTCGCCGTGGCAATGGTAGGTCAGGCGCAGGGCGGGATAGCGAAACAAGGCCCGCTGCTCGGCATCCGGCTCGATGCGGTCCTTGAGATAACGCTTGAGCGCCTGGTTCAGCGCGGTGGTTGCACGCTCATGCAGGGCCGCGAGACGATCCACGGCTTGTTCGGCGGTTTGAACGACAATAAACGCTTCGGTCACGATCAGCTTCCTGTGTTCTGACTTGCAGGTCTTCATCTTGCCTGCATCGTGGTCCGACGGGAACAGTGGCGTATTGGTTGATCTTTCGCGGAGCTTGTTGTGGGAGCGAGCCTGCTGGCGAAAGCGGTGTGTCAGACAACACACAGGTTGAATGTACCGACGCCTTCGCGAGCAGGCTCGCTCCCACAGGGATTGGTGGGGTTCTTAGATGTTGGGTCATGCCCAAGTTCGTTGTGGGAGCGAGCTTGCTCGCGATAGCGGTGTGTCAGGCAACAAAGATATTGGATGTGCCGACGCTTTCGCGAGCAAGCTCGCTCCCACAGGGTTTGGTGGGGTTCTTGGATGTTGGGTCATGCCCAAGTCCGTTGTGGGAGCGAGCTTGCTCGCGATAGCGGTGTGTCAGGCAACAAACATATTGGATGTACCGACGCCTTCGCGAGCAGGCTCGCTCCCACAGGGGTATGTGCCGACCTGAACTTTCTTAGAAACCCTGCGGGGTCGAGCGGGCGACGATGGCCTCGATATTCAGGCCCCGAGGCAAGGCGCCGTACACCCGACCGGCCGAACCCAGGCGACTGGCAATGAACGCATCGCTGACATCGCTGTTCCCCGCTTCGAGCAGCAACCTCGCTTGCAGGCCGATAGCAATGTCTTCGGTCAATTGCCGGGCGCGATACTGGATGTCGTCGGTGTCCTTGAACGCCGCGTGCAATTGGTCGATATGGGCGGCCAGGCGCTTGTCCCCGTGGCCGTCGCCCAGTTCGTTGAAGAGCACTTCCAGCACGCCAGGTTCCTTGGACAAGGCGCGCAATACATCGAGGCATTGCACGTTGCCTGAACCTTCCCACGTCGAGTTGACCGGCGCCTCCCGATACAGGCGCGGCAGGATGCTGTCTTCGACGTAGCCGGCACCGCCCATGCATTCGGCGGCTTCGTTGATCATCGCGGGGGCGCGCTTGCAGATCCAGTACTTGCCCACCGCCGTCACCAGCCGGGCGAACTTGGCTTCGTGCTCGTCGTCCAGATGGTCCAGCGCCCGTCCCATGCGCAGGCTCAGGGCCAGCGCGGCTTCGCTTTCCAAGGCAAGGTCGGCCAGCACGTTTTGCATCAGCGGCTGTTCATTCAATACCTTGCCACCGACCGTGCGGTGCGCGCAGTGATGACTGGCCTGGGTCAAGGCCTGGCGCATCAGGGCGCTGGAGCCGACCATGCAATCGAAGCGGGTCATGGCGACCATCTCGATGATCGTCGGCACGCCCCGGCCCTCTTCCCCGACCATCCACGCCAAGGCGCCGCGGAACTCCACTTCGCTGGAGGCATTGGAACAATTGCCCAGCTTGTTTTTCAGGCGCTGGATGTAGAACTGATTGCGCGTGTCGTCCGGGCGATGGCGTGGCAGCAGGAAACAGGTCAGGCCCTTGTCGGTCTGGGCCAAGGTAAGGAACGCATCGCACATCGGTGCCGAGCAGAACCATTTATGCCCCACCAGTTCATACGCCTGCCCCGGCCCGCTGGCCCCCACTGGAAAGGCTTTGGTGGTATTGGCCCGCACATCGGTGCCACCCTGTTTTTCGGTCATCGCCATGCCCAGCGTGACCCCGGCCTTGTGGGCCATGCCAACGTTGCGCGGATCGTATTCGGTGGCGAGCACCTTCGGCACCCAGCGCTCGGCCAGGTCAGGCTGCAAGCGCAGCGCCGGCACACTGGCAAACGTCATGGTCAATGGACAACCGGTGCCTGCTTCGGCCTGGCTGTGCAGGTAAGTCATCGAAGCGCGGGCGACGTGGGCGCCGGGTTGCGGATGAGCCCACGGCAGGCTGGGCAGGCCATGCTCGATGGCGGTGCGCATCAACTGATGATAGGCAGGGTGAAACTCCACCAGGTCGATGCGGTGACCGTAACGGTCATGACTGGAAAACACCGGTTTGTTCTGGTTGGCCAGGAACCCGGCCTCCATCAGCGGACCGCCGGCCAGCGCACCGTAGGCATCGATCCGCGCCTGCGCCCAACCGGCGCCGAAACGCTGCGACCACTGTTGCAGCGGCAGGTCGATGCGATACAAATTGGCGCCGTCCAGGGACGGCGGCTGATTGGTGACGTCGTGGGTTTCGGCGAACTGGTGCAGGTTCATGACGGGGCTCCTTGGTCGGCCAGCAGGGATTCAGTTAAGCATCGCCTCCTGATCGATCAAAGTGGCATACCCGCCTAAATATCGGCGCTTTCACCCTGTTTCGGACAAAGTACCCGCCGCTGCAAAACCGCTTGCAACACCTCGAATTTCACCGGTTTGCCCAGATAATCGATCAAAGCTCCCGAAGGGCAGCAAGCAGGATCATGATGCGGACCGGCCACCAGCACGGGCAAGTCCTCGCAACCGGCCAGCGCGCGAATCTGGCAGCCAACCGACACGCCGTCCAGGGGCGGTGACTGGCAATCGAGGAGCACGGCGTCAAAACTTTCGACCTGCAGCACCTCCAAGGCCGCCCGACCACTGTCGACGGTGCGCACCCGGTAGCCCAGCTTGAGCAACATGCCGCGCATGACCAACTGATCGATGTTGTTGTCATCCGCCAAAAGCACCGTGCAATCCTGGGGCTCGCGCGAATCCCGGCGCCCGCTGAACGAAAAAGGGGTTGGGACACCCGCCGGCAACGCGAGATCGAACGCCACGTCCAATTGGAAACGACTGCCGCGCCCCGGCTCGGAGGTGTGGGTCAGGCGCCCGCCGAGCAATTCGACCAGTTGGCGGCAGATCGCCAAGCCCACACCGAGACCGCCGTATTCGCGGGTCATCGAACCGTCGAGCTGGAAAAAGCGCTGGTACAGGGTTGCTTCGCCGAGGTCGGTGAAACCGATGCCGGTGTCGATCACGGCGAAGGACAACACCAGGCGATCGAGCTCCGACGGACGCCCGCTGACCCGCAACGCGACGCCGCCTGTGCGGGTGAACTTGATGGCGTTGTCCAGAAGGCATTCCAAGCACTGGGCCAGTTTGCCACTGTCGCCCACCAGCCGGTCTGCCAGGCCGGGGTTTATGTCGACCTTGAAATCAAGGCCCTGGGTCGCCGCGTTGGCATCAAACTGCACCTGCAACGCGTCAATCACACCGCGCAGGCTGAACGGCGCCGGGTAGACCTTGAGCTTGCCGGCCTGCAACTCGGTGAGCGTGAGCATGCCGTTGACCATGCGCATCATGTCCCGCGCCGAGCCGGCGGCAGTCTGTTGGTACTGGGTCAGCTCCTCGTCCATTTCGACGGTTTCCATCAACTCCAGCGAGCCGATCACACCGTTCATCGGGGTGCGCAACTCATGGGTCAAGGTGGCGAGGAATTCATCCTTGAGCTTATTGCCCTGGGCCAATTGCTGGTTGAGCACTTCCAGTTTCTGCCCGGCGTCGAACAGCGTCTGGGCCTGCTGCTCGCGCATGGCGTTGATGCGGTCGGCCAAGGCCAGGGACAACAGCGCCACCTCGATGGCCGAGCCAATCTGGCTGGCGTACATGGTCAGGAAGATGTTCGGCAGGTAACCGAGCACCATCATTGTGTTGACGATGCCCCCTAACAGGAACGCCGACCACGCGATGATGAAATAACGCGCGACCCGCAGGCCACGCCACCAGGCGAACAGCCCGGCGGTAAAAATCACCACGGTGAACACCAAGGCCAATGCCGTCGCCAGGCGCAACGCCAGTGCGTAGCTGGTCATCAATGACAAGCCCACCACCACGGCGCCATAGGCAATCAGCGCCAACAGCAACCGGTCGAGCCAGCGGCTGTGCTGCGCGGTCTGCAGGAAACTACGAGCGAACTGACTGCCGAACAGCCCCGCGCAACCGATGAAGAACGGCGTCGCAGCGTTGGCCCACCAGGGATTGTCCGGCCAGAAATATTCGACCGCCGCGCCATTGACCGACAATTGATACAGGCCGAACGAGGCGATGTAGAAGATGTAATACAGGTAGCTGGTGTCGCGCACGCTCAGGTAAATGAACAGGTTGTAGACCAGCATGCCCAGCAACACGCCATAGATGATCCCCAGCACATACAGGCGCAACGGCTGTTGTTCCAGATAAGCAGTGCTCGACCACAACGTCAGTGGCGCCTGGATCGAGCCCTCGCTTTGCAGTCGCAGGTAGACGGTCTGGCGTTGATCGGGCTGGAAATCCAGGCTGAACAAGTAGTTGTTCTGGCGAATCTCGCGACGGGCGAAGGGCAGCGCATCGCCCGTCTGGCGGACCAGGCGATAGGCTCCGGTGCCGTCAGCCAGATACAGGTCCAGGTGATCCAACGGCGGATATGCGAGCTCCAACAGCCAGGTCCGCTGCGCGTCGGGATTGCCGGGACGATAGTGCAAGTCGATTTTCAGCCAGAACGCCGAGCGTGAATAACCCGCGTTCAACGTGGCTTTGTCATGGGGCTTGAAGCGACCGGCCGCGGCCTGGGCCAGGACGTCATCGATGGAAGCCGTGCCGCTGGCGTCTTCGAAGACTTGCAGGGCATGGCCCAAGGGCAGGCTCTGGGTACGTTCATCGAATTCGAGGGCGCTTGCCAAGGGGGACAAGCACAACAGCAACATCAGCAAATAGCGCATTTAAGCCCCAGCGTGGCCTGTCCGGTTGAGTCAGGAAGCCCCCCATTCCCTGAGTTGACGTAACACCGGCATTACCTGTTATTGGTTGGATCCATCTCTAGCATAGCCGTTGATGGCCAATTTGCACCATGGAAATTTTTCCGACAAAAGGCTCTAGGACGGGCGTCTCAGCGCCAAGCATTGAGATAGAGCTGTTGCTTTGGTCAGGTTGGTACTGACAGGCCATTTGTGGCGAGGGAGCTTGCTCCCGCTCGGTTGCGTAGCAACCGCAAGATCTCGGGGCCGCTTCCCGGCCCAGCGGGAGCAAGCTCCCTCGCCACAAAAGCAGTCGCCAGCAGGCAACGTCGTGTAAAACCTGCTGAGCCCAATCACCGACAAAACAGGTTTGGTGATAAGCTCGCGCACCATGAATATCTACAGCTCTCGCCCCGTTGTCCTCTGTCTCTCCGGCCACGACCCCAGTGGTGGCGCCGGCTTGCAGGCAGATATCGAAGCCCTGCTCGCCCAGGGATGTCATGCCGCCCCGGCCGTTACTGCGTTGACCGTGCAAGACACCGTCAACGTCAGCGATTTTCGCGTGCTCGATCGCGAGTGGGTGCTGGCGCAAGCCAATGCCGTGCTCAACGATTCGCCCGTGGCGGCGGTCAAGCTGGGGATGCTCGGCTCGCTGGAAATGGTCGACACGGTGGTCGAGCTGCTCCAGGCGCACCCGCATTTGCCGATGGTCTGCGACCCGGTGCTGCGCGCCGGTGGCGGCGGACGGCTGGGCAAGGATGAAGTCGGCTACGCCATGCGCGAACGCCTGCTGCCACTGGCGATCATCGCCACGCCCAACCTGCCTGAAGCGCGCATCCTCGCCGAACTGCCTGAAGGCAGCGCCGATGAATGCGCCGAAAAATTGCTGCCCTTCGTCAAGCACCTGCTGATCACCGGCGGTCACGGCGACGAGCATGAAGTCCATAATCGCCTGTACAGCCGTGACGGGCACCGCGAAACGTTCACCTGCCAGCGCTTGCCCGGCAGCTATCACGGTTCCGGTTGCACCCTCGCCAGCGCCATCGCCGGCCGGCTGGCCCAGGGCGAACAGCTCGCCAGCGCGGTCAAGACAGCGCTGGACTACACCTGGCGCACCCTGCGCGATGCCGAGCAACTGGGCAAAGGCCAGTTCGTACCGCGTCGCCTGCCGCTGGATTTCTGCTCGTAGCACGGGAGCCGTGAAATGAAACTACGTGGCCTTTATGCCGTCACCGATAGCCAGTTGCTGGCCGGCAAATTCCTCGTCTATGTCGAAGCGGCGCTGGAAGGTGGCGTGACGTTGCTGCAGTACCGCGACAAAAGCAGCGACGAGGCCCGGCGCCTGCGCGAAGCCGAAGCCCTGCGCAACCTGTGCGAACGCTACAAGACCCAACTGATCATCAATGATGACGCCGAACTGGCCGCGCGCCTCGGCGTCGGCGTCCACCTGGGCCAGACCGATGGCCCGCTGGCGCCGGTGCGGGCGTTGCTCGGCCACAAGGCAATCGTCGGCTCTACCTGCCACGCCAGCCTGGAATTGGCCGAGCAGGCCGTCAACGAAGGCGCCAGCTATGTCGCGTTCGGCCGTTTCTTCAACTCCAGCACCAAGCCCGGCGCGCCCAGCGCAAACCTTGAACTGCTCGAACAGGCCCGCATCAAATTGCATGTACCGATTTGCGCGATTGGCGGCATCACCCTGGAAAACGCCGCCCCGCTGGTGGCCCATGGGGTCGATCTGCTCGCGGTGGTCCATGGCCTGTTCGGCGCCGACAGCACCGCTGAAGTGACGCGACGCGCCCGCGCCTTCAACGACCTGCTGCTCATCAAATAGTCATTTTTCGTTTTCGAGAGCCCAACCATGTCCCGTTCCGAAACCCTGTTTGCCAACGCCCAGAAACACATCCCCGGCGGCGTGAATTCGCCCGTTCGTGCGTTCAAGAGCGTCGGCGGCACCCCGCTGTTCTTCAAGCATGCCGAAGGCGCCTACGTCACCGACGAAGATGACAAGCGCTACGTTGACTATGTGGGCTCGTGGGGTCCGATGATCCTCGGTCACAGCCATCCGGACGTGTTGGATGCGGTGCGCAAGCAGCTGGAACACGGCCTGTCCTACGGCGCCCCGACCGCGATGGAAACCGAGATGGCGGACCTGGTCTGCTCCATCGTGCCGTCGATGGAGATGGTACGCATGGTCAGCTCCGGCACCGAAGCGACCATGAGTGCGATCCGCCTGGCGCGCGGCTACACCGGTCGCGACAGCATCATCAAGTTCGAAGGCTGCTATCACGGCCACTCCGACAGCTTGCTGGTCAAGGCCGGTTCGGGCGCTCTGACTCAAGGCGTGCCGAGCTCGGCCGGCGTGCCGGCGGCGTTCGCCAAACACACCCTGACCTTGCCGTTCAACGATATTGAAGAAGTCGAGAAGATGCTCGGCGAAGTCGGTCAGGAAGTGGCTTGCATCATCGTCGAGCCGGTGGCCGGCAACATGAACTGCGTGCCGCCGGCGCCAGGCTTTCTCGAAGGCCTGCGCAGCCTGTGCGACCAGCACGGCGTGGTGTTGATTTTCGATGAAGTGATGACCGGTTTCCGTGTCGCCCTCGGTGGCGCCCAGGCCCATTACGGCGTGACGCCGGACTTGAGCACGTTCGGCAAGATCATTGGCGGCGGCATGCCGGTGGGCTGCTTCGGCGGCAAACGCGCGATCATGGAATGCATCGCCCCGCTGGGCCCGGTCTACCAGGCTGGCACGCTGTCAGGCAATCCGCTGGCCATGGCTGCCGGCCTGACCACCCTGCGCCTGATCAGCCGCCCGGGTTTCCATGCCGAACTGACCGAGTTCACCACGCGCCTGCTCGACGGCTTGCAGGTACGTGCCGATGCAGCGGGCATTCCCTTCGTGACCACCCAGGCCGGCGGCATGTTCGGCCTGTACTTCAGTGGCGCCGATGACATCGTGACCTTCGATGACGTGATGGCCAGCGACGCCGACCGCTTCAAGCGCTTCTTCCACCTGATGCTTGAAGGTGGCGTGTACCTGGCGCCGAGCGCGTTCGAAGCCGGCTTCACCTCCATCGCCCATGGCGACGCCGAGTTGAAAATCACGCTCGACGCGGCCGAGCGGGCCTTCGCTGCACTGAAGTAGGATCGCCGCTTATCGATGTCCCCTCGCCCAGCTCAGATTGGTGTCCCGCGCCTGTCTGTCGCTGGACAATACCGCCCCTCGACACAGCAGCGGTCTTCCAGTGAAGCCGCTGCCCGGGGCGTCAACCCTGCCCTTACCAGGGCAGTTGAATTATATGAAGTAGTGTTCCGGTACTGAATATTCAGCACTCAAACAAACTCATCCTATGATCTGACTCGATTGGTCACAAAGTTCTGGTATTTCTCACGTCGAATAGCCTGCTTGGACTCTGCGAACGACAAAAGCGTCGTCGCGTAAGCGAAGGAATCGGCATTTTTATAAGCTAGTTGATGGAAATTTATTGCTCCGCCGCCCTTAAGCTTCTCTCTGTATGCGTCAAGCTGATCCTTCGGAACAACCTGCCCTCGTGGAAGCTCATATAAAGAGCTTGGGTCCATGCCGCTCAAGACTTTACCGTAGACATAGTCTTCGGTGCCTGCCGCCGCATGCGAAAATTCATGAATGATCGTTTGAGCCATAAAGTCCTTATCTGTGATCTGACGCAGTTGTTGCCAATTTTCCTTATTGGCTTGTAAGAACTTCGCCCCTTTATAATCCTTCAGATCGACTTTCTTTTCGCTGATAAGCTTCCTTTTCTCCATCCATGAAAGATCTTTGGATTGCTCTACAGTTCGCTCCATGCTCCGCCGATATATCTTGAAATCTTGATATTCCCTCTGATCTATCTGAGCAACTGTCGTCAGACCTTCTCGCCAAGGTATATCCTTGAAATCACGCGAAACGTTCGTGTCATCCATAAGTGCTTGAACTTTTCCGAGATCTTCTTTCCAGTGCATCTTTCGTTCAGGAGACGAATCACCGAAAAATAAATTCATCACCACTTCAATTCCGGGGCTACTTCCTGTCTCCAGAATTTCAATCGTCTTGCCGATTATCTTTTGGGCGGCGCTCTTGGCTTGATCAACATCCCGCATAAATGGATCGAGCAGTGGAGCCAAGCCCTCCGCGTCACGCAACGACACGGGATTATTCTGAACCATTCTGTAGAGATTCAGCCCGTCAACCGCCCCTGCCGGGTCGGGATTGATCCATCTTTGCAACCACGGGGCGTAATACCTGAAGCCATAGTAGGAGAGCCCTGTGGCGTCACGCTCCTGGCCCGAATAACGAATCACCTTATACTTCGCTTCAGTGGCGTTTCGCGCCGCCCGCCACGCCGTGCCGCCATATGGGTAGTAACCCTCCCGACTCATCAACCGGGCCTGCGCATCGAGTTCCAGCACCGCGCTGCCAAGGTGATCGTCCATCTCATAGCGCAACTGGTCGTTGTGGATGTCCTGCGGGAGCCTCGCATGCCAGCGCAGCGCCCGCACCCGGGCCCGTCCGGCCGAGGTCGTGACCACATCCAGCACTTCCCCCGTGACCGAATCGGTCCTTAGCTCCAGTCCCGGCAGATAGCGCACCTCGGCGACATGGGTGATGGCCTTCGCCTGGCGCAGGATAATCTTGCGCACTCGCCAGTTGCCGCCGTCATAAACATAACGTTCCCGGTCCATCGGGCCATCCTGGCGCGACAGCTGGGTCGCTTGCTTCAACTGGTTACGCACGTCCCACGCTAGCGGTTGGCCCTCCAGGCTCTGCAAATTGCCATTGGCATCGAAACCCGCCTCGATATCCGGTGCGGGGCTGTCCTGTGGCCAGGGCAGGCTGCGATTGCTGCCGGGGGCTACGGCCATGCGCCGGGTCCAGTTCTGCTGGCCGTGATGTGTCAATAAAGTGAGATTGCCGCCGGCATCGTAGGTATAGCGTTCGCTGTAAGGCGTGAGCACGCTGGGGTCTGCACCGCCGGGGAGTGGAATGATCCCCGGCAACCCAGGGCCCACGCCGGCGCTGGGGCTCTCCCGGCCCGAGGCCTCGATCAATTGGTACAGGCTGTCGTAGGCATAGGTGCTCACTCCGTCGGTCTTGCGGTTGGCGAAGTAGGCATTCGCCACGGTAGAGTCCTCGATGCGTAGCACATTACCCACCGGATCGTAGCCATAGCTGAGCGACTGCAGAAGGATCCCGTCAGAGCGGCTGGTCATCAGGTGCAGCAGGCGGCCGTTGGCCGGGCTGTACGTGGCGGTGCTTCGCACGCCGTTGCCCGCCGTCTGGGACTCGATTTGGCCAAAGGCAGAGTATGTCAGCTCTCGCACCAAACATAGCTCAGCCCCCCCCGACAGGGTCAGCGCGCTTTCGCTTAGCTGACCCGCGACCGTGTAAGCCTGGCGCTGCTTGTGACCGCGCGCATCGACCTGCGTGAGCACCGCACCGAATGCGTCATGGGTCCAAGCCGTGGTATAGACCTCGGGCTCGAGCAGTGCGTCACGCGCGATCTCGTCCTCGGCCCAGTCGGGAGTTTCCAACGTCTGCAGAAAAGCACGGCTCTCGGTCAGTGCCTGACCTCGTATGCCATAGTCGGGCCAGTGTCTTGTGCCGGCAGGGTCGTCGTGGCGCAGCACTTGCCCGCAACGGTTTCCGTCGGCTTCCGAAGGGCCACCGTAAGTCAGGCGCTCTACACAACACTCGGGCTCGTCCGCCGCCTGCTCATACACTGCCACCGGGCGAAGCAAGCTATCGTAATCGGTGCGGACATGACTACCGCGTCCGTCCCAAACGTCCTTTGCCAGCCCGGTTTCGCTCAGCAACGCCACACGCCAGCCCGCATCTATGCTCTTGCTAGCCAATACCTGTCCCGAGAGGCTGGGGATCACGACCTGATTGGCGAGCGGTACCGGGCCCTCCTGTAACGCCCAAAGCCGTGCATCCCACTGCGCCACTCGCCGACCGGCCGCGTCGAATGCCTGGCGTTCCACGCGCGCCTCGGCTACCTCAGCCGCCCCCGCGCGACAGTAGCGCACCGTGCGCGACGGCAGGCCCCGCGGGTCCGTGACAGATAGAGTCGGGGTGTACTGATGCAAGCAAGCAGTCATAGCCAAACAACTCCATTCCAAAGCTACCTGGGGGCGGCAGCGTAGCCGCCGGGCGTGGCCCTCACATGGTAAATGTGAAGAACGATGTCGCGGCCTCACCCACACTAACCACGGACAAGAAGTGTGGCTACTGTCAGATCTGTCAGGTGAGGGCCAGAAAAAGCGGCAGGTAGTAATGGGTGGCGACTCAGTCTGGCGCGGTGATAACTGACGGTGCTGGCTGACACCAGCGTCAGCGATTGCCGATAGTTCTCGAGCGTTTTTCTTACGTATTTACCCAACAAGTGGCCGCTGCCATTCCCTCGCAGCAGAAAATCGAGTAAAGACTTTGTAAGGATGGCCCCGCTTATTTCATAATGCGCGCTTATTGGATCCCCCGGAGGGTCCGCGCGCCCCTCAGAGGTAAGTCGATTCCCATGAACCGCACCGGCCGCACCCTTGCCTTGGGCTGCCTGTTGCTCCTTCAGCCCCTGCTCGCTAACGCACAGGCAGGCGGTAACTCGTTGTTGATCCCGGCGATGGGCCGTTGCACGCTCAATACCCAGCCACAGGATCTCGCACCGGCACTCGACGCCTGTCGAAAAGCTGCCGACGAGGGCGATGCCCAAGCGCAATATGAATTGGGCGAGTTCTACTATGACGGCAAGGCTGCGCCCCGCGACCTCAAGCAAGCCCTCAACTATTTCGAAAAAGCCTCGCTACAAGGCCATGCCCAGGCGCAATTCAAGCTCGGCGGCATGTTCTTTCATGGCGAAGGCGTACCGGCGAACAACGTCCAGGCTTACATCGTCTTGAAGATGGCGGCCGTCAATGGCGCCGAAGAAGCCTTGGACACCGCCGATGAAGTCGCCGAGCAGATGCCCCGCGATGAGTTGGAGGTGGCGACCCAGGTGCTGGGACAGATCTTTCGCAAATACCTGATGGAATTGCAGAACGCCGACGGGCGTACGCCGTTCTCGCCATTGCCCTGATTATTGCGCAGCCCTGAATGTTAGCGGCGCGGTCTGCCAATCGATAATGGCGGTGGGGGTGGCGGTGGCGGTGGGGGCGGCAGTGCAATTGCAGTTAAAGTAGCTTGAGCAAAGGGGTTGGGGTTTTCGGTTGATGTTCCAAACTCTTGCGTCAGGCGATTACGGATCGGATTCGCCCATTTTTCGGGAATGACACCAACGATATGCGTAAATCCAACCAGGTCATTTTTTTTAACAAACTTAAAATTCTTAAAGTCATCTGGTGAACCTATCGTATCGGCACCCTCAACAAGCGGCGTATTCTGACTTGACCTGGAAGTGTACCCCACACTGTAGACTGCTCCCCCTACCCCTTTGATTACCGAGAAACCAACCAGCTCGCTTTGATCAACCTCAATCTTCTCCGCTAATTGAGTGTGACCCGGTATAGGTTGCGCGGGATCATTGTGCGTAATCGGCAGGATTTTTACTCTTTCGCCTTTTATGTTCGTAACCGTTGCATTGTCCCACGTTCTATTTGTATGAGGCATGGAGCGCCCACTGGCGCGCAACGGAGCAAGATAAATCACGCCGGTATTGATATGCGCCACGCCTGTGAACGCTGCTCCTTGCGCAGCTTCGCTAAAGGTTTCGCGACTCGCATCGTCAAACAAGAATTCTTTTGGCGGCTCAATCGAGTGAACCAAATCACTGTCTTTCAAGGGTGTCGTATTACCGGCTGGCCTTATATCTTTCAGCTCATTTATCGATGTCAGACCAATCGGCAAATATCGGTAGTCGTCCGCAGCCTCGCCTATGACGGGTACCGCGCCATGCCCCTGTTTGTCGATCAGAGCCAGGGGATTGCCCCGCACCATCCTGAACAGGTTCATACCATCGACATCCCCCGCCGGATCCGGATTGACCCACCGCTGCAGCCACGGGGCGTAATACCTGAAGCCGTAATATAAGAGCCCTGTGGCATCACGCTCCTGGCTTGAGTAGCGGATCACCTTGTACTTCGCCTCTGTGGCGCTGCGGGCCGCCCTCCAGGCCGTAGCGCCGTACGGATAGTAGCCCTCCCGACTCATCAGTTGGGCCTGGCCATCGAGCTCCATCACCGCACTGCCCAAGTGATCGCCGAACTGGTAGCGCAGCTGATCGTTGGGGATGTCGGACGGGCGCCCCGCCTGCCAGTGCAAAGCTCGCACCTGGGCTCGTCCGGCCGATGCCGTGACCACTTCCACCGCCTCTCCCGTAGCCGTGTTGGTCCGCAGCTCCAACCCCGGCAAGTAGCGCACTTCGGCGACGTGAGTGATGGCTAACGCCTGGCGCAGGGTGGTCTTGCGCACTCGCCAGTTGCCGCCGTCATAGATGTAGTGTTCTCGGTCCGCCGGCCCGTCCTCGCGCAGCAGTTGAGCTGCCTGCCGGAGTTGGTTGCGCACGCCCCACGCCAATGGCTGGCCTTCCAGGCTTCGCAGGTTGCCGTTGGCATCGAAACCCGCCTCGATGTCCGGTTCGGGGCTGTTCTCTGGCCACGGCAAGCTGCGGTTGCTGGTGGGGGCAATAGCCATGCGCCGGGTCCAGCTCTGCAAGCCCTGGTGTGCCAGCAAGGTGAGATTGCCACCGGCATCATAGACATAACGTTCGGTGTAAGGTGTGAGTACGCTGGTGTCTCCAGCGCCGGGCAGCGGGATGGTTCCCGGCAACCCGGGGCCTACGCCAACGCTGGGAGTTTCCCGCCCCGTTGCCTCGATCAGTTGATACAGGCTGTCGTAGGCATAGGTGCTTAGCCCATCGCTCTTGCGGTTGGCGAAATAAGTGATCGCCACGGTGCCATCCTCGATACTCAGCACATTGCCAACCCGATCGTAGACATAGCTGAGTGCCTGCAGCTGGGCGCCGCCGGGGCGACTGGTCGCTAAGTGCAGCAGGCGGCCGTCGGCCGGATCGTAGGTGGCCGTGCTGCGCACGCCGTTGCCCGCCGCCTGAGATTCGACCTGGCCGAAAGCGTTGTAGGCAAGTTCGTGGACCAGGCACAGTTCGGTACCTCCCGAGAGAGTCAACCCGCTTTCCCTGAGCTGCCCAGCAACCGTGTACGCGTGGCGCCGCTCGTGGCCGCGCGCATCGATCTGGGTGAGCACCGCGCCGAACGCGTCATGGGTCCAGATCGTGGTAAAGGCCTCTGGCTCAAGCAACGCATCGCGCTCGACCTCGTCCTCAGGCCAGTCCGGAGTCTCCAGCGTCAGCAGGAAGTTGCGGATTTCGACCCGAGCCTGGCCCCGCAGGTAGTAGATCGGCCAGCGTCGCGTGCCGGCCGGGTCGTCGTGACGCAGCAGTCGGCCGCAACGATTGCTGCCGGCTTCCGCGGGGCCACCATAGGACAGACGCTCCACACGATGCCCGGCCTCCCCGGCCGCCTGTTCGTATGCCGCCACCGGACGCAGCAAGCCATCATAATCAGTGCGATGACTACCGCGCCCGTCCCAAGCCTGTCGAACCTGTCCGGCCTCGCCCGGCAGCGCCACCCGCCAACCCGCGTCCACGCTTACGGTCGACAGCACCTGCCCCGACAGGCTATGGATTGCGGTCTGGTTCGGTGTTACTGCCTCGCCGGCCTCGTGCCGGGTCCATAACCGCGCGTCCCACTGCGCCACCCCACGTCCGGCGGCGTCGAATACCTGGCGCTCTATCCGCGCTTCGGCATCTTGCCCTGATGAAGTGCGGCAATAGCGCACCGTGCGTGACGGCAGGCCCCGTGGGTCGATGAGGTTCAGGGTCGGAGTGTTACTGTGCAGCAAACCAGTGAGAGACATGTGCAGCCACACTCCAATTCGCCTGTGGCGAGGCAGCACGCTGCCCACCCGGGACCATTTCCAGCGGTACTGGTGTAACCGAGACCAAGACAGAGCAAGTCACCGCGTCCCGGTATTCCACCGACTCGCGGTGAGGGAAATATTATCGTCGGATGAAAATGCCGCTACTGTCAGACCTGACAGGTAGCTCCTGAGTAGCCACCGAGCCGGTCATTTTGCCGATTGCCTCGGGAAGAAGATGGCGGCGGTCAACGCCGTCGAAGAAGCCCCGGACACCGCCGATGAAGCCGCCGAACAGATGCCCCGCGACGAGCTGGAAGTGGCGCCCCAGGTGCTAGGGCAGATCTTTCGCAAATACCTCATGGAATAGGCGTATGCCTTTTCCCCGCAGCCCTGAACCCGCCGCAGAACGGGTACTGGTACTTATCGTGGCGAGGGCGCTTGCTCCCGCTCGGTTGCGCAGCGACCGCAACATCTGGGGGCCGCTTCGCCCGAGGCGTCGGACCGGCCCAGCGGGAGCAAGCTCCCTCGCCACAAAGGACTGCGCTCAGCTTGCCAGCGGATTTTTATTTCTCAGGCATCGGCATCGGAAACGGCATGACATTGCCGACCGCGCCGCGGGCTTCGCTGATCTTCGGAGTGCCCAGGCGCTCCACTTCATCGATGCGCACGATCGAATGCATCGGCACGAAGCTGCGCACCACGCCTTCGAACTGCGCCTTGAGCTTTTCTTCGCTCGGGTCGACGACCACTTGCGTGCGCTCGCCAAAGACGAATTCCTCAACCTCCAGGAAGCCCCACAGATCACTTTGATAGATCTGCTTGGCGTACATCTCGAACACCTGGCCCTGGTTGAGGAAAATCACCTTGTAGATTGGAGCTTCACGTTTGGTCATGGCTGGCGAAACACATCGGCGGGTAAAAATGAGGGCGCGAACTATAGCATAGCCACTGCTCGCACAACGGTAGGAACAGCGGGACTTGTTCCCTATAATGCGCGGTTCTTTGAATCACGTGATGACCCCGTCCATGGCCAAGAAGCTTTACATCGAAACCCACGGTTGCCAGATGAACGAGTACGACAGCTCGCGCATGGTCGATCTGCTGGGTGAACACCAGGCCCTGGAAGTCACCGCCCGCGCCGAAGACGCGGACGTGATCCTGCTCAACACCTGCTCGATCCGTGAGCGCGCCCAGGACCGGGTGTATTCCCAGCTCGGCCGCTGGCGCGAACTGAAGCTCGCCAACCCGGAAATGGTCATCGCCGTGGGCGGTTGCGTGGCCAGCCAGGAAGGCGCCGCCATTCGTGATCGTGCGCCCTACGTGGACGTGGTCTTCGGCCCGCAGACCTTGCACCGCCTGCCGGAAATGATCGACGCCGCGCGTAGCACCAAGCTGCCGCAAGTGGACGTCTCGTTCCCGGAAATCGAAAAATTCGACCATTTGCCCGAGCCACGTATCGACGGCCCCAGTGCCTACGTGTCGGTAATGGAAGGCTGCAGCAAATACTGCACGTTCTGCGTGGTGCCCTATACCCGCGGCGAAGAAGTCAGCCGGCCCTTCGACGACGTGATCGCCGAAATCATCCACCTGGCGGAAAACGGCGTGCGCGAAGTGACCCTGCTGGGGCAGAACGTCAACGGCTATCGCGGCCTGACCCACGACGGTCGCCTGGCGGACCTCGCCGAGCTGATCCGCGTCGTGGCGGCGGTGGACGGCATCGACCGCATCCGCTACACCACCTCCCATCCGCTGGAGTTCTCCGACAGCCTGATCCAGGCCCACGCCGAGGTCCCCGAGCTGGTCAAGCACCTGCACCTGCCGGTGCAATCGGGCTCCGACCGGATCCTCGCCGCCATGAAGCGCAACCACACGGCGCTGGAGTACAAATCCAAACTGCGCAAGCTGCGTGCGGCAGTGCCGGGCATCTGCATCAGTTCGGACTTTATCGTCGGTTTCCCTGGCGAAACCGAGAAAGATTTCCAGCAAACCATGAAGTTGATCGAGGATGTGGGCTTCGACTTCTCCTATTCCTTCGTCTATAGCCAGCGCCCTGGCACCCCGGCGGCCGACCTCGCGGACGAAACCCCGGAAGAAGTGAAAAAGGAACGACTCAACGCCTTGCAGCACCGCCTGAACCAGCAGGGTTTCGAGATCAGCCGACAAATGGTCGGTTCGATCCAGCGCATCCTGGTCACCGATTACTCGAAAAAAGACCCGGGCGAATTACAGGGCCGTACCGAGAACAACCGCATCGTCAACTTCCGTTGCGACACGCCGGCCTTGATCGGCCAGTTCGCCGACGTGCACATCGATGCCGCGCAACCGCACTCGCTGCGGGGTTCGCTGGTCCAGTAACAACGCAATTCCCCTGTGGGAGCGAGCTTGCTCGCGATAGCGGCATGACAGTCAATACGTATGTTGAATGCAGGGCCCCCATCGCGAGCAAGCTCGCCCCCACAATGAGTTGTGTGGGGCCTGTTGTCAGATTCGCCCGCTTAAGAGCTTTCGCACCCAGCCTACTGGCGTTATCCTTGATTTCACCTTAATTGCCCCTGGGCGGCTAAAAACGACCTTGAACGCACCCATCGAACCTCATCGTTTCATACTCGAGCCCTTTGAGGCTCGCCGCTTCGCCAATCTGTGCGGGCAATTCGACGAGCACCTGCGCTTGATCGAACAGCGCCTGGCCATCGAGATCCGCAACCGCGGGAACCAGTTCGAACTGATCGGCGAACCCAAGCTCACCTCCTCCGCGGAAAACCTGTTGCGCCGCCTCTATCGGGAAACCAAGGCAAGCGAGCTGTCTCCGGACATGGTCCACCTGTTCCTGCAGGAGTCGGCGGTCGAAGAACTCGACAACCACGCCCCTTCCGAACCTGCCGTGGCCCTGCGCACGAAAAAAGGCATGATTCGCCCGCGCGGCTTGAATCAGCAGCGCTACGTGAAGGAAATCCTGGCCAACGACATCAACTTCGGCATCGGTCCGGCCGGTACCGGCAAGACCTACCTGGCCGTGGCTTGCGCCGTCGATGCGCTGGAGCGCGAACAGGTACGACGCATCCTGCTGGTGCGCCCGGCCGTCGAAGCGGGCGAAAAGCTCGGCTTCCTGCCAGGCGACCTGGCCCAGAAAATCGACCCGTACCTGCGTCCGCTCTATGACGCGCTGTACGAAATGCTCGGTTTCGAATACGTCGCCAAGCTGATCGAGCGCCAGGTCATCGAGGTCGCGCCGCTGGCCTACATGCGTGGTCGCACGCTGAACAACAGCTTCATCATTCTCGACGAAAGCCAGAACACCACGGTCGAACAGATGAAGATGTTCCTGACGCGGATCGGCTTCGGCTCCACCGCCGTCATCACCGGGGACATCACCCAGGTCGACCTGCCGCGGGGCACCAAGTCCGGGCTGAACCATGTGATCCAGGTCCTCAAGGATGTGCCGGGTATCAGCTTCACGCACTTCATGCCCAAGGACGTCGTGCGCCACCCGTTGGTGCAGCGCATTGTCGAAGCCTACGAGCGTTTCGAGCATCGCGCCGAGGAAGAGCTGGCCGAGAGCAAAGGCAATGGCCGCAATGCTTGAACTCGACCTGCAAGTGGCCTGTGAACACGCCGCCCCCAGCGAAGCCCAGTTCCGCCAATGGTGCGAACTGGCCCTGCGCCAGCGCAGCGCCGACTCCGAGCTGACGATCCGCCTGGTGGACGAGCCTGAAGGTCGTGAACTGAACCACACCTGGCGACAGAAAGACTACGCCACCAACGTGCTGTCCTTCCCCGCCGACGTCCCCGATGAGTTGCTCGACATTCCGCTGCTGGGCGACCTGGTGATCTGCGTCCCGGTCGTTGAGCGTGAAGCCGCCGAACAAGGCAAGTCTCCCGAAGCCCACTGGGCCCATCTGGTGATTCACGGCTGCTTGCATCTATTGGGTTACGACCATATAGAAGATGACGAAGCTGAAGAAATGGAAGCACTGGAACGAACGTTGCTTGCAGAGCTGGGTCATCCCGACCCCTACGCCGACGACGACCATTGATACATCAACTGTAACGACAAAGGATTCAGAGTAATCGCTATGAGCGAAGATCGATCGACCAACGGGCATAAGTCATGGCTGGGCAAGCTCACCCAGGCTTTTGCCCATGAGCCGAAAAACCGCCAGGAGCTGTTGGAGCTTCTGCGCGATGCACACCAGAACAAATTGCTGGACAGCGAAGCGCTGGCCATCGTCGAAGGCGCCATCCAGGTCGCTGACCTGCAAGTGCGGGACATCATGGTCCCGCGCTCGCAGATGATCAGCATCAAGGCGACCCAGACACCCCGCGAATTCCTGCCCGCCGTGGTCGACTCCGCCCACTCGCGCTACCCGGTCGTCGGCGAAAGCCATGACGATGTCATGGGCGTACTGCTGGCCAAGGACCTGCTGCCGCTGATCCTCCAGGAGAACGGCGACAGCTTCAATATCAAGGACCTGCTGCGTCCGGCCACCTTCGTGCCCGAGTCCAAGCGCCTGAACGTGCTGTTGCGTGAATTCCGCGCCAACCACAACCACATGGCCATCGTCATCGATGAATACGGCGGCGTGGCTGGACTGGTAACCATTGAAGACGTGCTTGAACAGATCGTCGGCGACATCGAGGATGAGCATGACGTCGAGGAAGACAGCTACATTAAGCCACTGCCCAGCGGCGACTTCCTGATCAAGGCGCTGACGCCGATCGATAGCTTCAACGAGTTTTTTGACAGCGAATTTTCCGACGATGAGTTCGACACCGTCGGCGGCCTGGTGATGAGTGCTTTCGGACACCTGCCCAAGCGCAACGAAACCACCGAGATCGGTTCCTGGCGCTTCCGCATCCTGAATGCCGACAGCCGCCGAATTCATCTGCTGCGCCTGTCACCCATTGCCCGTTAAACCCTGCGAGCCCCGCTAAGGAAACACATGCGCTGGATAACCCGCCCCGGCTGGCCCGGTAACCTGCTGGCCGTGGCGGCTGGCGCGATCACCACCTTGGCCCTGGCGCCCTTCAATATCTGGCCGCTGGCATTGCTGGCGGTCGGGCTGTTCTATGCCGGCTTGCGCGAACTCTCGCCGCGCCAGGCGCTGGGACGCGGCTGGTGTTTCGGCTTCGGCCTGTTTGGCGCCGGCACGAGTTGGATCTACGTCAGCATCCATAACTTCGGTGGCGCCTCGGTGTTGCTCGCCGGGTTGCTGATGCTGTTGTTCATCGCCGCCATCGCCTGGTTTTTCGCCCTGCCCGCCTGGCTCTGGGCGCGGTGGTTGCGGCGCAGCGAAGCGCCCTTGGCCGATGCCCTGGCGTTCGCCGCGCTGTGGTTGGGCCAAGAGGCTTTTCGCGGCTGGTTCCTGACCGGCTTCCCCTGGCTTTACTCCGGGTACAGCCAGCTCGACGGTCCTCTGGCCGGTCTCGCGCCGCTGGGTGGGATGTGGCTGATCTCCTTTACTCTGGCCCTGACCGCCGCGCTGCTGTACAACGCGCCCCGACTGCTGCGCTCCGGGCGCAAAGGCTTCATCGTCGCGGGCGTGGCGCTGTTGGTTGGCCCATGGATCGCCGGCATGGCGCTTAAAGGGCATGCCTGGACCAGTCCTTCGGGCGACCCGCTCAGCGTCGCGGCGATCCAGGGCAACATCGAACAAAGCATGAAATGGGACCCGGAACAGCTCAACGCCCAGTTGGCGCTGTACCGCGACATGAGTTTCACCTCCAAGCGTGTCGACCTGCTGATCTGGCCGGAAACCGCCGTGCCAGTGCTCAAGGAGTCTGCCCAGGGCTACCTGGACATGATGGGCAGTTTTGCCGCCGAGCGGCATTCGGCGCTGATTACCGGCGTGCCGATTCGCCAACTGGTGCGCCACGAAAAACGCTACTTCAACGGCATCACGGTGACGGGGGAAGGCGACGGGACTTACCTCAAGCAAAAGCTCGTGCCCTTCGGCGAATACGTGCCGCTGCAGGACCTGCTGCGCGGGCTGATCGCATTCTTTGACCTGCCCATGTCGGATTTTGCCCGTGGCCCGGCTGACCAGCCATTGCTACAGGCCAAGGGATACCAGATCGCGCCGTTCATTTGTTATGAGGTGGTTTACCCGGAATTCGCCGCCAGCCTTTCGGCGCGCAGTGATTTGCTCCTGACCATCAGCAACGACACCTGGTTCGGCACCTCGATCGGCCCGTTGCAACACCTGCAGATGGCGCAGATGCGCGCACTGGAGGCCGGCCGCTGGATGATTCGCGCCACCAACAACGGCGTCACCGGCCTGATCAACCCCTTTGGCCAGATTACCGCCAGCATCCCGCAATTCGAACGGGGCATTCTTTACGGCGAAGTGGTGCCGATGCACGACCTGACGCCTTACCTGCAATGGCGCTCGTGGCCGCTGATCATCTTGTGCGTGTTGCTGCTGGGCTGGGCGCTGATGGCGGGACGGATGGCCAAGACCGTTTGACTCCTTCCCCATGTGGATGAAAAACCTGTGGCGAGGGAGCTTGCTCCCGCTGGACCGGTCCGACGCTTCGGGCGCAGCAGGCCCCGCTTTTTGGGGGCCGCTTCGCGCCCCAGCGGGAGCAAGCTCCCTCGCCACATAGCGTTCACCTTGATAAGTCAGCGGTAGAACAACCAATACCCCACCAACCCCACCGCCTCGTTCATGAGCTGTCCCGACTGCCAGATCGACTTGAATTCCGGCATCCAGCCGCCCAGTGGCCGGGCGTTATCCTGCCCCAGGAACCCCACCGGCGCCGCAATCACCTCGAAACCTGCCCGCTCGAAACTCCAGACCGCGCGTGGCATGTGCCAGGCCTGGGTCACGACCACCACGCGCTTCACGCCTTCGGGCAGCAAAATCTGCGCGCTCATCTGAGCGTTTTCCCATGTCGTGCGGCTGCGTTCCTCCTGCCAGCGCACGGTCACGCCGAAGTCGTCGAGCATCGAATCGGCCATCAGCTTCGCCTCGCTGGGCGGGGTGCCGTAATGCAGGCCACCGGTGGTCAGCACCGGCAAACCGGACGCCTTGGCCAGCCGCGCGGCATAGCGCTGGCGCTCCAGGCCGATGCCGGTGGGCTGGTCGGCGCCCCAGGCCAGGTCGCCGCGCTCACGCCCCGAGCCCAGCACCACGATGGCATCGGCGCGCTGGGCCAGGGTCGCCCATTCGCTGCGCAGCAGCGGCGGTTCACGCTCCAGCGCCCGGGCGCTCCATTGCACCACCACCGGCAGGCTCAGCAGCCAGAAGCCACCCATCCCCACGGCGAAACACACCCGGGCCAGGCGCGGCCGGGAGTGACGCCACCACCAGGCAAGCGCCAACAGCAGCAGAAGAATGCCGGGCGGCAATAAAAGTTGTTTGATGAAATAGCGAAACGGCATCGGGCATCTCCATAGATGCCCGAAGCCTAGGTGGGTTGACGCAAAGCGACAACAGATTCCAAAAACATCGAATCAAAAAAAAGCGACACGCGTGAATCCGGCGTTACTTGAACTGCAGTGACCGGACCTTTACAGCATCCTTGTCGGGCGTCCGGTCCTTTAGCCAGACAACTTTGGCCGAACGGGGCGCATCGAGACGCTTGTTTGCCTGGGCCCCGATCGCAGGGGCCTGGTGCCCGACCTGCTCAAGGTAGGCCTTGACCAGTTCGAACTCTGCGGGGCTCAAGCCGCGCAGTTCCAGCTCTGCCGGGCGTTCATCACGCAAGCGACCGGCGGTTCTTGCAGCGTCAAGGGCCACCCCGAGACGATCGATCAGTTTTTCGTATAACTCAGGTGTAGCGACTTTTCGTTGTGATTCAACCATCCCTCACCTCATTGAAGATAAGACTCACTCCCCATTGAGAAGCTTAGCTTCGCTGGGCAAACCGGCAGCGCGCCGCGACCAACGGCCCTGAACGCCGATCGTCGACGAAGGTCTGCAAGGCTTGGCGATGGTTCGGCAGCAATCAGGGTTTCCCTCGGCAGAGCGCGGTCATGTATGCTACGGCGCTTCCTGTAACTCCACTTCCAGCTTGGCTGGGCATCGAAAACGCCGCATTCGGCGTCGTCCGCGTCCAGCATGGCAACGAAGAGGATTGGGCCACCCCATTCAGTACAAAAGTAGCCATGCACGAACACTACCAGCCCCGTGAAATCGAAGCCGCCGCCCAGTCGTTCTGGGACGAGCAAAAGTCCTTTGAAGTCAGCGAACAGCCAGGCAAGGAAACTTACTACTGCCTGTCGATGTTCCCTTACCCCAGCGGCAAGCTACACATGGGGCACGTGCGCAACTACACCATCGGCGACGTGATCTCCCGCTACCAGCGCATGCAAGGCAAGAACGTCCTGCAACCCATGGGTTGGGACGCCTTCGGCATGCCGGCGGAAAACGCCGCGATGAAGAACAACGTGGCCCCCGCCAAGTGGACCTACGAAAACATCGCCTACATGAAGTCCCAGCTGCGCAGCCTGGGCCTGGCGGTGGACTGGTCCCGGGAAGTCACCACCTGCAAGCCTGATTACTACCGCTGGGAACAATGGCTGTTCACCCGCCTGTTCGAAAAAGGCGTGATCTACCGCAAGAACGGCACCGTGAACTGGGACCCGGTGGACCAGACCGTACTAGCCAACGAGCAAGTGATCGACGGCCGCGGCTGGCGCTCCGGCGCGCAGATCGAAAAGCGCGAGATCCCGATGTACTACTTCAAGATCACCGCCTACGCGGATGAACTCCTGGAGAGCCTCGACGAGCTGACCGGCTGGCCCGAGCAGGTCAAGACCATGCAGCGCAACTGGATCGGCAAGTCCCGGGGCATGGAAGTGCAGTTCCCCTACGACGTCGCCTCCATTGGCGAAGCCGGCACCCTGAAAGTCTTCACCACCCGCCCGGACACCCTGATGGGCGCCACTTACGTGGCCGTGGCCGCCGAGCACCCGCTGGCGACCCTGGCAGCGCAGAACAACCCCGAGCTGCAGGCGTTCATCGCCGAATGCAAGGGCGGCAGCGTCGCCGAAGCCGACGTTGCCACCCAAGAGAAGAAAGGCCTGCCGACTTCGCTGTTCGTCGAGCACCCGCTCACCGGCGAGAAACTGCCGGTGTGGGTCGCCAACTACGTGTTGATGCACTACGGCGACGGCGCAGTCATGGCCGTTCCGGCCCACGACGAGCGCGATTTCGAATTCGCCCACAAATACAACCTGCCGGTCAAACCGGTCGTGCGCACCAGCGCCGGCGACCAGACCCCGGCACCTTGGCAAGACGCCTACGGTGAGCACGGCGAGCTGATCAATTCCGGTGAGTTCAACGGCCTGGATTTCGCCGGCGCGTTCGATGCCATCGAAGTGGCCCTCATCAAGAAGAACCTCGGCGCCTCGCGCACCCAGTTCCGCCTGCGCGACTGGGGCATCAGCCGCCAGCGCTACTGGGGCTGCCCGATCCCGATCGTGCATTGCGACACCTGCGGCGACGTACCGGTGCCGGAAGATCAATTGCCGGTGGTCCTGCCGGAAGACGTCGTACCCGACGGCGCCGGTTCGCCCCTGGCGCGCATGCCCGAGTTCTATGAGTGCAACTGCCCGAAATGCGGTGCACCGGCCAAGCGCGAAACCGACACCATGGACACCTTTGTCGAGTCCTCGTGGTACTACGCGCGCTACGCCTCGCCGCACTTTGAAGGCGGCCTGGTGGAAAAATCCGCGGCCGACCATTGGTTGCCGGTGGACCAGTACATCGGCGGCATCGAACACGCCATTCTCCACCTGCTCTACGCGCGTTTCTTCCACAAGCTGATGCGCGACGAAGGCCTGGTGAGCTCCAACGAGCCGTTCAAGAACCTGCTGACCCAGGGCATGGTGATCGCCGAGACTTATTATCGTCGCGAAGCCAACGGTGCCTACACCTGGTTCAACCCGAGCGACGTCGAGCTCGAGCGTGACAGCAAGGCCAAGGTCATCAGCGCCAAGCTGATCGCCGACGGCCTGCCGGTGGAAATCGGCGGCACCGAGAAAATGGCCAAGTCGAAGAACAACGGCGTCGACCCACAGTCGATGATCGACCAGTTCGGCGCAGACACCTGCCGCCTGTTCATGATGTTCGCCTCGCCGCCCGACATGAGCGCCGAATGGTCCGACTCGGGCGTCGAGGGCTCGCACCGTTTCCTCAAGCGCGTCTGGCGCCTGGCCCAGGCCCACGTCACCCAAGGCCTGCCGGGCAAACTGGACGTGGCCAGCCTGAACGACGAGCAGAAAGCCGTTCGCCGCGCGATCCACCTGGCCATCAAGCAGGCCAGCCATGACGTCGGCCAGAACCACAAATTCAACACCGCCATCGCCCAGGTGATGACGCTGATGAACGTACTGGAAAAAGCCGCCCAAGGCACCGAGCAGGATCGCGCGTTGATCCATGAAGGCCTGGAAGCCGTGACGCTGCTGCTGGCGCCGATCACCCCGCACATCAGCCACGAGTTGTGGAATCAACTGGGTCACGCCGACCCGGTGATCGACGCCCGTTGGCCGCTGGTGGACGAAACCGCGCTGGTGCAGGACAGCCTGACCCTGGTCATCCAGGTCAATGGCAAGCTGCGCGGCCAGATCGAAATGCCCGCTGCCGCCACTCGCGAAGAAGTCGAAGCCGCGGCGCGAGCCAATGAGAACGTGCTGCGCTTTGTCGATGGCCTGACGATTCGTAAAGTGATCGTCGTGCCCGGCAAGCTGGTCAATATCGTCGCAAGCTAATTGGACCGGGCGACCGGGCCACGGGTCCGGCGCCGAACATGACCTGCGGGGCCGCACGACCGGCCCATGGGTTTCAAGGGGAGCAACAAGATGATCAAACGTAATCTGCTGGTGATGGGCCTCGCGGTCCTGTTGAGCGCCTGCGGCTTCCAGCTGCGCGGCACCGGCACCACCGAACTGGCCATCACCGAGCTGGACCTCAGCGCCCGTGATGCTTATGGCGAAACAGTAAAAGCGTTGCGCGACTCGCTGGAAGACAGCGGTGTGAAGGTCTACAACGGTGCCCCGTACAAGCTGGTCTTGACCCGTGAGCAGCAAAGCCAGCGCAGCCTGAGCTATGCCGGCGCCGGTCGTTCCGCCGAGTACGAGCTGAACAACGTGCTGAACTATGAAATCCGCGGCCGGAACAACCTGGTGCTGCTGGACGACAAGCTGCAAGTGCAGAAGGTCTACCTGCATGACGGCAACAACATCACCGGCTCCGACCAGGAGTCCAGCGAAGTGCGCGAAGAGATGCGTCGCGACATGGTCCAGCGGATGATGCTGCGCCTGCAGCAGTTGAGCCCAGGTCAGCTGGAGCAATTGCAGCAGACCGCTGACGCCAAGGCCAAGCAAGAAGCCGACGCACTGGAAGCAGCACGCAAGGCTGAGGCGGAAACCCCGCAACAGTCGCCAATGCAAATCCCAGCGGAATAAGCCTTGCGGGGCGCCTTGGCGCCCCGCTCGCCTTCTCCTATGAAGCTCGCTCCCGCTCAACTCGGCAAACACCTGCAAGGCGCCCTTGCGCCGGTCTACATCATCAGCGGCGATGACCCGCTGCTGTGCCAGGAAGCCGCCGACGCCATCCGCTCCGCCGCTCGCCAGCAAGGTTTCGACGAACGCCAGGTGTTCGCCGCCGACGCCAGTTTTGACTGGGGTACGTTGTTGCAGGCCGGGGCAAGCATGTCGCTGTTCGCCGAGAAACGCCTGCTGGAACTGCGTTTGCCGTCAGGCAAACCCGGTGACAAAGGCGCCGCCGCGCTGATCGAATATTGCTCGCGACCGGCCGAAGACACGGTGCTGCTCATCAGCCTGCCTAAGCTCGACGGCAGCGCGCAGAAAACCAAGTGGGGCAAGGCCCTGGTCGAAGGACCGCAGACCCAGTTCGTGCAGATCTGGCCAGTGGATGTGAGCCAATTGCCAAGCTGGATCCGCCAGCGCCTGTCCCAGGCCGGGCTGTCGGCCAGCCAGGACGCGGTGGAATTGATCGCCGCCCGGGTCGAAGGCAACCTGCTGGCCGCCGCCCAGGAAATAGAAAAGCTCAAGCTGATGGCCGAGGGCGGGCAGATCACCGTGGAAACGGTCCAGGCCGCCGTGGCCGACAGCGCCCGCTTCGACGTCTTCGGGCTGACCGATGCGATCCTCAACGGCGAAGCCGCCCACGCCTTGCGCATGCTCGAAGGCCTGCGGGGCGAAGGCGTCGAGCCACCGGTGATCCTCTGGGCCTTGGCCCGGGAGCTGCGGCTGCTGGCCAATCTGTCGCTGCAATACAGCCAGGGCGTCCCCCTGGACAAGGCCTTCAGCCAAGCCCGTCCGCCCGTGTGGGATAAACGCAAACCGCTGATGAGCAAAGCGCTGCAACGGTATTCGGCGTCACGCTGGGCACAACTGCTGCTGGAAGCCCAGCGCATCGATGCGCAAATCAAGGGCCAGGCTGCCGGCTCGCCGTGGATGAGCCTCAGTCGGTTGTCGTTGTTGATGGCGGGTCAACGGCTGCCTTTACCTGCGGAATAAACCTCTTTTCCAGGCAACAGATTTTTGTGTCAAGGATGCTTTTTGTGGCGAGGGAGCTTGCTCCCGCTGGGGCGCGTAGCGGCCCTGTTTTTTGGGGCTGCTGCGCAGCCCAGCGGGAGCAAGCTCCCTCGCCACAAATGCGCCCCAGCCACAATGTCCCTTACCCATCCTTGAAACTTCCTACGCAATGCAGGGACTGGACAAAACCCCAGTCCTGCCCCATGATTTCCCCCGCAAAACCACCCCGCGAGAGATCCGATCATGAGCAAAAAGCCATCCAAGCATGGCCCCAACAAGGCCAAATCCATCGTCGCCCAACCCTTGTTCCGCAGCCGCCAGGAACGACCCGCCAAGGGCAAGGGCAGCTACCGCCGCGAAGCCTTCCAGTCTGACAACTGGGAGGCTTCTTGCTTTCTGGCGGCTTGAAACACCCAGACAAGCCCTACGCCCCTTTCGCATGTTAAGGTCGGCACCTGATTTGTATTTCTGGACCCGTGCATGCCCTTCTGTCTTTCCCATCGTTGGCCACTGCGCCAAATGATTGTTGCCACAAGCGTCGCCCTGCTCGTCGCCTGCGCCGAAAAACCTACGGCCGCCGACGCCCAACCGCTCCAGACAGCTCCCGTCGTGACCGCACCGGCCATCGTGCCGCCTGTTGTGCCCACTGGCGAAGACCTGGACATCGTACCGACCCAGACCTTCGCTGAATGGCAGGCCGGGTTTCGCAAGGAGGCCCTGGCCGCCGGAATCCGTGCCGACCTGTTCGATCGTGCGTTTATCGGTGTCAGCCCGGACATGAGCGTGATCAAGGCCGATCGCAGCCAGCCGGAATTCACTCGCCCCGTGTGGGAATACCTCGATGGCGCGTTGTCGCCGCTACGGGTCAATAAAGGCAAGAGCCTGATCCAACAGAATGCCCAGGTCCTGCAAAACATCGAACAGCGTTATGGCGTCGATCGCGCGGCGCTGGTGGCGGTGTGGGGCATGGAGAGCAATTTCGGTCAGTTCCAGGGCACCAAGTCCGTCATCAACTCCCTGGCGACCCTGGCCTATGAAGGCCGGCGTCCGGCATTTGCCCATGCCCAACTGATCGCCGCGCTGCAGATCCTGCAACAGGGCGATATCACACCGGAAAAAATGCTCGGCTCCTGGGCCGGTGCCATGGGCCAGACCCAGTTCATTCCCACCACGTACAACACCCATGCGGTGGATTTTGACGGTGATGGTCGCCGCGATATCTGGGGCAGCTCAACCGATGCCCTCGCCTCGACCGCGCATTATTTGCAGAGCTCCGGCTGGCAGCGTGGTCAACGCTGGGGGTTCGAGGTCTCGCTCAACGAAGGCTTCGACTACACGCTGGCCGATGGCACGATCCGCAAGCCTGTCGCCGAATGGGAGCGACTGGGCGTTTCAGAATACGGCGGCCTGCCGATAACCCCGGACGACAAGCAACTCTCGGCATCCCTCCTCCTTCCGGCAGGCCATCGCGGCCCGGCGTTCCTGATATTCGATAACTTCCGCGCCATCCTCAAATACAACAACTCGTCGTCCTACGCACTGGCGGTTGGGCTGTTGTCGGAGCGCTTCAACGGCGCAGGCCTGGTCTACGGGCAGTGGCCAAAGGAAGATTTGCCGCTGAGCCGCAGCGAACGTATCGAATTGCAGACGCTGCTGGGCAAGCACAACTACGACGCGGGCAACCCCGACGGCATCATCGGCGCCAACACCCGCAAGGCGATCCGCAGCGCGCAACAATCGTTTGGCTGGCCGGCGGATGGGTATCCGACGCATCAGTTGCTGGAGGCGTTGCGTAGCCGCTGAGTCAGCCGTATGGCGGCTACCGCTTTCGCGAGCAGGCTCGCTCCCACAGGGGACCCTCGGTCGAATGTGGGAGCGAGCCTGCTCGCGAAGACTGACTCACAGTCGCTAGATGATTAGCGCCCGACCACCACATCCTGTTCCAACACCAACTGCTTCTCCCCCGCATCCAGCCTCACCAACGCGCCCATGGGCAAGGTCAGGTTCGGATCGCAGTGCCCGCTGCGCCAACCGGATAACACGGGGATCTGCAACGGCTCAAAAGTCTGCTTGAACAGCCGGTTCAGCGCCTCGACATCCACGCCCGCCACATCGCCCACCAACACACCGCGCAATTTCGCCAACGTGCCCGCGAGTCGCAGTTGGGTCAGCAGGCGATCGATGCGGTACAGGGGTTCGTTGACGTCTTCGATGAACAGGATCACTCCTTCGGCGTCGATTTGGTAAGGCGTGCCCATGGTCGCGGCGATCATCGACAAGTTGCCTCCCAGCAAACGGCCGTGGGCGACGCCCGGCTCGACGGTGGTCAGCGGATACGCTGCGGGATGGCTCAGTGCGTCGCCAGCCTTCAATTGGCCGCGTAGCAGGCTGAAGAATGAGGTGACGGTCGGGGGTTCTTTGTCGCCCAGTAGATCGGCGTTGAGCAGCGGTCCGTGGAAGGTCACGAAGCCTGCGTAACGGCTGATGGCGAGGTGCAGTGCGGTGATGTCGCTGTAGCCTACGAATGGCTTGGGGTTGCGCTTGATGAGGTCGAAGTCGATGCGGTCGAGCAGACGTGGGGTGCCGTAGCCGCCGCGTAGGCAGATGATTGCTTTTACTTCTGGGTCGGAGAATGCGGCGTGGAGGTCGTTGAGGCGTACTTCGTCGGGGCCGGCGAGGTAGCTGTCTTTTTCGTAGACGCCGGGGAAGATTCGCAGTTCATGGCCCCTCGCGCGCATCCATTGGGTGGCTTTTTCCGTGTCCAGGGGGGCGGGGCCTGCGGGGGCGATTACTCCGATCAGGCCTTCTTTTGGGAGTGCTGGGACGGGGTGGTGTGGGGTCATGGGTTTTCCGGTTTTTTGATCGTGTGAATATCCGTTTCTGCGGTCACGGCTGCTGGCGGTTCCGCTCTTACAGCGGCTCACTTTTGAGAAGCGCAAAAGTAAGCAAAACGCTCTTGCCCCACCACTCGGTGCCTCGCCTAGGCTCGGCATGCCCTCACTCCGGCATTGCTCCGTGGGCCCGCCGCGATGGGCCATCCATGGCCCTGCGCGGCTATCCCGGCATCCATGCCGGGATGCCCACTGCGCAAGGCCTGCGTTCGGCCAGCGTGGTTTAACGGGGCGCCAAGATCAAGATCAAGATCAAGATCAAGATCCAAAGCAACAGCAACAGCGGGGCATCAGCCAGAATATGTGTAGCTGAACCACCGCTATCGCGAGCAAGCTCGCTCCCACAATGGATCTTCAGGAGCCAACCGATGCAGTTCGCCGCAAAACCTCGTGGGAGCGAGCCTGCTCGCGAAGAGGCCAGTACACAAACATCACCGCAAACTGACACACCGCCTTCGCGAGCAGGCTCGCTCCCACTTCTGATCCCAGCAGACACAATTTGCACATACACCGCAGAACAATGTGGGAGCGAGCTTGCTCGCGATGAGGCCAGTACGCCCAACATCACCGCAAACTGACACACCGCCTTCGCGAGCAGGCTCGCTCCCACAGGGGATATGCGATCCATCAGGAACCAGGTCGGCCCTAAGGCCGCCTCGCTTTTGCTTTTGCTTCTGATCTGGAACGCCCCGTTAACCACGATGGCTGAACGAAGGTATTGCGCAGTGGGTAACCCGGCATGGATGCCGGGTTAGCCGCGCAGGGCCATGGATGGCCCATCGCGGCGGGCCCACGGAGCAAGGCCTTCGTTTAGGCATGCCGAGCCTAGGCGAGGCACCGAGTGGTGGGGGCAAAGCCTTTTTGGTTACTTTTTTGGCGTCTGAAAAAAGTGACCCGCCGTAAGGGCGGAACCATCAGCCGCCGTTACGCAAAAAACGGATCAGCTACCCAAAAGCTCAGCCTTGACCAACTTGGCCTGCTCATCCGCATGATACGAAGACCGCACCAACGGCCCCGAAGCCACGTTCTTGAAGCCCATCTTGTACCCCTCCTCGGCAAACCAGGCAAAGGTATCCGGGTGTACAAAACGCTGCACCGGCAAGTGGCTGCGCGAAGGCTGCAGATACTGGCCGAGGGTCAGCATATCGATGTCATGCTCACGCATGCGCTTCATGACTTCGATGACTTCCTCATCGGTCTCACCCAGGCCCAGCATCAAGCCGGATTTGGTCGGAATATGCGGCATCATCTTCTTGAAGCGCTGAAGCAAGGTCAGCGACCACTGATAGTCCGAACCCGGACGCGCGGCCTTGTACAGGCGTGGCACGGTTTCCAGGTTATGGTTGAACACATCTGGCGGCTCGGCGGCGGTGATTTCCAGGGCGATGTCCATGCGGCCACGGTAGTCCGGCACCAGGGTTTCCAGTTGCACGTTCGGCGACAGCTTGCGGATTTCGCGGATGCAGTCGGCAAAGTGCTGGGCACCGCCGTCGCGCAGGTCATCGCGGTCCACCGAGGTGATGACCACGTACTTGAGTTTCAGGTCGGCAATGGCGATCGCCAGGCTTTCCGGCTCGTTGACGTCCAATGGCTTCGGACGACCGTGGCCGACGTCGCAGAATGGGCAGCGACGGGTGCAGATGTCGCCCATGATCATGAACGTCGCGGTGCCGCCGGAAAAGCATTCGCCCAGGTTCGGGCAGGAGGCTTCTTCGCAGACGCTGTGCAGCTTGTGCTTGCGCAGCAGCGCCTTGATGCGGTCGACTTCCGGGGAAACCGGGATGCGCACGCGGATCCAGTCGGGTTTCTTCGGCAATTCGGTGGTGGGGATGATCTTGACCGGAATGCGTGCAACCTTCTCGGCGCCGCGCAGCTTGACGCCGGCCTCTACCTTGGCACGCGGGGCCGGACGTTCGGTGACGTCCTGCGTCGGGATCATGGTTTGCACTGCATCAGTAGTCATATCAGTCGATTCCGCCCGTGAGGGTCGTCTGCTCAGCATAGTCGAGGTGTTTGACGAGCTGCGCGCGCAGCCGGGCACTTACCTCGGAAAATTCAATCGATCCTGTGTGATCGCGCAGCTGGGTCATCGCCAGCCCTGCGTAGCCACAGGGATTAATCCGTCGGAACGGTTCAAGATTCATGTCCACGTTCAACGCCAGGCCGTGGAACGAACAGCCATGGCGGATCCGCAGGCCGAGGGAGGCGATTTTCGCCCCGTCGACGTACACGCCCGGTGCATCCGGCTTGGCCGCCGCGGCCACACCGTAGCTGGCGAGCAGTTCGATCAGGCACGTCTCCATGCGCGTGACCAGCTCGCGCACGCCGAATCCCAGCTTGCGCACGTCCAGCAGCAGGTAGGCAACCAATTGGCCGGGACCATGGTAAGTCACCTGCCCGCCCCGGTCGACCTTCACCACCGGGATGTCACCCGGCAGCAATAAGTGCTCGGCCTTGCCCGCCTGGCCCTGGGTGAACACCGGCGGGTGTTCGACCAGCCAGACTTCGTCACCCGCAGCATCGCCGCGTTCGTTCGTGAAGCGTTGCATGGCATGCCAGACCGGCTCGTAAGCCATCGTGCCCAGCTCGCGAAAGCCCAGCGTGCCCGGCATCACAACACCATGTGCACGAAACCGGTCGCTCGCAGCTCGCTATTGATGTCGTAGAGCTGTTCCTGGCCGGTGGCAATGATGTGCAACTGGATCGTCGTGTACTTGCCGTTGGTACTCTGGCGCTCGGCCAGGGTCTTGAGGTCAACGGTGGCGTGTTTCTCAAGAATCGCGACGATCTTGTCCTTGAACCCCACACCGGTGTCGCCGATTACTTTGATCGGATAATCCGCGCAGGGAAATTCGATCTTTGGCGCCTTTACTTCAGAGTCTGTCATGGCGTAACGGCCTCGCAAGCCGTGGTAACGAACATGGCCCCGTGCCGGAAAGGAACGGGGCCATGCAGGTCAACACTCGAAATCAGTTGAACAAGCCGTAGAAGAATAGACGGATGCTATCCCACATGCGGCGGAAGATACCACCTTCCTCGACCGCGTCCAGCGCGATCAGGTCGGCGCTGTGCACCACTTTGTCTTCCAGTTTGACTTCGACCTTGCCGATGACGTCGCCCTTGGCGATCGGCGCGGTCAGTTGCGGATTCATGGTCATGCTGGCAGCGAGCTTCTTGAGCTGGCCTTTAGGCAAGGTCATGGTCAGGTCCTGGGCCAGGCCGGCCTTGACCTGGTTGGTCGAGCCTTTCCAGACCTGGGCCTGGGCCAGTTCGGTGCCCTTCTGGTAGAAGGTCTGGGTTTCGAAGAAACGGAAGCCATAGGTCAACAGCTTCTGGGTCTCGGCAGCACGGGCCACTTCGCTGCTGGTGCCGAAGACGACGGCGATCAGGCGCATGCCGTCGCGCACCGCCGAAGACACCATGCAGTAGCCAGCTTCGTCGGTGTGACCGGTCTTCAGGCCATCAACCGTCTTGTCGCGCCACAGCAGCAGGTTGCGGTTAGGCTGCTTGATGCCGTTCCAGAAGAACTCCTTCTGGGAGTAGATGGCGTAGTGCGCCGGGTCTTCGTGGATGATTGCACGGGCCAGCACCGCCATGTCGTGAGCCGACGAGTAGTGCTCAGGGTTCGGCAGGCCAGTCGGGTTCATGAAGTGGCTGTTGGTCATGCCCAGGTCGGCCACGGTTTTATTCATCATGTCGGCGAACGCATCTTCGCTGCCGGCGATGTGCTCGGCCAGGGCGACGCTGGCGTCGTTGCCGGACTGGATAATGATGCCGTGCAGCAAATCGCTGACGGTCACTTGCGAGCCGACCTTGATGAACATCCGCGAACCGCCGGTGCGCCAGGCATTTTCGCTGACGGTGACCGGATCGTTCTCGCCAATCTGGCCACGACGGATTTCCAGCGTGGCGATATAGGCGGTCATCAGCTTGGTCAGGCTGGCCGGTGGCAGGCGTTGGTCACCATTGTTCTCCACCAGCACGTTGCCGCTGCTGGCATCCATGAGGACGTAGGCCTTGGCCGCCAGTTGTGGAGGCGAAGGCATCATCTCGACCGCGAACGCGGCCGGAGAGAGAAGCAGCGGGACTAGCAGGCAAAGGCGTTTGGCAAAGGTGGTGATGTTCATCCGTCTCTCGAAATCGCTAATGGGACTGCCCGAAGGCAGAACTAAACAGGCTGCCTCTTAACGGGCCGCCGCGTATTTAAGTTGCTCACTCACAACCCTTGCCGGGCTTTTGTTATTGATGGAGCCAACAACCTGACCCGCCCAAACCGCAAGCGGGCCTTTCAAATCTACTCAGCCGTGACCAGGCTCGGCGAACCGAGATTGGCCAGGCGCACACTGTTCTGCACCTGCTGGACCTCACCCGGAGAACCGATCGGCCCCAGGCGCACCCGATGCAGTGTCTGCTGGTTGCGCACGATCGAGCTGATGAACACCGGCGCGCTGACCATCGAGCTCAGCTTCGACCTCAACAGCTCGGCAGCGTCCGGGTTGGCGAACGCGCCCACTTGCAGATACTGGCCAGACGCTGTTGCAGAAGCGTTTTTTTTTGGGTCGATCTGCACGGGCACCACGGCCGCCGCGTGTTGCTGCGGCGGTGGGGTCCATTGTTCGACCGTACCGGTGGACGCCGTCACGGTCGGCGCGGCATTTTGCGCCACTTTCGGCTCGTTGAGCATCAAAGGCGCCGGACGGCCGCGCTGGGCCCACCATTCCTGCGGATCGATGCCTTCGACCTTGACCCGCGCGGTACCGGTTTCAGCGTATCCAAGTTTTTTGGCCGCTGCATACGACAAGTCGATGATGCGGTCGGAATAGAACGGCCCACGGTCGTTGACCCGCAGGATCACCGTCTTGTTGTTGTCCAGGTTGGTCACCCGCACATAGCTGGGCAGCGGCAAGGTCTTATGGGCGGCGCTCATGCCATAAAGGTCGTAGACCTCGCCATTGGCGGTGTTCTGGCCATGAAACTTGGTGCCGTACCAGGACGCCGTGCCCGAAGCGACGTAGCGCTTGGAATCGGCCATCGGGAAATAGGTCTTGCCCAGCACGGTATACGGGTTGGCCTTGTAGGGCCCGGTGTGCAGGGTCGGCGTTGCGTCGGGAATGCGCGAGACATCGACGTCCCACCACGGCGCGCCATCCTTGTGGGCCCGGTTGATGTCCAGGCCCGGCGTGGCCTTCACGACGTTGCTGTTCTTCTGGGTCGGTGCGCGACTGGTCGAACAACTGACGACCAACAGCGACAGCGCCGCCAATGCCACCAACTTGAGGGGCCTGGCTTTCAGGGGTTGATAGGTAGGCATTGCCCGCATTATTTGACGCCCCGTGCTTTGACCAGCTCTTCAGACAGTTGATATACGGCCATCGCGTACATCACGCTGCGGTTATAACGCGTAATCGCGTAGAAATTCTTCAGGCCCATCCAATATTCGGGGCCCTGCTCGCCTTCCAGGCGCATTGCGGTGACTGGCATGTCATCACGCAGCGCATCATGACTCGACCAGCCCAACGCTCGCAACTCCCCAACGGTTTTCGTCGGCTCGATGCCCTCGGTCAGGCCCTCGTCCACTTGCTCGCCACGCACATCGGCACGGCTGACCACCGGTTCGCCGGCCTCCCAGCCATGTCGCTTGAAATAGCTGGCAACACTGCCAATGGCATCCGTCGGATTGGTCCAGATATTAATGTGGCCATCGCCGTCGAAATCCACAGCATAGGCGCGGAAACTGCTCGGCATGAATTGCGGCAGGCCCATCGCCCCGGCGTAGGAGCCTTTCAGGGTCATGGGATCGACTTGCTCTTCGCGCGCCAGCAGCAGGAACTCGCGCAGCTCCTTGCGGAAGAACTCGGCACGCGGCGGGTAATCGAAACCCAAGGTCGACAGCGCGTCGATCACCCGGAAATTGCCGGTATTACGGCCAAAGAAGGTCTCGACGCCGATGATTGACACGATGACCTGGGCCGGCACGCCATATTCCTGCTCGGCGCGGGCCAGGGCGGCCTCGTGCTGGCGCCAGAAATCCACGCCCCGGGCGATCCGCGCCTCGGTGATGAACATCGGCCGGTATTCGCTCCACTGCTTGACGCGCTCGGCGGGCCGGGAGATCGCGTCGAGAATCGACTGCTTGCGCTCGGCCTCGCGGAACACCCCCATCAACTGTTCGCCGGCAAAACCGTAGTCGCGGGTCATTTCACCGACGAACTCGGCCACTTGTGGCGAGCCTTCATAGTCGCCTGCCACGGCATGCGGCGCACAGCCCAGGAAGCCGACCAGGCCGACCCACGGCGCATATCGCGTCGACCAGCCACGCATTGCTTGCATTGAACTCTTCACCTTATTCAAACCTGAGCGATCCACTTGCGGTGGGTATGGATCGACATCAAAACCCCAAACGCTGACAGTAGCGTCACCAGCGAAGTTCCTCCGTAGCTAATGAATGGCAACGGCACCCCCACGACCGGCAGCAGGCCACTGACCATACCGATGTTGACGAAAACATAAACAAAAAACGTCATGGTCAGGCTGCCGGCGAGCAATTTGCCGAACAGCGTCTGCGCCTGGGCCGTGATCACCAGGCCCCGGCCGATCAACAACAGGTAGATCAGCAGCAGCACGCAGATGCCCACCAGGCCGAACTCCTCGCCCATCACGGCGATGATGAAGTCGGTGTGGCTTTCCGGCAGGAAGTCCAGGTGCGACTGCGTGCCCATCAGCCAGCCTTTGCCAAACACCCCGCCAGAGCCGATGGCGGCTTTGGACTGGATGATGTTCCAGCCGGTGCCCAGCGGATCGCTCTCTGGATCGAGGAACGTCAGGATCCGCTGCTTCTGGTAGTCGTGCATCACGAAGTACCACATGGCCACTGACACCGGCACGGCGATGGCGATCACGCTGAGGATCCAGCGCCAGCGCAACCCGCCCATGAACAACACGAAGGCGCCGCCAGCAAGAATCAGCAGCGAGGTGCCGAGGTCCGGCTGGCGAACAATGAGGATGAATGGGATGCCAATCAGCAACAGGCTGATGCACACGTGCTTGAGCTGTGGCGGCAGTGTGCGCTTGGACAAGTACCAGGCGATGGTCGCCGGCATGATGATCTTGAGGAATTCCGAGGGCTGGAAGCGGATCACACCGGGAATGTTGATCCAGCGGGTGGCGCCCATGGCGTTGTGGCCCATCACGTCCACCACCACCAGCAGGCCCACGCCCACCACATAGGCCAGCGGCACCCAGCGCGCCATGAATCGCGGTTCGAGTTGGGCGATGACGATCATCGACACCAGGCCGATGCCGAACGAGGTGGCCTGCTTGGCCAACAGGTCCCAGCTCTTGCCACTGGCCGAATACAGCACGAACAGGCTGCCGGCCGCCAGGGTCAGCAGCAGGATCAGCAACGGTCCGTCGATGTGCATGCGCTGCAACAAGGTGGCGCGACGACGCATCACATCTTCGCTGGAGAGGATGCGGTCGAAATTATTCTTCACGGGCCGTAGCCTCCGCGCTGATGGGGCTTGCGAATTCGGGCTTGAGCTGGCCGTGCTCGTCCAGCAGCCAGGCGTCCATGACCTGGCGCACCACCGGGGCGGCGACGCCGGAGCCGGACTCACCGTTCTCGACCATCACCGAAACGACGATCTTCGGGTTGTCGGCCGGCGCGAAGCCGACGAACAACGCGTGGTCGCGATGGCGCTCCTGAACCTTGGAGCGGTCGTACTTCTCGCCCTGCTTGATCGCCACCACCTGGGCGGTACCGCTCTTGCCGGCAATCCGGTACGGCGAGCCGATGGCTGCCTTGCGCGCGGTACCCCGGGCGCCGTGCATCACCTGTTGCATGCCGTTGTTGACCTTCTGCCAGTCCGACGGGTTGCGCAGGATGATGTCCGGCATCGGGTCTGGGTCGACCGGTTTCTCGCCTTCGATGGTCTTGGCCAGGTGCGGGCGATACCACTTGCCCTTGCTCGCCACCAGCGCGGTGGCCTGAGCCAGCTGCAGCGGCGTCGCCTGCATGTAGCCCTGGCCGATCCCGAGGATCAGGGTTTCGCCGGGGAACCAGGCCTGGCGGCGGGTCGCCCGTTTCCACTCCCGGGACGGCATCAGGCCTGGGGATTCTTCGAACATGTCCAGGGACACTTTCTGACCGATGCCGAACTTGTTCAGGTAGGACGACAACCGATCGATCCCCAGCTTGTGGGCCAGGTCATAGAAATAGGTATCGTTGGAACGCATGATCGCTGTTTCCAGGTCCACGTAGCCGTCGCCGGTGCGGTTCCAGTTGCGATACTTGTGGTCGTAGTTGGGCAGCATGTAATAGCCCGGATCATAGACACGGGTCGATGCGGTCACTACGCCGGAGTCCAGCCCGGCAATCGCCACGGCCGGCTTGATGGTCGAACCCGGCGGATAGAGCCCGCGCAGCACGCGGTTGAACAACGGCCGGTCGATGGAATCGCGCAGGTCGGCATAGGCCCTGAAGCTGATGCCAGTGACGAACAGGTTCGGGTCGAAGCTCGGCTGGCTGACCATCGCCAGGACCTCGCCGGTGTTCGGGTCCAGCGCGACCACGGCGCCACGCCGCCCGCCCAGCGCCGCCTCGGCGGCTTCCTGCAACTTGATGTCCAGGCTCAGGACGATGTCCTTGCCCGGAATCGGGTCGGTACGCTTGAGCACCCGCAGCACCCGGCCGCGGGCGTTGGTCTCGACTTCCTCGTAGCCCACCTGGCCGTGCAGCTCGGCCTCGTAGAAGCGCTCGATGCCAGTCTTGCCGATATGGTGGGTGCCGCTGTAGTTGACCGGGTCGAGGGTCTTGAGCTCTTTTTCGTTGATCCGGCCCATGTAGCCGACCGAGTGGGCGAAATGCGGCCCCTGGGGGTAATGCCGCACCAGTTGCGCCACCACCTCCACGCCGGGCAGGCGGAACTGGTTCACGGCGATCAGGGCGATCTGCTCTTCGGTCAGCTCGAACATGATCGGCACCGGCTCGAAGGGGCGCCGGCCCTGACGCATGCGTTTCTCGAAGATAACCCGGTCCTCGGGCGTCAATTGCAGCACTTCGACGATCACATCAAGGACTTTCTGCCAGTCGCCAGAGCGCTCGCGGGTCATGCTCAGACTGAAGCTGGGCCGGTTATCCGCCACCACCACGCCATTGCGGTCGAAGATCAACCCACGGGTCGGCGGAATCGGCTGCACATGCACCCGGTTACTTTCCGACAGGGTCGAGTGGTACTCGTACTGGATGACCTGGAGGAAATACAACCGCGCGATCAGCACGCCAATCAGCGTCACCACGGTAATGGCGCCGAACACGACGCGGCCCCGCACCAGGCGGGCGTCTTTTTCGTGGTCCTTGATGCGGATCGGCTGGGGCATGAGAGCAGGATTACTTGTGGTAAGGGTGCCCGGACAAGACTGTCCAGGCACGATACAACTGTTCACCGATCAGGATCCGCACCAACGGGTGCGGCAACGTCAACGGCGATAACGACCAGCGCTGGTCGGCCCGGGCACAGACTTCCGGCGCCAGCCCTTCCGGGCCACCGACCATGAAATTGACCGTGCGCGAGTCCAGCCGCCAGCGATCGAGTTCGACCGCCAGTTGCTCGGTGCTCCAGGGCTTGCCGTGGACTTCCAGGGTCACGATGCGCTCGTTCGGCCCGACCTTGGCCAGCATGGCTTCGCCTTCCTGGCGGATGAAGCGCGCCACGTCGGCATTCTTGCCACGGGTGTTGAGCGGAATTTCCACCAGTTCCAGGGCCAGCTCGGACGGAAGACGCTTGGCATATTCATGCCAGCCTTCTTCCACCCACTTGGGCATGCGAGAACCGACGGCGATCAGGCGCAGTCGCACAGCGGTCCCTTATTGCTGGTCTTTGTTGAGCTTGGTGAAGTGCTCATGGGTGTTTTCCGGGCTGTGGTGCGCGGCGCTGGCCGAACGGCTCTGCTCGGCACCGGCCCACAGGCGCTCCAGGTCGTAGAACTGGCGCGCCGACGCGGTCATCATGTGCACGATGACGTCGTCCATGTCCAACAGGACCCAGTCGCTGTCACCCTTGCCTTCTTCGCCCAGCGGCTTGACGCCCTGGGCCTTGACCGCTTCGCGGACCTTGTCCAGCATCGCGCCGATCTGGCGGTTGGAGGTACCGGTGGCGATGATCATGTAGTCGGTGATGCTCTGCTTCTCGCGAACGTCGATCACCTGGATATCCTGGGCCTTGACGTCTTCCAGGGCAGCCACGGCCACCTTGACCAGCTCTTCGCCGGCCAGCGCCACGCCGGTGTGTGCTTCTACCGGCAGCGGGGCGCTCTTGAAGGTGCCCTTGCGCTTTACTTTGTTCAGGTCTTTGTCAGTCATAAAAAACTCGTTTTGCTCATGTGTTCGGGCGCTCGGTACACGTTGATCCGTGTCGGCGGAGCGCGCCTTGTTCAGTTCGACGCACGGTACAGACCGTGCGCATCGATGTAGGCCAGGACCGCGTCGGGCACCAGGAAACGTACCGACTTACCGCTGGCCAGCAGTTGACGGATCTGGGTGGCGGATACCGCGAGCGGCGTCTGCCAGACGAATGCAATCTGTCCGCTCGGCCCATTCAGGGCCAGCGGGTCGCTCACCGAGCGCGCCGCCAGCAGGTTGCGCAAGGCATCCGGCGGTTCGCTGTCGGCATCCGGGCGTTGCAGCACCAGGATGTGGCAATGCTGGAGCAACTCTTCCCAGCGATGCCAAGTGGGCAGGCCGCAAAATGCGTCCCAGCCCAGAAGCAGGAAAACCTGGGCTTCGGCGGCCAGTTCGGCGCGCATCAGCTCCAGGGTATCAATGGTGTAGGACGGTTTGTCCCGCTGCAATTCGCGGGCGTCCACCACCAACGGCGCCACACCGGCCACCGCGCACTCGACCATCGCTAGGCGATCCCGGGCCGACACCTGCGGCGTGTCCCGATGAGGCGGTCGGGCGCTGGGCGTCAGGCGCAGCTCATCGAGGGCCAGGGCGTCGGCGACTTCCAGCGCACCGCGCAAATGGCCGATGTGCACCGGGTCGAACGTGCCGCCCAGGATACCGATGCGCTTTGGCGCGGTCGCCGCCACAGCCGGCGTAGTCATAGAGGCCAGTGGGTCGAGGTCGCCCAAGTCAGACCGGCTCCTGCCCGCGCAACTGGCCGTCGCCGACCACGATGTACTTCTCGCAGGTCAGGCCTTCCAGACCGACCGGGCCACGGGCGTGCAGCTTATCAGTAGAAATGCCGATCTCGGCGCCCAATCCGTATTCAAAGCCATCGGCAAAGCAGGTCGGGGCGTTGATCATCACCGACGCCGAGTCCACTTCGGTCACGAAACGCCGGGTTTCGCCCTGGTGTTCGCTGACGATGGCGTCGGTGTGCTGGGAGCCATGGCGGTTGATGTGCTCGATGGCCTCGTCCAACCCGTCCACCACGCGGATCGACAGGATCGGCGCCAGGTATTCAGTGTTCCAGTCTTCTTCGGTCGCCACCGCGGCCTCGATGATCGCCCGGGTGCGCTCGCAACCGCGTAGTTCGACGCCTTTTTCGCGGAACTGGGCCGCCATCGACGGCAGGAATTGCTCGGCAACCGCCTGGTCCACCAGCAAGGTTTCCATCGCACCGCAGATGCCGTAGCGGTAGGTCTTGGCGTTGAAGGCGATGCGCTGGGCTTTCGGCAATTCGGCGTGGGCGCTGACGTAGACGTGGCAGATGCCGTCCAGGTGCTTGATCACCGGCACGCGGGCGTCGCGACTGACGCGCTCGATCAGCCCCTTGCCGCCACGGGGCACGATGACATCGACGAACTCGGGCATGGTGATCAGCGCGCCGACCGCGGCGCGATCGGTGGTTTCCACCACTTGCACGACGGCGGCTGGCAGGTTGGCTTCGGCCAGGCCGCGCTGGATGCAGGCGGCAATGGCGCGGTTGGAATGGATCGCCTCGGAACCGCCACGCAGGATGGTCGCGTTGCCGGACTTCAGGCACAGGCTCGCGGCATCGATGGTCACGTTCGGCCGCGACTCGTAGATGATCCCGACCACGCCCAGGGGCACGCGCATCTTGCCGACCTGGATACCCGACGGCCGATAGCTCATGTCGCGGATCGCCCCGACCGGGTCCGGCAGTGCCGCGACCTGACGCAGACCGACGATCATGCTGTCGATGCGTGCCGGGGTCAGCGCCAGGCGTTCGAGCATGGCCGGCTCAAGCCCATTGGCCCGGCCAGCGGCCAGGTCCAGTTCGTTGGCGGCGGACAACTCGGCGCGAGCGGCGTCCAGCGCATTGGCGGCGGCCTGCAGGGCGCGGTTTTTCTGCGCGGTGCTGGCACGGCCGATGATGCGCGACGCTTCGCGAGCGGCGCGACCCAGGCGGGTCATGTAGTCAAGAACGGACTCAGTCATGGTCTGTGTGGTCTTGGCAAAGAGGAAAGCGGCAGATTATAGCTGTCGTAACCCTCGACTAACAGCGCGGTCTCACAGCAGTGACCGGCGGAGATTGAAAACAGGCATAAACGGCCCACATTCCGCTCACTGTTCAGCGGTAATTAAGCAATCCGTTGTTATCATCGCGCTATCTTTGGCCTTATCTCGTCCACTGCCATGACCGATTCGCCTCCAACACCCAACGCCTTGCCCCACGCTTTTTTTGACCGCGACGCCCAGGTACTCGCCCGGGATCTGCTGGGCAAGGTCATCCGCCACAAGGTCGGTGACCTGTGGCTCAGCGCGCGGATCATCGAGACCGAAGCGTATTACTTCGCCGAAAAAGGCAGCCACGCCTCACTGGGCTACACCGAAAAGCGCAGGGCTTTGTTTCTGGATGGCGGGCACATCTATATGTATTACGCCCGGGGCGGCGATTCGCTGAACTTCAGTGCCCAAGGCCCGGGCAATGCCGTGCTGATCAAATCGGCCTACCCGTGGGTCGATGCTGTTTCCGGGCCAGCGAGCCTGGCGCAGATGCTCCTCAACAACCCCGACGCTCAAGGCCGGCCGCGCACACCGCAAAAGCTCTGTGCGGGCCAGACCTTGCTGTGCAAGGCCCTGGGCCTGAAAGTGCCGGACTGGGACGCCAAGCGCTTCGACCCGGAACGGTTGCTGGTGGAAGACGTCGGCGTGCCGACGGTCAATGTGATCCAGACCACTCGCCTGGGCATCCCGCTGGGACGGGACGAACACCTGCCCTACCGCTTCGTCGATGCAGCCTACGCGCCATGGTGCACCCGCAACCCACTGCGGCGTGGACAGGTCGAGGGCCGGGATTATTTTTTGCTGTCCTGAACCCTACGCTGTCCATTGTGGGAGCGAGCTTGCTCGCGATAGCGTCGGACCTGTGAAACAAATGGCGACTGACACACCGCTATCGCGAGCAAGCTCGCTCCCACAGGGGGTTCGGTGCATGCCCATCAACATTCAAAGGAGTTGTCTTTATGGGCCCATGGCTCGATAGCATTACCGGCTGGCTGACCGTCAATCCGCAGTGGCTGGCGGTGGCGGTGTTCGTCGTCGCATGCGTTGAATGCCTGGCCATCGCCGGGTTGATCGTGCCGGGCACCGTGCTGTTGTTCGCGATCACAGTACTGGCCGGCAGTGGTGCGTTGTCCTTGGGTGAAACCTTGTTGCTGGGCCTTCTCGGCGGATTGTTGGGGGACCTGGTGTCGTACTTCCTGGGCCGGCATTTCCACCAGAACATCCGCCGCCTGCCGGGGCTGCGGCATCATCCGGAATGGATGAGCGCGGCGGAAAACTATTTCCAACGCTACGGCATCGCCAGCCTGCTGGTGGGGCGCTTTATCGGCCCGTTGCGACCGATGCTGCCGATGGTGGCCGGGATGTGTGACATGCCGTTCCCGCGCTTCGCCCTCGTCAGCCTGGTGGCCGCATCAGGCTGGACCGTCGCCTATCTGCTGCCGGGCTGGGCCACTGGCGCGGCATTCCGCCTGCCATTGCCCGAAGGCTTCTGGCCGCAGGCTGGCGTCGTCATCGGCAGCATCGCGTTGATGCTCGGCCTGAGCGTCAACAGCAGCCTGCGCCGCCATCGCCATGCCTCGGCAATCATCGCGGGAGTTGGCCTGGCGATCCTGATCAGTCTGTTTATCGGTTTTCGCTACCTGGAAGCCTTCGACCGAGGCTTGATGGCACTGGTGCAAGAACATCGCAGCGCGACGCTGGATGAAATCGCCGTGACGTTCACGCTGATCGGTGAATTTCGCAACATGCTGATCTTCAGCGCCCTGCTGACCGGGCTGCTGTTATTGGCGCGCCAGTGGCGGCAGGCGATCTTTGCCGGGGCGACCATGTTGCTCACCGCCCTGGCGAACACCGGCACCAAGCACTTTTTCGCCCGCGTGCGCCCGGAAATCCTCACCGATCCCTTGACCAGCTACAGCATGCCCAGCGGTCACGCCTCCGGCGCATTTGCCCTGTTCCTGAGCCTCGCCGTACTGGCCGGTCGCGGCCAACCGCCGCGCCTGCGCCTGACCTGGCTGCTGCTCGGCTCATTGCCGGCGTTGGCCATTGCCCTGTCGCGGGTGTACCTCGGCGCTCATTGGCCGAGCGACATCGTTGCCGGCGCCATGCTCGCCGCCAGCGTCTGCGCCGCCGTGCTGTGGCTGAGCCAACGCCAGGAGCCGCTGCGCGCCATGCCGCCGAAAATCTGGTGGCTGATTCTGCCGGCGCTGATGGCGGTGTTCAGCTTCTTCGCGCTGCGGCATTTGCCGCATGCAATGTTGCGGTATGCCTATTGACCCCAAGACACAGTGTTTCCCTGTGGGAGCGAGCTTGCTCGCGATGGCGGCTGTACATTCAACAATGATGCAAGCTGACCCGCCGCTATCGCGAGCAAGCTCGCTCCCACAAGGGATCGGTGCTTCTCCATGGATGTACGTCAGGCAAACAGCTCGCCCTGCAACTCATCGAGCAACGCCTGGATCGCATCCAGCCGCTGTTGCGGGTCGTCGAGTTGCAACAGGTCGAGCTTGTCCAGTTCGTTGAACGGCAGCAGATAGGCCAACTGATTGGCGAGAGACTGCTGCCCGGTCGCCTCGGTGCCCATGTTCAGCGCCTCGACCATCGGGTGCTCGGCCAAGGCCTTGAGCAGCGCCACCAGGTCGGCATCTTCATCCTGCAGCGGTTGTTCCGGCTCATCCTCCAACCATTCAATCTCAGCCACGGTGAGCTGATCAGCCTGGACGCTGCTGCTGTGCACGAGAAAACGCCGGCCGCCCTGCACACGAATGCCCAGCAGGCCGTTCTCCTGCTGGGAAAAATCGGTGATCAGCGCTTCACAGCCGACCCGCGCATAGCCGTCAGGCGCGATGCCGACTTCCTCGCCATCGAGGATGCACACCACCCCGAAGCCTTCGCCCTTTTTCATGCAGCGTCCGATCATGTCGAGGTAACGCGCCTCGAAAATCTGCAGATCGAGAATGCAACCGGGGAACAACACGGTGTTCAACGGAAACAGCGGCAAGCTCATAACTCATTCCTTAAACCGTCATCGACACCACCAGCGGCAGCAGCACCGCCGTGGCCACGCCCATCAGACTCATCGCCAGCGCCGCGAAGGCACCGGTTTCTTCACTTTCCTGCAATGCCACCGACGTGCCCACCGCGTGGGCCGTCAGGCCCAGGGCCATACCCCGGGCCTCGGGACTGTGGACACCCAACCGGGTCAGAATGCTCGGGCCGAGGATCGCCCCGAGCACACCGGTGATCAACACAAACACCGCCGCCATCGCCGCCACGCCACCGATCTGCTCGGCCACCAGCATGGCGATGGGCGAAGTCACGGACTTGGGTGCCATCGTCATGAGAATCATGTGCTCGGCGCCAAACGCCCAGCCCAGCACCACGGCGGAACCGGTGGCAAACACCCCGCCTATCACCAGCGTAGTAAAAATCGGCCAGAACAATTGACGGATTCGCCGCAGGTTCAAGTACAGCGGCACCGCCAGCGCCACGGTCGCCGGCCCCAGCAGGATGCTGAGGATTTCAGTGCTCTTGCGGTACTCGGCGTAGCTGATGCCACAGCCCACCAGCACGGCAATCAGCACCAGCATCGACATCAATACCGGCTGGAGAAACACCCAGCGGGTCTTTTCGAACGCCGCCAGCACCAATTGGTAGGCACCCAGGGTAATGCCGATGCCAAACAGCGGATGGTGGATGACGGAGGTCCAGGCGCCCTGCCAATCGAACATCATGGCGCGTCCTCCGGCTCGACAACGTGGCGCCGGGCCAGGCGCTGCATCAGCACGCCCGTCAGCATCACGGACAGGACCAACGACAGCACCAGCGCACCGACGATGGCCCAGAAGTCGGCGGCGATTGCCCGCGCATAGACCATCACCCCCACCGCCGGCGGCACCAGCAGCAATGGCAAGTAGCGCAACAAGCTGCTGGCGGCCAGGTTCAATGGCTCGCTCACTTCGCCGCGAGCGATCAGGTAGCCCAGCATCAGCAGCAGGCCCACGATCGGCCCCGGCAGGATCGGCAGGAACAAATGATTGATGGCGGTGCCCAGCAATTGGAACAGCACCAGCCAGGTCAGGCCCCTTAGCAACATCCGCTCTCTCCCCTCACAGCCTCAAAAAACCCGCCCAATACGGTTCACGCCAGCAAGCGGAATGATTCCGTGGCAAGGGAGCTTGCTCCCGCCGGGCTGCGCAGCAGCCCTGTTTCATGAGTGCTTCGCACTCAAGCGGGAGCAAGCTCCCTCGCCACGAAAAGCGCCTGGGTGAACAGCATTGCAATGAATGCGCCGGCATTATAAGCATGCCCGCCCTATGGTTCGGCATTCGTAAAAAGCATGGTCGGTGACCTTCCCGGCGCGCCATGTTGATCTACAGTGGTTCTCGGGGGCGCAGATCCCCGTTCCATAAAAGCAGGACAGATGAACCAAGGAGAGTCGCAATGCCCTACGTTCCCGTTACAGCGCTCAAGGATTATGTCGGCAAGGAACTCGGATGTTCCGATTGGCTGACCATCGATCAGGACCGCATCAACCTGTTCGCCGAAGCCACTGGCGACTTCCAATTCATCCACGTCGATCCGGTGAAGGCCGCGCAGACCCCGTTCGGCAGCACCATCGCCCATGGTTTCCTGTCGCTGTCGCTGATGCCCAAACTGATGGAAGACATCCTGATTTTGCCCGAGGGCGTGAAGATGGTCGTCAACTATGGGCTGGACAGCGTGCGCTTCATCCAGCCGGTAAAAGTCGATTCCAAGGTCCGGCTCAAGGTCGAACTGGTGGACGCCACCGAGAAAAAACCCGGCCAGTGGCTGCTCAAGGCGACCGCTACCCTGGAAATCGAAGGGTCGGAAAAACCGGCCTACATCGCCGAGCCACTGTCACTCTGCTTCGTGTAGACCCTTGCGGTCGCGAAACCGCTCATGCAGTTTCGCATCGCTTCAACGCGCATAGCTGCGGCATACTCGTCGCCTGATTACTTGGATCCCGTTATGCGCGCACTTGTCCCCCTGACCCTGGCTCTCCTGCTCACCGCTTGCGGCGACGGCGAATCGCCGTTGCCTCCCGATGCCCGCCTGCCCGACGGTGGGCGCTATCGCGGCGATCTGGTGGACGGCCTCCTGCAAGGCCAGGGGCGCATCGATTACCCCAACGGCAGTTGGTACGCCGGGCAATTCGACAAGGGTCAGTGGCACGGCGCCGGCGAATGGCACGGCAGCAACGGCGAGGTTTATCGCGGCCAATTCGAGCATGGGCTGTTCCACGGCCAGGGCAGCCTGACCACGCCGACCAGCAGCTACACCGGTGGCTTCAAGCAGGGCCGGCGGGACGGCGAAGGGACGCTCAAGGAAAACGGCATGACCTACCGGGGCGAGTTCAAGGCCGACCGCTATGCCGGCCTCGGCCGCCTCGAACTCGACGACGGCAGCCAGTACCAAGGCCCGTTCGTCAACGGCAAGCCCAACGGCGAAGGCCAGCGCTTCGACGCCAGCGGCAACCAGTTCACCGGGCATTTCGTCGACGGCCAGCTCCAGGGCAAGGGCACCTTCAATAGCGCCGATGGCGATGTCTACATTGGCGGTTTCAGGAACAACCAACTCAACGGACGCGGCCGCTACGAAAACGCCGACGGCGATGTCTGGATCGGCCAGTTCAAGGATGGCGCACTGACCGGCAAGGGCGAATTGATCGGCGCCGACGGCAGCCATTACCTTGGGCATTTCAACGATTGGCGCTTCACCGGCGAGGGTCGCCTGAACCTGCCCGATGGCAGCTTCTACACCGGCCAGTTCGAAAGCGACAGCTACCACGGGCGCGGCACCCTGGTGCTGACTGACGGCACCGTGCAAAGCGGCACCTGGGCGAACGGCCAGCGGATACGCGACGCCGATGGCAGACTGCTGCCGGATGTGCTCGAACTCGGCATCCTGGCCCAAGGCCGGCTGCTGGACGACGCCCTCGCCAACATCCCGGCCTCGACGCCAGCGGTGGAGCTGTACAGCCTGACCCTGGGCGGCGACGGCAAGCAAAGCGTGTTCCTGCGCGAGTCCGACTACGTCGCCAACATGCTTGCCAGCCGCTTCGGCGCCTTCGGCCAGATCCGCCTGGTGAACCACCGCGACCACCTCGGCGACCGCCCCATGGCCACCCGCGAGAGCCTGCGCCGCGCCGTCGCCACCCTGGCCGAACGCAGTGGCCCGGAAGACTTGGTCTTCATCTACCTGACCAGCCACGGCACCAGCGAGCACGAGCTGGTCCTCGACCAACCGCGCATGGAACTGGCCGACCTGCCCGCCGACGAACTCGCCGCGGTGCTGGCGCCGCTGAAGAACCGTGACAAGATCGTGGTGATTTCCGCCTGCTATTCCGGTGGTTTCATTCCGGCGCTCAAGGATGAACGGACCCTGGTCATGACCGCTTCGCGGGCCGACCGGGTGTCCTTCGGCTGCTCGGAGGAGGCGAACTTCACTTACTTTGGCGATGCCCTGTTCGCCCAGGCGCTGAACCAGACCGATGATTTGGAACAAGCCTTCAAGCGTGCCAAGGGCATCGTCGCCGAGCGGGAACAGGCGGACAATTTCGAAGCCTCGGAGCCGCAGATCTGGGCGCCCCGCACCGTGCTGTCCCACTGGCAACTGCTACGCAAACAGCAGGCGCGCAAAGCGTTGCAAAGTGCTGCACTGAACGACGAGGACAAAAAGAGCAACTAAGCTGAACCGTATCAAGGGGGAAACACTATGTACTTGACGCCTCAGCATGTTTTGCTCGCCGGCGCGACCGGGTTGACCGGGGAACACCTGTTGGATCGGCTGCTCAACGAGCCGACCATCACCCGAGTCCTGGCCCCTTCCCGCCGCCCATTGGCCGAGCATCCGCACTTGGAAAATCCGGTTGGGGAACCGGCCGAGTTGCTGCCACGGCTCACAGGCCAGGTCGACATCGCCTTCTGCTGCCTCGGCACCACCATCAAGAAAGCCGGCTCCGAGCAGGCCTTTCGCGCGGTGGACCTGGACCTGGTGGTGGCCTTCGCCAAACGCGCCCGGGAGTTGGGCGCACGGCATCTGATCGTGATCAGCGCGCTGGGGGCCGATGCAAAGTCCTCGATTTTCTACAACCGGGTCAAAGGTGAAATGGAAGCGGCCCTCAAGGCCCAGGACTGGCCGCAACTGACCATTTGCCGGCCCTCGCTGTTGCTGGGCGACCGAGTGGAACCGCGCTTGGCCGAGCAACTGGCCGGGCCGTTGTCCAAGTTGATCCCAGGCAAATACCACGGCATCGAAGCCTGCCAACTGGCCCGGGCCATGTGGCGGCTTGCGCTGGAAGAACAGGATGGGGTGCGGGTGGTGGAGTCGGATGAGTTGCGCAAGCTCGGCAAATAGTCATGTGGTGCCGAGTCGGACGCCTTCGCGAGCAAGCTCGCTCCCACAGTGGACCGAGGTGGAACGCAATTCCTGTGGGAGCGAGCTTGCTCGCGATGGGAAGCAACGCCGATCCAAAGCCAGGCACTCATCGTGGCGAGGGAGCTTGCTCCCGCTCGGCTGCGCAGCAGTCGCCTTGGATTTCAGGGGGAAAAACTTGGGGCTGCTCCGCCCGAAGCGTCGGACCGACCCAGCGGGAGCAAGCTCCCTCGCCACAGATTGTGAGCAGTTCAAGGCACTGTAGCGTTTGTTACAACCCACCCGTAGCCTGAAACCCCACACCTATCGCGGTAAACAACGACAACGGCAACAACAAAGTATCCAGCAGCGCACTCCCCGGCAGATCGAGCCCTGGATAGCTCGGCGCTTCAGCCCCAAAACGGTCCTTGGCGCAGCAGCCACCGTTCAGTGCATACAAGTCCAGGCGCGTCCCCGCATACACCACCGGCGCCCCCGGCTTCGCAGCGTCGAGGGTGCGGGCGGTGGCGCAGCCGGTCAGTTGCAAGGCCAGCAACACCGCCAGCAGCTTATTCATCACTGCTCAAATGATGCTCGCCCCAGCGCGGCAACATGTCCTGGGGAATATTCAGAAGGTTGAGAATCCGCGCGACCACGAAATCGATCAGGTCATCAATGGTCTGCGGCTGGTGATAGAAACCCGGCGACGCCGGCAGGATGGTCACGCCCATGTTCGACAGCTTGAGCATGTGCTCCAGATGAATGCTCGAATACGGCGCTTCCCGCGGCACCAGGATCAACTGGCGACGCTCCTTGAGCGTGACGTCCGCCGCGCGCTCGATCAGGTTGTTGCAGGCCCCGGTGGCAATCGCCGACAGCGTCCCGGTGGAACACGGCACCACCACCATCGCCGCCGGCGCGCCGGAGCCCGAGGCCACCGGCGACATCCAGTCTTCCTTGCCGTACACGCGAATCTGCCCCGCCGCCGCACCGGTGTATTCGGTGAGGAAGGCCTGCATCATCTGGGTCTTGGCCGGCAAGGTCACGTCGGTCTCGGTGGCCATCACTAATTGTGCAGCCTTGGAGATGAGGAAATGCACCTCGCGGTCCTCGCGCACCAGGCAATCGAGCAGGCGCAAGCCGTACTGGGCGCCGGACGCACCGGTCATTGCCAGCGTGATGCGCTCCGGGCCGCCGTCCTGCAAACGCGTGTTCATTTCAGCGCCTCGGCGAGTTTGCCGTGCAGCCCGCCGAAGCCGCCGTTGCTCATGATCACCACGTGAGTGCCGGGCTGGGCCTGGCTCTTCACGCGTTCAATGATGCCTTCCAGGGAATCGCTGACGATCGACGGCACCGTGCACAGCGCGGCGGTGGCAGCGAGGTCCCAGCCCAGGTTGGCCGGTGCGTACCAGATCACCTGGTCGGCATCGACCACGCTTTCCGGCAAACCGTCGCGATGGGCGCCGAGCTTCATCGAGTTGGAGCGCGGCTCGATGATCGCGATCAGTGGCGCATCACCGATGCGCTTGCGCAAACCGTCGAGCGTGGTGGCGATAGCGGTCGGGTGGTGGGCGAAGTCGTCATAAATGGTGATGCCGCGTACCTCGGCGACTTTCTCCATCCGCCGCTTCACGCTTTTGAAGGCACTCAACGCGGCAATGCCCATGGATGGCACCACGCCAACATGACGGGCCGCCGCCAGGGTCGCCAAGGCGTTAGCGACGTTGTGCTGGCCGGTCATGTCCCATTCGACTATGCCTTGGGACTGGCCCTCAAACATCACTTCGAACTCGGAACCGTCATCCTTGAGCAACTTCACCTGCCATTGACCGCCCGCGCCCGTGGTTTGCACCGGGGTCCAGCAGCCCATCTCGATCACGCGCTGCAATGCCGGCTCGGTGGTCGGATGGATCACTAAACCTTCGCTAGGGATGGTGCGTACCAGATGATGAAATTGACGCTCGATGGCTGGCAGATCGGGGAAGATGTCGGCGTGATCGAACTCGAGATTGTTGAGGATCGCCGTGCGTGGACGGTAGTGCACGAACTTCGAGCGCTTGTCGAAAAACGCGCTGTCGTATTCGTCGGCCTCGATCACGAAGAACGGCGTGCCGCCCAGGCGCGCCGACACGGAGAAGTTCTGCGGCACGCCACCGATCAGGAAGCCCGGGCTCATGCCGGCGTGCTCCAAAACCCAGGCGAGCATGCTGCTGGTGGTGGTCTTGCCATGGGTGCCGGCCACGGCCAGGACCCAACGACCCTGCAACACGTGGTCGGCCAGCCACTGCGGCCCGGACACGTATGGCAGGCCTTTATTGAGCACGTACTCCACCGCCGGATTGCCACGGGACATGGCGTTGCCGATGACCACCAGGTCCGGCGCCGGGTCCAATTGCGCCGGGTCATAGCCTTGGGTCAGCTCGATGCCCTGGGCTTCCAGTTGAGTGCTCATCGGCGGATAGACGTTGGCGTCGGAGCCCGTCACGTGATGGCCCAGCTCCTTGGCCAGGACCGCCATCGAACCCATGAAAGTGCCGCAAATACCGAGAATATGGATGTGCATAGTCGACCTCGTAAAACATGGCCGCAGGTTAGCCTAGGGAGGGGAAAATCGCACCTTGTGTTTAGATTTCGCACTGCCCGAACACCGCAAATCCCCTGTGGGAGCGAGCTTGCTCGCGAAAGCGGTGGGTCAGCTTGCGTCGAAGTTGGATGTGCCGACGTCATCGCGAGCAAGCTCGCTCCCACAGTTGATCGCACAACCCCGGCTTGCTACTGGCTGCTTTTGTGGCGAGGGAGCTTGCTCCCGCTCGACTGCGCAGCAGTCGCCTTCGGTTTCAGGGTGGAAAGAAAACGTGGGGCTGCTGCGCAGCCCAGCGGGAGCAAGCTCCCTCGCCACAACAGCAGTCAGCAGTCAGCAGTCAGCAGTCAGCAGTCAGCAGTCAGCAGATTAATTATCAGTGATTCAGCGGGCAATCGCGTGCTTGCGCAGCTTGCGGTAGAGGGTGTTGCGGCTGATACCCAGTTGCTCAGCGGTGTGAGTCATATGCCAGCGCTGGCGCTCCAGGGCGTCGAGCAACGCCAGGCGCTCAGCGTCTTCCAATGGGTGTTCAGTCGGAGGTTCAATCGCCGAAACCGAGCGCTGGCGGATCATGGCCGGCAAGTCTTCCAACCCGATCCGCCCGCCGTCGCACAACGCTGCAAGGGTTCGCAGCACATTACGCAATTGCCGAACGTTGCCCGGCCAGTCGAACCCCAACAATGCCTGGCGCGCCGGTTCGTCGATAAACACCGTCTCGACCCCACTCTCTTCGGCCAACAAGAAGTCCAACAACTGCGACTTGTCACTGCGCTCACGCAACGCCGGCAGCGGGATCTCCAGGCCGTTGAGCCGGTAGTACAAATCCTCACGAAAACTGCCGTCCCGCACCCGGTCGAGCAACTGCCGGTGGGTGGCGCTGATGATTCGCACGTTCACCGCTTCGGGCTCGCCGCCGATGGGCACCACTTGGCGATCCTCCAGCACCCGCAGCAAGCGGGTCTGCAACGCCAGGGGCATGTCGCCGATTTCATCGAGGAACAACGTGCCGCCGTCGGCCTGTTGCAGCTTGCCACGCATGCCTTCCTTGCGTGCCCCGGTAAAACTGCCGCCGCGATAACCGAACAGCTCGCTTTCGATCAGACTTTCCGGAATGGCCGCGCAGTTGAGGGCGACGAAATTTTTCCCGGCACGCTGGCTGGCGTGGTGCACTGCCTTGGCAAACGCCTCCTTGCCGGAGCCGGTTTCACCATGGATCAGCAGCGGCACATCGCGCTCGTAGACCCGCAGTGCCTTGCGAAAATGCTCCTGCAACGCCGCATCCCCCAGGCAGATACCCGGCAGGCGCGCGGGTTCGATAACCTTGAATGCCGGCGCAATCGGCACCGGCACACTGCGCGGCTGCCCGCGCAACACGGCGAACAAATGCCGGCCGTCACGGGTGCGCAACGGCCAACTGGCGCTGGCCTGGGCGCTGGCCCGGCCCATCAATTCGTCCAGGGAACAATCGAAAAAGTCCTCGACCCGCTGACCGAGCAAGCCGCCACGAACATGCCCGAGCAGGTTCAGCGCGCTCTGGTTCACCGCGCAGATCCGCCCCTCGCCGTCGAACGCCATCAACCCTTCGCTGAACAACCCCACCGACTCGGCCTGCAAGTGGAAGCGCAGCAACCATTGATTGTCGAAGCAACGCAGGAAATAACAGCTCTCGATCATCTTCGCCGAGAGATTGACCAGGGCCATGGTGTGGAACTGGCTCTGGCGCGACACGTCCGGCCGGGCCGAAGATACGTCGAGCACCGCCAGCAGTTCGCCTTGGGGATCGAACACCGGGCTGGCCGAGCAGGTCAGGCCGGTGTGGCGGCCGCGAAAATGTTCTTCCTGGTGGATGGTCAGGGCTTGGCGCTCCACCAGGCAGGTGCCGATGCCGTTGGTGCCCTCGCAGGCTTCGCTCCAGTCGGCGCCGAGCCAGAGGCCGGCCCGTTCGAAAATCTTCCGTTCGCTGGGGGCAGTGACGCAATTGAGGATCACGCCCCGGGCGTCGGTCAGCAGCACCGCGTGGCCGGCGCCGGAGAGTTGTTGATGCAGGCTGGTCATTTCCGTGCCGGCGATGTGCAGCACTTGCTGCAAACGTTCGCGGCTCTCCAGCACTCGACCGTGCTCAAGCACCGTCGGCGCCAGGTTCTGGGCCGGATCGAGGTGATAATCCTCGAGGCAGCGCAGCCAGGAACGGGCAATCGACGGATCGCTGCCAGGGCCGTGCAAATGGGCCTTGCCCTGGGTGACCGTCAGGACTTGCTGGGCATGGCGACTCAAGTGGTTGCTGTGCATTTCTTATTGTTCTCCCCGAAGGACCGTTTGGACCTGCAGACACACTGCTCCGTGGCGAGGGAGCTTGCTCCCGCTGGGTTGCGCAGCAGCCCCAAAACCTGAGCACGCGGTGCATCAGGCTGACCGAGTTGGCTTTGAGGGGACCGCTTCGTGGTCCAGCGGGAGCAAGCTCCCTCGCCACAATAGCGGTCCGTCCATGGCCTCGCCGTCGGAGCCAGCATCCTCCAGCCCACCGACCTTTGCAATGCTGGCGCGACCTGCCGGTCACAGACTGTCTCACCCATGGCACAAACTGTCACACCCTGCGTATCGCAACCGTGACAACCCCCCTCCGTTTGTCCGGTCAACTCCTCCTAAAGTCTTGATTTCCGGGCCCTGCAAGGCAATGGCCCAACCTTTGCTCTAGGCTTAAGTACCAGCGCGAATTTGCGCGGCTCCCTAATAAGCACAAAAGCCAAGGAGAACTCATCATGCGTTACGCTCACCCCGGTACTGAAGGCGCTATCGTTTCGTTCAAGGCTAAATACGGTAACTACATCGGCGGCGAGTTCGTCGCGCCTGTCAAAGGTCAGTACTTCACCAATACTTCCCCGGTCAATGGCCAGCCCATTGCCGAATTCCCGCGCTCCACGGCCGAAGACATCGACAAAGCCCTGGACGCCGCCCACGCCGCCGCCGATGCCTGGGGCGCCACGTCCGTCCAGGCGCGTTCGCTGATCCTGTTGAAAATCGCCGACCGCATCGAAGCCAACCTCGAAACCCTGGCGATCACCGAATCCTGGGACAACGGCAAGGCCGTGCGCGAAACCCTCAACGCCGACATCCCCCTCGCCGCCGACCACTTCCGCTACTTCGCCGGTTGCCTGCGCGCCCAGGAAGGCAGCGCCGCCGAGATCGACGGCAACACCGTGGCCTACCACATCCACGAACCGCTGGGCGTGGTCGGGCAGATCATCCCGTGGAACTTCCCGCTGCTGATGGCCGCTTGGAAACTCGCCCCGGCCCTCGCCGCCGGTAACTGCGTGGTGCTCAAGCCCGCCGAACAAACCCCGCTGGGCATCTGCGTGCTCATGGAGCTGATCGGCGACCTGCTGCCACCGGGCGTGCTGAACGTGGTGCAAGGTTTCGGCAAAGAAGCCGGCGAAGCCCTCGCCACCAGCAAGCGCATCGCCAAGATTGCCTTCACCGGCTCGACCCCGGTGGGCTCGCACATCATGAAATGCGCCGCTGAGAACATCATCCCGTCCACCGTCGAACTGGGCGGCAAGTCGCCGAACATTTTCTTCGAAGACATCATGCAAGCCGAGCCGAGCTTCATCGAAAAAGCCGCCGAAGGTTTGGTGCTGGCGTTCTTCAACCAGGGTGAAGTCTGCACTTGCCCATCCCGGGCGCTGGTGCAGGAGTCGATCTACGACGAATTCATGCAAGTGGTGATGAAGAAGATCGAGCAGATCAAGCGCGGCGACCCACTGGACACCGACACCATGGTCGGCGCCCAGGCGTCCGAGCAGCAATTCGACAAAATCCTGTCCTACCTGGAAATCGCCAAAGGCGAAGGCGCGCAACTGCTGACCGGCGGCCAGGTGGAAAAACTCGAAGGCAACCTCGCCAGCGGTTATTACATCCAGCCGACCCTGCTCAAGGGCACCAACAAGATGCGCGTGTTCCAGGAAGAAATCTTCGGCCCGGTGGTGAGCATCACCACCTTCAAGGACGAAGCCGAAGCCCTGGCGATCGCCAACGACACCGAGTTCGGCCTCGGCGCCGGCCTCTGGACCCGCGACATCAACCGCGCCTACCGCATGGGCCGGGCGATCAAGGCCGGTCGCGTCTGGACCAACTGCTACCACCTGTACCCGGCGCACGCCGCGTTCGGTGGCTACAAGAAGTCCGGCGTCGGGCGTGAGACGCACAAGATGATGCTCGACCATTACCAGCAGACCAAGAACCTGCTGGTGAGCTACGACATCAATCCGTTGGGGTTCTTCTAAGCCCTTAGGGCCGGGCAGGTCATTCTGCCTGGCCCTTAGATAGCTATCGCGAGCAAGCTCGCTCCCACAGGGATTTGTGGATAACTCTTATTCCAGGGTTGGCAACAGATCCACTGTGGGAGCGAGCTTGCTCGCGATGGCGCCCTCACTTAACACAAAGAACGAATGCCCCACCGCTCTGGCATGAGCCTTGCGTGCCCGCTCCACAGCAAACCCGAAAGTCCAACAGATCAAACAATAAAAAAGACAGAGAGGACTTATGACTTCTACCACTCAACTCAAACCCACACTCGGCACCCTGCATTTATGGGGCATTGCCGTCGGCCTGGTGATTTCCGGCGAATACTTCGGCTGGAGCTACGGCTGGGGCACCGCAGGGACCCTGGGGTTCCTCGTCACCGCCCTCATGGTGGCGTTGATGTACACCTGCTTCATCTTCAGTTTCACCGAACTGACCACCGCAATTCCCCACGCCGGCGGGCCTTTTGCCTACAGCCGACGGGCGTTTGGTGAGAAAGGCGGGTTGATCGCCGGGATCGCCACCCTGATCGAATTCGTCTTTGCGCCGCCGGCCATCGCCATGGCCATCGGTGCCTACCTCAACGTGCAATTTCCCGAGCTGGACCCCAAGCTCGCGGCGGTTGGCGCGTACATCATATTCATGACCCTGAACATCCTCGGCGTCAGCATCGCTGCGGCGTTCGAGCTGGTGGTCACCGTGCTGGCGGTCGCCGAGTTGCTGGTGTTCATGGGCGTGGTCGCGCCGGGCTTCAGCTTCAGCAATTTCGTGCTCAACGGCTGGTCGGGCTCCAATGAGTTCACCCTCGCCTCGATCCCGGGCATCTTCGCCGCGATTCCCTTCGCGATCTGGTTCTTCCTCGCCATCGAAGGCGCGGCCATGGCCGCCGAAGAAGCCAAGGACCCGAAACGCACCATCCCGCGCGCCTACGTCAGCGGCATCCTAACCCTGGTGTTCCTGGCCATCGGCGTGATGATCATGGCCGGCGGCGTCGGCGATTGGCGCCAACTGTCGAACATCAACGACCCGCTGCCCCAGGCCATGAAGGCCGTGGTCGGCAACAACTCAACGTGGATGCACATGCTGGTGTGGATCGGCCTGTTCGGCCTGGTGGCGAGTTTCCACGGGATCATCCTCGGCTACTCGCGACAGTTCTTCGCCCTGGCCCGGGCCGGCTACCTGCCTCGCGGCCTGGCGAAACTCTCGCGTTTCCAGACCCCGCACCGGGCGATCCTGGCCGGCGGCGTCATCGGCATCGCGGCGATCTACAGCGATGGCCTGGTCAATCTGCAGGGCATGAGCCTGACGGCGGCGATGATCACCATGTCAGTGTTCGGCGCCATCGTCATGTACATCATCAGCATGCTCAGCCTGTTCCGGCTGCGTAAGACCGAGCCGAACCTGGAACGCACCTTCCGCGCACCGGGCTACCCGCTCGTGCCGGGCATCGCGCTGTTCCTGGCAGTGGTGTGCCTGGTGGCGATGGCCTGGTTCAACACGGTGATCGGCTTGGTGTTCCTCGGTTTCATGGTGGTCGGCTACCTGTATTTCCAACTGACCGCCAAGCAACGCTCCGATGCACCGGCGGACGCTATGCTCACAGGTATCTGAAGTTGCACCGGCACCGGGCCCAAGGGCCGGTGCCTGCCATATAGAAGTGCACACGGTTCTGCTCTTCTGTGGGAGCGAGCTTGCTCGCGATAGCGGTGGGTCAGCAGAGTAGTTGTCGACTGATACTCCGCTATCGCGAGCAAGCTCGCTCCCACAGGGTTCACCGGATGTATTTGAGTTATATAGGAAACCAGGAGGACACCGCCCATGGCCGCATTCGCCCATTCCGTCGGCGCCCAGACCTATCGCTTCGACAGCCTCAAAGACCTGATGGCCAAGGCCAGCCCGGCGCGTTCCGGGGATTTCCTCGCCGAGATCGCCGCGCTCAACGATGGCGAACGCGTGGCCGCGCAAATGGCTTTGGCTGACTTGCCCCTCAGCCATTTCCTGCAAGAAATGCTGATTCCGTACGAGGCCGACGAAGTCACCCGGCTGATCGTCGACACCCACGATAAACACGCCTTCGCCATCGTCAGCCACCTCACCGTCGGCGGTTTTCGCGACTGGCTGCTCAGCGACGCCGCCGATGAACAGAGCTTGCGCGCACTCGCCCCTGGCCTGACGCCAGAAATGGTCGCCGCCGTCTCGAAGATCATGCGCGTGCAAGACCTGGTGCTGGTGGCGCAGAAAATCCGCGTGGTCACTAAATTCCGCGGCACCCTTGGCCTGCGCGGGCGCCTGTCCACCCGCCTGCAACCCAACCACCCCACCGACGAACCGGCCGGGATCGCCGCGAGCATCCTCGACGGCCTGCTCTTCGGCAACGGCGACGCCATGATCGGCATCAACCCGGCCACCGACAGCACCGCCTCGATCTGCGCCATGCTGGAAATGCTCGACGCCATCATCCAGCGCTACGACATCCCCACCCAAGGCTGCGTGCTGACCCACGTCACCACCTCTATCGAAGCGGCCAATCGCGGCGTGCCCCTGGACCTGGTCTTCCAATCCATCGCCGGCACCGAAGCGGCCAACGCCAGTTTCGGCATCAGCCTCAACATCTTGAAGGAAGGCTACGACGCCGGGCTCAGCCTGAATCGCGGCACCTTGGGCAACAACCTGATGTATTTCGAAACCGGCCAGGGCAGCGCGCTGTCGGCCAACGCCCACCACGGCGTCGATCAACAGACCTGCGAGACACGGGCCTACGCCGTGGCGCGACATTTCAACCCGTTTCTGGTGAACACGGTTGTAGGATTCATCGGCCCGGAATACCTGTACAACGGCAAACAAATCATCCGCGCCGGCCTCGAAGATCACTTCTGCGGCAAGCTCTTGGGCGTGCCAATGGGTTGCGACATCTGCTACACCAACCACGCCGAAGCCGACCAGGACGACATGGACACCCTGCTGACCCTGCTGGGCGTGGCCGGGATCAACTTCATCATGGGCATCCCCGGTTCCGACGACATCATGCTCAACTACCAGACCACCTCGTTCCACGACGCCCTCTACGCGCGCCAGACCCTAGGCCTGAAGCCGGCGCCGGAATTCGAAACCTGGCTTGCGAACATGGGCATCTTCACCCAGGCCGATGGCCGGGTGCGGTTCGGCGACAACCTGCCACCGGCGTTCCGTCACGCCCTCGCGCATTTGGGATAAGAGAGCTGCCCATGGATAAAAAACCTGTCGACTCGCAAAACCCCTGGCTGAACCTGCGCAACCTGACCCCGGCGCGCATCGCCCTCGGGCGCACCGGCACCAGCCTGCCGACCCAGGCGCAACTGGACTTCCAATACGCCCACGCCCAAGCGCGCGATGCGGTGCACCTGGCGTTCGATCACCAAGGCATTCGTACACAACTGAGCGAACGTGGCCGTGAAAGCCTGTTGCTCCACAGCGCCGCAGCCGACCGCCACAGCTATTTACAGCGCCCGGACCTGGGCCGAAGGCTCGACGACGCCTCCGCGCAAATCCTGGACGAGTACGCGGCGGCCCATCCCGGCGGCGTGGATTTGGCTATCGTGGTGGCTGACGGCCTGTCGGCGCTGGCGGTGCATCGCCATACGTTGCCGTTCCTGGCGCGGCTCGAAGAACAGATCGCCGCCGAAGGCTGGTCTGTGTCACCCATCGTATTGGTGGAACAAGGCCGCGTCGCCGTTGCCGATGAAGTGGCGCAGCGGCTCGGCGCAAAAATGTCGGTGATCCTGATCGGCGAACGCCCTGGCCTCAGCTCCCCCGACAGCCTGGGACTGTATTTCACCTACGCACCAAAAGTCGGCCTGACCGATGCCTACCGCAACTGCATCTCCAACGTGCGCCTCGAAGGTTTGAGCTACGGCATGGCGGCCCATCGCCTGATCTACCTGATGCGCGAGGCCTGTCGCCGACAGCTTTCGGGAGTCAATCTGAAGGACGAAGCCCAGGTTCACACTCTAGAGTCGGAAAACGCCGCCGATATGAAAGGTAATTTCCTACTGGCGCCGCCCCCAAGCTGATCCTGCCTGGCAATTGCGCTTTTGATCCGCTTTCAGGCAGCATCGTTGGCACGGCAGTCCGCCGTTGTTGTCAGACTTCATGTCGACCTTTCAAGCGAGACCTACCATGCGGATTATCCAAGCGACGCTGGAACACCTGGACCTGCTGACCCCATTGTTCGTCAAATACCGGGAATTCTACGGCTCGCTGCCCTACCCGGACTCATCCAAGGCCTTCCTCGAAAAGCGCCTGCGCCGCAAGGAGTCGGTCATCTACCTGGCCCTGCCGGATGACGACGACAGCAAATTGCTCGGCTTCTGCCAGCTCTACCCAAGCTTCTCGTCGCTGTCGCTCAAGCGCGTGTGGATCCTCAACGACATCTACGTCGCCGAAGACGCCCGCCGCCAACTCGTCGCCGACAACCTGATCCGCACCGCAAAAAAAATGGCCAAGGAAACCAACGCCGTCCGCATGCGCGTCTCCACCAGCAGCAACAACGAAGTCGCGCAGAAAACCTACGAATCGATCGGCTTCAAGGAAGACACCGAGTTCAAGAACTACGTACTGCCGATCAGCGAAGGGCTTTGACCCCTGTGGCTAGATGAAGCCTCTGTGGCTGATGAAACCCTTGCAGCTGGCTGAAACCCTTGTGGCTGAGTGAAACCCTCGTGGCGAGGGAGCTTGCTCCCGCTGGGGTGCGAAGCAGCCCCAAAACCGGAGCACGCGGTGTATCAGGCTGACCGAGTCGGCTGCCTTGGGACCGCTTCGCGCTCCAGCGGGAGCAAGCTCCCTCGCCACAAAAGACAGCCTGCTCCATCCCCCATTACAGACCCAACAACCAAAGCCCTCCCCTAGCACCACCGTCCTTGTGAATGAATGAAACTTTGTGGCCAGACGCAACCCTCGTGGCGAGGGAGCTTGCTCCCGCTGGGTTGCGCAGCAGCCCCAATCCTTCTGCAACCCCAAAAACCCAATGACACAACACCGCCCCCCGTGGCGAGGGGATTTATCCCCGCTGGAACGCGAAGCGGTCCCAAAGCAGCCAACTCATTCAGCCTGATACACCGCATACCCAGATTTTGGGGCCGCTACGCAGCCCAGCGGGGCGGTGCGACGTTTCGCTAAATCCCCTCGCCACAGGTACCCCTTTCGCCACAAACCACCTGCCCTACCTCGAAATCCCCAGCTACAAACTCAACACGCGCTTCACAATCCCCACCGTATAATGCCGCTCGTCCCAGCTTGTAAGAAAAAGCTACACACTCCGTAGTCATAATCAAAACCAGACCCACCAGCCCCGCCGAGCCGGGCCGCCACCAAGGTGCTACACATGGACTTCAACCCCCTCGACCTCATCCTGCATCTCGACGTCTACCTCGACATGCTAGTGACCAACTACGGGACGTGGGTCTACGCCATCCTGTTCCTGGTGATCTTCTGTGAAACCGGCCTGGTGGTCATGCCGTTCCTGCCCGGCGACTCCCTGCTGTTCATCGCCGGCGCCGTCGCCGCCGGTGGCGCCATGGACCCACTACTGCTGGCCGGCCTGTTGATGCTCGCGGCCATCCTCGGCGACAGCACCAACTACCTCATCGGCCGTACCGCTGGCGAAAAACTGTTCAGCAACCCCAACTCGAAAATCTTCCGCCGCGACTACCTGCAGCAAACCCACGACTTCTACGACAAACACGGCGGCAAAACCGTGACCCTGGCGCGCTTCCTGCCGATCATCCGCACCTTCGCGCCCTTTGTCGCCGGCGTCGGCAAAATGAACTACCTGCGCTTCCTCGGCTTCAGCGTCCTCGGCACCGTCCTCTGGGTCGGCGGCCTGGTGACCCTCGGCTACTTCTTCGGCAACGTGCCCTTCATCAAGCAAAACCTGTCGCTGCTGGTGGTGGGCATCATCCTGGTGTCGCTGCTGCCGATGATCATCAGCCTGGTGCGCAGCAAAATGAGCCAGCGCGCCTCGAAAGCCGAATCGCGCTGATCGCCCATGTGGTCCCTGAGCAACTGGCGCCGCCGACGCACTCTCGCCAAACACCCCGTCGCCGACGACACCTGGCAGCGGGTGCGCCAACAATTGAGCTTCCTCGACGGCATCAGCGCCGCCGAGGATCAATGGCTGCGGGATGCCTGCGTGCTGTTCCTGCACGATAAACACCTCACCGCCCTGCCCGGCGTCGAACTGCACCAGGAACAACGCCTGCTGCTCGCCGCCCAAGCCCAATTGCCACTGATGCACCTCGGCGAACTGAACTGGTACCAGGGCTTCCACGAAATCGTCCTCTACCCCGACGACTTCCTCAGCCCCCAGCGCTACCGCGATGCCAGCGGCATCGAACACGAATGGGACGGCGAACACAGCGGCGAAGCCTGGCCCCAAGGCCCGATCATCCTGGCCTGGGACGGCGTCATGGCCAGCGGCGGCTGGGACGGCTACAACCTGGTGATCCACGAACTGGCGCACAAACTCGACATGCTCAACGGCGACGCCAACGGCCTGCCGCCCTTGCACGCCGACATGCGCGTCAGCGACTGGGCCGAGGCCATGCAGCAAGCCTTCGACGACCTCGACCGCCAACTTGACCAGAACCCCGACGCAGAAACCGCCATCGACCCCTACGCCGCCGAAAACCCGGCCGAATTCTTCGCCGTCACCAGCGAATACTTCTTCAGCGCCCCGGACCTGCTGCACCAGGCCTATCCCAAGGTGTACGAACAGCTCAAGGCGTTCTACCGCCAGGATCCGTTGGCCCGGCTGCGGCAACTTCAGGCCGAAGATCCGGTCTATCAGGCGTCATACCAAGGTCTCTAAGACCTTGGGAACGTGGCATCAGCGGACGAATATGCCTATAATCGCCGCCACTTTTTGGTCAATCCGACCAGTCATCTGGTCAACTAACGGGGGCACCGCCCAATGAGCTACAGCAAGATTCCGGCTGGCAAAGACCTGCCGAACGACATCTACGTCGCGATCGAAATCCCGGCCAACCACGCCCCGATCAAATACGAAATCGACAAAGACAGCGATTGCCTGTTCGTTGACCGTTTCATGGCCACCCCGATGTTCTACCCGGCCAACTACGGTTACATCCCCAACACCCTGGCCGACGACGGCGACCCCCTCGACGTGCTGGTCGTAACTCCATACCCAGTGGCCCCAGGCTCGGTCATCCGCGCCCGTCCAGTCGGCATCCTGAACATGACCGACGACGGCGGCGGCGATGCCAAAGTCATCGCAGTGCCGCACGACAAACTGTCGCAACTGTACGTCGACGTGAAGGAATACACCGACCTGCCGCCATTGCTGATCCAGCAGATCGAGCACTTCTTCGCGAACTACAAAGACCTCGAAAAAGGCAAGTGGGTCAAGATCGAAGGCTGGGCCGGCGCAGACGCCGCCCGCGAAGCGATCACCAAGTCGGTTGCTGCTTACAAAGGCTAAGATCGAACTTAAAAAGAACCCCGGTTAATACCGGGGTTTTTTATGCCCGGACCAAACTTAATACAACCTTGTATTAGCAATGTTTACCTACGTTTACATTGGCAGTTTTGATTCCCGCAAACGGAAAGATCGCCTTATAAATTCACACGACATGTTTATTGCCCAAAACACAGTCGTCTCTAAACTTTCCGTTTATGAAAATACTTTCCAGTGGCGACCGCTTCCGAGCCCTTCTCAGAGAAGCCAACATCCGATCCGCCGACTTCGCGAAGTTATACGGCGTGAAATCCCAACACGTGAACAACTGGTTCAACCGTGGCATCCCGCCCGGGCGCATCCACTCCATCGCCAGCCTGCTGACCGTCAGCCCGGAATGGCTCGCCCGCGCCGAAGGCCCGCAAACCCCACTGGGCCTCGGCCCCGGCACCACCTATGAAGCCGCCGAAAACGACGGCGTCTACAGCGTGGCGGAACCCACCGACATCGAACTGCCCTTCTATAAGGAAGTCCCCATCGCCCCCGGCGAAACCAAGACCCACATCATCGAAATTCCCGACCAATCCATCCGCCTGCCCCGCAGCCACCTCGAATCCCTCGAAATCGACCCCAGCGACGCCATCTGCACCACCATGGTCGGCGACAGCATGGCCGAACGCATCGAAGACGGCTCCACCCTCGCCATCGACCGCGGCCTGACCCAAATCGTCGACGGCCAAATCTACGCCCTCGAACACGACGGCATGCTCCGCATCAAATACCTCCACCGCATCCCCGGCAACCGACTACGGCTGCGGAGTCATAACAGCGCCGCCTACCCCGACGAAGTCTTCAGCGCAGAACAGATCGACGCGCAACACATCCACGTGATCGGCTGGGTGTTCTGGTGGTCAACCCTCAACAAACAGAGACCGCCGGTGTTCGACTAACCCACCCAAGACCAGAAACCGTGGCAAGAACTGCAGTAGGAGCTGTGGCAGGAGCTTTTGTGGCAGAGAGCTTTTGTGGCGAGGGAGCTTGCTCCCGCTGGGCTGTGCAGCAGCCCCCTGCTTTCCCCCTAATCCCCCTAACCCAATGATTCCACACCACTTACCACTGGGATTCCAAAGCAAACCCGCGTATCCTCCGCCCCACATTTGCGAGCCCACGCCTCGCACCGACAAGGCAGATCACTTTCTGACCAAGTCCCACAGCCGGCCGCAAGAGCCGGATGTACGTTTTGAAGGCTGGTAAGGTTTGTCAAAAACGAACTGAATCAGTCAACGAGAAGCCGGCCATAAGCCGGCTTTTTACTGTCTGAAACAATCCTATTCCATTTAAAAAACCCTTGACAACTTAGCTGCCATGGGCGCCAAAGGCATCCGCCTGTCCGATCGAGGAAGATCCTTAGCGAATTTGCTATATGGCCTGCGGGTACGATTTTCTATTCTCAGTGGGTGACGTACCGCGTCTAACCCCGGATAATCGGCCCCACGGAACGCCTTCGAGATATGAAAGCCTTTATGAGCACAAAAACGAACAGCCTGCTAGCTCAGTTGGATAACATGACGCCCGCTCAGTTACGTCGGTTGCTAGTGGAGCAGTTGACACAAAAGAAACTGGGGTTGAACTGGGAGTCCAACGCAATTGAGCGTGACGAAGCCCTAAATGCGGATATCGTGCTGCCTCGACTGGTTCTAGAAGAATGCCATTCGCTGGACAGTCCTGATGCCAACGGCAACATCATTATTGAAGGTGACAATTTCGACTCTCTGCGTCTTCTTCGCGCTACTCACAGAGGTAAAATACGGGTTATCTATATTGACCCCCCATATAACACTGGCAATAAAGACTGGGTATATAACGACCACTTTGTTGGTGCTAACGATAGGTATCGTCACTCTCAGTGGCTAGAATTTCTCTATCGGAGGCTGACGCTTGCACGTGATTTGCTAACCCCCGACGGCGTGATTCTCGTATCGATAAATGATGAAAATCGCTCACGCCTCGAGTTACTGATGGAACAGGTTTTTCCAAGACGTAGACTCGGCAGCTTGGTATGGCGCACCAAAGATACAGGCAATGATCTGTCTCAACGGTTTAGTCACGTTCATGAACACATCTTGGTGTATGCAAATTCAAGATTTAAATTTAATGGTCGCAAAACGGACCGTTCTAAATTTAGAAATGTCGATAATGATGCGCGTGGCGATTGGTCGCCACAACCAATGACGTCTAACAAAAGTTTGAGCGAGCGCGCCAACACTTATTATCCAATTCAAAACCCAGATACAGGTTATTGGTACCCTTGTGACCCCAATAGCGTCTGGCGATTTGCGTCCGAGAAAGAAATTCGAAAACGGTATGCAAATAACGAAATTGCTGTTCAGGCAGCGCTTGGTGCCCTTCGCAGCGACACTATTGAAACTCTAATCGCGAAACGCCATGTTTATTTTCCGCCTTGCGCTGAAAAAGATGTGATGTATTTCGAAGATAAGGATGCGCTTTTAAAAGCTATCCGCGAAGGAAAAGGTCCAATTCTTCCAAAAAAGAAAACCCCGCTTTTGCGAGAGGATCTTCCCGATTTAGAATTCTGGATTGCAAAGCCCATAGCTACTGGACGGCCTTCACGTAAAGAATTTTGGGACGCCAAGTCAGAGGAGGAACGTATTGCTCCGTTGAGTAGCTGGATTGGCGGGGTAAATGAAACCCTTGATCCGTTGTTGGACCATGATGATCTGATGGAGCCGATCGCCTTGCGTAGTCCACGAGGAGGCATTGCTACCGATGAGATAAAAATGTGGTTAGGGGCAAAAGTATTTCAGCATCCAAAACCTGTCGAGCTGATCAAAAATTTACTTTCGCAAGCTACCAGGCCCGGCGACATTGTACTTGATTTTTTTGCTGGTTCTGGCACCACTGCACAGGCCGTTCTAGCTCTCAATGCTGAAGACGGCGGAGCGCGAAAATTCATCCTATGTTCTAGCACCGAAGCCACCTCCAAAGAGCCAAACAAAAACCTATGCCGTGATATTTGCGCCAAACGCCTCCGAAGAGTTATCGAAAGATATGGAACCAAGGGATTCTTGCCAGGAGGATTTGCATATCTTCAAATGGATAAAATGGACAGCGCGGATGTGCCTTTTGAAAGTTCGCTTAGCCATGCTGCCCAGCTTCTGTCTTTACGCTACCGTCAAAGAGCGATGATCAATACAGGCGATAGCTCCATCCTGCAGATAGCCTCTGATGGCGAGCTCGCCGTGCTACTCGCCTCGCATATTAATGATGAAACTTTACAGAAATTAGCTGAATGGCCTGCTCGCCGCCTTGCTGTGTACTCAAGCCGTCCCGAAAGCGTGGCTGATCATTTAGCTAGAAATGGAAAGTCAGCAAATAGTTACAGCCTGCTGGACGCGCTATTGCGCGGACAGACTACCCATCGAGTGTCATGAAATGTCTGATACAGCGATCTCCATGCAAGCCTTAATTACAACTGCTCAAGGTCCGCTGCTGGAGCCAGAAGCGTTCCAACGGACCTTGATCAATAATATGACTAAGACGTTACTCCGCAGCAGTAGACCTCCTTGTCTTCTACGGGCTCCTACAGGTTCCGGGAAGACCTTCATGTTGGCAAGGGTGCTAGCTGACGTAAGCGCCGCTACGCCTACGGTCTGGTTTTGGTTTGTGCCCTTCGTTACGCTTGTAGCTCAAACACTCGATGCGCTGAAAAGTAACGCTAGTGATCTTACTCCTACAACATTAGCTATAGGGCGGAATCAACAACCCGACGAAGGGTTGGTGATGATAGCCACGACGCAAGCTGTTGCGAAGTCGCAATGGCGGGCTAAAGGCTATGACGCAGATGGTGATGATGATACTCGAACCATAGCAGAGTGGGTTGCACTGGCTCGGGAACGAAGCTACTCCATCGGAATGGTCGTGGATGAGGCTCATATAGCATTAGATAAAGCCACTGAGTTCGGTAAATTTGCACAATGGCTCAGTCCCGATTTCTTGTTAATGGCAACAGCTACACCTAAAGATCAACGAATACTGGATTTTCTTGATAGTGCTGGGAAATCAGACTTTGAATCCTTCGCTGTTAGCCGCGATGATGTCGTGGATGCACGCTTAAATAAGCGATACATTGAGGCAGTCATTTACGATCTTGCTCAGAGTATCCAAAGCGTTGCTGACCTGAAACGTACCGTGTTGCGTCAAGCTTGGAAGCGAAACCAACAGCTTAAGCAGCGCTTATCTGACGCTGGAATACCGTTGACACCTTTGCTGCTCGTGCAGGTGGCGAACGGCAATAAAACGGTTGAAGAAGCCGAGCAAGATCTGATACAGCTTTGTAAAGTGGCTCCAGGACTAATAGGAAAACATTCTTCCGATGACCCTGACCCAGTTTTGATGGCTGCAATTGCTAATGACAATTCAAAAGAAGTTTTAATTTTCAAACAATCTGCTGGCACCGGCTTTGACGCTCCGCGTGCCTTTATCCTTGCATCGACTAAGCCAGTTAATGACCCTGACTTTGCGATGCAATTTATTGGTCGCGTTATGCGGGTTTCGCTGGCAATGCGAAACGCTTATCCCGACAACGCTATAGCGATGCCTGAAGCTTTCGACACCGCATATGTATATTTGGCAGATGCTAGTGCACAGAAGGGTTTCGAAAAAGCACTTTACGCCACGAGTCTGGTGCAAAGTCAGTTGCAAGGACAAACAGAAAAACTACAACAGCGACGCACCTCAAGCGGCGCTACGGTATTGACGAATAAGCAAACCTTGCAGTTTCCGTTGACTTATAGTTCTGACAGCTCGCTGAAGATGGGCTTCAACAAACCAGACAAAACCAAAGCTGTAAGTATTCTCGCTACGACTGGCCCCCAGGCCGAAATGTTTGGCGCTTCGGATACGGACGCTCCGGATGAATGGCAAATAGCCCCAGGTCATACAGGAGCGCAGAGCACAACTATTGCGAAGTTTCAGCCCCAAACTCGATCACAGCTATTAAATCGTTTGGCACAAGGAGAAGTTCGTATTTATCCGCGCCGGTCCGACCTCGCCACGTTGCCCGGAGCATTACCTGCGGAGCGCAAGCCCCAGTTCATTGATATGTCGTTACTGTCTCGAAACATTGCCGCAAGACTCGAAATCCCGACCCTACTTGCTGACAACGCGATCAAGGTTGCTCGAAATCAATTAAGGGATACGGAGCGACGCACTGAGCTCACATCTGGTAATTTTCACGATGAGAAAGTTTTGATCGTAACTGACCGGAATGCTTTGGCGAAAGAAACTCATGCAGTGCTTGCGAAGCTACCTCAAGTTGAAGAGGAAGACATCCGTGAAATTTTGACGGTTCTGGCCGCAAGACTTCTCCCAGTCTTACGAGGGAAATTTGAAGAATTCGATTCAGAAAACATTCCGAATCAAAAAATCCTAGAACGTATGTCTCGTGATGCTGCGAATTGGGTCGCCAAGCAACAAGCAGACAAAATTGAGGAAGATCTATATTCGGAAATTGCCTTACAAGCCGAATCCTTCATGGCAGACCCGCTTCCGGATGCTATGGCATTTGCAGCAGCTTTACCTTTAAACAAATCCATTAGAAATATATATGGAGTGTTCCCACCAACAAAGGATGAGATACCGCAGATTGCTCAGTACATTTTTGCTGATGACCGCTATTTATTGAAGGATAAATTGTGGCCATTACAAGAAGGAAGCTTCAAGATCGGGCAGTACGACTCAACTGCCGCACTAAACAAAGAGGAGATGAATTTCGCACGCGCCCTTGATAAAAGTGACTTTGTTTCATGGTGGCATCGCAACCCTGACCGTAAACCATACTCCGTGAGACTCGTCCGAGGAGAACATAAGAATAATTTTTATCCAGACTTTGTTGTTTGCTTGTCACACTACCCCGGAGACACGCCTATTCTGCGGCTGGTGGAAACCAAGCAAGACAGCAAAGATGCTGCGCGCAAAGCGAAACATGTGCCTGCTTTTTATGGTCAAGTTTTATTTTTAACCAAAGATAAAAATCGCTTAAAGTGGGTTAAGGAAGACGGCTCGCTGGGTAGTGATGTGGACTTAGAGGACCTAGTAAGTTTGCGCGAGTGGATGCGTGCATCTCGGCCAGAGCAGAAATCTTTACTGTGACGCTAATTCACTCACTACCCATGTTTTATCTAGTAGTTCCCATAGAGATGCCAGCCAGGGCATCTCTATATACTAAATCCATCTGTTTCTCCTTAATCTAAGTACACCGCATGGGGAGCAGAGGTTACCTCCGTCAAATCAAAGCTTCGTTGCAGCCTCTTCGATCATCAGGTGCGCGACCGATTTATTGGAAATGCCGACTCGGCTGTGTTTTCAGCGGTCAGCAGATGATCTATTTCCAAGGGCTCCATTTCGACGCCCAGCATGATGCCTTCCGGTGTTACCGTCACACGCCCAACACCCGCACCGCCAATTACGGCTAGCAGTGATAAGCCCGTGCCATCTAGCAAGGCGCCAAACTCTTCACGGATAACTCCCAACAAGTATCCTTCAGGTAAGTTCTGCCGAAAAAACGGGAACAGGTCGCGGGGCCAGCGCCACGGCTCTTCACGCACGGGTAATGCCAAGCTGACAAAGTCCGCCGCAGCTGTACCCGGAAGGTATTTCAGGACGTACTCATCACGCTCTCGGTAAAGTTTGGCGACCGTTTTGCCGCTGACGTGTACGTCTAAGATCATTATTCAGAAACTCCGGAACGCTGCTCGGCAAGAATGTCCTCAACCGTGCGTTCATGACCAGCTTTCACGAGTCTCAAGTCGTATCCAGCCGCTTCCAATAATCGGACAAGAGCCGAGACGCTCATGTCTCCCTTTGCCATTGTTTCCATACGTGCCACTGTTGAACGGGATACGCCAGCACGACTGGCCAAGGCCTCCTGGCTCAAATCGGCCTCACCTCGAGCCTGTTTCAGCATCTCAGCCACGTCGAACAAGGTGGTCATTTGTAGCCCCCAAGCGTCAAAAATCTAGATTTTGCTCAATACTGTAGCCCCGGAGACACAACATCACAAAATTCCTAATTGGTAGTAGTGCAGCACCCGTTGCACAAATTGAGCGGCGAATCTTCTGACGCTCCCAAACCTGAAGTACCCATTCAAATCTCTCGCCCACAAAAAAGGTCTTGCCAAGCAAGACCTTTTTTACGCCTGGAGGGCAGTAACGCAACGCCCTACCTCACCTCAACAATATCCAAAGCCCGATTCGCCAACAGTTCACTAACCTCAATCACCTGCAAAATCCCCATCGCAACACGCCGTCGCGATCCATCCAGATCAAACGCCAAATCACTGATCATGGCATTCGCCGAAGCCAGGTTCTCACTGAGACTGGCAAGCAGACACTCCGAATCAATATCCGGCGCAATACGGAAAATGCTGTTGGGTTTGTCAGACGTTTCTTTCTTTGGGGTAGGCTTCAGATAAAAATCCAATGCCCGGGTGGCAGCATCATCAAGCTTCTTGTTACGAGCAGTCTGAGCGCGAGATACATGCTCATCTGCAGCTGGCGGGTTTGGTGTAATTTTAGCCATGGTAAAGCTCCTAGAGTCTGTTGGAGCTACCACCATTCGCTGCGAAACGAAGTTGGGGTGGCAGCTGTACGCGGGTTCGCAGACCGGGACTCTAGGGACCGGCAGACCCAAGGGGTCTCCCACGCACAGCCACCTCTGACGAAATCGCAGATATGGGCGATCTGCTTTCGAAGGTGACGTTGTGCGCCTATAGAGTCCGGGCTGCGAAACCCGATCACTGATGCTCAGTGACAGACTCAAGCTACCGGCGGCCCCTAAAACGCACAAGCCGGCGGATTCTGGCGTAGTTGTAGGCAATGGCGCAAGAAAACGTCAGTCACGCCCACATCCAAATCGCCCCGATAAACAACGTGCCTCCAACGTACCCAAACAAGCCATTTCCCATTGAGAAAATCAACCGTAAGCCCTTGACTCATTCTGTCTGCGAGTCAGCCACTGCATCAGCTTTGAGAGGATAAAGGGCTTTTCGTGGCGGACCTGCGGCTTTGCGGGGCACGCTGCGGCAAGCTCTATCGACAGTAGCGATTTAATAAGCCGTTCCGCATAGCTGCCGGTCCAGGGTGGTGTCGTGGTCATGATCGACATTAGCGATTGAATGAAATTCACAGTCGAATTGGACAACCAGAAACTTGGGGCTTCCATGCATGACAGTTCATTGCCCGAGCCCCCACAAAAAAAGGCCTTGCTGAGCAAGACCTTTTTTCCTCCCAAAGCACGAATGCCTCGCTTTTCTACCTCACCTCAACAATATCCAAAGCCCGATTCGCCAGCAGTTCACTCACCTCAATCACCTGCAAAATCCCCATCGCAACACGCCGTCGCGATCCATCCAGATCAAACGCCAAATCATTGATCATGGCATTCGCCGAAGCCAGGTTTTCACTGAGACTGGCAAGCAGACATTCCGAATCTATATCCGGCGCAATACGGAAAATGCTGTTGGGTTTGTCAGACGTTTCTTTCTTCGGAGTAGGCTTCAGATAAAAATCCAATGCCCGGGTGGCAGCGTCATCAAGCTTCTTGTTACGAGCAGTCTGAGCGCGAGACACATGCTCATCTGTAATCGGAGGGTTCGGTGTAATTTTTGCCATCGACTTAGGTTCCTTAAGTGATGCTGCAACCACCTCGCGACTAAACGAGAGGGCGGCAGCTGTGCGCAGGTTAGTCGACCGGTGAACCTAAGAATCCCGGCGCGCCCGAGGGCGCCCTGCGCACAGCCACCATCAATACAGGAACAGCAAAGCCTGTCCGACGGGGACTTGTTACGCCTTAGGTTGAGACGGGCGACTAAACCCGATCACTGATGCTCAGTGACAGACTCAAGCTACCGACAGGCCCCAAAACGCACAAGCCGGCCGATTCTGGCGTAGTTGTAGGCAATGGCGCAAGAAAACGTCAGTCGCGCCCTGATTCCAAGCGCCCCAATAAACACGCGTCCTCTCACCCCAACGTATTCAAACAAACCACCTTCGGCTGGGTCATTTCCTCATACGCAAACCGCACGCCTTCCCTGCCCAAACTTCCATACTTGGACCCACCAAACGGCATCGCATCAAACCGGAAATCCGACGAGTCATTGATCATCACGCCGCCCGCTTCGATCCGCCGTGCAGCGCTCATTGCCGTGGACAGATCATTGGTGAAGATCCCCGCATGAAGCGCGTATTCAGGCTCGTTAGCCAACGCAATCGCCTCATCAAACGTGTCGAACGGCTGCAACACCACCACTGGCGCAAACGCTTCGTTGCACCAGAGCCGGCTGGAATGATCGACATTCTCCAACACTGTAGCCGCGTAGCAATTGCCCTGACGCCGATGCCCGCAGAGCAACGTGGCGCCTTGTTGCAGCGCTTCGTTGACGACCTGTTCGGCGTTTTGCGCGGCTTGTTGGGTGATCATCGGGCCGATGTCGGTGTTGGCGAGCAGTGGGTTGCCGACGACGAGGGCTTGGGCCTGGTTGACGAAGCGTTCGCGGAAGGCTGCGTAGATCGGTGCGTGGATGAGCAGGCGTTGGGTGCCGATGCAGTTTTGCCCGGCGGCCCAGAAGGCGCCGGAGACGCAGCTTTCGACGGCGGCGTCGAGGTTGCAGTCGCCCATGACGATGACGGGGGCGTTGCCGCCGAGGTCCATGGCGAGTTTTTTCAGGCCGGCGGTGCGGGCGATTTGTTCGCCGGTGACGAAGCCGCCGGTGAAGGAGATCATGCGCACGTCGCGGGCGGCGACCAGGGCTTTGCCCAGTTCTGCGCCGCCGGTGGCGACGGTGACGACGGTTTGTGGCAGGCCGGCGTCGACCAGGTAGGAGACGAGTTTGAGGGCGGACAGCGGCGCCAGTTCGGACGGTTTGAGGATGACCGCGTTACCGCCGGCGATGGCCGGGCCGAGTTTGTGGGCGACGAGGTTGAGCGGGTCGTTGTAGGGGGTGATGGCGACGATCAGGCCGAGGGGTTCGCGGGTGAACCAGCCTTGGCGCGATTCGGCGCCTTCGTAGGCGTCGAACGGGACGATTTCGCCGGCGTTGCGCTTGGCTTCTTCGGCGGAGAGTTTGAGGGTATTGACGCAGCGTTTGACTTCTTTTTCGGCCTGTTTGAGGGTCTTGCCGGCTTCGTCGACGATGAGTCGGGCGAAGGCTTTGGCGTCGCGTTCGATGTTCAGTGCGGCGTGTTCGAGGATGCTTGCGCGGCGATGACGCGGCAGTGCGGCGCAGGCTTTTGCGCCGTCGCGTGCGGTTTCGAGCAGGTGTGGGACTTCTGAGGCGCACACGTCGGCGACGGTGCCGACGATGCTGCCGTCAAAGGGGTTGAGGACTTCGATGTGCGGTTCGACGACCGCCAGGGCCAGGCGCGATACGTTCACAGGGCTTGCTCCTGTTTGCGGGTTGCCGATTGGTGGATTTGGATGATGTCGGACAGCAGCGCGAAGGCGGTTTCGGTGCGGCCAGCGCCCGGGCCGGAGACGGTGACGGCGCCGAGCAGTTCGCTGGTGAACGACACGGCGTTGGTGGCGCTGCTGATACTTGCCAGTGGGTGGTCGTTGCTCAGCAGGCGCGGTTCGACGCTGGCGCTGATGGAGCCGTCGGCTTGGCGGGTGGCGGCGCCGATGAGTTTCCAGCGGGCACCGTCGCGGCGGGCTTTTTCGATGTCGGCGAGGCTGAGGGCGGAGATGCCTTTGCAGCTGACGTCGTTGACGGTGAGTTTGGCGTCGAGCAGTTCGTTGGCGAGGATGACTACCTTGAGGCGTACGTCGTGGCCTTCGACGTCGGCGGTTGGGTCGGCTTCGGCGTAGCCCAGGGCTTGGGCCTGGCTGACGGCTTCGGCGAATCCGAGGCCGCCCTCCATGGCGGTGAGGACGAAGTTGGAGGTGCCGTTGAGGATGCCTTCGAAACCAGTGATCGAGCTGCCGGCCAAGGCTTGTTTGGCGAGTCGGATGACCGGGGTGCCGCTCATCACCGAGCCTTCGTATTCGAAGGCGACGTTGTTGCGTTGGGCCAGGGCCTTGAGTTCGGCGCCGTGCAGGGCGATGGGGCCTTTGTTGGTGGTGACCACGTGTTTGCCGCGCTCCAGGGCCCAGCGGCAGAACGAGGTGGCGGGCTCGCCATCCACTGGGTTGGTGAAGGTGGCTTCGGCGATGATGTCGGCGCCGCAGTCTTTGATCACGGCTTCGTTGAGGGCATCGACGGTGCCACCGGGCAGTTGGGCCATGGCGCCTTTGCTGGCGGGCAGTCGGGCGAGCGAGGCGGCGTCGAGGCCATGGCGGTTCATCACCGAACCGAGGAACAGGTCGGTCACGCCGACGATTTTCAGGGTGAAGCCGAGTTCGGTTTTCCACTGCTGATTGCGCTCGGCGATCAGTTGAGCCAATGCCCGGTTTACACCGCCGAAGCCGACTAGAGCCAGTTTGTATTCAGTCATTTTTGTTGTGTCCCATGATCCGGGTGATGAGGTTTGTTGGGATCTAGGTTAGGGGGGCTGGGTGGGCAGTGAAATATGCCAATTTGCTCTATTTTCTGGGCGTTTTGACCAGGGGTTGGGCGAAGTGGTGGGCGGGGGGAAAGCCGACAGAATCGACTGGCCGAACACAGGCCTCTGCGGGAGTGAGTCTGCTCGCGATAGCGGTGGTTCAGTCAGCAATAAGTCGACTGAAACTCCGCTTTCGCGAGCAGGCTCGCTCCCACAGGTTTTTTCAGTGTTTGGTCCATTGGTGTCGGGGCGTGCACCTGGCCGGCCCTTGTGGCGAGGGAGCTTGCTCCCGCTGGGCTGCGCAGCGGCCCCAAATCATTCAGCGCGGTGGGTCAGGTTGATTGGGAGTGACCTGGTTGGGGCTGCTTCGCAACCCAGCGGGAGCAAGCTCCCTCGCCACGGGGTTTGTGGTGGCTGGCTTATTGGTGAACACCATTAGCGGTAGTGAGTAGGCGGGGCCTGGCCGAACACATTCCCCTGTGGGAGCGGGCTTGCTCGCGAAAGGGCCAGGTCAGGCGACATTGATGGTGGCTGGTGTACCGCTATCGCGAGCAAGCTCGCTCCCACAGTTTTTTTCAGTGTTTGGTCTATTAGTGGCAGAGCATGCACTCGCGCCGGCTCTTGTGGCGAGGGAGCTTGCTCCCGCTGGGCTGCGCAGCGGCCCCAAATCATGCAGCGCGGTGGGTCAGGTTGATTGAGGTCAATTTGGTTGGGGCTGCTTTGCAGCCCAGCGGGAGCAAGCTCCCTCGCCACGGGTTGGGTGAAGGTTCAGACCACCGACGACAACACAAACGATGTCACGGTGTTCTCCACTCCCGGCAGCGCGGAGATGTCTTTCCATACTTTATGGACCCGCTCCGGGTTCGCGGCGCCGACCCTCAGCATCAAGTCAAACTCACCACTCATCACATCGCACTGCAGCACTTCCGGCATCGCCTGCAATGCCTTCAACACCTCGGCGCCGCGCATGCGGTCGTAGCGGTAGACGAAGATCACGGCGTTGATGTTCGACGACGCTTGCGCGCCCTCCCCCGTGCGCACCGTGTAGCCCTGGATCACGCCGTCGCGTTCGAGGCGTTCGATGCGTTGGCGGACGGCGTTGCGCGAGAGGTTGACCTTGGCCGCCAGCTCGGCGTGGGCGGCGCGGGCGTTGAGGCGCAGTTCGGCGATGATGCGTTCGTCGAGGGGGTCGAGTATTCGCTTCATGAGGCCTCCGGTTACAGCGAGCCGAGCAGTTGATGGAGGGCGCCGAGGTCGTCCGGTTGGATGCGATGAATCTGCGCCGGGCCATGCTCGGAAACCGCACGTTGTTGCGCCGCCACGGGGATCCCCAACTCACCCAGCAATACCGCCGATTTAACCGGTGAAATCTCGCCGAGAGTCACCATCGGCGCCACCAAGCTGCGGCGGTACAAGCGCGCCGCGAGCACGCCGGTGGCGGTATGCGGATCGATGACATAACCGGTGTCGCGATACAGCGACGTGATCTCGTTCAGCGTCTGCTCATCACTGACCGCGTACGAGTCGATGATCATCCGCGCCTTTAGCCAGAACTCGTTACCAATGCTCATTTCGCCGTCAGTTTCGAAGGTATGCATCAGCGCGCTGACGGCTTGATCGTCGTGGCCATAGAGTTCCCAGAGAAACCGTTCCAGGTTGGAAAAGATCGACAGATCCATGGCCGGCGACAAGGTCTTGCTGGCGCGTAACCGCGAGTAGTGATTCTTCAAAAAGAACTGATGCAGCGCGTCGTTCTGGTTGGTGGCGACGATCATTTGCGTGATTGGCAAGCCCATCTTCTGGGCGATGTAACCGGCATAAACCTCGGCGAAACTCGCCGCTGGCACGCTGAAACCGATGGGCCGCTGACCGCCGCCCAACTGCAGCACGGCGTGGAAATAAAACACCAACTGCGCCATGACGCTGACCCAGTTGCTGGAGTTGAAACTGATCGCTTCATGCTCTCGGAACAGTTGCGTGACGAGGGTCTGGCATTCATCGAAACTGCCATCCACGGCGACTTGATGCACCCGCGGGTGCGCCGTCGCTTGCAGGTCTTGAAGCTGGTCTTGCGGTACGCCGGCCTCGGGGTAGATCACCACCACGTCAGTCTCGTCGCAGTGCTTGAACGCCTCGATGGCCGCCAGGCCGGTGTGGCCGTTGGTGACGCCGATCACCACGGCGCGACGCCCGCGTTTGCGCAGGAAGTACTGCACCAGCCGCGCCTGCAACTGCGCGGCAAAATCCTTCGAGGAGCGAGTCGGCCCATGGAACAATTCCAGCACCCATTCGTTGCGATCCACCTGATGCAGCGGCGCCAGGGAGCGATGGCTGAACTGGCTGCCGGCCTCCTTGAGCAGGCGCTTGAAGTCGGCCTCGGGGATCGCCTCGCCCACGAACGGATGCATCACACGATAAGCCAGTTCGTCGTAGGACAAGGTCGACCAATTGGCGATGTCCTGGGGTTCGAACAGCGGCAGTTCGACCGGGACGAACAAGCCGCCATCCTCGGCAATGGCCGACAACACAACTTTTTCGAAATCGACCTGCACGGCGGAATTTCGGGTACTCACGTAGCGCATGGTCAACTCCGCAAAATCAGATAAAACAGCTCATTTGTAGCGATGCGCCTGCTCCACCAACCAGGTGGAAAACCGCGCCGCGTCCGGGTGTTGCTCGGCACCGGAACTGCGCACCAGGTAGAACGATTCACTGGCTTCGATGCGCTGGGCGAAGGGTTCGACGAGGCGTCCGTCTTCCAGCAGTTCACTGACCATCGACGACCGCGCCAGTGCAATGCCCTGCCCCAACTCGGCCATGCGCAAGGTGCAGACCAGCGTGTCGAATTGCAGGCCAGTCGAAGAATCTACACTGTCCGCGCCGACCAAGTTCAGCCAGTAACCCCAGCCTTCTTCATAACCCAACACGTGCAGCAGCGGGTGCTTGGCCACGTCCGCCGGTTCCTTCAGCGTTGTCATCAAGGCTGGCGCGCACACCGGGAACAAGGTGTCCCAGGTCAGCCGTTGCGACACCAGGCCCGGCCATTGACCGTGGCCCCAACGAATCTCCATGTCGTCTTCGCCGTCCAGCTCCTTGACCCAAATGTTGCTGATGTAGCGGATGTCGACGTGGGGATGGGCCTGGCGAAAATCCACCAGTTTCGGCGCCAGCCAGTGCACGAAAAACGCCAGGCTGCCGCGCACCTTGATCGGCCGGCGCTTGTGCTGGCCGAAGATCTCGTTGGTGCCCACCGCCAGTCGTGTGATCGCGTCCTGCACCACCGGCAGGTAGGCCTGGCCCTCTTCCGTCAGACCGAGACCGCGAGGCAAGCGCTTGAACAGCGCCACGCCCAGGTGACTTTCCAACTGGCGGATCTGCTGGCTGACCGCGCCCTGGGTCAAGAACAATTCGTCTGCGGCGTGGGTGAAGTTCAGGCAGCGGGCGGACACTTCGAACGCCCGCAGCCAGTTCAACGGGGGCAACGTTTTTTGCTTCATGGTCTTACCTCGTTAACCCCCACGCACCGGGCACGTTTGCCCGCCCCGTCGATGCGGTTAGAACGCGTCGGACGGTTGTGCCACGAGGGTAACCGACAAGCGTCGCTCGCGGCTTTTGCGAGTAATGTAATACACGAAGTAACACCAGGCGATGAACGGCAGGCCGAAGTACAGCGCCACCCGTTGTTCAGGGTCGAAGGCGATGCCGACGCACGCCAGGCTGCAGCACACCAACGCTCCCAGCGGCACCCACGGATAACCGCGAACGCGGAACTTGAGATCGCGAATGTCGCCGCCGTTCGCGACGTAGTGACGACGGAAACCGATCTGGCTCGCGGCGATGCTCATCCACACCACCACCACGGCGAGGCCGGAAATCGACACCAGCGCCAGATAGATGGTGTCGGCGGCAAACACGCTGCTGAGCAACGACGCGGCGCCGCCGGCCATGCTGACGATGATCGCGTTGAGCGGCGTGCCCATGCGGGTCAGGGCCGAGAACTGCTTGGGCAGGTGGCCTTGGTCGCTGAGGGTCCAGAGCATGCGCGAGGCGGCGTACAACCCGGAGTTGGCCGCCGACAACAGCGCGGTGATGATCACGAAGTTCATGATGTCGGCCGAGTATGGAATGCCGATGTAAGTGAAGACCGTGACGAACGGACTCTCCACCAGACCGGCTTGTTCGCGGGGCAGCAAAGTCGCCAAGACAAAAATGGTCCCGACAAAAAACACCGCCAGACGCAGCACCGTGGTGCGGATGGCGCGCGGCACGTTGCGTTGCGGATCCTTGGTTTCGCCAGCGGCGATGCCGATCAGTTCAGTGCCGGAGAAGGCGAAGGAAACTGCCAGCAGCGTCATCGCAATCGGCATGAAGCCCGTAGGAAAAAGCCCTTCGCGAGTGAAGTTGCTTAACCCGATGCTGTGGGCCTGGTCGATGTTCAGCAAACCGAGAATCGCACCACCGCCGATCAGCAGGAACACCACCACGGTCAACACTTTGATCAACGACAGCCAGAACTCGGTTTCAGCGAACAAACGCACCGAGACCACGTTGGTGAGGAACACCACGCCGGCGAACAGCGCACTCCAGATCCACACCGGTGTGTCGGGAAACCATCGGGTCATGAGGATGCCGGCGGCGGTGAACTCGGAACCGATCGCCACCGTCCACGTCAGCCAGTACAGCCACGCAACGGTATAGCCGGTGCCCGGCCCGAGAAAGCGTGTTGCATAGGTGCTGAACGAACCGGTTTCCGGCATCTGCACCGCCAGTTCGCCGAGGCACATCATCACCATGTAGACCATGAGCGCGCCGATGACGTACGCGATGACCGCGCCCATCGGGCCGGCCTGGTTGACGGTGTAGCCGGAGGTCAGGAATAGGCCGGTGCCGATCACGCCGCCCAAGGCGAGCATGACGATATGGCGCGTCTGCATTTCCTGCTTGAAGCCGGCCCGCGTACTGCTTTGTTGTTCTGTTATGGACATGGTTGTTTCTCATGAAATGTCAGGGCGCGCATCGACGTCTACGCGAGTCAGACAAGCGCCTCTGAGCTTTTATTATTATTCCTATTCATGAACGCCCCGCTGACAGCCTTGTCGCGGGGTTATCAACTTGCTGACTTCAGCTTGCCGTCTCGGTGAGCACTTCATTGAGTTGCGGGTTGAGGGTTTTCCTGACGAAGGCGAAGGCCTGTTTCAGGTCGTCCAACAAATCGTCGGTGTCTTCGATGCCGACCGACACGCGCACCAGCCCTTCGGAAATCCCCAGGGCCAGGCGTTCTTCCAAGGTGTTCTCGACATGGCTGGTGGTGCGGGCCGGGCCGTAGATGGTTTCGACTGCGCCGAGATTGCCCGCGCAATGAGCAAATCGCAGGCGCGGCAACAGCACCTTGACCGTGTCCATCCCGCCCTTGAGGACAAAACTGACGATGGCGCCGAACCCGGACATTTGCGCGCAGGCCACGGCATGGTTCGGATGGCTAGGCAAACCGGGATAGTTGACCGATTCCACCAGCGGTTCGGTGCAGAGGAACTCCGCCAGGGCACGGGCGCTCGCCTGTTGCTGGCGCATGCGCAGGGCGAGGGTTTTCATGCCACGGATGATCATGTAGGCCGAGAACGGGTCGAGCGTGGCGCCGTTGATTTCGCGGTAATGACGCACCTTCGCCATCAAGGCTTCGCTGCCGCACACCAGGCCGCCGAGCACATCGCCATGGCCGCTGAGGAATTTGGTCGCGCTGTGGATCACCACGTCGACACCCAGTGCCAACGGGTTCTGGTTCAGCGGCGTGGCGAAGGTGTTGTCCGCCACCACCAGTGCGCCGACGCGTTTGGCCGCCGCGACCAGGCGTGGGATATCGAGGATTTTCAAGGTCGGGTTGGTGGGGGTTTCCAGGTACAGCACCTGGCAGCCCTTGGCGATTTCCCGCTCGATTTCTTCGTGGTCGAAGGTTTCGCACAAGGTCACGGCGACGCCGGTGCGCGGCAAAAATTCCTCGAAGATTTTGTTGGTGCCGCCGTAGCTGTCCTTGGTCGACACCACGCGATCGCCGTTGGCGAGGAAGGTGTAGAGCACGCTGCTGATCGCCGCCATGCCGCTGCTGAAGGCGACGGCGGATTCGGCCATTTCCAGCTCGCGGATTTTCGCTTCGACGGTCTCGACGGTCGGGTTGCTCATGCGGCTGTAGATAAAGCCGGGGGCCTTGCCCAACGCGACGTCGTACCAGACGTCGATGTCGTCATAACCGTACGCGGCGCTGACGACGATGGGGGTCTGGGTGGCGTTGTAAGGGTGCCTGACTTGCTCCCCGCCCCACACCGCCCGGGTGCCCGCTCCTGCGTTGATAAGCCCTGCGCTGTCAGGTTTTTTGTTCATTGTGACTACTCGCACTGAGGGGGCGGACGTTGAGCCATCCGCCGGAATCTGAGGGCCAATATAGGGAAAAGCCGCACCCGCGAGAAACGATGTTATCGGTGCCAAAGGGGTGGTTTTTTTAATGGCTGGACGCCTTGGTAACTTGCCGACTGTGGGAGCTGTGGGAGCGAGCCTGCTCGCGAAAGCGGTCTGTCAGACGACAACCATGCTGCTGATGCGGCGCTTTCGCGAGCAGGCTCGCTCCCACAAGGGGTTTGGTGGGGTTCTCGCCTAACCGGGACCAATTAAAGATTTACCCTACAGACACTGCCTCCTTTCCTGACTTATTTCTCCTGCCATCCCCGGCAAAGTCTCGCGCCTTCCTGCGTTGCGAGATGTCTGAATGCGTTTCCCTGACAAGATCCCGTCCCTGAACGGCGCCATTGGTTCGCTGGTCCTGGCCGTCATGAACTCGCCCGATGTCGAGGCGGTGCTACAGGACTTTCGCAATTGCCTGGGCGATTACGACACCTGGGCGGAAAAGTTCTGGAACGGCCAGACGCTGGACATCGAGCAGGTGTTCAAAGTGGGCAATGAGGTGTCGCTCGCGCCTGCGAAGGACGGCGGCAAGCAAGTCAGCGCCGTGGTGGCTAGCTGTCCGGCACAAGGCCCATTGACGCTTGTGCATATGTTCCGGGCATCGCGTTTCGTGCCGATCGGCGACACACCCGTGGTGCTCGAACCCATCATTCGGGACGCATCAGGGAAAGAAACGTTTGGCGATCCCATCCCATACGTCATCGGCCCCAGCGGCATTCTGGAAATACCCGAATGCGATCGCGGCCAGCGTTACCGCATCAGCTTTTTTCCAAATATCACGACCGGTCATGTCGAGGCGCTGTATGCCTCTTATCAGACAGCGATCGGCGAGCTCGAAGGTTGGCTGAAAGCCGAGTGGAAAGAGTTTCAACCGCTGTGGAAGGAGCATGCCGAAAGCGGTTTCCTGGATCGCTACAACGCGTTGGAGGAGGCTCAGCTGCGTGGCTTTGAAAACGCTTTGTATAAGCTGTGGGACGACGTCAGACAGATCTTCGATCTGCTGGCGGACTTGCAGGCCAACAGCGAAAAGTTGCTGGAATACCTCACCGAGGCCGAGCTTGAGCAACTGCTGAGCGCTTCATCCGAAGCGATCGCCAAAGGACTGATGATCCTGAGCGATGAGCCCTTGCTCTTCGTTTATATCGCCGCGTTTACCAGTTGGATGCGGATGTTGCCGCCCCGGTACTTGGCCGAAATCATAGGGGAAATTCGCGCCGAGATTCTGATCAATTTCCTGCTGGCGGCTGTTACCGGTGGCCTGGGTTTGGGTCTGCGCCTGAGCGGCAAGGTGCTGCGTTTGGTTCGCTCGGAACGCGTCCGGACGTGGCTGCAGGCCTCGAGCCAACGCCTGGGTCACCTCGGCGGCGACAGCCTTGATGCTCATGCCGATGTGCTCAAGCCGGTCGTGATGGCCGGCCGAGGACCGTCCATAGGCCCCGCGCCAGTCACACCGTTGCAAATCACCACTGGGGATTCCCCGCCGCTGTCGGTCAGAAATCCAGCCCCGGTGGTGCGGGAAAAATCCCAGCCCTCTACACGGCTGAGCAAACAAGAACACCACGACGACGCCTCCACCCAATCAACAAACCCCAACGGCGACCCCGCCGATAACGCCAACCAGACCCGCACCCACGGCTGCCCGGTGTCGATGGTCACCGGCGAAGAACTGCTGACCTTGGACGACGGCACCCTCGACGGACGCCTGCCGTTTACCTTCACCCGGCTCTACCGCACCAGTGCCGCCGAGCTGGACATCGGCCTCGGTCGCGGCTGGAGCCATGCCCTGGCCCATCGCCTGTTGATCGAAGGCGAGCAGGTCATCTGGCTCGACCAGGAAAACCGCCGCACCACCTTCCCCCTTCCCAGCCTGCAACGCCCGGCGATCCACAACAGCCTGGCCCGCGCGGCGATCTACCTGAGCAATGAGCCGGACGAACTGATCGTCGCCCAGCCC
>NZ_VDLV01000036.1:0-8331 GCF_013608025.1 Pseudomonas brassicacearum subsp. neoaurantiaca | reverse complement strand
CCGGGAGAGCGTCTGCCTTACAAGCAGAATGTCGGCGGTTCGATCCCGTCATCACCCACCATTCGCTTCCAGTGTTACGCGCAGCGGTAGTTCAGTCGGTTAGAATACCGGCCTGTCACGCCGGGGGTCGCGGGTTCGAGTCCCGTCCGCTGCGCCATATTCGGTTACCTGGAACACTGAACGCCAGGTCACCACGGAAAGCCCGCTAACGCGGGCTTTTTGCTGTTTGCAGTTCCTGCGGTGTGCATCGCTCATGTTTTTTTGCTGGATTTGTTAATTAAATCAGCACGTTACAAAAAAACTGTGAGAGAATGCGCCCCGCATCGAAAGTGAAGGGTGATTAGCTCAGCTGGGAGAGCGTCTGCCTTACAAGCAGAATGTCGGCGGTTCGATCCCGTCATCACCCACCAAACTTTCAATGTTACGCGCAGCGGTAGTTCAGTCGGTTAGAATACCGGCCTGTCACGCCGGGGGTCGCGGGTTCGAGTCCCGTCCGCTGCGCCATATTCGGCACTTGGAATACTGAACGCCAAGTGCCAAACAAAAAGCCCGCTCATTGAGCGGGCTTTTTGTTGCCTGTCATTTACCTTCGTCCTACTGCTCCGCGTTGCGACTATGACGATAATCGCTGACCGCTTCATACACCGCCTTGCGCAAACGGTTGATACCGCCAATCGGACGATGAGCCTCGATACCGAACCACGGATTGAACGACTGGTTATCACACGCCAGGTTCAACTTGGGCGTATCGAAATCCTGGGCCGGCACCTTGATCCGCGCCACCGTCTCGAACGGTGCATCGCTTTCCTGCCATTCAATGCTGGTGTCTTCGATCGGCATGTACTTGCTCGGGTCCTGACGCTGGATCTGCAAGACAAAACAGGCCGGCACACGATCGGTGGATAACTGCTGATTCAGCGCGCTACGCAAGAAATTCGGTAGATCCTGGTTCTGCGGCGGCAAGGTGTAGCCCGGACAGCTGTCCGGGTCCGGCGCGACGCGAAACTTGGCATTGGCCTCGCCGAATTTGTAAGGCGATACCGAGAAGTAGGTGGTTTGGGTCGGGCTGGCCGGTGGCGGCGAAAGTGTCGCCAGGGCGATGAATAAATGCCGGATCTGCCAGGTGCGTGGGTCCAGGCTCGGAAAGAAAGCCATTGCCTTCTTTCCGTCAGCCTGAGCGGCCACATTCTGACGGTATTCGGCGACATCGCTGACGAAGAAGTTCGGATGATTGAACATCACGAAATCCTGCTCACCCTTGGATTGCCGATCGGCCAGCAGTTGTCTGCCAGGCACGTCCATCAATTTGATCGCCATCCCCCGGGCATCGCGCAAGCTGTCGAATTGTGGATAGGCATTGCCGTTGGACAGGCGGATCGTCGCTTGCCAGGTCTTGCCCGGTTCAGCGAACACGCCTTGGCGTAACGGCGCGGGCAAGTCGCTGGGCACCTGGATTTCCGCCATGACGCAACCGTGGGCCTTGGCGTGGGCGTCGCGCAGGTAGCGCGTGCCTTCGCGGTGTTGATCGACGATGCGGATCGCGGTCTGGATGATGTCCTGGGTCATGGCGCTTTCGCCGGGCGGTATCTGTTCCTGGTCCGGGACCGGCCCGCTGTGCTGCCAGGCAAACCAGGCCGTGGCCAAGGCCCAGCCAAGCAGCCCGATGCCCAGCAGCCACAGGAGCGTCTTGCCCAAAAAGGCGCCGAGGCGCAGCCAGAGCGTGATCAACATGCAAACATCCTTTTAACGGTGGGTTTCATCATTACAGTTGCGACTCCAGCGGCCCGCCAAGCACCTTCAGATATTCCAGCAAGGCCCAGCGTTCCTGCGGTTGCAACAAGCGGCCGATGACGCCATTGCCTCGTTCACCCGAGCGAAATTCATGGCCACTGTTGTGATTGCCGGTGATCTTGGTATCGAAGAGGAAACCGTTGGCAAAGGCTTCCGTGCGATAGCCCAAATGCCGCGGATCGTATTCGAAGGTACCTTTATAGAAGGTCGTCGCCCGCTCATCCTGCGGCGACAACAATTGATAGATCGTCGGTACCGAGCCGTTGTGCAGGAAGGGCGGCGTGGCCCAGACGCCCGCCAGTGGTCGCGCTTTGTAGGCGCGTAACTCACGAACACCGATGGGCAGCCCGAAACCATCCAGGGCCGGGCGCTCGACGGGGGTGACGCCGGCATCGCGATAGGCGCGGTTTTCGACGAATGCCGTGACGTAGGCCAGACCCTTGGCGACCGATACCTGGCTCAGATCCAACGGTTCTGTCGGGGTGGGGTGTAGCTGCACGTCGAGCTTCGCCAACTCGGCCGGATCCCACTGCAAGCTGGTCAGGTTGAAACGATGGTCGGCAATATTGTTCGCCGTGCCTGGATCGGTGCCGATCACTTGTACCGGCAGCATGTGCAGTTGCTGGACCGGTCTGTCGGGTCCCTGTACGACTTTGGGCACGTGGCAACCGGCGCAGTTCTCGGCGAAAAGTGCCCGGCCCTTGGCGGCCAAGGGCTTGTCAATCGAGCCCAGCAGCGCTTCCGGCCATGCCGGAGGCTTGAGCAGTTGCAGGGTTTCTTCGATTTTATTCAGGTCGCGCACGCGTACGCTGGAAGGGTAGCGCGCTTCACCTTGCAACGGCTTGCCTTGAGCGTCGAAGAAATTCAAGGTCGCACCGACCCCCAACGCTTCGCCGACGTTACGGGCCATCGGTTGCTGGGCCGAACCGTTCCACTGTACCCAGTCGAAGGTCCATATTTCCCACAACTGAGGGTAATCCACCGGTGCGTTGGCGACTCGGTAGTTTTCCGCCGAAATGGCGTCGCCGAAACTGGCGTTGGCGATACGGCCAAAAGCGTCGGTGCGGCCCGGGCCTTCCTGGGTGGGGTAGAGGCCGCGGTGCGTGTCATTCCAGGCCGTGCGCAGGAAGGTGTCGAGGGAAACCTTGAACGCCTTGCGCAATTCTTCGTGGCGGGCGTCGTAGTCTTTGCCGAGCACTTGGCGGGCGAAGCGTTCGAATTTCCACGGGTTGTAGTAGGTCGAGGCGAGACTGGCGACCATGGCCTGTCCGAAACTGCCCCCGCGTAATGTCGGAACGGTCGACGGCAGGACGTGCTGGGCGGAACCGCCATCGATCCGTATCGCCTGCCCCTTGAAGTGCAATTCGCCGGTGTGGCAGGCGGCACAAGTAATGTCCAGATATTGCTCGCTGCTGCCTGCGTTCTGGTGTCGGGTGAAGCCTACCGGCAAATTACCGGGGTTGTCCGGAGTGGCTTTTTGCGCCGGATCCACCAGGAAGCCGAAGCGCGCCAAATACTCCGGCGACGCGAAGCGCTGCTGCGAGAACGGCAGTTCAAGCGCGGTGAACCAGTCGTAGCGCAGGCCTTTGACTTGGGTGCCTTGGGGCGTGAAATAGTATGTCTGGCGCTCGGTGGCGCTCCATTGATCAAGGTAATGCACCTGTTCGACAGGCGTGTACGCCGGCAGGCGTGGGTTGGCGACGTAATAAAGCACTACGGCCACGACCGCGACGAGCAGCGCGAGAATCAGCAAGAGGAGGCGAGAGAGGAGGCGCACGGTAACGTCCTTGTTTTTTTGATATGTCCTTATGCCTCAGCGCCGCTTGGCCGGCAAGTGGCCATTACCCTTGGGCTGCAGGGGGCGGCAATCCGTCTCTGTACGAAAACGATGACAGATGCTTCATCTACCTGGGATTAAAAAGCGTTTGCCGGCCTGAACTTATCATCGGTTTGCGGCTCACATGCCGGTAGCCATTGGTCGTGGCCGCCTGATAAGCTCGCGGCTTTACTCGATTGCCCTTTAGGCGCATGAACAAGGAAATAGCATGAAACAGCATCGGTTGGCGGCGGCGGTAGCCCTGGTTGGCCTGGTACTCGCGGGTTGCGATTCGCAGACCAGCGTAGAGCTGAAAACCCCGGCGCAGAAAGCTTCCTACGGTATTGGCCTGAACATGGGCAAGAGCCTGGCTCAGGAAGGTATGGATGACCTGGACTCCAAAGCGGTTGCCCAGGGCATCGAAGATGCCGTCGGCAAGAAAGAACAGAAGCTGAAAGACGAAGAATTGGTCGAGGCCTTTGCCGCACTGCAAAAGCGTGCCGAAGAGCGCATGGCCAAGATGAGTGAAGAGTCGGCAGCGGCCGGCAAGAAATTCCTCGAGGAAAACGGCAAGAAGGCCGGCGTGACCACCACCGCTTCCGGCTTGCAGTACGAAGTGGTCAAGAAAGCCGACGGCGCACAGCCCAAGCCGACCGACGTAGTGACCGTTCACTACACCGGCAAGCTGACCAACGGCACCGTGTTTGACAGCTCCGTTGAGCGTGGCAGCCCGATTGACCTGCCGGTCAGCGGCGTGATCCCCGGTTGGGTCGAAGGCCTGCAACTGATGCACGTCGGCGAGAAGTACAAGCTGTACATCCCGAGCGACCTGGCCTACGGCGCCCAGAGCCCGAGCCCGGCCATTCCTGCCAACTCGGTCCTGGTGTTTGACCTGGAACTGCTGGCGATCAAGGATCCGACAAAAGAAGACGCAGCCAAGTAATCGCGTCTGCTATAAAGACAACGCCTCGCTTATGCGGGGCGTTGTTGCATTCGGCTTTCGGTAAATGATCAAAAAAACCGAACGCCAGGCGCAGGCCACAGTCATAGGCAATACGGGCGCTGTGCTAGACGCAGTCGACCCGTCAAGTCAATGAAATATTGGGTTTTTTATGTGAGTAAAAAACGCCCGATCTAAGCCGGGCCCTTATAAAACGGGGGCTTCAGCGGTGAAACGCAGCTCTGTTCACAAGGTTATCCACAATTTGTGTGGATAACATTTCAGCGGGAGAAAAAATGAAGGCGCCGTGGAATTTCACGCGATTCCTGCCCTTGGCGGGACGGCTGCTGGCCCGCGGCAGATTGCCGACGTTGCTATTTGCCGTTGCCAGCAAAGGCGCCCGGGAGGGCGGTCGGCTGGGCAAGCTCAAGGACGATCTGCGCTTGTTGCAGGCGCTGTGCCTGGCCTACTGGCGTGGCGAATACCGGGCGGTCAGCGCGAAGTCGCTGCTCTCGGTGGTGGCGGGGCTCATGTACTTCCTCAGTCCCCTGGATGCGATTCCGGATTTGCTGCCCATGTTTGGCATGTTCGATGACATCGCCGTGCTGGCCTGGATCATGAAAACCCTCGACGACGAACTGAATGCCTTCCGTGCCTGGCGTGACCGCCAATCCCCCGAGAAACTCGCGCTGGTCGAAAGGCTTCCCGATACGCCGGAACAACTCCAGCTCCAAGGTCCGAAAAAGACCTGATTCAATCCGTTTCCCTTCAGAACATCATCGCCCCGCGACCTTGGCTGCTATTTAGGATTACACTTCCTAGGAAAAAAGCTGACTCGCTAAGTGTTGTTGTCCTACGGGGTAGTCATGGATATTCAAATAATCACACGCGACGGAGAGCCCGAGTACGCGGTTTTACCGTGGGATCAGTACCAGTCGTTATTGAAGGCAGCCGGCATCAATCAAGCTCCGTCGCGTGAGGCAAGCGTCCCGCATGCGGCGGCACCCGACCAGGATCTCCCTGGCCTGGATCAACTGCGCAGTCTGCGCGAAGGGAAGGGCATCGCCATCGAGGCGCTGGCCCGCACAGTAGGCATCAGCCCGTCTTATCTGGCCATGATCGAAAGCGGTGAGCGTCAGCCCGATGCCGCGATCAAGCGCAGTCTGGCCTGGGAACTGACGGTGCCGGGTTGGAGGGATGAATCGTGAGTGTACGCATCAGTCGGCAACATTGGGACGGGTTGTTGGGTGAGTTGGACCAGGCGCGCCGCCAGCGCCATTTATTGACCTATCGCGCCTTGCTGGAGCGCTTGCAACTTCCCAGCCCGGCGATGCAGACCCTGACCGCAGCGCTTGAACACCTGGCTGCGCTGGACGCTCGGGCCGAACAGCCGCTGCGCAGTTCGCTGGTCATCAGCCAGGGCGCCAGCCGTTTGCCGCGCACCGGTTTCTTCGAATGCGTCGAGCGTCTCGGACGTTTTTCCGGTCCTTCCGATGGCGTGGCCGCCGCATCCTGGCATGCTTCGGAAGTGGTCCGGGTGTTCGAATACGAGTACCCCGAATCGGCGGAAGCCTGAATGCTCTGGCGCATCAAGGCCCGGGCCGGCTACTGGCTTGCGCGCCGGTTGTTCCATTGGTCATGGTTCGTCCGACAGCCGCGCGGCTGGTCCTGGCTGCAAGGCCAGTTCGCACGCATGGCGAACCTGGGCGACGTCGATGCCCAAAGTTTCTATGGCCATATCCTGACGTTTCGCGGCCAAGGCCTGGGTGCCAGGGAAGAGGGCGTGCGTCTGCTGCGGTTGGCTGCGCTGGCCGGTGATGGCAAGGCTGCTTACCAGGTGGGGGTCATCAGCCTCGCTGGCACTGCCACTAAAGCGCCTGACCCGGTGGAGGCGGCGCGCTGGTGGACCCTGGCCGCGAAGGCTGGGCACCCGTTGGCTGAGATCAAGCTCAAGGCGCTGGACGGCCAGAATCCATAGCGTTATCGACAGGCTGTCTGGCCACTATTCTTTCCCCCGCCCCCGAGAGGAACCTGTAGGGCCAATTAAAGAGTTGTCCTACGAGCTGCGTCTCCTTACCTGACTTATTTCTCCTGCCGTCCCCGGCAAAGTCTCGCGCTTCCCGATTTCTCGCGAGACGTTCTTCCATGTCCGACCGTTTTTTCCTGCTGCCTCATGGCCGAGCCACCTCCTGATGGATCAGGTGCGCCGCATCGAGGAGGCACTCGACGACTTCAAAGACACACTTCCTCTCTACCGCGAGCAGCTAGGAAGTTGGTACAGCCGGGCTGCGGACCGGGCCAGCCAAGCGGCCGATCTGCCTTCGCTGATGGGCATGGAGCGGTTGATTCGGTTCGGCGACGGCACCACCGCTGTCGGCCTCAAAGACAAGGATTTTCTCTCTACCGTCGCCCAGTGCCCGCAAGGCGGGGTCATGACGATCGAGAGCAAGCTCGAGTCGGTGTATGACATCCCGCTGGGCAATATCGTGGTCGATGTGGTGTCGGTGGACACGGGCGAAGTCACCCCCGTCACGCTTGATGCCCAAGGTGTTGGGACTTTCAAGGGCGAGGCGGGGCGGTCCTATCGAGTTCACGTCCAAGGCGACGTATCCCCCAAGCAAATTGACGATCTGTTTTCTTCCTACGACGGCTTGAGCGCCGATCTGACGGACTGGCTGCGCGGCGAGTGGCAGGGCTTCAAGCCGCAATGGGCCCAACAGTCGCTGGCGACTTCGGCGGCAGCCGTGGGTAACGGCCTGCTCGCGGGTGGTTGGGCGGCGATCGAGGGCGTCTGGGACGGCATCGGTTTGCTGTCAGACATCCTCAAGGACCCTAGCCAGTTTGGCGAACGGTTGGGCAGCGGTGCGGACAACTTGGTCAAGCTTGCCGAGTCGGCGCCACAGGTCATGGCAAAGCTGCAGCTGCTGGTCAGCGACGAAGCGGCGCTGTGCTTGCTGGTGCGAACCGCGATGCTTTGGCTGGAGATGCTGCCACCGAGTGAATTGGCGGGCGGGACAGCAGCGGCAGTCGCTTCGATGGTCGTGCAGTTGGCGATTGATCTGCTGATCGGGGTGGTGCTGACCTTTGTCGGTGCGGGAGCAGGCATCGCCTATTTGACGATGCGCTTGTTCGGGTACGGCGCACGGCTGCTGGATGCGGTGAAGCGTTTCATCAGCGCCATTTTCGCGCTGGTAAACGGCTTCATGGGCTACGTGGATCGCTACAAGACGGTGGCTGCGCGAGGCATCGCGGCGGGTGTGAAGAAAGGTCGGATGCAGTTGCGCTGGGACGCGCAGCGTAATACCACGCTGAAAAAGCAGGAACACCACGACGACGCCCCACACCAATCGACTAACCCCAACGGCGACTCTGCCGACAGCGCCAACCAGACCCGCACCCACGGCTGCCCGGTGTCGATGGTCACCGGCGAAGAACTGCTGACCCTGGACGACGGCACCCTCGACGGACGCCTGCCGTTTACCTTCACCCGGCTCTACCGCACCAGCGCCGCCGAGCTGGACATCGGCCTCGGCCGCGGTTGGAGCCATGCCCTGGCCCATCGCCTGTTGCTCGAAGGCGAGCAGGTCATCTGGATCGACCAGGAAAACCGCCGCACCACCTTCCCCCGCCCCAGCCTGAAACGCCCGGCCATCCACAACAGCCTGGCCCGCGCGGCGATCTACCTGAGCAATGAGCCGGACGAACTGATCATCGCCCAGCCTGGCGAAGACGCCCCTTTCCTACACTTTCGCGACGGTTGCCTGATCGCCCTGAGCGATCGGTA
>NZ_VDLV01000035.1 GCF_013608025.1 Pseudomonas brassicacearum subsp. neoaurantiaca | reverse complement strand
ACCCACTGTGGCGAGGGAGCTTGCTCCCGCTGGAGGCGCAGCCTCCCCTTGCGGTGTGCCAGGTAGAATCTGGGGGCTGCTGCGCAGCCCAGCGGGAGCAAGCTCCCTCGCCACGGAAAGCGCTTCGGTCAGGAAAAGCTCCATCACAACCTTGGCGCCGAGACTTGATCGAGCAATCGCCCCAGCACCTGATCCACTGAAAGCCCCTCGATGTCCAGCCCCGGCGATGCCCAACGCTCGCAAGGCGCCCAGGACAGTGCCGACGGGCAGCAGAATGGCGGGCCAGATCAAGAGCAGGTGCGAAGGCTT
>NZ_VDLV01000034.1 GCF_013608025.1 Pseudomonas brassicacearum subsp. neoaurantiaca | reverse complement strand
AGCAAGCTCCCTCGCCACAGTGGGTTGTCACCCTAGCATTGAGTTACAGCCATGAAGCCTTCACACCTGCTCTTGATCTGGCTCGCCACTCTGCTGCCCGTCGGCACTGTCCTGGGCGCCTTGCGAGCGTTGGGCGTCGCCAGAGCTGCGCATCGAGGGGCTTTCGGTGGACCAGGTGCTGCGGCAGTTGATAGATCAAGTCTCGGCGTCGCGATTGCGAATGCCGTGCCCTTGCACATGCTGGCCGGGGCAACGCATTCCCTTGTGGCGAGGGAGCTTGCTCCCGCTGGGCTGCGCAGCAGACCTCAGATTCTATCTGGCACACCGCAAGGGGAGGCTGCGCCTCCAGCGGGAGCAAGCTCCCTCGCCACAGTGGGT
>NZ_VDLV01000033.1 GCF_013608025.1 Pseudomonas brassicacearum subsp. neoaurantiaca | reverse complement strand
CCACGGAGCAAGGCCGGAGTGAGGGCATGCCGAGCCTAGGCGAGGCACCGAGTGGTGGGGCATAAAGCGTTTTGCTTACTTTTGCGCTTCTCAAAAGTGAGCCGCTGTAAGAGCGGAACCCAAAGTGGCCGTTACCGCAGCAATGGATATACACCCCTAAACCCGGAAACCCGGAAACCCGGAAACCCGGAAACCCGGAAATCAAGGACTGTAATACCCCACCGCCACTAGGAAATGCCCCGCCTTCTTCAGATAGGCATGCTTGTTCTCAACCTTCCCCGTCACCGGATTCTTCCAGCGATACTCATATTCCCCCGCGTCCTGCTTGCCGATCATCGCCAGGATTGGCTCGCCCACAGGCTTGCCGTCCGGATCCTTGATCTTGGCGAAATCGGTATTGATCAACCGCAGGTTGGTGCCGTGCCCGACATAACGATGGGTATCAAGATCAACGACAAATACGTACAAGTCGTCCTGAAGGTAGCCGCCCTTGAGCGAGTTGATTGCCGTCAGCGTGGTTTTCTCGTTCTTCAGCAAATCACCCGCTGCCTTGTCCAGCAGCGCCTTGGCCTGTTCGGCGGAGGCCCTTGGCAGGTAGTAGCCGACTGCGAGGATCCGCTCGCCGACCCGCTGGAAATACACATGCTTGCGCTCGACCTTGCCGTCCGCCCAGTTCTGCCAACGATAATCAGCTTGCTGGATACCACTGGCCTCGGGAGTTTTCAGCGCCTCTTTGAAGGCTTGGCGCAGGTCAGGTCCCAGCACCTCGGAAACGTCGCGACCGATCAACGCTGACGAAGGACCGCCGCTGGCAAGCATTACGCCCTGAGTATCGACCACGAACACGTAGCGGTCCTTGTCGACGAATTCGCCTTGGCGGCTGAACGCGGCGAACGCTTTGTCACCGTTATCGTGGTAGTAGGCCAAGGCCTTTTCCAGCAGTGCCCGGGCGGCCTGGCCGTCGTCCGGTCCGGCGGCCTGGGTCTGCATCAGAAACAGTATTGCGGCCAGCCCGGCCATCCATCGAATAAACCCCATGCGCGCGCCCTCGTTCTTGTTGGTGTTTCAAGAGCGTAGACGGCGTACGTAGGAGCTGCCGAGTGCAACGAGGCTGCGATCTTTTCCCTGACAATTGAGTCTTGAGCGAAAGATTCAAAGATCAAAAGATCGCAGGCTCCTACGCCTGGCCAAGGGCTACTCAGGCTTATTGAGCCCGAGCGCTCAGCTGTTGTTGCAGGTACTGAATCTGCGATTGCAGCGTGTTGATGTTGCGGGTGACCTGGCCACGGAACGCATCGAATTCAGCGGTGTTGCCGCCCGAACGGTTCTCCTGCTGACTCTTGAGCACGACCATGTCCTGCTCCAGACGCTCGATGGCGGAGTTGGAAGTGGCTCGCTTCAGGGCCGTGATGTCGGCACCGATGCTCTTGAGCTGGGCATCCAGGGCACCGCCCTCGCCTTGGTTCTTCAGCGCGGTCACTTCAGCCGTCAGCGTCTTGAGCTGGGCTTGGAGTTCTTTATTGGCCGCCTGCAACTGAGCGGTGGCATTTTCCTGTGCACTGGCCTGGGTAATGATCTGGGCCAATTCCTTGCCCAGGTCGTCGGACGGACCGAACGCACCTTGCTGCGGCTTGTTCAACTCCTGCAGCCGGCCTTCGAATTGCCGGCCCTGCTCCTGCAGCTTGTTGTCCAACTGCTTGATCTGCAGTTTCAAGGCTTCACTGTCGCTCATGACATTTGACTGGCCGGCGACGACCTTGCCGGAAATGTCCTGCAAGCGCCCCGCCGCATCCTCGCTGATCCGGGCGAAGCTTTCCTGGGTGGCCACCAGTTGCTGTTCCATCAGGGAAATCTGCTGGAAGCTCCACCACGCCAGGAAAGCGAAAGCACACAGCAGCGCGCCGATCAGTGCCCACAACGGCCCTGTGCTCGGCCCCTTGACCTTGGCCGCCGCAACGGGCGCCGGACGCGCTTGCACGTGGGGCTGGCGGTTGGGCATGAAGTCATCGTCATCGGGAATGTCGGCCCGCATCCGCAGGCTCGGTACATCATCGAAGTCGTCGTTGGCATCGTTACGCATGGGCATGGGTCTAACCTTTGGGAAACCGGGGATGGCTTGATGTGGCGAGTATAACCCCCTCGCCCGCCGCACCCATTGACCCCGAACCGGGCACTCGGTTCATGACGGGGCGATCAGCGGGCGTCCTGGACACGCCACCAGGCGCAAAATTCATCAAGGGCGGTCCACAAACTGACCTGTGGATCGTAATCGAGATAATGCCTGGCCCGACTGATATCCAGGGTGAAATTCTTGTTCATGACCTGCATGCCCAGGCGCGACACCGTCGGTTCCGGGCGACCGGGCCAAAGCGCGCACAAGCCTTCGTTCACCGCACCGAGGCTGTAGGCCAGCCCGTAGGACCGATAGCGCCTGACTTGCGGGACTTCCATTTTTCGCATGACGTAGTTGACCACGTCCCACAGCGGGACCGGCGCGCCGTTGCTGATGTTGTAGGCCTTGCCCAACGCCGAATCCGTGGCCAGCAGGCTGCTGAGCAGCGCTTCATTAAGGTTCTGGACGCTGGTGAAATCCACCTTGTTCAGTCCGTTGCCGACAATCGCCAGCCGGCCCTTGCGCTGCATTTTCAACAGGCGCGGGAAAATGCTCATGTCTCCGGCCCCGGTGACGAAGCGCGGACGCAGCGCCAGCACTTCCAGGCCGAACTCCTGGGCGCCGAAGACTTTCTGTTCGGCCAGGTATTTGGTGGCGGCGTAGGGATGCTTGAAGCGCTTGGGCACTTGTTCTTCCGTCAGCCCCACGTGGTCACGGCCATCGAAATAAACGGACGGGGACGACAGGTGCACCATCCGCCGAACCTTCTGCTTGAGGCAAGCCTCGACAACGTTTTCAGTGAGCTGGACATTGCCCAGGTGAAAATCCTGATAACGGCCCCACAACCCCACTGAGCCGGCACAATGCACCACGGCATCAACGTCCCGGCACAAATCACGGGCCAGTTCCGGATCGCTCAGGTCGCCCGGGATGAACTCGGCGCCGCGCCTCACCAGGTGCTCGACGCTTTCGGCCCGGCGGCCGTTGACCCGAACATCCAGGCCTTGCTCCAGGGCGAAACGCGCAAAGCGTCCGCCGATGAAGCCGCTCGCGCCGGTGACGAGAATTTTCATGTAGTGCTCCGATGAAGAAGGTTTTGCGTATTGCGTGCAATCCTGACGCTGCGAATCAGCCCAACGGCACCAGCCACTGCCCGGACGCGCGAACCAGTTGTTCGGTCAACAAGCCGAGCAACTGCCCGCCGTTGCGCCAATGATGCCAGTACAGCGGCACATCGATCGGTTTATCTGCGACCAGCTCCACCAGTTCGCCCCGCTCCAGTTGCTCACGCACCTGTAATTCAGGCACCAGCCCCCAGCCAAGCCCAGCCTCGGCAAGGCGAATGAAACCTTCGGATGAAGGGCACAGGTGATACTCGAAACCACCTTCGAGGCCGAGGGACGCAAGGTACCGGTGCTGTAGGAAATCATCCGGGCCGAACACCAGGGCCGGCGCGCGAGCCAGTTGATCAGCGCGCACGCCGTCGGGGAAGTGCCGGGCGATGAAGGCTGGATTGGCAAGGGCACGGTAACGCATGGCTCCCAGCAATACGCTGCGGGCACCAGCCACGGGACGCTCGCTGGCACAGACACAAGCCGCCACTTCGCCAGCACGCATGCGCTTGAGGCCAACGGTCTGGTCCTCTACCACTAGGTCCAGCAACAGATGCTGTTCGGCGCAGAACTTACCCACGGCACCAGCCCACCACGTCGCCAGGCTGTCGGCATTCAAGGCAATCCGCAGGCGCTCGGGCAGCCCTGCTTCGTCCAATGCTGGTACCAGGCTTTGCAGGTCACGCTCCAGCAACCTGACCTGCTGGACATGGTTGAGCAGCCGACGGCCGATCTCGGTCGGCGCCGGCGGCGCGGCGCGCACCAGTACGGGCTGGCCAACGCGCGCCTCGAGCAATTTGATCCGCTGGGAAATGGCCGATTGCGACAACCCCAGAACCTGCGCGGCACGTTCAAATCCAGCCTGCTCGACCACGGCCGCCAGGGCGGAAAGCAATTTGTAGTCGAACATCAGTTTTCCTAATGGGCAATCAGCAAGATTGGTTTTTCTTATAACTCGACGAACCGGAGAATGGCCAGCATTGCAAACCTGGATGGAGAATCCCTATGTGGCAAAGCTATGTGAACGGCCTGCTGGTGGCCCTCGGGTTGATCATGGCGATTGGCGCGCAGAATGCCTTCGTCCTCGCCCAGAGCTTGCGCCGCGAGCATCACTTGCCCGTGGCTGCGCTCTGCATAACCTGCGATGCGCTGTTGGTGGCCGCCGGAGTATTCGGGCTGGCCACGCTGCTGGCCCAAAGCCCGCTGTTGCTGTCGATCGCACGCTGGGGGGGTGCCGTATTCCTGCTCTGGTACGGCAGCCAGGCGTTGCGCCGGGTCTTTTCCAAACAAAGCCTGCAACGGGATGAAAAACAGGCGGCGCGCTCATTGCACACGGTGCTGCTCAGTGCGTTGGCGGTCACGTTGCTCAACCCTCACGTCTACCTGGACACCGTGCTGCTGATCGGTTCCCTGGGCGCCCAGCAAAGCGTACCCGGTGCGTATGTCATAGGGGCGGCCAGCGCCTCGCTGCTGTGGTTTTCCATTCTCGCCATCGGCGCCGCGTGGCTGGCGCCCTGGCTGGCCCGGCCCACTACCTGGCGCGTCCTGGATCTTCTGGTGGCGGTGATGATGTTCAGCGTGGCGATGCAATTAATCGTCTCGGGCTGATATTCCAAACCGCTCTGGAACCTCTATCCCACACAGTTGTTGCGTGGTTATGCCGCACCCCCGGTGCTATGATCCGACTCCTGCGCCCAAAGAGTACAAACTCGCTGGCGCTAGTCTGGCCGCCCGTGATCGGCCTTGCGCTCACCGCAACTGACCTGATTAGGAGAATCACCATGGCTTTCGAATTGCCGCCGCTGCCGTACCCACACGACGCACTGGCGCCACACATCTCCAAAGAAACGCTGGAATACCACCACGACAAGCACCACAACACCTATGTCGTGAACCTGAACAACCTGGTGCCTGGCACCGAGTTCGAAGGCAAGACCCTGGAAGAAATCGTCAAGACTTCCTCGGGCGGTATCTTCAACAACGCCGCTCAGGTCTGGAACCACACCTTCTACTGGAACTGCCTGGCACCAAACGCCGGCGGTCAACCAACCGGCGCTTTGGCTGAAGCCATCAACGCCGCCTTCGGTTCGTTTGACAAGTTCAAGGAAGAATTCAGCAAGACTTCCATCGGCACCTTCGGTTCCGGCTGGGGCTGGCTGGTCAAGAAAGCTGACGGTTCCCTGGCCCTGGCCAGCACCATCGGCGCCGGCAACCCGCTGACCAGCGGCGACACCCCGCTGCTGACCTGCGACGTCTGGGAACACGCCTACTACATCGACTACCGCAACGTTCGTCCGAAGTACGTCGAAGCGTTCTGGAACCTGGTCAACTGGAAGTTCGTGGCTGAGCAGTTCGAAGGCAAGGCCTTCACTGCGTAAGTCGTGATGCCAATAAAAAACGGCGCTTTCCCGACGGGAAGGCGCCGTTTTTTTTAGCGGACTGGATTGTTTCGTGGAAGCGGGCTTGATCGCGGAAGCGGAGTGTCAACCGACGGATAGGTTGTCTGACTCACAGTCTTCGCGAGCAAGCCCGGTCCCACGACTAGCTTCGCGGTGAATGACCAATCTCGCACCGGGCAGATGACCTCGCGTCTGAAATCCAAGAAAAAATCCCGCCAGGCCTCAAGTTGCAGGCCTTTCCAACCGAAACAATGGTCGTAGAGCAATCACTCTGTAAACACCGTATAACGGCCAGGTTTCAGGCGAAAACCCTTGTGTTTGATTGTCCCTTTGACTGACATCACAGGATTGCCAATACTCATGGCAACTTGACGCTACCCGCACGGAACAAGGAATCTCTCTTTGAAGCTGGAACTCAAGAACAGCTTGTCTGTGAAGTTGCTCCGGGTCGTGCTCCTCTCGGCATTGATCGTTGGCATGATCTTGAGCTGTGCCCAGATCGTGTTCGATGCCTACAAAACCAACCGGGCCGTTACTGACGACGCCCAGCGCATCCTCGATATGTTCCGCGATCCTTCTACCCAGGCGGTCTACAGCCTGGACCGGGAAATGGGCATGCAGGTGATCGAAGGGCTGTTCCGGGACGAAGCCGTGCGCGTGGCGTCCATCGGTCACCCTGGTGAAACCATGCTCGCGGAAAAGGCCCGGCCTCTACAGCATTCCAGTAGCCGTTGGCTGACTGACCTGATTCTCGGCCAGGAACGAACCTTCACCACGCAGTTGGTGGGTCGTGGCCCCTACAGCGAATATTACGGCGACCTCAGCATTACCCTGGACACCGCCAGCTATGGCCAGGGTTTTATCATCAGTTCGGTGATCATTTTTACTTCCGGAATGCTGCGGGCCTTGGCGATGGGCCTAGTGCTGTACCTCGTCTATCACTGGCTGTTGACCAAACCCCTGTCGCGGATTATCCAGCACCTGACCGAAATAAACCCCGACCGCCCGAGCGCGCACAAAATCCCGCAACTGCCGGGGCACGAGCACAATGAGCTGGGCCTGTGGATCAATACCGCCAACCAGTTACTCGCCTCCATCGAGCGCAATACGCACCTGCGCCACGAAGCAGAAAACAGCCTGTTGCGCATGGCCCAGTACGACTTCCTGACCGGCCTGCCCAATCGCCAGCAGCTTCAGCAGCAACTGGACAAGATACTGGTGGACGCCGGGCGCTTGCAGCGTCGCGTAGCCGTGTTGTGCGTAGGGCTGGATGATTTCAAGAGCATCAACGAACAATTCACTTATCAGATTGGCGACCAGTTGCTCTTGGCCCTGGCCGATCGGCTGCGTGCCCACAGCGGTCGTCTCGGCGCCCTGGCGCGATTGGGCGGTGACCAGTTTGCCCTGGTCCAGGCCGATATCGAGCAGCCCTACGAGGCCGCCGAACTGGCCCAGAGCATCCTTGATGACCTGGAAGCACCGTTCGCCCTCGATGACCACGAGATCCGCCTGCGCGCCACGATCGGCATCACCCTGTTCCCCGAAGACGGTGACAGCACGGAGAAACTGCTGCAAAAAGCCGAGCAGACCATGACCCTGGCCAAGACCCGCTCGCGCAATCGCTACCAGTTCTACATCGCCAGCGTGGACAGCGAGATGCGTCGCCGCCGCGAATTGGAGAAAGACCTGCGCGAAGCGCTGGCCCGTGGACAATTCACGCTGGTGTACCAGCCGCAGATCAGTTACCGCGACTTGCGCGTAGTGGGCACCGAAGCCTTGATTCGCTGGCATCATCCCGAACACGGCCTGGTGCCGCCGGACCTGTTCATTCCTCTGGCCGAGCAGAACGGCACCATCATCGCGATCGGCGAGTGGGTGCTGGACCAGGCCTGCAAGCAGTTGCGCGAGTGGCACGACCAGGGCTTCGTCGACATGCGCATGGCGGTCAACCTGTCCACGGTGCAGTTGCACCACGCCGAGCTGCCACGGGTGGTGAACAATTTCCTGCAGATGTACCGCTTGCCGCCACGTAGCCTAGAGCTGGAAGTCACCGAGACCGGCCTGATGGAAGACATCACCACCGCCGCCCAGCACCTGCTTAGCCTGCGTCGCTCCGGAGCGCTGATCGCCATCGATGACTTCGGCACCGGTTATTCGTCGCTGAGTTACCTCAAGAGCCTGCCGCTGGACAAGATCAAGATCGACAAGAGCTTCGTCCAGGACCTGCTCGATGACGAAGATGACGCGACCATCGTCCGCGCCATCATCCAGTTGGGCAAAAGCCTGGGGATGCAGGTCATTGCCGAAGGCGTCGAAACGATCGAGCAAGAGGCCTACATCATTTCCGAGGGCTGCCACGAAGGCCAGGGCTACTACTACAGCAAACCCCTGCCGGCCCGGGAGCTGGGCCTCTATTTGAAACAGGCGGAGCGCATCAAGGCCTCCATCGTCTGATTCCCGCTGCCCTGCACCTGTAGGCGCTGGCGAAGCCTGCGATCCCTTGATGTTCGCTTGGGATTCAAAGGTCAATCAAAGGATCGCAGCCTCTCTTCGCGAGGCAGCGCCTACAGACGCCGCCGAAAGGCGGCGATCTGCATTATTAAACAAGAAATATTTACGGCCGCACCCTTTACACATAATGCAAATCTTTCGCATTATGTCGCAGTTTTTGCGCACCCTCGCGCCAGCCCCACTCATCATCGAAGCAGGATCTACGCCATGATTCGTATGCCTCTGGCTACCGCCAGTCTGTTGGCCATCGCCATTTCCCTCGCCGGTTGCGGCGAAGGCAAAGACAAGGCCGCCGCGCCGCAAGCGCCAACGCCGGCCGCCAGCACCGCTGCACCGGCGGCCCCCGCTGCCGCTGGCAAGATCGACGAAACCGCCGCCAAGGCTGTTGTCGCGCATTACGCCGACATCGTCTATGCCGTCTACAGCGATGCCGAATCCACCGCCAAGACCCTGCAAACCGCCGTCGACGCCTTCCTCGCCAAGCCGAACGCCGACACCCTGAAAGCCGCCAAGGCTGCCTGGGTTGCCGCGCGCGTGCCCTACCTGCAGAGCGAAGTGTTCCGCTTCGGCAACACCATCGTCGACGACTGGGAAGGCCAGGTGAACTCGTGGCCCCTGGATGAAGGTCTGATCGACTACGTCGACAAATCCTACGAGCATGCCTTGGGCAACCCGGGCGCCACCGCGAATATCATTGCCAACACCGAAGTCCAGGTCGGCGAAGACAAGGTCGACGTCAAGGACATCACCCCGGAAAAACTCGCCAGCCTGAACGAGCTGGGCGGTTCCGAGGCCAACGTTGCCACTGGCTACCACGCCATCGAATTCCTGCTGTGGGGCCAGGACCTCAACGGTACCGGCCCTGGCGCCGGCAATCGCCCGGCCTCCGATTACCTGCAAGGCGCTGGCGCCACCGGCGGCCACAACGACCGTCGTCGTGCCTACCTGAAGTCCGTCACCCAACTGCTGGTCAACGACCTGCAGGAAATGGTCGGCAACTGGAAGCCGAACGTGGCCGACAACTACCGCGCCACCCTGGAAGCCGAACCTGCCGAAACCGGCCTGCGCAAGATGCTCTTCGGCATGGGCAGCCTGTCCTTGGGCGAACTGGCGGGCGAGCGCATGAAAGTCTCCCTGGAAGCCAACTCCCCGGAAGACGAACAGGATTGCTTCAGCGACAACACTCACAACTCGCATTTCTACGATGCCAAAGGTGTGCGTAACGTCTACCTGGGCGAATACACCCGCGTCGACGGCACCAAGATGACCGGCGCCAGCCTGTCGTCCCTGGTGGCCAAGGCCGATTCGGCCGCCGACACCGCGTTGAAGGCCGACCTGGCCGACACCGAAGCCAAGATCCAGGTCATGGTCGACCACGCCAACAAGGGTGAGCACTACGACCAACTGATCGCCGCGGGCAACACCGCGGGCAACCAGATCGTACGCGACGCCATCGCCGCCCTGGTCAAGCAGACCGGCTCGATCGAACAGGCCGCGGGCAAGCTGGGCATCAGCGACCTGAACCCGGACAACGCTGATCACGAGTTCTGATCAACGCCGGACGATTGAAAAAGGCGACCTTCGGGTCGCCTTTTTTGTTTGGTCCCTCAGCGCGTGAGCATAAGAAAAACCCCGTGGCGAGGGAGCTTGCTCCCGCTGAGCTGCGCAGCAGCTCCTTTAATTTAACTGGCACACCGCAGGGGGCCGCTTCGCGACCCAGCGGGAGCAAGCTCCCTCACCACGGGGCTGTGCCCGGCGCCACCTCATTGCAAACCGGCAAGCCTGGCTTCGATAAACCGTCGCTCCGGCAACTGCTGCGTCAATTCAAGCGCACGCCGGTACGCCGCCCTCGCCTCGTCAACCCGCCCCAACTGCCGACAGAACTCTGCCCGTGCCGAATGGGCCAGGTGATAATCGGTCAATTCGCCCCGGCCCAATATCCCGTCGACCAATTGCAGCCCCGCCTGTGGCCCGTCGCGCTTGGCCAGGGCGGCCGCGCGGTTGAGTTCGATCACCGGTGATGGCACCGCGCGCAAGAGAACGTCGTAAAGGCCAACGATCTGCGGCCAGTCGGTCTCTTGCGCCGTGGATGCTTCGGCATGCACCGCAGCGATCGCCGCTTGCAGGCAATAAGGCCCGAACCGCCGGGTATTGAGCGCGGCCTCGACCATGGCGCAACCTTCGGTGATCATTGCGCGATCCCACAGTGACCGGTCCTGTTCGTCCAGCAAAACCAACTCGCCGGTCATTGAGGTTCGCGCCGGCCGCCGCGATTCATGCAAGAGCATCAAGGCTAACAATCCCATGACTTCGGCTTCGGGCAGCAATTCCAGCAACAGGCGCGCCAAACGGATGGCTTCGCGAGTCAGGTCTTCGCGGGTCAACTCGGCGCCCATCGATGCCGAATAGCCCTCGTTGAACACCAGGTAAATGACCCGAAGCACACTGTCGAGCCGCTCAGGCAGCTCCGTGCGGGACGGCACCTGATAGGGAATCTTCGCGTCGCGAATCTTTGCCTTGGCCCGCACGATGCGCTGGGCAATGGTCGCTGGCGCGGCGAGGAAGGCCCGGGCGATTTCCTCGGTGGTCAGGTCGCAGACTTCACGCAAGGTCAACGGCACCTGCGCGTCAGCCGCCAATGCCGGGTGGCAACAAGTGAAAATCAGCCGCAGCCGATCGTCTTCCACGTCTTCATCGCTCCACTCGGCTTGTTCCAATGCTTCAAGCTGGGCAATCAGCATCGGCTGCGAGGCGGCGAAGCGCGCCCGCCGACGCAGGCTGTCGATCGCCTTGAAGCGTCCGGCCGATACCAGCCAGGCCCGCGGATTATCTGGCACACCGTCGCGCTGCCAGCGCTCGACCGCGATAAAAAAGGCCTCGTGCAGGGCTTCTTCAGCGAGGTCGAAATCCCCCAGCAGGCGAATCAGGGTCGCCAGGATTCGCCGCGAATCCTGGCGATAAACCTGCTCGACCCGCGCCTTGACCGCTTCGGCCAGCATCAGGCGGACAGGCCCTGGGTTATCGGCCTGATGGCTCGGCTGGAAACAGGCTCACGTTTCATGAAAACGCTCCCGCGGAGGATGACGTTCAGGGGTTCAGTTGCCGCACGGGCCGGACCTCGACGCAACCGACCCGGGCCGCCGGTATGTTGCCGGCGACCTGGATGGCTTCGTTCAAGTCCTTGGCGTCGATCAGGTAGAAACCCGCCAGTTGCTCCTTGGTTTCGGCAAACGGGCCGTCGGTAATCGACAGCTTGCCGCCGCGCATGCGCACCGTGGTGGCGGTCTGCACCGACTCCAGCGCTTCGGCCGCGACCATCCGGCCGCTGCCCTGGATCGATTCGGCGTAGGCCATGCACTCGGCGTCCTCCGGGCTGTCCGGCGAGTTATGCAGAACTTCTTCGTTGCTGTACACCAAGCATAAATACTTCATGGAAAACTCCGTGATCGGACTGATCGACAAGGATGGCAGAAGCGAACCGCAGCCGCTCAGGGCTGCAGATCGAAAATCGCCGTCCCGGCCATCGGATCGAACGGCGCCGACCAGTGCTCATGGACGATTTTCCACTGCGCGGCCGAACGCTTGTAGCACGCCGTCACGCGCATCCAGCAAGCCTGCTCCTCACCTTTGTCGTTGGTGCCGCCGCAATAAGCCAGCCAGTGGGCGAACGCAATATTGTCGGCTGGCGTGATCTGCACCTGATGGAAATCGAACTTGTGCGGGCCGGGGCACATTTCCATGCAGGCCTCCCAGTGGGCCCGGTAGGCGACCTTGCCCTTGAATTGCAGGGCCTGGATGGCGTCGAACGAAACAATGTTGTCGTCATAGAGCGCCATGACTTTTTCCACGTCCTTGGCCATGACAGCCTGGCGATAGGTGTCGATCAGCGCCTGGATTTCGGTGGCTTGGGTGTTCATGGTGGTTCTCCGCAGGTTTTTGTTAGAGACATCCTTTGTCGTTTGGAGAAACGGCGAATCGACAGCCAAACAAAAATAATCCAAAGAAAAAATTTCGCTAGAATCCAAGGCCCATTCTGTCGGCAAACAACGGACGTTTTCGTGACTGCTCAGCTCGTGCCTTATGAAGACCTGACTCCGCTGCAACGGCAACAGGTCGAATCCATCGAAATCCACCCCGAACAAATCAAGTTTTCCGGCGACATCCACGGTGCGTTGCATACACTGCTGTCCAAGCCCGGCCCAGGGGTCAAGGGTTTCGCCTTGCTGGCCGGCGAGGTGCCGGTGGCGTTCCTGCTACTCAAGCGCCCGCCCGTGCTGCCCGCTTGGGCCAACGAACACAGCGCTACTTTGCACGCCTTGCAAGTCGACCACCGCGCCCAGGGCAAGGGCTATGGCAAGGCCTGCCTGCAAGCACTACCCGCCGTGGCCCAGGCAGCGTGGCCGGAGATCAAGGGGCTGGAGCTGTCGGTGGACGCTGATAATGTCTCGGCCATCGGCCTTTACACCCGGCTGGGCTGGATCGACAGCGGAGAGGCCTACAAGGGTCGCATCGGTTATGAGCGGCGGATGGGGTTGGCGTTTTAACAACGGTTTCGACGATCAGAAAGCGCTATAGGTGGGAGCTGGCTTGCTCCCACTGGGACTCGCGTCGATCAGCTGGGCTTGAGAGGTATCCAGATTTCCAGGCTGCCTTCGCCGGTCCGGGGATTGAAATCTTCGCTGTAGCGCTCGAACTCCGGCTCGTCCGCCGCTTGGTGGCCGGATTGCGGCAGCCATTCCTTCCAGATGTATTGGAAGGTGTCCGGTAGGTTCTTGAGCGGCCCTTTGTGTTCAAAGACCGCGTACGGCCCGGGCTGGATTTCTATCCAACGGTATTGTTCGGGCAGATCATCGAGGCGGCTGATTTCCACCCCGGCAATGTATTCGAAGCCACCTTGGCCGTCCGGGTTGCAGCACACCCCGTAGGTCACTTCGTCTTTCTGCCCCGGCATGTTGCCAAGCCAAGGCAGGAATTTTTCCCAAAGCTGCGGGATGTCCTGGGCGGTGTCCTGGGTAAAACGCGCGCCGAAACCGGCGATGAGCTGAAAGCGTCCCTGTTCAAAGCGCGGCTCGCCTGCGTTAACGCGTTTTTGCGTTTCCATTGCTTCAACACTCCGGAAAACTTGAGGTCGGGCTTGGCAGTATAGAGGCCAAACCGTGATTGCCAGGCCGTTTCGCTTGTCAAAGTCCAGGCAGGACAGCCGTAGCGTTTTTTCCTACAAACTCGTTGTAACCAGAAACAATCACGTAAACGGCGAAATAACAGAAGATCGCAGCGGAAGCCCAATACGAGTAGCGCAGCAATTTATCCCCCAACAATTTTCCGCCTTGGGTCGCCGCCAGGCACAGGCCCGCGCTCCAAAGCAACCCGGCGCTGAGAAATCCTCCCAGGAACAACGCCGAACTGAGCACCGTGCCACCACCGGAGCGGGCGATCAGCGTCCCGCCTACCGCCGCGAACCAGAGAATGGCGCTTGGAGATGACATGGCGAGGAAAATCCCGCGGAAAAACTCCTGCCGTGGCGAGTTGCCTCGAGTTTCGCCGGCCTCGGCCAACACTGCATGATGGTAGATCGCCGAATGAACCATCTTCGCGGCGAAATACAACAACAGGACCGAGCCGCCAATCCACAGCACCCAGCGCACCGTGTCGTATTGCAACAACACAGTCATCCCGGCCAACGCCAGGACTGCGTAGATCAAATCCCCTACACAGGTGCCCAGGCCCAGGGCAAAGCCTTGGAAATAGCCGCGTTGCATCGCCAGGGTGATCATCGCGATATTGGCCACGCCAATGTCCAGGCACAGCGAAAGGCTCAGCAGGAAGCCGCTGGAAAATTCCATCATTCGTTCCATCAAGATTGGGTGTGCAGTGTTTACCGATCCACGGGCCGGCGGTGGCACCGCAGCCGGGGCAACAGTGTCGTCGAAAATAGTTCGATGCGGCTACTGGACAATCTGTCATCAGCCCGATTATCTTGCGCCGCAGGCCACCGCAGTGGCCAACGTCGCTCGGACGGTTCCGGGCGCTCACGTATCTCGAGGCAACAATGGCCGAACAAGGTTCGCCGCGCCGCTTTGCGCGCATCGATCGACTCCCCCCGTACGTATTCAATATCACTGCCGAGCTGAAGATGGCTGCGCGTCGGCGCGGCGAAGACATCATCGACTTGAGCATGGGTAACCCCGACGGCGCCACGCCTCCACACATCGTGGAGAAACTGGTCACCGTCGCCCAGCGTGAAGACACCCACGGATATTCCACGTCCAAAGGCATCCCACGCCTGCGCCGCGCCATTTCGCGCTGGTACAAGGACCGCTACGAAGTCGACATCGACCCGGAAAGCGAAGCCATCGTCACCATCGGCTCCAAGGAAGGCCTGGCGCACTTGATGCTGGCCACCCTGGACCAGGGCGACACGGTGCTGGTGCCCAACCCCAGCTATCCGATCCACATCTACGGCGCGGTGATTGCCGGCGCCCAGGTGCGTTCGGTGCCGCTGGTGCCTGGCGTGGATTTCTTCGACGAGCTGGAACGGGCCATTCGCGGCTCGATCCCCAAGCCGAAGATGATGATCCTCGGCTTCCCTTCCAACCCCACCGCCCAGTGCGTGGAGTTGGACTTTTTCGAGCGGGTCATCGCCCTCGCCAAGCAGTACGACGTGCTGGTGATCCACGACCTGGCCTATGCCGACATCGTCTATGACGGCTGGAAAGCCCCGTCGATCATGCAGGTGCCCGGCGCGAAAGACATCGCGGTGGAATTTTTCACTCTGTCCAAGAGCTACAACATGGCCGGCTGGCGCATCGGCTTCATGGTCGGCAACCCGGAACTGGTCAGCGCCCTCGCGCGAATCAAGAGCTACCACGACTACGGCACTTTCACCCCGCTGCAAGTGGCTGCCATCGCCGCCCTCGAAGGTGACCAGCAATGCGTGCGTGATATCGCCGAGCAGTACCGCCAGCGCCGCAATGTGCTGGTCAAGGGCCTGCATGAACTGGGGTGGATGGTGGAAAACCCCAAGGCGTCGATGTACGTCTGGGCCAAGATACCCGATGCCTACGCGCACCTGGGGTCGTTGGAATTTGCCAAGAAGCTGTTGGCCGAGGCCAAGGTCTGCGTCTCGCCGGGGGTGGGGTTCGGGGAATATGGGGATGATCACGTGCGCTTTGCACTGATCGAGAACCAGGACCGGATTCGCCAGGCGGTGCGGGGGATTCGGGGGATGTTTCGGGCGGATGGGTTGGCAAGCAAACCTAACGCCTGACACCAAGCCAACGGTGGGAGTTGCTCCCACCCTGGCTCTGCTGATTACCAGAAATCAGTGTGGGAGCGAGCCTGCTCGCGAAGGCGGTGTGACAGTCAACAGAGACGCTGAATGTTATATCGCTTTCGCGAGCAGGCTCGCTCCCACAGGGTATTGCTTCAGGTTTAGATCACCAACGACAGCAGTAGGATAAAGATCAAGCCCACCACCGACAGGATGGTTTCCATCGCGGTCCAGGTCTTGAAGGTCTCGGCCACGGTCATGTTGAAGTATTGCTTGACCAGCCAGAAGCCCGCGTCGTTGACGTGGGACAGGATCAACGAACCGGCACCGGTCGCCAGCACCAGCAACTCACGGTTCACGCCTGGCATCATCCCTACCACCGGCACGACAATCCCGGCACCGGTAATGGTCGCCACGGTCGCCGAACCCGTCGCAATCCGAATCACTGCGGCCACCAGCCACGCCAACAGGATCGGAGAGATCTGCGCGCTGACCGCCATGTGGCCGATCACGTCACCCACGCCGCTGGTCACCAGCATCTGCTTGAAGCCACCACCGGCACCGATGATCAAGATGATCGCGGCCGTCGGTGCCAGGCTGGCATCCAGCCATTTCAGTATCTGGCTGGAGCCGATGCCCTGCTTGTAGCCAAAGGTGTAAAGCGACAACAGCAACGCCAACAGCAGCGCCGAGATCGGGTGGCCGATCATGTCCATCCAGGTGCGGAAGAAGTTGCCATCCGGCAGCGTCACGTCAGCGAACGTCTTGAGCAGCATCAGGAACACCGGCGACAGCACGGTGACTAGGGTGATGCCGAAACTCGGCAGTTCAGCGCCGTCGGTTTCACGCGCCAGTTGATCCACCAGTTCCTGGTTCGGATGGCCGGGGATGTGCTTGGCAATGAACGTACCGAAAATCGGGCCGGCAATGATGGCGGTCGGCAGCGCAACGATCAGGCCATAGAGAATGGTCTTGCCGATGTCAGCACCAAAGATGCCAATCGCCAGCAACGGGCCCGGGTGCGGCGGCACCAGGCCGTGGACTGCGGAAAGGCCGGCGAGCAACGGGATGCCGATCTTGATGATTGACACGCCGGTGCGGCGCGCAACGATGAACACCAGCGGGATCAGCAGCACGAAGCCGATTTCGAAGAACAGCGGGATGCCCACCAGGAACGCGGCGAACATCATGGCCCATTGCACCTTGTCCTTGCCGAAGGCGCGGATAAGGGTCTGGGCAATCTGATCGGCCCCACCCGACTCGGCCATCATTTTGCCGAGCATCGTGCCCAGCGCGAGGATGATGCCGACAAAACCGAGCACGCCACCGAAGCCGTCCTGGAACGCCTTGATGATGGTGCCGATCGGCATGCCCGACGTCAGGCCGAGAAACGCGGCGGCGATGGTCAGCGCAATGAAGGGGTGGATCTTGAACTTGGTGATGAGGACGATGAGTCCGATCACCGTGACCACTGCATCAAGCAGTAGGTACGTCTCGTGGGACATGCCAAACATGGGGGTGTCTCCTGATTTGTTGTTGTTATTGAAGCAGTTATTTGTAGGTCGTCGGGACAGCGCTATCTTTCTGACGCAAATTTTTTGAAACTCAACTGGCCAGCTTCAAACCGTGGGCCAGCCACCAGACGTAAGCCTGGCGCGCCAATTCATCGATGCTGTGGCTGGACGCATCCAGAGCCAGGGTCAAGGGCTCGCCGACAGGGGACTCAAGGGTGGCAAACTGGCTGTCGATCAGGGTCGATGGCATGAAATGGCCGGGCCGATGGGAGACGCGATCGGCGGCCACTTCCGGAGTCAATTCAAGGAATACGAAGCCCAGGCCAGGCAAGGCGCTGCGCAGGCGCTCGCGATAGCTGTGCTTGAGGGCCGAACACGTCAGCACCGGGCGCTCGCCCGTGGCGTCGACGCGACGCAATTCGTCGCACAGGCTGTCGAGCCAGCCGGCACGGTCGTCGTCGTTCAGGGGAATACCGGCGCTCATCTTCTGGATGTTGGCCGCGGGGTGGAACGTGTCGCCTTCGATGGCGGTGGCGCCGCTCAGTTGGCACAGGGCCTGGCTGACGCAGGTTTTGCCGCAACCGGCAACGCCCATGATGACCAGGGCGGTGATTGGATTATTCATGTAACACCTCAGCGCGCAGACAGCGCTACCTTTGCCAGTTATGACACCGCAGCAAAAGCAGAAGTTGCCGACGCCTTCTTGTCATTTTTGTGGTTGCAGCATGTTCGTCCACGACACCAGCGCACAGGGATCAGGCAAACCCCACCAACGCATTTGCAGCCGCGCCGAGACAGCGCTACCTTAGTGCCTTGATTTTTGTTTGGCAAGCCACCCTGATGACCGTCACTAAAAACGATAAGAATACTCGCACCACCGGTCGCCCCACGCTCAACGAAGTCGCACGCCTGGCCGGTGTCAGCCCGATCACCGCTTCCCGTGCCCTGCGCGGCGTCAGCAGCGTGGCCGTGGAATTGGTGGAAAAGGTCCGCCAGGCTGCCCTTGACCTCAACTACGTCGTCAACCCCGCCGCCCGCGCCCTGGCCTCGGCCCAGAGCCATTCGGTGGTGGTGCTGGTGCCATCGCTGTCCAACTTGTTGTTCATCGACACCCTGGAAGCCATTCATCGCGTCTTGCGGCCCAAGGGCTTCGAAGTGGTGATCGGCAACTACCACTATTCCCGGGACGAAGAAGAAGACCTGCTGCGCAATTACATGGCCTATCAGCCCCGGGGTTTGTTGCTGACCGGATTCGACCGAACCGAAAGCGCACGGCGCATGATCGAGGCCAGCAATATTCCCTGTGTATACATGATGGAACTGGACCCGGGGGCCGGCCTCAACTGCGTGGGATTCTCCCAGCTCAAGGCCGGTGAGACCGCCGCCGAGCATCTGATTTCCCGAGGTCGCAAGCGCCTGGCCTACATCGGCGCGCAACTCGACCAACGGACGTTGCTGCGCGGTGAAGGTTTTCGTCGCGCGTTGCAGAAGGTCGGGCTCTACGATCCGGACCTGGAAGTGCTGACCCCTCGCCCGTCATCGGTCGGCCTGGGCGGCGAGTTGTTCCTGCAATTGCTGGCCAGTCATCCGGACGTCGATGCGATCTTCTTCGGCAACGACGACCTGGCCCACGGCGCCCTGCTCGAAGCGTTGCGCTGTGGCATCAAGATCCCCGAGCAGGTTTCGATCCTCGGTTTCAACGACCTGCCCGCCTCGGCCCACATGGTGCCACGCTTGAGCAGCATCAGTACCCCCAGGGAAGCCGTCGGCCGCCACGCTGCCGAACAGATGCTCACCTTGATGGCCGGCAACCGCATCGCCCAACCCGTCGTGGACCTGGGCTTCGAACTCAAGGTTCGCGAAAGCACCTGAGGCTGCCGGGCTCGATGCGGTCGATCCATGCCGACAATCGGCAAGGATTGGCCGCCCCGCCGCAGAAAATGTGCCTGCAGTCCTTGAAATACGGGACTTTGCACGACGGCATGGTAATTGCTCCCGCCCTGGCTCAGCCATTACCTACAGGTGCATATCATGTTGGTCAGTGCAAAACAGCAAGCGATGATCCTGCCGCTCAAACGCCCGGGCGAAGACCCTGTCGCCGAGGCCGCCAGCGGCCTGCAAAGCGCCGCGTTGCAAGCGCTGCGCGATAACGTCCAGGCCCAGGCCAGTCAGGGCAGCGCCCAAGTCCAGGACTCCTTCACCCGACAAGCCACGCAACAGGTCAACGCCGCCACCGCCATCAGCGACAAGGTGGACGAGGCGTTCGCGAAGACGCGCGTGCAACTGCAGACCGTCGCTTCACCAACACCTGAACAAACCACGACGCTTGGCGGCTCCGCGACGGCAGAGTTCAAGGACTACATGAGCAAGACGCCCGAAGAGCGCCTGCGCGACGGCATCCTTGAAGAGATGGGCATTACCCAGGAGGAGGTGGAGGCGATGCCGCCGGAGAAACAAATGGCCGTCAGCCAGGAGATAGCCCAGCGCATGCAGGACAAGTCGGCGATAGCACAGCTGGAAAAGGCCCAAGAGAGCCGCACAGGCGACAAAACCTCGGCCGCGGACATGTTCCTCGCCTCGCTTTGAGCCCTGGTACCTGGCGAAGCGTTTGAGCAGGGGTTACCGCCCCAGCTCAAACCTAAGGCCCGCCGAGGCGATACCGGCTCAATGACCGAACAGATTGACCTTCTTGGCTTTTTTGTCGGCACGCTTTTCATCGGCGGTCTTCGCCGGTTTTTTCTTTGCCGCTTTTTTTGAATCCATGCCTTTGGCCATGATAGGTACTCCAGTCATACGGATGTGACGTCAGGTATACACCTATCGCCGCCCCCGCGTTCTTTTATAATCGCCCCCCTTTCTGCGCCACGACCCTGTCATGTCCGAAATCCATTACGCCGCGCTCGAAGAACCGCTTTGGCCGCTGATGAACAAGTTCTATCGTGCCCACCAATCCTCGATGAAAGCCGTGCGTGACGCGCAGTTGTGGGTGGCACGGCGCGATGAAATCGTCGCCGCCTTGTGCTTGCGGCCAGTGTCAGGCGGGCATTGGTTGACGGGGTTGTTCGTCGCCCCGGCGTACCGCGCCCAGGGCATCGCCGCACGCTTGATCGCCGAAGCGGTGAAAGGCGTGGATGAGCCGGTGTGGCTGTTTTGTCACCCGGACTTGCGCGGTTTTTATGAGCGACGTGGTTTCAGCTTCGACCCTGAACTGCCCTATGCGATGGCCGAACGGCTGAGCCGGTATGCGCGCAGCAAGCCGATGATTGCGATGGGGTTGGTGACTGCACAGTCCTGAAGCGCCATACACCCTTGTGGGAGCGAGCCTGCTCGCGAATGCGGTATATCAGTCGCATCGTCTGCTGAAGTTGAATGGCATTCGCGAGCAGGCTCGCTCCCACAGGTTTGGATGGTGGGTTGTCAATCGTCCGCCGTGGGGTCGAGATCCGGAAACATCACCTCGGTAAAGCCGAACTTGCTGAAGTCGGTGATGCGCGACGGATACAAACGGCCGATCAGGTGGTCGCACTCATGCTGGACCACCCGAGCGTGGAAGCCTGAAGCGATGCGCACGATCGGCTCGCCCTTCGGGTCGAAACCTTCATAACGGATATGCTGGTAGCGATCCACCGCGCCACGCAAGCCTGGCACCGACAAGCAGCCTTCAAAGCCTTCCTCCATCAGTGGGCTCAGCGGCGTGATCAGCGGGTTGATCAGAATGGTCTGCGGCACCGCCTCGGCATCGGGATAGCGCTCGCTGTGCTCGAAGCCGAAGATCACCAGTTGCAGGTCTACGCCGATCTGCGGCGCCGCCAGCCCGACGCCACCGACACTTTCCATGGTTTGGAACATGTCGTCGATCAGCTGCCACAACTCGGGACTGTCGAACATTTCCGGCGGTACTGGCGGGGCGATGCGCAGCAGGCGTTCGTCGCCCATCTTCAGGATTTCATGGATCATGGTCGGGCTTCGTCAGTATGGTTGTGATGGATGGAATGATCGCGGCCCAAGCCCGACACATGCTGCTTCTCATGCGCGCCCGGGGTCTTTTCGCCCGTGTCCTTGCCTTCGGCGGACATGTGCTCGATCACTGCATTCATCTCCGCGCCGAGCAGCAACACCGCCGCCGAGATATAGAAATACAGCAACAGCACGATAATCGCGCCGATACTGCCATACATCGCGTTGTAGTCGGCAAACGTCTTCACGTAGAACGCAAAGCCCAGGGACGCGACGATCCACACCACCACCGCCAATACCGACCCCGGCGTGATGAAGCGAAACTCCTGTTTGACGTCAGGCATCACGTAATAGATCAGCGCCACGGCCACCATCAGCAGAAACACAATGACTGGCCAGCGCACGAGGGTCCAGACGGTGACGATGAAGTCCTCCAGGCCGATCTGCGCGGCAATCCAGCCCATCACCTGCGGCCCCAGCACCATCAGCGCGGCGGCGGCCAACAGCATGCCGGCGATGCCAACTGTGTAGAGGATCGATAGCGGGAAACGCTTCCAGGCCGGGCGGCCCTCAACCACGTCATAAGCGGCGTTCATGGCGCTCATCATCAGGCGCACGCCAGCGGACGCGGTCCACAACGCAACCACGATACCCACCGACAACAAGCCGCCCTTGGATTGCTGCAGTTGGTCGATCACCGGGTTGACCTGCTCCAGCGCCTGGGGCGGCAGGACCAGTTCCGATTGCAGGCGCAGCCAGGAGAAAAAATCCGGCAGGTGCAGGAAGCCGATCAGCGCGATCAGGAAAAGAATGAAGGGAAACAATGAAAACAGCATTTGGTAAGCCAGAGCGGAGGCGTAGGTCGACATCTCGTCGTCGAGAAACTCGGTCACCGTGCGCATCATCACCCGGTGCAGGGGCAAGCCTTTCAAGGCCGGGAACATCATAAGCGTCTCCTTTCGCCGCAAAAAGAGGGGTCGCGTGGCGACTCAAGGGCCGTTTTCTACAACAAAGTAGCCTGTTTGGCGACTTTGGAGCAATTTGATCGTTTTACCAACTGACGCAGAATTGACCGAAGATCCACTGGGCAAGTTTCATCGTTCGTGCAAGCGGGGCTTTATGTTTGGCCGGCAACCACCGAGAATGCCCCTCGTATTCAGGCCGTGGCCCGAAGCTCCCATCCCGTAGGAACGTTATGAAACTCGATAAGAAGCAGGCCATCGCCCGCAGGAACCAGGAACTGGGCGGCGCCGTCCTGGGTGTCAATAATTGCCATTTCAGCGAATTGAACCGCAACCGCAACATTTTCTGGTTCGATATTCCCGTGGCGCGCCTGGCCATCGGTCAGTACGAATGGATTCACCTGCTGCTGCACACCCCGGCCACCGACGAACTGCTGCACCTTAAGGTGCCGACCGTGTTCCTGCGGGAAAAAATGGAAGGCCTGGAAGTGCGCAACCAGGGCAAACGCAAGGCCGCCCTGAGCCTGGAACTGAGCGCCGACAAGGATTCCTACCTGCAGGACATGCGGCCGGGTGGCACCAACCTGGATTTTGCGCAGTTTCGGTTGTAATCGACCGCCACGCTACGCATTCCCCGTGGCGAGGGAGCTTGCTCCCGCTGGACGCGAAGCGGCCCCTTGCGGTGAATCAGTCGGGACGGACGGGCCTGCTGCGCAGCCCAGCGGGAGCAAGCTCCCTCGCCACAAGAGCTGTCCCGCTCCAGGGCATCATCGCGTACATAAAAAGCCCCGCATCTGCGGGGCTTTTTGTGGCAGGTGGCTTTACTTCTTCAGCCCCAACTTCCGCAATTCTTCATCACGCAACTCGCGCCGCAGGATCTTGCCCACGTTGGTGGTTGGCAATGCATCGCGGAATTCCACGGCCTTGGGCACTTTATAGCCGGTGACGTTGGCGCGCATGTGCTCCATCACCTGTTCCTTGGTCAGCGTGACACCCGGACGCGCGACGATGAATATCTTGATCGCCTCACCGGACTTCTCGTCCGGTACGCCGATGGCCGCGCATTGCAGTACGCCCGGCAAGGTGGCCAATACATCCTCGAGCTCGTTCGGGTACACGTTGAAGCCAGAAATCAGGATCATGTCCTTCTTACGATCGACGATGCGCATGTAGCCGTCTGGCTGGATGATCGCAATGTCGCCGGTCTTGAGCCAGCCTTCGCTGTCGAGGATCTCGTCGGTGGCGTCCTGGCGCTGCCAATAGCCCTTCATGACCTGAGGGCCTTTCACGCACAACTCGCCGACTTCACCCAAGGGCTGTTCTTCGCCCGCATCGTTGATCACCTTGCACAATGTCGACGGCACCGGAATGCCGATGGTGCCAACCTGGATGTTCTGGATCGGATTGACGGTGGCCACCGGGCTCGTCTCGGTCATGCCGTAGCCTTCGCAGATCGGGCAACCGGTGACCGCTTTCCAACGCTCCGCCGCTGCCAGTTGCAGGGCCATGCCGCCCGACAGGGTGACTTTCAACGCCGAGAAATCCAGCTTGCGGAAGGCTTCGTTGTTGCACAGCGCCACGAACAACGTGTTAAGACCGACGAAGCCGCTGAACTTCCACTTCGACAGCTCTTTGACCATCGCCGACAGATCGCGCGGGTTGCTGATCAGGATGTTGTGGTTGCCGATCAGCATCATCGCCATGCAATGAAAGGTGAAGGCATAGATGTGGTAAAGCGGCAGCGGCGTGATCAGTACTTCACAACCTTCATTGAGGTTGGAGCCCATCAGCGCCTTGCACTGCAGCATGTTCGCCACCAGATTGCGGTGGGTCAGCATCGCCCCCTTGGCCACGCCGGTGGTACCGCCGGTGTATTGCAACACCGCCACGTCATCGCGGGCGGGGTTGGCTTCGTTCACGGGCTGGCCATGACCCTTGCGCAGCACATCGTTGAACTTGATGGCCTTGGGCAGGTGATACGCCGGGACCATCTTCTTGACGTACTTGATCACGCTGTTGATCAACAGTCGCTTGAGTGGCGGCAGGAGGTCGGCCACTTCAGTGACAATGACGTGCTTGACGCTGGTCTTGGGCACCACGTTTTCGGCCAGGTGCGCCATGTTTGCCAGGCACACCAACGCCTTGGCGCCGGAATCGTTGAATTGGTGCTCCATTTCCCGCGCGGTGTAGAGCGGGTTGGTATTGACCACGATCAGGCCGGCGCGGATCGCACCGAACACGGCGACGGGGTACTGGAGGACGTTGGGCAGTTGCACGGCGATTCGATCGCCCGGCTGCAAATCGGTATGCTGTTGCAGGTACGCGGCAAAGGCACCGGACAACTCGTACAGCTCACCGTAGGTGATCGTCTTGCCAAGGTTACTGAATGCCGGCTTGTCGGCGAAGCGCTGGCAGGATTGCTTCAACACCGCCTGAATATTCGGATACTCATCTGGATTGATGTCGGCAGCAATCCCAGCTGGGTACTTATCCTTCCAAAAGTCTTCGATCATGGAAGCCCCACTCCTCAGCAACGCGAATTCTCACCGCATTTGATGCGATTATTATTGGTGTTTGTTTTTTGGTGCTTGTTTATTGGTGAGTCTGGCTTGGATAAAGGCCGAGAAGTCACAAAAGCGCGCCGAGAGTAGCAGCTTTGCCAAGGGTCGCCTAGAGCCAAAAGTGGCCCCTACAGTCATAAACATGACTCAAGAATGTGCAATGGTCATTTTTAGAGTAAAAAACCTAAGCTTTGCCTAATTGACCCGAATACATAAGAACCTGTGGGAGCGAGCTTGCTCGCGATGGCGGTGGGTCAGCCAACATTTCTGTTACTGACAGACCGCTATCGCGAGCAAGCTCGCTCCCACAGGGTTCCACTTTCACTCTCGAGCGTCAGGCGATATCGCGCAACTCCCGGCGCAGAATCTTGCCCACCGGCGTCATCGGCAGCGACTCTCGCAGTACGATGTGCTTGGGCACCTTGTAGCCGGTGAAGTTTTCCTTGCAGTACGCCTTGAGTTCTTCGAGGCTGACTCCGGCCTCACGCGCGACCACGAACAGCTTCACCGCCTCCCCCGAACGCTCGTCCGGCACGCCGATCACCGCGCAACTGGCGACTTTCGGATGGGCCATCACCACATCCTCGATTTCATTCGGGTACACGTTGAAACCCGAGACGATGATCATGTCCTTCTTGCGATCGACAATCCGCACGAACCCGTCGGGGTCGATCACCGCGATATCACCCGACTTGAACCAGCCCTCGCTGTCGAGCACTTCGGCGGTCGCTTCGGGCTTGTTCCAATAGCCTTTCATGATCTGCGGGCCCTTGATGCACAGCTCGCCACGCTCACCGAGGGGCATCTCGACGCCGTCGTCGCTGATGACCTTCATCAGCGTACCCGGCACCGGCAGCCCCACCGTACCCAGGCGCGACTTGCCGCCGTAAGGGTTGGCGCTGGCCACCGGCGAGGTTTCGGTCAGCCCGTAGCCCTCGGTAATGCTGCAACCGGTGAGTTGTTTCCAACGTTCGGCGGTGGCCTTGACCAGCGCGGTGCCGCCTGAATTGGTGACCTTGAGGTTGGAGAAGTCCAGCGTCTTGAAATCCGGGTGGTCCATCAGCGCCACGAACAGCGTGTTGAGTCCCAGCAGCAGCGAAAACCGCCAGTTCTTCAGCTCCTTGATGAAACCGCCGATGTCCCGCGGGTTGGTGATCAGCACGTTGTGGTTGCCGGTGACCATCATGCACATGCAGTTCGCCGTGAAGGCATAGATATGGTAAAGCGGCAGCGGCGCGATCATGACTTCCTGTCCTTCGCGCAACAGCGGCTGGCCGTCGTCACCGATCTGCCCCAGACAGGCGCGGGCCTGTTGCATGTTGGCCACCAGGTTGCCGTGGGTCAGCATCGCGCCTTTCGCCAAACCGGTGGTGCCACCGGTGTATTGCAATACAGCGATGTCGTCGAGGCTGACGTTCAACGGCTTGATGCCCTGGCCGCGTCCCAGGCGCAAGGCGCTCTTGAAGGAAATAGCCTGGGGCAGCGAATAGGCCGGGACCATTTTCTTGACCTTGCTCACCACCGTATTCACCAGCCAGCCCTTGGCGGTGGGCATCAGGTCGCCCATCTTCGCTTCGATCAGGTATTGCAGGTCGGTGTCGGGCAGCACTTCCTGGACCTTCTGCCCGAACAGATTCATGTACACCAGCGCCCGGGCACCGGAGTCCTTGAACTGATGGCGCATTTCCCGTGGGGTGTAGAGCGGGTTGGTATTGACCACGATGAGCCCGGCGCGCAGGGCTCCGAAGACAGCGATCGGGTATTGCAGGACATTGGGCATCTGCACGGCGATGCGATCGCCTGGCGCCAGGTCGGTATGGGCTTGCAGGTAACCGGCAAAGGCCGCGCTGTAGCGCTCGAGCTCGGCGTAGGTGAGCGTTACCCCCATGTTGCTGAACGCCGGACGATCGGCAAATTTCTTGCAGGAACGCTCGAACACCTCGACAACCGACTTGTAGGTACCTGGCTCGATATCCGAGGGTACGCCGGCCGGGCGTTTGTCATTCCAGAAATCAGGCTGCATTGTTTTTGTCCTCTTTACCTGAACCTATCCGGGCCGCCTCTGTATCGCGCGTGGAGACGGAGCTCTTGGGACACTAGCAGCTATGGCCATTCAGGCAAATATGGCAACTTGCGTCATAGATTGTGTGAATCTTCCTGAATTGCCTTGGGCTGATCAGACGGGACGCAACGGATGGGCTATACAATGCAGCGACGCTGCGTCTGACTTTGTGCAAAGGAACCGCCATGATCCACCAAACGTTCTGGCTGACCGCGACTGACCACAGCCGCCTGTTCGTCAATCAGTGGTTGCCCGAAACCGCCCCGCTGGCGGTGATCATGCTGGCCCACGGCATGGCCGAACACAGCGGCCGCTATGGGCGCCTGGCCCAGGCACTGTGCGATGAAGGTTACGGTGTCTACGCGCCGGACCTGCGTGGCCATGGCAAGACCGGCGAAGCAGCGGTCCTCGGCCACTTTGCCGACCAGGACGGCTGGGCCAAGGTTGTCGGCGACCTGGCGAGCCTGAACCACCACATCTGCCAGCAACATCCAGAAATACCAATTCTGCTGCTGGGCCACAGCATGGGCAGCTATATCGCCCAGGGTTACCTGTTACACCACAGCGCCAGCCTGCATGGCGCCCTCCTCAGCGGTTCCAATTTCCAACCCGTGGCGCTTTATCGCGCGGCGCGACTGATCGCCCGTTTCGAACGCAGGCGGCAAGGCGCCGCCGGGCGCAGCGCCCTGATCGAATGGCTGTCATTTGGCAGTTTCAACAAAAAACTCAAACCGACGCGCACGCCCTTCGACTGGCTCAGCCGCGACCCCGCCGAAGTGGACAAGTACGTCAGCGACCCGCTGTGCGGCTTTCGTTGCACCAATCAGCTCTGGATCGACCTGCTCGGCGGGTTGCAGCAGATCAGCAAAGCGTCCAATCTCGCGCAGATCGATCCAGGCCTGCCGCTGCTGGTGATTGGCGGCGAATGTGATCCGGTGAGCGAAGGCAAGCGTCTCAAGGATCTGGCCGATGCCTTGAGCGGCGCCGGCAATCAGCATCTGCAATTGAAGATCTACCCGCAGGCCCGGCACGAATTGTTCAATGAAACCAACCGCGATGAAGTGACCGCCGATGTGCTCGCCTGGATCGCCCAGGCCTTGAGCCACAAGCGGCCGCCTCGCAGCGAATAAAACGACAGCGTTTTTCCTTTTTACCGTCACAGGAACCAGACATGACCCAGGTCACCAACATCCCTTACGAAGCCCTCGAAGTCGGCCAGACCGCCAGCTACAGCAAGACCGTCGAGGAGCGCGATATCCAGCTGTTCGCCGCGATGTCGGGCGATCACAACCCGGTGCACCTGGACGCCGAATTCGCCGCCGCCAGCATGTTCAAGGAACGCATCGCCCACGGCATGTTCAGCGGTGCGCTGATCAGCGCGGCGGTGGCGTGTGAATTGCCTGGGCCGGGCACCATCTATATCGGCCAGCAGATGAGCTTCCAGAAACCGGTGAAAATCGGCGACACCCTGACCGTACGCCTGGAAATCCTGGAAAAGCTGCCGAAGTTCCGCGTGCGCATCGCCACCCGCGTATTCAACCAGCGCGACGAGCTGGTGGTGGACGGCGAAGCCGAAATCCTCGCACCGCGCAAGCAGCAGACCGTGACATTGCCGGAGTTGCCGGCAATCACGGTAGGTTGATTTTCGAAGCGACACACCCTCTGTGGAGTGAATGAATTGTGGCGAGGGAGCTTGCTCCCGCTGGGGTGCGAAGCGCCCCCAAAAAAGACACCCGAATTGATCTGATCCAACGCGGGCGCCTTTTTACGACGGCTTCGCCGCCGAGCGGGAGCAAGCTCCCTCGCCACGGGGGTTCGCAGCGCGGCGGCTACTGCGGCTCGTCCCGCACTTGCACGCTCGCCGTCATCCCCGCGCTCAACGTCACGCCTTCTGGCACCTTGTCGAGCTTGATCCGCACCGGAATGCGCTGGGCCAGGCGCACCCAGTTGAAGGTCGGCTCCACTTCCGCCAGCAGTTGCGCGTCAGGGTTGGTGTTGCGGTCGGTGATGCCGCGACTGATGCTTTCCACGTGGCCTTCCAGCGCATGCCCGGCGCTCATCAACCAGACCTTGACCGGATCGCCCACGCGAATCCGCGGCAGTTTGGTTTCTTCGAAATAGGCCTGCACATAAAACGTCGAGTCATCGATCAGCGCCATGACCGGTTGCCCGGCATTCACGTAGTTGCCTTCGGCCAGGCGCAGGTTGGTGATATGGCCGCTACGCGGAGCCAGGACCTGGCTGCGGGCCAGGTTCAACTCGGCGACCTTCGCTTCGGCCTGGGCCTCGCGCAGTTCACCTCGGGCAATGCCGGCGTTGATCTGGGCGTTCTCGCGCAACTCGGCGCTGATGGCCTGGGGCCCAAGGGCTGCCCGGCGACTGGCTTCGTGCTCACGCAAACTCAACTGTTGCTGGCGGGTCTGGACCACCGCCCGGGCTTTCTCCACGGCGGCCTCGAAACGCTCGCGATCGATACTCAGCAATAAATCGCCGGCCTTGACCTGCTGGTTATCCACGGCCTTGAGCTCGCGCACCCAGCCCGAGACGTCAGGGGCGACCACCACCACGTCGGCGCGGATTCGCGCGTCACGGGTCCAGGGCGTGAGCATGTAGTACTGCCACAAATGAAACCCGGCGAAGATCGCCACGGCCACCACGCACAACGTGACGGCGACACGTACGGAGGTACGCATGTTCAACTCCTCATAACGGTCCGAGGACCAGGGTAATGACAGTCAGGACACAGACATACAGGGCACAGTCGAACAAGGCTTCGTGCCAGATCCAGCGCCCGGCGGGCAACAGGCCGAGCAACAGGCGCAACGCACCGGTCGCCAGCAGGGCCAGCACCACGTAAATCAGGAACGGGCTGAGCAGTACCCCGCCGATCGACCATTCACACAAGCCCATGGCTAAGCTCCCCTCGTTCGGATTCGTGCTGGCGACACCAGGCGCGCCAGCTGTTCTGCAGTTGCACGACGGCGCCCTGGGCCAGTTTCAGCGCATCGCTCGAAGGTTGCTGTGCCAATACTCGCAGATAGTCATCGCTCACCCGGGCCAGCGCGTCGGCCTGGTCACCGGCCGGGCCACGCTCCAAGACCTGTTCCAGCGTTTCGAAATAACGGCGCTGGGCTGGGCTTTCGGGGATTTGGGCAACGGCCAGGCTCAAGCGCAGATGCAGCAGCTCATCGCCGATGTCCAGGCCCAGCAAACCATCATCCCAACGGCTGCGCGCCGGCACCGGCAGTTCGGGGTAATGCCGGGCCAGTTGCAGCAGCCGGTCAGCCATGCGCCCGCCAAACCAGCTCTCGGCACCGCCCAGGTTGCGATGAGTCAGGCGCACCAGATCGTCCAGGGTCGCGGCCAGCAGTCGACGACTGTGCCACGCCGGGTTGCGCAGGATCAGCAGCTTGAAAGCCAACACCGCCGCGCCCACACCAATCATCATCGCTTGGGCGTTATTGAAAAAAGCCGCGACGTCGTACTTCATCGCGTTGAGCGGCGACACCAACACCACGAAATGCAGGCAGAACGAAGTGGCCGTGGCAAATATCGGCGGCTTGGCCATCCCCAGCGCCCCGAGGAACAGCGGCACGCCCATGGCCATGCAGAGCATCGCGAAACTGTTCCATTGCGGCAGCAGGATTTCGCCAATCACGAACGCCGTCGGCACCGCCAGCAGAATGCCCCGCAAGAAACTCATGCCGATCTGCGCGCCGTTTTCCCGGCTGGCGAACAGGCTGCACACCACGCAAGTGAGCACCAGGGCACCGGACGCGGCGGGCCAGGCGGTGGCCAGCCAGAAACACGACACCGCCAGGAACGCGAGAGCACTGCGGGCGCCAAAGACCACGGCCAGGGAAAGATCGCGGTGCGGCGCCAGGGTTCGCGGCGGGTCTACCGTTGCCCTGCCCTCCTGCACCGCCGCCAGCGCAGCGCAGGCGGCCAGGGCGGTATCGAGCAGCAAGGCGAACCGAGCCAGGCAATAACTTTGCGCCGAGCTGATCTGCGGGTCGTGAGAGGCGTCCCAGACCCGCGGTCGTAACGCCTGCAGTGCCGAGCTGTCCGCCTCCAGGGCTTGCTGCACCTCGTCCATCCATGGCTGAAGCGCTTCGGCTTCCTGCGGCTCAAGCTGTTTCCACTGCCTGCGCACCGAACGGGAAATGCGCAACAGCATCAGCAATTTCTGGCTCAAGCCGCTAATGGCCCGGGCACGCTGGCGACCCAGGCTGCCTTCGAACCAGGCGTGTTCACGCTGGGCATCCACCGCGACGATCTTGCCAAGGATTTCGAGCAAACCCTTGCGCGCCTGGGCATCACCCGCCAACGTGGCGCGGGCCGCCTGCATGCCGCTCAGCCAGGCGGCACGGGCCTGATCCGCCAATTGCCGCTCGACCCGCAGCGGCCAGAGCAACGCACTGGTCGCCGTGGCACAGGCGATGCCCAGGCTGATTTCAGTGCAACGCGCAACGGCTTGATCAAACACCGCAAGCGGATGGGAAATGGCCGGCAAAGCGATAATCGCCACCGTATAGCCCGCCAACACGAACGAATAGGACCAGGCGCTGCGCAACAGCGTCGAACAGGCCGTGCATACGCCCAGCCACAGCGCCAGCGCCAGTAGGAACAACCATGGCGTCTGGGCGAACAGACCCATGAACACCACTGACATGATGGTGCCCACCAGGGTGCCGAGCAATCGCGCCAAGCCCTTCTGCACCACCATCCCGGACAACGGCTGAGCAACGATGAACGCGGTCATCAGCGCCCAGGACGGCTGCTCCAGCCCCCAGCGCAACGCCAGCCACAGCGCCAGGCCGCCACCGAGCACGGTCTTGATGGCGAACTGCACAGCGAGGCGATCGGGGGCGAACAAGGCCTGGAGGGTAATGGGCACGCGAGAAACTCTTCTAGGGATGTTGTAACGATAGATCGCTGGGAAGGTGATGCAATTATTAGCTAGCTACCTATTTGAGTCCAGAGTTGTTTGTCGACCCGTCATGCGAAGGCTTTTGTGACGAGGGAGCTTGCTCCCGCTGGGTTGCGTAGCGACCCTGATTTTTGGGGCTGCTGGGCAGCCCAGCGGGAGCAAGCTCCCTCGCCACAAGAGTGTTTACCGTCAATCTGAGTCGCTCCAGACAAAAAAAACGCCAGGCTGGCTGGCGTTTTTTTGAGCAGGACACACGCTATTTAGCTGGCACGCGCCTGGTTGCGCAGGGCCTTGACCTGATCGTGGTTGCGTTGCACGCCATGGTACTGGCGCTCGACGAGGTCACGAATGCCCACCAGGTTGTGCTTGTTGATCTTCTCGATGGCTTCCTTGTAAGCCTTCAGCGCATGGTCTTCGCCGCGCTCGGCTTCGTTGAGCACCGCTTCTTCGTCCTTGCCGGTGAACATCGACTTCACGTCCACCCAACGGCGGTGCAGGTCACCGGAGACGCTGGTGGAGGTTTCCGGATCACCACCCAGGGAACGGACCGCAGCCTGCAATTCGGCCGCGGCGGTTGCGCAATCGGCGGAGCGCTTGACGAACAGCGCCTTGAGTTCAGGATGCTTGATGTCTTCAGCGCAGGTCTTGAATCCTTCCTGGCCATCCTTGCTGGTCTCGATCAGGTCGTTCAAGACAGAGATGGATTCTTTGTTGATGTCAGTCATTTTTCAGTTCCTTTGCTTGGTGAATAAAAACCTGCAAGGAATATTGCATCGGCCATGCCAGGCATCATTAACGAAATAAATACTTGTAAATCAAATATTTAAAAAACAAAGACAAATCTGTATCCGCGTTATTTGCATGATCTGTCATTTGGCCTGCATGCAGAATGCCTGTATTTTGCCGATGGTAATTATCAAGACGAATCGCAATGAATCCGGAAAAACTCGAGCTGCTGGTGACGCGCCAGATGCCCTTCGGCAAATACAAGGGCCGAATCCTTGCCGACTTGCCGGGCCAGTACTTGAACTGGTTCGCACGGGAGGGTTTTCCCAAAGGGGAACTGGGCGGGTTGCTGGCCTTGATGCAGGAAATCGACCACAACGGCTTGTCGGACCTGCTGGACCCGTTGCGAGCCAAACATGGTCTGCCCAAGCCTCGCCATTGAACACCGCCATTTATTGATTGAGCCCGCCATGCCCGAGAACACCCTTCGCGCCCACGACGAAACTTTCTGGGAAACCTTTGTCGGTCGCTACGATGTCGAGGCCGATGGCTTGCTCAATCTGGAAAACGGCTACTTCGGTCGGATGTCGCGCACCGTCGTCGAGGAATACCAGCGCAACATCGAACTCATCAACCGCAGCAACTCGGTGTACGTGCGCCAGCACTTCGACCGGGAACACGGCGAAGCCATTCGCCGCCAGGTGGCGCAACTGATCCGTGCCCCGGCGTCCACCGTGGCACTGGCCACCAGCGCAGTGGATGCCCTGCAGATGCTGATTCGCAACTACAACGGTCTCAAGCCCGGCGACCAGGTGCTGATCAGCGACGTGGAATACACCTCGGTCAAGAGCGCCATGCGCTGGCTGGCCCGCCAACGTGGCGCGGAGGTCGTTGAGCTGGTCCTTCCCTACCCTGCCACTTTCGACAGCCTGGTGGGTACTTATCGAGAAGCCTTCATTCGCTATCCGCGCCTGAAGGTGATGGCGCTGACCTACGTCAATCACCTGACCGGCCTGGTGATGCCGGTCCAGGCGATTGCCGAGGCGGCGCGGGAGTTCGAGGTCGACATCATTCTCGACGGTGCCCACGCCTTGGGGCAGATCGATTTCGACCTGAAGAAACTCGGCATCCCGTTCGCCGGCTTCAATCTGCAGAAATGGATTGGCGGCCCCCTGGCCCTGGGCTTTCTCTACATCGAACCACAACGGCTGGCCGACATCGATCCGGACATGGACGAAGCCAATTACCCGGCCACCGACATACGCTCACGCACGCCCCACAGCACGCCCAATATCCCGGCATTGCTGACGCTGCCCCTGGTGTTTGAAGAACACCGTGCCCTGGGCGGCGCGTCAGCCAAAGGCGCGCGGCTCTGTTACCTGCGCGACCTGTGGGTGAGCGCCGTTCGTGACGTACCGGGCATTGAAGTCATGACCCCGGATGACCGGCGCCTGTATTGCGGCATCACCTCGATGCGATTCACCGCACAGCCAGACCAGCAGGCAATGGCGAATCGATTGCTCAAGGACCACGGGATTTTCACCGTGGTACGCGAAACCAGCGTTGGGCCGTGCATTCGCATCACGCCGGGATTGATTACGTTGGCGCGGGATATCGAGCGGTTGAGCCGAGCACTGACCAACCTGAGCCGAATCTAGTTGTGGCGAGGGGATTTATCCCCGCTGGGCTGCATAGCAGACCCAAAAAGCATAGGGCCGCTACGCGCCCCAGCGGGGATAAATCCCCTCGCCACAGAGCCAGCGTGCTCGTTGCAAAAATCCAGGCAAAAAAAAACGGCGCGCCGACCAAGCGCACCGTAAAGCCGTAGAACACACAACGAAGTTCGGTAAGAAATCAGTCCAGCAGCGCCAGTGCCTCGGCGGTGCATTCCTGGATGCGGGCCCAGTCGCCGTTCTTGATCCACTCCGGATCGAGCATCCAGCTACCGCCCACGCACATCACGTTTTTCAACGCCATGTAGCTCTTGATATTGGCCGGGCTGACACCGCCGGTCGGGCAGAATTTCACTTCGCCAAACGGTCCGCCCAACGCTTTGATCGCCGCCACGCCACCGCTGACTTCCGCCGGGAACAACTTGAAGCGGCGATAGCCCAGGCCGTAGCCTTCCATGATGCCCGAGGCATTGCTGATCCCCGGCAGCAACGGGATCGGGCTCTGGACGCTGGCTTCCAGCAGATCGCGGGTAATGCCTGGGGTGACGATGAATTGCGAACCGGCTGCCTCGGCGGCGGCCAGCATGTGGCGATCAAGCACCGTGCCAGCACCGGTCACCAATTCCGGACGCTGTTCGCGCAGCACCTGGATGGCCTTGAGGCCGAACTGCGAGCGCAAGGTCACTTCCAACGCCGTCAGACCACCCGCGGCCAGGGCATCGGCCAATGGCAGGATGTCCTGTTCGCGAGCGATGGTGATCACCGGCAGGATCCGCGCCTTGGCGCAGAGGCTGTCGATCAGGGCAACTTTGTCCGCCATGGAAACGGTCGGGGATGGGTTTTTCATAGCGGCTGATCCTTGGTTCATGGGCACCAGTAAATCTCTAACGTAGGTTGCAGAAACGCGCGGATCGGCATTTCGGCGACATCGTCACCCGCCACCGCAGCGTTCAATGTGGTCAATTTCGATTGACCGGAAATCGCCAGCACTTTGTGTCGGGCCGAGGCCAGCAAGGCGCGGCTCATGGTCAAGCGCTGGTGCGGCACGGTCGGCGCCAGCATCGGCCAGCAACGGCGCTCGCCATCCTTATCCAGGGCCTGGGCCAGGTTCGGACTGTCGGGGAACAGCGACGCGGTATGCCCGTCGTCGCCCATGCCCAGGACCAGCACATCGATTGGAGGCAGTTCGGCCAACAAACGATCAGCCTGTTCGGCGGCGGCTTCCAGGTTGGCGCTGGCGCTGTACAGGCTCAGGAACTGGGCCTTGGCCGCAGCGCCTTGGAGCAGATAACGCTTGAGCAGGCCGGCATTGCTGTCGGCATGTTCAACCGGCACCCAGCGCTCGTCAGCCAGGCTCACCACCACCTTCGACCAGTCCAGCGCCTGCTTGGCCAAGTGCTGGAAAAACGCCACCGGGCTGCGCCCACCGGAAACCACCAGGGTTGCCGCGCCTTTGGCATCGATTGCGGCGCGCAGTTGCTCCGCCACGTTCAGCGCCAGTTTTTCCGCCAGCGCCACCGGGCTCTTGAATGCCAGGGCGGTGACGCCCTGGGGCAGTTGCAATTCAGATATCGCCATACCATGACCTCCCATCCCGCGTGATCAGTGCAATGGAGCTCATCGGCCCCCAGGACCCAGCGGCATACGGCTTGGGCGCATCGCCGGACTTCTTCCATCCGGCGATCAACTGGTCACACCACGTCCACGCGGCTTCGATTTCATCTTTACGGACAAACAGGTTCTGATTGCCGTTCATGACTTCCAGCAACAACCGCTCGTAGGCATCGGGAATCCGCGCGCTGCGATAGGTGTCGGAGAAGTTGAGTTGCAGCGGACCGCTGCGCAATTGCATGCCCTTGTCCAGGCCTTGCTCCTTGGTCATCACCCGCAAGGAAATCCCTTCGTCCGGTTGCAGGCGGATGATCAGTTTGTTGCTGATCTGCAGGCGCTGCTCGGGGGCGAAGATGTAGTGGGACGGTTCCTTGAAGTGAATCACGATCTGCGACAGCTTTTGCGGCATGCGCTTGCCGGTGCGCAGGTAGAACGGAACACCGGCCCAGCGCCAGTTGCGAATGTCGGCGCGCAGGGCAACAAAAGTCTCGGTGTCGCTCTGGGTGTTGGAATTTGGTTCTTCCAGATAACCCGGAACCGCCTTGCCTTCGCTGTGGCCGGCGATGTATTGGCCGCGCACCACCTGGGTGGTCAGGCCTTCCGGGCTGATCGGCGCGAGGGCCTTGAGCACCTTCACCTTCTCGTCACGGATGCTGTCGGCAGACAGGTCGGCCGGCGGGTCCATGGCAATCAGGCAAAGCAGTTGCAGCAAGTGGTTCTGGATCATGTCCCGCAGCTGGCCGGCCTTGTCGAAATAGCCCCAGCGGCCCTCGATACCGACCTTCTCGGCCACGGTGATCTCCACGTGGGAGATGTAGTTCTGGTTCCACTGGGTTTCGAACAGGCTGTTGGCGAAGCGCAGCGCGATCAGGTTCTGCACCGTCTCCTTGCCCAGGTAATGGTCAATGCGATAGGTGCGGTTTTCCGGGAAGAACTGCGCCACGGCATCGTTGACCTTGCGCGAGGATTCCAGGTCCGAGCCGATGGGTTTTTCCAGCACGACGCGGGTGTTTTCGCTCAAGCCGACCTTGGCCAGGTTCTCGCAGATCGCGCCGTAGACGGCAGCCGGCGTGGCGAAATAGGCAATGACCTGCTGCTGGGTCGAACCGGCCTGCTCGGCGAGGGCGACGTAATCCTCAGCCCTGAGGAAATCCACATGCAGGTAGGTCAGTCGCGCCAGGAAGCGCTCGATCACGGTTTCGTTGAGGTCTTTGTCACCTACATAACGGCGCAGCTCGGTGGCGATGAACGCCAGATGCTGCTGTTCGCTGCCAGGTTCGCGGGCCAACGCGAGGATCCGCGTGTCCTCGTGCAACAGGCCGGCGCCATCGAGCTGATAAAGGGCAGGAAACAGCTTGCGCAACGCCAGGTCGCCCAACGCGCCGAACAAGGCAAAGGTGCACGGTTCAACCGTAATCGAATGCATGATGTTTGTTCTTTTATCAAGTTAAGCTACAAATACCTTTTTTCAAGGTATCACTCAAGGAAAAATGTAGTAATAACCACAACATTTTTCGAAAATACCGATTCCGAGTGGTGGTCCGTCGGAGCCATCAGTAGGATAGGCCACCGCAAAGGGTCGTATCAAAGACCCGCCTCTCTAGGAATCTTGTATGGACCGCGTGCGAAATCTACTGGAGCAGATCCAGAGTCGCCTGGAAGACCTGAACAAGGCCGAACGCAAGGTGGCCGAAGTGATCCTGCTCAACCCACAGCAGGCAACCCGTTTCAGCATCGCCGCCCTCGCCCAGGCCGCTTCGGTCAGCGAACCGACCGTCAACCGCTTCTGCCGCTCGTTCGGTGTCAGCGGTTATCCGGAACTCAAGCTGCAACTGGCGCAAAGCCTGGCCAGCGGCGCGGCCTATGTCAGCCGCGCGGTTGAGGCCGACGACAACCCGGAAGCCTACACCCAGAAAATCTTTGGCAGTGCCATTGCCTCATTGGACAGTGCCTGCCAGGCCCTTGATCCAAATTTGATCAGCCGCGCCGTGGATTTGCTGATCCAGGCCCGGCAGATCCACTTCTTCGGCCTCGGCGCCTCGGCCCCGGTGGCGTTGGATGCCCAGCACAAATTCTTCCGCTTCAACCTGGCGGTGACCGCCCATGCCGACGTACTGATGCAACGCATGATCGCCTCGGTGGCCCATACCGGCGAGCTGTTCGTGATCATTTCCTACACCGGGCGTACCCGCGAGCTGGTGGAAGTGGCACGCATCGCCCGGGAGAACGGCGCATCGGTGCTAGGCCTGACCGCCGAAGGCTCGCCGCTGGCCAAGGCCAGCACCCTGAGCCTGAACATTCCCCTGCCGGAAGACACGGACATCTACATGCCGATGACTTCACGGATCATCCAGCTCACCGTGCTGGACGTGCTCGCCACCGGCATGACCCTGCGCCGGGGCGTGGATTTCCAGCCGCACCTGCGCAAGATCAAGGAGAGCCTGAATGCCAGCCGGTACCCGGTTGGGGATGAGTTCAACTGATTCGGTCCGGAACCTTCAGCGTCAGATAGTCCGTCTTCGCGAGCAGGCTCGCTCCCACAGGGGTCTGTATGAACGTCAAAGATCCATTGTGGGAGCGAGCCTGCTCGCGAAGAGGCCGGCACTTCTGAATCAAGCCCCCGCCCGCGCCTGCAAACTCAAATGCGCCCGCTCCCCCGGCGCCAGGCACACACTATCGGTGCCGCCGCTGGCCGCTTCGACGCAGACAAATTCGCTGACCTCATCCCAACTCACCCCCAGCAACGGCCGTGCGCCCGGATGCCAGACCACGGTGTCGGCACTGTCGCCCGTGTCGATGCACAACTCGCGCTGCCAGGCGTGATCCTTGAGCTGCAGTTCCCCGTCATGCTGGAACACCCGCTGGCAGCCACCGTCCACCCGCAACTCGCCTTGCTGGCGGCAAACCTCGCGGTTCAATTGGTCATAACCCTCTGCACCTTCAAGCCCAGACAGCGCTACCTCACCGATGTCGCCAATACGCCAATAGGCGTGCAACGCCTGGCTCAACTGGCAAGGCAAGCTGTCTTGATGCTCGGTGCTCAAGCGCAGTTCCATGCGTTCGCCCAGGTCGGCATGCAGGTCCACTTGCCAGTCGCACAGCTGCAATTGCCAGTGCAAATGCACGCCGTCGTCATCGCTGCGGCTGTCGAGCAGTTTCCAATTGATCAAACGCGCCCAGCCATGGGACGGCCAGGCATTTTCGCTCGGGTGACGGCCATACCAAGGCCAGCACACCGGAACGCCGCCGCGTATTGCACCGACCTGCGGCCACTTCGCCGCGCACCACAGCCAGGGTTTCTGGCCGCGTGGCTGGAAGTGCAACAACTGCGCACCCTGGCGACTGAAAACCGCCTGGCACAGCGGATGATCGATGACCAACACATCACGCTGCTGATAGCGCTCCCACGCAAACACCGGACGCTCGCGCAAGGATCTGAAAAAGCGTTGCAGGGGATGCTCATGCATGGGCTGTGGTCCTGGAAATCATTGAGTTGCTCATCTGCTTTTGTGGCGAGGGAGCTTGCTCCCGCTCGGCTGCGAAGCAGTCGTTAAGGAAGCAGATTCGGTCTGGCTGAAGCACCGAGTTGAATGGCTCAGGGGTCGCTTCGCAACCCAGCGGGAGCAAGCTCCCTCGCCACAGGTTCCTTGCCAGCCATCTCACAAAAAAAAGCGGACAGCCTTGGCCGTCCGCAAATATGCGCACATAGAGAGGAGCTTATCGCAACAGCGTTAGAACACCGACTGAATTTTCAGACCGGCCACCAAGGCGTTGTCGACCTCGTCAACACCGCCCGGGTGGGTGATGTATTGCAGGTTCGGACGCACGGTCAGCCAGTTGGTCACGTGCACGCCGTAGTTGAGTTCGTAGTTGTACTCAGTGCTACGCAGTGGCGCGAACAGTGGGTCGTTGTAGTCGGTGACACCGTTGGCGATGTTGGTCAGGTCGGCGTTTTTCTTCACGTCTTCGTTGACATGGATACGGGAGAAACCGATCCCGATGTCATCCTTCGGACGTGCGTCGAACGGTCCTTTGTACACGAACATCAACGACTGGTAGTTGTCGACGACGTTGGTGTCCTTGTCGTGGAAGGTTGCGTTGGCCGCGATGTTCAGGCCGCGGGACGCGTCGCCGTTGTGAGTAGTGAGTTGCTGTTGCGCCACGAACCAGTAGCCGTGCTTGCTATCGTGACTGCGGTAGGCGTTGCCGGTGGTAGCGGCATCGTTGCCGTCTTCGTCTTCACGGACGTCGTTGGCGTCAGCCGTGCTCTTGTAGTAACCGACACGGTATTCGCCCGGCAGGTTGTTGACCTTCGGCGACCAGACCAGTTCGACAGGAATGACGGTACCTTTGGTGCCGCTGCCGCTGAGCTTGAAGCCGTTGCCGTGCTCCAGCTGCGATGGGTTCTGGTTGTACGCACCGATTTGCGCGTAGAACTCAGGCGTGATGTTGTACTTCACGCGGATTGCAGCCTGCATGACGGGCCAGTTGTACCAGATGCCGGTCGCCCAGTTACCCACTTGGGAGCCGCAGAACGCCAGGTTCTGGAATTCGCAAGGGAAGGTGTTGAAGTCTTCGCCTTCGCCGAAGTAACCGGCCTTGACGTCCAGCTTGCCGTCGAGGAACTGGTGCTTGATCCACAATTGGGTCAAACGGACCATGTGACCACGACCATAGACTTCCTGTGAGGAACTCAAGGTGCCTGCGCGCGGGTCGCCGACGCGGTCGTTGGAGATGTTCTGCCCGTTACGGTTGGTCAGTTGGATCTTGGCTTGGGTGTTATCCCAGCCCCACAGCTTTTCCAGGTCCAGCGCCACGCCCAGACCGAACTGGTCGGCGTAACGCGCGGTCTTGTCGTTGTTATAGCCACCGTGCAGGTTGCCGCCCACTTCGCCGACATAGTCGGCCTTGATGTCGATACCCTGCTCGATCAGTTTGGTCCGTTCACCGCCCCAGTCGCCCGTCATCCACTGCGAATCGGCGCTGAACGCGTCGGCAGCGTGTGCGCTACCGGCCAGCATCATCGCCGCAACGGCTGACAACTGGCAGATAAGCTGGGCATTGTTTTTCTTCTTCATCCCTACATCCTCGTCTTTATTGTTATTAACTGTTTTTATCTAACGCGGTTTACAACGATTGCGATGGATGGTCCCCCACTCACCGCATACTCCTTTTTCTGTGGGAGCGAGCTTGCTCGCGATAGCGGTGTGTCATTCACCTCGGCAGCAACTGATCTACCGTCATCGCGAGCAAGCTCACTCCCACATAGGCCTCTCATCGACCTTTGAACTGCGCCACGTTGGCAGGCCGGTCTTCAGCCTGTGGCTGCGCGGCCACGCCCAAGCGCTCGCCGGACTTGGCGTCGAACAGCAATACTTTCGCCGGATCGAATTGCAACGTCAGGGTTTCCCCCGGCTGCGGCGCCACGTCCGGCGCCAGGCGGCAGCAGACCTTGGTGTCGTTGAGGTTGACGAATACCAGGGTGTCCGGACCGGTGGGCTCGGTGACCTGGACTTCGGCGCGAATAGTCGGCAAACCGTTTGGCTCGTTGCCCGCCAGGACGATCTGCTCCGGGCGCAGCCCGAGGATCACTTCGCGATCTTCCAGCCCGGCGTCCTGCATGCCCAGCGGCAACTCGCAACGGGCCTGGCCGCTGTCGAGCAAGGCCAGCAGGCGACCGTCCTTGCGTTGCAGGCGCAGCGGGATGAAGTTCATCGGCGGCGAGCCGATAAAACTCGCCACGAACAGGTTGGCCGGGTTGTTGTAGATGTCCTTCGGCGTGCCGAACTGCTGGATGATCCCGTCCTTCATCACCGCCACTTTGTCGCCCAGGGTCATGGCTTCGATCTGGTCGTGGGTCACGTAGACCGTGGTGGTTTTCAGGCGCTGGTGCATCAGTTTCATTTCGGTGCGCATCTCGACCCGCAGCTTGGCGTCGAGGTTGGACAGCGGCTCGTCGAACAGGTAGATCTTCGGCCGCCGCGCCAGGGCACGCCCCATCGCGACGCGCTGCTGTTGACCACCGGAGAGCTGGCCGGGCTTGCGGTTGAGCAGGTGTTCGATCTGCAGCAACTTGGCAACCCGCGCCACTTCTTCGTTGATGTCCGACTGCTTCATCTTGCGAATCTTCAGGCCGAACTCGATGTTCTCGCGCACGCTCATGGTCGGGTACAGCGCGTAGGACTGGAACACCATGGCGATGTCGCGATCCTTCGGGCTCATGCCGCTGACGTCCTGGTCGCCGATCATGATCGCGCCGCCAGTGATGGTCTCGAGACCGGCGATGCAGTTCATCAGGGTCGATTTACCGCAACCCGAAGGGCCGACCAGGATCAGGAATTCGCCTTCCTTGATCGACAATTGGATGTCCTTCAAGGTGTCGGGCAGGCCCGCGCCGTAGGTCTTGTTTACATTGCGAAGTTCAAGCGTAGCCATGATTACCCCTTGACCGCGCCAGCCGTGAGGCCGCGCACGAAATACTTGCCTGCGATCACATAGACCAGCAGGGTCGGCAGCCCGGCGATCATCGCCGCCGCCATGTCCACGTTATATTCCTTGGCCCCGGTGCTGGTGTTGACCAAGTTGTTCAGCGCCACCGTGATGGGCTGGGAGTCGCCGCTGGAGAACACCACGCCGAACAGGAAGTCGTTCCAGATCTGCGTGAACTGCCAGATCAGGCAGACCATGATGATCGGCGTCGACATCGGCAGGATGATGCGGCGGAAGATCGTGAAGAACCCGGCCCCATCGAGGCGCGCAGCCTTCACCAACGCGTCGGGAATGCTCACGTAGTAGTTACGGAAGAACAGCGTGGTGAACGCCAGGCCGTAGACGACGTGGACAAACACCAGGCCGGTGGTGGTGCTGGCCAGGCCCATCTTGCCGAGGGTGAACGAGGCCGGCAGCAGCACGGTCTGGAACGGCAGGAAGCAACCGAACAGCAACAGGCCGAAGAACAACTGCGACCCACGGAAGCGCCACATCGACAGCACATATCCGTTCAATGCGCCGATAGCAGTGGAAATCAGCACGGCCGGCACGGTGATCTTGATCGAGTTCCAAAAATAGCCGTTGACCGTGGCCCAGGCCTTGACCCAACCGATGCCGCTGACCACGGTCGGCCAGCTCAACAGGTTGCCGGTGCTGATGTCTTCCGGCGTCTTGAAGCTGGTCAACAGCATGACCACCAACGGCACCAGGTAAAGCAGTACCGCGAGGATCAGCACCGCGTAGATCGCGATGCGGCTCAGGCTGATGGACGGTTTCGCAGCGAGACTAGTCATGACGCTTGGCCCTCAGCTCGGAGTACAGGTAAGGCACGATGATCGCGAGGATCGCGCCGAGCATCAGGATTGCACTGGCCGAGCCCATGCCCATCTGGCCGCGGCTGAAGGTGAACGAGTACATGAACATGGCAGGCAGGTCGGAGGAGTAGCCCGGGCCACCGGCCGTCATGGCCGCCACCAGGTCGAAGCTCTTGATCGCGATGTGCGCCAGGATCATCACGGCGCTGAAGAACACCGGGCGCAGGCTCGGCAGCACGACTTTCCAGTAGATGCGCGGCATGCTCGCGCCATCGATCTGCGCGGCGCGGATGATCGACTGGTCCACGCCACGCAGGCCGGCCAGGAACATCGCCATGATGAAACCCGAGGCCTGCCATACGGCAGCGATCACCAGGCAATACACCACGCGGTCAGGGTCGATCAGCCAGTCCAGGCGGAAGCCTTCCCAACCCCAGTCACGCAACAATTTGTCCAGGCCCATGCCCGGGTTGAGCAGCCATTTCCAGGCGGTACCGGTGACGATCATCGAGAGCGCCATCGGGTACAGGTAAATGGTGCGGATGAAACCTTCGCGACGAATACGCTGGTCGAGGAACACCGCCAGCAGCACGCCGATCACCAGGGTGATGCCGATGAACATGCCACCGAACACCGCGAGGTTCTTGCTGGCCACCCACCAGCGGTCGTTGTCCCACAGCCGTGCGTATTGCGCCAGGCCCGCCCATTTGTAGGTGGGCAGGAAAGTCGACGTCGTGAACGACAGGACGAACGTCCACAGGATGTAGCCATAGAAGCCCACCAGGACGATGAACATGCTCGGCGCCATTACCAGTTTTGGTAGCCAGCGCTGCAATGCATCGAACGGCGAGGCCTTGCTGAACACAGCAACAGAACTCATGGGGAAATCCAAACCAAGGTTACAAGAGCCTCCCTCTGTGGGAGCGAGCTTGCTCGCGATAGCGGAGTGTCATACAGCAAATGAGTGAACTGACACACTGTCATCGCGAGCAAGCTCGCTCCCACAAGGGACCGCGGCGCTAATTACTTCGCAGACTGAACCGCTGCGCCAAGCTTCTTGGCGGCATCGGCCGGGTCGGCTTTCGGGTCGTTGATGTAGTTGGTCACGACGTCAAAGAACGCGCCTTGTACCGCCAATGTGGTCGCCATGTTGTGCGCCATGCTTGGTTGCAGGCCGCCGTTCTTGGCGTCAGCCAGGAAGTCCTTGGCGGCGGTCTGGGCGCAAGAGTCGAAACCGTACTTGCCCATGTCGGCCAGCATGTCGTTGCGCACCGGGATCGAGCCTTTGTTGATGCTGAAGACTTTCTGGAAGTTCTCGCCCAGCACGACCTTGGCGATATCCTTCTGCCCCGCCGAAGTGCCTGCATCCTTCTGCTTGAACACCGCCAGGGAGTCGATGTTGTAGGTGAAGGCTTTGTCGGTGCCCGGGAACGCTACGCACTCATAGTCCTTGCCGGCGACTTTCTTCGCCGCGGTCCACTCGCTCTTGGCCCAGTCACCCATGATCTGCATGCCGGCCTTGCCGTTGATGACCTTGGCCGCTTCCAGGTTCCAGTCCTGACCCTTGCCGTCGACGTCCATGTAGGTCGCGACTTTCTTCAGTTCGGTCAGCGCCTTGACCATTTCCGGACCGGTCAGCGCCTTGTTGTCCAGGTCGACCAGGGCTTTCTTGTAGCCATCAGCGCCCATGACCGAGAGCACCACGGCTTCGAACACGGTGCTGTCCTGCCATGGCTGGCCACCGTGGGCCAGAGGAATGAAGCCGGCAGCCTTGAGCTTGTCACCGGCTGCGTAGAATTCTTCGAGGGTGGTCGGGTTCTTGGTGATGCCGGCTTTCTTGAAGACTTCCGGGTTGATCCACAGCCAGTTGACGCGGTGGATGTTCACCGGCACAGCGACGTAGTCACCTTCGTACTTCACGGTGTCGGAGACTTTCTTGTCGAGCAGGCTGTCCCACTTTTCCGCCTTGGAAACGTCCTTCAGGACGTCGGTGTCGAGCAGACCTGTAGTCGCCCATTCCTGAATGTCCGGACCTTTGATCTGGGCGACGCCCGGAGGGTTGCCAGCCACGGCACGGCTCTTGAGCACGGTCATGGCAGTGGAACCGCCACCACCGGCGACAGCGCCGTCCTTCCAGGTAAAGCCGTCTTTTTCTACCTGGGCCTTGAGCACATCGACCGCGGCTTTTTCACCACCCGACGTCCACCAGTGGACGACTTCCACGGAACCTTTCGATTCGGCGGCAAGGGTAGTGACAGGAAATGCTGCGACGGGAAGCAAGGAAGCAAGAGAAATGACAGTAGCGAGGCGAGAAATCGCATTCATCTAGAAGTACCTTTCTTGTTGTTATGCATGCAAGTCTGGTGCTTGCGCTGCATGGATTCTAATCAGGGGTTATCCCTTCGCAGGTAACGAAGGGACGCGGATATGTCACTGCATGGTTACACAGGCGCGGGAGCGGATAACCGCGCCAACGCAGACGCCATGCTAGGCGCCAAGGGAAGCCGAGGTATCAGCACGGCCTGCCAGGCGTGGTAAAGGTCCGGCTTGCCCGGCCAGATGTCGGCGCTGGGGCGATTTTGTGGATCGAGTTCGTGGTGCCAACTGCCGTTGCAGCGATCGATGAAATGTTTGTCACAAAATTCCCAGAAACGCCGATACCAGGCCTCGTATTGCGCCTCGTCGGTACGCTTGAGCAGCGCGCTGGCCGCTGCCGCTGCTTCGGCATGCACCCAATGCAGGCGATGGCGAACCACGGCGCGGTTGTCCCAGTCCAGCGTATAGACGATGCCTGGCGCGCCATCGACATCCCAGCCGTGGCGGCAGTTCTGGTCGAAGAGTTTCTGCGCGTCCTGGGCCAGCCAGCCCGGGGTCAGCATGCCGATCTGCACACGCGCGGCTTCGAGGTGCAGCAGCAGCCGCGCCCATTCGAAACCATGGCCGGGCGTGGTGCCGTATGGGCGGAAACCATCAGCCGGGTTGTCGTGGTTGTACTCGCGCAGCGGCTGCCAGTCGCGGTCGAAATGCTCGACGACCATATAATCGTTGGCGGCCGCATGGCCATGAATGACGCGCTCGACGATGCGCAGGGCCCGCGCCAGCCAGCGCGGGTCGTCCGTGGCATCGGCCAGGGCGAGAAAGGCTTCGGTGGCGTGCATGTTGCTGTTGGCGCCGCGATAGGCTTCTTCTTCGCGCCAGTCGCGGTTGAAGGATTCGCGCAAGGCGCCCTCTTCTTCACACCAGAAACGCTCGTCGATGATCCGCACGGCGTCCTTGAGCAAGGCCTCGGCGCCAGGGCGCTGGGCCACCACCGCCGAGCTGGCGGCCAGGGCAACGAAAGCGTGCAGGTAGGCGGCTTTGCCGGTCTCGTTTTCAGCCGGATTGGCGGTGGCGAACCAGCCGCCGAACTCAGCATCGCGCAGCGGCCCCATGAGCGCTTGCACACCATGATCCACCAACTCGACAAACCCAGGCAGGCCCTGGATATGGGCCATGGCGAAGCTGTGGGTCATGCGCGCGGTATTCATGGTTTCGGCGCGGGCATCGGCGGGCAGGCGACCCAGCTCGTCCAGGTTGCCGAAACCGTCCGGCAGCTTCGAGGCCTTGGCAAACGCCAGCAGCCGCAAGCCTTCGGCGGCGAGCCATTGCTGGTGGGCAGGAGCGTTCAACCAACTGCTGAACGCCGGTTGGAAGGTGTCCATCGACGTGACCTTTTTTGTTGTTTTGACCCGGGGAGTCTAAACAAGGGAGGGTCGGCGGCAGGTAACGAAAGGGGCGAGTTATGTCACCGACTTGTGACATTGGCATGGGAATGGGTTGAAGCGACTGGCGCCTTCGCGAGCAGGCTCGCTCCTACACTGGATTTTGCGCGCTCACAAAATCCCTGTGGGAGCGAGCCTGCTCGCGAAGAACGATAACGCGGTCCGACTAATCCACACTCCGAGGCAACTGCAACGTCACCCGCAACCCGCCCTCGCGCAGGTTCTGCAAGCTCACCTCACCGCCATGGCTGTGGGCAATGTTGCGGGCGATGCCCAATCCCAGACCGTACCCCTGCTGCTGCCCGGCCAGGCGAAAGTGCGGCTCGAAGACCTGCTCCAAGCGCTGTTCCGGCACGCCCGGCCCTTCGTCGTCAACGTGCAGGATGAACGCCGTGTCATCGTCATCGATATGCAGGTGGGCTCTCTGCCCGTACTTCAAGGCGTTGTCGATCAGGTTACCGATGCAGCGCTTGAGGGCCAGCGGCTTGCCGGGATACGGCGCCAGCGCCCGGCCATCCTGGGTGACCCGGCCGTTGCCGTTGGGCGCGAGGTAAGGTTCCACCAGGCAATCCAATACATGATTGAGGTCCACCGGCTCGATGTTCTCGTGGATGTCGGTGTCCTTGACGCATTGCAGCGCGCCCTTGACCAGCAGCTCCAGCTCGTCGAGGTCACGGCCAAACTTGGCTTGCAGATTCTCATCTTCCAGCAGCTCGACCCGCAGCCGCAGCCGGGTGATGGGCGTGCGCAGGTCATGGGAGATGGCGCTGAACAGCTGGCTGCGCTCGGTCAGGTAGCGGCTGATGCGCTCGCGCATGGCATTGAATGCCCGGCCTACTTCCACCACTTCGCTGCCGCCGCCTTCGGCCACGGGCTGCACCTCTGCGCCCAGGGACATGTCCCGCGCCGCCCGGGCCAAACGCTTGAGCGGCCGGCTCTGCCAATGCACCAGCAGGCCGATGAACAACAGCAACAGGCTACTGGTGAGCACGATGAAACCCACCTGCTGCTTGGGCAGGTCCTGTTCTTCGAGGCTGGTGTAGGGTTCGGGCAGCAGCGAGGCGATGTACAGCCATTCACCCGGCGCCATCTGGATCTGCGTGACCAGCACCGGCGGATTCACTGGTTCAAGCGTCAGGGCGTAATGGGCCCAGGAACGCGGCAGCTCATCGAGCTTCAGTCCGCCGTTGAAGATCCGCAGGTCTTCCGGGCTGACGAACTTCACGGAGATGTCGGCGTTGTTGCCCAGGGAGCGCCGCAGTACTTCATCCACGGCCTGGAGCACCGCCAGTTTGCGTGGCGTCACGGGCAACACGTCCATGCCCAGCGGCTTGTCATTGAGGGTGACGACGAAGCGTGTACCGCCCATGCTGCGCAACTGGTCCAGCACCAAGGGCCGATAGGCCACCGGTAGCGAGCGCAGATAGCTGACGGTGGCGGTCATCGAATGGGCGAGGCTGCGGGCGCTGGTGACCAGGCCTTCGAGTTGTGTGGCCCGCAATTGCGAGACCCAGATCAGGCTCGACAACGTCTGGGCGAACAGCACGACCAGCAGGGTCAGCAACAGCATTCGGCCCAGCAACGAGCGTGGCACCGGTATCCGCCGGACAATTTTTCTGATCGCTTCAGTGACCATTGCTGGCAACCACACTGGCCGCCAGTTGATAACCGCTGCCGCGCACCGTGCGGATCAGCCGCGGTGGCTTGTCCGTGTCGCGCAGGCGCTGGCGCAGGCGACTCACCGCCATGTCGACGATCCGGTCCAGAGGCATCAGTTCACGCCCTCGGGTGGCGTTGCCGATGGTGTCGCGATCGAGGATTTCCTGCGGGTGGTCGAGGAACAGCTTGAGCAAGGCAAAATCGGCGCCGGAGAGAATCACTTCTTCACCGTCGGTGTGGAACAGCCGATGGCTGACCATGTCCAGTCGCCACTCGTCGAAGGCCAGCACGTCGCCGCCCGACCGTTCCTGGCCGAACTGTGCCCGACGCAGCAGCGCCTTGATGCGCGCCTGCAATTCACGCGGGCTGAACGGCTTGCCCAGGTAATCATCGGCCCCCAGCTCCAAACCAATGACCCGATCGGCTTCGTCGGAACTGGCGGTGAGCATGATGATCGGCACATGGGCCTGGCGCGGATGCTCGCGAACCCAGCGGCAAAGGCTGAAGCCGTCCTCGTCGGGCAGCATCACATCGAGGATCACCAGGTCGCTCGGCGCCTCGTTCAAGGCCTGGCGAAATCCGGCGCCGTCGGGCGTGGTCCGCACCTGGAAACCCGCGCGGCTGAGGTAAGTGTCCAGCAGTTCGCGAATCTCCTGGTCGTCGTCGACCAACAAAATCGATTTGTTCACTGAACTCACGGGGCCTCGTCCTTGTTGTTTGGATTGGGGGCGATTATGCCTGATGGACGGGTTCTACAAACACTACAGAGCCCCTTGTGGGAGCGAGCTTGCTCGCGATAGCGGTGTATCAGTCAATCTCAATGGCGACTGACACTCCGTCATCGCGAGCAAGCTCGCTCCCACAGGGCGAGTTTCCAATTTCAAATCGTGGAGGATTGCTCCAACGCCACGCCCGCACCCATCAGGCCGGAGTACGGCGCTGTCACCAACCAGACTGGAATGCCCTTGAAATAATCGCTCATGCAACCCTTGTCGGCGAAGGACTTGGCGAAGCCACTCTCAACGAAGAAATCGGCAAACCGCGGGACGACGCCGCCAACGATATAGACACCGCCGCGCCCGCCCACCGTGAGTACGTTATTGCCCGCCACGCGCCCCAGCCATCGGCAGAACTGCTCAAGGACTTCCAGCGCAACAGGATCCCCGGCCAGGCCGGCGGCGGTAATGGATTCAGGAGTATCGAGCACCGGCTCATGGCCATCCACCGCGCAGATCGCCCGATACACGCGGGGCAAGCCGCTGCCGCTCAGGGCGGTTTCGGCGCTGACGTGGCCGATTTCGTTGTAGATGTGTTGCCACAGCTGGGTCTCGCGCGGACTGCTCATCGGCAGGTCGACATGGCCGCCTTCCCCTGGCAACGCCGCGAAGCGACCTTCGCCCAGGTCCAGCAGCGTGCCGACGCCCAGCCCGGTGCCCGGGCCGATCACCACCGCCGGGCGCATCGGTTCCGGTGTGCCCTGGCAGACGACCCGGTATTCGTCGGGACGCAAGCAGGTCATGCCCAGGGCCATGGCGGAGAAGTCGTTGACCAGCAACAGCTTCTCCACCTCCAAGGTCTTGCAGAACGCCAGGTTGCTCAGGCGCCAGTGGTTGTTGGTGAAGCGAAACTCATCACCACTCACAGGCCCGGCCACCGACAGGCACACCGAGCCAATCGAACCCGGCGCCATGCCCATGCCGCTCAGGTAAACCTTGATGGCATCTTCCGGACAGGCGTAATCCGCTGTCGCCAGCACCTGGATATTCTCCAGGTTGTGGTTCTTCCACAGGGCGAAACGCGCATTGGTCCCACCGATGTCACCGACCAAAGCCAGTTTCAATTAAGCGTCTCCAGGGCAGAAGTGAAGGCGCTGGCGCCCTGCTCTGCCGAGCTGAAAGCCATGCGCATGAAACCGAACAGCTCGCGACCGGTGCCTATGTTGTTGCCCAACAGGCCCTTGGCCGGCTCGCGCGCGGCGAATTCCTCGGCGTCCACCTTCAGTTCCAAGGTGCCTTTGACGCCATCGACGCGGATGATATCGCCCTCCTGCACCCGAGCCAACGCGCCGCCGACATAAGCTTCGGGGCTGACGTGAATGGCCGCCGGTATTTTCCCCGACGCGCCGGACATGCGCCCGTCAGTGACCAGCGCCACCTTGAAGCCGCGATCCTGCAGCACGCCAAGGAACGGCGTCATCTTGTGCAGCTCGGGCATGCCATTGGAGCGCGGGCCCTGGAAGCGCATCACCGCGACAAAATCCTTTTCCAGCAGACCGGCCTTGAACGCATCGGCCAGATCCTGCTGATCCTGGAAGACCATGGCCGGCGCCTCGACGACTTGGTTTTCCAGGGCCACGGCCGAAACCTTCATCACGCCACGGCCAAGATTGCCTTCCATCACCCGCAAGCCGCCTTCCGGCGAGAAAGCACGGGCCACCGGGCGCAGGATGTTCTCGTCGAGGCTCTCGATCGGGCCGTCGCGCCACACCAGCTCGCCATCCTCCAGGAACGGCTCCTGGGTGTAGCGGCTCAGGCCATGGCCGAGCACGGTATTGACGTTTTCGTGGAGCAGACCGGCTTCCAGCAGTTCGCGGATCAGGAAGGACATGCCACCCGCCGCCTGGAAGTGGTTGATGTCGGCCTTGCCGTTCGGGTAGACGTGGCTCAGGGTCGGCACCACCTCGGAGAGGTCGGCCATGTCCTGCCAGGTCAACTGGATGCCCGCCGCCATGGCGATGGCCGGCATGTGCAGGGTGTGGTTGGTGGAGCCGCCGGTGGCGTGCAGCGCAACGATGGAGTTGACCAGCGAGCGCTCGTCGACGATTTCACCGATGGGCATGAAGTTGCCGCTCTGCTTGGTCAGGCGCGTGACCTGGAACGCGGCTTCACGGGTCAGGGCGTCGCGCAGCGGTGTGTTCGGGTTGACGAACGAAGCGCCCGGCAAGTGCAGGCCCATCACTTCCATCAGCAACTGGTTGGTGTTGGCGGTGCCGTAGAAGGTGCAGGTGCCGGGGCTGTGGTAGGACTTCATCTCCGATTCCAGCAGCTCTTCGCGCGTCGCCTTGCCTTCGGCGTAGCGCTGGCGCACGTCGGCTTTTTCCTTGTTGGAAATGCCCGAGACCATCGGCCCGCCGGGCACGAAGATTGTCGGCAGATGACCGAAGCGCAGCGCGCCCATCATCAGCCCCGGGACGATCTTGTCGCAGATGCCGAGCATCAAGGCGCCGTCGAACATGTTGTGGGACAGCGCCACCGCCGTGGACAACGCGATCACTTCGCGGCTCGGCAGGCTCAGTTCCATCCCGGCCTCGCCCTGGGTCACGCCGTCGCACATGGCCGGCGTACCGCCGGCGAACTGGCCGACCGAGCCGATCTCGCGCAGGGCTTTCTTGATTTGTTCGGGGAAGGTTTCGTACGGCTGGTGGGCCGAGAGCATGTCGTTATAGGACGACACGATGGCGATGTTGGCGGCGTTCATCATCCGCAGGTGATGCTTGTCTTCGGTGCCGCAACCGGCCACGCCATGGGCGAAGTTGGCGCACTGCAGCTTGCCGCGCATCGGGCCGTCGCTGGCTGCACCGCGGATCAGTGCAAGGTAAGCCTCGCGAGTAGCGCGACTGCGGGCGATAAGCCGTTCGGTGACCTCAAGTACGCGGGGATGCATGTGTAGAACTCCAGGCTAACGGGTGTGGCGACCTGATTGTCTATGCTGGTTCAAAAGCCCTTTGTACACCGCAGGTAAGACAGGGCGACAAACGGTTTTTGACCAATCGGACCAGTTGATTCAGGTCACTCGTTGTAGATAAAACAAAATATTGCCACTAAAAAGGCTTGTTTTCTATTTTTATGCGAATAATCTTGTAATTCCAACAACAAATCGACGGCGGCGCAGTTAATGACTCTTCGAATCGCAATCAATGGTTTTGGCCGCATCGGCCGCAACGTCCTCCGTGCACTGTATACCCAAGGCTATCGTCGCGACTTGCAGATCGTCGCCATCAACGACCTGGGCGACAGCGCAATCAATGCTCACCTGCTCAAGTTCGACACCGTGCACGGCACTTTCGATGCCGACGTCCAGCACGATCACGAAAGCCTGACGGTCAATGGCGACCGCATCTCGGTCAGTGCCATCCGCAACCCGGCCGAGCTGCCCTGGGCCGCCGAGAAAATCGACGTGGTGTTCGAGTGCACCGGCCTGTTCACCGACCGCGCCAAGGCGGCCGCCCACATCAGCGCCGGCGCCCGCAAGGTGATCATTTCGGCCCCGGCCAAGGGTGCCGACGCCACCGTGGTGTATGGCGTGAACCATGACATCCTGCGCCAGTCCCACCAGATCATTTCCAACGCGTCGTGCACCACCAACTGCCTGGCCCCGGTGGCCCAGGTGCTGCACCGCGAGCTGGGCATCGAAAGCGGCCTGATGACCACCATCCATGCCTACACCAACGACCAGAACCTGACCGACGTCTACCACAGCGACCCGTATCGCGCCCGTTCGGCCACCCAGAACATGATCCCGAGCAAGACCGGCGCCGCCGAAGCGGTGGGCCTGGTGCTGCCGGAACTGGCGGGCAAGCTGACCGGCATGGCCGTGCGCGTACCGGTGATCAACGTGTCGCTGGTGGACCTCACCGTGCAGCTCAAGCGCGAAGCGTCGGCCGATGAAGTCAACGCACTGCTCAAGCAGGCCAGCCAGCATTCGAAGATCCTCGGCTACAACACCCTGCCGCTGGTCTCCAGCGATTTCAACCACAACCCGCTGTCGTCGATCTTCGACGCCAACCACACCAAGGCCAGCGGCAAGCTGCTCAAGGTATTGGCCTGGTATGACAACGAATGGGGTTTCTCCAACCGCATGCTGGATAACTGCCTGGCGTTGTGTAACGCGGAGTAACCGATACAGCAGCAAGAAGCTTTTTTGTGGGAGCGAGCTTGCTCGCGATAGCGTCCGGTCAGCCTGCATCATAGGTGGCTGGCCCACCGCTATCGCGAGCAAGCTCGCTCCCACAGGGTTTCGGCACTCACGAAAATGAAGGCTTGACCGCTCGCGCAGATGATAAGCATTATCATCTTGTCAAACCGGATCGGGCCCTACCGTGAGTCAATCACGCTTTCACCACGTCTTCCTCGCCCAGCGCACCCCGCTGCTGCGCACCCTCGAGCGGATGGTCAACAACCCGAGCACCGCCGAAGACCTGCTTCAGGAAACCTACCTGCGCGTAACCCGTGCCCTGAGCGAGCGCACCGTCGATCATCTTGAACCCTTCGTTTTCCAGACCGCCCGCAACCTGGCGCTGGACCATCTGCGCGCGCGGCGAGTCCAGTCGCGAACCCTGGTGGATGACGTACCGCTGGATGTCATGAACAATGTGGTCGCGCCTCAAAGCAGCGCCGAAGACGCCACCCATGCCGAACGAATGCTCGAACGCCTCAACGTCAGCCTGCAATCCCTCAGCCCGCGCCAACAGCAGATCTTTATTCTCAACCGGCTGCATGGCCACAGTTACCAAGACATCGCGCAACGTTTGAACGTGTCCCTGAGTACCGTGCAAAAAGAATTGAAACTGATCATGGCCATCTGCGTGGGCGTGGCCGAACGCAACCCATGAATCAAGCGGCAAGGCCGCAAGCTGGATGCATGCTTGCCAGCTACCGCTTGCGGCTTGTAGCGTGTGCTTGCCGCCAATAATGAGAATCCACCGTGACGGACAACCATCGCCCACCTGAAGCCGCCGAGGCACAGGACACTGCCCACGCCATGGACCAGGCGCTGGACTGGTTGATCCTGCTCGACAGCCCCAGCGAGGAGCAGCGTCGAGACTTCCAAGCCTGGCTGGCGGCCGATCCTCGCCATGGCGAAGCGTTCGCCAGGGCCCAGGCGATCTGGAATGGCCCGCACGTTATCGAAAGCGCCCGACAACTGCGCGGCCAGCCCAAAGTCACCGCGCTGTCGCGCCTGCGTGCCCATTGGAAACCGTTGGCAACGGCCGCCGTGCTGTTTCTCGGCCTGTTCAATTTCAGCGACTTGCCCCTGCACTTCGAAGCCGATCACCTGACGGTCGTCGGTGAGCGCCAGCGCCTGCAATTGGAAGACGGCTCCAAGGTCCTGCTCAACACCGATTCGGCGTTTTCCAGCACGTTCAGCGAACAACGGCACGTGGCCCGCCTGTATAAGGGCGAGGCATTCTTCGAAGTGCCGGGCAACCGCAACCTGCCACTGGAAATCGATGCCGGCCCGGTCATTGCCAGCGTCAGCGACACCACATTTGCCGTGCGTTACCTCGACGGCGTAGCCCAAATCCAAGTGCAGCGCGGCGACCTCGACCTGCGGGCCACCCGGTACGACACCCACGTGCGGTTGTCGGCTGGAGAAAGCATCCGCATCGGCCCCAACGGCTTCGACCGCCCCACACGCCTCGATGCAGGTACCGAACTGGCTTGGGTCCAAGGTCGGCTGGTGTTCGAAAATCGGCCGCTGAGCCAGGTCTTGGCCGAACTCCGGCGCTATTACCCTGGCTGGATCATCAATACCAACGAACGGCTGGCCAACATCGCGGTGACGGGCAATTACCGCCTCGACCAGCCGCTGGATGTGGTCCGCTCCCTGGCGCACATCACCTCCGCGCGGCTGCAGGAATACCCGGCACTGGTGATATTGAACTAAATGAGAATTATTTTTACTCGATAGCCGTCGCTGGTTCGTCTCGTTATAGCCAATGCAATTGATTCGCATCTTCCAGATGCCGATCTGCACCTATAACAGATGCGACACGGAGCGCTATCGATGTCCTCTCGCCTTACCTGCCGGTTCCTCGCACCTTCCCGCGCGCTGTCATTGCTGACCGCCGCCATCCTGATGGCCGGTGCCGCGCCGGCCGTCCTTGCCGCCGCGGGGCAACCACCCGCCCACAACATGGGCGACTACACCTTCAACATTGCCCGACAACCGCTGGTTTCCGCGCTCAACGCGTTCACGACCGTCACGGGTTGGCAAGTAGGCTTGCCGGCTGAACTGGCCGCAGGCGTCGCTTCGCCGGGCGTTAACGGCTCGCTGCCGCCAGAAAAAGCCCTGGAGCGCTTGTTGGTGGGGACCGACCTGAGCTACCGCAAACTGGGCGATAACAACATCGTTCTGGAAAAACGCAGCGCCCGCAACGTGCTGGACTTGCAGCAAGTCACCATCAGTGCCACCCGCCAGGAACAAGACATCACCAGCGTACCGAGCACGGTTTCCATCCATGATCGCCAGGAACTCGATCGCAACAACGTCAACACCCTCAAGGACCTGGTGCGCTACGAGCCCGGCGTTTCGGTGGGCGGCGCGGGCCAGCGCGGCGGCATCAGCGGCTACAACATTCGCGGCATCGACGGCAACCGGATCCTGACCCAGGTCGATGGTGTGGAAGTGCCTGGCGGTTTCTTCAACGGCCCCTACGCAAAAACCCAGCGCAACTATGTCGACCCGGAAATCATCAAGCGCGTGGAAATCCTTCGGGGCCCAGCCTCGGTGCTGTACGGCAGCAACGCCATTGGCGGCGTCGTCAGTTATTTCACCCTCGATGCGGATGACATCATCAAGCCCGGCCAGGACGTCGGCGCACGCCTGAAGACCGGCTACAGCTCCGTTGACGAGAGCTGGCTCAAATCCGCCACCGTCGCCGGTCGCAGCGGTCCGTTCGACGGCTTGCTTCATTACAGCCAGCGTGACGGTCACGAGACCGAATCCTACGGCGGCAACAATGGCACGGGCCTGGATCGCACCGCGGCCAACCCGGAAGACGTGCGGGCCAATAGCGTGTTGGCCAAGCTCGGCTGGGACTACAGCGATGACGCACGCCTGAGCCTGGTATACGAGAAGTACAAGGACGACCGCGACGTTGACCTGAAAAGCGCCTATGGCGGCCCGTATTCCAACGGTCGACCAACCATACCCGGCTCGATTCTGCCCGGCGGCATGTACCAGTGGCGCACCGGCAACGACACCGTCACCCGCGAGCGGTTCGGCCTGGAGCACAGCTTCGCCCTCGACAGCCTGCTGGCCGATAACATCAAGTGGAGCCTGAACCACCAGGTCGCGAAGACCGACCAGAGCACCGCCGAGTTCTACTTCCCGATTACTCGTCAGATACTGCGCACCCGGGAAACGCTCTACGAAGAGAAACAGTGGGTTTTCGATGCCCAGTTGGACAAGTCTTTCAGCGTCGCCGACACCGGTCACGCGCTGACCTACGGCACCACGCTCAAGCAACAGAAAGTCACCGGTTCGCGCAGCGGCAACGGCGTGTGCCTGGCGGTTGGCGTGGGCTGCTCCGCCGTGGGAACCATCAGCACGCGGGACGTTTTGGCAAAAGCCAGTGACTTCCCGGACCCGACGATCAATACCTACAGCCTGTTCGCCCAGGACCAGATCAGCTGGGACAAATGGACCTTCACCCCCGCGCTGCGCTACGACTACACCCGGCTCAAGCCGCGCCTCACCGAGGAATTCCTCCGCACCGTGGACCCTACCAGCGGCGGCACCGTCAGTGCCGAGGACAAGACCTGGCATCGCGTATCGCCCAAGTTCGGCCTGACCTATGCCCTGACCGATCAGCACACCTGGTACGGCCAGTACGCCGAAGGCTTCCGCACGCCGACGGCCAAGGCCCTGTACGGACGTTTCGATAACGCGGGCGTGGGCTACAGCGTGAAACCCAACCCCGACCTCGAACCGGAAAAAAGCAAGAGTTACGAAACCGGCCTGCGCGGTCGCTTCGACTCCGGCTCGTTCGACGTGGCGGTGTTCTACAACAAGTACCGCGACTTCATCAACGAGGACGCCATCATCCCCGGCGCCGACCAATTGACCTTCCAGAGCAACAACATCAAGCACGCCACCATCAAGGGCATCGAAGCCAAGGGTCGCCTGGACCTGGACGTGTTCGGCGCGCCACGGGGGCTCTATACCCAAGGCTCGGTGGCTTACCTCCATGGCCGCAACGACGATACCGGCGAACCGCTCAACAGCATCAACCCAATGACCGGCGTGTTCGGCCTGGGTTACGACCAGGCGCAGTTCGGCACCTTGCTCAGCTGGACCCTGGTGAAGAAGCAAGACCGCGTCGATGACAGCAACTTCAAGTCCCCTGACGGCGTCAGCAGCCAGTTCAAGACGCCGGGTTTCGGCATTGTCGACCTGAGCGGGTACTACAAGGTCACCAACGACGTCACGGTCAGCGGCGGCCTCTACAACCTCACCGACAAGAAGTACTGGCTGTGGGACGACGTGCGCGGCTACGACAGCGTCGGCGAAGCAGCGGTGCTGAACCCGGCCAATCTCGATCGCCTCACGGCGCCTGGACGCAACTTCGCGGTCAACCTGATCTGGGATATCTGATCCAGCGTTCAGCCAAAACAAACTACCTGTGGCGAGGGGATTTATCCCCGCTGGGGTGCGCAGCGCCCCCAAAGCCTGCTTCTTTCGGTTCCATTTTTGTTAGGGCTGCTGCGCAGCCCAGCGGGGATAAATCCCCTCGCCACAACTTTCATTCGAAGGAATTTTTCATGACCACACACCGCCCCGTTACCCGCTCCCAACGCCTGAACCAGATTACCCACGAGCCCCACGGCAAGCTCGACGCGCTGGTCAAGGCACACGCCCCATTCGAAACCCAGGCCAGCTACGCTCGCTTCGTGGTTGCCCAATACCAGTTCCAGTCGGAACTGGTGGCGCTGTACAACGACGCGCAACTGACCGCGCTGGTTGCCGATTTGCCTGCACGTTGCCGCGCCGAAGCGGCCAAGGCCGACCTCGCGGACCTGGACACCGAAGTGCCGGCGTCCGTGGCAGGCGCGGTGAAGAACCCGACCCAGGCCGAGGCCCTCGGCTGGCTGTTCGTCTCCGAGGGTTCCAAGCTTGGCGCTGCGTTCCTGATCAAGCGCGCCGTCGCCCTTGGAATGAACGAAACCTTCGGTGCCCGCCACTTGGCAGAACCCGCGGGCGGCCGCGCCGAAGGCTGGAAAACCTTCACACGGACCCTCGACGAGCTGCCCTTCACCGAACAACAGGAAGCCGAGGCGGACCAAGGGGCGCTGGCGGCGTTCAACCGATTTACGGTGTTGCTGGAGCAAGCCTACGCGACCGAGTTGGCCTGACTCACACCACTCCCAAAGGAGATTCATGGTGGATGCATATTCTGCAGTCACCAAGAACCAGTGTGGGAGCGAGCTTGCTCGCGATGGCGTCAGATCAGTCGACCTTCATGCGCCTGATACACCGCTATCGCGAGCAAGCTCGCTCCCACAGGGCCAAGCGCATGTCGGATAGAAATACATGAGCCGCACAACCTCCAAACTCACCCAACTGCTCTTCGCCCTCCTCGCCTACGCCAGCCTGGCCATCGGCCTGGTCGCCCTCGTCGTGCCCGGCTTGCCGACCACTGAGTTCATCCTGCTCGCCGCTTGGGCCGCGACCCGCAGTTCGCCACGCCTGAGTGCCTGGCTGGAGGGCCATCGGTTGTTCGGGCCGATGCTGCACAACTGGCGCAACGGCAAGGTCATCCCGCGTCGGGCCAAGATCGCCGCAACGGCCAGCATGCTGTGCTGCGCAGCGTTGATGCTGCTGGTGCTCGATCACCACTGGCCGGTTTACCTCGCGCTCGCGGGCATGGGCCTGGGTAATCTCTGGATATGGTCACGCCCGGAACACCGTAGCGAGGGAGCTTGTTCCCGCCGGGGCGCGTAGCGGCCCCCGAGGTTCGTTTGATCTATGCTCGCTCTCTGGTTCAGGAGGGATTCCAAATGTCAGACCTACTTACATCCATGCAAACCGCCATCGGCTTGCCCACGACACCGATCCCCTTCACAGGCGAAGGCGCCCTGCCCTCGGCCTTCGCGGTCACGGAACTGGCCAGCGCGAGCATCGGTGTGGCCGGTCAAGCGGTCGCCGAGCTCATCCACCAGCAAACCGGTCGCCCGCCAACGCTTGAAGTCGACCGGCGCCTGGCCTCGTTCTGGTTTTCCACCTCCCTGCGGCCCATCGGCTGGAGCGTGCCGCCGATGTGGGATCCGGTGGCTGGCGACTATGCCACCGCCGACGGCTGGATCCGCCTGCACACCAACGCGCCGCATCATCGCCGGGCGGCGGAAAAGGTCCTCGGGGCCTGCACCGACCGCGCCGACATGGCAGGCAAAGTGATCCGTTGGAACAAGGCCGAGCTGGAGCAGGCCGTGGTCGATGCCGGCGGTTGCGCCGCACAGATGCGCTCGTGGCAGGCGTGGCAAGTGCATCCGCAGGGCATGGCGGTGAATGCCGAGCCTCTCGTTCAATTGGAACACGGCGTCGAGGGCTCCCCTACGCCCTGGCTCGGCTCCGTCGCCCAGCCGCTGGCGGGCCTCAAGGTGCTGGACCTGACCCGCGTGTTGGCCGGCCCGATTGCCAGCCGCTTTCTCGCTGGCCTGGGCGCCGACGTACTGCGCATCGACCCGCCGACCTGGAACGAACCCGGCGTGGTGCCGGAAGTCACCCTTGGCAAACGTTGCGCCCGCCTCGACTTGCACCAGCCCGCCGACCGCGCGACGTTCGAGGCGCTGCTCAAGGAGGCCGATATCCTGCTGCACGGCTACCGCGCCGACGCACTGGAACGCCTGGGCTACGGCGCCACGCAGCGCCAACAATTGGCCCCAGGCCTGATCGATGTCTGCCTCAACGCCTACGGCTGGAGCGGCCCCTGGCAACACCGCCGCGGCTTCGACAGCCTGGTGCAAATGAGCAGCGGCATCGCCGACGCCGGCATGGCCTGGAAACACACGGACAAACCAACGCCGCTGCCGGTCCAGGCGCTGGACCACGGCACCGGTTACCTGATGGCCGCCAGCGCGATTGTGTTGGTCTCCCGCCGCTTGCTCACCGGCCATGGCGGCTCGGCACGCTTGTCGCTGGCGCGCACGGCGAAGCTGTTGATCGAGCATGGCGCCGGCAGTGGGGGTGGATTGCGACCCGAAGACGAGGCCGACCAGGGTCTGCTGGTGGAACAAACACCGTGGGGCCCGGCGCATCGTTTGCAGGTGCCGCTGAAGATCACCGGCACGCCGCTGCAATGGGCGTTGCCGGCCGCCGAGCTGGGGGCTCACCGGGCGCAGTGGTGATCGCCCGATCGCCATCGTCGGATCGCCGCCGTGAGCAAGCTCGCGTCCACAAGGATATGCGTGAAACTGTGGGAGCGAGCTTGCTCGCGATAGCGGCGCATGAGTCACCACTACATCCACGTCGAACAGTTACCTGACCTAGATCAGATGCCAGCCTTTCCAATCGACATAGGCTGTTGACTCTCTTCCCCCGCATGGGAGTCATGCAATGTCCGATACCCCCGGAAAACTACGACTGGGTGCGCTGGTCGCGCTGGTAGTGGGCTCGATGATCGGCGGCGGGATCTTTTCCCTGCCGCAGAACATGGCCGCCAGTGCCGACGTCGGTGCCGTGTTGATCGGCTGGGCCATCACCGCAGTGGGCATGCTGACCCTGGCTTTCGTGTTCCAGACCCTGGCCAACCGCAAGCCCGACCTGGACGGCGGCGTGTATGCCTACGCCAAGGCCGGGTTCGGCGACTACATGGGTTTCTCATCGGCCTGGGGCTACTGGATCAGCGCCTGGCTGGGCAACGTCGGCTACTTCGTCTTGTTGTTCAGTACCCTGGGCTATTTCTTCCCGATGTTTGGCGAGGGCAACACTGTCGCCGCGGTAATCGGCGCCTCAGTGTTGCTGTGGGCGGTGCATTTCCTGGTGCTGCGCGGCATCAAGGAAGCCGCGTTCATCAACCTGGTGACCACCGTCGCCAAGATCGTGCCGCTGCTGCTGTTCGTGCTGATCGCGGTATTCGCCTTCAAGCTGGAGATATTCACCGCTGACATCTGGGGCTTGAAGAACCCCGACCTGGGCAGCGTAATGGACCAGGTGCGACACATGATGCTGGTCACCGTGTGGGTGTTCATCGGTATCGAGGGCGCGAGTATTTTCTCCGCCCGCGCCGAGAAACGCAGCGACGTCGGCAAGGCCACCGTCATCGGTTTCATTACCGTGCTGTTGTTCCTGGTACTGGTGAATGTGCTGTCGCTGGGGATCATGACCCAGCCGGAACTGGCAAAGTTGCAGAACCCGTCGATGGCCGCCGTGCTGGAGCACGTGGTCGGCCACTGGGGCGCGGTACTGATCAGCGTTGGCCTGATCATCTCGCTGCTCGGCGCCCTGCTGTCCTGGGTCCTGCTGTGCGCCGAGATCATGTTCGCTGCTGCCAAGGACCACACCATGCCGGCGTTCCTGCGCCGGGAAAACGCCAACCATGTGCCGGCCAATGCCCTGTGGCTGACCAACGCGATGGTCCAGCTGTTCCTGGTCATCACGTTGTTTTCCGCCAGCACCTACCTGTCGCTGATCTACCTCGCCACTTCGATGATCTTGGTGCCGTATTTGTGGTCGGCCGCCTACGCGGTGCTGTTGGCGGTGCGCGGCGAGACCTATCAGAACGCCCTGGCCGAACGCCGCAAGGACCTGCTCATCGGCACCATCGCGCTGATCTATGCGATGTGGCTGCTGTATGCCGGCGGGATCAAATACCTGCTGCTTTCCGCCCTGCTCTACGCCCCCGGCGCGATCCTGTTCGCCAAGGCCAAGCACGAACTGGGCAAACCGGTTTTCACCTCGGTCGAGAAGCTGATTTTCGCCGCCGTGATCGTCGGAGCGCTGGTAGCGGCCTACGGGCTCTACGCGGGTTTCCTGACCCTCTGACCGGTTAACTGTTTTATCTGGAGGATGTGTAATGACCACGGAAAAAGTGAAATACGGCGTCCATTCCGAAGCCGGCAAATTGCGCAAAGTCATGGTCTGTTCACCCGGTCTGGCCCACCAGCGGCTGACCCCGAACAACTGCGACGAACTGCTGTTCGACGACGTGCTGTGGGTCAACCAGGCCAAGCGCGACCACTTCGATTTCGTCACCAAGATGCGCGAACGCGATATCGACGTCCTGGAGATGCACAACCTGCTGACCGACATTGTCGCCATCCCCGAGGCGCTGGATTGGATTCTGCATCGCAAGGTCACGGCCAACGCCGTGGGCCTGGGCCTGGCGCATGAAGTGAGCGCGTGGCTGCGCAGCCTGGAGCCGCGCCATATCGCCGAATACCTGATCGGCGGCGTCTCGGCCGATGACCTGCCGGATAGCTTCGGCGGCAAGACAATCCAGATGTTCCGCGATTTCCTCGGGCACTCCAGCTTCATCCTGCCGCCGCTGCCCAATACCCAGTTCACCCGCGACACCACGTGCTGGATCTACGGCGGCGTGACCCTGAACCCGATGTTCTGGCCGGCGCGGCGCCAGGAAACCCTGCTGACCACAGCCATCTATAAATTCCACCCGGAGTTTACCCATGCCGATTTCCAGATCTGGTACGGCGACCCGGACCACGACCATGGCAATGCCACCCTCGAAGGCGGCGACGTGATGCCGATCGGTAACGGCGTGGTGTTGATCGGCATGGGCGAACGCTCATCCCGTCAGGCCATCGGCCAACTGGCGCTGAACCTGTTCAAGCACAACGCCGTGGAGCGCGTGATCGTTGCGGGGCTGCCGAAATCCCGCGCAGCCATGCACCTGGATACCGTGTTCAGTTTCTGTGACCGCGACCTGGTCACGGTTTTCCCGGAAGTGGTCAGCCAGATCGTGGCGTTTTCGTTGCGTCCGGACGAGAGCAAACCCGGCGGCATCGATGTGCGCCGCGAGGAAGGCAGTTTCCTCGATACCGTAGCCGCCGCCCTCAAGTTGCCGGCGCTGCGGATAGTGGAAACTGGCGGCAACAGCTTCGCCGCTGAACGCGAACAATGGGACGACGGCAACAACGTGGTCGCCCTGGAGCCAGGCGTGGTGATCGGCTACGACCGCAATACCTACACCAACACCCTGCTGCGCAAGGCTGGCGTGGAAGTCATCACCATCAGCGCCAGCGAGCTGGGCCGGGGCCGAGGCGGCGGCCATTGCATGACCTGCCCGATCATTCGCGACCCTATCGACTACTGACCTTCGAGCCTGGACCGCTTTTATCGAAAACGGCCCAGGGGATAACCGACACCCAAGGAGATCCACCATGGCTTTCAATATGCGCAACCGTAGCCTGCTGAGCTTGATGCACCACACCAACCGCGAGCTGCACTTTCTGCTGGACCTGTCCCGTGATCTCAAGCGCGCCAAATACACCGGCACCGAGCAGCCGCACCTCAAGGGCAAGAACATCGCGCTGATTTTCGAAAAAACCTCGACCCGCACCCGCTGCGCCTTCGAAGTCGCGGCCCATGACCAGGGCGCCCACGTCACCTACATCGACCCGGTGTCATCGCAGATCGGCCACAAGGAAAGCATGAAGGACACCGCCCGGGTGCTGGGGCGGATGTTCGACGCCATCGAATACCGGGGCTTCGAACAGGAGATCGTCGAGGAGCTGGCCAAGTTCGCCGGGGTGCCGGTGTTCAACGGCCTGACCGCCGAATTCCACCCCACCCAAATGATCGCCGACACCCTGACCATGCGCGAGCACAGCGACAAGCCGCTGCATGACATCAGCTACGCCTACCTCGGCGATGCGCGCTACAACATGGGCAATTCGTTGCTGATGATCGGCGCCAAACTGGGCATGGACGTGCGCATCGGCGCACCGAAAGCGCTGTGGCCGCACCAGGATTTCATCGACCAGTGCCAAGCCTTCGCGGCCGAAAGCGGCGCGCGGATCACCATCACCGAAGACCCGCAGGAAGCGGTCAAGGGCGTCGATTTCATCCACACCGATATCTGGGTGTCCATGGGCGAGCCGGTGGAAGCCTGGGACGAGCGCATCGAGCAATTGCTGCCCTACCAAGTCAACGCGCAAATGATGAAGGCCTCCGGCAACCCACGGGTGAAGTTCATGCACTGCCTGCCGGCGTTCCACAACAGCGAAACCAAGGTCGGCAAGGACATCGCCGCGCGCTATCCGAACCTGGCCAATGGCGTGGAAGTGACCGAGGAAGTATTCGAATCCCCGGCCAACATTGCTTTCGAACAGGCGGAAAACCGCATGCACACCATCAAGGCGATCCTGGTGGCGGCGTTGGCGGATATCTGACCCCCATTGAAGTGCTTTTCATTGTGGGAGCGAGCTTGCTCGCGATGGCGGAGCGTCAGCTTGCATTGATACCGGATGTGCCGCCGTCATCGCGAGCAAGCTCGCTCCCACAGGGGAACTGCATTGTTCGTTCCATTTTATAAGGACAACACCATGCGCATCGTCGTTGCCCTGGGCGGTAACGCCCTCCTGCGTCGGGGGGAACCCATGACCGCAGACAATCAACGCAGCAACATCCGCACCGCGACCGAACAGATCGCCAAGATCCATCCGGGCAACCAACTGGTCATCGCCCACGGCAACGGCCCGCAGGTCGGCCTGCTGTCGTTGCAAGCGGCGGCCTACACCTCGGTCACGCCGTACCCGCTGGACGTGCTGGGCGCCGAAACCGAAGGCATGATCGGCTACATCATCGAACAGGAACTGGGCAACCTGCTGGACTTCGAAGTGCCCTTCGCCACGCTCCTGACCCAGGTTGAAGTGGACGCCAACGACCCGGCCTTCCAGAACCCGACCAAGCCCATCGGCCCGGTCTACAGCCAGAAAGACGCGCAAAAACTCGCCGCCGAGAAAGGCTGGGCAATCGCCCCGGACGGCGACAAGTTCCGCCGCGTGGTCGCCAGCCCCCGGCCCAAGCGCATCTTCGAGATCCGCCCGATCAAATGGCTGTTGGAAAAAGGCAGCATCGTGATCTGCGCCGGCGGTGGCGGCATCCCGACGATGTACGGCGCCGACGGCAAGCTGCAAGGCGTGGAAGCGGTGATCGACAAGGACCTGTGCTCGGCGCTGCTGGCTGAACAATTGGAAAGCGATCTGCTGGTAATCGCCACCGACGTCAACGCCGCGTTCATCGATTTCGGCAAACCGACCCAGAAAGCCATTGCCCAGGCCCACCCCGACGACATGGAACGGCTCGGTTTCGCCGCCGGATCCATGGGGCCGAAGGTACAAGCCGCCTGCGAATTCGCCCGTAACACCGGTAAGGTCGCGGTGATCGGATCGCTGTCGGACATCGATGCTATCGTCCAGGGCACCGCCGGCACCCGCATCAGCATGGCAACGCCGGGTATCGTTTATCGGTGACAGCAAAACTTATGCGGCAGGCGCGGTGTCTGCCGTTCTCCACGCCTTCGAAGGAGAGACGCTTATGGCCACGTTCCAACCCGGTCACCTGCACATGGAGCGCCATGCGCTGAACAAGGATGATTACAGCTACAACCTGTGCATCGACTACGAAATTGCACAGGATCCCAAGGAGGGAACGGGCATGTCCTTCCGCCTGCACGGCACGGTGGAAGACAAGAACGTGGACGAGACGTTTTTCCTGGCCAAGGACCAGGCCTTCGACTTCGCCCGCCACGCCACCCGCATCGCCCAGCAATACGGCATGCCCAAGACTGCCAGCATCGGCTCGATGCACAAGTACTACGACGAAATGTTCGAGGATGTGCGCCACCAACTGGACGTCAAGCCGGGGGACCCGATGAAGCCTGAGCATTTGGCATGATCCCTGACATGCCTTTTTGGGCATGAAAAGCACACCTGTGGCGAGGGAGCTTGCTCCCGCTGGGCTGCGCAGCGGCCCCAAAATTTGCGGCCGCTGCGCAACCGAGCGGGAGCAAGCTCCCTCGCCACGATGAATCCCTGCACCTGATGGACATAAATGTTCTGAATACCGGGTCACATACAAGACCCACCTCGCTGGCAACCCGCCACAGCTGACCTATGCTGAAAACAGTACCCCCGGGTATTCGTTCAGAGGTCATCGCCATGAACATCAAAACAAGAAGACGCCTCGCCATTTTCATCACCTGCACCGCCACGCTTGCGCTGTATGGCACCGCGGCGTATCGGGTCGAGCAGGCCAGGCAGTTGCCCCGTGACTACGCCAGTTGCAACTTTGAACGCTGCATACCGCACAACGCATCCCTGAACGCTCTGCGCTGAGGCGGTTTCAGTCGTCTAGCTGATCGGTCTTGAGCCGGTCGCGGAAGGCTTTTGGCGAAATGCCGACGCGTCGGCGAAACAGTCGGGTGAAGTTGGTCGGGTCAGAGAAGCCGAGCAGTTCGGATATCTCATAGATCGTCATGCCGGTGTAGGTCAGCAGCCGTTTGGCTTCCAACAATTGCCGCTCATGCATGATCTGCAATGCTGGCTGGCCCGCCAGCTCGCGGCAGGTACCGTTGAGGTGCGACACCGAAATGCCCAGGCGATGGGCCAGGTCTTCGACCTTGACGTGCTGGCGATAGGTTTCCTCCACCAGCTGAATGAAGCCGTTGAGGTATTCCCGGGCCCGTTGCGGGCGTTGGGTCGAGGTGCGCCGGCTCATCACCTGGCGACTGACCCAGACCATGATCACGCTGACCAATGCGTGCATGAGCATTTCTCGGGCCGGTTGATGCCCGACGTACTCGGCCTGCAAGGCGCTGAACAAACTGTTGAGATAATCGGCGTTCTCGCCGGCCGGGTAGGCTTCGGCCTGGGCCAGGATGTTGACCGAATGACCGAGCTGCCCCTGCAGGTGCGTCACCAGCGGCGCCGCCAGCGTGACTACGTAACCCTGCACATCCTCGGAAAAACGAAAACCATGGACCGATAACGGTGGCAGGATCTGCACCGCCGGCTCGTCGAGCCGGGTGCGCTGGCCTTCAATCTCGAGCTCTGCCTGGCCCTTGAAGACAAACAGCAACTGGCACAGGTCGGCATGCCGATGGGGCTTGATTTCCCATTGGTGCTCGCTGCTGCGGCTGGAAATGGTTTCGCAGTGCAGCAGGTCCGGCGTAGGCCAATCCTGGCTTTCGCCATAGAGCTTGAACACCGGGATCGAAGGCAGCTCGGTTTTCTTCATAACGAGGATAGGCCTCGGGTTACGGGCGGTAATCGCACCGATTGGCAGAAAGTACAGGTTTCAGCGCAGTTTTCCCCTTCAATTGACAGGTCCGCAAGCGAAAAATGCACGCCAGGATTACTAAAAATAAACGTCGACCCTGGTCGCGTGCCTCTTGCGAGTCATAACAACAATGAAAACCCTCAAGACCCAAGTCGCCATTATCGGCGCCGGCCCCTCTGGACTGCTGCTCGGCCAGCTGTTGCACAACGCCGGGATCGACACCGTGATCCTCGAACGGCAGACGCCCGACTACGTCCTCAGCCGCATCCGCGCCGGCGTGCTCGAACAAGGCATGGTGCAGTTGCTGCGCCAGGCCGGGGTTGGCCAGCGCATGGACGCCGAAGGCCTGCCCCACGATGGCTTTGAACTGGTCCTCAATGGTCGCCGCGTGCACATTGATCTCAAGGGCCTGACCGGCGGGCAAAACGTCATGGTCTACGGCCAGACCGAAGTCACCCGCGACTTGATGGCAGCGCGCGAGCAATCCGGCGCGCGGACGCTGTATCAGGTCGACAATGCCAAGCCCCACGATCTCACGACCGATCACCCCTTCGTGACCTTCGAACACGCCGGCGAAACCTGGCGCCTGGATTGCGATTACGTCGCCGGCTGCGACGGTTTCCATGGCGTGGCGCGGCAATCGATCCCGGCGGAAAAACTCAAGGTCTTCGAACGCGTCTACCCGTTCGGTTGGCTCGGCATTCTCGCCGACACTCCACCCGTCCACGAAGAACTCGTCTATGCGCGCCACGAGCGCGGCTTTGCCCTGTGCAGCATGCGCTCACGCACCCGTACCCGTTATTACCTGCAAGTGCCCGCCGAGGAACAGGTGGCCGACTGGCCGGACGAGCGTTTCTGGACCGAACTGAAAAACCGCCTGCCCGCAGACCTGGCCGAAACGCTGGTGACCGGTCCTTCCATCGAAAAAAGCATCGCGCCGCTGCGCAGCTTTGTCGTGGAGCCAATGCAGTACGGGCGGATGTTCCTGGTGGGCGACGCCGCCCACATCGTCCCACCGACCGGTGCCAAGGGGCTGAACCTGGCGGCCAGCGATGTCAGCACGCTGTTCAATATCCTGCTCAAGGTCTATCGCGACGGACGCGTGGATCTGCTGGAACGCTACTCCGACATCTGCCTGCGACGGGTCTGGAAAGCTGAACGGTTCTCTTGGTGGATGACCTCGATGCTGCACCGTTTCGATGACGATGCGTTCAACCAGCGCATCAGCGAAGCGGAGCTGGAGTATTTCGTCGATTCCGAGGCGGGTCGAAAAACCATTGCGGAAAATTACGTCGGCCTTCCTTACGAGGCTATCGAATAGCCGGCTATCGATTTAAACTGCGGGCATTTCGCCGCCAGGCACGATGCCCGCAGGTTCCACCGTGACTCAGCTCAATACCCCCCAAGCCCCGCAGCCCGCGCTCCGCAGCGTGCTGGTGTCATTGATGCTGGCGATTTTCCTCGGGGCGTTGGACCAGACCATCGTCGCGGTCTCGATGCCGGCCATTTCCGCACAATTCAAAGACGTCAGCCTACTGGCCTGGGTGATCTCCGGGTACATGGTTGCCATGACCGTGGCCGTGCCGATCTACGGCAAGCTGGGCGACTTGTATGGCCGGCGGCCGCTGATGCTGTTCGGCATGGGCTTGTTCACCCTCGCCTCGTTGTTCTGCGGGATGGCGCAGAACATGGAGCAATTGGTGCTGGCGCGGATTTTCCAGGGCATCGGTGCTGGCGGCATGATTTCCGTGAGCCAGGCGATCATCGGCGACATCATCCCGCCCCGCGAGCGCGGTCGCTATCAGGGCTATTTCAGCAGTATGTACGCAGTGGCCAGCGTCGCCGGGCCGGTACTGGGTGGCTACATGACTGAATACCTGTCGTGGCGCTGGGTCTTCTGGATCAACCTGCCGCTGGGCCTGGGCGCCTGGCTGGTGGCGCGGCGCACGCTGGTGGGGCTGCCGGTGCCGCAACGCGCGCCGATCATCGACTACCTGGGCACCGTGTTGCTGATCATCGGCCTGACCGCGTTGCTGCTGGGCATTACTCAGATTGGCCAGGGACACGCCTGGCACAGCCGCGAAGTGCTCGGGTTGCTGGGTTGCGCTGTAGTGGTGCTGGGCCTGTTCGCCTGGCATGAACGCCGCGCCCGCGAGCCGTTGCTGCCGATGCATCTTTTCGTCAACCGTAGCGCGGTGTTGTGCTGGTGCACGGTGTTTTTCACCAGTTTCCAGGCCATCTCCCTGACGGTGCTGGTGCCGTTGCGCTTCCAGAGCGTGACCGGCGCCGGCGCCGACAGCGCCGCCCTGCACTTGCTGCCGCTGGCGATGGGGCTGCCGATCGGCGCTTATTTTGCCGGGCGGCGGACTTCGGTCACTGGGCGCTACAAACCGATGATCCTCAGTGGCGCCCTGCTGTTCCCGTTCGCCATCCTCGGCATGGCCTTCACACCGCCCGCTGCGTTCTGGCTGAGCAGCCTGTTCATGCTGCTCAGCGGCATCGCCTCCGGCATGCAATTTCCCACCTCGTTGGTAGGCTCGCAGAATTCGGTGCAGCAACGAGACATCGGCGTCGCCACCAGCACCACCAACCTGTTCCGCTCATTGGGCGGCGCGGTGGGCGTGGCATTGATGTCGGCGTTGCTGCTGGCGTTGCTGCAGGATTCCGGTTTCGCCCAGCTCGCTGGCTCGTCGATGCTGGGCGAAGGGCATTCCGGCAACGTGCTGCTCGATGGCCTGAATGCCGCGCCGGGCGAGGCGCTGGACGCTTTGCGCGAAGAATTGCAGGCAACGTTCCGCCACCTGCTGATGATCAGCGCGGCGGTGTCGCTGCTGGGGCTGGCGGCTGCCGTGGCGATGCCCGATCGCCTGTTGCGCGGGCGAGAGGAAAAGGCTCGCTAGCCAGAACAACACTGAACCCTGTGGCGAGGGAGCTTGCTCCCGCTGGGCGGCGAAGCGGCCCCAAAAATGTTGCGGTCGCTGCGCAACCGAGCGGGAGCAAGCTCCCTCGTCACAAAAGCTCGCTCGTCACAGGGCTTGAGTCTGGCGATATCAGGCCGTCGCCACCACGCCACCCGGCTCCACCACCACGCTCATCCCCTCCTTCATCCGCTTGGCATCGCGGACAAAGCAGCGAGACGCCAGGAACAGGAACACCATGGTCAGCAGCAGCGCCACCGGGATCAGGTACATCGCGTCGTGCAGGCCGATGGCCTTGAACGCTTCGGTCATCTGGTCGACACCGGCGGCCGCCATGGCCGTGCGGGCGAAATAATCGGACAGGCCGCCCACCACCACCGGCCCCAGGCCACCGCCGAGCAAATACAATCCGGCAAAATACAACGCCATCGCCGTGGCACGCAGGCGCGGCTCCACCACGTCCTGGATCGCCGTATAGACGCAGGTGTAGAAGTTATAGGCAAACAACCAGCCAACGCTGAACACCGCGACGAACACGCCGATCTCGATGCGCCCGGCATGCAGGGCCCATGCCGTGGTGACGGTGGAAATCGCCAGGCTGAACGCTGCAAACAGCAGACGGCCGTTGGGCACGCGCTGGTGAATCTTGTCGGCGACCCAACCGCCCAAGGTGAGCCCGAACAAACCGGTTACGCCGACCATGACGCCAGTCGCCACGGCCGCCTCGTGCAGCGGCATGGCGAAATAACGCTGCAGCATCGGCACCAGGAACGAGTTGCAGGCATAGGTGGCGAAGTTGAAACACAGCCCCGCCAGCACCAGCCAGAGAAAGGTCGGAATCGCCAGCACCCGGCGAACCGGTTTATCAACCTTTTCCTGGGACACCTGCACGGTTTCAGCCGCGCCGCGCTTGGGTTCCTTGATGAAAAACATGAACACCGCCAGCACCAGCCCCGGCACCGCCGCGATGAAGAATGGCGCGCGCCAACTGTCGAACGCCTTGACCATCGCGCCGATGGTGAAGAACGCCAGCAGCAGGCCCAGCGGCAGACCCAGCATGAAGATGCCCATCGCCCGAGCCCGACGGTGAGCCGGAAACAGATCGCCAATCAGCGAGTTCGCCGCCGGTGCATAACTCGCTTCACCGATGCCCACGCCCATGCGCACCAACAGGAACGCCCAGAAACTGCCCACCAGGCCATTCACCGCCGTCAGGCCGCTCCAGGCCGCCAGGCCCCAGCCCATCAGTTTGCTGCGCGAACCGGTATCAGCCATGCGCCCCAGCGGCAAGCCGGCAATGGCGTAGACGATGGTGAACGCGGTGCCGATGATGCCGATCTGAAAGTCGCTCAAGCTCCATTCCATGCGGATCGGCTCGATGATGATCGCCGGAATGGTGCGGTCGAAAAAGTTGAACAGGTTGGCCAGGAACAGCAGGAACAGAATGCGCCAGGCATTCGCCGCTTGGGTCGAGTTCTGCATGGGTCCGTCTCTTTTATTGTTATGGGCGAGGCTTCCGAGCCCGGAATCTGCAATCTAGACAGCGATGTGCAGGCTGTCTCCAATCATTCGCCTGGCTGATACCCGGCCATGGCGCCGAGCGTGTTTCATGACGGCGGTCAATTTCCTGTAACAATTGCCATCATTTCGCCTGTTTTCGATTAAAGAACGCCGTGGCATGGCCGATCCAACATGATCAGGAATAGATTCTCCCCGAGCGCTGCTCAGGCTGTAGCCCTGAACGCTTGGGCCGACATTCGCGTCGCCATCAAAGGACGCGAGTTCCCATTCGCGATGGTTCGACGACCCAGATCGTCGATCCGACCAGTCCAGGCATACGGCGCACAATGACCTCCAAAAAATCAGCCACTGCGGTTTCCGATCTGACCCTGAGCCCAGCCGCCAACGGCCCTGAAGCCTCGACACTGTCGAGCAGCTCGCGATCCCTGGCGACCCAGCAATACCTGTACTTCACCGAGACCAACACCGACCGCATCCTCGACAACCTCGACGGCCTGCGTGATGCCGTGTTCCCGCGCCCGCCGCACTTGGTGGATGACGAGAGCGAACGCGGCCAGCAGGAATTTCCGTCGGTGTGCCTGATCGGCCTCGGGCGCTGCGGTTCCAACATCGCTTTGGACGTCGCGGAGCTGGTCTACAACGCTCGCAAGTTCTACCTCAACGAGTTCAACGCCGAAGACAAGGGCTACAGCGACAAGGGCTACAGCCCCGCGCAGTGGATCCGCAACAACCTTCGCTTGGGCACCAGCAAGGCCAGCAAACCGGTGTTCCTGGTGGAGCCGCTGGTCATGCTGGGCGACCTGGACAAAGACATCGCCGGGCGCATTCGCTTCTCGCGCAAGGGCGAAAAGAGCGGCTTCCTGCGCGACTACAGCAAAATGAAAATCATGGACCTGTCGGAAGTCCATGCCGGTGGTGCCGGTAACGCGCCGATCCTCGGCCAGTACCTGGCGAAGATCATCCTGAACAAGGACACCCAGCGCTTCTCCAGCCCCGACTGGAAGATGATCCACTCGTACCTGATCGACAGCTGCGGCATCAAGGCCAACCAGTCGCGCCTGTATTTCTCGATTTTCAGCGCCGGCGGCGGTACCGGTTCAGGCATGGCCTCGGAGTTCGGCCTGGCCCAGCAGTACTCGTACATGAACAAGACGTTCGACACCAAGCCGATGGACGAGCACGACAGCAAGAGCGGTCATTCCTTCGTCTTCGAGCCGATCTTCACCAGCGGCATCTGCGTGCTGCCGAATATTTCCGACCACCGCAGCGAAATGTCCGAGGCCCTGCACATCAACGCCGGACGGCTGTTGTGCAAATATCTCTCGGAAGAATGGGATTTCTCGTACAACTTCGCCAACGAAGACAGCAGCGAAGCCAGCGTCATGGGCCGTATCCGCCCTTGGAACGCAATGATGCTGATCTCCAACGACATCATGCGCTACGCCGAAGAAAGCGATGACGGCAACATCCAGAACATTGACGTCAATGCCATGGAAAAGCACGCCAACCAGTACATTTCCCAGCAGATCTTCAACATCCTGACGGCCCAGGCCGTGACGACCGACTACGACCAGAACTACTTCCGTCGCGCCGGCATCGACATCGGCGAAACCATTCGTCTGGACGCCAACGACCTGTTCATGAGCCTGGCCGGTCCGGTGGCGATTGCCTACGCCGAGTCCGTCGTCCCGGAAACCCCGGCGCCGAGCGGCGACAAGTTCAAGGTGTTCGAGAAAGAGCCGCCGCGCCTGAACATCGACGACCTGTTCTTCCGCTCCATCGACCTGCCGCATTTCAACAAGGTCACCCAGGCCATCGAAGGCATCAGCCTGCTGCCCATCGAGTCCAAGCGCTATCGCGCTTCGCTTGAGCAATACAAGAATTCCGGCTACGACGCCGCCGCCCTGCATGATCTGCACTTCTTCAAGAACTGCTCGTCGGTGGTATCCATCGTCTCGTTGCCGAAAGACTACAAGCTGTCCTACATGGACCTGAACCGGCTCAAGACCCACCTCAACAGCCTGTTCCCCAACACCACGCTGAAGCGCTACGCCTTGGTGATCGGCGCCTCGGCAAACCTGTCGCTGACCACCCTGATCGCCAAGAGCCCGTGCCTGTCGGACGATTTCCTGACGCTGATCGTGGCATTCATCAAGCGCTGCTTCGCTCGCACGCCGTACCGCTTCGACGAGACCCTGGACAACTCGATCCTGGACTTCATCATCAACGAAGATTTCGATGAACAACGCATCGATGACCTGCTCAACGAATTCGAGAATCCGGCGAAGATCCTCGACACCAACTGGTACGCGATCAAGCCGATGTACGAGAAGAAGTACCGCGAGCTGATCAGCGACAAGGAGAAGTTCGTCTCGATCAACGACATCCGCCTGTCCCGTGACTGCGTGAAGAAGTCCATCAAGTACCTGCGCGAGATCTACCGTCACCGGATCGGCAAGACCAAGGTTATTTCGCTTAATAACCATACGGGCCGGACTTACTGAGGCTGGTTTGGAACCGGGTCGCCCCGATTCGCGAGCAGGCTCGCTCCCACAAGGGACTTGTGTTCACAAATCCTGTGGGAGCGAGCCTGCTCGCGAAGGCGGCCTATGCAACGCCTCGAAACAACATCTAGAAACAATTGAGCAGCCAAAAGGCCGCTCAATAAACTGTTCCCGTTACGTATACGTCACCCTCCCCTGTGGCGTTTCACCACGGCAGGATGCCATCACGCTACTCGCCTACACACTTTCCAGCGGGATCAAGCACGAACCAATTTGGTGCATCGATCAATTCGACGCCCTTTCCTGGGTCAGGATCCACGGCGAAACCACTACGGCCCAGAGTTCTGGATCACGCTCGAAAAAATCCAGCGCCCGCGTTTCAGACAGCTTGGCGACCTGCCCGGCGCCCAGCCAGGCGGCGACTTTGGTACCTTCGTCCTGGGCAACGGCCTCGGCGGCTGCGATCAGATCCAGTGCCGGGTCGACCCACAATAGGGCACCCTTGGCAAAGAACGGCTCCAGCTCCTTCCAGGTAATAGATGCGGTTTCACCGAGCAATTTGGCATAGAGGGTGCTAGGTTCTTGATTCATGGGAGCTGTCCGGAAAAGAAATCGGCGCGAATGATAACGTCGGTGGTCTGGCAGAAAAACCCGGTTGCAATTGCAGCACCGATTGAAAAGCGCAGCAAAGCCAAGGATTGCCGATTTGACCGGACAACCCCCGCCGCGAATCTGTCTTTTTCTTTCAATAAAGCGACACCCTCAGGTTTTGCCCCCAAGCGCCAGCTTCCCTTGCCAACAATCGGCGCTCTACACTGTACCGGTACAGTTGCCGGGGGCATTTTCCGCGAGGATATCCAAGATATCTGACCCGGTTCTGCTGCTACGGCGCCAGGACTATAAAAACTACAACAGCATGAGTGGAGCACTATGACTAAGGCTACTAAGCAGATTTCCAAACTGTTTGCCGCTATGGTTCTGGCCGGGGTTGCCAGCCATTCGTTTGCCGCCGACACCATCAAGATCGGCATCGCCGGCCCGAAAACCGGCCCTGTAGCCCAATACGGCGACATGCAGTTCAGCGGTTCCAAGATGGCGATCGAGCAAATCAACGCCAAGGGCGGCGTCGACGGCAAGCAACTGGTCGCCGTTGAATACGATGACGCCTGCGATCCAAAACAAGCAGTCGCGGTCGCGAACAAAGTCGTCAACGACGGCGTCAAGTTCGTGGTCGGCCACCTGTGCTCCAGCTCTACCCAGCCCGCTTCGGACATCTACGAAGACGAAGGCGTGATCATGATCACCCCGGCCGCCACCAGCCCGGACATCACCGCTCGTGGCTACAAGATGATCTTCCGCACCATCGGCCTGGACAGCGCCCAAGGCCCGGCGGCCGGCAACTACATCGCCGACCACGTCAAGCCGAAAATCGTTGCGGTCCTGCACGACAAGCAACAGTACGGTGAAGGCATCGCCAGCGCTGTGAAGAAAACCCTCGAAGGCAAAGGCGTGAAAGTCGCCGTCTTCGAAGGCGTGAACGCCGGCGACAAGGACTTCTCCTCGATGATCGCCAAGCTCAAGCAGGCCAACGTCGACTTCGTCTACTACGGCGGTTACCACCCGGAGCTGGGCCTGATCTTGCGTCAAGCCCAGGAAAAAGGCCTCAAAGCCAAGTTCATGGGTCCGGAAGGCGTGGGTAACGACTCGATCACCCAGATCGCCAAGGATGCGGCCGAAGGCCTGCTGGTGACCTTGCCGAAATCCTTTGACCAGGATCCTGCCAACGTTGCCCTGGCGGACGCGTTCAAGGCCAAGAAAGAAGACCCGAGCGGCCCGTTCGTATTCCCGTCCTACTCGGCTGTTGAAGTGATCGCCGAAGGCATCAAGGCTGCCAAGTCCGAAGATCCAGCCAAAGTGGCCGAGGCCATTCACAAAGGTACCTTCAAGACTCCGACCGGCGACCTGAGCTTCGACGACAAGGGCGACCTGAAGGACTTCAAATTCGTGGTCTACGAGTGGCACAACGGCAAGCCTAAAACTGAAGTATCGCCTCAGTAAGGCCTGGCCTGACTGACTGCCAATAAAGCCCACGGCGTGCCGTGGGCTTTGTTTTAAATGTATTGGGCCGCGCTGGCGTGATCCGCCAGTCTCCCCACCTGAAAATCTCAAAACCGTCATCAGCGGTTCGCTGGCAAACCTCGTGTTCGAAGTGGATGAAGATCCATGGGGCCCGGGCGGGAAAATGACTCCACCAGTGAAATGCGTATCAGGTTTTTAGGAGCGCTGTAATGCCTGACATCTATCACTTCTTCCAGCAGCTGGTTAACGGCCTGACCGTTGGCAGCACGTATGCCCTGATCGCCATCGGCTATACGATGGTCTACGGCATCATTGGAATGATCAACTTCGCCCACGGCGAGGTGTACATGATCGGCTCCTACGTGGCGTTCATCGCCATCGCCGGGCTGGCCATGATGGGACTCGACAGTGTCCCGCTGTTGATGACCGCGGCGTTTCTCGCGAGCATCGTGGTTACCAGTGCCTATGGCTACAGCATCGAACGGATCGCCTATCGCCCGTTGCGCGGCAGCAACCGTCTGATCCCGCTGATTTCCGCCATCGGCATGTCGATTTTCCTGCAGAACACGGTTCTGCTTTCGCAAGACTCCAAGGACAAAGCAATCCCCAACCTGATTCCGGGCAATTTCGCCATCGGGCCAGGGGGGGCACATGAAGTGCTGATTTCCTACATGCAAATCGTGGTGTTCGTGGTGACCCTGGTCGCCATGCTCGGCCTGACGCTGTTCATCTCCCGTTCCCGCCTGGGCCGCGCCTGCCGCGCCTGTGCCGAGGACATCAAGATGGCCAACCTGCTGGGTATCAACACCAATAACATCATCGCCCTGACCTTCGTCATCGGTGCCGCCCTGGCGGCGATCGCCGCGGTGCTGTTGAGCATGCAATACGGCGTAATCAACCCCAACGCCGGCTTCCTCGTCGGTCTGAAAGCCTTCACTGCCGCGGTACTCGGCGGCATCGGCAGCATCCCCGGCGCGATGCTCGGCGGGCTGGTGCTGGGCGTGGCGGAAGCCTTTGGCGCCGATATCTTCGGCGATCAGTACAAAGACGTCGTGGCGTTCGGCTTGTTGGTTCTGGTTCTGTTATTCCGGCCGACCGGCATCCTGGGCCGTCCGGAGGTTGAGAAAGTATGACTAGGCATCTCAAATCGGCGCTCTTCAGCGCCCTGCTGGTCTGGGCCGTGGCCTACCCGGTACTCGGTCTCAAGCTGACCATCGTCGGCATCAACTTGGAAGTGCACGGCACCAGCCCGGCCATCCTCGCCACCATCGCGATCTGCTCTGTGCTGATGTTTCTGCGGGTGCTGTTCAGCACGCAGATCAGCGCGGCGTGGAAGGCGTCGCCCGGCGTGCCGGTGATCCCGGCCAAGGCCAGCAACTTCCTCACCCTGCCGTCGACCCAACGCTGGATCGTGCTGGGCCTGATCGTCGTGGCGCTGGTGTGGCCGTTCTTTGGCTCGCGCGGTGCGGTGGACATCGCCACGCTGATCCTGATCTACGTGATGCTCGGCCTGGGCCTGAACATCGTCGTAGGCCTGGCCGGCCTGCTGGACCTGGGCTACGTCGGTTTCTACGCCGTCGGCGCCTACAGCTACGCGCTGCTGTCCCACTACTTCGGCCTGAGCTTCTGGATCTGCCTGCCGATCGCCGGGATGATGGCCGCGACCTTCGGTTTCCTGCTGGGCTTCCCGGTCCTGCGCTTGCGCGGTGACTACCTGGCGATCGTGACCCTGGGTTTTGGCGAGATCATTCGGCTGTTCCTGCGCAACCTGACCGACATTACCGGTGGTCCGAACGGCATCAGCAACATCGAGAAACCGACGTTCTTCGGCCTGACCTTCGAGCGTAAAGCCGCCGAAGGGCTGCAGACCTTCCACGAGTACTTCGGCCTGGAATACAACTCGATCAACAAGGTGATCTTCCTTTACCTGGTTGCCCTGTTGCTGGCCCTGGCGGCGTTGTTCGTCATCAACCGCCTCCTGCGCATGCCGATCGGCCGTGCGTGGGAAGCGCTGCGTGAAGACGAAATCGCCTGCCGTGCGCTGGGTCTCAACCCGACCGTGATCAAGCTGTCGGCGTTTACCCTGGGCGCTGCGTTCGCCGGTTTCGCCGGCAGCTTCTTCGCCGCTCGCCAAGGCCTGGTGACGCCCGAGTCCTTTACCTTCATCGAGTCGGCGATCATTCTCGCCATCGTCGTGCTGGGCGGGATGGGCTCGCAATTGGGTGTGATCCTGGCAGCGATCGTGATGATCCTGCTCCCCGAAATGATGCGTGAATTCAGTGAATACCGCATGTTGATGTTCGGCGCCTTGATGGTGCTGATGATGATCTGGCGTCCTCAAGGTCTGCTGCCTATGCAACGCCCGCACATGGAGCTGCGCAAATGAGCCGCGAGATCCTGAAAGTCGAAAATTTAAGCATGCGCTTCGGCGGCTTGCTGGCGGTCAACGGCGTGGCCCTGACCGTGAAAGAGAAACAAGTGGTTGCCTTGATCGGGCCGAACGGCGCGGGCAAGACCACGGTGTTCAACTGCCTGACTGGCTTCTACCAGCCCACCGGCGGCACCATCCTGCTGGATGGCGAGCCGATCCAGGGCCTGGCCGGCCACCACATCGCTCGCAAGGGCGTGGTGCGGACCTTCCAGAACGTGCGGCTGTTCAAGGACATGACGGCGGTCGAGAACCTGCTGATCGCCCAGCACCGTCACTTGAACACCAACTTCTTTGCCGGCCTGTTCAAGACCCCGTCGTTCCGCAAGAGCGAACGCGAGGCCATGGAGTACGCCGAGTATTGGCTGGACAAGGTCAACCTCACCGAGTTCGCCAACCGTACCGCTGGCACCCTGGCCTACGGTCAACAACGGCGCCTGGAAATCGCCCGCTGCATGATGACCCGCCCGCGGATCCTCATGCTCGACGAACCGGCCGCCGGTCTGAACCCGAAGGAAACCGAGGACCTGAAGGCGCTGATCAGCGTGTTGCGCGAGGAGCACAACGTCACCGTGCTGCTGATCGAGCACGACATGAAGCTGGTCATGAGCATTTCCGACCACATCGTCGTGATCAACCAGGGCACGCCCCTGGCCGACGGCACGCCGGAACAGATCCGCGACAATCCTGAAGTGATCAAAGCCTACCTGGGGGAAGCGTAAATGCTGCAGTTCGAAAACGTTTCCACCTTCTACGGCAAGATCCAGGCCCTGCACAGCGTCAACGTCGAGGTCCGCCAAGGCGAAATCGTCACGCTGATCGGTGCCAACGGCGCGGGCAAGTCCACGCTGCTGATGACGCTCTGCGGTTCGCCCCAGGCCCACAGCGGCAGCATCCGCTACATGGGTGAGGAACTGGTGGGTCAGGACTCGGCGCGCATCATGCGCAAGAGCATCGCGGTGGTGCCGGAAGGTCGTCGGGTGTTTGCCCGACTGACCGTGGAAGAAAACCTCGCCATGGGCGGGTTCTTCACCGACAAGGGCGACTACCAGGAACAGATGGACAAGGTGCTGCACCTTTTCCCACGCCTGAAAGAGCGTTTTAACCAGCGCGGCGGCACCATGTCCGGCGGTGAACAGCAAATGCTCGCCATCGGTCGTGCGCTGATGAGCAAGCCCAAGCTGCTGCTGCTCGACGAGCCTTCCCTGGGCCTGGCGCCGATCATCATCCAGCAGATCTTCGACATCATCGAACAGCTGCGCAAGGATGGCGTGACGGTGTTCCTGGTGGAGCAGAACGCCAACCAGGCGCTGAAAATCGCCGACCGGGCGTACGTGCTGGAGAACGGTCGCGTGGTGATGCAAGGCACCGGTGAAGCGCTGCTGACCGACCCGAAAGTGCGCGAGGCGTACTTGGGCGGTTGAGTCTGTTGCAATGAAAAAAACGGCCTTCGGGCCGTTTTTTTTCGCCCCGATCGCAAGTGCCGCCCCTTGTGGCGAGGGGATTTATCCCCTCGCCACAAAAGGTAAGCGTCAGGAACTGCTACAACCGATCCAACGCCTCCCCGCTCCTCTTGAACCACTCAATCAAATAATCGGCCAGCACTTGCGTCCGCTTGGGTAATCCGCCTTGGTACGGGTGCACCAGATACATCGGCATACGCCGGGTCTGGAAATCACGCAGCAGCCAGCGCAGCCGTCCATCGGCCAACTCCTCGTTGAGCAGGTAAGACGGCAAACGGGCAATTCCAGCCCCCGCCAGAGCGGCTTTTTTCAACAGGCTGTAATGGTTACTGGCAAACGGCCCGGACACTCGCACCCGTAGCAGTTCATGTTGCTGGTGATACAGCCACTCCTCCCGTCCGCTGTAGTGACTGTTGAGCAAGCACTTATGCTCCGCCAAGGCCTGGGGCGTTTGCGGCTCGCCGTAGCGCTCCAGATAAGCCGGACTGGCGCAGGTCATTTCATGCCAGGCCAGCAACGGACGAGCCACCAATCGCTCATCGATCGCCGCATCGGAGCGGATCGCCAGGTCAAAGCCATCGCGGGACAGATCGCGATAGCCATTATTGAGCTCCAGCTCGATCTGCACGTCGGGATAGGCCAGGGCAAACTCGGTAAGCAGCCCCTCGAAGAAGGTTTCACCCAACGAAACCGGAACCGTCATACGCACCGGCCCGGAAACTTCGCCTTTCAAGCGCGCCAATGCCTGACGCGCCCTTTCCACTTGGACCAGCAACGCCTGGGCCTGAGGCAACAATGCAGCGCCCGCCGCAGTGAGGCTCAAGCGCCGTGTCGTGCGCTGGAGCAGCAGCACCGAAAACCGTTCCTCCAGAAGACTGATGCGCTTGGACAGTTGCCCCTTGCTGCACCCCAACTGCTGCGCCGCCAAGGTGAAACTGCCAGCCTCCACCAGCACGGCAAACGCGGCGAGGTCGTCTATTTCGCTCATTGGATTGTTTCCAAATGAAAACCAAAGGTTTCCCATTAGCACGCTTATCCCCAGGAAAATCCACTCTAGACTTCAACCTCGTTCAACCCCACTGAGGTACAGCCCATGAAAATCCTGTTGATCGGCGCCAACGGCACCATCGGTTCAGCCATCGATAACGAGTTATCGCCCCGCCACGAAATCGTGCGCATCGGCCGACACAGCGGTGACGTTCAGGTGGACATCAGCGACAGCGCCTCGATCCGCGCCCTGTTCGAAAAGACCGGACGCTTCGACGCGCTGATCTGTGCCGCGGGCAATGTCACCTTCGCGCCCTTGTCCGACATGACTGAAGAAAGCTTCGCCCTCGGTTTGAAAGACAAACTGATGGGTCAGGTGAACCTGCTGCTGATCGGCCGCGAATTTGCCAACGACGGTGCATCCTTCACATTCACTACTGGCGTACTCAGCCACGACCCGATCAAAAGCGGCGCCTCGGCAGCCCTGGTGAACGGCGCCCTCGACAGTTTCGTGCGCGCGGCGGCAATCGAATTGCCACGAGGGCTGCGGATCAATTCGGTGAGTCCGAACGTGCTGCTGGAAGCCATGGATAAATATGCGCCGTACTTCCGTGGCTACAAGCCGGTTCCCGCAGCGGAAGTGGCATTGGCCTACGCCAAGAGTGTCGAAGGCCTACAAACCGGACAGACCTTTCACGTGGGCTAACCCCCTTGTGATGATGGATCAGTCTGAGTAACGTGGCGGCACTTGTCTGGAGACCCAATGATGCGTGCCGCTCGTTCCCTGTTGTTTGTCGCCCTTTTCCCGCTGTTCGGCGGCTGCCAGTTGCTCGAAGCCCCGCGCCAGAGCGCGTCCCATGCCGGGCAGACGCGTATGCAAGGCGAACTGACGGCGGCGGATGGAAAGCTGGTGTTCCAGCCATGCCAGGAACAGCGCCGCTATATTATCAATGACACCGGCGGCACCAGCGTCCTGCAACAAGCCGCCACCTTGGCGGATGATAGCGGCAAGTTGTTCGCCGACCTGCGCGGCCGCATCGTTTCCAGCCCGTCGGCCGGTACCGGCAGCCAGTTGGATGTGGAGCAACTGTATCGTCTGGAACCTTCGGGGACCGCTTGCGACGACGCTGACTTCAAGCGCGTGATTCTGCGCGCAACGGGCCACAGCCCAGAATGGACCCTCACGGCCACCGGCAAAGGCCTGGTCCTCGATCGCGAAGGCCAATCGCCGCTGGCGGTGCCTTACGTCGAGGAGCAACTGGGCGACGGCCGCTTCAACCTTGGCACCGAGGCCAACGGCCAGAAAGTCGAGCTCTGGGTCACGCCTGCGCGCTGTGTCGACAGTAAGTCCGGCAGCGTGCAACACATGACTGCGGAGTTGCGGGTCAATGGCCAGGTCCAGCGCGGTTGTGCCTATTTCGGCGGCGCGCGCGACGACTGATCCGACGGGAAGTTGTTTAAACCTCACCGAAAGCGGGTTTGCGGCTTATAATCGCCGGTTTGAAATACGCCCTGGCGCAGTAGTGCGCCCCGCGAACCGGACCCCGTCATGTTACGAATCACCGAACTCAAGCTGCCGATCGACCATCCCGAAGAAGACCTGCGTCCCGCCATCGTGCAACGCCTGGGCATCGCCAGCGATGACCTGCTCGACTTCACCTTGTTCAAGCGCAGCTACGACGCACGCAAGAAATCCTCCGAGCTGTGCTTCATCTACACCATCGACCTGACGGTGCGGGATGAAGCCAGCGTGCTGCGCAAGTTCGCCGATGATCGTAACGTCAACGAAGCGCCGGACATCAGCTACAAGGTGGTTGGCCAGGCGCCGGCCGACCTGAGCGAACGGCCGATCGTGGTCGGCTTCGGCCCGTGCGGCATCTTCGCCGCCATGTTGCTGGCGCAGATGGGCTTCAAGCCGATCATCCTCGAACGAGGCCCGGAAGTGCGCCAGCGCACCAAGGATACCTGGGGCCTGTGGCGCAAAAACGTGCTCAACCCCGAATCCAACGTGCAGTTCGGCGAAGGCGGCGCGGGAACCTTCTCCGACGGCAAGCTCTACAGCCAGATCAAGGATCCGAAATTCCTCGGGCGAAAGGTCCTGCACGAGTTCGTCAAGGCCGGGGCGCCGGAAGAAATCCTTTACGTCAGCAAGCCACACATCGGTACGTTCCGCCTGACAGGCGTCGTGGAAAACATGCGTGAGCAGATTCGCGCCCTGGGCGGCGAAGTCCGCTTTGGACAGCGGGTCACAGATGTGCTGATCGAGGACGGCCAACTGATCGGCGTCGAGCTGGCCAGCGGTGAACAGATCCATTCCAGACATGTAATTCTTGCCTTGGGCCACAGCGCCCGGGACACGTTCCGCATGCTCCACAGCCGTGGCGTGTACATGGAAGCCAAGCCGTTCTCGGTGGGTTTCCGCATTGAACACCCGCAATCGCTGATCGACAGCGCGCGCCTGGGCAAGTACGCCGGACACCCGAAACTCGGCGCCGCGGACTACAAACTGGTGCACCACGCCAAGAATGGCCGTTCCGTGTACAGTTTCTGCATGTGCCCGGGCGGCACCGTGGTGGCGGCAACCTCCGAGCCGAACCGCGTCGTGACCAACGGCATGAGCCAGTATTCGCGTAATGAGCGCAACGCCAACTCCGGCATCGTTGTCGGCATTACTCCGGAAGTGGATTATCCAGGTGGCCCGCTGGCGGGCATCGAGTTGCAGGAACGTCTCGAATCCCATGCCTTCGTGCTGGGCGGCAGCAACTATGAAGCCCCTGCGCAACTGGTGGGCGATTTCATCGCCGGCAAGCCGTCCACGGCGCTGGGCAGCGTCGAACCGTCCTACAAGCCTGGGGTTGCCTTGGGCGACCTGGCCCTGGCATTGCCGGACTTCGCCATCGAAGCCATCCGCGAAGCGCTGCCTGCGTTCGAAAAACAGATCCGTGGCTATTCGCTGCATGACGCCGTGCTGACCGGCATCGAGACGCGCACGTCGTCGCCGCTGCGCATCACGCGAAACGAAACACTGCAGAGCTTGAATGTGAAAGGCTTGTTCCCGGCAGGCGAAGGCGCCGGTTATGCGGGCGGGATCCTCTCGGCGGGCGTCGATGGAATCCGGATTGCCGAGGCGGTGGCGCGGGACATGCTCGGCCTCGAGGCCTGACACCGGACCTGTGGGAGCGAGCTTGCTCGCGATGGCGGCCGGACATTCAATATAGATTGATTGATCTACCGCTTTCGCGAGCAGGCTCGCTCCCACAAGGGATCGCGGTGATTCAGATATTGGCCCGCAACACACTCTCCGGCAGCGCTTCGCCCCGCTCCACACACGCCGCCACCGCGCTGATCAACGCATCCAATTCATACCCTTGCTCCTTGAGCCACCCCGGGTCGTAGTAAGTCGTGGCGTAACGCTCCCCGCCATCACACAAAATCGCCACGATCGAGCCCGATTCGCCGGCGTCCGCCATGCATCTTGCGGCAATCAGCGCGCCGATCAGGTTGGTGCCGCTGGAACCGCCGACCCGCCGACCCAAGCGTTGGGCCAGGTAGTGCATGGCCGCGAGAGACAAGGCGTCCGGCACCTTGACCATCGCATCGATGACCTTGGGCAGGAACGACGCTTCGACCCGCGGTCGGCCGATGCCTTCGATCCGCGAACCGCAATCCAGGCGCAGGCTGGCATCGCCGCTGCGGTAGTAGTCAAAGAACACCGACCGCTCGGCATCGGCACACAGCACACGAGTGCAATGCTGGCGGTAGCGTACGTAGCGTCCGAGGGTGGCGGTGGTGCCGCCGGTGCCGGGACTGGAGATCAGCCAAGTCGGCTCCGGATGCTGCTCGAAGCGCATCTGCTGAAAGATCGACTCGGCAATATTGTTATTGGCTCGCCAGTCCGTGGCGCGCTCGGCGTAGGTGAATTGGTCGATGAAATGCCCGTCATGCTCATGGGCCAGGCGCTCGGATTCGGCGTAAATCTGCGTAGGATCATTCACCAGATGGCTCTGGCCGCCATAGAAGGCGATTTGTGCGATTTTTTCCCGGGAGGTGCTCGCGGGCATCACCGCAATAAACGGCAGGCCCAGCAATCTTGCGAAATAAGCCTCGGAGATCGCCGTCGATCCGCTGGACGCCTCGATCACCGGCGCACCGGGCTTGAGCCAGCCGTTGCACAACGCGTAGAGAAACAGCGACCGGGCCAGCCGATGCTTGAGGCTGCCGGTGGGATGACTCGACTCATCCTTGAAATACAGCTCTATGCCCGGCAACCCCGGCAACGGCAGCGGGATCAGGTGCGTATCGGCGCTGCGCTGGAAATCGGCCTCGATGATGCGAATGGCCTCGCGCGCCCACTGGCGGTGGTCGTTCATGGTGTGTGTGTTCTCACTGGATCGGTACGACACAGGCAGACCGATGGCCGTGGGGCACGATCTGGTTCGGAAATACGAGACGCAAGCTTAGGAAAAAACCGACATCCCGCACAGGTACAGCTAAGGTCCAATATGGCACGGAACTGCCTGATCACCTGAGACAGTGCTTTGCAACGACATATAACAAAATAGAATATAACTTTTGTTTTAGTAACCAACGGTACAGGTTAGGGTGTGCCATCTTTTTGAAATGATGAAATGGAGAGCAACCTTGGCTCTACGTAATTCTCTATCACGGTTTTTCCAACTCGAAGCAGCCAGTGGTCTGTTGCTGATCGCCGCCGCCGTGCTGGCCCTGCTCATCAACAACTCGCCATTGTCTTGGCTCTATGAGGGCTTGCTTGACACGCCAGTGGTTGCACAAGTCGGTGCGCTGAAAATCGCCAAGCCCCTTCTGCTGTGGATCAACGATGGCTTGATGGCGTTGTTCTTCCTGCTGATTGGCCTGGAAGTAAAACGCGAAGTGCTCGACGGACAACTGTCGAAGCCGTCGCAAATCGTCTTGCCAGGCGCAGCAGCGATCGGTGGCATGCTGGTACCGGCCCTGATCTACTGGTTCCTCAACCGCGACAATCCCGCCGCCCTCGCTGGCTGGGCTATTCCGACCGCCACCGACATCGCCTTTGCCCTGGGCGTGCTGGCATTGCTCGGCAAGCGGGTCCCGGTGTCGCTCAAGCTGTTCCTGATGACCCTGGCGATCATTGACGACCTGGGCGCCATTATTATCATCGCGATCTTTTATTCGGGTGCCTTGTCGACCTTGTCGCTGGGGTTGGCCGCCGCGTGCATAGCCGGCCTGGTGGCGATGAACCGGATGGGCGTGGTCAAGCTCGGACCGTATATGGTGGTCGGGTTGATTCTCTGGGTCTGCGTACTCAAGAGCGGCGTCCACGCCACGCTGGCCGGTGTGACTCTGGCGTTCTGCATTCCGCTGCGCACGAAAAACGCCGAAACCTCGCCGTCGTTGACACTGGAGCATGCCCTGCATCCCTGGGTGGCCTACGGCATCCTGCCGCTGTTTGCGTTCGCCAACGCCGGTCTGTCGCTGAATGGCGTCACGGTGGAGAGCTTCACTCATCATGTGCCGATGGGCATTGCGATCGGCCTGTTGCTTGGCAAGACCGTCGGCGTGTTCGGCCTGACTTGGCTGGCCGTCAAGATCGGCATCGCCAGCCTGCCCGCCGGGGCTAATTGGGGGCAGATACTGGGGGTGGCGATACTTTGCGGGATCGGCTTTACGATGAGCCTGTTCGTAGGCTCCCTGGCGTTTGAGCCGGGTGTGAGTGAGTACGCGGGCATGGATCGGATGGGGATTCTTACCGGGTCGATCCTGGCGGCGTTGATTGGGTATGGGGTTACGGCTATGGCCAGTCGCAGGATTGCTGTGACGGCTTCGTGATGGTGTGCATATCCGTTTCTGCGGTAACGGCTGCTGGCGGTTCCGCAGGAATGGATATGCACCCATTCCAAGGAAGGATCAAACCAACTTAGTGCGATACGCGACTCGTACCACCCACAGTCGAAATCCGCACCCGCTCACCCACGCGGAAAACCTCATTCTCCTGAACCTGCTGCACATAGGCACGCATGCTGCCGTCATCTTCACGAACAGTAATTTCAACACCCTGGGTACGGGTCAAGCCTTCTTCAGTCGCGGAGCCGATCAGGCCGCCGGCCACTGCACCGATGACGGCTGCTACGATGCTGCCACGGCCACCACCGATGGCGCTGCCACCCACGCCACCGACCACCGCACCGGCAGCTCCGCCGATCGGGGTCTTGGTGCCTTCGATCTTGACCGGGCGCAGGGATTCAATGGTCCCCATGCGAATCGTCTGGACGCGACGCGCTTCGTCACGGGAATAGGAGTCACCGGTCAGGCTCGACTGACAGCCAGTGAGCAACATCGCCATCGTGGAAAAGGAAGCAACCAGCAAAACAGACTTACGCATAGCATCAACTCCAAAAGACAGGGATCCATTAAACTCCCCGGCTTGACGCCTGTCACGGCTTCACCGGGAAAATTTGCTTTCATTCAGGTGGGATACAGGCGCACCCGAAAAAATTCATCACACAGTAGCGCCAATTTCAAAAGTCTGCGTCATTGACCCAGGATTTTTCATGGATTACTTCATCATCGTCGCGACCACCTTGGCCGGCCTGTACTTCCACTGGTGGCTGTACGTACGCATCAAACGTTGGGCGGACCGCGACCTGGCATTGTCGCTGGCGGGGCAGGACGAGCAGAAGAAAAGCTACATGTTGGAACAATTGGCCCGCGCCCGTGAACAACGAATCAAGCGACGGGACCTGCCGCAATGGCTCGACGCCGCTGCGACAGATTATCCGGATGTCACGGCGCCAGGCGCTCGCGAATCCAGTCCGCCCCTTGAAGGCGGTAGTTGAGACGGTCGTGAAGGCGGCTCGGGCGGCCCTGCCAGAACTCGATACGCTCGGGCAGCAGCCGATAACCGCCCCAATGCTCGGGGCAATGGGGTTGGCTGTCGCTGAAACGTTGTTCGGTGGCCTTGAGCAGATCCTCAAGCTCACCGCGCCCGGCGATTACCCGGCTCTGGGGTGAGGCCCACGCACCGAGGCGGCTGCCCAGCGGCCGGACCTGGTAATACGCGTCCGATTCCTGCGCCGTGACTTTCACAACCTTGCCTTCGATGCGCACCTGGCGCTCCAGGGTCGGCCAGAAAAACGTCATGGCCGCGAATGGATTCGCGGCAATTTGCTGACCTTTGGCGCTGTCGTAGTTGGTGAAGAATGTGAAGCCCTGGGAATCGAGTCCCTTGAGCAGCAGGATCCGGCAGTGGGGACGACCGTCCGCATCCACGGTCGCCAGGGTCATGGCGTTGGCCTCCACCGGGGCCTGTTCGGTTTTCACCGCGTCGGCAAACCATTGGTGGAAAAGCGCGAACGGCTCGGCCGGGGCTTGCGCCTCGGTCAAGCCATCACGGGTGTAGTCACGACGCATATCAGCCAGCGCTTGGGTCATGGCGCGTTCCTTGTGATTAGCCAATCACTGTTTGGGGGTGTCGGCGGCAGCGACTTTTTTCGCATCGGTCGCAGCCTTGGCCGGCTCTGGTTTCTTCGCCGGGGTGGCTTTCTTGGCCGGGCTTTTCTTCGCAGGAGCCTTCGCGGGCGCCTTCGCAGGAGCCTTCTTGGCCGCCGCTTTCTTGGTGGCCGGGGCTGCGGCTTTTTTCGGCGCAGCGGCCGGAGCCGGGGCCGCCGGCTTCACGTCCTGCGCAGCAACCATCGTCATCGGTGCAGGGGCCGGCATGTTGTATTTGCTCAACAAGGCAACCATGGTATTGGCCGGAGTGACCAACAACTCCACGCGACGGTTCAAGGCTCGACCTTCAACACTGTCGTTGGCCGCACGTGGCGCCACCGAGCCCATGCCGCGCAGCATCAGCCGATCACGCTGCAATCCGCTGAGGCGGAAAATCGCTGCGACGGACTGGGCACGTTCCTGGCTGAGTTTCAGATTGGCCGGCGCCGCGCCGGACGTATCAGCGTGACCGAGGATCAGCACGGCGGTTTTCGGGTCAGCTTCAAGCACCTTGGCGACACGGGTAAACGGGCCGAGTGTCACCGGTAGCAGCATGGCCGGACGGTCCGGGTTGAACGAGCTGTCCACGGGCGCGGTGACCACCAGCACGTTATCGCGGCGCTCGAGTTCAAGCTTGCTGTCCTTGATGGCGGTGCGCAATTTCGGCTCATAGTCGTCGAGCCAGGCCTGGGTGACTTTAGGGTCAGGCATCGGCACCGCCTTGGCGGTTTCCTGATCCTTGCCGCCGAATGGCCACCACCATTTGCCGTTACTCTCGGCTTCGGCCTTCGCCTGCGGTGCGACGGTAGCGGGTTTCACCGGAGTCTCCGGGGCCGGATCCTTGCTCGCAACCTTGTCGGACGACCCGAACGGCCACCAGGCGCTGCCGCCCTCGGCATCATTTTGTGGATTTTGCGCGCAACCGGTAATGGCGAAGCACAGCGCCAGGGCAAGGGTTTTGTTCGATGACATTGGATAATCCACAAAATGATCTAGATGAAAAAACAAAGGCCATGTTCCGGCCGCATAAACAGACGCTTGGAAACCAAAAGGAACACGAGGTTCCTGTATCCGCTCACCTCAGTGGCGCTTTATAGACAAGTGGCAAGCACCCTCGCAAGGTTCTGCGCACGCGGATCCATCAAGACATAGGGCCCGAGTGTATTGGTCACGAAACCGAACGCGACATCATGTTCCGGGTCGGCAAAACCGATGGAGCCTCCTGCCCCAGGGTGACCAAACGCTCGCGGCCCCAGGCCAAAGGTCGCGTTAGGCAGATCAGGCTGATCGAGCATGCACCCCAGGCCGAAGCGGGTCTGGGTCAATAACGTCTTGTCCTCGCCGAAGCTGTGCTGGCGGGTCAGCTCATCGAGCATTTCACCTTCCAGCAGGCTGCCATCGAGCAGGCCGGCGTAGAACCCGGCGAGACTGCGGGCGTTACCGTGGCCATTGGCTGCCGGTTGCTGCATACGCCGCCATTCGGGCTTGTTGGTGCTGGTCATGATCGACGGCGGGTTGGTGAAGGCCCGCGTAGTCAGCGCCGTGGGCTCGCGCATCGTCACTTGCAACAGGCGCTGGGCCGCTGCGTCGCCGACATTGCCTTTGCCCCGGGCGATATGCGCCACGCGATGAAACTCTTCGTCGGCCAGGCCAACGTGAAAATCCAGGCCCAAGGGTTTGGCGATCCGAGCCACGATGGACTCCCCCGGCCCACGGCCATCGGCTCTGCGCAGCAGTTCGCCCACCAACCAGCCGTAGGTGATCGCGGCATAACCGTGGCCTTCGCCGGGCGTCCACCAAGGTGTTTCAGCGGCCAGGGCATCGACCATGGTCTGCCAGTCATAAAGTGCTTCTGGGGCCAACAGTTCCCTCAGCGCCGGAAGACCGGCCTGGTGGCAAAGCAACTGACGCAGGGTGATCGATTGTTTGCCGGCTGCGGCGAATTCAGGCCAATAGCGCGCGACCGGGGCATCCAACTGCAACTTGCCCTCGGCCACCAATTGCAGGGCCGTGACGGCGGTGAATGTCTTGGTGCAGGAGAACAGGTTGGCGATGGTGTCGCTGTGCCAGGCTTCACTGCCATCCTTGTCGGCGGTGCCGGCCCAGATGTCGATAACGGTGCGGCCACCCACCTGGATGCATAACGCAGCGCCACGTTCCTGGGGATCGTCGAACAGCGCGGCGAAGGCTTCACGCACCGACTCGAACTGAAGCTCGTAATGACCTTGAATTTGCACCCGCAACTCCGTTGAAACAAAGACTTTTTCAGGTAGCTGGCATTGTTTCAGCCATTGGTGTTTTTGTGAACCTTCGTGAGACGGCTGGTTAAGCGCAGTCTCCTGTGGTGAGGGAACTTGCTCCCGCCGGACCGCTTTGTAGGAGCTGCGTAGGAGCTGCCGAGTGCAACGGAGGCTGCGATCTTTCCCCAAACAGTTGAGTCCCAAGCGAAAGATCAAAAGATCGCAGCCTTCGGCAACTCCCACAGACCAAAGCCCCTCGCCAGGCGTACTAGGAAATCTCCCGCCGAAACGGCGGCAGCGCATTGAGGATCGCCTTGCCGTAGCGTTGGGTCACCAGCCTGCGGTCGAGCAAGGTGATGGTGCCGCGGTCTTCCTCGGTACGCAGGAGGCGACCGCAGGCCTGGACCAGTTTCAGCGAAGCATCCGGCACGGAAATCTCCATGAACGGATTGCCACCCCGGGCTTCGATCCATTCGGCCAACGCGGCTTCCACAGGGTCGTCCGGGACCGAGAAAGGAATCTTGGCGATCACCACGTGTTCGCAATAGGCGCCGGGCAAGTCCACCCCTTCGGCAAAGCTTGCCAGGCCGAACAGTACGCTGGAATCACCGCCATCGACCCGCGCCTTGTGCTTGTTCAAGGTTTCCTGCTTCGACAGGTTGCCCTGGATGAACACTTGCTTGCGCCAGTCACGGTCAAGCCCATCGAAGACGTCCTGCATCTGCTTGCGCGAGGAAAACAGCACCAGGGTGCCTCGCGATCCCTCCACCAATTCTGGCAGGTCGCGAATGATCGCGGCCGTGTGGGCGGCGGCATCCCGTGGATCGGCCTTGAGGTCCGGCACCCGCAACACACCGGCATCGGCATGATGGAATGGACTCGGGACCACGGCGGTCACGGCTTTTTTCGGCAGCCCGGCGCGCATGCGGAAACGGTCGAACGTGCCCAGGGCCGTCAGCGTAGCGGACGTCACCAGCGCGCCGTAGGCCACGTTCCACAGGTTGCGGCGCAGCATTTCCGCCGCAAGGATCGGGCTGGCATTGACCTCGATGTCGAACAGCGAACCGCTTTCGGCCAGGGTCAGCCAACGCGCCATCGGCGGGTTGTCTTCCGGGTCTTCCGTAGTGAAGGCCGTCCACAGCTCCCAGTTGCCCTGCGAGCGGGACAACAGGCTGCCAAACAGTGGGTACCATTCCTCGGCCTGGTTGCTGGCGATCCCGATGTTGACCTCGCCATCCATGCCCTCCTTGAGCAGGTCGGTCAGGCGAGTGAACAGGTCGGTCAGGCGAGCAAAGCCTTTCTTGAGCTCGATCCCCATTTCACGCATGTGCTCAGGAATCACCCCGCCGACAAACCGATGCCGTGGCCGCTCGCGGCCCTCGACGTCTTCACCGGGCTTGAAGTCCGCAACCTGCTCACAGGCAGTGAACATGAACTGCTGGTTCGTCTTGATCTCCCGCGCCAGCTCCGGCACTTGCTCGATGAACTTGCCCAGGTCGCCCGGCAACGGATGCTGCGCCAGCAGTTTGGTGAGGTTCTTGGCGGTGGTTTCCAACCAGTCGGCGGTGGAGCGCAGCCGGGTGTAGTGGGCAAAATGGCCGATGGCCTTGTCCGGCAGGTGATGACCTTCGTCGAACACGTAGATCGTGTCGCGCGGGTCCGGCAGCACCGCACCGCCGCCAAGGGCCAGGTCGGCCAGGACCATGTCGTGGTTGGTGACGATCACGTCGACCTTGCCCATGCCCTCGCGGGCCTTGTAGAAGGCGCATTGGCCAAAGTTCGGGCAATGGCGGTTGGTGCATTGGCTATGGTCGGTGGTCAGGCGGGACCAATCGGCGTCTTCAAGGGCCGTGGACCAACTGTCGCGATCGCCGTCCCATTTATTGCCCGCGAGCTTCTCGATCATGCTGGTGAACAGTTTCTGGCTGGCTTCGTCGACTTCGATCTTGAAGCCTTCTTCTTCGAACAACTGGGCCGTGGCGGTCTGCGCATGGCCTTCCTGGAGCAACATGTCGAGCTTGGACAGGCACATGTAGCGGCCGCGACCCTTGGCCAGGGCGAACGTGAAGTTCAGCCCGCTGTTGCGCATCAGGTCGGGAAGGTCCTTGTAGACGATCTGTTCCTGCAGGGCGACGGTGGCCGTGGCGATGACCAGGCGCTTGCCGGCAGCCTTGGCGGTAGGGATGGCCGCCAGGCTGTAGGCCACGGTCTTGCCAGTACCGGTGCCGGCCTCCACCGCCACGACGGCCGGTTCGCCACTGCGCCGGCCTTCGTCGTCGGTGTCGATGTCACCCAGGACTTTTGCCACTTCGGCAATCATCAGGCGCTGGCCATATCGCGGCTTGAGGCTCTTGGCTTCGAGAAAACGCGAATAGGCGCCCTGGATCGTGGTTTTGAGTTCGGTGCTGATCATGAATGGTCGGGCGCAAAAAACGCTGGATAAATTTTCAGTGGTTCGGATCGGCGGCTATCATACCCCGCTAATGAATCCTGCGCAGAACGGAGTGACCCAATGACACCCTTTGCCCTTGTCTACACCCTGCATTTACTGGCGGCCCTGATCTGGGTCGGCGGCATGTTTTTCGCCTGGATGGTCCTGCGTCCCGCCGCAATCACGGCCCTCGAGGGCCCTGCCCGGCTAAAACTATGGGTAGAAGTGTTTCAGCGTTTTTTTGTCTGGGTCTGGATCGCCGTGGTACTGCTGCCGATCAGCGGCGTGGGCCTGATCCACATGCGCTTCGCCGGTTTCGAAACCGCGCCACGTTATGTCCAGGTGATGATGGGCTTGTACGTGGTGATGACGGCGCTGTTCATTCGTATCCAGGGCTTACAACTGCCCGCATTGCGTAACGCGGTGACGGCGCAGGACTGGCCAACGGGTGCGGCGGTATTGGGGAAGATTCGGCGATTGGTGGGAATCAATCTGCTGATCGGGCTGCTGGTGGTGGCGATTGGCGCGGCGCGGCCGATGTTCTGAAGACTACATGCAACCCTGTGGGAGCGAGCTTGCTCGCGATGAGGTGTATCAGGCAACACTAGACGGACTGACACAACGCCATCGCGAGCAAGCTCGCTCCCACAAGTCCAAACGCGCTGTCTTTAGAACCGCTGCACCGTCACCGCCCCCGCCGCTCCGGCTGGCCCCGGCTGGCCATCAGCACCAGGACGGCCGCTCTTGCCACCATCGGCCGTGTAGACCAGGCAACCCTTGGCCTTACCGCCTGCACCGGGTTTGCCACCGTGGCCGGCCGGGCCACCGGCGCCACCGTCCACCGTCACTTTGATTTGCTCGTCCGGGTAGGCCCGGGGCAATTCAAGGCGAACCAATGCGCCGGTCGCGCCCGGCTGGCCATCGCCGCCATTGCTGCCATCGGCGCCGCGGCCAGCCGAACCCCAGGTGCACCCTGGCGCCTGTCCGTTGGCGCCGTCGAGGCCCACGTAACCTGGCGCCCCCGTTCCACCCCGCGCGTCCACCGACAGCAGGGGCGCGCTCAACGCATTGAAGCGCAAATTGAGATTGCGCCCCGGCCGCGCCGCCTTCGTATAGGTACCCGGCGCGCCGCGAGCCGCGATCTGGCTTCCCTCGGCCAATTCGGCCTGGGCCACTTTCAATTCCAACGCCTGTTGCGCCGGCACGATCGCAATCCGCGCCTCGCGCCCCAGGTGCAATTGTCCGACGGACAGTTCCGTAACGTTCGAAGGCACGAGCAGCGTGCCGAAATCAGCGACGTCCAAGCGCTCCAGAACCAGCGAGCTGGTGGTGTTAGGCAGGCGCACCAATGAGTTGCTTTCAACCTGGACCACTTGAGCGCTCGCCATTGGGCACACAAATGCTGCGAGCAGACACAATTTACGCATGGGAAGCCTCTGGCGCGGTCGGAAGGGTTTGCAGGTGGAAGATGCCGAACATCAATACTCGGAGGCGATCGCGACCAGGTGCGGGACGGCCACGAAAGCTGGCCCGGAACCACAGCAGTTCAAGCAGATGGAGTGCCAGCAAAAAAACACCGGTGACATTGACCAGTAGATGCAGCGGATAGACGAATGGCACGACCAGGTTGACCAGCACGACCAGCCAGAACAGCAGCGTCAGTAAACGCCCCAGCCCCCAAAACACCTTCATATGGCCCTCCGACGGACATTATTCTTTGGCGCACAGTAACGGCTTGCGCGCTGGATAAGCCAGAGGGCGGGACAAATTTAATCCTGGCGTCGACCGGCGTCCGCCAAGTCGCTCGCATCACGACCCGGCGGTCCTGAGTCAACGCAATCCATGGACTCAACGCTGGATATGCAACTCCACGCGACGGTTCTGGGCGCGCCCTTCATCGGTCTCGTTGTCGGCAACCGGTTCGCTTTCGCCCTTGCCCTCGCTGGTGAGTTTTTCCGGAGCCAGGCCCTGGGTCAGCAAATATTCCACCACGCTGCTGGCCCGACGCTCGGACAACCCTTTGTTATAGGCATCGGTACCGACGCTGTCGGTATGGCCGACCACGCGGATGCTGGCGACATTGGCATGGCTCAGCTTGCCCATCAGCCCGTCCAGCTGACTTCGCGCTGCCGCCGTGAGATCGGACTTATCAAAATCGAACAGCACCTTGCCAGCGTCACTAAGGGTAATGACTTCACTGGCCGGAGCTTGCGGTTCGACCGGTGGAGCGCTGGCCGGATATTGCGGCTGCGGGCAACCATGGTGTTCGACAGGCGTATCGGCCGGTGTGTCGGGACAGCGATCGCGGCGATCGAATACACCGTCACCGTCTTCATCGCCATCCTGGGCGTAACAGATCAACCCGCCGCCGAGCAGCCCCAACGCCGCGCCGCCAGCGGCCCAACCGCCGCTTTCGATGGCGCCCAGGCCGCCGCCGACCAGCCCACCGATCAAGCTGCAGATTGGCCAGGTGCGCTGGTTGAGAGATGCGCTGCCGTCGCTGTGAGTGGCGCAACCGGACAACAGACCGCTGGCCAGCAGTACCGGTAAGGCAACCCTGATGAGAACCTTCATGATGAATGCTCCTGTGTCACCGGCCCATACCGGTCACACAGGAGTAAAGACCCGCATCCGCGACTGTACAAGCCGCGGATGACAAGGGTTTCAGCGGTTTATCTTGATTTCGGTACGGCGGTTCATCGCACGTCCATCGGCGGTTTTGTTATCGGCGACCGGCTGGCTTTCCCCGGCGCCTGCCACGGAGACGAAACTGGCGCGAGGCACGCCGCTGTCGACCAGGTACTGAACCACGGAATTGGCGCGTTTTTCCGACAGTTTCTGGTTATAGGCATCGCTGCCGACGCTGTCGGTGTGGCCGGTCACGCGCAGTTGCGCGGTGGAGCTTTCCTGTTTCAACCGGGTCGCGATGGTGCTCAGCACTTCCTTGTCAGCCGGCGTCAGCGTGGCCTTGTTGAATTCGAAGTGCACATCGCGAACCACAATGGTTTCTTCCTTGACCATGACGGGCTCTGCAGCGACAGGCGCTGGCGCGGGCGGTGGGCAGCCGTCGGCATCGACTTGCACGCCCTTCGGCGTGCCCGGGCATTTGTCGCGGCTGTCCGGCACACCATCCCCGTCTTCGTCGCCGTCGCCATGGGCCCAGCACCAGCCCGCCGCCACCGTGCCGGCCACCAATGCACCCGGGCCGATCCAGGAACTACTTTCGATGGCGCCCAATCCCGCGCCAACGACACCGCCCGTGGCCGCACAGATCGGCCAGTCGGTTTTCTGCAAACCTGCGCAACCAGTCAACACACTGGTTAGCAGAACCAGGGGTAACGCTGTCCGAACTATGCTCATCGGTTTTCTCCTTGAAGGATCGGCATCGCGCCGATTCAGGGGAGTAAAGACCCGACTTCGGATCTGCGCCAGCCTGGGCAATCGGCGGATTTCGCCCCGTGTTCACGCAAATTCCGTACGTTCAGGGACAAACCGCTCTAGGCCATGATGTCCAGGCAGGCTATCGTGGCGGCTCTGACTGAGGAACTTCGATGACTGTTGCCATTTCTTCGCGTACGCCCCAGCAAGCTCTCGCCGCCGTGCTGGACCGTTATGCCCCGCAAAGCCTGCTGTTGATCGGCGCGAGCAGCTTTCCCACACTCGAGGCATTCCAGCAGGCCCACCCCGACGCCGAGGTGGTCCACGCCAGGCCTGGCGCGTTACCGACGGATGTCGCGGCGCGACGTTTTGACCTGGCCCTGGCGCTCGATTGCCTGGAGCATTTGCCCAAGCGCGACGGTCTGAACCTGTTGGGCGGCATTCGCAATCTCAACGCCAGCCGGATCGCGGTACTGGCGGATCTCAACGCCTGTGGCTGGCAAGAGACGGACTTCTTTTCCCTGGCCCTGCAAGCCAGCGAGCGCTTTCAGCGCGAGGACCAGGTGCTGACCCTGTTCACCTACGATCTGCTTGAATACAAACAGGTGCCCGACTGGCTCAACTCACGCTTCTGGGCCAACCCTGAAAATTTTGGAAAATACTGGTGGTAGCTGTGGATACAAGCCTGCACTCAACCATTTGCCCCTGCGGCAGCGGCAACCCGCTGGACGCCTGCTGCGGCCATTACCACGACGGTCATCCGGCGCCTTGTGCCGAAGCCTTGATGCGCTCGCGCTACAGCGCCTATGTGTTGGGCCTGGTGGATTACCTTGTCGGCACCACGCTCCCCGCCCAGCAGGATGGCCTCGATCGCCAATCCATCGGTGAATGGAGTGCCAGCAGCACCTGGCTGGGGCTGGAAGTGGAAAGCAGCGAGGTATTTGGTGGACAACCGGAACACGCCTTTGTCACGTTCACCGCGCGCTGGCACGACAGCCAGGGCGAACACAGCCATCGGGAGCAGTCTTCGTTCGTGCAGAACGGCGGGCGATGGTACTTCATCGACCCCACCGTGCCGGTCAAGGCTGGTCGCAACGACAGTTGCCCGTGCGGCAGCGGGCATAAATTCAAGAAGTGCTGCGCCGGCTATTTCAATCGCTAGTTTCGGAAACGTCCGACACTCATCCTCAGGTCAGGAGGACTAGACTGGGAATAAACCCGAGGTACGGACATGACCCAGACATCACGCTTGCTCCGCATCACTTGCCTGCTGTTGTTCGTCGGGCTCGGCGGTTGCGCGTCCTGGCGAGGTGAGGAGGCGCCTGAACCGCAAGTGCACCTGGTCAAGGTCGAGGTCGTGCGGGCACGACTGTTGGAGCAGAAGTTCATGCTGCACTTTCGCGTCGACAATCCCGGCGACAGCGACCTCACCGTCCGCGGCCTGACCTATCGGATTCACTTGGGCGATCTCTTGCTGACCGAAGGAGAGCATGAACATTGGTTCACCGTGAGCCCGCGGCACAGCGCCTATTTCAAGGTGCCGATCCGGACCAACCTGTGGCCGCAAGTCCGGGGGGTGGTGAAACTGCTGGAGAAACCCCGAGAACAGATCCCCTATCGCCTGGAAGGAGAGCTGGAAACGGGTTTATTCATCGCCGACTACGTGCACCTGGAGCGCAATGGCGTGATAATCGCCGCCGATTTTATTTCGGAGTAACCCCAGATGACCCAACAACCCCACGTCCACGGCCCCGATTGCAACCACGATCACGACCATCACCACGATCATGATCATGGCCATGTCCACGGCCCGAACTGCGGCCACGCCCACCAGGAACCCGTGCGCAACGCCCTGAAGGACGTCGGCCGCAACGACCCTTGCCCGTGCGGCAACGGCAAGAAATTCAAGAAGTGCCACGGGGCTTGATGGCTCAAGATTTTTCTGTCTGCTAGACCGTCATCGCGAGCAAGCTCGCTCCCACAGGGATTTGTGAGCGTCACAGAACCACTGTGGGAGCGAGCTTGCTCGCGATGGGGCCGGACATCCAATATTCATGTTCACCCCGCCCGCAAAATCCGCTCCACACTTACCACCGTCGCGTATTCCCCATGCAGGTTTGCCAATGACATCCCGTGCACCTCGGCAGCCGAACGGGCTACGCCAAAGTAATCGGCCTTGTCGAAGGTGAAACAGGCATCTTCGGCCACCCAGGTGTCGAATCCCAGATTGCCCGCCGTACGAACGGTGGACTCCACCGAGTTGTTCGTCGCCACGCCAACGATCACTAACTGTCCGATCCCGGCGCTGCGCAAATCTGCCTCCAGGGTCGTGCCGCAAAAGGCATCCGGCACTTGCTTCTGGATCAATCGCTCCCCGGCTATCGGCTCGAACCGCTCCTGTACCTCTACGCCTGATTGCCCAGGCCAGAATACCGAATCCTCGGAGCGGGAAAGATGATGGACGTGGATGACTGGCCGCGCCGAATCTCGCCAGTGGGCAAGCAGTTCCAGCATGCGCAGCTCCGCTTCGGGATTGTTGCGAGGGCCGAGCCTGGGATGGAGGATGCCTTTTTGTTGGTCGATGATGACAAGCGCTGCGTTTTCTCTTAGCTCCATGCCGGTTTTCTCATGCTCTATCGTTGGGTTTTCCGATACTTGAGCATCACCTTTTCCTACAAGCAAGTCATCAATCGGCCCGTGAAGTCACGGGCGATTCCGGGCTTTCATCGCCAAATCAATAAATAACCCCACCACCGGCTTGCGCGCCCTCCTCCTGCTCACTAACGTAGCGCCTTTATTGTGCCACCCCCTCCCGCAGGAGCTTTGCCATGGCCTCGCCAGCCTCGATTTCCTTCATTCCCAAGCTCGGCGTTGCCGCAGCAGTGGTCAGCATGCTCGGCTTGAGCGGTTGCCAGGCCTGGAATACCCAGGACACTGTCCCGCCCACCACCGGCGTACAACCGCTCAAGGGGCTGGCGCAAAATGTCTCGGTTCGGCGCAACGCCACGGGCATGCCGCTGATCGAAAGCAACAGCTTCCACGACGCCTTGTTCGCACTCGGTTATGTCCATGCCAGCGACCGTATCACGCAGATGGCCACCCTGCGCCTGCTCGCCCAGGGCCGCTTGGCGGAAATGTCCGGCGTCGAACGGTTGGATATCGACCGCTACATGCGTGCGGTGAACCTGAAAAAAAGTGCTGACGAGCTGTACAAGGCATCGTCGCCACGCATCAAGCGCTTCTTTGAAGTCTATGCAAGGGGCGTCAACGCTTACCTGTTCCGCTACCGCGACAAGTTGCCGTCGGACCTGGCTGCCACTGGCTACAAGCCTGAATACTGGAAACCGGAAGACTCGGCGCTGTTGTTCTGCCTGCTGAATTTCAGCCAATCGGCCAACTTGCCCGAAGAAATCTCGACCTTGGTGCTGGCCCAAAGCGTGACCAACGACAAACTGGCCTGGCTGAGCCCGTCCTACCCGGATGAACCCCTGCCGCAGGCGGAAGGCGAGAAGCTTCAAGGTGTCCGGCTCAACGGCCAGGTTCCAGGCCTGGCTGAAATCAGCAAGGCTGGCGCCCAGCTGGCCGATCTGAATCTGATGGGCTCGGCGTTTTCAAGCAACTGGGCCATTGGCCCCCAACGCAGTCGCAACGGCAAAAGCCTGTTGGCCAGTGATAGCCATGGCCCGCTGGGCGTGCCGTCGCTCTGGAGCCCGGTGCAGATCCGCGCGCCCAAGTACCAGGCCGCCGGGCTTTCCATAGCCGGTATTCCGCTCATCCTGGCGGGATTCAACGGTAACGTGGCGTGGAGCATGAGCAGCGTTCTTGGTGACAACCAGGATCTGTTCCTGGAAAAGATCCGACGCCAAGGTAACGGCCTGTCCTACGAAGCCAATGGCAAATGGCAGCCGGTAGCCGTGCGCAACGAAACCTATTTCATCAAGGGTCAACGGTCCATTCGCGAAGCCGTCTATGAAACCCGCCACGGGCCCTTGCTCAACAGTGCCCAGGGAACGGCCATGGCCAACGGCCTGGGGCTGGCCTTGCAACTGCCGAGTTTCACCGACGACAAAACCCTGGACGCGCTCTTTGATCTGTCGCGCTCGAAAAACGTCGAGAAAGCCTCGGATGCCAGCCGGGAAATCCGCGCCCTGGCGGTGAACATGGTGTTTGCCGACGCGCGCAATATCGGCTGGCAAGTCACCGGCCGCTATCCGAACCGTCGCGAAGGCGAAGGCCTGCTGCCGTCGCCGGGTTGGGACGGTCGCTACGATTGGGACGGCTATGCCGACCCGATGCTGCACCCGTACGACCAGGATCCATCCCAGGGCTGGCTTGGCACCGCCAACCAACGCGTCATTCCCCATGGCTACGGCATGCAGTTGTCCAATTCCTGGGCGACGCCGGAGCGTGGCGAGCGCCTCGCCGAACTGGCCGGCGCGGGCAAGCACGACGTTCGCAGCCTGAGCGCCATGCAATATGACCAGACCACGACCTTCGCGGCCAAACTCAAGAAAACCTTCGAAGCCCCGGGCATGGCCCAGCCGCTGAAACAGTCGATCGAAGCCCTGCCGGTGGCGGACCGGGCCAAGGCTCGCGAGGCCTATACCCGCCTGATGGCGTTCGACGGCAGGCTCAGTCCGGTGTCGACCGACGCGGCGATTTATGAACTGTTCCTGCAAGAAAGCATGAAACAGATTTTCCTCGACGAACTGGGTCCGGAAAGCAGCGCGGCGTGGAAAGCGCTCGTCGCCAACGGCCAATTGTCCTACTCGGCGCAGGCCGATCACCTGCTCGGTCGCGAGGACAGCCCATTCTGGGACGACGTCCGCACGCCGCAAAAAGAAGACAAGGCGGTGATCCTGGCCCGTAGCCTGGTGGCGGCCATCAGTGCTGGTGAAACCCAGTTGGGCGGTGATCACACTGCCTGGCAGTGGGGCAAACTGCATCGTTATGAGTGGAAAAACGCCAGTGGCCAAGTCGTACGTGGACCGCTGGCGGCGGGTGGCGACGGCACCACGCTTAATACCGCCGCGTTCGCCTGGGGCCAGGACTTCAACACGACTGTAGCGCCGGCCACGCGCTTTCTCGTTGACTTCAGCCAACCCGAGCCATTGACCCTCCAGGGCACCGCCGGTCAGTCAGGCAACCCGGCCAGCCCGAGCTATCTGAACGGAGTTGATCCGTGGATCAAGGGGCAATACCAGAGCGTGCCGTTGCAGCCGCAGAACTTCGACCGGGCGTACGGCAAGACACGGTTGACGTTGGTGCCCGGCAAGTAAGCCGACCCTGATCATCGTGGCGAGGGAGCTTGCTCCCGCTGGGTCGCGTAGCGGCCCCCTTTTTGCGACTGCTGCGCAGCCGAGCGGGAGCAAGCTCCCTCGCCACGAGAACTTGGAGAACCAGAATCAATACTCTGTCCACGTACTTTTCAACTCTACTCTCGCCCCAAACCCAATCGAACTTCTCCCCCCGCCCCCGCCTCTACCGGACAAGCCCATCGCCCCGGTAACCGCATGGATCTTGTCATTGCCCGCCCCGAAGGCCTCTATTGTCCGCCGGGAGATTTCTACATCGACCCCTGGCGCCCAGTGGAACGCTCGGTCATCACCCACGCCCACGGTGACCATGCGCGCGGCGGCAACCAGCACTACCTGGCAGCGGCACCCGGCGAAGGCATCCTGCGCTCGCGACTGGGCCAGGACATCAATCTGCAAACCCTGCCCTACGGCGAGCGCCTGCGACATCACGGCGTCACCTTGAGCTTTCACCCTGCCGGCCACGTGCTGGGCTCAGCCCAGGTGCGGCTGGAATATCAAGGCGAGGTGTGGGTGGCGTCCGGCGACTACAAGGTCGAGCCCGACGGCACCTGTGCGCCGTTCGAACCCGTGAAATGTCATACGTTCATCACCGAATCCACCTTCGGCCTGCCGATCTATCGCTGGCAGCCCCAGGCGCAGATCTTCGATGAGATCAACCAGTGGTGGCGCGGGAACATTGCTGCTGGCCGGGCCAGCGTGTTGCTCTGCTATTCCTTTGGCAAGGCCCAGCGAATTCTCCATGGCATCGACGCAAGCCTCGGCCCGATCCTCGCCCACGGTGCGGTGGAGCCGCTGAACCGGGTCTATTGCGAGGCCGGGGTGCATTTGCCGCCAACCCTTTATGCCGGCGACGTCAAAAAGAACGACCCGATCATCGGCCAAGCCTTGGTCATCGCCCCGCCCTCCGCCGGTGGCAGCACCTGGATGCGGCGGTTCGGCGATTACAGCGATGCGTTTGCCAGCGGCTGGATGCGCTTGCGCGGCACACGTCGGCGCCGTGGAGTGGACCGGGGCTTCGTATTGTCCGATCACGCCGACTGGCCGGGCCTGCTCTGGGCGATTGAACAGACCGGTGCCGAGCGGGTCATGGTGACCCATGGCTCGGTGGCCGTGTTGGTGCGCCATCTGCGCGAACAAGGCCTCGACGCCCAAGGCTTCACCACAGAGTACGGCGACGACGAAGAAGACATCGCCTCGGCGGTCGGCACGGGTGAGGATGCTTCATGAAAGCCTTCGCCGAGCTGTACGCCGAACTGGACGCCACCACGTCCAGCAACGCCAAGCTGGCCGCCATGCAGGATTATTTCGCCAAGGCGCCAGCCGAGGACGCCGCCTGGGCGGTGTACTTCCTGTCCGGTGGGCGACCTCGGCAGTTGGTACCCGTGAAGATCCTTCGGGAGCTGGCGGTCCAGGTGTCCGGTTTGTCATTGTGGTTGTTCGAGGAAAGTTATCAGGCCGTGGGCGACCTGGCCGAGACCATCTCGCTTGTACTGCCGGAATCCCCCCACAGCTCCGATGAAGGCCTGGCGCAGTGGATCGAGGAAAAGCTGCTGCCGTTACGCGGCGAGTCGCCCGAGGTGCTGGCCAAACGATTGCCGGCGCTGTGGGCACAGCTCGACCGGCCAAGCCTGATGCTGTGCATCAAGCTCATCACCGGCAGTTTCCGCGTCGGCGTGTCCAAGCTGTTGGTGACCCGGGCGCTCGCCGCCATGGCCGGGCTGGACAGCAAACGGGTGGCCCAACGATTGGTGGGCTACACCGACCTGTCCCACCGCCCCACGGCGGCCAGCTACCTCAAGCTGATCGCTATCGAATCCGCTGACGAACATGCCCAACGCGGCGGCCAGCCTTATCCGTTCTTCCTGGCCCACGCGTTGTCTGCGCCAGTGGATCAATTCGACGCACTGCTGGGGCCGGCCAGCGACTGGCAGGTGGAATGGAAATGGGACGGGATCCGCGCCCAGGTGATCAAGCGCGACGGACATTTGTGGGTGTGGTCGCGAGGCGAGGACCTGGTCACTGAACGCTTTCCGGAATTGCATCCTCTGGCCCAGGCGTTGCCCGACGGTACGGTGATCGACGGCGAAATCGTAGTCTGGAAAGCCCCCCGATCGGTCACCGAGGACGCCTTCGACCCGGAGGCGCCGCTACAACCGGCCGTGCAACCCTTCGCCTTGTTGCAACAACGCATCGGTCGCAAGACCCTGGGCAAGAAAATCCTTGAAGACGCACCCGTGGTGGTGATGGCCTACGATCTGCTGGAATGGCAAGGCGAGGATTGGCGCAGCCGGCCCCAGGCCGAGCGCCGCGAGCGATTGGAAACCCTGGTCGCCTGCTGCCACAGCCCGGTACTGCTGCCATCGCCCGTCGTGACCGGCCAGGACTGGCTCGACCTCGCCCGCCAACGTGAAGCGTCCCGCAGCCTGGGCGTGGAAGGCATGATGCTCAAGGCCCGCAACGCCCTGTACGGTGTCGGTCGGACCAAGGACATGGGCGTCTGGTGGAAATGGAAAATCGACCCCTTCAGTGTCGATGCCGTATTGATCTACGCACAACGCGGTCATGGCCGACGCGCCAGCCTGTACAGCGATTACACCTTCGCCGTATGGGACAACCCGCCCGGCAGTCGCGAGCGTACCCTCGTGCCCTTTGCCAAGGCATATTCAGGCCTGACCGACGAGGAGATGCGCCAGGTCGACAGCATCGTGCGCAAGACCACGGTGGAAAAATTCGGCCCGGTGAGCAGCGTGACGCCAACCCTGGTGTTCGAATTGGGCTTTGAAGGCATTGCCTTGTCCAAGCGCCACAAGAGCGGGATCGCGGTGCGGTTTCCACGGATGTTGCGTTGGCGCAAGGATAAGAGCGTCGATGAGGCCGACACACTGGCGACCCTTCAGGACTTGCTGAAATAACACCGCTCCCTCGCCACAAAAGCCCAGAGCCAACGAACAGCACGCTCCATCCCGGTGCGCTTTTTGATGTACGCTCACCCTCGCGCACCATCGCGTTCCGTCACCCGCCGCCAGTGCTTTTAAAACACTTGTTCGGCACTATGGTTCGGAAATTGCTACCTTTATGCCGTCATACCGTTCAGACCTTCACCGGTAACAATCTTATGCGCCACAAGCGCTCAAATTGGTTTTAGGGACTCGATAATGAAAAAAGCACTGCTGACCCTTTCTGCACTGGCGTTGTGCATGGCTGCTGGCGCTGCCACGGCCAAGGAATACAAGGAACTGCGTTTTGGTGTCGACCCGTCCTACGCCCCGTTCGAATCCAAGGCCGCCGACGGCAGCCTGGTCGGTTTCGACATCGACCTGGGCAACGCAATCTGCGAAGAACTGAAGGTCAAATGCAAATGGGTCGAAAGCGATTTCGACGGCATGATCCCAGGCCTCAAGGCCAATAAATTCGACGGCGTGATTTCCTCCATGACCGTTACTCCAGCCCGCGAAAAGGCTATCGACTTCTCCAGCGAGCTGTTCTCCGGCCCAACAGCCTATGTGTTCAAGAAAGGTTCGGGCCTGAGCGAAGACGTCGCCTCGCTCAAGGGCAAGACCGTCGGCTACGAGCAAGGCACCATCCAGGAAGCCTACGCCAAAGCCGTGCTGGACAAAGCTGGCGTCAAGACCCAGGCCTACCAGAACCAGGACCAGGTCTATTCCGACCTGACCTCCGGCCGCCTCGACGCGGCGATCCAGGACATGCTCCAGGCCGAGCTGGGCTTCCTGAAGTCGCCAAAAGGCGAAGGCTATGAAATCAGCAAGCCGGTGGACAGCGAACTGCTGCCAGCCAAGACCGCTATCGGTATCAAGAAAGGTAACAAAGAGCTGAAGGCGCTTTTGGATAAAGGTATCAAAGCGTTACACGACGACGGCAAATACGCCGAAATCCAGAAAAAACACTTTGGCGATCTGAATCTGTACAGCGGCAAATAATGCGCGGCGCCCACCCGGCCTCGGGTGGGCGCTTTTTTCCTGCCAAAGGCCTTCTCCATGTTCGAACAACTCCTACAAAATCTGGGGCTCTCTGCCTTCAGCCTGAAGGGCTTCGGCCCGCTGCTGATGCAAGGCACCTGGATGACCATCAAGCTGTCGGCCCTTTCCTTGCTGCTCAGTGTCCTGCTCGGCCTGCTGGGCGCCAGCGCCAAGCTGTCCAGCGTCAAACTGCTACGTATTCCCGCCCAGCTCTACACCACGTTGATTCGCGGCGTACCCGACCTGGTGCTGATGCTGCTGATCTTCTACAGCCTGCAAACCTGGCTGACCTCTTTGACTGATCTGATGGAATGGGAATACATCGAGATCGACCCATTCGGCGCCGGGGTGATTACCCTGGGCTTCATTTACGGCGCGTACTTCACCGAAACGTTCCGTGGCGCGATTCTCGCGGTGCCTCGCGGCCAGGTCGAAGCGGCCACGGCCTATGGCCTCAAGCGTGGCCAGCGTTTTCGCTTTGTGGTGTTTCCGCAGATGATGCGCTTTGCCTTGCCGGGCATCGGCAACAATTGGATGGTCATGCTCAAGGCCACCGCCCTGGTGTCGATCATCGGCCTGGCCGACCTGGTCAAGGCGGCACAGGATGCGGGCAAGAGTACCTACCAACTGTTTTATTTCCTGGTGCTGGCGGCGCTGATCTACCTGCTGATCACCAGCGCGTCCAACTTCATCCTGCGTCGACTTGAACGTCGCTACGCCGCCGGAGCCCGGGAGGCCGTGCGATGATCGAGCTCCTGCAAGAATACTGGCGACCGTTCCTCTACAGCGACGGCACCAACATCACCGGCCTGGCCATGACCCTCTGGCTGCTCAGCGCCTCGCTGCTGATCGGTTTCCTGGTGTCGATCCCGCTGTCCATCGCCCGGGTTTCGCCAAAGTTCTATGTGCGTTGGCCGGTGCAGTTCTACACCTACCTGTTCCGCGGCACACCGCTCTACATCCAATTGCTGATTTGCTACACCGGCATCTACAGCATCGCCGCGATACGCGCCCAGCCCCTGCTCGACAGTTTCTTTCGCGACGCGATGAACTGCACGATCCTGGCGTTTGCGTTGAACACCTGCGCCTACACCACGGAGATCTTCGCCGGGGCGATTCGCAGCATGAACCATGGCGAAGTCGAAGCGGCCAAGGCTTACGGGTTGACCGGTTGGAAGCTTTACACCTACGTGATCATGCCGTCCGCGCTGCGTCGCTCGTTGCCGTACTACAGCAACGAAGTCATCTTGATGCTGCATTCGACGACCGTGGCGTTCACCGCTACCGTTCCCGATGTACTGAAAGTCGCGCGAGACGCCAACTCGGCCACATTCCTGACGTTCCAGTCGTTCGGGATCGCCGCGCTGATCTATTTGACCGTCACGTTTGCACTGGTGGGCCTCTTCCGTCTCGCCGAGCGCCGCTGGCTGGCCTTTCTCGGCCCAACCCACTAAGGCTTCCGTTCCAGGACATACACGTAAATGCGCCACCAGATCCATGACCTGCTGGCCCCGCTGCCGGGGACCGCACGCAAGATCCACAGCTTCCACTTCGGCCCGGAAAAAGCCGAGGGCAAAATCTATATCCAGTCGTCCCTGCACGCCGATGAGTTGCCCGGCATGCTCGTGGCCTGGCACCTCAAGCAGCGCCTGGCCGAACTTGAAAAATCCGGCCATCTGCGACACGAAATCGTGCTGGTGCCGGTCGCCAACCCCATCGGCCTTGAACAGGTATTGATGGATGTGCCCCTGGGCCGCTACGAATTGGAGAGTGGGCAGAATTTCAATCGCCGCTTCGTCGACCTGAGCGAAGAGATCGGTAACGAAATCGAAGAGCTGCTCACCGACGATCCGCAGCACAACCTGTTGCTCATCCGCACCAGCCTGCGTGATGCCCTGAGTCGGCAGACCGTCGGCACTCAACTGCAATCCCAGCGCCTGGTCCTGCAACGACTGGCCTGCGACGCCGACATGGTGCTCGACTTGCATTGCGACTTCGAAGCCGTGGCCCACCTCTACACCACGCCCGAAGCCTGGCCCCAGGTGGAGCCGCTGGCACGCTACATCGGTGCCGAGGCCAGTCTGTTGGCCACCGACTCGGGCGGCCAATCGTTCGATGAGTGTTTCACACTGCTCTGGTGGCAACTCAAGGAGCGTTTTGGCGAACGATTCGAAATCCCCCTGGGCAGCTTTTCGGTCACCGTCGAATTGCGCGGCCAGGGCGACGTCAACCATGGCTTGGCGAGCCTCGACTGCCAGGCCTTGATCGAATACCTGATCCGCTTCGGCGCCATCGACGGCGAACCGGTGCCGTTGCCCGACCTGCCCTACCCGGCCACGCCACTGGCCGCCGTCGAACCGGTGTCGACGCCGGTAGGCGGCCTGCTGGTGTACAGCGCCCTGCCCGGCGAATACATGGAGGCCGGACAACTGATCGCCGAGATCATCGACCCGGTCAACGACACCGTTACCCCCGTTCATTGCCGTAATGCCGGGCTGCTGTATGCCCGCTCGCTGCGTCGCATGGCCACTGCCGGCATGGTCATCGCCCATGTCGCCGGGACCGAAGCCTACCGCAGTGGTTACCTACTTTCGCCTTGAGGATGCCTGCTCCATGTACAAACTGACCATTGAAGGCCTGCACAAGAGCTACGGCCAGCATGAGGTGCTCAAAGGGGTTTCGCTCAAGGCCAGGACGGGCGACGTGATCAGCCTGATCGGCGCCAGCGGCTCGGGCAAAAGTACCTTCCTGCGTTGCATCAATTTCCTCGAACAACCCAACGACGGCGCCATGAGCCTGGACGGCCAGTCGATCCAGATGATCAAGGATCACCACGGCATGCGCGTGGCCGACGCCGACGAGTTGCAGCGCATCCGCACGCGCCTGGCCATGGTGTTCCAGCACTTCAACCTGTGGAGCCACATGACCGTGTTGGAAAACATCACCATGGCGCCGCGCCGGGTGCTGGGTGTCAGCAAGCAGGAAGCCGACGACCGCGCCCGTCGCTACCTCGACAAGGTTGGCCTGCCGGCCCGCGTCGCCGAGCAATACCCGGCGTTCCTCTCCGGCGGCCAGCAACAGCGCGTCGCGATTGCCCGGGCATTGGCGATGGAGCCGGAAGTCATGTTGTTCGACGAACCGACGTCGGCCCTGGACCCGGAACTGGTGGGCGAAGTGTTGAAGGTCATCCAGGGCCTGGCCGAAGAAGGCCGGACCATGATCATGGTGACCCACGAAATGAGCTTCGCCCGCAAGGTGTCCAACCAGGTGCTGTTCCTGCACCAGGGCCTGGTGGAAGAAGAAGGCGCGCCGGAAGACGTGCTGGGCAATCCCAAGAGCGAACGGCTCAAGCAGTTCCTCAGCGGCAATCTGAAATAACAGACTGCTTTTGTGGCGAGGGAGCTTGCTCCCGCTGGGCGGCGAAGCGGCCCCCTGGCCTTGGCTGACACGCTGCTGGGGAGGCTGCGCCTCCAGCGGGAGCAAGCTCCCTCGCCACAACAGCGCGCCTGCCACAACCAGGCCATAAAACCTTTCATCTCCTGCCGTGGTCTCTGAAGAAGGACTTTCAGGGCATGCACGGCACCCATGGCGACATCCAACAACTTCGCAAAACAGTGGTTCGATGCCCGCGGCTGGAAGCCGTTCGCTTTTCAAAAACACGTGTGGGCCGCGGTCAAGCGTGGCGAGTCGGGGCTTTTGCATGCCAGCACCGGTGCCGGCAAGACCTACGCCGTCTGGTTTGCCGCCCTCGATCGTTTCGCGCGCTCAGCGCCGCCGCCGGATAAACCGCGCAAACGCAAACCGCCGGCCGAGCCGTTGACGGTCTTGTGGATCACACCCATGCGGGCCTTGGCCGCCGACACCGCCAAAGCCCTCGAAGCACCGCTCATGCCGTTGCAAATCCCTTGGAGCGTCGGCCTGCGCACGGGCGACACCAGCGCCAGCGAACGCGCCCGCCAAGGCCGGCGCCTGCCCACGGCGCTGATCACCACGCCGGAAAGCCTGACGCTGATGCTGGCCCGTGCCGATGCGCAAATCGCCGTCTCGACCTTGCGCATGATCGTGGTGGACGAATGGCACGAACTGCTCGGCAACAAGCGTGGCGTGCAGTTGCAACTGGCATTGGCGCGCCTGCGACGCTGGCATCCAGGGCTGATTGTATGGGGCGTCTCCGCGACCCTGGGTAATCAGGCCCATGCCGAGCAAGTGCTCATCCCGCAAGGCAACGGGATCAGCGTGCAGGGCGCCAACGGTAAAGCCCTGCAGGTCGATACGCTATTGCCACCGACCCTCGAGCGCTTTCCGTGGGCCGGGCACATCGGCTTGAAAATGCTGCCGCAAGTCGTCGCCGAAATCGACGCCAGCGGTAGCTGCCTGGTCTTCACCAACACCCGCGCGCAATCGGAAATCTGGTACCAGGCCATTCTCGAGGCGCGACCGGATTGGGCCGGGCTGATTGCGCTGCACCACAGCTCGCTGTCCCGTGATACCCGCGACTGGGTGGAGCGGGCGCTGAAGGACGGCCAGCTCAAGGCCGTCGTGTGCACGTCCAGCCTGGACCTTGGCGTGGATTTCCTTCCCGTCGAACGCGTTCTGCAGATCGGCTCGGCCAAAGGCGTCGCACGATTGATGCAACGCGCCGGGCGCTCCGGCCATGCGCCGGGACGGACCTCGCGGATAACCCTGGTGCCCACTCATACACTGGAGCTGGTCGAGGCTGCCGCTGCCCAGGACGCCGTGGCGCAGCGGCGCATCGAACCCCGGGAATCGCCCGACAAACCGTTGGATGTCCTGGTCCAGCATTTGGTCAGCATGGCCCTGGGCGGCGGTTTCAGGCCCGATGAGCTGTTCGATGAAGTGCGTGGCGCCTGGGCGTACCGCAACCTGAATCTGGCCGAATGGGCCTGGGCCCTGGCGTTCGTCCGTCATGGAGGGTTGTCGCTGACGGCCTACCCCGACTATCGACGAGTCGAACCGGACGAAAACGGCATCTGGCGCGTCCCCGATGCCCGCCTCGCCAGGCGTCATCGCATGAGTATCGGCACCATCGTCAGCGACGCCAGCCTGCAACTCAAGTTCTGGAGCAAGGGCGGTGGCGGCAAGACCCTGGGTAGCGTGGAAGAAGGCTTCATCGCGCGGCTAAGACCTGGCGACGGGTTTCTCTTCGCCGGTCGATTGCTGGAACTGGTCCGGGTGGAAGACATGACCGCCTACGTGCGGCGCAGCCAGGCGAAGAAAGCCGCCATACCGCGCTGGAACGGCGGGCGCATGCCGCTTTCCAGCGAGCTCGCCGCGGCTGTCGTGGCGCGCCTGAGCGAAGCCGCCGCCGGTCATTTCGACGGCCCGGAAATGCAAGCGGCGCAGCCCATGTTGAGCACGCAACTGCGCTGGTCCGGTTTGCCCACGCAGGGTACGTTGCTGGCTGAAGCCCTAAAATCCCGGGAAGGTTGGCACCTGTTCCTGTATCCGTTCGCCGGACGCCAGGTTCACCTGGGACTCGCCAGCTTGCTGGCCTGGCGTGTCAGCCAGCGGCAACCGGTGACGTTTTCCATTGCGGTCAACGACTACGGCTTGGAACTGCTCAGCGCCACCGAGCTGGATTGGTCCGAACACCTGGACCCGAAGCTGTTGCACACCGACCGCTTGCTGGCTGACGTGCTTGCCAGCCTGAATGCCGGCGAACTGGCCTTGCGCCGCTTCCGGGAAATCGCCCGGATCGCCGGGCTGGTGTTCGCCGGCTACCCCGGCGCGCCGAAAAGCACTCGGCAAGTCCAGGCGTCCAGCGGATTGTTTTTCCAGGTGTTCAAGCAATACGACGCCGACAACCTGCTGCTGGCCCAGGCCGGCGAGGAAGTCCTGCGCGAAGAACTGGATATACGCCGACTGGAGCAGACCTTGGAACGCCTCGATACCTTGAAGCTCGACCTGCATGTCATCAAGCGCCCGACCCCGCTGGGTTTCCCATTGCTGGTGGAGCGGTTCCGCGAAAGCATGAGTTCGGAAAAGCTCGCCGACCGCATTCGCCGAATGGTCAGCGAACTGGAAAAAACCGCCGATCGGGGGACCGCCTGATGGCCGCGCCCTATCCCGTCAATCTCGCAGGGGAAGAGCTCTGGCTGCTCCCGCAAAAAGCCCTGTATTGGCCCGCCCAGGAAACGTTGATGGTGGCGGATGTGCATTTCGGCAAAGCCGCCGCCTACCGCAGCCTGGGCCAGCCGGTGCCCCATGGCACGACAGCGAGCAACATCGCCGTGCTTGATGCATTGCTGGCGAGCCTGCCTTGCCGGCTGCTGATTTTTCTTGGGGATTTTCTCCATGGGCCCGGCTCCCATGCGCCGGGAACCTTGAGGGCGCTGGCGGACTGGCGTGCGCGACACCCGTCCCTGGCCATGACCCTCATACGCGGCAATCACGACAAACGTGCCGGCGATCCGCCATCGGACCTGAATATCCGCGTCGTCCCCGAACCGCTGCTACTGGGTCCTTTCGCCGTGCAACACGAACCGCACCCGCATTCGAGCCGACACGTCCTTGCCGGCCACGTGCACCCGGTCTACCACCTCAGTGGCAAGGGTCGGCAGCGGCTGCGCCTCCCATGCTTTCGCCTCGGCAGCGAAATCAGCCTGCTGCCGGCCTTTGGCGCGTTCACGGGGGGCTATCGGGTCGAGCAAGAGAACGACTGCAAGATCTTTGTCGTCGGTGACAACGATATATGGCCCGTCAGTTGAAGCACTCGCGCTTCCACTGACGGGCCATATTCGGATCAGGCTACGGGCGCAGGAGGTGGCTCGTCCGGAAGCGTCGGCTCACCGGGTTCGGTGGGTTCCGTGGGATTGGGATCAGGATCGGGGTCACCGGGAATGCCACCCGCCGCTTCGACAGGATGGGCCAGCAGTGACCAGGCCAGGACGCCGATCTGATTGGGCTCAAGCCTTGCCAGTTCGGCACTGATTCGCGGATCGATCTTCATAGAGCTACTCCTGAGCGAAGGCCCATTGCGGCTGACGCAAAAAAAACGGGCAGTACACTTCATAGAGTGCCTGCCCGCTCAGGAATTCCGACAGCTCGTCAGAATCAGGTACGCGGCAGTGTCACGCCGCGCTGGCCCTGGTATTTGCCACCCCGATCCTTATAGGAAACTTCGCACTCCTCGTCGGATTCGAGGAACAGCATCTGCGCCACGCCTTCGTTGGCGTAGATCTTTGCCGGCAGGGTCGTGGTGTTGGAAAACTCCAGCGTCACGTGGCCTTCCCACTCGGGTTCCAACGGCGTCACGTTGACGATGATGCCGCAACGGGCATAGGTGCTTTTGCCCAGGCAAATGGTCAATACGTTGCGCGGGATGCGGAAGTACTCGACGGTGCGAGCCAGGGCGAAGGAGTTCGGCGGAATGATGCAAACGTCGCTCTTGATGTCGACGAAGCTCTTCTCGTCGAAATTCTTCGGGTCGACAGTGGCGGAGTTGATGTTGGTGAACACCTTGAATTCATCGGCGCAGCGCACGTCGTAGCCGTAGCTGGAAACGCCGAAGGAAATCAGCCGGTCGGCGCCTTCGCCACGCATCTGGCGCTCGACGAAAGGCTCGATCATGCCGTGCTCTTGCGCCATGCGGCGAATCCACTTGTCCGATTTGATGCTCATGGCGGGTTCCTGAATAGCGAGGTGGAAAAAACTGTCCGGCATCTTACCGGGGCGCGGGGCGCGTTCAAAGTGCAGGACGCAAATCTCGGCGATCCGCCTTGATTTCCGGGCCCCGGCCGCAATCGCGCTTGCCGTCAGTCATTAAAACCGAGAAACCTTCGCAAAGACCATTGGCACGTTCCGGAAAAAGGGTTAAGGTGGCGCCACTGTGCTGCTTGTGTCACTGAGAATCTCTACACGATATGTTGAATTTCGATCCAACCATCTACAAGAATTTTTCCTGCTCTTTGCACTCAGTCTCGGCCAGGGTTCTTCCTGAGTCGCAGTTATCTTTGTTCAAGGAGTTACACCATGTCTAATCGCCAAACCGGTACCGTTAAGTGGTTCAACGATGAAAAAGGCTTCGGCTTCATCACCCCACAATCCGGTGACGATCTGTTCGTTCACTTCAAAGCTATCCAATCCGACGGCTTCAAAAGCCTGAAAGAAGGCCAACAGGTTTCTTTCATCGCTACCCGCGGTCAGAAAGGCATGCAAGCTGAAGAAGTTCAAGTTATCTAACTTGTCCTTGCTTTAGTAAGAAGCCCCGCCCTTAAAAGCGGGGCTTTTTTGTGCCTGTCAGTTTTTCAGGCACAAAAAAAAACTGTGGGAGCGAGCTTGCTCGCGATAGCGATCTGTCAGTCAACGTTGATGTTGCTGATCCAACGCTATCGCGAGCAAGCTCGCTCCCACAGGGAATTGGTGGTTGACCTGGGATTACCAAGTCACGCCAAACCCAGCCGTGTAGCGCGTCTTGCTCAGGTCGCTGTCGTCAGTCCCTTCGATCACGTCCTTCTCGGCCTTGAGGTTGAGCGACGCCCAGTCGGTCACTTTGTAGCGCAGCCCGACCTCGGCGTCGTAGGCATAGTCGGCGACATCGGACAGCGGCTTGCCCACTTCGCCATTGGTGAAGAACTCGACGCGCTTGCCGATCAGGTAGCGGTTGTAATCCCACTTCATCGCGACGGAATAGAAGTTGTCCTTGCTGCCGTCGCGGTACTCGTAATCGGTGCGGTTGAGCAGCGACCCCAGCGAGAACGCCCCCAATTCATCGTCCCAGAACTGATAGCCCGGACCGGTGCCTACTACGCGCTGGCGCGCCAGGTCTTCGACTTTGTCGCGCTTGTAATTGAGGCGGCCTTGCCAGAACCATTTGTCGGTGATGAACCGGTCGAGGGAATATTCCAGGCGCCAGTTGTCGGTCGAAACCACATCGTCCTGGAATTCACGGTTGTATTCGCCTTCAGCGGTGTGCCGCCATCTGCCGTGACGCGCCGAGGTCTTGAAGTCGATGTCGTAATCATCGGTATCGTTTTCCGCTCGCTGGTAATCCAGCGCGGCGTCGATATTACCTTTCCAGACCAGATCTTCGACCACCGGCTTGGGCTTGAGGATCTGCTGGATACTTGCCAGCTCAACGGTCTTCGGCGCTTCGCCGTTGGCCAGGATGACCTTGCCATCGTCGGCGGCGTGCAGCGACTTGGCCTTCTCGCCGGAATAAGCATCCTGCTTGACCAATAATTGCTGGTCACTTTCAAGCGTCTTGACCTGTTTCCAGTCGATAGGGACCGCGCCGGCGTAGTCAGTCTGGATCAACAATTTGCCGCCATCGAAAACGGTAATCTTGCCGCTGAGCTTGTCGCCGTTCTTCAACCAGACGGTATCGGCAAGCAATGGCATGGAGGCGCTCGTAACAGCTAGGCACAGCAGGGTTCTGGACAACATAAGCGATAATGGGCTCAAGTTTTCGGTGAAAAGGCGGCATTATCCCCCAGGATGACACCTCAGGAACGACTGACCCGCGTACCGATGATGAGTTCACTTATCAACCCGATCTGTAGGAATTAATCTACAGACGGACCTATTTCCAGGAACAACCCCGTGACTGACGCCCCAGCGGACCCCGAAAATCCAGCCCAAGTCCGACGAACCACGCTTTACCTGACCCTGGCGCAGGTACCGGAAGGCAAAGTCGTCACTTATGGTCAGCTTGCCGATATGGCCGGCCTTGGCCGCGCGGCACGCTGGGTCGGACGTACTCTCAGCCAATTGCCGAACGACACCAAGCTGCCCTGGCACCGCGTGTTGGCGGCTGGCGGTCGGATCAGCCTGCCGGCGGGCAGCGCCTCGGGGGATGAGCAACGTGCGCGCTTGCGAATGGAAGGCGTCAGTATCCTGAACAATCGTGTTGATATTCAGCGCCATGGCTGGCGTCCGGTAGAGCACAGCGGTTAGAGTGCGCGCTTTGTTTTCGCAATTTTTGAGGCAGACTCCAGCCCATGCCCCGTAAAACCTGGCGCGCCGCCCTCGCCGCCTATGCCAGTCCTTCGACGCTCGTGCTGTTGCTGCTTGGCTTCGCCGCCGGCTTGCCGTACATGCTGGTGTTTTCCACGCTCTCAGTCTGGTTGCGCGAGGCCGGCGTGGCCCGCGAAACCATCGGTTATGCGAGCCTGATTGGCCTGGCCTATGCCTTCAAATGGGTGTGGTCGCCACTGCTCGACCAATGGCGCCTGCCATTGCTGGGCAAATTGGGGCGCCGTCGTTCATGGCTGGTGCTTTCCCAAGGCCTGGTGATCCTTGGCCTGGTCGGGATGAGCTTCTGTGACCCGCAAAAACACCTGTCCTGGCTGATCGCGATTGCCGTCATAGTCGCCTTTGCATCGGCCACGCAGGACATTGCCGTCGATGCCTATCGATTGGAAATCGTCGAAGACACCCGCCAGGCTGCGTTGGCCGCCAGCTACATGTCTGGCTATCGGGTCGCCGCGCTGCTCGCCACGGCCGGCGCGCTGTTCTTCGCCGAAGGGTTCGGCTCCACCGGGTTCAGCTACAAACATTCGGCCTGGGCCGGTACGTACCTGTTGTTTGGCGTGTTGATGGTGCCAGCCTTGCTGACGTCATTATTGATGCGCGAGCCACCCGTGCCGCTGCGCACGCAGTTGCAGGCCGGGCGCTATACCTTCGTTCACCAACTGGCTTCGGTCTTCGTGCTGATCGTGCTATTGGTGTCGGTCCCGGCGATGTTCACCCAGCTCTACAACACCGACTTCGCCAGCGTATTGTTCGAAGGCGTCAGCCTGCTCGACCTGCTGCTCGAAGATCGCGCGTTCCTGCGGGCGATCCTCTATATCCTTCTCACCGCCCTGTGCCTGTCGTCCATGGGGCGCCGAGGCCTGGCGCCGGTGCTGACGCCCGTCAACGACTTCATCCTGCGCTACCGCTGGCAGGCACTCTTGCTGCTGGGACTGATCGCCACCTACCGGATGTCCGACACGGTCATGGGCGTAATGGCCAATGTGTTCTACATCGACCAAGGCTTTACCAAGGACCAGATCGCCAGCGTCAGCAAGATCTTCGGGCTGATCATGACGCTGGTCGGCGCCGGCATGGGCGGCCTGCTGATCGTGCGTTTCGGGATCCTGCCGATCCTGTTCATCGGCGGCGTTTCCTCGGCCGCCACCAACATCCTGTTCCTGATGCTCACCGACATGGGCCCGAACCTGAAGATGCTGATTGTCACGATTTCCCTGGACAACTTCAGCTCCGGCCTGGCCACCTCGGCATTCGTCGCCTACCTGTCGAGCCTGACCAACCTGAAATTCTCGGCCACCCAATACGCGCTGCTCAGCTCGATCATGCTGCTGCTGCCACGCCTGATTGGCGGCTACTCAGGGGTGATGGTAGAGAAATTCGGTTATCACGATTTCTTCCTGATCACCGCCCTGCTCGGCGTGCCGACCCTGCTCCTGATCGCGCTGCACTGGTATCAGGAGAATAGCCGCCAAGGCCCGACGCCGGAATCGGAGTCGGAACCGGAATCAACGCCAACCCGGCCCGCCCAAGAGTCGTAGGCCAAAAGTCGTAGGAAAGTTCAACAGGCGCCGAAGAAACCGGCGCCTGGATCCGGCAACAGGCCACGCGCCTGTACGCCAGGGCATCTCGCCCGTACAATGCTGCGTCACTTCTCGTCATCAGCAACCGACAACGGCCAACCATGCGCACCAGTCAATTTTTGCTCGCCACACAGAAAGAAACGCCTTCCGACGCCGTCGTGATCAGCCATCAGCTGATGTTGCGTGCCGGCATGATCCGCAAACTCGCCTCCGGCCTGTACACCTGGCTGCCGATGGGCTTGCGGGTGATGCGTAAGGTCGAAGCCATCGTTCGTGAAGAGATGGACGCCGCCGGCTCTCTGGAAGTTCTGATGCCGAGCACCCAACCGGCCGAACTGTGGCAGGAATCGGGGCGCTGGGAAGAATACGGCCCCGAGCTGCTGCGCATCAAAGACCGTCACGGTCGCGACTTCTGTGCAGGCCCGACTCACGAAGAAGTGATCACCGACCTGATGCGCAACGAGTTGAGCAGCTACAAGCAGTTGCCGATCAACCTGTACCAGATCCAGACCAAGTTCCGCGACGAGATCCGCCCGCGCTTCGGCCTGATGCGCGGTCGCGAGTTCATCATGAAGGACTCCTACTCGTTCCACGCCGACCTGGCCTCGCTGCAGGTCACTTACGACCGCATGCACCAGGCGTACTGCAACGTGTTCACCCGCCTGGGCCTGAAGTTCCGCCCTGTAGAAGCTGACAACGGCTCTATCGGCGGTGCCGGCTCCCATGAATTCCATGTCCTGGCCGAATCCGGCGAAGACGACATTGTCTTCAGCAACGGCTCCGACTACGCCGCGAACATCGAGAAAGCCGAAGCCGTGCCACGGGAAACCTCCCGCGCCGCGCCGGCCGAAGAATTGCGCCTGGTGGACACGCCGAACACCAAGACCATCGCCCAGTTGGTGGAAGGCTACAACCTGCCCATCGAGCGCACCATCAAGACGCTGATCGTGCGCGCGGAAGAAGAAGGCAAGCTGATTGCCCTGATCATCCGTGGCGACCATGAGCTGAATGAAATCAAGGCCGCCAACCAGCCTGGCGTCGCCAGCCCGCTGGTCATGGCCACCGATGCCGAGCTGCGCGACGCCATCGGCGCCGGCGCCGGTTCCCTCGGCCCGTTAAACCTGCCATTGCCGATCATCATCGACCGCTCGGTGGAGTTGATGAGCGACTTCGCCATTGGCGCGAACATTGATGACAAGCACTACTTCGGCGTGAACTGGGAGCGCGACCTGCCGATCCCAACCGTCGCAGACCTGCGCAACGTCGTGGCCGGCGATCCAAGCCCGGACGGCAAGGGCACCCTGGAAATCAAGCGGGGCATCGAAGTCGGTCACATCTTCCAGCTGGGCGACAAGTACAGCAAGGCGATGAAATGCGAAGTGCTGGGCGAGAACGGCAAGCCAGTCACCCTGCAAATGGGCTGCTACGGCATTGGCGTATCCCGCGTGGTAGCCGCCGCCATCGAACAGAACAACGACGAGAACGGGATCATCTGGAGCGACACACTTGCGCCGTTCCAGATCGCCCTGGTGCCGCTGCGCTATGAAACCGAACAGGTTCGCGAAGCCACCGACAAGCTCTACGCCGAATTGACGGCCGCCGGCTTCGAAGTGCTGCTGGACGATCGCGACAAGAAAACCAGCCCCGGCATCAAGTTCGCCGACATGGAGCTGATCGGTATCCCGCACCGGATCGTGGTCAGTGACCGTGGCCTGGCCGAAGGCAACCTGGAATACAAGAGCCGTACCGAGGCCGAGCCGCAAGCGCTGCCGGTCGCCGACGTGCTGTCCTTCCTCCAGGCCCGTATCCGCCGCTGAGACCAGATAGAGACGTCATGTTCAAGCGAAACACCTTAGGCCTCGGGGGCGCCGCACTGTGCGGCGCCCTGCTGGTCAGCGGCTGCGCCAACCAGATGTCGCAACGCAACGAGCACGAAGAACGGATCGAGCGCAAGCTGCTCGACCACAGCCTGCAGATCGATGTGGGCGAACCCAAGGTGCTCGATCTGCCGCAGCGTCGAGTCCGGATCAATGAGCAGAAGACTTTCGAAGTCACCGAATTCGAAGTTACCCGGCACTATGATCGCTACACGCCCTACCAGCCTTGGCGGGAGATCTACGAGATCCCGCTGGGCGCGGTGGCGGTGGTCGCCGGCGTCGGCGCGAACGTGGTCAACGTGTTCGCCTTGGGCAGCCTCCCGGATTCCGCGACGCGCGACTGGATCAGCTACGGTTTCGCCGGGCTGAACCCGTTCATGAACGTACCTTCCAACGGCCGGGCGCAACAGAACCTGGCCGGTATCGACGAAGTCCAGCGTGACAAGCGCACGGAACACTCGAGCCTGCCCTGGAGCGAGCGCCCGGTGGAAGTGAAAGCCGCTCGCCAGACTTTCGAAATGACCACCGACCGTAACGGCGTGTTGCGCTTGAACCTGCTGGAAAGCCCCTTCGCCGAGCACGACCTGAGCCAATTCGGGAAATTGCAGATCAGCGTGACCGACGCCCAGGACGAGGTGCACACCGACTCATCCCTGAGCATCAGCAGCACGCTGCGCAGCAAGCTGGTGGAAGCCCATGGGCTGATCTACGACGATTTGGAAGACGACGAAGTGAGCCAGTGGGTTCATCGGGTCAAACGCCTGTCGGAGCTGGGACTTGAAGAAGAAGCCAGCGAGCTCGAACAAAGCCTGATCGAACTGACCCGCAACGATCCGGAGCTGCAAACCGAGTTCATGAAAGCGTTGACCAAGGATGGCGGGCGGTTGGTGGCGGATCCTGGCGCCAACTGACTCCTGGATACTCCCCTCTGGCGAGGGGATTTATCCCCGTTGGGGCGCGTAGCGCCCCCCTTGATTTTGCCTGACACACTGCAAGGGGCCGCTACGCGGCCAGCGGGGCGGTGCGACGTTTCGCTAAATCCCCTCGCCACAACGAGCGCTCAACGCTCGAACAACTCCAACTGCTCATACCCGCCCCGCAAATCTTCCAACCGTACCCCAATCCCCAATAACCGTACCGGCTTGCCGCCCCGGTTGAATGCCTGGGTCAATAGCAGCTGATAACTCCCCAGGTCCCGCCCTGCCCCGGCCTGTTCCAGGGTGGTCTGGGTGAAATCGTGGAATTTCACCTTCACGAACGGCTTGCCCGGCCGGTAACTGCTGTCGATCCGCGCCATGCGCCCGCTAAGGGTCTGCATCAACTCCGGCAGTTTGTCGAGACAGCTTTTCAAGTCAGGCAGGTCAACGTCGTAGGTATTTTCCACGCTTATGGACTGTCGCCGGCTGTCGTTCTGCACCAGGCGCTCGTCGATCCCACGGGCAAGACTCCAGAGTCGCTCGCCGAAACTGCCGAATTCGCGCACCAACGCCAACTTTTCCCACTGGCGCAGATGCTGGCAATCAACGATACCTAGCCTGTTCAGCTTATCGGCGGTGACCTTCCCAACGCCGTGGAGCTTGCTCACTGGTAGCGCCGAGACGAAATCCTCCACCTGGTCAGGGGTAATGACGAACAAACCGTTGGGTTTCTTCCAGTCGCTGGCGATCTTCGCGAGAAATTTGTTCGGCGCGACGCCTGCGGAGACGGTGATGTGCAGTTGGTTGGACACACGTCGACGGATGTCTTGGGCGATACGCGTGGCGCTGCCGCCAAAATGCGCGCTGGTGGAAACGTCCAGGTAAGCCTCGTCCAGGGACAGCGGCTCGATCAGATCGGTGTAATCGCTGAAGATTGTGTGGATTTCCTTCGATGCTTCCCGGTACGCCTCCATCCTCGGCTTGACGATGGTCAGGTCAGGACAGAGTTTCAGGGCATGACCGGAAGACATGGCCGAACGCACGCCGTAGGCCCGCGCTTCGTAGTTGCAAGTCGCGATCACCCCTCGCCGGTCCGCCGAACCGCCAACCGCCAGGGGCTTGCCGGCCAGCCGCGGATCATCGCGCATTTCGATAGCGGCGTAGAAGCAGTCGCAGTCGACGTGGATGATTTTGCGTTGCGTCATAAAAGAAGCGGCACATGGGACGAATCGGAGCGCCAGTATCTCACTCGAACCTGTATATAGCACCAGTAGTTTGAAAGATCCTTCAACGGAACTCGAAAATGCCTACATATATACATTTACTTAATCGCAACCAACCTGGCGATAGAGCAGAAACCCTTGCCAGGCCTGCGTCACAGCCCTGCCATCTTGTATTTCTGAAGGCTAACCGCTTGAAGCGGAACAGGTTTTTCCGGATAAGAGGTTGACAGCCAGCCAATCCTCTGTAGAATGCCGCCACACAGACGCGGGATGGAGCAGTCTGGTAGCTCGTCGGGCTCATAACCCGAAGGTCGTCGGTTCAAATCCGGCTCCCGCAACCAAACATCAAGAAAGGCTACTCGAAAGAGTGGCCTTTTTTGTGCGCGCCAGTTTTACACCAACCGATGGAGCTCGCGGCCCATCGCCGCCACGCGCCGTGGAGTTGTAGGACAATTTTCTTTTTGTTTTCGCGTATTTAGGCGAACCGACCGTTTATTTGCCCCTTTGCCTTATTAACGGTTGACACTCTGGCGTTCGCCTGTAGAATGCCGCCACACAGACGCGGGATGGAGCAGTCTGGTAGCTCGTCGGGCTCATAACCCGAAGGTCGTCGGTTCAAATCCGGCTCCCGCAACCAAATATCAAGAAAGGCTGCTCGAAAGAGTGGCCTTTTTTGTGTCTATCGAAAAAGCTGCATTACAAATATTTTGTAATTATTTTCCGCCGCAGGGATTGGTAACTTGGCTGGATACCCCCATCCTGTCGCGCATAGCTCAAGAGGTGATTGATGCGCGCCCACTCGTCTGACCCGCAAGACCCCGTTACTGCGACACAACCGATCAAAGCCGGGCAACTGCGTTGGCTGGACCGGATCAGCCAGTACCGCCAACCTATCGGTCTCGCCATCACGCTGCTGCTGTTTGCGATCGCGTTGATCGCCTGTCGCCACCTCCTGAGCGAGCTCGATCTTTACGCATTGCATGACTCGATCCTGGACGTGCCGAGGCCGGCGCTACTCGGTGCTGTTGCCGCCACTGTCGCCGGCTTCGTGATTCTGCTGGGTTATGAATGGTCCGCCACCCGCTATGCGGGCGTAACGCTGCCGCCTCAAACCATGGTCCTCGGCGGTTTCACTGCGTTTGCCATCGGCAACGCCATCGGTCTCTCATTGTTGTCGGGCGGCTCGGTTCGCTATCGCCTGTACGCACGTCACGGCCTGGGGGCCGCCGACGTCGCCCATATGACCTTATTCGCCAGCCTGTCCCTGGGCTGCGCGTTGCCCCCCTTGGCCGCGCTGGCAACTTTGAGCAACCTACCCGCCGCGTCTGCTGCATTGCACCTTCCCGCAGTCTTGTTGGGGTCGATCGCCGTGGCGGTTCTGTTGCTCACCAGCGTGCTGGCCGTTGGCATCTATCGTCGTCGGTTGCCCGAGCAACCCTACCGGGACAGCCTGCTCGTCAAGGCCGGTCGCCGTACGCTGCGCCTGCCGGGCCGGCGCCTGACATTCCTGCAACTGGTCATTACGGCGCTGGATGTCGCCGCAGCCGCCACAGTGCTTTACCTACTGTTGCCGGAAGCGCCACCGTTTGGTCCGTTCCTGCTGGTGTATCTGCTCGCGCTGGCCGCCGGGGTACTCAGCCATGTGCCGGGTGGCGTCGGAGTATTCGAAGCGATCCTGCTGGCCGCGTTTGCCGATAAGCTGGGCGCCGCACCGCTTGCCGCCGCCCTGTTGCTGTATCGCTTGATCTACGTGCTGCTGCCGATGCTGGTGGCTTGCGTGCTGCTGCTGATCAACGAGGCGCAACGGCTGTTCCAGACGCGCCAGACCCTGCGGGCGGCGTCAGGTTTTGCCGCGCCGATCCTGGCCGTACTGGTCTTCCTGTCTGGCGTGGTGCTGCTGTTTTCCGGAGTAACGCCCGAGATCGACACACGCCTGGAGCACATCGGCTTCCTGATTCCTCATCGACTGGTGGACGCCTCGCACTTTGGCGCGAGCCTGGTGGGCGTGCTCTGCCTGTTGCTGGCCCAAGGCCTGCGCCGACGCTTGTCCGCCGCCTGGATGCTGACCACCGTTTTGCTGCTGGTGGGCGCCCTGCTCTCGCTGCTCAAGGGCTTTGACTGGGAAGAAGCCACGCTGCTGACCCTGACCGCGGCCTTGCTGGCGGTGTTCCGGCGCTCTTTCTATCGCCCGAGTCGCCTGACCGAACTGCCGTTTTCGCCTTTGTTCCTTATTGCCAGCCTTTGCGTGCTGGGCGCATCGATCTGGCTGCTGCTGTTTGCCTATCAGGACGTGCCCTACAGCCACCAACTGTGGTGGCAGTTCACCCTCGATGCCGACGCCCCCCGAGGCCTGCGCTCGTTGTTGGGCGCCGCCGTCCTGCTGGTAGTGGTTTCCCTGACTTGGCTGCTGCGCACGGCGCGGCCCGTGATCCATCAACCCACGGCGGAAGAGCTCGAGCGTGCCAAGACCATCCTCATGGCGTCCTCGCAACCGGACGGCGGGTTGGCGCTGACCGGTGACAAAGCACTGCTGTTTCACCCTAACGACGAAGCGTTCCTGATGTACGCGCGTCGTGGCCGCAGCCTGGTGGCACTGTATGATCCGATCGGACCGACCCAGCAACGGGCGGAAATGATCTGGCAGTTCCGCGATCTTTGTGACATCCACCATGCCCGCCCGGTGTTCTATCAGGTGCGAGCCGAAAACCTGCCGTACTACATGGACATCGGCCTGACCGCGATCAAGCTGGGTGAAGAAGCGCGGGTCAACCTCAAGCGTTTCGACCTCGAGGCCAAGGGCAAGGAGATGAAGGACCTGCGTTACACCTGGAACCGCGGCACCCGGGATGGCCTGTCGCTGGAGATCCACGAGCCGGGGCAGGCGCCGATGGATGAGCTCAAGGTCATTTCCGATGCCTGGCTGACCGGCAAGAACGTACGGGAAAAAGGGTTTTCCCTGGGCCGCTTCAGCGACGACTACCTCAAGCATTTCCGCATCGCGGTGATTCGTTTCGAGGGCAAGCCCGTCGCGTTCGCCAACCTGCTGGAAACCCACAGCCATGAACTGGCCAGCCTCGACTTGATGCGCGCTCACCCCGAAGCGCCGAAACTGACCATGGAATTCATGATGGTCGGCCTGATACAGCATTATAAAAACCATGACTACGCCCGCTTCAGCCTCGGCATGGTCCCGCTCTCGGGCCTGCAACCGCGTCGTGGCGCACCGCTGACCCAACGCCTGGGTTCGATGGTGTTTCGCCGTGGCGAGCAGCTCTACAATTTCCAGGGACTGCGCCGCTTCAAAGACAAATTCCAGCCTGACTGGGAACCTCGTTACATGGCCGTGCCCGCCGGACTCGATCCGCTGGTCGCGCTGGCCGATACCGCCGCCCTGATTGCAGGCGGCCTGACTGGATTGGTGAAACGCTGATGACGCAACGGTTTTGGCGATACCTGGTAACCAGCGTGCTGGTGCTGGCGGTGATTCTTGGTGGCGGTTACTGGTACTGGAACCGCCCTGCCCCGCAACCGACCCTGGAGCAATTGGAGCCCGCCGACGGCGTGGCGATGACCCGAGTCATTCCTGGCACCAAGTCGCGCGCCCATGTGCTGGTGACGGTCAATGAAGACCAGAAGCTCAGCGACACCCAACTGACGACCCTCAGCCGCAGCGGTTCGGCAGAGATCGTCCAGGTGATCCTGCCCAAGGACTGCATGTTGCAAGGCCGCGCCTTGCAGGCCGGCCTGAGACAGCTTCATGGGCCGGCCACGCTGGTCAGCGGCATCGGCCCTGGCGCCGTGCTGGCCTGGCGTTGGTTGGCGGAACAGAAGGACGACAAGGCCCAGGCTGTTTCGGTGGACCTGGCCCTGGAAAAACCTGGCTGCACGCACCTGCTGCCAAAAAGCGCCGCCCACGGTCGCTGGCTGGTGGCTTGGAACGACAACCCCGACGACACCAGCGCCGGTTTCGTGCGGGACCAGCACAACGCCGAAACCAGCATCAGCGACTACGACATCAACCTGCCGCAGGTGCTGAACAACGAGTTGCGCAAGATTCTGGTCGGTACGGAAAAGGGCAAGGGTGGCTTGAGCATCCCGGTGGTGGAAGTACCTGCCAGCCAAACGCGCGATACCGTGACGCTGTTCCTTTCCGGTGACGGCGGCTGGCGCGACCTGGACCGCGACGTGGCCGATGAAATGGCCAAGATCGGTTATCCGGTGGTCGGCATCGACACCCTGCGCTACTACTGGCAGCACAAGAGCCCCGAACAAAGCGCGGCCGACCTGACCGAACTGATGCAGCACTACCGGCAGATCTGGGGCACCAAGCGCTTCATCCTGACCGGCTACTCCTTCGGCGCCGATGTGCTGCCGGCGATTTACAATCGCCTGCCAGCCACCGAACAGCAACGGGTCGATGCAATTATCCTGCTCGCCTTCGCCCGCACCGGCAGCTTCGAGATCGAAGTTGAAGGCTGGCTCGGCAACGCTGGCACCGAAGCCGCCACCGGACCGGAAATGGCCAAGCTGCCCGCCGAGAAAGTGGTGTGCATCTATGGCGGTGAAGAAGCCGACGAAAGTGGCTGCACCGACAAGACCGCCGTGGGTGAGGCGATCAAACTGCCGGGCGGCCACCACTTCGACGAAAACTACCCGGCCCTGGCCAAGCGATTGATCGATGAGATCAACAAGCGGCAGAGCAAGCCTGCCGAGCAATAACCGAGGCCCACATGACAAAAAGCCCCTGCAACCTCACGGTGCAGGGGCTTTTTGTTGGCCGCTTGGTGCCCTCTGTGGGAGCGAGCCTGCTCGCGAAGGCGGTGGCACATCCAGCATCGAGGGCCCGCTGATCCGACGCTTTCGCGAGCAGGCTCGCTCCTACAAGGAATCCGCCTTGCCATGGCCTTGTTACGGGCCTACATCTCCACCTGCGTCCCCAACTCGATCACCCGGTTCAACGGCAGGTTGAAGAACCGCAAATTACCGTTGGCATTCTTCAGCATGAAGGCGAACAGCGACTCGCGCCAGCGCGCCATACCTTCGAGCTTGGAGGCGATCACGGTCTCGCGGCTGAGGAAGTACGTGGTGCGCATCGGACTGAAATCCAGGTCATCCAAGTGGCAGAGCTTGAGCGCCTGGGGCACGTCCGGTTCGTCGGTGAAGCCGAAGTGCAGGATCACCCGGAAGAATCCGTCCCCGTAGGCATCGACCTCGAAACGCCGCTGCAGCGGTACGCGGGGAATGTCTTCGTACACCACCGTCAGCAACACCACTTGTTCATGCAGCACCTGGTTGTGCAACAGATTGTGCAGCAGTGCATGAGGTACGGCGTCCGAACGCGCGGTCAGGAATACCGCAGTCCCCTTGACCCGATGGGGCGGTTGCACGCGGATGCTGCTGATGAAGATCGGCAGCGGCAACGCGCCTTCGTCGAGACGCTCAACCAGCAACTGCTTGCCGCGCTTCCAAGTGGTCATCAGCACAAACAAGGCAATACCGGCGATGACAGGGAATGCGCCGCCCTGGATGATTTTCGGTACGTTGGCGGCGAAATACAGCCCGTCCACCAACAGGAAACCAACCAGAACCGGGACCGCCAGCAGCGGTGGCCACTTCCACAACAGCAGTATCACGGCCGAAACCAGAATCGTGGTCATCAGCATCGTACCGGTTACCGCCACGCCATAGGCCGAAGCCAGCGCACCGGAGGACTCGAAGCCGAGTACCAGCAACACCACGCCGACCATCAGCGACCAGTTCACAGCACCGATGTAGATCTGGCCCTGTTCGGCGCTGGAGGTGTGCTGGATGTACATGCGCGGGATGTAACCGAGTTGGATCGCCTGGCGTGTCAGCGAGAACGCGCCGGAGATCACTGCCTGGGAGGCAATCACCGTGGCCAGCGTCGACAAGCCCACCAGCGGCAGCAAAGCCCAACTCGGCGCCAGCAGATAGAACGGGTTGCGCGCCGCTTCCGGATCGCCGAGCAGCAAGGCGCCCTGGCCGAAATAGTTGAGCATCAAGCCCGGCAGCACCAGGAGGAACCAGGCGCGGGCAATCGGCTTGCGACCGAAGTGGCCCATGTCGGCGTAGAGCGCTTCGGCGCCTGTCAACGCCAACACCACCGCACCAAGGATCGACACGCCCATTCCCGGATGCACGACGAAGAACCGCACGGCCCACGCGGGATTGACCGCCTGCAGCACTTCCGGATGCTGGCTGATGCCATACACGCCCAGGGCGGCCAGCACCAGGAACCAAGTCACCATGATCGGGCCGAACAGAATGCCGATGCGCGCGGTGCCGTGGCGCTGGATCAGGAACAGGGCCACCAGCACCACCAAGGACAGCGGCACCACCCAATGATCGATGCCGTCGAACGCAAGGCCGAGGCCTTCGATGGCCGACAGCACCGAGATCGCCGGGGTAATCATGCTGTCGCCGTAGAACAGCGCCGCGCCGATCAGGCCGCAGACCACCAGCAACATACGTAACCGCGCCCTTCCCGCCGCCGCCCGCCGCGCCAGGGCGGTGAGCGCCATGATGCCGCCCTCGCCCTGGTTGTCGGCGCGCAGGACAAACATCATGTACTTGAGCGAAACGACCCAGAGCAACGACCAGAAGATCAGTGAGAGAATCCCCAGCACCCCGTCGTGGTTGACCGGTACACCGTAACCACCGGAAAACACTTCCTTCAGGGTGTACAACGGGCTCGTGCCGATGTCGCCATAAACCACCCCGACCGCTGCGACCAGCATGCTCAGCGGTTTCGCTGCCGAATGCTCGGCACCCACCGCCTGACTACTTGCATGACCCATCCAACACTCCTGATTTCCAGACCTGTCTTCTATTAGAGAAGCCGTACACTTTGTGGCGCAGCATGCGCTGTTTTACGCTTTGTTACAGACGTTTTGTTGACTGTAGCAATAGCCAGAAGGCAAAGGCGCGAAGCATAGCGCAGCACTCGTCGCATTTCCCGGTATAAAGCTGGTCAAGTGCGTCGACCACGGATAGAATTGCGCACTTTTTGATCAGAGGCGCGTCAGGCGCCCTGTCTCGGCAAGAGACGATCCCCCTACACCGAGGTTAGACATGTCCACCACTACCGCGCCAGCCAATCCAAAGGTTGGCTTCGTATCCCTGGGTTGCCCGAAGGCTCTGGTCGACTCCGAGCGCATCCTGACCCAACTGCGCATGGAAGGTTATGACGTCGTGTCCACCTACCAGGACGCCGACGTGGTAGTGGTCAACACCTGCGGCTTCATCGACTCGGCCAAGGCCGAATCCCTTGAAGTGATCGGCGAGGCCATCAAGGAAAACGGCAAGGTCATCGTGACCGGCTGCATGGGCGTGGAAGAAGGCAACATCCGCAACGTGCACCCGAGCGTGTTGTCGGTGACCGGACCGCAGCAGTACGAGCAAGTGGTCAACGCCGTGCACGAAGTGGTGCCGCCGCGCCAGGACCACAACCCGCTGATCGATCTGGTGCCGCCTCAAGGCATCAAGCTGACGCCGCGTCACTACGCCTACCTGAAGATTTCCGAAGGCTGCAACCATAGCTGCAGCTTCTGCATCATCCCGTCGATGCGCGGCAAACTGGTCAGCCGCCCGGTGGGCGATGTGCTCGACGAGGCCCAGCGCTTGGTCAAGGCCGGCGTCAAGGAGCTGCTGGTCATCTCCCAGGACACCAGCGCCTACGGTGTCGACGTCAAGTACCGCACCGGTTTCTGGAACGGCGCGCCGGTGAAAACCCGCATGACCGAGCTGTGCGAAGCCCTCAGCACCCTCGGCGTCTGGGTCCGCTTGCACTACGTCTACCCGTACCCACACGTCGACGAGCTGATCCCACTGATGGCCGCCGGCAAGATCCTGCCGTACCTGGACATTCCGTTCCAGCACGCCAGCCCGAAAGTCCTCAAGGCCATGAAACGTCCGGCCTTCGAAGACAAGACCCTGGCGCGCATCAAGAACTGGCGCGAAATCTGCCCGGACCTGATCATCCGCTCGACCTTCATCGTCGGCTTCCCGGGCGAAACCGAAGAAGATTTCCAATACCTGTTGGACTGGCTGACCGAAGCCCAGCTCGACCGCGTCGGCTGCTTCCAATACTCGCCCGTCGAAGGCGCACCCGCCAATGACCTGAACCTGGACGTGGTGCCGGATGAGGTCAAGCAGGACCGTTGGGAGCGCTTCATGGCGCACCAACAGGCCATCAGCTCGGCACGCCTGCAGATGCGCATCGGCCGTGAAATCGAAGTGCTGGTGGACGAAGTCGACGAACAAGGCGCTGTGGGCCGCTGCTTCTTCGACGCCCCGGAAATCGACGGCAACGTGTTCATCGACAACGGCAGCAACCTCAAGCCGGGCGACAAGGTCTGGTGCAAGGTCACCGACGCCGATGAGTATGATTTGTGGGCTGAACAGATCGGTTGATCCAGGCCTGGACTCAGGCCGGGTAGACTTTTGTGGCGAGGGAGCTTGCTCCCGCTGGGCTACGAAGTAGGCCCATCTTTGCGATTGCTACGCAATCGAGCGGGAGCAAGCTCCCTCGCCACGGATTGTTTGCAAGCCATTCGCCGTCTCACGAAAAAATTTTATGAAGCCCTGCTCTGTAACAAGAAGCAGGGCTTTTTTACGGCTATCGTATGCAGACGGGAAATTAACACCACAAGGAACAGGCGGACATGCGCCAGCATTCGGTCATCCACACACCGAAACCGAGCGACTACCAGGAATTGACCCAGGTCTGGGAGGCCTCGGTACGGGCCACCCATGACTTTTTGCCGGACAGCTACATCGAGCTGCTGAAAAACCTCGTGCTCACCCGTTATCTGGACGCGGTGATGCTCATCTGCACTCGCGACAATCGTCAACGCATCACCGGTTTTGCGGGCGTGGCGGCTGGCAAGATTGAAATGCTGTTCATCGACCCGCAACATCGTGGCCAGGGCCTGGGTAAACAGTTGCTGCGCTACGCCATGGAAAACTTGAACGCCGACCAGTTGGACGTCAATGAGCAGAACCCGCAGGCCCTGGGCTTCTACCTCAAGCAAGGGTTCGAAGTGGTGGGCCGTTCGGCACGGGATGGAATGGACCAGCCCTACCCGCTCCTGCACATGCGCTACAAACAACCTGACCTTAAGGCAGGACGCGGCTAAAAACGGCATGAGGCAAATGGACCCGCGATTAACCGGCGCCACACAGGTACAATGCCCACCCTCTTTTTGTTACGGCCCCGTCATGACTGACCCGATACGTCTCTCCAAGCGCCTCATCGAACTCGTCGGCTGTTCCCGTCGAGAAGCGGAGCTGTTCATCGAGGGCGGCTGGGTCACCGTGGACGGCGAAGTGATCGATGAGCCGCAGTTCAAGGTCACCACCGAAAAGGTCGAACTCGATCCCGAGGCCAAGGCCACCGCGCCGGAGCCCGTGACGTTGCTGTTGAACGTCCCGGCAGGCATGGATGTCGACACGGCCATGGCAACCCTTGGGCCACAGACCTTGAGCGAAGAGCATCGCTTCGGCAAGCGCCCGCTCAAGGGCCATTTTCTGCGCCTGACCGCCAGCGCCGACCTGCAGGCCAACGCCAGCGGGTTGCTGGTATTTACCCAGGACTGGAAGATCTTGCGCAAGCTGACCGCCGACGCAGCGAAGATCGAGCAGGAATACGTAGTGGAAGTCGAAGGCGAGATGGTCGCCCATGGCCTCAATCGCCTGAATCACGGGCTGACCTACAAAGGCAAGGAATTGCCGGCGGTCAAGGCCAGCTGGCAGAACGAAAACCGCCTGCGCTTCGCCATGAAGAACCCGCAACCTGGCGTGATCGCGCTGTTTTGCCAGGCGGTCGGCCTGAAGGTCGTCGCCATCCGCCGCATCCGCATCGGCGGCGTGTCCATCGGCAAGGTGCCCCTGGGCCAGTGGCGCTACCTGTCTGCCAAAGAAAAATTCTAATTTTCCGGCGCCACACCGAACCGGGGCGCCCACTGCCGATTCATCAGGATTGCATACATGATTCACAACGACGTACTGCGCAGCGTGCGCTACATGCTCGACATCAACGACAAGAAAGTCATCGAGATCATCAAACTGGGCGGGCTGGAAGTGTCCCTGGCGGACCTCACCGGCTATCTCAAGAAGGATGAGGAAGAAGGCTTCGTGTTTTGCCCGGACCTGGTCATGGCGCATTTCCTCGATGGCCTGGTGGTTTTCAAGCGTGGCAAGGACGAAAGCCGTCCACCGCAGCCGATCGAAGTGCCGGTGACCAACAACATCATCCTGAAAAAACTGCGCGTGGCGTTCGAGCTGAAGGAAGACGACATGCACGCCATCCTCAAGGCCGCCGAATTCCCGGTGTCCAAGCCGGAACTGAGCGCGTTGTTTCGCAAATTCGGCCACACCAACTATCGCCCGTGCGGCGACCAGTTGCTGCGCAACTTCCTCAAGGGCCTGACGCTGCGCGTTCGCGGCTGACTATCTCGGTCTCCAAAGACTCTGTGGCGAGGGAGCTTGCTCCCGCTGGGCTGCGAAGCGGCCCTCTGGTTTTGCCTGACACACCGCGAGGGGACGCTACGCGTCCAGCGGGAGCAAGCTCCCTCGCCACAAAAGCCTCCGCCACCAAGGGCAAGACCTGCCGCCCGCGCTATGATGCCCATTTAATCCTGCGTCGATCCCAGCCCATGACCTACAGCGTCTCCCCCATTGGCTTCGTCCGCTCCTGCTTCAAGGAGAAGTTCGCCATCCCCCGCCAACCGCAACTGGCCCCGGCCGCGCGCGGTGTGCTGGAACTGGTGGCGCCGTTCGACCAGGGTGAGGCGGTGCAGGGTCTGGAACAAGTCAGCCATGTCTGGTTGCTGTTCCTGTTCCACCAGGCGCTGGAAGACAAGCCACGGTTGAAAGTCCGCCCGCCACGCCTGGGGGGCAACAAATCCATGGGGGTTTTCGCCACACGCGCGACACACCGCCCGAACGGCATCGGCCAGTCAGTGGTGAAGCTGGAACGGGTCGAAGCTGGACGCCTGTGGATCTCGGGTATCGATCTGCTGGATGGCACACCGGTGCTCGACATCAAGCCCTACGTGCCCTATGCGGACATCATCGACTCGGCCTCCAACAGCATCGCCAGTGCCGCGCCTGAGTTGATTCCGGTGCAATGGTCTGAGGCAGCCCTGATCCAGGCCCGCGAACATGCCATGCGCCTGGAAGAGCCCTTGGTGGAGCTGATTGATCAGTGCCTGGCCCAGGACCCACGCCCGGCGTACCAAATTCCTACAGCCGAACGGGAATATGGTGCGCAGTTCTGGGACTTGGATGTGCGTTGGCATTATCCGGAGGCGGGGGTAATTCGGGTGTTGGAAGTGATCCCAGCGAAGGAGTAATCGCCGGAAACGAAAAAGCCCGCGCGGCCTTCGTCAGGCGGCGCGGGCTTTTCTGTCTTTCAGTTGGACCGAGTCGCTGCCATCGCGAGCAAGCTCGCTCCCACGCTGGGATATGTGTGCCACGACTCTTGTGGTCACTGCAAATCGAATGTGGGAGCGAGCTTGCTCGCGATGGCGATCTATCAGCCACCACAATTTCAGCTTATTTCTCTACAAACGCCCGCTCGATCAGGTAATCACCCGGCTCGCGCATACGCGGCGAAACGGTCAGGCCGAAGCTGTTGAGCACTTCGCTGGTTTCGTCGAGCATGCTCGGGCTGCCGCACAGCATCGCGCGGTCGTCCTGTGGATTGATCGGCGGCAGACCGATATCGCGGAACAATTTGCCGCTGCGCATCAGGTCGGTCAGGCGGCCTTCGTTCTCGAATGGCTCGCGGGTCACCGTCGGGTAGTAGATCAGCTTTTCACGCAGCGCTTCGCCGAAGAACTCGTTCTGTGGCAGGTGCTCGGTGATGAACTCGCGGTAGGCGACTTCATTGACGTAACGCACGCCGTGGCACAGGATCACCTTCTCGAAACGCTCGTAGGTTTCCGGATCCTGGATGACGCTCATGAACGGCGCCAGGCCGGTGCCGGTGCTGAGCAGGTAAAGATGCTTGCCTGGCTTGAGGTCGTCCAGCACCAGCGTGCCGGTAGGCTTCTTGCTGATGATGATCTCGTCGCCTTCCTTCAGGTGCTGCAACTGGGAAGTCAGCGGACCGTCGGGAACCTTGATGCTGAAGAATTCGAGATGCTCTTCCCAGTTCGGGCTGGCAATCGAATAAGCGCGCATAAGCGGGCGGCCGTTGGGCTGTTGCAGGCCGATCATCACGAACTGACCGTTCTCGAAGCGCAGGCCCGGATCGCGGGTGCACTTGAAGCTGAACAGAGTGTCGTTCCAGTGATGAACACTGAGGACACGCTCGTGGTTCATGTTGCTCATGTACGGGGGACTCCTGGAAATGATGCCTGCGCCGATAATCTGCGCAATTGCATCGCATTCTAATGGCGGCGACAATATCTGTTAAATGGATTATTAAGATAAGGGTTATCGGTTATATAGATATGCGATTTACTCTACGTCAACTACAAGTCTTCGTCGCCGTCGCCCAACAGGAAAGCGTGTCCCGTGCCGCGGGCCTGCTCAATCTGTCGCAATCGGCCGCCAGCACCTCCATCACTGAATTGGAGCGCCAATCCAGCTGCCAATTGTTCGATCGCGCCGGCAAGCGCCTGAGCCTCAACGCCCTGGGCAAGCAGTTGCTACCCCAGGCCGTGGCGTTGCTCGACCAGGCCAAGGAAATCGAAGACTTGCTCAACGGCAAGTCTGGATTCGGCTCGCTGGCGGTCGGCGCCACGCTGACCATTGGCAACTACCTGGCGACGCTGCTGATCGGCGGCTTCATGCAACGCCACCCGGAAAGCCAGGTAAAGCTGCACGTACAAAACACTGCCAATATCGTGCACCAGGTCGCCCACTATGAAATTGATCTGGGTCTAATCGAAGGCGACTGCAGTCATCCGGACATCGAGGTGCAGAGCTGGGTCGAGGATGAACTGGTGGTGTTCTGCGCGCCCCAGCATCCGTTGGCCAAGCGTGGGCAGGCGACGATGGAGGAATTGACCCGCGAGGCCTGGATCCTGCGCGAACAGGGTTCCGGCACCCGACTGACCTTCGACCAGGCCATGCGCCACCACCGCAGCGCGCTGAACATCCGCCTGGAGCTGGAACACACTGAAGCGATCAAGCGTGCCGTGGAGTCCGGCCTGGGGATTGGCTGCATCTCACGGCTGGCCCTGCGTGATGCATTCCGCCGCGGCAGCCTCGTGGCAGTGGAAACCCCGGACATGGACCTGGCGCGGCAGTTCTACTTCATCTGGCACAAGCAGAAATACCAGACCTCGGCCATGCGTGAATTCCTCGACCTGTGCCGGGCATTCACCGCTGGGGTGCAACGCAGCGACGAGATCGTCCTGCCGGCCATCGCCTGAGCTATCAGAGCAGCACGAGGCCCCAGACCAAGGCAATCATCGTCAAGGCGACAAGCTGGGCGGCGCTGCCCATGTCCTTGGCGTTTTTCGACAACGGGTGCAGTTCGAGGGAAATGCGGTCAATCGCCGCCTCTACCGCCGAGTTGAGCAACTCCACGATCAAGGCCAGCAGGCATACCGCGACCAGCAATGCCTGCTCGACGCGGCTGACGTTCAGGAAGAACGACAACGGAATCAGGATAACGTTGAGCAGCACCAGTTGACGGAACGCGGCTTCGCCGACAAAAGCTGCACGCAGCCCGTCCAAGGAATAGCCGGAAGCGTTGAGGATGCGTTTCAGGCCGGTTTGGCCTTTAAAAGGAGACATAGAATTGGCAACTGGTCGAAAGGAGTGGGGAAGCTAATGCAAACGCGGTCAAAAAAGCGTGAATTCACAACCTACGATTGCGGGGAAATTGACTCAAGTTGTTGCAGCAGTAACGCCGCCTGGGTTCGCGTCCGCACGTTGAGTTTACGAAAGATGGCCGTGACGTGAGCCTTGATGGTGGCCTCCGAGACGTTCAACTCATAGGCAATCTGCTTGTTCAGGAGGCCTTCGCAGACCATGGTAAGCACCCGGAACTGCTGCGGTGTCAGGCTGGCCAATCCTTCGCTGGCAGCCTTGGCTTCCTCGGACACGCTCACCGCCTCGAATGCCTGCGGCGGCCAGGATACGTCGCCATTGAGGACAGCCTTGACTGCGTGCTGAATCATTTCCAGGGAACTGGATTTGGGAATGAATCCACTGGCGCCAAACTCCCGGGCCTTCACCATCACCGAGGCCTCTTCCTGGGCCGAGACCATCACCACGGGAATTTGTGGGTACTGTCCACGCAACAGCACCAGGCCGGAAAAGCCATACGCACCGGGCATGTTCAAGTCCAGCAGCACCAGGTCCCAGTCAGCCTTCTCAGCCAATCGGGTTTCCAGTTCCGCAATGCTGGCCACCTCCGTCAACCGGACGTCCGAGCCGAGGCCCAGGGTCACTGCCTGATGCAACGCGCTGCGAAAGAGCGGATGGTCATCGGCAATCAGGATTTCGTATGTGGCCATTTTTCAAATGATCCTGTTTTTAATGGCAGGCCCGATGCATTCGCGCCTCGCCAAACAACTCAAGACACCGCCGACAGCGGCATCCACAGGGGCACGTTCAACGCCAATCACAGCGTTTCAAACTCTGGCCGCACCCTGGTCGGCGCCAAGCATGCCCAGCGAAGCCAGGGTGGTCAAGCAGCACGGCCGCCGCTATGTCCAGTATGGGCCACTATTAGGCCAATACCGCTTGGCCGGCACGGACAAAGGGCTGCAATTCGGCATGGGCCGGGGTCGACACGTCCACTTCCTGCTGGCGCTTGGCACCCAGGTAATGTTGGCTGAACACATCGAAATAGGCATCCAGCGCCGACGCGGCGTCGCTGTCCCCTGCCAGCTCCAGGCACAGGGCCGCCACTTCAGCGGTGCATAAGTGCTCACTTCGCGTCGAGCGCCGCAGGCGATAACGCGACAGTTTATCGGGCAGCAGGCTCAAGATCGGTAATTGATCGAAATAAGGACTCTTGCGGAACATTTTCCGCGCTTCCGTCCAAGTGGCGTCCAGCAGGATGAACAATGGACGCTTGCCCGGGTTGAGCTCGACCGTGTGGGTGACCCGCGACGGTTCGACATACTCCCCTGGAAATACCAGGTATGGCTGCCATTGCGGGTCGTTCAGCAATGCGAGCAATTGCTTGTCGACGTCGGTGCGCGACCAGATGAACGCATGGTTTTCGCGCACCACATCGGCAATCAGCCAACCGGTATTGCTTGGCTTGAAGACTTCTTTATTGGTCATGATCAGGCAGACCCCGGAGCGGGTCTCGACGCTAGGGCGCCAGGCGCACAGGCAATGACTCTCGATGACACGGCAAGCGCCACAGCGGGGAGCGCGCCAACCCCGGGCCTGGATCGGCTTGATGCCTTCATCGACACGCTGGTCGCGCAGGCGGGCTACGGCGTTAGGGGCATGGTTCATCGCGGGCAGTGCCCGTAGACAGGAGAACTCGACACGAACAGGACTCGGCAGAACAATGAAGGCCGGCAGTCTACCAGAGCGCGCAAGCCTGTACCGTCCACCCGGGCTCCCCTATAATCGCCGCCACTGAACGCACAGTCACGTGGCCGGTCGAACCACCAGTCACTGAACCAGGAGAGTTTCATGCTGCGCCTTATCGTCCCAACCGTTGCCGTTCTACTGGCGACGTCCATCAGCGCTCAGGCTGCGTCGCTGAAAGAACTCGAACTGAACAAGATGCTGCAGAACGTCGCCAAGGAAAGCAGCGTCGGTACGCCGCGGGCGATCAACGAAGACATTCTCGACCAGGGTTATACCGTTGAAGGCACCGAGCTGGTCAACCACCTCAGCGTGCAAAGCAGCCATGCCCAGAAAATGCGCGCAGATCCCAAGGCAGTCTATTTCCAACTGGGCTCCACGGTGTGCACCAATCCGGGATTCCGCAAGCTGATGGCCAAGGGCGCGACCATGCGCTACGAGTTCACTGAAGTGAAGACCAACCGCCCGGTCGCCACCGAACGCTTCCAGGAATCGGACTGCCCGAAAGCGGCCAAGACCAAGAAATAATCAGCCCGTACGCGCGCGCCGCTGCTCTTCGTCGGCGCGCAGCTCCGCCACCAACGCTTGCAGATAGCGCGAGCGCCACTCCCTACCTTCCAATCGACGGCAGCACTCCTCCTCGAGGCTTACCCGATTGGCTTGGGCCGCCTCCAAAAGTGTCAGGTACAACTGCCTGTCGAGCTCCAGAGTCACTCTGGTCATCTCTCCCGCCTCCCTGCCCATCCAATGCCTCACTCCATCGCGCGGACGCCCAGCCCTGGACGTCGAATTGCATTGACACGCTTGTTATTGAGTAAATCAGAGCGGCACGCACCCAGTCGGCGATCTGACGAGCGGTACGAAATTCGAGGTGAGTTCTGATTCCCCAGGACAACCGGGGAGGAGTTGCAAACGTTCATGTTCGAGCGCCATGATCAGCAACGGACTAAATTCAACGTATCGCCTGATAGCGGGCAGACAGAGGCTGCCCTCGCCAGTACGTAACGCATGATTGTTTTTTCATCCAAGGGAAACAGCAGGACCCATTGGATCGCTTGGCCGCCTTGCTGCAAATTGCGTCGAGCCAGGTTAACGCCCGGGCATACGCCCGGACTGACAACGGCACAGGAGGTGTCGCGGCCCTGACGAATCTCTCGCCGGGGCCGGGGGTTCTGTCCAGAAGGAGAAGCTGAATGCCGTACAAACCGAATGATCTGCTCAGCCGTCATTTTGAGAAGCATGGCCACGACCTCACCCGCAGGGTCGAAGAGCAACTCAACCTGGTATCGCCCAACAGCCCCAACCTCCCCATCTACCGCGACATGATCCTGACCGTGCTGCGCATGGCCCAGGAAGATCACAACCGCTGGAATGCCAAGATTACCCTTCAGGCCCTGCGCGAACTGGAGCACGCGTTTCGCACGCTTGAACAATTCAAGGGGCGCCGCAAGGTGACGGTCTTTGGCTCGGCCCGAACGCCCATTGAGCATCCACTCTATGGGCTGGCACGCGAACTGGGCGCGGCGCTGGCTCGCTCGGACATGATGGTCATCACTGGCGCCGGCGGCGGAATCATGGCCGCAGCCCATGAAGGCGCGGGCCGGGAGCATAGCCTGGGATTCAACATCACCCTGCCCTTCGAACAGCACGCCAACCCGACCGTCGAAGGCACGCAAAACCTATTGCCGTTCCACTTCTTCTTCACCCGCAAGCTGTTTTTCGTCAAGGAAGCCGACGCACTGGTGCTCTGCCCGGGCGGTTTCGGCACCCTGGATGAAGCGCTGGAGGTTTTGACGCTGGTGCAGACCGGCAAGAGCCCATTAGTGCCAGTAGTGCTGCTGGACGCGCCCGGCGGCAAGTTCTGGCAGAGCGCCCTGGACTTCATCCGCGAACAATTGGAGGAGAACCGCTACATCCTGCCGACCGACATGAAGTTGATGCGTCTGGTGTATAGCGCCGAGGAAGCTGTAGAGGAAATCAATCAGTTCTATCGCAACTTCCATTCCAGCCGCTGGCTCAAGCATCAATTCGTGATTCGCATGAATCACAAACTCAATGAACAGGCGTTGCAGCAGATGCAGGTCGAATTTGCCGACCTGTGCCTGAACGACTGTTTTCATCAGCATGCCTATAGCGGCGAAGAACCCGAGGAAGCGCCTTTCAGTCATCTGACGCGATTGGCATTTACGTTCAATGCCCGGGATCACGGCCGTTTAAGGGCATTGGTGGATTACATCAATCTGCCGGAAAACTGGGCTCAACCTTCCACCAAGGTCCACCCGCTCACCTGGGAACCGATCAAGGTCACTTGAGGCCCATAAAAAAACGGCCCGCTATCGAAATAGCGGGCCGTTTTTTATTCAATCATCCATGCCACGACCGCTGAACAAACGGTTGATCATTTCCATGGAATATCCCCGATACGCCAGGAAGCGCCCCTGCTTGGCTCGCTCCTTGGCATCAACAGGCAGATGTCCGGAGAACTTGCGACGCCAGGTTTCCATCAGCTGTTCCTGCCAATCGATACCGCTTTCGCGCAAGGCAAGTTCAATATCCGGACGTTGCAGGCCACGCTGGCCAAGTTCTTCGCGAATCCGCATCGGACCGTAGCCGGAGCGAGCGCGATAAGAGACAAAACTCTCAAGGTAACGCGCTTCCGACAACAGGCCCTCTTCCATCAAACGGTCAAGGGCGGTATCGATCAACTCATCGGAAGCACCGCGCTGACGCAATTTACGGGTCAGTTCAACTCGACCATGCTCGCGCCTTGCGAGCAGGTCCATTGCGGTTCGCCGCACCGCGACGAGGGTATCGAGCTCAGCGGTCATCGGATCGATCAGATATCAGCGTCAGCCAGATCGTCAGCCGTCTCGCGATTGGCCACGGATTTGACGTCGGCGACCGGGCTCAAAAGTTTGTCGCGCAATTGCTTCTCGAGGGCTGCTGCCACTTCCGGGTTGTCCGCCAGGAACTTGGCCGAGTTGGCTTTGCCCTGACCGATCTTGGTACCGTTGTAGGCATACCAGGCGCCCGACTTCTCGACAAAACCGTGCAACACACCCAGGTCGATCATCTCACCATTGAGGTAGATGCCCTTGCCGTACAGGATCTGGAATTCAGCCTGGCGGAACGGGGACGCCACTTTGTTCTTCACAACCTTGACGCGGGTTTCGCTGCCGACAACCTCATCACCTTCTTTCACCGCGCCAGTGCGGCGGATGTCGAGGCGAACCGAAGCGTAGAACTTCAACGCGTTACCACCGGTGGTGGTTTCAGGGCTGCCGAACATCACGCCGATCTTCATGCGGATCTGGTTGATGAAAATCACCAGGCAGTTGGCGTTCTTGATGTTACCGGTGATCTTGCGCAGGGCCTGGGACATCAGGCGAGCCTGGAGGCCCACGTGCATGTCGCCCATTTCACCTTCGATTTCCGCTTTTGGTACCAGTGCTGCCACGGAGTCGACGATGATCACGTCTACCGCGTTGGAACGCACCAGCATGTCGGTGATTTCCAGGGCCTGCTCGCCGGTGTCCGGCTGGGAAACCAGCAGGTCATCTACGTTGACGCCCAGCTTGCCGGCGTATTCCGGGTCCAGGGCGTGTTCGGCATCGACGAAGGCGCAAGTCGCGCCGGCTTTTTGAGCCTGGGCGATCACGGACAGGGTCAGCGTGGTTTTACCGGAGGATTCAGGACCGTAGATTTCAACAATACGACCTTTTGGCAAGCCGCCGATGCCAAGCGCGATGTCCAGGCCCAGGGAGCCGGTGGAGATGGAAGGAATAGCCTGACGGTCCTGATCGCCCATACGCATTACGGCACCCTTGCCGAATTGACGTTCGATCTGACCCAAGGCCGCAGCCAAGGCTTTCTTCTTGTTGTCGTCCATTAAAGTCCTCACGTAATCAATAAGGCCTGACGGCCAACACCTGTATAAGTAGCCAGTATTATTCCACAGCGATCGGGGATCGCCTACCCCTGATTTGAGATTTCTCCGGCGGCATGTTGTAACAGCCCGTCTAGCGCGGCCTTCACCGTTTGTCGGCGGACCTCGTCGCGGTTGCCCGGAAGGAACTTCTGCTCGCTGAACACCGCTTCGCCAACGGCCCAGGCCAACCACACGGTGCCCACTGGCTTGCTCGGCGAGCCGCCATCCGGCCCGGCCACGCCGCTGACCGCCACGGCGAAACGCGCCAGGCTTTTCTGCTGCGCGCCCCGCGCCATGGCTTCCACCACCTCACGGCTGACCGCGCCCACTTTCTCGAACAACTCGTCGGGCACACTCAACTGCTGGGTCTTCTGGCGATTGGAATAGGTGACAAAACCGGCCTCGAACCAGGCCGAGCTCCCCGGTATCCGGGTGATCGCCTCGGCAATCCCGCCACCAGTGCAGGACTCGGCGGTGGTGACATGGGCATTGAGCAACTGCAAGCGCCTGCCCAGTTCAGCGGCCTGCTCGGTAATGTCGTCCATGATGCTCTCCTGATTCAACGCGATTGGCGCCTACCGTACACGAGCATTCGAAGCTTGCAAGGCTCGGCGGATCACTGGCGCAGCGCCCGGACATAGGCCTGGCAAGCCTGCAAGGCGATCAATCCACGGTCGCCCTCGTCGGTGATGGCGATAATTCGTTGAGCATGCGCCGGGTCAAGTCGGGCGCGTGGGGCGCCATGATCCACTCTGCTGGTGCCGGCGGCGGCAGGCACTGCGCAACCGGCGGCAACATCGTCGGCGTCGAGGAGGACTGACAGCCGGACATCGGCAGTAGCAAGGCGATCGCGCAGGCGATCCTGGTCACGTTGGGCATCGCTCAGGGCTCGGTAGTGGGTTTGTTCGCTGGCGGAGAGCTGCTGCTCCAGGGCAAGACGTTTGTCTTGCTCAACCTTTTGCTGCATCACAGATGCCTGGGTGATTTGATTCAGGGTTTCGGACTGCGACTGCGCCAGCTGCGCCAACTGCTTGCCGTATCGCCAATCCTGGAGCCGCCACATCACCATCGCGGGACCGCCGATCAACAGCATCAGCAACATCACGACACCAAGCGAGCGCAAAGAAAAAGACATCAGGCCGAAGGCTGGCATAACACCTCCCTCGCCCTGGCCCAGAGTTGCAAGCGATCCTGCAACCCATTCAAACCACCATTGATGCGTCGCGTGATGCTGTTGAATTGGTCACGATCAGCCAGCTCGTTCAAGCCGTTCCGCTCCCAGAACCACGCGGCAGACTCGGCGGCCCATTGCGGTTGTTCCAGCAGTTCGGGCAAGGCCAGCAGGCGCTCATCGCCAAACAATCCCAGGCTGCAACGAAGGTAATTGTCGTGGCCGGTAATCTGGATCAACCCCCGGCCGCGATACTTCTGGCCATCGCCGTCGGCCTGGGGCGAATTGCCCAGGCGGACGGCCAGGGTTCCGATGTCGTATTTGCTCAGGTATTGCTCGCTGCCCAGCTCCCGCACGTAACGCAGTTGGCCGGATTCATGACCGACCTGGGCCAGGAACGCGGCGATGCGCTTCGAGCTGATGATGTGAAAGCGCCCCATGGCAGCGTTGAGCACAGGTGCAAAAACGCCGGCGTTGATGCCGGCGTTTGGAAGGATACGCAGCAGTTGTGCCTGCGTGATTGGCATAGCGTTCTCCTTGATGCTACGTAACGGTTGGCATCACTCCCTGGCGTCCAGGCAGGTCGCGTCGATGCTGCAGCGGTAGCTCCTTTCCCGGCTGCCGCTGGCAGTGACCTTGTCGATCGACCAGCGACCACGCATGAAATCCGGCCAGGAGGGGTCCAGCAGCACGATGCCTTCGGCAGCCAGCCACGGGTTGCCAGGGCATTCGATCTTCACCTTGAGGGCTTCGCGCATCATCCGGCGCACCTCGCCTTCACCGGCCGCGCGGGCATCGTCTGCGCTCTGGAAACGCTGGCGAAGGGTCTTGAACGGTGCGATGCCGCTTTCTTCGACACGGACCTTGCCAGCCTCCGCATCCCACCACGTCGTCTTGCAGCCCTGGTATTTCGCCCGGGCGTTTTCATCCAGCACAGCGGAGATGAAGGCGTGGTCGCCCGGGCGATTGTTTGTCGTCACCGACAGCTTCATCTCGGGCAGGACCTTGCCCGACAACGACTTCGCCTGGCCGCGCCGAGCCAGTACATACAACTCGTTGACCGGTTTGGCGACGGCGTCATAACGATGAGCCAGGCGCGTCAGGAAGCCCATGTCGGTTTCGTTGGATTGGTCAATGTGCTGGATTTTAATCAGCGAAAGCTCCGGCGCCACACGGGGCGAAAACCCGTGCCTGGAGGTCAGCTGACGAAACAGCGCCCCCAAGGTCGTCGGGCCATGGCTGGCGGATCGGCGCTGCTTGAAACCGGTCTGGTCCGCCGCGCTGAACGGCGCCGCCATAGCCACCAGCACCAGTTGTAGCGGGAACAGGAACGGCGTGCGCCGAGTGATGACGAACTCACCTTTGTCCACCAGACCCGACTCCAGATAACCGACCCGCAGGCCGATTTTCCCACCCAGGCTGGGCAACCCTTCCAGCCCGTCCAAGCTGAGGGTGAGCGTCAGCTGATCGGACTCGATCCCCGCCGCGTCGACATGCTCCCACTTGAGCAGACGCTCGTTAAGCAACGCAGCGTTCGCGCCATAAATTTCAACCGCAGGCGTGAAACCCAATGACATGTCGCCTCCTTAATCCCAGGCCGAAACCGGTGGGGTTGCCACCGGTTTGAGGTCCACTTCCGGCAAGACCACCCACACACCCGCCGGCAATACCGGGCCCCATTCCGCCAATCCTGGATTGAGCAGCCAGAGCGCTTCTTCAACGGCGTCATCACAACGCCCGAGCTCGCGGTACAGCAACAGATTCACCGAGTCACCGGCGATACTTCGAACCCTACGCATTGGCGAACTCCGTCAATTCAATCACCCAGCCGACCACCATCGCCGTGCCGTCGTCGATGATCTCGGTCTGGGTTTCCGAAACCTTGTTGATCTGCCACAAGCCCCAGTTACGGCCGATGCCATCGACCAACGGCAATGGGATGCGCAAGGCTTGCAGCGCTCGCAGTTCGTCGAGGCGATCCATGGCGGTCGCGTACATCGACTTGCCGGTGATCACCAGCCCTTGCAGGCCTTGGCCGACCTGGCTGGACTTGGGTTTGCTAGTGAGGATGTCGATGTTTTTCCAGCCACCATCCGACGTGCGAACCAGCGAGTGGTAAGCGAAATTGCGGGAGAGGCCAAAAATGAAACTGCCCAAGGCCATTTGCTGACGCATCAGGTCACTCCATCGGTCAGGGCCGCGTCACTGCGCATGGCGAGCGAGTTGGGCATAAGTTGGAATTGGCTGGCGATCTGTTGCACAACCAGGTTCGCCAATTGGGCGGCACTGGCCTGATCCTGGCCGTTGATGTAGATGTTCGCGGTCAGGGTGTTTTGCTGACTGCTCGCCTGGGTGCCGGTCAGGTCTTTGCTGACCTGATCTGGAGCAGCGAGTCTGTCGACGGGGGCGACGAGTTTTTCGCCCAGAGACGCGCCGGCATCGCTCCCCAGCCAGCCGCCCAACAGTCCGCCAAGCACACCACCAATGGCCGTGCCGAGCACCGGCACGACACTTCCCAAAGCGGCACCGGCCGCAGACCCCGCAGCAGCGCCTGCCCAGCCGCCACCTGCGGCTCCGAGGCCGGCACCTATCATCCGTTTGTCACCGGTAAGCACACCCTCGGCCACATCAGCGACGGCGCCGACTAATTTCAATGGGCCGGGCGCACGGCGAGTCAACGAGCGTAATGAGGCGGTTGGCCCGAGTGAGCCTCGTGAACTGACGCGTATTTTCGGCCCTCTCCTGGGTTCGGGACGCTGGCCGGCATTGCTTGTCTCCAGCTTGTCCCCATTAGAATTCTTTCTGAAGTCTTCGGAGATCACCTCACCCAAACGGCCGGGAAGATGCGGGGCGGCTCGACCCAACACCCGCTTGGCCACCTGATTGGACATCTCATCCCCTACCGCCTTGAGCAACGCGCCCACCAGCGGTTTGATCGCCGCGCCAATCAACACGATGGCCGCGGCAGCTTTGGGTGAGGATTCAGCCAACTCACTCATGCCATCGGCCAGCGAACCCAGCCACTGGAACGAACTATCCGCCGAAGGCGTCAGCGCGTTTCCCGTGGCCAATGACAAACGCTCGCTGCGGGCGTTGAGGATGTTCAATTGGCCTTGCTGGGTTTTTGACAGCGCCAAGGCGTCCTGCCGCACCGAACCGTCGTTTCCCAATTGTGACGTCGCATATTGGCTTGGGTCTTTCACCTGCCAGAAAGCTGCGTTCACATCAGGAAGTTTCTGCGCCATGCGCAGCACGGCTTCATCGCCATTGCTGAATAACGTAGTGGCAAGAGACGAGCGCTTTTCGGCCGGTTGCGCGTTCAAGGCCGCCAGCACCGTCATCACCGTGCCAGCCGCTGTATCCTTGTCACGCAAGCCGCTCGCCACCGCCCTGGGTTCCAAGCCCAACTGTTTCCAGGCCGTTTGCTCGGTGGCGGAGGCCTGCTCACCTTTGCCCAGGGCCGTGGTGAAGCTATCCAGCGCCACGCCGGCCTCAGCTTGTTTAGTACCTGTATTGAGCAATGCCGCCGTCACCGCTGCGACTTGCGCGGGGGCCAGGCCTGCCGTCGTCGCAGCCGCACCATCACGCTGCAAGACCGCGCCGATTTCAGCCGGTTTCGCACCGTTGGGTAGCTTGCCCAACTGGTTGGTTGCGTCCGCCAAGTCAAAGGCTTGAGCGCCGCTGAGCTTCATGGAGATGCGCCAGTCGGCCAGCATTTCGGCGGCCTTCATGGCCGGCATCTCGAACGCCGTCGCAGTGACACCCGCATCCGAGGCGAAATTCGACAGGAGCAACTGTCGCTCCGAGGCATCGTGCACATTACTACCGATGCCTTTCCTGGCCGCCAGGCTTTGCATCCCCACCACTTCTACCGCCGTGGTGCCCCCGGCTGCCACCAGTGGCGCGGTGGCGATCTGTTGGGTTGACTCAGCCACCTGTTGAATCTGGCGAGGCCCAAATTGGGTTGCCTTTGTCAGATCGGCCATGGCCGTATCCATCGCTATCGCGGGTTTGAGCAGCGCCGGCGGTTCGATACCGCCACTCAGCTTGCTCTTTGGCCCACCGGCCGACTCACCCTTGGCATCGGCTCCCATCGCTTGGGAGAACAATCGTTGCGCCGAAAGCTTCACGGTCAGCGATTCGATCGCCGTAGTCAGCAGCCCGAGTTTGAGCCCGAGCGTTTCCAATGCCAGATCAAGACTCGCCAGTTGATCCCTGGCGAACGCGCCTTGTCCCGACACGCCACTGGTGAGGCTGGTATTACCGAACGCCAACCCACTCTCATCGAAGGCTGCGTATCTGAGCGAATATCTATCGTCCGCCATCCCGCTCTACTCCTGTTTCATGCCAAGGCGAGTGATCGCGATGTCGTATCGGCGCAAGGCCTTGCCGGCGTCCCACTCCAGGATTTCCGCCTCACTTACCGAGTAAATGAGCGGCACCACATCGAGGATCACTTCGATGTCGCGCTCCGAAAGAAGTCCGCCGGTTTGTTTAAAAAATCATCGATGCGTACCTGCAACTGGGTCCAGTCGGGCACAGTCAGCCGATCGAGGTCGGGAATCATCAAGCCGGTGCAATGGGCGGTGATGAACTCGGCGCGTTCCTTGGCCGTCTTCAGTTTTTTCATCGCCTTGGTGGCACGCAGCACTGGCATTTCCAGGGTCAACGAGGTCAGGCTGCGGCCCGCGACGTCGAGCGGTTGCAGCAGTTGCATCTGGTCGGGATCGACCTGTGGATCATCCAAAAAGTACGACGCCGGGCGCGTGGACATTTCGTGCACGTATTGCGCAATGCTCACGTAGTCCGGGCGCTTGAGCTGGTCCAGCTCCTTGGCCGATAGGCCGGTGGCCAGTTTGGCCAACTCGAAGAACTGATCGTCTTCGTCATCGCCAGCGCGGGCCAGGGCGTCTTTTTGCGCGGCGTAATGCAGCGGCTTGAGTGGGAGCTGCTCGATCTGCGAGCCGTCGTCAGCGGTGATCGGCGACAACAGCTCATGTATAGGTGGGGTCCAGGACATGGAATCAATTCCTTGTGAATCAATGGAAATCCTGTAGGAGCGAGCTTGCTCGCGATAACGGTCTGACAATCACTATTGATGTCGACTGATACTCCGCCATCGCGAGCAAGCTCGCTCCCACAAGGACTGCATTTGCCGGCTGGCAAAGGTTTAAGGCAGCAACACCGCACGGCGTGCATCGCCAAGAATGTCTACGCCGTTGAGCACGAACTTCTGGGTGCGCACGTCGATGTCGATCACCGGCACGCCGTTCTCCAGGCGGTTGTAGGTGCGGCAGGACAGGTCGAGGATGGTCTTGGGCTTCTCGCCCATTTTCAGCGTGGTTTCCTCAAGGGATTTCAACTTGCCACCCACCGTGTGATAGGTGAACCAGGTGTTGCCGTCCTGGTCCTGACCGGCTTCACGCACGTTGAGCAAAATGTCGTCGCCCACGCTCACGCCCAGCGCCAACATGACTTCCGGGCCGAGGCCTTGCAGCGTCAGCTTGGCCGTCAGCACCTTGCCGCCCTTGGCCATTTCCTCGCCAATGAAACGGCCGCCACGCATCTCTTCCATTTCGAATTCGATCTTCGGCGGGGTGAAATCTTCCACGGTCGCCGACAACGGCAGGCCTTGCAGGGTGGCCGCGATGGCCTGTCTTACGCGGTTGGTAAACATTAGAGAACGTCCTCCAGGAACTGCTCGATGATTTCATCGCGGGCATTGAGTTGATAAATCATGTGTTCGTTCGGCGCGTAGCGGCCGTAGTCGATGACCACGTACCAAGTGCCGTTCTTGTACTTCTCGACGCTGTTCAGTTCCGGGTGCAGGTATACGCTGCCGCCAGGAATGGTTTCGTCGGCGACCAGGGTTTGCAGCCAGTCGTTGATGCGCTTGACCTCCTGGTCCATGAACGACTTGGTCAGGTTCTTGGCCATGGCTTTCTGGCCGGCCTTCACCAGCTTGCGGCTGATGGCGTCTTCCAGGCCGACGTAGCTGATGAATTTGCCGGTGATGGAACGGTTGCCCAGCAACGAGAAGCCGCCGAGGATGGTGCGGGCGTAGTAGCTGACGCCGTAGCGGTTGAGCAGATCGCCTTCGGTGGAGGTGTCGAGGATGTTGTATTCGACGGTGCGCGAGACGTCCTCGGCGTAGGTCACCTGGTTGCCCGGGCTCTCCCACTGCTTGACCTTGGCAAGCGCGGCGATGGCCAGGCTCGACGGGGCCAGGAAGACGTTTTTCTTCGCGGCCTTGGAATACACCGCCGGCATGTTGTGCACCACCAGGCAACGGTCGAAACCGAGGTCGGCGCCGCCCAGTTCCTGGCTGTAGGTCACTTGATCAGCGACCGAGGCGTCCTTGCCATCGAGCACCACACGGGCCTTGATGCGCTTGCCGAACGAAGCGAATTCGCCGGCCACAGCCTTGGTGCCGGTGAAGCCCGGCGCGCCGATGATGGTCAGGTCTTCAGCAACGCCACTCAACGCCGCCAGGCCCAACTTGCGCCCGGTCTGCGCCTCGATGCCGCCGATCACATTGTTCTGCGTATCGGCCAGTGTCGCGCCCTCTTCGACGATGACCACGTACACCGGCACCTTGACCACTTTGAGGATCTGGTAGACCGCATGGAACAACGTCCCCGCTTCGGCACCGGTCGGGTCCAGTTGGGCCTGGGTGGTGAAGCTGTTGATGCGGAACGGAGTATTTTTCGGAATCAACGGATTGGCATTCGGCGCGGTGCCGACCAGACCGATGACGTTGTCCCCCAGGCCACCCACGGCCTCGGGAGATTCAGTGGCATTGACGGTGATGCCGTTGTGCTCGAAGTTCAAAACCTCAGCCATGGTTATTCAGCCTTTTTGGTGGTGGCCTTTTTGGCCGGGGTGGATGCAGGAGCCGGATCGACGGCTTCGGTTTTTTTCAGTTCCAGGCGACCGGCGCTGTGCAAGGCGCTGGCCTCGACGTCGAGCAGGTCGAGCTCCTGGCCGGCGCGGGACCAGTGCCCGCCTCCGGAGGGAAATGGGAGGAGGACGGTGTAGGTTTGGCGTGGTGCCATTTGGGTTTCTCCGGAAATGAAAAAGCCCCTTTTTAAGGAAGGGGCTGTTGGGTTTTGGATGGATAAGAAAACGCCCCGTCGGTGCGGGGCGTTTATTGGGATTGTTCAGCTATCCAGAGTGGTGCGATGGGCCGAAACTCAGCGCTGGGGAAAGCCGATGTTTGCGGCCAATCCCGAAGCGCTTGGCGATAGGAAAGCAGTTCAGGGAATTGCTTCGCGGTCAGCGTAGGGACCAGGCCTAAATCTAGTTCGTCACGGTGGCGTGTTACCAACCATTCGGTGGTCACCAACTCAAAACTGCGCCATACCCGTTCGACCTCGGCTTGCTCAGAGGTTTGCACTGGAGGAGGGAAAAATTCCCCGTCGAGGATGGCCCAACCCGGTCGCACGTCGGATGGGCAGGCTTGCCACAATAGATCCGAGTGGAAACGTTCAGAGGGGTCACAATCGGTCGTTTCGACCACCGACCCGCTTTCAATTCTTGCCCAAAACATACAGTTCTCCTTAATAGGTGATGAGCACACAGCCATCGGCACCGGCCTGAGATCGAGTCCCGATGCGGCCGCCCCCTCCCATACCTGGCTGCATCAGCGTGGTGGTATCAACTGCGGCGAAAATACTCTCTCCACCCCCTCCAGCACCGCCAATCGCGCCATTAGAGGCCGCATTACGCACCGGTGGATTTCCAGCACCGAGCGTACCGTTGAAGTCGCCGCCAGAGCCGTAACCAGCACCGGCACCGCCAATTACCAGTCCCCCTGCGCCGCCTGTCGCCGAGCAATGTGCACCGAAGGAAGAAGACCCGCCCGGATTGCCTACCGTGTTGGCAACTGTTACGTAAGCGCCTCCAGCCCCCACAGTCACCGTGACTTTTGAGCCAGGCGTAACAGAGACAAGTCGCTTGCTGATGCCACCGGCGCCGCCACCACCGGCACCGGTCTCTAACGCCCCGTAGGCGCCGCTTCCGCCACCACCGCGAACCTCCACGTAAACCTTCCAGACATTTGCGGGAACCGTCCATTGATAGACGCCGGCTGCCTTGTAGTAAACTTTTGCGCGATAGGGCAGATGGACGCTTTGCGCGATTTCATTCCAAATCGGTGGCTCACCAGCAGTGACTTTGTGACCGATATAAGCCCGCGTTGGAGAGTTAGCATTGAGGTTGACGATCGCCAGAAAAGTCTTATAGCTGGGTGTGAGATAGCCACCGCCAACCAGCACCGTCATGGACGTACCGCCAATGTCGCTCGTTTCTGGCGGCCCTCCGATAGATGCTTCAGGGTGCCCCAGCGTAAATGCCCGATAGAGCCCTGGCTTTATGTCTGCCGAAAAGTCGGTAATCAGGGGGATTCTTGCGGCATCCGGGCCAAGTCCGTATGTGTCCAGAACAGTCCGAACCCGTTCAACCGAAGTCACATGCTCCCAGGGCGTCCAGACACCGGCAGAATTGCGCGTACGCATACAACCAATCGTAACGGAGTTACTCACGAGAGAGTCCCACCACTGGGTCGCCATGTTGGAACTCCCACGCTCCATATGGAAAATCGTCCCGTTTGGGATAACCGCCGCGGTTCCTTCCATCACCGGTTTGGTACCCGTGGAGGCACTGGAAATCATGTAAACGCCAGTTAGCGCGATGTCGTCGATGCTCCCCGTATAGTTAAATGCGGAAGAACCCAAGCCAAATTGAGCCATGATGGCGCGTACGGCAGCAGATGTAGCAATTTTGGTGCTGTTGTCGGTCCCCAACACTGTCGGTGCTGTCGGAACGCCCAGCAGCACCGGCGAATTTAGCGGCGCAAACCCTTGCGTGATGTTCTGAAACGCCAACGCCGTGGTGCCCAGTACAATCACCCCATCGGTAATCAACTGCCAGATCGTGTTACCAAGCGTCGTCCCCTCCTCCACCGAGACAATCAACCCCGAAGTCACTTCGGCACTCGCATCGGCATCCTTTGTCCGACCCCAAGCGCCGTTCGCAGCCACATAGATCCCGTTGTCTTTCGCCAACGTCTGGGATTTAACAAGCACACGATCCCCAGCCACCACGGCAACACCGTCGACTGTCTGCGCGCCGTTCAGCACGATGTTTGCCGTCGTGGCCACCCGTACAGACTGTTTCCTGTCGAGCTTGGCCAACTCATCAGCGACGTAGCTTGCAACCCAAGCCCGCGTCGCCTTGACCACCGTATCGTCAATCAACAACGTCACCAGCTCGGCATTACTCGTCTCGAATATCGACCGAATATAAAACTCTTTCCCCGAACCGGACGTCGCCAACACCGGCTTGAACGACTCCGGATATTTGACAATCGCATACAGAATCCCGGTATCGGTCCAAATCCCGGCTTCACGCACATACCAGCCGCCCACCTCGGACGGGATGGTGACTTCGGCCAGCAACCAACTCGGATTCTTCTCATCCTGGAACAGCGCATTCAGCGGCCCGCGCCAGACTTCGCGCTTGAGTGCGGTAGCGGTGGCCGCCGGGTTGTAGACGGTGCCGCCGCCGTCACCGACGGATATCTGTGACAGCTTGATCGGTGTGCCCGCCGCCTTGCAGGCGGTTTCGTAGGCGATCCCCGCATCGGTGAGCAGGGTGTAGTAATCGGCCATTTAGGACCCCTGTGGATAAATAGTGGAGGTTTCGACGGTGTAGAGCGCGGCGGCCAAGAAGGCCTGGCCCGAAGCTTCGAGGCCTTCGATGACGATCGGATAAACCGTGGTCAACTCGCCGCACAGCGTGGCGGCGCCGATGACGTGACGGCCGAAGGCACTCAAGCCGACGGAAACCGTCAAGATGTCGCGCTCGCTTTTTGCGTCGGCCAAGCGACGATCGAGACGCGCGTCGATGGTTTCGCTGTAGGGCTGCTCAGTGAATGCCCTGACGGAAAAGCTGTAGGGCGGGCCAGGTGGCGTTTGCTCGTACCAGGCCCGGATCTCCGGTCTCAGTTGCAAACCCTTGGCGGCGTTTTCCAGCGCCGTTCGCGTCCCGGCTTGTCGCGCGGTAGGCCAAGCGAGTTCTACCGTCAGGCGTTTCTCCGCCTCGACCGCCTCGGAACTCCACTCACTGACCCCACGATCCGCCGCCAGATACGGCAGGAATGCCAAAGGTGTTTCCTGCGGATTCATCAACTCCGGAAACGGCGGATCGATGCGCCCAAGCAACCGGGCAAACCCAAGATCCAGCGCCCGCTCCAGCGGTGAACTGTTGACCGGCAGCAAGCTCGGGCGAGATGTGTCGTCACTCATAACGTGTCCACCTCGACCTCGACGCCCGTGCAGTACGGCGCCTGGAAAGCCGTCGTCACAATCGGTGCCAGCGGTTCGAGAATCTGCAGCTGAACCGCGCCAGCGCTGTGCAGTGTGTAGTCGATCCAGCTCGGGTCCACTCGCCCTTCCAGGCGATGGCAGGCCTCGGCGTATTCCTGCAATTGTTGCTGTGCGGCAGCTTTGGTCAGGCCCGAGTCAGGCCCGGGATTGATCTTCGCCACGACGCGGATTTTGTAAGGTTTGATTTGCGCGCCCTGCACGATGACCAAGTCCGTCTCCGGCCGTACATCCGGCCGGGCGAAGTGCTCACGGACGCCGTCGAGCAACGCTTCGGACGGCGTGCCATCGCCGTCGCGGGACAACACCGTGACCGTGACTTCGCCGGGTGCGGTACGGCGTCCGTTGCCGTCCTTGATCCGGGCGGCGTAGCTGTCCGGGGCGAAGGTGTAGGTGACCGTCACCACACCCGCCGAGGCATTTTCGACCTTCACCACAGGACGTTGCCCCAAGGTAAAAATCTCCCGCCGATACTGCATGCGCGAGCCAGCCGCCGGGGCGTGGGGCGCCAAGTAGTAGCGCAACCGTGCATCGTCATCGCTCTCGTAGACCGGGGGAACGGGCGGGAATGCCGCAGGGTCACCCGGGTCGAGCAACTGGCGCTCAAGGCCCATGTCCGCGAGGCGTGCGTCGAGGTTGGTGCCGGTGGCCCACCACGCCAGCATCTGCTTGATACGAGCGTTGTATTTGCGTTCGTGGGTTTGCAGCCGGACACAGAACGCCTCGAGGGCCAGGGTCAGCAATTCGCTTTCGTTTTCCAGGCTGTCCACCAACTTGGTGGCACTTGCGGGAGAGCGTGCGGCGACGTACTCGACCACAAAGGTCTTGAACTCTGCGAGCAAGTCCTCGAACGCTTCGACGGTGACGATGGCCGGTTCGGCCAGTTGGTTCTGGCCGGGTATCAACATGCTCATGTCACCACCTCGAAAGTCTGTTTGCGGTTTTTCCAGGTGCCGGCGAAACGCAGCAGCAATCCGGCACCGTGCCGGCTGGCGACGATGACCTCAGGGTTGAAGTCATCGATGCCGTTGTGGGGGTTGTAGAACGCTTGGGCCGCGTGGCTCTGGGCGAGGATCAGCAGGTCGTCGCCGAGGTTCTGTCCGAGCAACTCGGTCAATGCGCAGCCATATAAAGGGCGTTTCTGGCGAGTGCCCAGCGGCGTGGTCAAGGCACGGGTGGCGCGCTGTACGAACTGCAGCCAGTCGTCCACCGTGGCGCCGGTATTTCGATCGATTCCAATCATGAGGAAATCTCTTATGCGGTACTGATGACGCGTCCCTGGTGATCCACCACCGGGCCGCTGAAATGCACCCCAGCCGCGTCGATTCGCATGCCAACGGCGCCCAGCTTTAGTTCGATGGATTGCGGCGTCATCACCAGACTCGATGGGCCAATGCTCAACTGGAGCGATTCACGGGAACCGCTGAACGTCGCCGGGCCGTTCACCCAATGCAGGACATGGCTGGCGTGGTCGTAGCCGTTTTCCGTGCCGTCCTGATAGAGGCGACGCGTCAGCGAAGCCTGGGTCGAGACGGGCGGAAACTGACCGCCATTGAGGCCGAACAAGGCCACCGCTTGCCCGCCGCCGTCGCCGCCACCATGGTTCAGCAGCAGGCACTGCTCGCCCACGGACGGAATCCGCGACTCGCTCTGGGCGCCGGCGCTCGGGTTGAAGAAACGGATCGCCGGCGTCAGCAGCCCGCCATGGCTGACTTTGCAGGTATTGCTGGCCGCGTCGACTTCCTGGCAAACACCGATGCGGCAGAAACTCTCCGCGCGCCGATGCAGGTCGTCCAGCTCGGTTTCCATTTGCGCCAGACGCTCGATGATCGGCCCCAGATGCATCCGTAACAGCGCATCGAACATGGCTCAGCCCTCAAGTGAGGTGTATTGGTCCGGGTCGTCGATATTCGACACTTCCCAGGTGCGGGCAAACTTCGGGATGCCCAGCGGGTCATCCAACAGCGTCGGACCGAGGTACAGGGTTTGGCTGAAGGAAAGGGTCCAGGCGGTGTATTGCCGTGTCGGGTTGATGAATGCGGATGGGAGGCCATCGATCTCTGTGGGCAGATCGCATTGATCGCCGGACAGCCCCCAGCGGTTATCCATGACCAGGTGTTTCAGCTCAGCGGCCAAGTCGCAGGCGTCCCATCCCGGAACGGCCATGACCACTTGCAGTGACACCGTCAATACATGGGCGATACGCCCGTTGTTGGAACGGTGGCCGGGGGCATCGCGCTCAATGGCGATAAGCACCCAAGGTTGGTCGTCAGTGCCGTCGAACTCTCGGGGACTGCCGACTTTCAAGGCGGGATAAATGGCGCGCAGTGTCTGGGCGATGGCGAAGAACATCTGCGAGGGTTTTTCGATAAGGGTGGGCATTGATCGCCTCCTTTTTTATGGATCAGCGACGTAGGTTCACGGCTGGTCGGGAGGAACGTCCCGCGGGGGTATTTCGCCGATGCCGATTCGCTTGGCGACCCAGCGCTCGTAAAGACCGATGGCCACATCGGCTCCGGCCATGGCGGTCAGGCAACCCAAGGCGCACGCGCTCCAGATCGACATCCCGAGGGCGTACAAAAGCATCGTTGCCGACACGCCGCAGACCACGCAGGCACCGGAGCGCAGAACCACGCGGCGCAGCAACGGCCAGCCACGGGCGCCCTCCTTGTCGGCGCGCCACATCTCGCCGGACACCCCGCCCACCAGGGCGAGCACGATGACCAGCCAGATCGGCATGTCCAGCAACGCTTGTTGCTCGTTTGTCATGTCAGGCTTCCTGGGGGTGAGTGGTGAACGTTGGAGACAGGCGTAGTTCTACAGTCGCTCAACGATGACGTTGTCGATGAAGGCGAAATTTGTGTAAGGGTTCTGTTCGTTGAAGAAAGCCAGGGTTGTTCTGGTGGTGGTCGCGGTAAAGTCCAGGGTCATGGTGGCCCATTCGACCACGCTGCCTCGGGCCGCAGGTGTGTTGAATGTTGCGGTTTGCCCGGCGACTTTTACTTGGATAACACCTTCCCCGGAGCGGTTGGCGTAAACCGAATTACCGGCGCTGAACGTCAAGCGATACTTAGCGCCGACCACGGTGGCAAAGTTCTGCTGAATCCCCCCGCCGTTGCCGTAAACGCTATTAGCCAGATCGACAATCACCACACCTTCAGGCGCTACGGAACCACGGATCGAAGCGGCTAAATTGAAGTACTCCGCTCCAGACAGGAATGTTGTCCAACCGGTGATGAAATCAGCCTCTCCCGTCGTATCCAATACACAACTGTTGGCGCAGCCCGGCTGCTCGAAGCTGCCGTTGATCAAAAGATTGGCCGCCGTGGCGTTACCCGTTGCCGTGAAAAGAGCGAAGGCCAGCAGGAACGGGGCAATGGTTTTTTTAATAGAGGTCATGGTGATACCTATTAAGTCGAGTGATTGTTTGCGGAGGACTGGCATTGGGTATGGCATGCAGGGTTTACCCACACGCAGTTCGCTCGCCGGCGTTCACTCGAGGCTCAACGGCCTTCACATGATTCAATGTCCCGCATCGGGAACATTTGATTTGGAGTTCGGTGTGCTCGCCCATTCGGGCCAGAAGTTTTTTGCAATGACCGCATCTGAAATCCTTCAGCATCGAAAGCCCTCCCATTGGCGGCGGTTTGAATTGCCTCGCGGCACAGGCATTCCAAAAAGCCCGGTCGCCCAGGCTTTTCAGTAATGCGCTTGATCCTTCGGCGCGACTGGCGCGGTACGGATCCATTCAAATTGTTCCTCCGGCCGCGGTCCCTGCCCGCCGGATAACTGCTTCTGGTGCTTTACGCTGCACACCCGGGCCAGTTGCCAACCCTCTGAACCGTTAAGGCCGGTTCATCGCTGCCTGTTGGTGGAACTAAAGAGCTTTGTTGCCAGCCGCTTTGTCGAGCGGCTTGGACACAGAATATGCATGGATGCATATACAGTCAATGCGTAAATGCATTTATTTATGCATGAAGAATGCGTAAACGCATGAAACCCCCATAAATGCAGGGGTCGCGGGTTATCAGGAGGCGAAAAAAAACCCGCACGGCGGCGGGTTTTATCTGACAGCGGAAGGGGTTAACGGGCGTACATGCCCCACCAGAAGACGTGACCTAGGATGACGATCTGCTCGTCCTGCATTTCCTGGAACGTGTAGTCCTCGTCCGGGTGCTCATCGCGATTGAAGCTGCGCAGGCGAATGCCGGTGGGCAGGCGGTAAAGCTGTTTTACCCGTAGCTGGCCGTTGTGATTGATCGCGTAGAGGTCACCATCAACGATGTCGCCGATCCCGCATTTGCCCGAATTCACCCCGACCGTGGCGCCGTCGCGCAGCACCGGCAACATGCTGTTGCCGCGCACCGTCACACACTTTGCCTGATCGAACTGCACGCCGTTGTGGCGCAGGCTGCGCTTGCCGAAACGCAGGCTGGAGCGCTCGCTTTCCTCGATGACGAATCTTCCTGATCCAGCAGCCAATTCAACCTCGCGCAGAAAAGGAACGGACACCTCGTCTTCCTCGACGGGCGTGTCATCGTCCCACAGGCTTATATCCTTGAGTTCGGAATGCGGCTCGTCGCGGCGGCTGTTACCGGCGGGCACAACATCGGCACGCCCGCGCAACTGGTCGGTGCTGACGGCAAAATATTCGGCGATCTTCGAAATGTGTTTATCCGAAGGATCGACGATCTTGCCGCTGAGGATCCGCGAGAGTGTGGACTGAGGCACGCCGGTACGCCGGTGAAGCTCCGTAGGGGAGATCCCGTGCTGATCGAGCAATGCTCTTAATACGGTAGAAACGTTGCGTTTTTGCATAACGCGCATAGTGCTTGTTCTTTTCGCAGAAGACAAATGCTGATTTGCATAAATATGCAATTCCATCCAGTTGCATTCATTGTAGCGAGGGAGCTTGCTCCCGCTTGACCGGGCTGGCGCTCCAGTGCGAAGCGCTCACAAAAAAGGGTCTGCTGCGCAGCCCAGCGGGAGCAAGCTCCCTCGCCACGGGATTTGCCCTACACGTCCCTAGGAAAAGGCTCCAAGCCCGTCCTTCAAATGCGCAACACAAGACTACGTCAACTTGCGCCTCTGCCTACAACTACGCCAGAATCCGCCGGCTTGCGCGCCTTGGATCCCATCGGTAGTTTTGATCTTGTCACTGCCCATCAGTGATCGGGTTTAGTCGCTCGGTATTCCAAGGTGCTCACTGCTCCATTCAGTCAGGTATTTCTATGCCTGCACTTGATGGTAGCTGTGCGCAGGGCGCCCTCGGGCGCGCCGGTTCCTTGGATCCCCGGTCGACTAACCTGCGTACAGCTGCCGCCCCCTCGTTTAGTCGCGAGTGAGTGGTGGCTCAACCTCAAGGATCCATAGAATGCCGAAGCACACACCGAATCCTCCCAAAGAACACATTTCCCGCACCCAATCGGCCAACGCCAAGAAACTCGACGACGCGGCCACCCGTGCCCTGGACTATTACCTCAAGCCGAAAGCCGACAAAGAAATCGGCGACACACCCGACACCCTTTTTATCATCGCCCCCAACATCGACGCCGAAAACCTGCTCGCCAACCTCAGCGAAACGTTGGCCTCGGCCAATGCGATGGTCAGTGATCTTGCATTCGACCTGGACGGCTCGCGACGGCATATCGCGCTAGGGATCCAGCAGATGATCGAGCTGAGCCAGTTGTTGGCGAATCGGGCGTTGGATGTGGTTGAGGTGAGGTAGGCACTCATGACGCAAGCCGAGACCTAAGAGCAGCCCGGGTAATCACTGTAGGAGCGAGCTTGCTCGCGATGGCGGTAGTCCAGTTACAACTGAGTCGTATGGGCTGCCGTCATCGCGAGCAAGCTCGCTCCCACAGGGGGAACGTGATCCCAAACAGAACCAGGTCGGCTATCAGGCCGCCTCGGGGTGGACGTTGATCTCGGCGCCCCGTTAACCACGCTGGCCGAACGCAGGTCTTGCGCAGTGGGCAACCCGGCAAGGATGCCGGGTTAGCCGCGCAGGGCCATGGATGGCCCATCGCGGCGGGCCCACGGAGCAAGGCCGGAGTGAGGGTATGCCGAGCCTAGGCGAGGCACCGAGTGGTGGGGCAAAAGCGCTTTGGTTACTTTCGACTGGGCCGGCTTCCGGGCTTTTCGAAAGTGACCCGCTGTAAGAGCGGAACCGTCAGCAGCCATTACCGCAGCAACGGATATGCACTCAATCCCACATACACCAAAACCACTCACATATGGGTAGCACCAGACCGCCCATGTTAATCTTGCGCCCATCGCGGAAAAGCCGGGCCAATGCCCCTCCTTTTGCCTACACCCTTCAACGAGCTTTGCCTGACACCCATGAATACAGCCGTGAACGACCTGTCCTCCCACACGCCGATTGTGCTGGGGTATCTGGCGGAATTTGGCGTTGGAGCCCGTATTTACTGGCTTTAAAGCGCGCTTCGGCGGACTTGCATAGACGCATAATGGGCATTGAATGGCATGGTTTGGCGTCCGGCTTGCCCCATTTTTGCCCCACGGGCTCATCAAAGGCTTGAGCCTGTATTGCGTGCGTTATGACTCTGCTACACAAGGTGGGGCTTGTTGGGGTACGGGATTCGCTTCGTTAGGCTGCCCCTCAAATATTTATAATCAACAGCAGCAAACTTTATCGACACTGCCTAACATCTCCCAAGAACCACAGCCCCAGGCCCATTACCCCTGTCGACATATCTTTGAGGCATCCACAAAAAAACCCGCCGAAGCGGGTTTTTTTTGAGCCTTAGATCAAGCTACTTTTTTCATGTGCTTTGCTTTGAGATTGCTCTCGAGCTTATTGGTCAGCTTGCCAAGGGCGGCACACTCGGCTTGCAGGGCCTTAAGAATACGACGCCGCTTCAGGTCATTGTTCATATGAAGCTCCTCCGGTTAAGTTCATTACATTCATGGTCAAGGGCCATCACGTCACCTTTTTCGATCGCATTTGCGAGCGCTTGGACATGCTTGGCGTATTCGTGCGCCTTCTGAACAGTCGCCTCACCTTCGAGGCCGGAGCACTCGTCAAGCTGTTGCATCAAACCGCAGATAAAATGCAAGCGACGAGCGATTTCACCGACTGTTGGGTTCTCTTCCTGCAGGCTTTCAATACTGAAGAGCTTGCATTGGCGCAGCACCCGATTTGCAACATCAAGAACGATATCGTAAGCGTCCTGGACGTTTTGCGGGATCTTGTACTGAATATGATCGTCCGAAACCGAAAAAGTTTGAGTGCCTTCAGTCATATTCCCTTACGCCAATGGATGAAAATTCGACAAGAATTTTTGGAGTCGCGATTCTACACGCGCTCCGTCGAAAAATCACTATGCCACTAGTCGGAAGGCCAGACCCGCACGCAGTCCATCCGATTCAGCTTGCATACCCTCTGCGATGACTATAGGCGTTCGCAGCCCACACTTGTCAAATGAATCATCGATTAATTTTCCAAATCAATCAAAATGGAGTCCAACAAAATCTTAATCGGTGCGACGTACCGCAATTTGTTAGCAAAGCTAAAGCGAAGGCATGACAAAAAAATGATTCCGAATACGTAGATGGGGACAAAAGCAACATCCACAAGGAGTCAACAGTGAAAAACCGTCGGTCTTAACCCTAGAAAAAGCGCTCAGCCATTCAAATTAGTGAATCACGCTGTCCCTCCACCACCGGCCTGCTGACCGAGCACCAACCCCCTTCATTTGCAAGCAACAGACCACAGCTGATCAAGGCGCGTGGTATAGCTCTGACTTATCATCTCCCGCCTCATCAGCCAATCGGGGTCGGTCGGCACGCTGGCTGGGCGCAGCGTTCCCCTTCCCCATCGCCCATTGATCCGGTCCAGCACGGTCATCACCTTGGTAGCCTCCGCAGGCTGCGACACGGCGAATAGATCCTCTGTGTACTCGCCAGGCTGACAAAGGTTGAGCAGCATCACCTCGGCTTTACTGTATTTGAAGCCTGACCGGTAGATATGGTCGACCGCATCAACCGCAGCCTTTGTAAGCAGGCGCACGTCGTCGGTTGGATATGGCAGATCAACCATCACCCCGTTCGCATACTTAGCCTCTTCCGGGTTAAACATGCCGGTGCGGATGCTGACGCGGATCTTCTTGCACAGCGACTTTTGCGCCCTAAGCTTTTCCGAGGCTCGCATCATATAGGTGGCCACCGCCTCCTTGATCGGTGCCAGGTCCGTGAGCCGCTTACCGAACATCCGGCTACAGCAGATCTCTTGCTTCGGCGGGTCCGGCTCGTCTAGCTCCAGGCACGGCGTGCCGGCCAGTTCCCGGGCGGTCTTCTCGATCACCACGCTGAATTTCTTGCGTAGCGTCCACGGGTCGGCCTTTGCTAGGTCCATCGCGGTCTTGATACCCATGGTGTCCAAGTGAAGTTTCATCTTGCGACCTACTCCCCAGACCTCAGACACGTCGGTATTGCGCAACACCCAGTCGCGCTTAAACGGGTCGCAGATGTCGACCACCCCGCCCGTTTGCACCTGGAGCCGCTTGGCGGTGTGATTGGCCAGCTTCGCCAGGGTCTTGGTGTGAGCGATCCCTACCCCGACGGGAATACCAGTGCAGCGCAGCACCTGGCTACGGATCTTCCGGCCAAGGGCATCCCGGCCGTCAATGCCAGTCAGATCCGCAAAGGCTTCGTCGATGCTATAGACCTCGACGGCCGGCACCATCGATTCAATGAGCGTCATCACCCGCTCGCTCATGTCTCCATAGAGCGCGTAGTTCGACGAGAACGGAACGATGCCGTGCTTCTGCAGCTTGTGCTTGATCTGGAAATACGGCTCGCCCATTTTCACGTAGGGCTTGGCGTCGTAGCTGCGAGCGATCACACAGCCGTCGTTGTTGCTCAGCACCACGATGGGAACGCGGGCCAGGTCCGGACGGAACACTCTTTCGCAACTGGCGTAGAAGCTGTTGCAGTCGATCAGTGCGAAAACGGGCTGGGCTTTAGACATGGCTGCGCACGCTGCAGGTGATAACGCCCCAGATGACCAGCTCGTCGCCCTCAAGCACGTACCTCGGTGGGTACTTTGGGTTCTCCGACAGGAGAATCACCTCCTTCCCACGGATGCAGAGGCGCTTGCACACGGGTTCGTTGTTCAGCAGCGCCACGACGATGTGACCATGCGCAGGTTCCATCGCACGGTCCACAACGGCTAGGTCCCCTTCAAAGATCCCAGCGCCTTGCATGCTCTCCCCGGCGATGGAAACCAGGTAGACATGCGGAGCGCGAATGTTCAGAACCTCATCCAATGAGATGTGCGCTTCGATGTGGTCCGCCGCTGGGGATGGAAACCCGGCGGGCACACGAAACGAACACAGGGGCAGCTTCAAGCCACCCTCAGCAATAGGGCCTAGAATTGAAAAGCTCATGACGCACCGATCCAAAAATACTGTACGAACATACAGTTAACTTTGTACAAGGTTCGCGGTCAATTTCGTATAGGAAAAATCTGACAGGCGGGACAGCTCATGTGCGGGAGATTCGTGCAGTACGAGGGGATGGCGGTGTTTATGGAGGAGCTTGGCCCTCAGCTGCCATTGTTCGGCGGGTACGACGCGGAGCCGATCAGCCGGTACAACGTGGCTCCGACGACCCGCGTGCAGATCCTGCACAGCACAGAGGCAGGTATCCACATCACTCCAGTGAGGTGGGGATGGGCGCCCTTTTGGGCGAAGGGGAAACGTCCGGATCCGATCAATGCCAGGATCGAGACCGTTACGACGGGAAAGTTTTTCAAACAGCTTTGGCCGGCCGGGCGCGCACTGGTGCCCAGCGAGGGTTGGTATGAGTGGGTTAAAGACCCAAATGATCCGAAGAAAAAACAACCCTATTTCATCCGGTTGAAGGATCAGAAGCCGATGTTCTTCGGGGCGCTCGCACAGGCCCGTCCAGGTCTGGACGAGCAAGACGGTGACGGTTTCGTAATCATTACCGCGTCATGCGACCAGGGCATGGTAGATATCCATGATCGCCGGCCGTTGGTGTTATCACCTGAGCAAGCGCGGGAGTGGCTGGACCCGGATCTCAGCCCAGGGCAAGCAGAGGAAATTGCAAGAGACCATTCCAGGCCTGAGGCCGATTTCGAATGGTATGCCGTGGGCAAAGAGGTGGGGAACGTCAAAAACCAGGGAGCACAGTTGTTGCTCCCCTGGAGTCTGGAAGAAAATTAAGCCTGACTACGTTGATCCTGGAGGCGGGCCGCCTCTGGGAACCCCACCCAGCGTGCATCCTGGTCCAACCCCCGCCCAGCCAGCACTACGCCGGCCCAATGGTTGAGATCTACCTCTCCACGTGCCACCGCTGCCAGCAAAGCGGAGGGAAAGATATTCAGGTATTTGTCAGCGGTTTCGGTTTCCATGGTCTTGGTCCTTCGTTTGTGTGACCACAGTAACGCTCCAGCGTAATCACATAGCAAGCGGATCAGATCGAGCGCGACAACCATTAAAACAGCCCTCCCAACGCCGCCGGCTCCCAATTCATGATCACCAACTCACCGCTGACCTCGGCCTTGCCTTGACGCTGGTTCGTGTTGCTGTAGCGAATGTCCAACGTCTCGAAGTGAAAGCCTTCGAACACACGCCGGATGTCCGGGTGATCGTTGATGCTGACCATGACCTTACCCTTGCAACGGCGCATGAAGTCAGCCATCCGCTCGTAATTTTCGAACGGGAAATCCACGCCATAACCAGCGGTCTGCCAGTACGGCGGGTCCATGTAGTGAAATGTATGAGCGCGGTCATAGCGCTCAGCACAATCAAGCCAGGGGAGGTTTTCGACGTAGGTACCGGACAGTCGCTGCCATGCGGCCGAGAGGTTCTCCTCGATCCGCAGCAGGTTAATGGCCGGGCCAGTGGTTGCGGTGCCGAACGTTTGCCCGGTGACCTTGCCGGCGAAGGCATGGTGCTGCAGGTAGAAGAACCGGGCGGCGCGCTGGATGTCTGTGAGGGTTTCAGGACGGGTCATTTTCTGCCACTCGAATACCTGGCGCGAGCTGAGCGCCCATTTGAACTGGCGCACGAACTCTTCCAGGTGGTTCTGCACGACGCGATAGAGCGTCACCAGGTCGCCGTTGATATCGTTCAGGACTTCAACGGGAGCGGCCTGGGGTCGCATGAAGTAAAGCGCGGCACCACCGGCAAAGACTTCAACATAGCATTCGTGAGGCGGAAAAAGCGGAATGAGGCGGTCGGCTAGGCGGCGTTTGCCGCCCATCCAAGGGATGATGGGTGAACTCATTGAAAGCAAGACCTTACTGTATGGATAAACAGGTGCTAGACTCGCCGCGCTTTGTGCACGGAGCAGGAGCCTTGGCTGGACTTGCAGGGACATCTGCAGGGACGGCGACCGGACCGGATGTTGGCGCATCCGGCCCGGTCGCTCCTTTTCACTTCGGTGTTGAAACTTCTTTGGCGTAGGCCTGAGAGACTTCCATAGCTACCAACCCTCGGCCGGCATCGGTGATGCCGATATTGAGCATGCGTGGGATCAAGTCGGGCGCGTGTGGCTCCATGAACCATAGGGCCGGTACCGGTGAAGGATTAACGGGTTTGAATGGGTAACGGTTTAACGTGGCTCGCACCGTTGGAAAGCGCAACCATAGGCTGAAATTGGTTCCACTCCCTTGGATGACAAGGCCTCAGGCTTAACGTTTCATCAGGCCATCCAGGCAATCTTGAAGGGCCTGTATTAACTAACGCATCCAGTCGTGAAAGCATGGTATACACAACATGGATCTGCCCGAGCAGTAAGTCTCTTTGCACGGCGATGTCCTCGCATAGAGCTGTTACGCGAGCGTTCCAAGCGTCAACCACATCACTTTGATAATCCCCCGAGGGCGTAGGTAAATCTCGTCTTCGCATGGCTGCAACTCAAGTCATTGAACTGAACTCTTGAAGGCTCGTTACTCCTTTATGAGCTGACCTGACGCCCCTAAAACCTTCTCAACCAATTAGACAGGCGGATGATTTGAGGAGTAGCCCCTCAGCTGTGCGTCGAGAAATTAATGCGCCCTATAGGCGATTCCCCGAGATGCACACTTCATAGGACTAACCGATGGACGCCACTGAGCGACTACATTCGAAGGTTATTCAATACGCCCAAGCTGAGATTCACAGTATTTTGCTAGGTGACGGGGAAGCCCAAAGACACTTCGACCAGTTGATGGGGATGCTTAATGGCTTTGTCCACTGCGGCATAATCTCCCAAGCTGAAGCCGATGCGCTAAAGGGCGATGCCGAAATGGCACTGAGCAACGCTTTGCGCCGTTAACGTCCTTGCGACACCTCTCTGGCATAGGCCTGGCAGGCTTTCAGCGCTATCAACCCCCGGTCCCCGTCGTCGGTGATGCCGATAATTCGTTGAGCATGCGCCGAGTCAAGTCGGGCGCGTGCGGCTCCATGAACCACGCCGCCGGCGCTGGTGGTGGCAGGCACTGCACCGCTGCAGGCGGTATCGGTGGCGTCGAGTAGGACTGACAGCCGGACATCAGCAGTAGCGAGGCGATCACGTAGGCGATCCTGATCACGTTGGGCATCGGTTAGGGCTCGATAGTGGGTTTGGTCATTGGCGGCCAGCCGCTGTTCCAGGGCCAGGCGCTTGTCCTGCTCGGCGCGCTGCAGCGCGGTCGAGGCCAGGGTGATTTGGTTGAGGGTTTCGGTGTGGAGCCGGGCTTGTTTTTCCAACTGCTGACCGTATCGCCAACCCTGGACCGTCCAGGCGAGAACCGCCGAAGTGGCGACCAGAGCGAACAGTAGAAGCCCGGCGGCCAGCACGCGGTATTGCAGCGGGATCAGGTCGACGAAACGCATAGCACCGCCCTCGCCCGCTCCCACAGCTGCAGACGATCTGCCAAGCCGTTGAGCCCGCCGTTGATTTTCCGGGTGATCATTTCGAACTCATCACGATCAGCCAGCACGTTCAGCTCCCTGACCCACCAAAACCATGCAGCCGACTCGGCCGCCCATTGGGGCAGCTCCAGCAGTTCGGGCGTGCGCAACAGGCGCTCGTCACCGAACAGCGCCAAGCTGCAGCGTAGGTAGTTGTGGGCACCGGTAATCTGGATTAAGCCGCGACCACGATAGCGTGGGCCATCTCCGTCGGGCTCGGGGGAGTTGCCGAGTTTCGAAGCCAGCGAACCGGTGTCGTATTTGCTGAGATATTGATCGCCGCCCAGCTCCCGCACGTACTGCAGTTGGCCGGACTCATGCCCAACCTGGGCCAGGAATGCCGCCTGCCGCTTGGGCGTATCGATCTGTCGGTGTGCCATGGCGGCGTTCAGGGCCGATACGAAAACGCCCGCTTGGCGGCGGGCGTTGGGCATGATGCGCTGTAGTTGCTGCTCGGTGAGTGGCATGGGGGCTCCAAAAAAAAGCCCGCTCGATGGCGGGTTGCGGTTGTGTTTGAGGTGGTGCTGAGTCCGCTTAAAGCTGGACGACCTTGACCGGCTTGGCTTCCTTCTTCTTTTTCTTACCTTTGGCATTGGCCTTGCCCTTCTTGCCGCCGTTGCATTCGACGACGGTGGTCCAGCCGGCGGGTGTGAATAACTGCTCTACCGCGTCCGCCAGATACTCCCCGTCGAGACCCGGCTTGATGCCCTGGACCACAATCAGTCGTTCGGCGAAGACGTCAGTTCGCCCAGCCATCTCCAAGCGCACCCCGGCAGTGCTGCGGTTGAACGCGGCCAAGCGCGCCTTGGCGGCCTGCTCGGCGGCGGACTTGTTCGGGTAGATATGCCGGTCGGTGTGGACCGCAGGAAGGCCGTCGGGCAGCTCATCATTCCCCAGCTCGACCACCTGCAGGGCGCCCGTCTTCTTGTCCTGGTGCTTGGTGCGCACGGCCTTTTGCGTGTTGCGATCACCAAAGCGGAATTGATAACGGCTTAAGTCGGCACGACCAAGCACTACGGGGCTCAGATTCTTGCCGCTAGCGGTTTGGCTACCCTGGCGAGGCATCACCAGCAGCTTGCCGTCGGCCAGCTTGGCGGTGCAGTCGTATTGCTTGGCCAGCCGGGTGATGAAGTTAAAATCCGATTCGTTGAGCTGGTCGACGCGGGGCACTTTGGTCTGGACCGGGCATACCGGCTGCCAACCATTGCGGGCGGCCACATCCCGGACGATCTGCTGCAGCGGTACGTTTTCCCAAGACCCGCTGCGCACAGTCTTTCCGCTACCCCGCATGTCGCTCGCTTTGCCCCGAATGCGCAGTGTGTCCGGAGGACCGGATACCTCCACCTCATCCACGGTGTACTGACCCAAACGGGTCAGAGCCTTTCCGGCGTAGCCCAGGTACACCTCAATACGTGCGCCACGTGTCGGTAACGTGACTGCTTGATCACGGTCATCAATGCGCAGCTCGAAGTCGTCAGATTCCATGCCGGGCTTGTCCGACGTGCGCAGCTCCAGCAGCCGGTCGTTGATCAGCGCGGTGATGTCCTTGCCGTCCGCGACGATGCGAAAGGTAGGGTTCATGGGTGACACTCCAGAAAAAAGAAACCCCGTACAGGGCGGGGTTCATGAAACGCGACGGCATGGATTAGTCCCATAACTGAACCTCCTCCAAGGTCTGCGCCGGCAGATCCGGCAGCAGGATGATCACGCCAGCACGAAACGGTTGAGGCTCATCGGCCAGCCCCTGATTGGCGGCAAGCACGGCCTCCACCGTGCCGTTCAGATGGCCGTAATAGTGATGGCAGACGGTGTCCAACAGATCCCCGTCAGACGTTCTGCAGGTCGTCGCCATAGCTCACAAACTCCAACGAGAAGGATTGTTTACGCGGAATTCCCCCCGCGAGCAGGTGGCTTTGTTCTTCCTCAATGTTGAGCAGGCACCAGGTGCCCAGCACCTCCCCGTAGCCGGTGGTCAAGCTGAGCGGTTGCAGACGACCGCCGATGGTGCGCAAGGTATCCAGCTGTTTTAGCCCGCCTTTGAAACCAGGAAAAATCGCGCCCTTAAGGGTGATTTTGTCCTCTCCCTGCCCTACCGCCTGCTGGGCAATGCTGCGCGTCAGGCGTTCTTGGCCAGCCCAGCGGAACGATGTCTGCCTACGCAGTTCATCGAAAGCCGCCGTGTCCAAGTTGAAGTAGTACGGCTGGGCGTTCGGCGCCAGGGGCTGCATGATCAGCAGGTGCGGAAAGGCTTTCACCGCTTCGGCCGCCGGGGTCAGCTGTGGAATGAATGCACCCGTGGGCATGATGTTGCTCAGCGACGGGCTCACCTGCCCAGCGATGCGATTGATCGCCGCGCCCGCCTTGCCCGCCTGTTCCTTGAGCGAGCCCAGCCGTTCCTGTACCTGACTGGCGGCGTTGACGGCCTGATTGTATCTGGCTGCCACTTGCCCCACGGCGGACTGCGCCGCGTTGATGGCTCGCATGGTCCTCTGGACCTTGGCGCCGATGGCCGGCCCGATGAAGGGCACGCCCTCCAGTTCCGAGGCGGCGCCCGTCATGTCGCTGATGGCGCCGTTAAGCGGCCCCAGCATGCCGTCGAGACTGGTACGGCCAGACTCCCCCGCTGCAAGCAGCGATTTCAGCGCCGATTGCATTTGCTCCATGTAGGCCATGGCACCTCCTTAAACGTGGGGGGCATCGAACAATTGGCTCGACGACTGTCGAGCGAGCGTCTCCCGAGAGAAAGCCTCCATGAGCTGACGCAAGTGCGGCTCCAACTCCCGAGCCAACTGCGCAGGATCTTTTACGTCGCCCTGAACGGTGATGGTGACATTCGGCGCGAAGCTGAAAGCCTGTTCGACCTTCGGCGGTACGGGTGGCGTAGGTTCCGCTGGTTTGACGACCTCGGCAGGCTTGGCCTCTTCGGCCTTAGCCTCACTACCAAACCAGGACTTGCCCAAGAAACTGCCGATGCTCTCCCCACCCAGGCCGCCCAAAGCGGCACCGATTGCGCCGCCAATGGCGGTGCCGATGATTGGTACCACTGAACCGATGGCGGCCCCTGCTGCACCGCCGGCCAGGGCGCCCGCGAAACCACCTGCAGCCCCGCCATAGCCCTCGGCTTTTTCGTCTTGGGTTGTGGCGTTGAGCGCGGTATCCAGAACTCCCACCCCTGCATCCAGCACGTTACCGCCGGGGATGCGTTTGGTGGCTCGGGTGACTCCCCTGATGGACTGAACCGCACGGCCGAGCGAGCCACCGGACGCTGCCTCCGCAGCAGCAGCCATAGGCGCAGCAGCCAACAGACCCACCTTTGGCATGACAGACACGGCGGCAGGGGCTGACACGACCGGAGGACTGGGCACCCGGTCGGGTAATCGCCGACGCGAGAGGGTCCCAATGCCGCTACGGCGACCACGCCGGCCACGTTGGCGCCGACGTGCACCGCCGCCAGGATCTCCACCAGGACCAGAGCCTGCCCGGCCTATCGCATCAGCGTTGACGACAAATACACGTTGCGGCTCAGTGCTCAGCCCTGCGCCGGAATCGTTGCCTGCCCCCATCAGCTTGCCGAGAGCCCCCAGGCCTTTATCCACCGTCTTGATACCGGTTTTCGGTGCCTTGGCTACAGCGTCACCCAGCGAGCCCACGCCTCGTTCCATTGCCCGGCCGCGAGTGATGTTGTACAGCCCCTTACCAATCTTGACCGCACTGGCCGCCGACTTGAGCGCTATCAATCCGGCCGTGATGCCGGCAATACCGAGCACCACCGGTTGCGAGCCGTCAGACAGTTTTGTCAGCCAACGCACAACGGAGGTGAGACCCTGGGCAACCGCATCCGTCGCAGGCCGGATGGCATCGCCAATGCTGCGCATGCCATCGCTGACCGCTTGCCCCAGCTCGTCCCACATCTGTTTCGATGTCTCGCGCCGCTCGGCCAGGTTCTTGTCCAGGATCCCACCAGAAGATTGCGAGTCCTTTTTCAGTTGCTCGTACAGCTGTTTGTTTTGCGAATAGGCCGTAAGTGCTGCCTTGACCTGCATGTCGGCGAACAGGTCACCGGTACGCAGGGATTTCTCCAGCGCATCGAGCGCCGCCTTGGCTTTCTCCGGATCCGCTTCCTTGCTGATCTTGGCCTGGGCTTCGGCCATCTTCGCGGCTTTGGCTGGGTCGGTGGCCTGAATGTATTTCATGGCCAGGGCAAAGCTGGATTCCAGCGTCGACATGCCCTTTTGAATGCCGGTATTCAGCGAGGCTTGATAGTCAATGCCAGCGTCCTTGTACGCCTTGACCACATCGCTCGAACCGATTTTCTCCATCCAGTTCTTGAGGTTGTTGGCCGCCTCGTCCGAACCGCCGGCCGTTTTCATCTGCACTTGAAGCATCGCGCCCAGGGAGCTGACCGCGTCCATGCCGGTGCTGCCATTCTTTTCCATGGAGGCCAGCAGCTGGGGAAACCACCGGGCCATGTCGCTGGCTTCGAAGCTACCCGCTTGCCCTTGAAAGGCGATGGCCTCCAGGGCTTGCTGCATTACTTTGGGATCATTGATCTTGGCGTTCTGCTGCAGCGCCATGATCATGCTGGCCGTGTCGACGCCCGATGCGCCCTGGCCAATGGCGAACTTGGCCGCCGTCGGCGCGTAGGCCATGGCTTGCTTAAGGTCCATACCGGCACCGACCAGTTGGTTCACCAGATCCGCGACATCGTTCCGGGCCATGCCCGTATCGCGTGAGGTCTGGATCACCGTCTGGTTGAGCTGTGCCTCCTGTGGCTTGTTGACCACGTCTGCCTTGATCGCGATGTCCCGAATGATCGCCTGATAATCCGCGCTGACCTTGGTGGGAATCGCCGCAAGGCCGGTGGCGACGACGCCCTGACCGATGCTCGATGTGAGTCCTTTCTTGCCAGCATCGAGTTGCTGGTGGCCTTTGAGCTGAAGATCCGCAGCCTTGGCCGCCTGGCCGAGCCGCTGGTATTCCTGGCCCAGCCGGCCCACCTGGACACCTTGCTTGCGCAGGGCATCGAGGTTGCCGTTGAGCTTGCGCAACAGGCCGTCCGCCGACGCCGCGCCCGTCTCGTGCGCCCGCTTCCATTCATCCCGCAGGCGGATGGTTTCGCCAATGGTGCTCTTGAGCACCTTGGCCTTGTTGCCTTTGTCCTCCAGCTTTTTGATATGCCCTTCAACCGTACGAAAGGCAGACCCCACCGTCGAACTGACGGCACCGCCAATCACCAGCGATAACGCCAGTTTGCTCGCCATCGACTACCCCTCGTTTCAGTCCGAGAGCCACCAAACCATGTCGGAGAACGGCATGGTCTGGATTTCTTCGGAGGAAAAATTCAGCTCGGCGGCTAGGCGCTTAGCGAGTTGCTTCTGCACTGCCTGGGTGAAGTTCATCTTCTCGCACCAGACGAAAATACCCGGCCTGCAAACGGGCGTAGTCCTTGAGGATCATGCTGTCCAGCTCCTTGGGATTGACCTCGGCCAACGAGGCGAACAGGTTCAAGTCCTGTTGCTCCTCATCGTTGGGCGCGGTTTGCCGGGCTATACGAAGGTCACGCACGGTCGGTGCTCGCAGGCTCAGAGTATCGACGCGCACGCCGTTGGCCTCGACCGGGACGGTCAGTTTCACCGTGACGCGGTCAGCGGCCAGGGTCATCCAGCTTGGAGTTTCGGTATTGCTCATGATGGTGTTTCCTTGAATTCAGTAGGGGGGATCAGACGCCCAGGGCGGAACGCTGGGCGGCGAGTTGGTCAACACCGTTGATTACTCGGCGCATGCCGAGGGGGTCGATCTCGTAAACGGTTCGGCCGTCCACTTCGAGCTTGTAGTAAGTCAGCCCGACGGCATGCTTGATCTCGGCTTTGTCGCCAGCTTTCCAGTCGCCCATATCGACTTCTTTCAACGTGCCGCGCAGGGTGACGATGACCGGGGTGACTTTGCCTTTGAGCCCTTTATAAGCGCCCCGAAAAGTGCCGTTGAACGCCGTGCCGTCGGCCAAGCCGAAGAATTTCAACGACTCACGGCGTACGCCCGTGGTGGTGAAGTTCGCCTCCTGTTTTTCCATGCCCATGTCCAGCTCGACCGGGGCATCCATGCCACCGCCGCGATGCTCTTCCATCTTGAGCGTGAGCTTGGGCAGCGTCAGGCTCGGTACATCGCCCTGGAAGCTGACGCCGTCGACGAACAAGTTCAGGTTCGCCAGGGTTTCGGGAATCATTGCCATTGAGGTCGCTCCTTAAGCGGCAGTGTCGAGCACTTCGGTCAGCCATTGATTGGTGACCTCTACGCGGAAGTTGGGATTTTCTGCAGGCGGGACGTCGGTGAAGCGGATGTTCCAGTACACCTTGCCCTGCTCGAGCTGGCTGGCCGTGTTCAACTCCGGATCGGCGAAGACCTCAAAGTTGATGATTGCGCCTTGGGCTTTCAGATCGCGCATGAACGCCTGCAGGCCTTCAGTCACGTCCTTGATGTACGTCGCGGTGATAGAGCGGTCGACCGCCCATTTGTGGCCGTACAGAATCGCGTCCATGACGATGTCCATGGTTCGCACGCGAGTCACGAAGGCCCACTTCGGATCGCTCGACAAGGTGCGGTTGCCCCACAGGCGGAAACCATCGTCACGGATGATCGTGGTGATGTTGGCGTTGTTGAGCAGGTTGGCCCGGCAGGTTTCGTCACCGTCCAGAAACTCAATCGGCCGCGTGGTGCCAGTGATGCCTACGAATTCCTTGTTCGAAGGCGAAGCCCAGAAGCCGTATTCGCTGTCGGTCCAGGCGAACAAGCCCGCCACCCAGGCCGAGCCCGGCGCATCGACGGTGGTATCCGCCGTGGTGTCCCAATACTGCACACCGGGATCGACCAGAAACGCCCGCTTGGCGCCGAAGTTTTCGGCGTAAGCCAGGACGGCCTCGTCGGTTGTGTTCGGGCCGTCGAGGATGGCCAACCCACGCAGTTTGTCCGCCAGGGCAACCAGGGCCGTACCGACCGCCAGGGTCGAGCTGTGCTTGGGGGTCACCAGCAGCCGCGGCTGCGCGTTGAATCGGCTTTTACCATCCAGCAGCGCTTGCAAGCCGGTACGCTTACCGTTGGCCTGTACGCCACCGATGATGGCCGAGGTCTGTTCGGCAGGATCCTCCAGCTTGGCCACGCCGCAAGCCACGATCACGGCCTTGGCTCGGGTGTAGATGGCTCGGCAGGCCTTGGTCATTGCGGAATCAGGCCCGAAGGCGGCCACCGCTTCGCGCTCGTTGGTGATCATCACCAGGTCATTGGGCTGCGCGCTGTAGGCCGGCGCTGGGACGAAGGTGTCGACCAGTCCAATGATCGAGGACGACGGCAACGCAATGACACGAGCACCGGTATCAACGTTCGTGACGGTCACGCCATGAAAGAAGCTCATAGATTCTCCAGATAGGAAAAGGCCCCGCAACGCGAGGCCTGAGTGGTAAAGCGGAAAAGAAAACGCCCCGTCGGTGCGGGGCGTTTATTGGGTTTGTTCGGCGACCCATGGCGGCGCCACGGGACGGTATTGGCTATCAGGAAAATGCTCTGACTGAGGCCAATCACGGAGCGATTGCATATAACTAAGCAACTCGGTGAATCGTTCGGCGGTTAACGTGGTGGCCCGTTGCAAATCCTGCTCGTCCCGATGACGATCACGTAGCCATTGCCGCGCTGCCAATTCATCATCTCGCCATTGTCTCTCATGCGTCGCCAATTGCTCGTCATTCAGCGGTGGTGGATCAATCAAGATCGGCAAGCCGTCAGCGTCATGACTACGGACCTTGTCCGGCACCGGATTGCCCAACACTTCATTGAAGCGTTCGTCCGAAATGGATACCGCATCGTTCGGAATTGATGAATGAATACCTGGCAAGTAGCACAGGCCAGTGCTCATGCTGTAAAGCCTCTTCGCTGTCATCCTTTAATACCCGATTGCAAAATAGGCGTTGGTTTTCCCGGCAGAGTTTGCACTGTAGAAAGTCGTTTCAGTGGTACTGAAAAACTCTGCGCCCTCAAAAGCCGAGGATAAATTCGCAAATGGTGAGCCAACCATGCAGAGACACTTATTGGGGAAAGGGATAGTGAAGGTGCTCATCGATCCTGCAGGAGCCGAGTTGGGCGCGGTCCCCCATTGGAAAACAAACCCACCCAAAAAAGTGGGCAAGACCAAATACCCGTTCGGCGTGAAGCTCGCAGCAAAACCAAACCGCAATTTCCTCGGCGTCACCACGGCCGTGTCAATGCTGCCTTGATCAACCTCGGGCTGAGTCGCGACGGTACCGGTCAGTAGAGCCACACCGTTCCACTTGAGCAAACCCAGTGCATCCATGATTAGCCGGCCGGCCCGGACCCCGTTCCAATAGAACCCCACCGCAGGCGCATAACTGTCGCTGCTTTGCCCGGTGCCGACTTGCTGGGCTTCTCGGATAAGCATCGCCGAATCGCCTGCGCCTACACCGGCCGTCGGAGCGCTGATTATTGGGAACTGTTGGCTCACATAGTTTGGTTTGACCTTCAGCGCGTCAGTGATGCCATAGCCATCAAGCGATGTTGATTTCGGCGCCTTGGTCGCCAGCAAGTCGAGTACTGTCGTGGCGAAGTTGGGGTCGTTGCCAAGGGCTGCCGCCAGCTCCTTTAAGGTATCCATTGCCGCCGGAGACGAATCCACCAATCTGGCGATAGCGGCCTGAACAAAGGCGGCGTTGGCAATCTGGACGGAGTTGGTCCCCGCCGCTGCCGTTGGAGCGGTAGGCACGCCAGTAAAGGCTGGGCTGTTCAGGTCAGCCTTGAGCCCCAACGATTGGTCGACTTGGGTTTTAGTGTAAACGTCGGTCAAGCCATAGCCCGCCGCCGTGGTCGGATTGCTCGCCGAGACCACGCGGCCATACTTGTCTATTTGCACGCTTCGGTAGGTGCCCTCGGCTACGCCCGTTCGGCCAAACGCCATCTCGAATGCCAGAGGGGTCGATCCCAACGTGATAGGACCATCCGTGACCAACTGCCACGCGCTATCACCGTAAAGCGTGCCTTTTTCGACCAGGACCAGAAGGCCCGGAGTGACTTTGGCCGCTGTATTGGCATCGCTACGGCGCGACCAAGCACCAGGGGCGACCAAGTACAAGCCATTGTCTTTGCTTTCGGTCTGGTTCTTCACCAAGACCGACGCGCCAGCCACCAGCGGTACCCCGTCGATCGTCTGCAAGCCGCTCAATACAATGTTGGCTGTCGTCGCTACCAGCACCGAATGTTTGAAGTCCTGACGCGCCAGCTCTTCTGTGACAAATTCACGCGTTGCCAGAACGATGCTCGGGTCAATTTTGAGCGTGACATTCGTCGTGCTGCTGACAATGAAATTCACCCGGACGACTTGAGTACGGGTGGATCCCTGCGGCAGAAGTGGCTTGAAGCTTGGCGCACAGTTCGCGACCGCTACCAGATCCCCGTCAGCGTCATAGAGGCCGATCTCTCGAATCCAAAACCCACCCTCATCAGGTGGGATGACCTGTTCCGCTATCAGTACCGCTGGGTTGGAAGGATCAATAAGCAGCTGATTTAGCGGGCGGCGACGCCATTCATTGATCAGGGATGTTTGGGCCGCACTGGGAATGGGGTCAGTGCCGTTGGCATCCCCTACGCCCATTTCGGTTATTTTCCAGGGGATGCCAAGCGCGTTGGCGTTCGCCTGCTTCGCTGCGCCCACGTTCGTAAGGATGGCGAAAAACTGAGAGGTCTGGTCAATCATTGATATACGTCCAGGGTGTCTATGATGTGTTCTCGCCCGACAACGCCAATGGAACCAGTGACTTCAATGTCGCGCTGAGCAGGCGGGTACACGTCGATTTCGTCGCCCTCATACAGGGCAACACCAATGTTGAATTTCCCTCGGGTCTCGAGGCTGATCGCCAGTTCAGTGACATGGCGGCTGACAGGCCGGGCGTCATCAATTAGCCACGTCAGTTCCTTGTACGTTTCTTCGCTGATGCCCCCATCCGAAACGCCGATCTTCAAGGCAAACGTTCCCGGTACGCCCTTTGGTTCAGTCTCAAACCACTCGACCACCTCAATCAGGTAACCGAACGGCTCCACCACCCGCCGGAGCGCGCCGATGGTGCCTTTGTGGGCATGGACAAAGAACGAAGCGCGGATCACCGAACGCTTGATCTCCTCCGGCCAAGCCTCGTCCCAGCGATCCACCGACCAAGCCCAAGCCAGTTGGTAAAGCAGGTGCGCCGGGCAGGTGTCTGGGTTGTATAAGGTTCGGAGGGGGACATCGGTGGTTTCATCGATAGCCGCTTCTATTGCCCGTTCAAGCTGGGTGCTGTTGAGCGGTAGCAAACTTTTCATCAGCCACCCCGCGTGACAGTGAAGCCCGAGCACCACGCCGCTTGCGCTTTGGTGGGTCGAATGTCTTGCCAGCCAGGAATCTCAACCCGAGCCACGCCGCTGACATGGAGCTGCGCATCAATGGCTGAACGGGCGACCTCAACACCCAGCCGGCGACGTGGATTGATCCAGGCTTGCAGACGCGCATTGCACTCGGCCAGCGCAGCCTCGTTTTCCGGGCCCGTGCCGGCCATGTACACCACGGCATCGATGCGATACGGCAGGATCTCTGCGCCTTGTACGGTCAATCGATCTGCGACAGGTCGCCGGTCTTCATCGTTGAGGTAAGTGCTCACCTCGGCCAGTAGCTCGGGAATGGCCGAGCCGTCACCCTCAAGTGACAGCACGGTCACCACCACCTCGGCCGGCGCCGGACTTTCTGCCGTGGCATCCGCCACCAGACCGGAGGCGTTTCGGGCATGCAGGATGTAGCTGTTTCGCGGCCCGGCCGTGGTCAACCCCTCGTACCTCAGTTGAACGCGCTCGCGCAGGGCCTCGTAACTCTCCAGCACCGCAGGAACTGGGGGTACGGCAGTTGAGTCTTCAGCCTGGATGACCAAACGCTGCAGGTTTACGTTGGCGGCCAGCTGCTCCAAGTCAGCGCCCGTGGCGTGAGCCAGGAAAAGCGCCTTGGCTGCATCGTTGACCCTGGCCCGGTTCTGCATGCGTCGATAGGCGCCCAATTCCAGCAGTTTGGTCACCGGATCGCTCTCCAATAAAGCGCTCCAGTTGTCGCCCATGTATTCGCGAAAGGTCGCCAACTGCCCCTGATACATTTCCTCAAAATCCAGGCTTTCCAACACTTGCGGCGCCGGTAGCGCCGAAAGGTCGATAGTGCTCATACGTTAACCTCCAGCACTACGCCGTTGCCAATATAGGAGCCCGTCAGCTGCAGGATGATCTGACCATCCACCACAGCAGTGACCCGCACGCGTTCCAACTTCAAGCGGGGCTCCCAGCGCCCCAGGGCGCGGGCGACTTCAGCCTGCACCGCGCTTTTCCAGCCCTCGTTCACCGGCAGGTCGACGTAACGGCGCAGATGACTGCCGTACTCCGGCCGCATGCGGCGGCTGCCGACCGGCGTGCTGAGAATGTCTTCCACGGACTGCCGCAGATGCGCCGAACCTGACAGCGGCTGCCCCGTGCGACGGTCCATTCCGATCATGGCGTTTACTCTGTCAGCGGTTGCAGATCCGGGTGGGCATTCAAAAAGGCGTATTGCTCATCTCCGCATGCTGTGACCTGACCGGCGACCACCGGCACGGGCTGGCCGTCGGGCATGATCAGCGTGCGCGAGGTGAAGCGTGTGTCGCGAAATACTCGCGCCGGTCCGATGGTGGCCGGCAGCTCAGATCGGGCGGGTTCAGGCGCCGCCGCTTCAGCAGGCTGCGGCTCCGTCGCTGTTCGTGTTTTGCTCATAGGTATGCTCCAGAAATGCAAAAACCCGCACGCGGCGGGTTGTGGATAAACGTCTGGCTCAGTGTTTGTGGTTCGGCGTGTTGCCGGTGGTGTCGATGATTTTGCCACCGCCGTTGATGTCGCCAGTGACGCGTAACGGGCCGTTGATCAGCACGTTACCGGCCAGGGTGATGTCGCCCGCCGAGGCGTTGATTGCGCCGTCCGTGACGACCACTTCGGTGCCTCCGACCTTGATGGTCACGGTGCCGCTTGGCACAGTGATGCTGTAGGTGCTGGCCTGCCAGTCGTAGACCAGCGAGCCACCGTCATCGAAGCGCCATACCTCAACGTGGTCGCGGTTATCTGGCTGGCCTCCGGCGTTGCCATACAACCCAGGCACAAAGGTGCCCTGTGCCGGTTCGCCGCTCGGGCTGATCAGCGCGCCCTGTTCACCCAGGCTGGGCGAACGCCAGTGACGGGCCTTGCCGGCGGCGATGCTGTGCCAACGCACCCAGGCGCTGGTCCAATCCCCGCCGTCAGACACCCGAACCATGCCGGCCGCCAAATCCACCCCAACCACGCGACAAGGGATGATCAGACCGGCCAGCATGCGGTCATGCTGCGCGCTCGCGTAGGTCATGCCAGTTCCTCCGGAGGCAGGTAGCTCCCTTCGCTTCCTGGTCCAGTTTCAGAGCCGAAGCCCCAGAGCAAGGAACCAGGTGGCTGGTTGGGCCAGGGCCATTCCTCCTCACCGAGGTAAATAGTCTGCGTCCACTCAACGACCCAGACGGCATAACCGTCTAACTCGGGTCGGGTCCAGTCTTGGGCTGCCCGGACGAATTCGGCGGGCTCGACCTCCAGCCCCCATGTCTGGATACGCAACAGCACGGCCATTTGTGCGGCGGCGAATGCCGCTTTCTGCTGGCACTCGGCATCCTCACCGCCAACGATGAAGCGCACCTCCAAACGCGCAACCAGCGCCGTCTCCCCGGTACCCGGATCTCGGCCGGGCTCCAGCTCGACCAACTCAATCACCGCAGCAGGCAAGTCGATGTGATCGGCCATATAGGGCATGGTCCGCACGCAGGCCAATCCTGGAACCGCTTGGTCGATATGAGCCTCAACAGCCTGATACAAAAGCTCAAGATTGAAGTCAGACACGGGCAGATCCTCGCAGATACTTCTGCAGTTCAAAGTTCAGTTCCTGCCCCAGGATCTCAAGCAGGCGTTGGTGCGCCCGCTTGGTCCATGACTCGAAGTGCGGCCGGACGTCTTCCAGAGATATCTTGGCCTTGGCGAGTGGAAAGCGGCTGTCGTTCTCCGAGATCCAGCCTGAGCTTGCCCCACCACCGCCAGACACCTCACTCTCGGGGTAGTCGCTGGCCTTGAAGTGCTTGCTCGCGGTTCGAATCCAGATGTCGGGCCGGCTGCCATAGACCTTTTTGAAAAACGCCCCCTCATATCGACGGCCAGCTACCGAAACACCCGACCGTGATTGTCGTGGTCGACCCGCACGGCTGGCCTCAATCGCATTGATGCCGAACCACAGCTTGCCTTGCCCATTGCCGGAAAGCGGGTAGGCCCGCAGGCGCTGCCGGACGGCAGACACCGCGATGCGCTCCTGCCGGCTGACGGTGCGGGCAATGTGGGTTCGCAACCACCGTAGCGTTTTGTTGATGGCTCGGCGCTGTGCAGCTAGGGAAGCCTTGGGCACCAGCGCCGCGAAGTCGGCAAACGCTTTCAGGTCCGACCGATCAGCCTGCAGCGTGATCATGCCGCTGTTGGCCGATTGCTTGACGTAGCTGCCGACGCTCATGGGGATTTCCTCAGCACCAGAGTCACCAAACCATCACCGCCGGGCTCCGGCCTGACGATGATGTAGTTACCACCGCCGTCATGCACCGGCAGGTCGACCACGACCGCTTGCCGCTCACTGACGCCCTCGGCGTCCGCCACGCGGATGACCAGATGCGGCTCGCGCAGGCCGGTGTTAATCCGGCCGAGTTTGGGCTGTAACCATGGAGCGGAGAACATGCCCAGGACCGGGCGACCTTCGATCAGCACCGTGTCGCCGAGGACATCGAATACCGTGTTGTCCAGGTCGCCGACCAGTTCGCGAAAGCTCACTATCAGAGTTCCAGCAGGATCTGCGCACGAGGCCGTGAGCACAAGTGCAGCGGGTTGGATTGCGCTTCGCCGGCCACACCTTTGTTGAACGGCAACGGCTCCAGCTTGCTGTAGTAGGGAATGCCCTGGGTATTGACCGTTTCCATGTAATCAGCCGGAGCGAACACCGAGATGTACAGGTCCGGCACGCCTTCAGGGACCAGCAGCGCCTTGTCGTCATGGACGAAGGCCACACCGGCCACCTTGCCACGGTAGCGCTCCCAGACGATGCCGCCGAACTCGAAACTCTCCCGAGCGTCACCACGCAATGCCGCCGCTTGCTGCGTGGCGATGTAGGTTTCCTTGACCGACTTGTGAACGATCAGCTTGTTCCAGAAATTCTTGCCACAGAAGGCGCGGGAGCCGGTGCTGGTGACGCTGCCCAGCGCGTCCTCCTGCATGTCCAGCGCCTCCCCGCACTTAACGCGCAGTTCGGTGCTCGGGTCGTTCAGCCCCATGGATAGTTTTTGTCGGGACACTCCGAAGGTGGCGTATAGGTCCAACAGAGGTGTCGAACCGTCGGCGTCCAGAATCAGGCCGTTGAGTGCACCCATGCGCTGAAACTCGTGCGTGGCATCCAGCTGACGACGCGCTTTTGCCAGTCGGGTGTTCACCACGTCCTGTACCGCTTGCAACTCGGTGCGAGTGCCGAACGCCCGGATGCCCTGGATCTCGTCGGCCTTGATAGTGAAGCGTTCCGGCAGGTGCACGGTGTTGAAAGGAATCATCTTGCGTTTGCTGGCACTGACCACCAGCCCCGAAGAACCGCGCTCCCCTGCTGGCACCAGCGCCAAGGTGTCGCCGTCCTTCTCGATTTGCACTGTCAGGGTAGCAACACCCTCTTCTTGAAACAGGCCGAGGCTGCTGATGCGGCCCGGCAGATAGGGTTGTTCGTTGATTGCTGCGGTGAGCGCTGGTACGGCAAACGCTTCGTCGTCAAAAATGGCGATATCGGCCATGGGTACACTCCAGAATGAAAAAACCCGCCGAAGCGGGTTCAAAAGATTGTTTGTAGTTCTAGCCCTGACGTAGCACTCGAATTGCGTTGGCAACTCCATCGGCATTCAGGTCTAGTGTTTCCAAGGCTGTCGCGACGTTGTCTGCAACGTCGGCTGAACCTCGCTCTGCGACCCACTTGGAGAGTTCTTCAACAGCTGCGCCTATTGCGTTCTGATTGATCAGCAGTAGCTCCAACGCGCTGGCTAGGGCTTCGTTGTGGTCTGGCATGGAAATCTTCCTTGGTAGAGTTTTTTCTCATGCTAGTTCATCCACTCTAACGAACGATCAGAAAACGCGCGGAGAGCGCCTTTTCGGCATCGAGGTCAAGGCCGGTTAGGTGTACCTCGCTGACCTCTGCCAGACGCACTACGGCCCGGCCTCGACGTACCACGTCGGATTCCCCAAGCGGGCCGAAGAGGATCGCCACGGCGGTTTGCGTGCCGTCTTCGGCTGTCGGGTCGTAAGGGGCGAACTCGCCCGTGGCAGCGATCAGCCCGAGTACTTGCCCCGGATTCAAGGCAGGGCCTGCCGCGACGTTGATTGATTCACGCGAAATGTTCCCGGCGCCCTCGGACAGGAGGAATTCACCGGCGTGCATCGGTTCCAGTTTGATGGTCATGGTCTTGCTCCTTTCGAGCTATTAGCGCTACCTGACTGCGCCGCCTGACGGGCTGCCCAGATAGAGGTGGGGTCGGGTTGTTTGGCCTGGACCTTCGGGGCCGGGTCTGCGTTGAGCGGTAGGCTGTTGTCGATCTCGAAGCCTTTCCCGCTGCCCACCAGCTTGTCGAACAGACGCGCTCGAACCGAGGCGGCATCCAACCCGGCCGCGACGTACTCGGCGCTGAACTCAGGCAGTCGTGCGGCAACGCACAGATCGTTTACGGCCTTGGCGCGGGCCAAGCCCGCCAGGACGATGGCCTCGTTTTCCAGCTTGGTGGAGTTGAGCAGTGGCTCAATCAGGTTACTGATGCCATCCGCCGTACAACGCTGGGTGATCATCAGAGCCAGCTTGGCCGAGTTCGCCACAGGAGGCTCCTGGGGCGGATCAGTAGGTTCAGGCTCCAGCTCAGTATCCGGCTCAGGTGGCTCGTCCAGTAGGGCGAGCAATTCAGCTGGGGCATGCTGGTAACGCTGCAGCACTGCGCCCTGCCCCAGACACGCCTTGACCTTCACCCCGTCGCCCACCTCATCGGCCAGCCCCAGGGCCACCGCTTCGTTGGCCGTCAGCCAGGTTTCAGCCGCCACCAGACGCCGAAGTTCGGCTTCGTCGATGTCCGGCGCCTTGGCCTTGTAGGCCGCGATGATGGCCTCCATGGTTTGATCCAGGACGTCGGCCACCTTGCGGAAGTCTTCGGCGTCCCCTGCCGCGTAGGTCCATGGGTTGTGGATCATCAGCATGGCGTTGGAGGCGATGACCACGCGGTGGGCCCCGCAGACCGCGACACTGGCCGCGCTGGCTGCCAGGGCATCGACCCGGCCTGTGCAACGCTCGCCCAAGCGGGACAACGCGTTGTGCATCGCCAGACCGTCGAACAAATCGCCGCCGATGCTGTTGAATGCGGCGATCACCGGTGAAACGCCGTCGTCCATGGCGCGCAGATCCTGCACGAACTGATTCGCCGTGATGCCCCAGGTGCCGATCTCGCCGTAGACGAACACCTCGATGACCCGCTCCTCGGCTTCGCCGCTCTCCTGCATGGCGTACCAGGTCTTGTCCTGGACGTTCACCCGCTGGCCGGCTCTGTTGTAAGTGCGCGGAAGCGCTGGTTTGCTCATGATTGCTCCTTGTCGTCAGTAACCTCGACGGCCTCGTGCGTGTTGTAGTTGAGGCCCAGCGCTTGGGCCCTTGCGTTGTCGGCAGCGTTTTCCGCATCGACGGTTTCAGCGTCGTAACCAGTGCGGGTGACCATCTCGCTACGTGAGGCGAACCCGGCTTGCACTTCCATGCGGCGGGCCTGCACGTCCTGAACAGGCTGGATGTAGGCCCAGCCTTGCGGCACCCAGCGCGTGCGCAGGTATTCGCGGCGCCGTTTGGCATAGTCGTCCAACGCCAAGGCACCGGACAGTACCGCCATGTCCATCCAGGCGGCACGGATCGGGCGGCAGAGCTGATGCACATACACGCCGAATTGCAGTTGTTCCAGGCGGCGCCGGAACTCGTTCAACACGACGCGCAACGCCCGGTCATTCACTTCGCGCATGTCACCGGTGAGGATCTCGTAGGGAGTTCCGGTGCCCGCCGCTGCTGCCATCAGTTGTTGGCGCATGAAGTCGGGATAGTTGTTGCCCGCGTCCGGCGGCTTGGAAAACTCCACCTCCTCACCCGGCCCCAGCTCCTGCATGGTGCCGGGCTCCAGCGCAACCATGGGCGTAAAGCCGTCACGGTCAAGGTCAAGCGGCTGACCGGTGACAGGATCCCTCGGCACGGGGCCCGATTCCGGTGCCGGACGGCTGATAAAACCGGCGAAGAGGTTTGCAACTTCCTGCCGGAACAGCACCGCGTCGTCATAGTTATCCAGGCTGCGCAGGCGTTTGAGCACGGGAGACAAGCGCGGTACACCGCGCAATTGCCCCGGTTCAACCGGTTCGAATATGTGCAGCACCTGCGATGCCGGTACCCGTACCAACTGGTTGTAACCCGCGTTCAGCGATACGCCGTCGCGGGGGTGCGACAGGTACATCCAGTAGGCAACACGCTTGCCCTCCGGATTGAACTCGATGCCAGCACGAATGGCGTTGCCGGTGCGCGTGGTCTCGAATTTGTCGTGGGGCACGAACTCCGGCGCGAGAATCTGCACCTGGAGTGGCACCGCCAGCCCCTCGTCAAGGCGGCGTGGTCGTAAGCGGACAAAGCATTCGCCGGAAGTCTCGACGGTGCGAGCGACCAGCGCCTGCTGCCCATAAAAGTCGGTGTGCTCATCGGCGTCCGACTCGTCCGCCCAGTCATCCCATAGCAGCTGCAGCAACTTGCGAAGCGCGTTGTCTTCGGTGTTCGGCCTGGGGGTGATGCCCGTGCCGATCAAATTACTAACGCGCTTGTCGATGACGTTAAAGGCATACGGGTCGTTGCGCACCGCCGCCCGTGACCGGCCGCGCAGGTTGCGCAGTGCCGGTGTGTTGATGCTGTTGATTCCGTTGTCGGGTGCATCCCAGCCAGTGGATCGGCGACCCTCTCCGGCGCCTTCGTAACTGGCCTTGATGTTCGACGGCAACAAGAATCCGCTACGGCTTAGCGTCGGATAGTGTCGGGCCATCAGACTCCTTTGCCTCCGTGATAAAGCCGGACTACGCGGGAGCGCGGCCCAGCCGAGTTGACCAGAGAGGTGCGGATCTCGTCGCGGGCCTTGATCAGCTCGTCGACGGTTCGGTACTCCACGGTTCGGTCGGTGTAGCGCACGACTTTCTCACCGCGTGCGATGGCCGCCTCAACCGCGTCGAGGTGCTTCTGTGTAAAGGACATATCAGCGTCTCTTCAGATAGCCGCTAGTGGAACTGCGGCGTTGAGGGGGTGGTGCAGCGGGTCGTGGTTGAGCCGCTTGGGCGACGGGTTGTGGTGTTGGCTGTGGCAGGGCCGCCGGAACCGGCTGAGTGACTCGTTCGCCCTGCACGGGCTTGATGCCCAGCGCGTCATCAAACAACCCAGACTGCGCCAGGGCCTGACGGACCCGCTCCCAGTCGTGCTCCTTGTAGCGATTGATGCCCAAGTAATGCGCCATGGCAAGGCAGTACACCATCAGGTCGAGGGCTTCGTTGCGCTCGGCCTTGCCCTTGACCCATTCGATGCGCTTGTGGCCCCGCACATACCGGGCGACCTTACGTTCAGCTACGCACTGCGCGAAGAAGTCGTCCGGCAGGTCACTTGCAAAGTGCAACGCGCCCGGGCCGGACTCGAATGGGTACCGGTTGTAGATCCAGTCTTTCGCCGTGTCGGTACCGACAAACCACAGCTCGGCGCCGTTGCGCTCGGTCTGGCCTTTCCAGGTCACATCCACCATGGATGGCCGCTGGGCAATCACCGGCTTACCGGGCTTGCTCGCGCCCTTGATGGCGAACACGTTTCGCCAGCGGCGCACGCGGCAGAACTGATAGACCTCGTCGGTGTGATGGCCGCCGGAGTCGACAGCCGTTGCCAGAATGCCCAGGCCGACACCACACGGATGCCGGTACTTGGCCTTGAGCAACTCGTCCAGCGCCGCCCAGGTGCGATCATCTGCCGGGTCGCCCGCAACGATCTGGTAGTCAATGACCCAGCGCTCCATGCCGACGCCCCACCCCATCGCCATGAACTCCAGGCGGTTGGCCTGGACGTCGACGGCGCCGGTGATCATAAGCACGCCGGCCGGCATCGAGCCGAGTGTGAAGTTCTCCAGGCGTGCCCGGTGCTTCAGGGTATCGGCCTTGGTTTGCTCCTGGGCGCTGTCCCACACCTTCGCCAAACGGGTGTTATAGAACACCTGCATCGGTTCAAGGTCGCCCTTGGCCTGGGCTTTTTTGGCCTTTTCGAACTGCTTGGCCAGGGACTTCCAGTCCATCCAGCCGAGCGGTGAATACAAGGCGTTGAGAGTAAACCCCACCGTCTCACCGTCACCCTCGGCATGGGCGCGCCATTCGCCTTTGGCGAGCATCTCGGCCTTGTGGTACTCCTCGATCAGCACGTCACAATCAGGGCCTGCGCACTGGTAGTGCACCACGCTGAAATCCCGCGAGTAGTGCAGGCGTTCCCATTCCAGGGTCTGCATGTGGCCGCAGGTCGGGCACGGCACGTAGTAGTGCCGCTGGTCGCTGCCCTCGAACAAGTCGGAGATCCGCGAGGCGCCCTTGATGGTTGGGGAACTGGAAAAGTAGAACTTCGCATTGCGACCGAACGTACTGCCCCGCGTTTCCGCCAGCTCGATGGGATCGCCCTCCTCGCCGATGTCCACTTCCCAGCGGTCGATCTCGTCGCCGTAGACGTAGCGCGCCGACAGCTCCGAAAGGTTGGCCGCCGAGCCGGCCGTTGTGACGTACAGCGACCCGCCTTCGAACTCCTTGGTGTCCATGGTGTTGCGCGAGTCTCGCGAGCGGCTGGAGGCCACCCGTTCGCGTAGCACCGGCGTGGCCTTGATGGTCTTGCCAATCCGCGAGGAGACCCGCTTCGCCAAGCCCAGGCTCGGTAGCAGAGTCAGGATGTTCGACGGCGCCATGTGGATCAGGCCGCCGATCCAGTTCAAAGCGATCTGGGTTTTCATCAACTGCGAGGCAACCATGGTCACCACGCGTTTGCAGGGGTGAGCCGGTGACAAGCAACGCATGGGTTCACGGGCATACGGTGTACGCGACGTGCGGTACTGGCCGGGCTCAGCGGCGCCGGTGTCACGTGGGATGCGCATGTATTCGTCGGCCCATACATCGATCCAGACATCCGGGTCGGGACGCAGCCCACGGAAATACGCCTCGCGGTACACCTCTGCACCGTCAGGGATTTCCGTGGGCATAGGCTCAACTCGTGTTCAGGGCGTGTTCAAGGTCCGCCGAGGACAGGCGCTCCGCGTCCTCCAGCGTGCGGCGCAAGGCCGCCGTCAGGTGCTTTTCGATTTCCCAGGGGTCGGTCATGACCGCCAGCTCCGGCGCCAGCTGTGGCGGCATGCCGAACAGCTGATCTCGCAGGAGGCGGCCAGCGTTGTAGGCACCCAATTTCACAGCGGGTAATGCAACCAGCGATCCCTTGGCTTTGTGCAGCTCGATTTCCGCGAGCTGGGCCAGGTTGTGCTCGCGCAGTGCGCGGGCCTTCTGGAAGTCGGGTAGCTGCCCCGCAGGGGTGTTCGCGGGCGGCGGCGCAGCCGTGCAAGTCGGCTCAACCGAGGTTGAAAGCTGGCCGTACACGTCACGCTGAATCCGGTCCTGCTGGTGACGCTCGGCGACGGCGGCTTTGCTCGGGTCGGCAGTGTCGCGAATCAACGCTTCGCTGGCCTGAACATCGACTTGTTTGCCGTCGGCACTGAGCACCAGCCGGTTGTTGTTTTTCAACCAGGTGATGTAACTCGGTGCCCTGCCGATCCGGGCCGCGAAGGCGCTCTTCGACAGGTACTGTGGTTCTGTCATGAGCCCTCCTTTCAACGGCTTTTCAATGCAGACCTTTCAATTTCAATGGCTTGAATTTCAGTAAGCTGGCAACCCTGCCGCTAACGCTTTCCCGCGGGTTTGCGACCCCGTACCCCAGGGGAATCGGCAGGGTCCCAGGCGCCAAAATCACCCCTGCCCACCAGCGGTGGGTGGTGCCTCTGCTATACCCAGCCGCTTGGCGGCCCAGCGTTCGTAAAGGCCGATGGCGACATCGGCGCCGGCCATCGCGGTGATGCTGCCCAGGCTGCCCGCTGTCCAGAGCGACATGCCGGCGGCGATCATCAACATCATCGCCGACACCCCGCAGACAACGCAGGCACCGGACCGCAGAGCCAGGCGCCTCAACAGCGCCCAGCCCCGCGCCCCATCCTTGTCGGCCCGCCACATCTCCCCCGATACGCCGCCGACCAGGGCCAGAAGAATTACTAACCAGATCGGCATTTCTGCCAGTGCTTGCTGCTCGTTCGTCATTGCCCCGCCCCTTAAACGCAAAAACCCGGCGCAAGGGCCGGGTTTGGTGTGTGGTGCCTGCCGCTTTATGCGGTCGCACCTATCGAAGATGAGTACTTTTTACAGTTCGATTCCGGTGGCAGCAAGCCCCTTTTAATGCCACCCGGTGAATGTCTGGTGAACGCCTAGGCAATGTCGGCGAATATCTTTATTTCGGCTTCCAGCGCCTGGGGCGCTGTCCTTCCTGTCCCACTATCTAGGGTCGAAGTAGGACAGCTACAGGCGCCTAGAATCGGGGCCTGCCCCACTGTCCTACTTTATTTTCTCTTCTCTCCCGTAAAGAGAAAAACTAAGAGCACGCGTGCGCGCCATGGGCGCGTATGCGCTCCCGCTACGCTCACACATGGGCGGGACGTGCGGGAAGGTTGGACAGTAGGACAGCTCAACAACAGCGCGGCCCGCGCTTGTCCAACTGCATCAAACAGCAGTGGGACAAGGCGAGCCGGTAGGACAGCCACGGACGCAAACGGGGTCAAGCAGCAACTCCCATCAGCAACCAATAGATGCACAGGTGCGCGTCATGCAGACGCTGGTAGTAGGTGTCGCGCCCGCAGCCACAGTGGGCATACTTCAAGCGCATGTCGCTGTCCTGGTTGCAGTAGTGCTCTCGCACGATCTGCACATGCAGAGGATCGAGGTGTTTGGTCACGATCAGCTCAATATCCAGCGAACCTTCCAAGGGCGCACGAAACGCCCGCCGGCCTCGAATCAGCTGCCCATTGCTCTCCATCATCATGGCGACCATGTTCCCACCGGCGAGCCCGCCGGCACTCAGGCCGCAATGCAGATCCTCGGCCCATTTGCGCAGCCGCGCATCGATCTCCTTAATCATCGAAACATGGCTCCTCGACCGGTTGCTGTTCCAGGTTCGATGCCCTGCCCCAGTTGTCTGGCTTCTTGTAAGCCCAAGGCCTGATGCCGCTCTTGCGCAGAGCAGGTTGCCGGACCTTGCGCCAACCCAACCGGTGCATGATCGCCCCGACCCGCATCTGTTCTGGTTTGCCCCAGTGACCGAAGTCCAGCTTCAAAGCCCCGAGCAGAATGTCGGTGCCGGTCGCAGTCTCGCCAAGCTGGGACTCTTCGAGCCAAGCCAGGATCGGGCCTTCCCATTCATCCACCACAAAGCGCTCTTCCTGCGCCTCGGCGAACAGCGGTGCCTCCTCCCGGTTAACCCACCAGATATCGCCGGACTGATAGCAAAACATCGCCTCGGCCCACAGCTGGTCGCGGATCTCGCGCAGTTGCTCCAGGTCGACCTTGGTACATGCCACCGGCCAATAACGCCGGTTGCCCGTGGCATCCTTCAGGTACTCGTCCTGGTTCGTCGTGCCCACGAAAACACACTGGCGTGGCACGTCCATCGTTCTGCGGCCATAGCTCTCGCGATAGGTATCCGTCGAGGCCGAGAAGAACTGCTTCGCCTTGGTGGACTCGGCCTTGTTGAAACTGTCCAGCTCACCCAGCTCAACGATCCACTTGCCGCGAATCGCCTGGAACCCGTCCTTGTCGCCCAAGGCGAAGGGGGTATCCATAAACCAGGCACCTCCCAGCACCGACATGGCCGTGGATTTACCGGCACCCTGCGCACCTTCGAGGATCATCACCGAGTCAGCCTTGCAGCCCGGCTGCATCACCCGGCCGACCGCCGACACCATCCAGCGCTTACCCACCTTGGAACTGTAATCCGTCGGGGCCACGCCCATGATGTCTGTCAACCAGGTGTCGAGCCGAGGCACCCGATCCCACTCCAAGCCATTGAGGTAATCGCGTACCGGGTGAAAGGCATGGTCATGTGCAACAACACTGACAGCCTCGATAACGCTGCTCGCCTTGACCCGCAGGTTGTACTGCTGCGCGAGCCACTTCATGACCAGCATGTCATCAATGTCAGCCCAATCGCCGACACCGCCGCCATACGGGGCAGCACGCAGCTTGACGATCTTGGAGCTGAACGCACTGAAGCCAATCACACCGGCCCAACGTTCGTCGTTGCCCAGGATCAGCTCTACGTTTTGCATGTGCGCGATCAACATGCCGTTTTCTGTGCGGGCCAACAGGTCTTTCCAGCCACCCGCTGCAGGTGGCTTGACCACCGCCAGTACCTGGCGGCGCACCGCCTCCAATCCTTCAGCACAGTGCAGGTCGTTGAAGTCGGTCCACTTGTCCTCTCGCTCAACCGAAAAGATAGGGCCGACTACCTGACCTCCTACAACCGTTGCCGCGTTGTTGGCTTTCTCTTCACCTGGGTTCCAGGGCTCGCCATTCGGGCGCTTGGTTTTCCAGTCATCATCCCGACAGATGATTATTGGACGCCCCGGGAACCGCTCGCGCATTGCCTTGGCGACCGTCATGAGGTTGCCCGCATCAAAGGCAATGGCGACCGTCAACGATGTCGCCATGTGCAGGCTTGCACCGGTGGCGTAGCCCTCACACACCAGCACTGGCTCACCCGGCTCAGGGTGCGGACCAATGAGGTGGAAGGCACCCTCTTTCGCCATCCCATAGGGCCAGTAAGACTTGTCGCGGCCAGTATCCTCTTGCTTCTCGGGAAATATCACTTGCAACCCGACGATCTGGTCCCGAGCGCTTTGCATCGGCACCAAAACCGCGCCGGAGCGCGGAGCATAACGAACGCCGAGGCCCACGATCTGCTTTCGGTCCAGATAGGCGCTACGGCCTTTCTCGGGCATCCGCTTGAACAAACCAGCGGCACGGTTAGCCGCTCGACGGGCAGCGTTGGCAGCCTTCTCAGCGGCCTTGCGCTTGGCTTCCTCCTGACGAGCGCGCATGACTTCACGCTCTTCAGGAGTCATCCGGCCGGGCTTTACCTTGATCTTGTGCGTTTCACCTGTACGCCAGTCGCCGAACGCACCGAAGATCAGGGTTTCGCCCTTCTCCGTGTGGTGCTCGTGTAGAACGTACCAGCCGTTTTTCTCTTTGCCCTTATCCAGGGCGGTCTTGCATCGAGTCAGCTTGCCGTAAATCAGCGGCTGCGCGGGCTCCAGACCGAAGTCCGCAAATTGATTCAGCACGTCATCGAGCATGGCGAGCCTCTCGTATCTCATCGATGGACTGACAGCTCACACACTGCGTGCAGCCCTGCTGGGCCAGACGCCGCGCCTCGGGGATCGGATCGTCACAGCTTTCACAGAACAACAACGAATGCCCAGGCAACGCCGGTTTGAATGCAGTTCGAGCAGCAAGTGCTTGATCGATGCGTTCCTGCACCAGATCGTTGGCGAAATCAGCGATATCCATCAGATCGCCCTCCAGGTTTGTCCCTTCACTACGTGAAGAATCGTGTTGCGACTGACACCAAATTTTTCACCTAGACGAGCAGAACCGAATGGCGATCCGTATTTCGACGAGTAATGGTTACGTATCCACTGGACTTGATCGGCGGTCAGCTTGGCTTTCGGATTTGATTCACCTTTGTGGCCCGGACGGCCCCGCTGTGAAACCCAACGGCCGCGCCCTTTACTCCGCATATCCTGCATATTGTCGAGCTGCGTCCCCAGAAAGAGATGCATCGGATTGCAGCATGGCGGGTTATCGCAGTGATGTAGAACACGTTCTTCTGCCGAAGGCGAACCGTTGAGAAGGCTCCAAAGATATCGATGAGCGAAGTGAACCTTCCCTTTACGATTAACTTTGCCGTACCCGTCGCGGCTTCTATAGCCGGAATAGACGATGCATTGGTTTTCGACCTTTAGCCTTGAGCCGAAACCTGAGTCGAGGGTTGATATATTCGAGATGAGTTCACACAAATCAGCCACGGCCGTCACCCCGCGTTGTCTGGTTGACGTACGTGGCGCGGTTGAACAATCCCAGCAGCCCCTGGATACCTCGAAACACCTGCAGGCGGATCGCGGCCAGCTCGTGATCGCTGACCACCCCATCGCCAATGCTCTTGGCCCAGGTGTCGGCCAGATCGGCCACCTGCCGAAAATACTCGGCGAGGCCGACGGTCAGGGTTTCCGGCATGTCAGTGGTGTACACCTCAGACAGCTCATGCCAGATCGTATCGCCGACCAAGGCATGCACCGCATCCAGAATGCGCCTGTCCTTCGTCAGCTCGAGGATCTCGCCAAACTCTTGAATGTTCACCGAGTGACTAGGGTGCGTGGGGGACAGCTTGTGCTGCAGCGTGGTGGGGTTTCGGCCAGTGGTGGCGGCGATTGCAGCGGCGCCGCCTGGGTAGTCCCGTGCGGCATGGTAAAGCGCCAGATCGAGCGGCAGGACTTCCCGCTGTGCTCGTTCGACGCAACTCAGAGCGATTCGGCTCATGGCATTAATCCTTGAAAGTTGCCAGTGCCGCGCGACATGCAGTGGTGATACATTTGCCGCGTGGCTTGAAAGGGCCCAAACGCCGGCTAGATCTTAGGGATCGACACCGGCACCGTGCCGGGGCAAGCAATCCGTTGCTCACCCCTGGCGCAACAGCTGCCCAATCTGTGGTGGAAAAGGCAGCAACACCAAGGCTTCCGAGCCTTGGGAAAGCGCGATAAAGAGAGGTGGTTTGCATGTGGTGTGCCCGCCTACCTTTATCGCGACCCGACAGCGCTGTGGTGGTGCGTGTCGGGAGGAACTGGGCGACCTTTGGGTCGCCTTTTTTCTATGCCGCTTGAGGGGTTTCGATTTCTGGAGGAAACACATCGTCCAATGTGCACACAGCTCCAAGCCCGTTCAACGCAGCAACAATTGCCCGGCATTCCGCTAAACCGGCGGTGCGCCTACCGGCTTCGTAATTGCTAACCCTGGTTTGGGTCCAACCCAATGCAGCAACCAGCTCGCGCTGTCGAATACCGGATCTCTCTCTGTGCTCAGCAATGCGGTTCATACTTTGACCTCAGATGACTCGCGCCCATCTTAAGCACGAATCGTGAACTTTTCAACACGCAAAGTGCAAAAGAAATATTTCACTACGTGGTAAAAAAAGCACATGAACACATTAGGCCTACGCATCAAAAAACTCAGGAAAGCGAAGGGCATGACTCAGGAAGATCTTGCCCACGCTTGTCAATGGGAATCCCAGTCTCGAATAGGGAACTACGAGCGCGGAACCCGCCAACCGAACCTACAAGATCTGGAAAAGCTAGCTCAGGCTTTGGATGTGACTCTTCCTGACCTAGTTGCAGGACGTGATCGATCAGAACTCGAAACGTTACCTGATGCCATTCAGGGACGCGTCCGGTCAGAAGATCGCTCCGTGCAGGCCTTTGGCCGTTCTAAGGATCACGGACAACCTGTAAGCAGTAATGCGGGATGGGCTAGAGAAGGAAGAGTCCCAGTGGTAGGAAACGCACAACTTGGAAATGAAGGATATTTTGAAGCCTTGGATTTCCCCCCGGGACATGGGGACGGCTACTTGAATATTCATAGCGACGACCCCGACGCTTATGGGCTACGCGTCACCGGAGACAGCATGCTGCCTCGTATAAAAAACGGTGAATTCGTGCTGGTAGAGCCGAACAAGAGCTTCTACAGCGGCGACGAGGTAATGGTGCGCACCACCACTGGACGTACGATGATCAAGGAGTTCATCTATTTGCGCGACGGGATGTACCGGTTGGACAGCGTCAATGCCGAGCACAACTCTATTCATATTGCGGAAAGCGACGTTCTGGAGATCCATCTCGTAGGCGGCATCTTGAAATCATCACGCTTTTTACACAGCGCCGGTGATATTTAAGCACGATACGTCTTGACGACAATTGCACGATACGTGATATTTGCCTCACTCTTCCACCACAGAGCGAGGCAATACCATGCACACCACCGCAACTCTGCACGCCCACCCGGCGTGCAAACCCATCCGCGTATTCGAGGTGCGCTTCCTAGCCCGCGAATACGGCTGCCACTTCATCCCCAGCAAGCCTAAGCAGAAAGCAAAGCAGCCCTGCATGCCATTTGATCCAAATGGCGGGAGGGCCGCCTGATGAACCTGCCAATTCACTATGCCTTTGAAGGGAGCGAAGTCCGTGCCCTGATGCTCGATGGCGAACCCTGGTTTGTAGCTGGCGACGTTTCCTCAGCACTGGCTTATGCCGAGGCAAGCAAGATGACCCGCAACCTCGACGATGACGAGAAGGGTCTCCACATTGTGGCGACCCTTGGTGGCGATCAAGAGATGCTTGTCATCAACGAGGCCGGGCTCTATTCAGCCATCCTGCGCAGTCGCAAGGCGGAAGCTAAACGTTTCAAACGTTGGGTTACCCATGACGTCCTGCCCTCTCTGCGCAAGCACGGGGCCTATGTCATGCCAACGACAGGCAATGCAAACGAAACAAAAGATGCTCCTTTGTCAGCTCAAATCGAAGCTGATCAAATCGTCAACGCAGGCAGGGTGTTTCGCGCCTTATTCACAACAGCTCGCAGCATGGGCATGGCCAGACGCCTAGCCGCAACCCGTGCTAATCAAGCTGCTGATCGTGCAACTGGCGTTGATCTAGCGGCAGAGTTGGGCGCTTCAGAGTGGCTGGAGGGATCAGACCTCCCAACTCCGCACCGCAAACATTACGAGCTGCAACAGAACCTGCGCGCACACCTAGAAGCCAACAACTGGCCGCAAGGCATCACCACCCAGCAGACGATTGTGGCCATAGGGTTAACTCTAGATAAGGGCACGCAAATGGCCGTGGGCCAGTCCTTGATCCTGCTCGGCTATACGCGTGTTCGTCTCCCTGCATCTCAACCCGGAGGTATACGTCCTTGGGGTTACGCGCTTAAGCAGCCCGGGCGGCAGCAGGAGGCAGCAGCTGTATGAGCAAATTCACGATAGACAATCGCACTCTGACATTGCTCAGCGCCCAGGTGAACCTGAGCGGGACTTTCAATCACACCCTTCGGCGCCTGTATCGACGCGATGTGTTGGCGTTTCGGCTAAAAGTTGAACGCAACAAGACCGACAGCACCTTCACCGTTGAGCTGGGTTCAGAGCGACACACCCTGACCGTGCCCAACACCAAAAAAACACACCTGAAGCTCGCCGATTTCATTGAGGAGGTCGTCAACGGCCCTGCTGACCTGACAGGCGAACCCCAGCCTAAACGACATGCTGAACGCGAGTACGGCGCTTTCAGCAGCCAGCAGCGGGAACAGGTTTACAGACTGGTTTCCACAGGCGGGTTTATCGACCTGGACCTGGGCTTTGAACTGCCGATCCGGCTCGCCGTGCACCGGACACGTACACGCTCGGGCATCACCGTAGTCATGAGCATCGGCGTCAAAAGCCCCCGTACCAAGTGCTTCACCGTCTACGGCACCGACGCCGAGATGTACGAGCAGGTTTGCAAATCCATCAACCACCTGGCTGCGCTGGCGACACCCGCCGCGCACGCCGCTTAGGAGGTGAGATGGAACGCAATCTCGAAAAGACCGCCAAGCACTTCGGCCTGACCCGCCCCGTCCTGATCAAGCTCATGCGTGAGAAGGGTCTGCTCACCGACCGCAACCTGCCGGCGTTCCCCGTCCGCGACCGTGAATACCTGCGGGTCAAGGACAGCAACTGGTACCACGACACGCTGGGCATGCAGTACAGCCAATCGACACGCGTCCGACAGGCCGGCATCCCCTGGCTAGCAGAGCAACTGGGCCTCGACCTTCCTGCCATTCCGGCAGACAACCGTGACGTGGCCTAGGGAATACGCCCGCCAGATCATCGCCCTACGCACCCGAGAGGAGCGCAACGCCGCGCTCCTTGAGGTGCCGGAGCATCTGCGCGAGCTGACCAAACGCCATTGCCTCAATGCCTGGAATCATCCCCAAAGGAAGAAAAACCATGGATCACAAACTGATTGATCAAGCGCTTAACGAGCTGCTCTCGATCAAGGCGACCAACAGGACTGTTGAACATATCCAAGGCTTCGCTCAACTGGTGTGTAGTGCTGCAGGGATAACCGTTGATTCGCCGACACCATCTTTGGCAAGCCTGCCGGAGCTGCATGCCGCTGTATCGCTCATCGCTACCCAGCTTGACGCTGAATCCCTAAGCCCTACCAGCTCAGTCTCCACATCGATCCGCCTGTCGAACAGAATACCGGTACATGTTTCAGTGTCCATCCATAACCATCAAGGATTCGGTAGCGGCAGCACCTGCCTTGCAGGTTATGGCAGTTCTGCGGAGGAAGCACTGCGCTCCCTTAAAAACGACATCCATGACCACTGCAGGACGGGGGCCAAATGAGCCCACACACCGACCAGCAACCGCTGCGGCTGTTGTCAGCACCAGATCCGGCCACCGTCGAGCTGCTGTATCGCACCTTCGGCGACGTGCTCATCCCCCTCGAAAAGCTGCGCGTGCAGTACTTCCGCAACCTCAACGAGCAGTCGTTTGCAGCCGAAATCACCAGCGGCCGCATTCAACTGCCCGTGACCACGCTGGACAGTAGCCGCAAGGCACCGAAGTACGCGCACATCCGCCACGTCGCGGCACTGATCGACATCCAGGCCTACAAGGCCGACGAAGTCCACGCGAAGGCCCAGGCCGACGCAACCGAAGAAGTCCAACCGTAACGGCTGCCACCACCAGCCACCTACACCACCAGGAGCACACCACATGACTGCAATTCAAATCTGCGCATTGATCGGCCTGATAGTCGGCGCGGCCCTCATCTACTGGACCGGCTACCGAGGCGGGCTCATTGACGGCCGCGTCGAAGGAGTCGAAGAGGGCACGAACGACGAACGCGCCGCCAACGCAAAAACCATTCGTGAGCTGGAGGCATCCCTTCAATTCATCCGCGCCGATCACAAGCACCTCGCAGCCCATGCGAAGCGACTGAGAGAAAGCCAAGCCTTCGGCCCTCAAGAGCGCCAAACGCTTATGCAGATCGCCGAAAAACTGAGGCTGGCCTCTGACACCTTCCGCGCAATGAGTTCGAAGGCCCAGGCACAGCAGGCGCTCGACCTGCGCGAAAAAGCGCTGGGCATGGCCGCTCTGCTGGATCAGGCCAAAGTGGAGGATGCAGCATGAGCCGTCATAGCCCGATGCTACGCCTCTCACCTCAAGATGCCGGCGTGCTGCACCAGCAACACGCCAAAGCCACCGCCGAACTGCGCGAAGTAACTCGATTCCGCAAAGAGTTCGACCGGCAGCTGTCGAAGCTGATCGGCTACGACGCTCTGCGCCAGTTGCATAAGGACACCCAGAACGCGCTGTTGCTGGCCGATCTTGTCAAGGAGGCCGCATGACTCAGATTCTCACCGCAACCGGCAAACGCTTTGACCTGTATGAGCCGGATGTCGACCTAATCGACCCACGCGATATCTCCCACTCGCTGTCAAACTTGTGCCGTTTCAATGGCCATACTCGCGACTTCTACAGCGTGGCCCAGCACTGCTGCATAGTCGCCGATCTGGTGCCTGAAGAGGACAAGTTGGCGGCACTTCTACACGACAGCACCGAAGCCTTTGTCGGCGACATGGTCCGACCGCTGAAGGAGTGGATGCACGCCTTCCAAGACGTCGAGCATTGGATCTGGGAATGCATCTGCACCCGCTTCAACCTCGATCTCACACTACCAGCATCCGTCCACCATGCCGACCTTGTTGCCCTGGCCACCGAACGCCGCGACCTGATGCCATCCGACCCGACCACCTGGGACTGCCTTTTCGGCATCGAACCCGCGCCCGAACGCATCCGGCCGTGGTCACCCACCGAAGCCCGGCTTACCTACCACCAGCGCCTGATGGACCAACTCGCTATCGAACACCGGAGGAAAGCGGCATGAAGCAGGGACAGAACAACACCCAACCCCAGGCCGCTTTGCTCCGCAGCGTTAGCAGGGTCGACGCGCCTGTAAAAAACAGTCTCTGCTGCGCAGCAGCAGGCATTACTGCTCTTCCCAGCAGCACCACCGAGGCGCTTATACCCCACGAAAAGCTGCGCAGGGCAGCACATACTGAAGCAACGCTAATCGCTCAGGATCGCCCGCTCGCGCAGCCTGTCGTGGGGTATAAGCATGGAGGCTGGGTATGACCGCCTTTTCCCAAACCCCAATAAGCACTGCCGTCATTACCCAATTCGGCCTCGATCTCATGGGCAAGATCCGCGTCGACCTGTTTGCCGGTGGAGGCGGCGCAACCATGGGTCAGGAAATGGCCACGGGCAAAGCCATGGATATCGCGATCAACCACAACCCCAAAGCCATCAGCATGCACAAGCGCAACCACCCAGGCGCAGAGCACTACATCTCGGACGTCTATGAGGTGTGCCCCCGAAAGGCGACACGAGGCCGCCCCGTCGCACACCTACACGCAAGCCCAGAATGTACCCATCACAGCCTTGCTGCCGGAGGTCAACCACGCAGCAGTGCCAGCCGCTCTCTATCGTGGGTCACAGTCAAGTGGGCCGGACAGGTCAAACCCGACCTCATCACTATGGAAAACGTCTGGCAGATCCTGCAATGGGGGCCCCTGATTGCTAAGCGATGCAAAACCACCGGTCGGGTGGTTCGCCGCGATGGCAGCGTGGCCGCAGCTGGCGAGCGCGTTCCTGTCCAGGATCAATACCTGGTGCCTGATCCGAAACGTAAGGGCAAGACCTGGCGCCGCTTCCTGCAGATCCTCAAGAACATGGGTTATGACATTCTGCATGGAAAGCTCAAAGCCTGTGATTATGGCGCCGCTACCACACGCGAACGCCTATACATGGTAGCTCGATGCGATGGCAAGCCACTGTATTGGCCGGAGCCGACCCACTTCAAGGCACCCGCAAAAGGCCAAAAAGCCTGGCGTAACGCAGCCAGTTGCATCGACTGGTCGATCCCCTGCCCGAGCATCTTTCTGACGAAAGAAGAAGGCCGTGCCGCTGGTGTTCGCCGGCCATTGGCAGACAAGACCATGGAGCGAGTGCGCAAAGGTGCTCGCCGCTATGTGGTCGATCATGCCGACCCGTTCATCGTAAGCGTCAACCACTCAGGCAACGACATTGCACGATGCCAGTCCGTGCAAGATCCAACTAAGACCATCACCGGAGCGCATGGCTTCGCCCTGGTGACGCCACAAGTCGCGCCTTTCCTCACAGAGCACGCTAATGCGACATCCCAGCGAACCATGCCGGCTGACGCACCGCTGGGGACCATCTGCGCACAGGTCAAGGGCGGACACTTCGCACTCGCCGTGGCCTACATCGCACAACACAACGGCGGCTTCAACGAAACGCTGGGACGGCACCCAGACCAACCTCTGACAGCGATAACCACGACGGGCAGCCAACAGCAGTTGGTGACCGCCAATCTGCTGACCCTGCGCAAGAACTGTGTGGGCAGCGCGATGGGTGAGCCAATCTCAACTATCTGTGCCGGCGCAGAACATCACGCGCTGCTCGAGTACACACTCGCCCCAGAGGTGGAGGAAGGCGCTCTTCGCGTAGCCGCTTTCCTGATGGGGTACTACGGCACCGACAATATCTATGACCTGCGGGACCCGGCCGCCACGATCACCACACGGGATCGGCTGGCCCTGGTTACCGTGGTGATCAAGGGCACGCCATACGTCATCGTCGACATTGGTATGCGCATGCTGACGCCACGGGAACTTTACCGAGCCCAGGGCTTTCCGGCCAACTACGTGATTGACCATGGCCACGACGGCCAGAAGTTCAGCAAGAAAGACCAGGTATTGATGGTAGGGAACTCTGTATCTCCCTGGCCCATGATGGCATTGATCAATGCAAATACGGCTCAAGAACGCGAGCCCATGAAGGAGGCGGCATGAGCCTTCCACGCTGGGTGATGATTAATCGCGCATCAGAACTCACAGGTTACAGCGAAGACGCTATCCGCCACAAAGTTAAGAACGGGACCTGGGCCCAAGGCCGTGTATGGCGCAAAACGCCGGACGGCCGAATCGCAATCAATATGACGGAGTATGACAAGTGGGCCGAGAGCGCACCTCAGGAAGCGGCCTAGAAACCGAGCTGGCAAAGCACAAGGGGATTGAAGTACATGGCGGTAACCTCCGAATAGTTTTCATGTGGCGGCGGATACGTTGTCGCGAGTCCCTAGGACTTCCGGTCACTAAAGCCAATATCAAACATGCCGCCCTGTTAAGGGCGGCGATTCTTCATGAAATCAAAACCGGTCACTTCAACTATGGGCGGCACTTCCCTAACTCGAAACACGCCACCAATTACAGCAGCGTCAGAGACGAAAAAGTCGGTGCATTGTTGGAGCGCTATAAACCGCTCAAAGCGGTAGACATCACTCCAATGACCGAGGAGAAATACGGTTACGCGCTGGATATCTGCGCTGGCCTTGTCGGCAAAGATAGGCTCGCCGGCGTCCTGCTTCCCGAGGATATTCAGTTGCTGAGAACCTTGTTGATCGCAGATCGAGCACCTTCCACGGTGAACCACTACCTTGCAACGTTCGCTGGCTTTCTGAACTGGTGCGAGACCAATGGATACTGCCGTAAAGGGCTGTCGGAGGCCTGTCACAGATTCGCAATGCAAGATCGAGAGCCTGATCCGCTTACTCATGACGAGTTCCAGCGGCTGATCAATTCAGGATGTCTTCACCCACAAGATTCTGCGGCTATCACACTGGCGGTATATACCGGGCTTCGACCAGGCGAACTATGTGCGCTAGCTGTGGAAGATATCGATCTTGAGGCTCGACAGATCCACATCAATCGCTCTATCACCGCTAATGGCACGTTCAAGGTACCAAAGACAGGAAAACCGCGCACAGTTCTGTTGATGCCCCCAGCAACAGAGGCCTGTCGGGTTCTCATGTCATTGGTTGCTGATCATCCCACCCGATCTATTGAGGTGTTCCAGAATAGGCACGAAAGTCGGAGGGAGAAGGTAACCCCTGTGCTCTCCCCAAGTACACAAGCACGTAAGAAACTTATTAACTTCTGGTATGTCCCTACCGCTTGGAATACCAAATGGGCAGCGATCCAAAGGCGCTCCGGCATTCGTCCACGCCGTCCATATCAGACTCGGCACACCTACGCGTGTTGGTGCCTTACTGCTCGCGGTAACCTGGCGTTTATCGCAAAGCAGATGGGCCACAAAGACTTCACGATGTTAGTAGAGGTGTATGCAAAATGGATGGACGACGAATCACCTTCTGAACTGGAGAGGATTTGGTCGGCATTAAACGCCAAGGCCATGTAACACATGGCGCCCAAGTAGGCGCCATTATTATAAGTATTTTTCAGCTAGGTTTTTTCGATGTCCACCAAGCACAATAATTTCATCTCTGATTACCGCCAACTCGGCCTGTAGGTTCCTGACAGCAGTCTTTCCTTGAATTACCGCTTGTTTCACACTTGAAATAAACTCACTGCTGACAGCACCATAAGCACCGCTCATTATGTTGTCATAATCTGTAGAGTTTTTCCGAAGGCTAACTTTCTCAGCCTCTAAGCGATGGTTTAGCTCAATCGATTTACGTACAAACGTTTTTTTCATCTCTGCAATTTCAATAACTTTACGATTGTACTCTTCATTCCATGGCAGTTCGACTTTCGCTGGATCAGAAGTAAGTGAAGGCCAAGCCCCATTAATAGCAACATCCAATAAAGCTGCTTCGAGCGCAGATTCTTCATCCTCGTCCCGGAGGCTACGTATCTCATTCATAGCGTTCTGAGAGGTTTCTTGCTGCAAAAATTTATTAGCCCGCTCCAAGAACCGGTCCGGAGAATACATATAGAACGAATTATTTGTTTCTGAAAAAAACTCATGAATCAAATCCGGCTGCGGCCCCACTGTTTTACCCTGAAAGCTCAGCCACCAATCTTCTTTATTGTCTCCGGTAACAAATATTACTGATTTATCGGAACCCTTTGCCTTTTCAAGTATTTGCAGCCAGACAACGTAATCTCCAAACGGCTTACAAAGCTCGGAGAAAACAATCGAATCCCCGCCTTTTTTTCCATCCTTATAACCTGGAGGAATTTTTTGCTCATACCTGACTTTTCCATCCCTCAAAACTGCTTCCATTTTTTCCCTTTCAAATGCTTCTCCCACCCTCCCATCGAGGAGAACCTCAAGCTGATCCTTTATTTCATCTGAGCTTATTCTTTCTTCATGCACAACTTTATTATCATTCAACTCCAAAACAAGCCGCTCAAATACCGCAACACTATCTTTCAGAGTTTCCAGGCTTACAAATGGGTGATGATTAACGTTTTCCAAACTTTTCTTTAAAGTCTCTACATTTTTTACGGTCTCCTCATAGACCTTAACCTGCTCACCAACAACCTTGAGCCTGTTAACCAAATACTCCTGAGCAACCTGATGCGGAACCCACAGCCGCTCAGCAAGAGAGTTAAAGACTTTTAGAAGCTCTGCCCGTGTAGCATCTGAATAGCGGTATAAATTAAGAAGTACATTGGCATCTAGAACAAAAAGACACCCTTCCCAGAGTCGTTCAAGATCACTGCTATGGTTGGCAAAATACCCAGGGAATTCCTTCTTCATAGCAGCTCCAGCTGAAAGATAGTGGCAACGCAGCATCACTGCTTAAAGCTACCTCTCCTCGTCCCGCCCGGCTAGCCCCCTTGTGATAATCTGATTATCTTTTGTCGCAGGGCATGCTTCCAAACCATTTCAGCATTTGGTATGCCCCAATTTTGCCCCACAGACTTTCAAGAAAACGCCTAAGCCATTGATGAATAAGCCAATTTCAGATCTGTCCTCCCACACGCCGATGATGCAGCAGTACTGGCGCCTGAAGAACCAGCACCCCGATCAGCTGATGTTCTACCGCATGGGCGATTTCTACGAGATCTTCTACGAGGATGCAAAGAAGGCCGCCAAGCTGCTGGACATCACCCTGACCGCGCGTGGGCAATCGGCGGGCATGGCGATTCCGATGTGTGGGATTCCTTACCACGCGGCGGAAGGTTACCTGGCGAAGCTGGTCAAGCTCGGCGAATCCGTAGTGATCTGCGAGCAAGTCGGTGACCCGGCCACGAGCAAAGGGCCGGTGGAACGCCAAGTGGTGCGGATCATCACCCCGGGTACCGTCAGTGACGAAGCCTTGCTGGACGAGCGCCGGGACAACCTCATTGCCGCAGTCCTCGGTGACGAGCGCCTGTTCGGCCTGGCCGTGCTGGACATCACCAGCGGCAATTTCTCGGTGCTGGAAATCAAGGGCTGGGAAAACCTGCTGGCGGAGCTGGAGCGGGTCAATCCAGTGGAGCTGTTGATTCCCGATGACTGGCCCAAAGACCTGCCGGCGGAAAAACGCCGTGGCGTGCGTCGTCGGGCACCGTGGGATTTCGAGCGCGATTCGGCGTTGAAAAGTCTCTGCCAGCAGTTTTCCACCCAGGACCTGAAGGGCTTCGGTTGCGAGAACCTGACCCTGGCCATCGGCGCGGCCGGTTGCCTGCTGGCCTACGCCAAGGAAACCCAGCGCACCGCCCTGCCCCATTTGCGCAGCCTGCGTCACGAACGCCTGGACGACACGGTGGTGCTGGACGGCGCGAGCCGACGCAACCTGGAGCTGGACACCAACCTGGCCGGCGGTCGCGACAACACCTTGCAATCGGTGGTCGATCGCTGCCAGACCGCCATGGGCAGTCGCCTGCTGACCCGCTGGTTGAACCGTCCGCTGCGGGACCTGACGGTACTGACCGCGCGCCAGTCGTCCATTACTTGCCTGCTGAACCGTTATCGCTTCGAGCAATTGCAACCGCAGCTCAAGGAAATCGGCGACATCGAGCGGATTCTCGCCCGTATCGGCTTGCGCAACGCCCGTCCCCGCGATTTGGCGCGCTTGCGCGACGCTCTCGGCGCGCTGCCGGAATTGCAAGTGGCGATGACCGACCTCGAAGCGCCGCACCTGCAGCAACTGGCGCGCACCACCAGCACCTACCCGGAGCTGGCCGCGCTGCTGGAAAAAGCCATTATCGACAACCCGCCAGCGGTGATCCGTGACGGTGGCGTGCTGAAAACCGGCTACGACGCCGAACTCGACGAGTTGCAATCGCTGAGTGAGAACGCCGGCCAGTTCCTGATCGACCTCGAAGCCCGGGAAAAAGCCCGCACCGGTCTTGCCAACCTCAAGGTCGGCTACAACCGCATCCACGGTTACTTCATCGAACTGCCGAGCAAGCAGGCCGAGCAAGCCCCGGCCGATTACATTCGCCGCCAGACCCTCAAGGGTGCCGAGCGTTTCATCACGCCGGAGCTCAAGGCGTTCGAAGACAAGGCGCTGTCCGCCAAGAGCCGTGCCCTTGCCCGGGAAAAGATGCTCTACGAAGCGCTGCTCGAAGATCTGATCAGCCAGCTCCCGCCGTTGCAGGACACTGCCGCCGCCCTGGCGGAACTGGATGTACTGAGCAACCTGGCCGAACGCGCCCTGAACCTGGACCTCAACTGCCCACGCTTCGTCAGCGAGCCGTGCATGCGCATCAGCCAGGGTCGTCACCCAGTGGTCGAGCAAGTGCTGACCACGCCGTTCGTGGCCAACGACCTGAGCCTGGACGACAACACCCGAATGCTGGTGATCACCGGTCCGAACATGGGCGGTAAATCCACCTATATGCGCCAGACGGCATTGATCGTGCTGCTGGCCCACATTGGCAGCTTCGTCCCGGCGGCCAGCTGCGAATTGTCCTTGGTAGACCGCATCTTCACCCGGATCGGTTCCAGCGATGACCTGGCCGGTGGTCGTTCGACGTTCATGGTGGAAATGAGTGAAACCGCGAATATCCTGCACAACGCCACCGAGCGCAGCCTGGTGCTGATGGACGAAGTCGGACGCGGCACCAGCACCTTCGACGGCTTGTCCCTGGCTTGGGCTGCGGCAGAACGTCTCGCCCAGTTGCGGGCCTACACGCTGTTCGCGACCCACTATTTCGAATTGACCGTGCTGCCGGAAAGCCAACCGCTGGTGGCCAACGTCCACCTCAACGCCACCGAGCACAACGAGCGCATCGTCTTCCTGCACCATGTATTGCCCGGCCCAGCCAGCCAAAGCTATGGATTGGCAGTGGCACAGCTGGCCGGCGTGCCAAGCGACGTGATCAGCCGCGCCCGCGAGCACCTGAGCCGCCTGGAAACCACCAGCCTGCCCCACGAAGCACCGCGCCCGACCAAAGGCAAACCGGCCGCGCCACAGCAGAGCGACCTGTTCGCCAGCCTGCCGCATCCGGTGCTCGATGAACTGGCCAAGCTCGATCTGGACGACCTGACCCCACGTCGGGCACTGGATTTACTCTATACATTGAAGACACGGATCTAACGCACAGGCTTTCAAGCTGTTAGAATCTCGCGCGGTTTGGGATGCTGCTGCCTATTAGCCTGGGTTTGCAGATTATCGCTCCCAAACCCCGCGACCCCCACCGTGAAGGGGCTTCGCCGCAGCCGCCTGAGGAGAGAATTAGAAATGACCTTCGTCGTCACCGACAACTGCATCAAGTGCAAGTACACCGACTGCGTAGAAGTGTGTCCGGTGGACTGCTTTTACGAAGGCCCGAATTTCCTGGTCATTCACCCGGACGAGTGCATCGACTGCGCCCTGTGTGAACCGGAATGCCCGGCGAATGCCATTTTCTCGGAAGACGAAGTGCCGACCGGCATGGAGAACTTCATCGAGCTGAACGCTGAACTGGCGGACATCTGGCCGAACATCACCGAGAAGAAAGACGCCCTGCCGGACGCCGAAGAGTGGGATGGCAAGCCAGGCAAGATCGCAGACCTCGAGCGCTGATCTTTCCTGTGTCACAAAAAGGCCCCTTGCGGGCCTTTTTTATTGCCTGGAGCCAAATCGCAGGCAAAAAAAGGGGCGGTTTGACCCGCCCACATTTTTTCCCTAATCCCTTTAATCCTTTTCATCGTCCTGATGAATCGCATCCTGCGATGTCCTTCCATTCCCATCGTCCTTGAGGGGTGTGTCTGTCCGTCGACACAGGACTGATATTAGTGTTTTCCGAGGCGAGTGCAACGCGGCTGATACAGGTGGCTTACTTTGTCACACCATCTTCATGAGATAATTTTCTTTAAAAATCAGAAAGATATAAAAAAATCACAGCATTTATAGCGGTCTATCACGGCGATAGGAAACCGATCGCTTACGCAACACTAGGCAAAGGCTTACAAACTGAAACTACAAAACGGGTAGGACCAGAAAGATCACACTTACCCAGAAACGCAAAAGCCCCGAACCGGTCGGGGCTTTATCTGCTGCGCTTGCTAACTGTTACTGAAACAACGACTCACTCGACAAGCCGTTCTTCTCCAGGATCTCCCGCAAACGCTTGAGACCTTCGACCTGGATCTGCCGAACCCGCTCACGGGTCAACCCGATCTCCAGCCCGACATCCTCCAGCGTACTGCTTTCATGCCCACGCAAGCCGAAGCGACGAATCACTACTTCCCGCTGCTTGTCGGTCAGTTCCGAAAGCCATTGGTCGATGCTCTGGGACAAATCGTCATCCTGGAGCAACTCGCACGGGTCAGTCGGACGATCATCGGTAAGGGTATCCAGCAACGTCTTATCCGAGTCCGGCCCCAGGGAAACGTCCACCGAGGAAACTCGCTCGTTGAGCCCAAGCATGCGCTTGACCTCGCCCACCGGTTTTTCCAGCAGGTTGGCGATCTCTTCGGGCGAAGGTTCGTGGTCGAGCTTCTGGGTCAACTCACGGGCGGCCCGCAGGTAGACGTTCAGCTCCTTGACCACATGAATCGGCAACCGGATGGTCCGGGTCTGGTTCATGATCGCCCGTTCGATGGTCTGGCGGATCCACCAGGTCGCATAGGTCGAGAAACGGAAGCCGCGCTCAGGGTCGAATTTCTCGACCGCGCGAATTAGCCCCAGGTTGCCCTCTTCGATCAGGTCCAGCAGCGAAAGCCCACGATTAACGTAGCGTCGGGCGATTTTCACCACCAGGCGCAGGTTGCTTTCAATCATGCGTTTTCGGCCAGCCGGGTCGCCACTTTGCGACAGCCGCGCAAAATGAACTTCTTCCTCGGGGGAGAGCAGCGGCGAGAAACCGATTTCGTTGAGGTACAGCTGAGTGGCGTCCAGCGCCCGGGTGTAATCGATGTACTTATGTTGTTTAAGTGAAGCGGAGTGTTTGGATTTGGCACGAACGGAAGGTGGAGTCGCCCCTTCATCGTTCGACATCGAATCCATAGCGATGCCGGTCTCCATCAGGAGAACCTCATCGTCGATGTCAAACTCCGGCACTTCTTTACTGAGAGCCATTGTTATAGTCCTTTGGTGAGTTCGACCTCAAGCTCGAGCGACGCCTTTATCCTTGGCAACGCTGGAGCCTGTTCCCTCTACGTGACGGAACAGGCTGACATGCAAATCAACGACGTGGCAGGAATTGCAGCGGATCTACAGGCTTACCTTGTCGGCGAATCTCAAAATGCAGTTTCACCCGGTCTGTACCCGTCGATCCCATTTCGGCAATTGTCTGCCCGACCTTGACCTGCTGCCCCTCCCGAACCAACAGCCTGCGGTTATGACCGTAGGCACTGACGTAGGTATCGCTGTGTTTGATGATCACGAGTTCGCCGTAGCCCCTCAAACCACTCCCGGCGTACACAACCGTGCCATCAGACGCGGCAAAAACAGGCTGTCCCAAATCCCCGGCGATATCAATTCCTTTATTCAAACTACCGTTTGAAGAGAATTTTCCAATGAGAACGCCATTAGAAGGCCATCCCCAGCCAGTCGGGGCGGGGCCTGCCGGAGGCATCGGAGCGGGTGCCGGTTTGCTCGCGACGGACGGTACAGTCGCCGTTCCAGCGGTGGCCGGACGACGAATAACGGTGGTTTTGCTCGAGGACGAAGGGGTCGAACCCGACTGCGTGACGACCGCCGTAGGCGTTGAACCGCTGCGACCGTCAAAGCGAATTGTCTGACCTGGGTGAATCGTATAAGGCGCAGGAATGTTGTTCCGGGCCGCGAGGGCTTTGTAGTCCCAACCGTAGCGAAAAGCGATGGAAAACAGCGTATCGCCGCGACGGACTACATACTGCCCGGTCGTTACCGTAGGACGCTCTGGCGTCGCATTGTTGCGATCCACTACCCGGACATTACCCGACGGGGTACTGGAACAACCGACCAGCAAGGTACTCAAGAAAAGGCCAGTCACCAGGCGCTTAAAGCTCGTGATACCCATACGCTGCGCAATGACTGTGAGACTCACCCGCCGCTCCCTTTGTGGTGGCTGAAGATATTGAAAACTGCCTGTCCAGGCAGACATGTTGCCCCGTGGCTGGCCGATACCGTGCTTCTATAAAGGAAGCTCTGGGCACCGCCGCACACGTTTGCTCGACGCTGTTGAACGCCGTTTGGCAATTCGACGCTGGACTGATCCGTGCTGCTGTAAGACACAGCACAGGCCGTGGAATTCAGCGCCCGTTTATAAATGCTCAGGCCAACGGCCCATTGAGCAGCGGCACGAAACGCACCGCTCCCAGGACGTGTCGCGAGAAGCCGTGTTCTTCGCGCACGATCAACATCAATTGCTGGACTTCGCCCGCGCCCACCGGAATGACCAGCCGCCCACCGGGAGCGAGCTGATCCAGCAAGGCCTGGGGTACGTCGGTAGCGACGGCCGTCACGATAATGCCGTTATAAGGCGCCAGGGCCGGCCAACCTTCCCAGCCATCGCCCCAGCGAAACACCACGTTGCGCAGGTTCAATTCCACCAGGCGTTCCTTGGCGCGGTCCTGCAGCACCTTGATCCGCTCCACGGAAAACACCCGCTCGACCAATTGCGACAACACGGCCGTCTGGTAGCCCGAGCCCGTGCCGATCTCCAGCACTTTGTCCAGCGGCCCCGCCTCCAGCAGCAACTCGCTCATGCGGGCGACCATATAAGGCTGGGAAATGGTCTGGTTGTGGCCGATCGGCAATGCGGTGTCTTCGTAAGCGCGATGGGCCAGGGCCTCATCGACGAACAAATGCCGTGGCGTGCGTCGGATGACTTCCAGGACCTGAGCGTTGGACAGGCCTTCTTCGTAAAGCCGCTGGATCAATCGCTCCCGAGTACGCTGGGAGGTCATGCCGATGCCTCGGCGCAGCATATCGTCTTGTTCACGCGCCATCAGTGCAGCCCCTCCAGCCAGCCATCAAGATGCCTGAAGGCTTCATTGAAGGTTCGATCGAGCTGCAAGGGCGTGATCGAGACATAGCCTTGCATCACGGCATGGAAATCCGTGCCGGGCCCACCATCTTCGGCGTCGCCGGCAGCGGCAATCCAGTAACCAGCCTTGCCGCGCGGATCAACGACGTGCATCGGTCGGGCGGCGCGGGCACGGTGGCCCAGGCGAGTGAGCTGGATGCCACGAATGTGGTCGAGCGGCAAGTTCGGAATGTTCACGTTCAGTACCGTGCGCGGCGGCAGATCCAGCTCACCGTGGGCCTCTACCAATTTGCGGGCAAAGTAGGCGGCGGTGGGCAAGTTGTCGACCTGCCGTGAAACAAACGAAAAGGCAAAGGACGTCTGGTTCAGGAAACGACCTTCCAAGGCTGCGGCGACAGTGCCTGAATACAACACATCGTCACCCAGGTTGGCGCCCAGGTTTATACCTGAGACCACCATGTCCGGCTCGCGCTCCAACAAGCCGTTCAGGCCCAGGTGCACGCAATCGGTTGGCGTACCGTTGAGACTGATGAAGCCGTTGTCCAGATAGCACGGGTGCAGCGGACGGTCGAGCGTCAGCGAGCTGCTGGCGCCGCTTTTGTCCTGGTCCGGGGCGATCACCACGCACTCGGCAAAATCCGCCAGCGCAGCATAAAGCGCGGCAAGACCGGGTGCTGTCACCCCGTCGTCGTTAGAAATCAGAATACGCATGGGCTGTCCGTCTGCCCCACCGGCACCAGATCGACGAGTTCGCGCACCAAGACAGTGGCGAAACATCCGGCCGGCAGGACGAATTCCAGTTGCAGAATGTCAGGCTCGGGATAATGCCACGACAGCCCGCCAATGGGCAGTCGCAGGATGCGACGTTCGTGACTCATTCCCGCGTTTATCAACCAATCCCGAAGGTCAGCCTCGCCTTGGGCAATCGCCTGTTCCAGCTCGAAAATTTCTCCGGCGGCGGGCGAAGGTCCCTCGCCCCACTGCGGTCCAGTGGGATGCAGGTCGAGAATCGCCAGGCGCGGATCGCTGCACTCGGCCTCTCCGGCCGGAAAGAAGCTACGGCTGTCGGTAAATGCCAGCAAGTCGCCCACCCGGGCTTGTTGCCAGGTACCGTCGGCCACCCGGGCCGCCAGCACTTTGTTGAACAGGAAACTGCGCGCCGTCGACAACAGCCTCGAACGTACGTTGCGCTGTTCCGGCAAAGCCTTGCGTGCAGCCCAGGCGCGGGCATCGACCACGTTTCCGCCGTCGTGGCCAAAGCGCTGGGCGCCGAAATAGTTGGGGATCCCCAGACGCACGATCTGCTGCAGACGCGCGTCGATGGCGTCCTTGTCGCCCTTGAACTGGGTCAGGCGCAAGGTAAAGCCGTTGGCCGAGTGCGCGCCACGCTGCAGCTTGCGCCGGTGGCGAGCGGTCTTGAGGATTTTCAGCGTGTCGTTCTCTGCCGCCGACAAATCCGGATCAGCCTTGCCGGGCAATTGCACGCTGAACCACTGACGGGTCAGGGCCTGACGATCCTTGAGCCCGGCGTAGCTGACGGTGCGCAACGGTACGCCGGCGGCCTTGGCGATACGCCGGGCAGCCTCTTCGGTGTTCAAGCCACGTTTTTCCACCCAGATCCACAGGTGCTCGCCATCGCCGGTCAACGGGATGTCGAGTACTTCATCGACCTGGAAATCTTCAGCGCTGGCCTTGAGTACCGCACTGCCCAACGACTCACCATGGGCCCGCGGCCCCAATAGTTCCTGTTCGGTCATGGGCGCAGCAACAAGGCAACGGAATGGACGGCAATACCTTCTTCGCGACCGACAAAGCCAAGCTTCTCGGTGGTGGTGGCTTTCACGTTCACTTGGTCCAACTCAACTTGAAGATCCTCGGCAATCAACTGGCGCATCGCTTCGATGTGCGGAGCCATTTTGGGGGCTTGGGCAACGATGGTGTTGTCGACGTTGCCGACTTTCCAGCCCTTGGCGTGGATCAACGAAACCACATGGCGCAGCAGCACTCGGCTGTCGGCGCCCTTGAATTGCGGGTCAGTGTCGGGAAAGTGCTTGCCGATATCGCCCAGGGCAGCCGCGCCGAGCAGAGCATCGCTCAAGGCATGCAGCAGGACATCACCGTCAGAATGCGCGAGCAGCCCGAAGCCGTGTGCGATCCGCACGCCGCCCAGAGTAATGAAGTCGCCTTCAGCGAAACGGTGAACATCGTAGCCGTGGCCAATACGCATAAAAAAACGCCCCGATTTTTGTCAGGGCGTGATTCTACCTGCATTAGCCGTTTAGAGCGCGTGCATGATGTTGCAAGTGATCATCGATGAAGCTGGCGATGAAGAAGTAGCTGTGGTCATAGCCCGGCTGCAGGCGCAATTCCAACGGATGGCCAGCCGCCTTCGCCGCTTGCTGCAAGGCCTCGGGCTTCAGTTGGTTGGCGAGGAAGTCGTCGCGATCCCCCTGGTCCACCAGCAGCGGCAGCTTTTCGCTCGCCTCGGCGATCAACGCGCACGCATCCCACTCGCGCCATTTCGAGCGATCTTCCCCAAGGTAGCGAGAGAACGCTTTCTGTCCCCATGGGCAATCCATCGGATTGTTGATCGGCGAAAAGGCCGACACCGAACGGTAACGCCCAGGGTTGCGCAAGGCGCACACAAGCGCGCCATGACCGCCCATGGAATGACCGCTGATGCCACGTTTATCCGAAGCCGGGAAATGCGCTTCAACCAACGCCGGCAATTCCTGCACGACATAGTCATGCATCCGATAGTGCCGCGCCCAAGGATCCTGCGTGGCGTTCAGATAAAACCCCGCACCCAGGCCGAAGTCCCAGGCACCGTCCGGATCGCCCGGTACGTCGGCACCACGTGGGCTGGTGTCCGGCGCCACGATAATCAGCCCCAACTCGGCGGCCATGCGCTGGGCACCGGCCTTTTGCATGAAGTTTTCGTCGGTGCAGGTCAATCCGGACAGCCAATACAGCACCGGCAGCTTGCCGCCCTGCTCAGCCTGTGGTGGCAGGTACACGGCGAACACCATGTCGCAACCAAGCACTTCAGAACGATGCCGGTAACGCTTGTGCCAGCCGCCGAAGCTTTTCTGGCAGGAAATGTTTTCCAGGCTCATGACCGACCTCAGAAATGAATAACGGTACGGATGCTCTTGCCTTCGTGCATCAGGTCAAACGCCTTGTTGATGTCTTCCAGGCCCATGGTGTGGGTGATGAACGTGTCCAGCGGAATCTCGCCCTTTTCAGCCATCTCCACGTAGCTCGGCAGTTCACTGCGCCCGCGCACGCCACCAAACGCCGAGCCGCGCCAGACGCGCCCGGTCACCAGTTGGAATGGACGGGTGGCGATTTCCTGGCCAGCCCCGGCCACACCGATGATCACCGACTCGCCCCAGCCCTTGTGGCAGCATTCCAGCGCAGCACGCATCAACTGGACGTTGCCGATGCACTCGAAGGAAAAGTCCACGCCACCGTCTGTCATGTCGACGATGACTTCCTGGATCGGACGGTCGAAGTCTTTCGGGTTGACGCAATCAGTGGCGCCCAGTTGTTTGGCGATTTCGAATTTGGCCGGGTTGATGTCGATGGCGATGATGCGCGCGGCCTTGGCCTTCACGGCGCCAATCACAGCCGAAAGGCCGATGCCGCCCAGGCCGAAGATCGCCACGGTGTCACCCGGCTTGACCTTGGCGGTGTTCAACACAGCGCCGATACCCGTGGTGACTCCGCAACCCAGCAAGCAGACCTTTTCCAGCGGCGCCTCTTTTGGAATCTTCGCAACGGAGATTTCCGGCAGCACGGTGTATTCAGAGAACGTCGAGGTGCCCATGTAGTGGAAAATCGTCTCGCCCTTGTAGGAAAAGCGCGACGTGCCGTCCGGCATCAGGCCCTTGCCCTGGGTGGCGCGAATCGCCTGGCAGAGGTTGGTCTTGCCCGACTTGCAGAATTTGCACTGGCCGCACTCCGGCGTGTACAGCGGAATCACATGGTCGCCCACCGCCACCGAGGTGACGCCTTCACCGATGGCTTCGACAATGGCGCCGCCTTCGTGGCCGAGGATCGACGGAAAAATCCCTTCCGGGTCGGCGCCGGACAAGGTGTAGGCGTCGGTATGGCAAACGCCCGAAGCCACGACGCGCAACAGCACCTCGCCCGCCTTGGGCATGGCAACGTCGACCTCGACGATTTCCAGGGGTTTCTTGGCCTCGAAGGCAACGGCGGCGCGTGACTTGATCATCCGGATACTCCAGCGAATAAAAACGAGACAAGGAGTGTAATCGGCTACCAGACGATGAATAATCCAGCCAAAAGCAAAACATTATTGCCATATAGGGATAATCCATTCATGTCTGATAACCGCTGGGAAGGCATCGACGAGTTTGTGGCCGTGGCCGAATGCAACCAATTCACGGCCGCTGCGGAACGGCTCGGGGTTTCGTCTTCCCATATCAGTCGCCAAATCGTACGGCTTGAAGAGCGTCTGCAGACACGACTGCTCTACCGCAGTACCCGCCGCGTGACATTGACCGAAGCCGGACAAACCTTTTTGCAGCATTGCCAACGCCTGCAGGATGGCCGCGAGGAAGCACTGCGGGCCGTCGGCGATTTGACCAGCGAGCCCAAGGGCATGCTGCGCATGACCTGTGCCGTGGCTTACGGCGAACGGTTCATCGTGCCGTTGGTGACGCGGTTCATGGGCCTATATCCGCAATTGCGCGTGGACATAGAATTGAGCAATCGCCAATTGGACCTCGTCCACGAGGGCCTGGACCTGGCGATTCGCCTTGGCCGCCTACAGGACTCACGCTTGGTCGCCGCACGCCTGGCACCGCGACGCATGTACCTTTGCGCTTCGCCCTCTTACCTGGAACGTTATGGTCGCCCCCACAGCTTGTCGGAACTGAGCCGCCACAACTGCCTGATCGGCAGCTCCGACATGTGGCAACTGGAGCAGAACGGGAGGGAATTTTCCCAGCGAGTCCAGGGAAACTGGCGTTGCAACAGTGGGCAAGCGGTACTTGATGCGGCGCTTCAAGGTGTGGGTTTGTGCCAGTTGCCGGATTATTACGTGCTGGAACATTTGAACAGCGGTGCGTTGATTTCGCTGCTGGAGGCTCATCAGCCGCCGAATACGGCTGTCTGGGCGCTGTACCCGCAGCAACGGCATCTGTCGCCGAAGGTGCGCAAGTTGGTGGATTATTTGAAAGAAGGGTTGGCTGAGCGGCCGGAGTATCGGGGGTAATCGGGGTTACTCGTTGCCTCGGGAGACGCCATCGCGAGCAAGCTCGCTCCCACAGGGTTTATCGTCGAATGATGGACATGTGTTCACACCGGTCCACTGTGGGAGCGAGCTTGCTCGCGATGGCTCCGGCCCAGACAATGGCGATCAAACGAGGAAACAGATCCGGCTCAATGCCGATTCGCCCAACGCTGGCGCAACCACTCCAGATCTTCCGGCCGGGTGACCTTGATGTTATCCGCTCGCCCTTCGATCAACCGAGGCGCCTGCCCCGCCCACTCCATGGCGGATGCTTCATCGGTAATCACCGCGTCCGCCACCAGGCTGTCGGCCAGGGCTCGATGCAAGGCGCCGAGGCGGAACATCTGCGGCGTATAGGCTTGCCAGATCACGCTGCGATCAATGGTTTCCAACACACGGCCATGCTTGTCCGCGCGCTTGAGCGTGTCACGCGCCGGGACGGCCAGCAGGCCGCCGACCGGATCATTCACCAGCTCATGGAGCAAATTATCGAGATCGTCCCGCGCCAGGTTCGGCCGCGCGGCGTCGTGTACCAGCACCCAATCGAAATCATCGGCGCCCTGCTCGTGAAGGTGCAGCAAAGCATTGAGCACCGAACCCGAACGCTGCTCACCGCCATCCACACGCTGGATACGCGGGTCGCTGGCACAGGCCAATGTCGGCCAGTAGGGATCGTCAGGTGCAACACTGACCACCACGCCCTTGACGGTCGGGTGATCGAGGAAACAGCCAAGGCTGTGTTCGAGAATTGTGCGTCCGCCCAGTTGCAGATACTGCTTGGGACGGTCCGCGGCCATACGGGCACCCACGCCCGCGGCAGGAATCACGGCCCAGAAGGCCGGTAGACGGATGCTCATTGGGCCAGTTGATAGAGGGTTTCGCCCTCTTTCACCATGCCCAATTCATGGCGAGCCCGCTCTTCGACGGTCTCCATGCCTTTCTTCAATTCCATCACTTCGGCGTCCATTACCCGGTTACGCTCCAGCAACGCCTCGTTTTCGGCGTGCTGGTCGGCAATTTGCTGAGTCAGCTCGGCCACTTGCGCCAGGCTGCCATTACCCACCCAAAGGCGGTACTGCAGGCCGGCCAGCAACAAGAGCAAGACGAGAAACAACCAATTGGGACTGCGCATCGAATATCAGGTATCCAGTGAAAAAAGACCGCCATGCCAAACTTTGAAGCGTCTGATAGCACGAAGCCTGGAAGACCCAGGCTTGTGCTTGATAAGGCATCAGATTAGAGGCAAAACCGCCACCTTGGCGACTTTTGCGACGCAATCCGCTGTCTTTTTATCATTTACAGCTTAACCGCGAAACTCGGCGCGACCGTTGTACTTGGCCTTGCCGTTCAACTGCTCTTCGATGCGCAGCAGTTGGTTGTACTTGGAAACGCGGTCGGAGCGGCACAGCGAACCGGTCTTGATCTGGCCCGCCGCGGTGCCCACAGCCAGGTCGGCAATGGTCGAGTCTTCGGTTTCACCCGAGCGGTGGGAGATCACGGCGGTGTAACCGGCGGCCTTGGCCATCTGGATGGCTTCCAGGGTTTCGGTCAGGGTGCCGATCTGGTTGAACTTGATCAGGATCGAGTTGGCGATCTTCTTGTCGATGCCTTCTTTCAGGATCTTGGTGTTGGTCACGAACAGGTCGTCGCCCACCAGCTGGGTTTTCTCGCCGATCTTGTCAGTGAGGATTTTCCAGCCAGCCCAGTCGGACTCGTCCAGGCCGTCTTCGATGGAGATGATCGGGTAGCGTTCGGTCAGGCCCTTGAGGTAATCGGCAAAACCTTCGGCAGTGAACACCTGGCCTTCGCCGGACAAGTTGTACTTGCCGTCTTCGAAGAACTCACTGGCGGCGCAGTCCAGAGCCAGGGTCACATCGGTGCCCAGCTTGTAGCCAGCGTTGGCCACGGCTTCGGAGATCACTTTCAGTGCATCTTCGTTGGACGCCAGGTTCGGTGCGAAACCGCCTTCGTCGCCAACGGCAGTGCTCAGGCCACGGGCCTTCAGCACGGCCTTGAGGTGATGGAAAATCTCGGTGCCCATGCGCAGGCCTTCGGAGAAGGTCTTGGCGCCAACCGGCTGCACCATGAACTCCTGGATGTCGACGTTGTTATCGGCATGCTCGCCACCGTTGATGATGTTCATCATCGGTACCGGCATCGAGTACACGCCCGGCGTCCCGTTGAGGTTGGCGATGTGCGCGTACAACGGCAGGTCCTGGTCCTGGGCAGCGGCCTTGGCAGCGGCCAGGGACACGGCGAGGATCGCGTTGGCGCCCAGGGTGGCTTTGTTTTCGGTACCGTCGAGCTTGATCATCGCCTGATCGAGGGCTTTCTGGTCGGCAGGGTCCTTGCCCAGCAACAGGTCACGGATCGGACCGTTGATGTTGGCGACGGCCTTCAGCACGCCCTTGCCCAGGTAACGGCTCTTGTCGCCATCACGCAGCTCCAGCGCTTCGCGCGAGCCAGTGGAAGCACCGGACGGCGCACAAGCGCTGCCGATGATGCCGTTGTCGAGAAGCACGTCCGCTTCGACAGTGGGGTTGCCACGGGAGTCGAGAACTTCACGACCTTTGATGTCGACGATTTTTGCCATTGTTGTAAACACTCCAAAGTTGACGAAAACGACGCAGCGAGAGGAAATCTTTTACCGTCGGCGGGATAGAGCAGCGGGCAGGCTCGCCGACGATAACGCCCGGCCCGCAGGCCAGAGCGTTTATCGAGCGGTACTTTACCGGAGAAAACCGTGTTACGCGGTTTCTATCGTCGGAAAACCCTTGACCAGCTCATCCAGCGACTTGAGCTGAGACAGGAAAGGTTCCAGCTTGTTCAAGCGCAAGGCACAAGGGCCGTCGCACTTGGCGTTGTCTGGGTCTGGGTGGGCTTCGAGGAACAGGCCTGCCAGGGACTGGCTCATGCCGGCCTTGGCCAGGTCGGTGACCTGGGCGCGACGACCACCCGCGGAATCGGAGCGACCGCCAGGCATTTGCAGCGCGTGGGTCACGTCGAAGAACACCGGGTACTCGAACTGCTTCATGATGCCGAAGCCGAGCATGTCCACCACGAGGTTGTTGTAGCCGAAGCTCGAACCCCGCTCGCAAAGGATCAACTGGTCATTTCCAGCCTCTTCGCATTTGCTCAGGATGTGTTTCATTTCCTGAGGCGCGAGGAACTGGGCTTTCTTGATGTTGATCACCGCCCCAGTCTTGGCCATCGCGACCACCAGGTCGGTCTGGCGCGACAGGAAGGCCGGCAATTGGATGATGTCGCAGACCTCGGCGACGACCGCGGCCTGGTCAGGCTCGTGGACGTCGGTGATGATCGGCACGCCGAAGGCTTGCTTGATGTCCTGGAAAATCCGCATCCCCTCTTCCAGGCCTGGGCCACGGTAAGAAGTGACCGACGAACGGTTGGCCTTGTCGAAGCTGGCCTTGAAGACGTAAGGGATACCCAATTTCTGGGTAACCTTCACGTACTCTTCGCAGACCTGCATCGCCATGTCGCGGCTTTCCAGCACGTTCATGCCGCCGAACAGCACCATGGGCTTGTCGTTGGCAATCTCGATGTCGCCGACGCGGATGATCTTCTGGGCCATCGTCTTATGCCTTTTTCTGGTGTTGAGCCAAAGCGGCTTTCACGAAACCACTGAACAACGGATGACCGTCGCGCGGTGTCGAGGTGAACTCCGGGTGGAACTGGCAAGCGACGAACCATGGATGGTCAGCAGCCTCGACCACCTCAACCAGCGCACCGTCACCGGAACGGCCGGAGATCTTCAGGCCGGCTTCGATCAGTTGTGGCAGCAGGTTGTTGTTCACCTCGTAGCGGTGGCGATGACGCTCGACGATCACGTCCTTGGCGTAGCAATCGTGCACCTTGGAGCCGGCTTCGAGCAGGCACTCCTGGGCACCGAGGCGCATGGTGCCGCCCAGGTCCGAGCTTTCGGTACGCACTTCGACGGCGCCGGTGGCGTCTTCCCATTCGGTGATCAGGCCGACGACCGGGTGGCCGCTGGCGCGATCGAACTCGGTAGAGTTGGCGTCTTTCCAACCCATCACGTTACGGGCGAACTCGATGACCGCGACTTGCATCCCGAGGCAGATGCCCAGGTATGGCACCTTGTTTTCGCGGGCGTATTGCACCGCGGTGATCTTGCCTTCCACGCCGCGCAGGCCGAAGCCGCCCGGCACGAGGATCGCATCGGCGCCTTCGAGCAGGCCGGTGCCCTGGTTCTCGATATCTTCGGAATCGATGTAGCGCAGGTTGACCTTGGTGCGGTTGCTGATGCCGGCATGACTCATCGCTTCGATCAGCGACTTGTAGGCGTCCAGCAGCTCCATGTACTTGCCGACCATGGCGATGGTGACTTCGTGCTCTGGATTGAGCTTGGCATCGACCACGGCGTCCCACTCGGACAGGTCGGCGCTGGCGCATTGCAGGCCGAAGCGCTCGACGACGAAGTCATCGAGGCCCTGGGAGTGCAGGATGCCCGGGATCTTGTAGATGGTGTCGGCGTCTTCCAGGCCGATGACCGCACGCTCTTCCACGTTGGTGAACTGGGCGATCTTGCGACGCGAGGAGATGTCGATCGGGTGATCGGAGCGGCAGATCAGCACGTCCGGCTGCAGGCCGATGGAACGCAGTTCCTTGACCGAGTGCTGGGTTGGCTTGGTCTTGGTCTCGCCGGCAGTGGCGATGTATGGCACCAGGGTCAGGTGCATCAGCATCGCGCGCTTGGCGCCGATTTCGAAACGCAACTGGCGGATGGCTTCAAGGAACGGCTGGGACTCGATGTCGCCCACGGTGCCGCCGATCTCGACCATCGCCACGTCGGCGTCGCCGGCACCCTTGATGATGCGGCGCTTGATTTCGTCGGTGATGTGCGGGATGACCTGGATGGTCGCGCCCAGGTAGTCACCACGACGCTCCTTGCGCAGGACGTGCTCGTAGACACGGCCGGTGGTGAAGTTGTTGTTCTGGGTCATGGTCGTGCGGATGAACCGCTCGTAGTGGCCCAGGTCCAGGTCGGTCTCGGCGCCGTCGTGGGTGACGAACACTTCACCGTGCTGGAACGGGCTCATGGTGCCCGGGTCGACGTTGATGTACGGGTCCAGCTTGAGCATGGTGACCTTAAGTCCCCGCGCCTCCAGGATGGCCGCCAATGAAGCCGAGGCAATGCCTTTCCCCAATGAAGAAACAACACCGCCCGTGACGAATATGTAGCGCGTCATGAAAAACCCTAGAAGTCTGCGTTAAAGCGGTCAGAGCCGCCGGGGAAAGCGAAGGAAGGCCGAAGCCCCCGATCACCTGCATTAATCACAGTGCACCTTTCAAAAAAACCGCCGCGTCGGGACAGACCGGAGGTGAAATCACCGGTACGTTGTTCGCTACACATTTTTTGGAATCGCCCAGCAAAGACTGCTTGGTAATCGGCAACTCCTGCAATTCAGGCGAATCCACAGAAGTTGTATCAAGAAGGGAGCGTAGTCTACCGGAAAGCCCCTTTCAGCTCAAACCCAGATCTTGGCTTTCATGGCTGCCAGCTCAATTGCCAAGTGCCATTAGGGTCGCTGTCCAGCCCCGGCAGGTTGGCCAACCCCAGCAATTGCTCGCCCCGATACAGGAGCGGCAAACGGCCGCGGACGAACGCCGGCACGCCGTTTTCGTTGAGCAAACGCTTGAGATCCCGGTGCCCACGCCCCGGCAATTCCATGATTTCACTGCCCTGGCGATAGCGGATGCAAAGCGCTCCCGAGGGGGCTGCGCCGCGAAGAATCACCCGACCATTGCCCGGCAGCAACAACGGCTGATCGACCTCAAGCCATTCAATCGGCCCCGAGACCGGCCGCAGCCAGCGGTCGGATAACCACCAGATGCGTCCGCCCGTCCGGTGCAATTCTCCGTCCGCCAGCCGCCAGACCGGATGACCATCGTCCCGGGCATCACGCAACGAGTCCCAACCCACCCAATGGTCGCTGTCGGGAAGCTTCGTCACCGGAGCCAGCCAATGACTCAATGCGTTGCGCTGGCGGCCCGCAGACAAAGCCCGCAACGGCGCCAGCTCAAGAGACCGCAACCCGAGCCAGTCGAACGCGCTGGCGCTCATGGCAAGCGCCAGATCGATCTGCGCCAGCTCGTCCAGCAAGCCTTGCGCCTCGCTCAGGTGCGCGGCGCTGCGGGCGAGGGTCGTGGACGCCTGGGGCCACTGTTCGGCCAAGACCGGAAAGACCCGTTGGCGCAGGAAATTACGCGCGTAGCGATGATCATCGTTTGATGGATCCTCGACCCAGCTCAAGCCATGCCGGCTGGCATAGGCCTCCAGCTCTTTGCGGGATACATCGAGCAACGGTCGCAGCAAATGTCCCCGGCCCAACGGTCGCTGCCTCGGCATTGCCGCCAAGCCCCGCGCCCCCGCGCCGCGCAACAGGCGAAACAGCAGGGTCTCGGCTTGGTCGTCCCGGTGTTGGGCGGTGAGCAGCACTTCGTTGTCTTGTGTCGCGGCGATGAAAGCGCCGTAACGGGCATCGCGGGCCGACCGCTCGACACTGGCACCGGGTCGGACCTCAACGCCGACCACTTCAAGCGGCACCCCAAGGGCCTCGCAGACCCGGCGACAATGTTCTGGCCACGCCTCGGCCGCGGCCTGGAGACCGTGATGGACATGGATTGCGCTGAGCGGTGGCAGGGCTTGGGTTTTTGCCAGGGAGGCGAGCAGGTGCAGCAGGACGGTGGAATCGAGGCCACCGGAGAAGGCGATGCGCCAGGTGGCGGCGTTGCGCCAGGGAGATAGCTGTGTGAGGAGCCGGGTTGGCAGATCAATCCTGGGCTGATTCATGGAAACTGGCCTTCACACCAATCAAATGTGGGAGCGAGCTTGCTCGCGATGGCGGTGTATCAGTCAACTTATTGGTTGAATGTTAAACCGTTATCGCGAGCAAGCTCGCTCCCACACAGGGTACAACGCTTGGATCAGAGACCGTAGCTCATCAACCGCTCGTAGCGACGGGTCAGCAGCGCTTCGTTGTCGAATTTCTTGAGCATCGACAGCTGCGAACTCAGCTCGGCGCGAATCAGCGCAGCGGCTGCAGCCGGGTCACGATGGGCGCCGCCCACTGGCTCATTGATCACTTTATCAACGATGCCCAGGCCTTTGAGACGCTCGGCGGTGATGCCCATGGCTTCAGCGGCATCCGGCGCCTTCTCGGCGGTTTTCCAGAGGATCGAGGCGCAACCTTCCGGCGAGATCACCGCGTAGGTCGAATATTGCAGCATGTTCAGTTGGTCGCAGACACCGATGGCCAACGCACCGCCCGAACCGCCTTCGCCGATCACGGTGGCGATGATCGGGGTTTTCAGGCGGGCCATGACGCGCAGGTTCCAGGCGATCGCTTCGCTCTGGTTGCGCTCTTCGGCGTCGATGCCAGGGTAGGCGCCCGGGGTGTCGATGAAGGTCAGGATCGGCATCTTGAAACGTTCGGCCATTTCCATCAGGCGGCAGGCCTTGCGGTAGCCTTCCGGACGCGGCATGCCGAAGTTGCGACGCACCTTCTCGCGCACTTCGCGCCCCTTCTGGTGACCGATGACCATCACTGGCTGGTCGTCCAGGCGGGCAACGCCGCCGACAATCGCCGCGTCGTCGGAGAAGTGACGGTCGCCGTGCAGCTCATCGAACTCGGTGAAGATGTGGTCGATGTAGTCCAGGGTGTAGGGACGACGCGGATGACGCGCCAGACGCGCGATCTGCCAACTGGTCAGCTTGCCGAAGATGTCTTCGGTCAGCGTGCGGCTCTTGTCCTGCAGCCGAGAGATTTCATCGCCGATATTCAGCGAATTGTCGTTACCGACCAAGCGCAACTCTTCGATCTTGGCTTGAAGGTCGGCGATCGGCTGTTCGAAATCTAGAAAATTCGGGTTCATAGGCGTCCGTCTTGGGTCGACGTCCAAGAGAGCTTGGGCCGGCCGGTTGTCTATTCGCGCCCTACCTTAAGGGAGAGGCGCGTTCAGGTCGAGATTAAAAATTCGAGTCGAGGTCAGGGGCGCTCCGAATACGGAAGTGGCCCCTGGCCGTCAACGGTATTGGAGGAAGACGTTGTCTTTGCCGAACTGGTCACGCAAGGCTTGAATCAACGCATCCGCCGGATCGATCCGCCAACCTTCGCCGAACTGCAGCACGGCCTTGGCGTCGGGTCGTACATACTCCATGGTGATCGGGCAAGCACCGCGATGGCGCTTGAACAACTCGCCCAGCCAGCGTAGCTGATCGCCTTTCAGATCCTGGGTTTGCAACTTCAGGCGCAGGCTCTCGGCCAGGTTGGTACGGGCATCCTCCATGCTCATCACGCGCTTGACCCGCAGCCGCAGGCCACCGGAAAAGTCGTCGTTACTCACCTCTCCTTCCACGACGACCATCGCATCCGTCTGCAACAACGACTGCGCGGAATGGAACGCATCGGCGAACAACGACGCCTCGATGCGCCCGGAGCGGTCGTCGAGGGTGATGAAACCCATCTTGTCGCCCTTTTTGTTTTTCATCACCCGCAGGGCGATGATCATGCCGGCGACCGTTTGCGTGTCACGAGCCGGCTTGAGGTCAATGATGCGCTGACGGGCGAAGCGGCGGATCTCGCCTTCGTATTCGTCGATCGGGTGACCGGTCAGGTAGAGGCCCAAGGTGTCTTTCTCACCCTTGAGGCGTTCCTTGAGGGTCAGCTCCTTGGCCTTGCGATGGTTGCCGTAGACGTCGGCGTCCTCCTCGACGAACAGCCCGCCAAACAGGTCGGCGTGGCCGCTGTCGTGGGTGCGGGCAGTCTGTTCGGCGGCCTTGATCGCCTCTTCCATCGCCGCCAGCAAGACCGCGCGGTTGCGGTCGATATTGGCCTGGTAGGCCTTCGGCTCATCGTGGAAGTAAGGCCCCAGGCGATCCAGCGCGCCGCTGCGGATCAAACCGTCGAGGGTGCGCTTGTTGATGCGCTTGAGATCGACCCGGGCGCAGAAATCGAACAGATCCTTGAACGGCCCGTCCTGGCGCGCTTCGGTAATCGCCTCCACCGGCCCTTCGCCCACGCCCTTGATCGCGCCGAGGCCATAGATGATGCGGCCTTCGTCGTTCACCGTGAACTTGAACTCCGAAGCGTTCACGTCCGGTGCGTCGAGGCGCAGCTTCATGGTCCGCACTTCTTCGATCAAGGTCACGACCTTGTCGGTGTTGTGCATATCCGCCGAGAGTACCGCCGCCATGAACGGCGCCGGGTAATGTGCCTTCAGCCATGCGGTCTGGTACGAGACCAGGCCATAGGCGGCGGAGTGGGATTTGTTGAAGCCGTAGCCGGCGAACTTTTCCACCAGGTCGAAAATGTTGCCCGCCAGGTCCGCATCGATGCCGTTGTTCGCACAACCTTCGATGAAGCCACCGCGCTGCTTGGCCATCTCTTCGGGTTTTTTCTTACCCATGGCACGACGCAGCATGTCCGCGCCGCCGAGGGTGTAGCCGGCCATCACCTGGGCAATCTGCATCACCTGTTCCTGGTACAGGATGATGCCGTAGGTCGGCGCCAGTACTGGCTTCAAGCCCTCGTACTGGTAATCGGGGTGCGGGTACGCCAGCTCGGCGCGACCGTGCTTGCGGTTGATGAAGTCATCCACCATGCCCGATTGCAGCGGGCCCGGACGGAACAGGGCCACCAGTGCGATCAAGTCTTCCAGGCAGTCGGGCTTGAGCTTCTTGATGAGCTCCTTCATCCCCCGGGATTCAAGCTGAAACACAGCCGTGGTTTCAGCTTTCTGCAACAGGCTGTAGGTCGGCTTGTCGTCCAGCGGAATGAAGGCGATGTCCAGCGGTTCTTCACCGACCTTGGCTCGGTCGCGGTTGATGGTCTTCAGCGCCCAATCGATGATGGTCAGGGTCCGCAGGCCGAGGAAGTCGAACTTCACCAGGCCCGCCGCCTCGACGTCATCCTTGTCGAACTGGGTGACCAGGCCGTCGCCCTCTTCATCGCAATAGATCGGCGAGAAGTCAGTCAGCTTGGTCGGCGCGATGACCACGCCACCGGCGTGCTTGCCGACGTTACGCACCACGCCTTCAAGCTTGCGGGCCATCTCCCAGATTTCCGCAGCCTCTTCATCGACCTTGATGAAGTCCCGCAGGATTTCTTCCTGCTCGTAGGCTTTTTCCAGGGTCATGCCGACTTCGAACGGAATCATCTTCGACAGGCGATCCGCCAGGCCGTAGGACTTGCCCTGCACCCGCGCCACGTCGCGCACCACAGCCTTGGCAGCCATGGAACCGAAGGTGATGATCTGGCTCACCGCGTTGCGGCCGTATTTCTCGGCCACGTAGTCGATCACCCGGTCGCGACCATCCATGCAGAAGTCGACGTCGAAGTCGGGCATGGACACCCGTTCCGGGTTGAGGAAACGTTCGAACAGCAGGTCATATTCCAGCGGGTCGAGGTCGGTGATCTTCTGCACGTAGGCCACCAGCGACCCGGCACCCGACCCCCGGCCAGGACCAACGGGCACGCCGTTGCTCTTGGCCCACTGGATAAAGTCCATCACGATCAGGAAGTAGCCGGGGAAGCCCATCTGGATAATGATATCCAGCTCGAAATTCAACCGATCGACATAGACCTGGCGCTTGGCTTCGTAATCTTCGGTGGTGTCCTTGGGCAGCAGGACGCTGAGGCGCTCTTCGAGGCCGTCGAACGAGACCTTGCGGAAATATTCATCGATGGTCATGCCATCGGGAATCGGGAAGTTGGGCAGGAAGTGCTTGCCCAGCTTCACTTCGATGTTGCAGCGCTTGGCGATCTCGACGGTGTTTTCCAGCGCTTCGGGCAGGTCGCTGAACAGCTCCGCCATTTCCTCGGCGCTTTTGAGGTATTGCTGGTCGCTGTAGTTTTTAGGCCGACGCGGGTCATCGAGGGCACGGCCCTCACCGATGCAGACGCGGGTCTCGTGGGCCTCGAAATCTTCCTGCTTGATGAACCGCACGTCGTTGGTCGCCACCAGCGGCGCACCGAGCTTGTCGGCCAGGGCCACGGCAGCGTGCAGGTGTTCTTCGTCATTGGGACGGTTGGTGCGCTGCACTTCGATGTAGAAGCGATCCGGAAACACGGCCATCCAGTCGCGGGCCAACTGCTCGGCTTCCTCGACATTGCCACTGAGCAGGGCCTGGCCGATTTCACCTTCCTTGGCCGCCGACAGCATGATCAGCCCTTCGCTGGCCTCGGCCACCCATTCGCGCTCGATGATGATCGAGCCGTTGCGCTGGCCGTCGATAAAGCCGCGGGAAATCAGCTCGGTGAGGTTGCGATAGCCCATGGCGTTCATCACCAGCAGGCTGATCCGGCTCAGCGGCGCGTCCGGGTCCTTGTTCGCCAGCCACAGGTCGGCACCGCAGATCGGCTTGATCCCGGCGCCCATGGCGTTCTTGTAGAACTTGACCAGCGAACACATATTGTTCTGGTCGGTAACGGCCACGGCAGGCATGTTCATGCCCACCAGCGTCTTGACCAGGGGCTTGATCCGCACCAGACCGTCGACCAGGGAATATTCAGTGTGCAGGCGTAGATGGACGAATGAAGCCGGCATAGTGATCCTGCGTTAAGTCATGAAAACAACAAGGCCCGGATTGTACCGGGCCTTGGGTAAAACATCAGCCATGAGCATCCTGCCAAGCGAATGTGCACATTACTTTTGTGGCGAGGGGATTTATCCCCGCTGGGCTGCGAAGCAGCCCCAAAGTCCATCAGACACACCGGGTTGTCAGGCTTGAGAGCCGCTTCGCGCCCCAGCGGGGATAAATCCCCTCGCCACAAAAGCCTGCATCAAGAAACCGTAGTCTGATGACTCACGATCAACCCATCACGCGCTTCATAAGCCAGCCGCACCGGCGCAAACGAACGCCGATGAATGGGCGTCGGCCCAAGGCGCGCCAAGGCTTCCAGATGCACCGGCGTCGGATAACCCTTGTGGCTGCCGATGCCGTAGCCCGGATAGATCAGTTCGAACGCGGCCATCTCCCGGTCGCGACTGACTTTGGCCAGGATCGAAGCCGCCGCGATGGCCGGCACCTTGCCGTCGCCCTGGATGACCGCTTCGGCGCGCATCGACAGTTTCGGGCAGCGGTTGCCATCGATCATCGCCAGCTTCGGCGTGATATGCAGCCCCTGCACCGCGCGCTGCATGGCAAGCATGGTGGCGTGCAGGATATTGAGCTCATCGATTTCTTCGACTTCGGCCCGGGCGATGCACCAGCTCAGGGCCTTTTCGCAAATTTCGTCGTAGAGCTTCTCGCGACGGGCCTCGGTGAGCTTCTTGGAATCATCCAGCCCCAGGATCGGCCGGTCCGGATCAAGGATCACCGCAGCCGTCACCACCGCACCGCACAAAGGTCCGCGCCCGACTTCATCGACACCGGCGACGAGCTCTTCGACTTCAGCGACCAGGTCGAAGTCCAGGCCCATCTGCTGCTTTACGTTGCTCATGATTTTGCGCCAATCAGAGTCAGCACCGCGTCAGCCGCCTGGTTGGAGGCATCGCGACGCAGGGTACGGTGAATTTCGTCAAAACCCCGGGTCTGCTCTTCGCCGCCGTCAATCAAGGGCGACAGCGTGGAGGCTAGCGCTTCGGCGGTCGCGTCGTCTTGCAGCAGTTCCGGGACCAGCAGGCGCTGGGCCAGGAGATTGGGCAAGGAAACGTAAGGGCTCTTGACCATGCGCTTGAGAATCCAGAACGTCAGCGGCGCTAGGCGATAGGCAACCACCATTGGCCGTTTGTACAACAACGCTTCAAGGGTAGCAGTGCCTGACGCAATCAACACCGCATCACAACCGGCCAGTGCTTGATGGGATTGGCCGTCGAGCAAGGTAACCGGCAAATCGCGCCCGGCCAACAACGCTTCGAGCTGGATTCGCCGCTGCGGACTGGCACACGGCAGAACAAAACGTACACCGGGCCGCATCGCCCGCAGGCGCTCAGCGGCGTCGAAGAACAGGCCGCCCAGGCGACTGACCTCGCCGCCGCGACTGCCGGGCATCAACGCCACCAGCGGTCCTTCAGGCAGGTTCAACGCCTGGCGGGCGGCCGTGCGGTCCGACTCCAGGGGAATGGTATCGGCCAAGGTGTGCCCGACGAACCGCACCGGCACGCCTTTTTCTTCATAGAAACGGGCTTCGAACGGCAGCAGCGTGAGCATCAGGTCGCAACCTTCGCGGATCTTCAGCACACGCTTCTGCCGCCAGGCCCATACCGACGGGCTGACGTAGTGCACGGTCTTGATGCCGGCCTGGCGCAATTTGAGTTCGATATTGAGGGTGAAATCCGGCGCATCGATACCGATGAACACATCCGGTTTTTCTTCGATCAGCGTCTGGATCAGCTTCTTGCGTCGGGCCAGCAACTCCCGCAAGCGACCCAGCACTTCCACCAGGCCCATGACTGACAGGCGCTCCATGGGGAAGTAGGACTCCAGCCCTTCGGCCTGCATCAATGGCCCACCAACCCCGATGAATTCGACTTCGGGATGCTGCGCCTTGAGCGCACGCATCAGACCGGCACCCAGGATGTCACCGGAAGCCTCCCCCGCCACCAGCGCAATACGCAGATTGGCCATGGTCAGCGGGTGATGCCGCGGGTCGACGACTGGATGGAGTCACGGAATATCGCGACTTCCGGGAACTGCGTCGACGCTTCGGCCAATTCGGCGAGCGCCTGCTCGACTGTCAGCCCCTGGCGATAGACAACCTTGTAGGCGCGGCGCAGCGCCGTAATCGCGTCTTCGCTGAAACCACGACGACGCATGCCCTCGAAGTTCATGCTGCGGGCTTCGGCCGGGTTACCGAACACGGTGACGTATGCGGGAACGTCCTTGCCGATGGCGGTGCCCATGCCAGAGAAACTGTGGGCGCCGATATGGCAATACTGGTGAACCAGGGTGAAGCCGGACAGGATCGCCCAGTCATCCACGTGCACATGGCCGGCCAATGCGGTGTTGTTGACCAGGATGCAATGGTTGCCGATGACGCTGTCGTGACCGATATGGGCATAAGCCATGATCAGGTTGTGGTCGCCCAGGGTCGTTTCGGAACGGTCCTGGACGGTGCCACGGTGAATCGTCACACCTTCGCGGATCACGTTGTGATCGCCAATGACCAGCCGGGTTTCTTCACCTTTGTATTTCAGATCGGGCGTGTCCTCGCCTACCGATGAAAACTGGTAGATGCGATTGTGCCGGCCGATTCGGGTCGGGCCCTTGAGAATTACGTGGGGGCCGATCACCGTGCCCTCGCCGATTTCCACACCTGCGCCGATGATCGACCAAGGGCCAACCTCGACATCGGCGGCCAGCACGGCCGACGGATCGATGATTGCGCGAGGGTCAATCAAACTCATAGTTTGCGTTCCGCGCAGATGATTTCAGCGGAGCAGACCGGCTTGCCATCGACCGAAGCCTGGCATTCGAACTTCCAGATCTGGCGCTTGCAGCTGATGAACTTGGCCTCGAGGATCAACTGATCGCCCGGGGTCACTGGCTGGCGAAAGCGCAGTTTGTCGGAGCCGACGAAGTAGTAGAGCGTGCCATCGGCAGGCTTCACGTCGAGCATTTTGAAACCAAGGATCCCGGCAGCCTGAGCCATCGCTTCGATGATCAACACACCCGGCATGATTGGATGCGCGGGGAAGTGGCCATTGAAGAACGGTTCGTTGATGCTGACATTCTTGTAGGCGCGAATGCGCTTGCCTTCAACATCCAGGTCCACGACCCGATCCACCAGCAGGAACGGGTAACGGTGAGGCAGGTATTCGCGAATCTCGTTGATGTCCATCATTTCGGGGGGAAGCCTATGTAAAGATTGGGAGCGCACGAGTGACGCGCACTCCGCTAGCAAATCAAGATGCCCTAACGGCTGTGCACACTTGATATGGAAATGGTATCAGCCATCTGATGAAGCATTACCGCCAGGGGTCACGTCCCCTACACGCTTTTCCACCTGCTTGAGGCGCCTCGCGATATCGTCGAGCTGGCGGATACGCGCCGCGCTCTTGCGCCATTCGGCTGCCGGCTGCATGGCTGTACCGGATGAATAGGCGCCCGGCTCGGTAATCGAGTGGGTGACCATGGTCATGCCAGTCAGGAAAACGTTGTCACAGATTTCGATGTGGCCTACCAGCCCTACGCCACCGGCCAGCATGCAATGCCTGCCGATCTTGGTACTGCCGGAAATGCCCACGCAAGCGGCCATGGCGGTATGGTCGCCGACCTGAACGTTGTGAGCGATCTGGATCTGGTTGTCGAGCTTGACGCCATTACCGATGACGGTGTCGGCCAGCGCACCACGGTCGATCGCGGTATTGACGCCGATCTCCACATCATCGCCAACGGTGACGCCACCGATCTGGGCGATCTTCTGCCAGACGCCTTTCTCGTTGGCAAAACCAAACCCTTCACCACCGAGTACCGCGCCAGACTGAATCACCACCCGCTTGCCGATGCGCACGTCGTGATACAGGGTGACGCGCGGAGCCAGCCAACCACCCTCGCCGATCTCGCTGCGCGCGCCGACAAAGCAATGGGCTCCCAGCGTCACGCCAGCGCCAATCCGGGCCGCGCTTTCAATGACCACGAAAGGCCCGATGCTGGCCGTGGAGTCGACGATCGCATCCGCCGCGATTACCGCGCTGGGATGAATGCCCGCAGGCGATTTTGGCTTGGGGTCGAACAGATGGGAAATCCGCGCATACGCCAGGTAAGGATCGGCCACGATCAGCGCATCGCCGGCAAACCCTTCGGCATCATCGGCCTTCAGCAACAATGCTGCGGCCCGGCTGTCTGCCAGGTATTTGCGATATTGGGGATTTGCCAGAAAGCTCAACTGAGCTGGGCCAGCCTCTTGCAAAGTGGCTAGCCCAGTAATTGCCTTCTCCGGGTCGCCACGCAGGGTGGCGCCGAGGAACTCAGCCAGTTGGCCGAGCTTGATAGTCGCTGTCATGGATTACTTCACTGATTCATGCGCTCGATGACCTGGCGCGTGATGTCGTATTGAGGTTTGACATCAATCACTGCGCCGCGCTCGAACACCAGGTCGAAACCACCTTTCTTGATGACTTCTTCCACGGCGCTGTCGAGTTTCGGCTTGAGCTGCTTGAGCATTTCACGGTCAGCCACGGCTTTCGCTTCGTTCAGCTCCTTGGATTGGAACTGGAAGTCGCGGGCCTTCTGCTTGAATTCCAGCTCAAGACGCTCGCGCTCGCCCTGGGCCATTTTGTCACCGCCGGCGACCAGACGGTCCTGGATACCCTTGGCGCTGCTTTCCAGGCCCTTGAGCTTGGTCAGTTGCGGGCCGAATTTCTTCTCGGCGTCCACGGCGTATTTCTTCGCCGCATCGGACTCCAGCAAGGCCATCTGATAATTCAGCACGGCGATCTTCATGTCGGCAAAAGCCGGGCCTGCGACCAGGACGGTCGCCAGGAGAACCAATTGAGTCAACTTACGCACGATGTACTCCTACAAAATCCATTGTCGTTATCTTGGGCCGGACAATTAGAACGTCTGGCCGAGGGAAAATTGGAACACTTGGGTTTCAGCGTCATCCGGTTTCTTGATCGGCATCGCCAGCGCGAAACTCAACGGGCCCAGCGCGGTGACCCAGGTCACGCCCACGCCGACGGAACTGGCCATGTTGCTCAGGCTGATGTCGTTGCACTTGGTGTTGGAACTCGTACCGTTGGCGTTAGTGGTGTTATCGCAACTGGAATCGAATACGTTACCCACGTCCCAGAAGACCGAGGTACGCAAGGAACGTTGATCCTTGACGAACGGCATCGGGAACAGGATCTCGGCGCCGCCCTGGATGAGCACGTTGCCACCGAACGGCAGCGGATCCTGGTCCGGGTCTGCAATCGTGCCCGGGTTCGTGCCACGGCTCGGCGTGCTGCGTGGGCCCAGAGTGCTGTCCTTGAAGCCACGTACCGAGTTGAAACCACCGGCATAGTAGTTCTCGTAGAACGGCAGGCCATCAGTCGAACCGTAGCCATCGCCATAACCCAGCTCGGTGTGCAGGCGCATGGTGTAGTTATCGGTCAGCGGCTGGAACAGTTGGCCACGATAATCGAGCTTGAAGAACGACAGGTCGCTGCCCGGGATGGTCGACTCAAGAACCAGGCTCTGAGAGTGACCACGTGTCGCCAATACGCCCTTGTTCAGGGTCGACTCGGACCAACCGGCAGAAGCCTTGAAGTTCAGGTAGTTATCGCCTTCCTTGTTAACGAAGTCGAAGATTTCATCAACGGTGTAACGACCGGTGTTGATCTTGTCCTGCTGGGCGGTGAGGCCGAACGTCAGGCGCGAGGTCTCGCTGATCGGATAGCCCACGTTGACGCCGGCACCCAGGCTGTCCACCGCATAGCTGGAAATGTCCGAATCGAGCTCGTCGTAGTCAGTGGTGCGATAGAAGGCGTTGTAGCCCAGGCTCACGCCGTCGGCAGTCCAGTAGGGGTCCACGTAGCCAAAGTTGTAGCGGGTCTGGTATTCGCTACGGGTCAGGCCGATGCTGACCTTGTTACCGGTACCCAGGAAGTTGTTCTGGGTGATCGAACCGCCCAGGATCAGGCCTGCGCTCTGGGCGAAACCGACGCTCGCGGTGATCGAACCGGAAGCCTGTTCCTCGACGCTGTAGTTCACGTCAACCTGGTCATCGACGCCCGGTACGGCCGGGGTCTCGACGTTGACTTCCTTGAAGAAGCCCAGGCGCTCCAGGCGGGTCTTGGATTGGTCGATCAGGTAGGTCGAAGCCCAGCCACCTTCCATCTGGCGCATTTCACGGCGCAGCACTTCGTCCTCGGACTTGGTGTTGCCACGGAAGTTGATGCGGTTGACGTAGGCGCGCTTGCCCGGGTCCACGGCAAAGGTGATGTCAACGGTATGGTCTTCATCGTGTGGCTGCGGCACGCCGTTGACGTTGGCGAAGGTATAACCTTCGTTACCCAGGCGACGGGTGATCAGCTCGGACGTGGTGGTCATCAGCTTGCGCGAGAAAACCTGGCCCTTCTGCACCAGCAGAAGCGACTTGACCTGGTCTTCTGGAACCTTCAGGTCGCCGCTGAGCTTGACGTCACGAACGGTGTACTTCTCGCCTTCGTTGACGTTGACGGTGATATAGACGTGCTTCTTGTCCGGGGTGATCGACACCTGGGTCGAAGCGATGTCCATGTTGATGTAGCCGCGGTCCAGGTAGTAGGAACGCAGGCGTTCCAAGTCACCAGAGAGTTTTTCACGGGCGTACTTGTCGTCGTTCTTGAAGAACGACAACCAGTTGGTGGTCTTGAGTTCGAACAGGTCGATCAGGTCTTCGTCTGGGAAAACCGTATTGCCTACCACGTTGATGTGCTGGATCGCGGCAACGGTGCCTTCGTTGATGTTCACCTTCAGGCCCACGCGGTTACGCGGTTGCGGCACGACTTCGGTGTCAACGGTGGCCGAGTAGCGGCCCTGGGCAACGTATTGGCGTTGCAACTCGTTACGGACACCTTCAAGAGTGGCGCGCTGGAAGATCTCGCCTTCGGCCAGGCCGGATTGCTTGAGGCCTTTCATCAGGTCTTCGGTAGAGATCGCCTTGTTGCCCTCGATCTCGATACTGGCGACCGATGGGCGCTCGACTACCGTGATGACCAGGACATTGCCGTCGCGGCCCAGCTGGATATCTTGAAAGAACCCGGTCTTGAACAACGCACGAGTGGATTCCACCAGGCGCCGATCATCCGCCTGCTCGCCGACGTTCAGCGGCAAGGCACCAAAGACGCTACCCGCGGAAACCCGCTGGAGGCCGTTGACGCGAATATCAGAGATAGTGAAGGACTCGGCGTGAACTTCGGCGATCATCAATACGGTGAGAACCGCAGTTAGCAGCAGACGTTTCATGAAGTCCTTTCTTATTCCAACTGGCAATAAACAAACTGCCGCAAAATGCGGCAGATTCGCAATTCAGCGAAGCGTTACAGACGACCCAGATCGTTGACCAAGGCAAGCAACATCACCCCGACCACCAAGCTGATACCGATCTGTATCCCCCAACCTTGCACCCGATCCGACAAGGGACGACCACGCGCCCACTCGATCAGATAAAACAGCAGATGCCCCCCATCCAGTACCGGGATGGGCAGCAAATTCAGAACCCCCAGGCTAATGCTCAGATAAGCAAGGAAATTCAGGAAATCAGCAATGCCCGACTGGGCAGAAGCGCCCGCCACTTTAGCAATGGTTATCGGTCCACTCAAGTTTTTTACCGAGAGCTCGCCGAACAACATTTTCTTCAGCGAGTCGAGGGTCAGGACACTCATGGTCCAAGTGCGCCGTACACCCTCGCCGATTGCCGCGACGGGACCGAAGCTGACCTCCCGGATCATTTCCGGTGGCCAGTCGACCGCCTTGACGCCAGCGCCCAGGTAACCGGTCGGCGCCTTGCTCTCGCCGCGGGCAGCCAAGGCGACAGGCACGTCGATTGAAGCACCATCGCGCTCGACACGCAGCATGATTTTGGTATCAGGGCGAACACGAACCGAGTCGACTACCTGTTGCCAGTCACTGACAGGCTGGCCGTCGAATGCCAACAAACGGTCGCCCGCTTTCAGGCCAGCAGCGGTAGCCGGGCCTTTCGGATCAAGCTCGGCAAGCACGGGCGGCAACGCGGGACGCCACGGGCGGATCCCCAGGGAGCGGATCGGGTCGGGCTCATCGGCTCCCTTGAGCCAGTTGTCGAGGACCAGCTCCCGAGGCGAGTCGGCCGTCGAGCCCTGTTCACGCACCATCAGTTGCAGCGAACCGCTTTCACCCAGACGACGCACCAACTGCAAGTTGACCGCAGCCCAACCCGATGTCGGCTCGCCGTCGATGGCAACGATTTCCTGGCCCGCGCCCAACCCGGCCCGAGCCGCAACGCTGCCTGCCTCGACCGCGCCAATGACAGGCCGTACCTGCTCACTGCCCAGCATGGCCAGCGCCCAGAAAAACACCATGGCCAGCAGGAAGTTGGCAATCGGGCCCGCCGCGACGATGGCGATGCGCTGACGGACGGTCTTGCGATTGAATGACTGATCAAGCTGATCGGCCGGTACTTCGCCTTCGCGCTCATCGAGCATCTTGACGTAGCCGCCCAGCGGAATGGCTGCTACGACAAACTCGGTGCCTTTCTTGTCGTGCCAGCGCAACAACGGCATGCCGAAACCGACGGAAAAGCGCAGAACCTTGACGCCACAGCGACGCGCGACCCAGAAGTGGCCGAATTCGTGAAAAGTGACCAACACCCCGAGTGCAACCAGGGTGCCGACAATCATATAGAGCGCGCTCATCTGTTTTCTCCACAATCCTGCCTGGGACAACCCTGGCTAACGTACCGCAGCCTCAGCGCCCGTAGCGCTTCAACCACTGGCCCGCCAGCTCACGAGCCCTGGCATCTGCCGTGAATACCGCATCGAGATCATCGAGCGAAACCACGGTTTCGAGATTCAAGACCTCTTCGATGATACTCGCGATCTCGAGGTAACGGACACGTCCATCGAGAAACGCTGCAACCGCCACCTCGTTGGCGGCGTTAAGCATGGCCGGTGCGCTGTTGCCCGCTTCGGCCGCCTGTCGCGCCAGGCGCAGGCAGGGAAAACGCTGCTCGTCGGGCGCCTGGAAGTCCAGGCGGGCAATGGCAAACAGGTCCAATGGTGCCACACCTGAATCAATCCGCTCTGGCCAGGCCAACGCATTGGCAATAGGCGTGCGCATGTCCGGATTGCCCAACTGGGCCAACACCGAGCCATCCACATAGTCCACAAGGGAGTGGATAACGCTTTGCGGATGGATAACCACCTCGACCTGGGCTGGCTTTGCATCGAACAGCCAGCAGGCCTCGATCAGTTCCAACCCTTTGTTCATCATGCTGGCCGAATCCACGGAAATCTTGCGCCCCATGGACCAGTTCGGATGAGCGCAAGCCTGGTCGGGTGAAACATGCACCAATTCTTCCAACGGTGTCTGCCGGAAGGGACCACCAGAGGCTGTCAGAAGAATCCTCCTGACACCGACCGCACCCAGGCCACGGGAAAAATCCCGGGGCATGCATTGAAAAATCGCGTTGTGTTCGCTGTCGATAGGCAGCAGTACCGAGCCACTCTTGCGCACTGCCTGCATGAACAGCGCACCCGACATCACCAGCGCTTCCTTGTTGGCCAGCAAGATTTTCTTGCCAGCCTCCACCGCCGCCAGCGTCGGACGCAAACCCGCCGCGCCGACAATCGCCGCCATTACGGCATCGACTTCTGGATCGGAGGCCACCTGACACAAGCCCTCCTCCCCCACCAGGACGCGCGTCTGCAAACCGGCCGCACTCAGGTCATCCTGCAATGCCCGAGCCACGCCAGCCTCGGGCACCACGGCAAACCGTGGCGTATGGCGAATGCATAGGGCCAGCAGCTCGCTGAGACGAGTAAAGCCGCTGAGGGCGAACACCTGATAGCGCTCCGGGTGCCGGCCAATCACATCCAGCGTACTGAGGCCTATCGAACCGGTGGCTCCCAGGACGGTAATCTGCTGGGGACGACTCACGATGCCGCCATCCACAACAGCACGGCGAAGATCGGGATCGCGGCGGTCAGGCTGTCGATGCGATCCAGCACACCGCCATGACCAGGCAACAGATTACTGCTGTCCTTGATGCCGGACTGGCGCTTGAACATGCTTTCAGTCAGGTCGCCGACCACGGATACAAACACGATCAGGGCGGCGCCGATCAGGCCCATCAGCAATTGCGCGACGGTCCAATCCCGCACGAAACCCACCACCGCGGTGATGACCAGGCTCAAGGCAAGGCCGCCGTAGACGCCTTCCCAGCTTTTGCCAGGACTGACTTTTGGCGCGAGCTTGCGCTTGCCGAAGGCCTTGCCGGAAAAATAGGCGCCGACATCCGCCCCCCAGACCAACACCATCACGGCCATGATCTGCCAGTTGCCCAGCGGCCCCTGCTTGATCCAGATCAGCCCCTGCCAAGCCGGCAGCAGGATCAACAGGCCGATCACCAACTTGGTCGCCGCGTTGGCCCAATGGTGCGTCGTCCGCGGGTAGGTCAGGACCAGGAAAGTCGCCATCGCCCACCACAGCACCGCGGCACCCAGCACCCAAGGCGCAAGGCCAGGCACCACGTACATGATGAACAGCATGGCCGCCACGGCCGCCGCATACGCCACGCGCGCCGACTGCGCAGGGAAACCCGCCAGCCGGGCCCATTCCCACGCCCCCAAGGTCACGACCGTGCCGATGAACAGCGCAAAACTGCCACCCTCGAGCAGGAAAAAGCCGCCCAAGGCGATGGGCAGCAGGATCAGGGCAGTGATGATTCGTTGTTTGAGCATTAAACCCGGGCTCCAGCTTCGATCTGCTCGCTCGTTTTACCGAAACGACGCTGACGGGAAGCGAAATCGGCCAGCGCGGTGCGCATGGCTTCGTGTTTGAAGTCCGGCCAGAACAGGTCGGAGAAATACAGCTCGGCGTAAGCCAGCTGCCAGAGCAGGAAATTACTGATGCGGTGTTCGCCACCGGTGCGGATGCACAAGTCCGGCAACGGCAAGTCGCCGGTCGCCAGGCAGGTTTGCAGCAGCTCGGGCGTAATGTCCTCAGGGCGCAGATGACCGGCCTGGACTTCCCGCGCCAGCCGCTGGGCCGCTTGGGCGATATCCCATTGCCCACCATAGTTGGCGGCGATTTGCAGGACAAACCGATCGGCGCCAGCCGTGGCGGACTCGGCTTCACGCATGGCAGCTTGAAGTTCCGGATGAAAACGCGAGCGATCGCCAATGATCCGCAGGCTGATCTTGTTCTCATCCAGACGTTTGGCCTCACGGCGCAACGCCTTGAGGAACAGGTCCATCAAGGCGCTGACCTCATCGGCCGGACGTTGCCAGTTTTCGCTGGAAAAGGCGAACAGGGTAAGCACCTCGACCCCGGCCTCGGCGCACACCTCGATGACAGCACGAACCGCATCAACCCCAGCCTTGTGCCCGGCGACGCCAGGCATAAAGCGTTTCTTGGCCCAGCGGTTATTGCCGTCCATGATGATTGCCACGTGGCGCGGCACCGCGAACGGCACGGCCTGCTTGGTCTTATCCATGAAAACGAGACCCTTATACGGCCATCAGGTCTTTTTCTTTCTCGTCCGTGGCCTTGGTGATCTGGGCCTCGGAGTCCTTGGTCAACTTATCGATATCAGCAATGGCACGACGCTCTTCGTCTTCGCTGATTGCCTTATCCTTGACCAGCTTCTTCAGCTCACCCAACGCGTCACGACGGATATTGCGCACAGCAACACGCGCGTCTTCCGCTGCGCTACGAGCCTGTTTGGTGAAGCCTTTGCGCGTTTCCTCGGTAAGGGCCGGCATCGGGATCAGCAGCAGCTCACCCAGGTTGGTCGGGTTGAGGTTCAGACCGGCGCTCTGGATGGCCTTGTCTACAGCAGCGAGCATGTTGCGCTCGAAAGCCACGACCTGCAGGGTGCGCGAGTCTTTTACGGTGACGTTGGCAACGCTGCTCAGCGGTGTGTCAGTACCGTAGTAAGGCACCATGACGCTGCCCAGGATGCTCGGGTGAGCCTTGCCGGTGCGAATCTGGCCGAATGCGTGGCTCAGGGAGTCCAGGGATTTCTGCATGCGCTCTTGAGCGTCTTTTTTGATTTCATTGATCATTGTTGAACTTCCTCGATCAGTGTTCCTTCGGCGCCGCCATGGACAATGTTCAGCAGGGCGCCAGGCTTGTTCATGTTGAAAACGCGCAACGGCATCTTGTGGTCGCGGCACAGGCAGATAGCCGTCAGGTCCATGACACCCAGCTTGCGATCCAGCACTTCATCGTAGGTCAGATGATCGAACTTCTCGGCATGCGGGTCTTTGAACGGGTCGGCGGTGTACACACCATCCACCTTGGTTGCCTTGAGCACGACATCGGCATCGATTTCGATCGCTCGTAAGCACGCGGCCGAATCCGTGGTGAAGAACGGATTACCGGTACCGGCGGCAAAAATCACCACTTCCTTGGAGTTGAGGTGGCGCATGGCTTTGCGGCGGTCGTAGTGATCGGTCACGCCGACCATGGAAATGGCCGACATCACGATGGCCGAGATATTGGCACGCTCAAGCGCGTCGCGCATAGCCAGGGCGTTCATCACAGTGGCCAGCATGCCCATGTGGTCGCCCGTGACCCGATCCATGCCGGCCGCGCTGAGCGCCGCACCACGGAACAGGTTGCCGCCGCCGATGACCAGGCCGACCTGAACGCCGATCCCGACCAATTGGCCAACTTCCAGGGCCATGCGATCCAGCACTTTCGGATCGATCCCGAACTCTTCCGAGCCCATCAGGGCCTCGCCGCTAAGCTTGAGTAGAATGCGTTTATAGCGAGCCTGATAACCACTGCCCTGCTGAGCCATTGCGAATCTCTCCTGCGGCGTATTTTTTCAAAAAATTCTTTGCGGACTGTTTTCAGCCTGCGTTCACTCTAGCTTGGCACTGACACAGCGCCATCGGAACACGGCTTTGTAAGCCAGTTCCGACAGGAAACCAATTAAAATCGGTATCCCCATCCGAAAAGAGGCTGCGCGCGTTAAGCGGGCAGCCTCTTCTGGGCGACGTTATGGAAACCGTCTTATTGCTTGCTGGCAGCAGCTACCTGGGCAGCAACTTCTTCAGCGAAGTTGTCGACCGGCTTCTCGATGCCTTCGCCCACTTTGAAGTAGGTAAAGGAAACGATTTCAGCGCCGGCTTTCTTCGCCAGGTCGCCGACCTTGATTTCCGGGTTCTTGACGAAAGCCTGCTCAACCAGGCTGGCTTCGGCCAGGAACTTGGAGATACGGCCGCTGACCATTTTCTCGGCGATTTCGGCAGGCTTGCCTTTCAGCTTCTCTTCGTTCAGCTGCAGGAAAACGCCCTTCTCGCGCTCGATCGCTTCGGCAGAAACGTCGGACGGCAGCAGGAACTCAGGGTTGGTTGCAGCTACGTGCATGGCGATGTCTTTCGCCAGTTCGGTATCGCCGCCCTTCAGGACAACTGCAACACCGATCTTGTTGCCGTGCAGGTAGGTACCAACCACGTCACCTTCAACGCGAACCAGGCGACGGATGTTGACGTTCTCGCCGGTCTTGCCAACCAGGACCAGGCGCGCTTCTTCCTGAGCTTCGATCAGCGGAGCTGCGTCGGTCAGTTTGTCAGCGAAAGCTTTGTCGACGCTGGCAGCAACGAATGCCTTGAAGTCGTCCTGCAGAGCTAGGAAGTCGGTCTGGGAGTTGACTTCCAGCAGAACGGCGGCCTTACCGTCGTCCTTGATGGCGATGGCGCCTTCAGCGGCAACGTTGCCAGCTTTCTTGGCAGCCTTGATGGCGCCCGAAGCACGCATGTCATCAATGGCTTTCTCGATGTCGCCGCCAGCCTTGGTCAAGGCTTTCTTGCAGTCCATCATGCCTTCGCCGGTACGCTCGCGCAGTTCTTTGACCAACGCTGCAGTAATCTCTGCCATTTCAAAATCCTCTTGGATAGGTTTTCAACCATTCCACCCGACCGAACGGGCGATCAATTCTTCCTGGAAAACCACTGCTTATAGACCGCGACAGGTTACAAACAGGTAGCTGTGCTGGCGACAAGTGGTTTTCGAGGTGGCAAAAAGGGGGCCAAGCCCCCTTTTTGCTTACTGAGTCAACGCCAGGGCGTCAATTACTCAGCGGCTGCTGCCGGAGCTTCTTCAGCGAAGACTTCGGTGCCGCCGTTAACATTGTTGCGACCACGGATCACAGCGTCAGCCATCGAACCCATGTACAGCTGGATGGCGCGAATGGCGTCATCGTTGCCTGGGATGATGTAGTCAACGCCTTCCGGGCTGCTGTTGGTATCGACAACGCCGATGACCGGGATACCCAGCTTGTTGGCTTCGGTGATCGCGATGCGCTCGTGGTCAACGTCGATCACGAACAGCGCGTCAGGCAGACCGCCCATGTCCTTGATACCGCCCAGGGAGCGGTCCAGCTTCTCAAGATCACGAGTGCGCATCAGCGCTTCTTTCTTGGTCAGCTTGGCGAAAGTACCGTCTTCGGACTGGACTTCAAGGTCACGCAGACGCTTGATGGAAGCGCGGATGGTCTTGAAGTTGGTCAGCATGCCGCCCAACCAGCGGTGATCGACGTACGGCGAACCGCAACGTGCTGCTTCTTCAGCAACGATCTTGCCAGCGGAACGCTTGGTGCCGACGAACAGAATCTTGTTTTTGCCCTGGGCCAGGCGCTCTACGAAGGTCAGTGCTTCGTTGAACATCGGCAGGGTTTTTTCAAGGTTGATGATGTGGATCTTGTTACGCGCGCCGAAAATGTACTTGCCCATTTTCGGGTTCCAGTAACGGGTCTGGTGACCGAAGTGCACACCGGCCTTCAGCATATCGCGCATGTTGACTTGGGACATGATAGTTCCTTGATAAGTCGGGTTTGGCCTCCACGTATCCCAATGACCAACCAGCAGCTATATAAGCCGAAGGCACCCAGGTCATCGTGTCGACACGTGTGTGGATTTAAGCTTACGGGGTCATCCCCGGAAAGCGGCGCATTTTATACCACAGCAAGGGCGAAAACGGAACACGGATTCTGAAATCCCGGTAAAGCCCCCCTGCCACAGCCCTCCAATGGGCCATGAACGCGCGCCCTTATAGAGAGAAGCGATGCATGTGGACGCGGATTTGCGCTGATCGTCTGTTAGAATCGCCTCTTTCAGGGCCACGCGAGTCATCATCCGCCGCCCATTTCGTTTTGAACAGCGCCGTCGGGCGCAGAGAGAGCCTGTATGACCGTCACCCTCAAGACTCCCGAAGACATCGCCAAAATGCGTGTCGCCGGCAAACTCGCCGCCGAAGTGCTGGAAATGATCGCCGATTACGTCAAGCCGGGCGTGACCACCGAAGAGCTGGACCGCATTTGCCACGACTACATCGTCAACGAGCAGAAAGCCATCCCCGCCCCGCTCAACTACAAAGGCTTCCCGAAGTCGATCTGCACCTCGATCAACCACGTGGTCTGCCATGGCATTCCCAACGAAAAACCGTTGAAGGACGGCGACACGCTGAACATCGACGTCACCGTCATCAAGGACGGCTACCACGGCGATACCAGCCGCATGTTCCACGTTGGCAACGTGCCGGAGTGGGCCGAGCGCCTGTCCAAGGTCACCCAGGAATGCATGTACATGGCCATCGAACTGGTGAAGCCGGGCTGCCGCCTGGGTGACATCGGCGAAGTGATCCAGAAGCACGCGCAGAAAAACGGTTTCTCGGTGGTGCGGGAGTTTTGCGGCCACGGCATTGGCAAGGTGTTCCACGAAGAACCGCAGATCCTGCATTACGGCCGCGCCGGCACTGGCATGGAGCTGCAGGCAGGCATGACCTTCACCATCGAGCCGATGATCAACCAGGGCCGCGCCGACACCAAGGTATTGGGCGACGGCTGGACCGCCATCACCAAGGACCGCAAGCTGTCGGCCCAATGGGAGCACACCCTGCTGGTGACCGAGACGGGCTACGAGATCTTTACCCTGCGCAGCGATGACACCATCCCTCGCGTTTCCGCCTGACCCAAACCCAGCCTTTAGCTATAGATAGACAGAAAGGAAAGCCATTCGATGCCGCAGGTGGATCCCGAACTCTTCGACCGCGGCCAGTTCCAGGCTGAACTGGCCCTGAAGGCAAGCCCCATCTCGGCGTTCAAGAAAGCGATCCGCCAGGCCCACGAAGTGCTCGACCAGCGCTTTCGCAGCGGCCGGGATATCCGTCGGCTGATCGAGGACCGCGCCTGGTTCGTCGACAACATCCTGCAAAAGGCCTGGGAGCAGTTCAACTGGAGCGAGGACGCCGACATCGCCCTGGTGGCGGTGGGCGGCTACGGGCGCGGTGAACTGCATCCTTATTCCGACATCGACCTGCTGATCCTGCTGGACAGCGCCGATCATGAGATTTTCCGCGATTCCATCGAGCGCTTCCTGACGCTGTTGTGGGACATCGGCCTGGAAGTCGGCCAAAGCGTGCGTTCGGTGCAGGAATGTGCCGACGAGGCCCGCGCCGACCTGACAGTGATCACCAACCTGATGGAAAGCCGCACCGTTGCCGGCCCCGAGCGACTGCGCCAGCGCATGCTCGACGTCACCAGCACGGCGCACATGTGGCCGAGCAAGGACTTCTTCCTGGCCAAGCGCGCCGAACAGAAGGCCCGCCACCACAAGTACAACGACACCGAATACAACCTGGAACCCAACGTCAAAGGCTCGCCCGGCGGGTTGCGGGATATCCAGACGATCCTGTGGGTTGCCCGTCGGCAATACGGCACGCTCAATCTGCGGGCCCTGGCCGGAGAGGGTTTCCTGGTGGAGAGCGAGAACGCCCTGCTCGCCTCGTCCCAGGAATTCCTGTGGAAGGTCCGCTACGCCCTGCACATGCTCGCCGGGCGCGCCGAGGATCGACTGCTGTTCGACCACCAGCGCTCCATCGCCGGCCTGCTGGGTTTCGAAGGCCAGGACGCCAAGCAGTCTATCGAAAACTTCATGCAGCAGTATTACCGCGTGGTGATGAGCATTGCCCAGCTCAGCGAACTGATCATCCAGCACTTCGAAGAGGTCATCCTCGCCTCCGAGGATGAAGCGCCGCCGCAGCCGATCAATTCGCGATTCCAGCTGCATGACGGCTACATCGAGGCGCGCAACGCCAACGTGTTCCGCCGCACACCGTTCGCCATGCTCGAAATTTTCGTGCTCATGGCCCAACAGCCGGAAATCAAAGGCGTGCGCGCCGACACCATTCGCCTGCTGCGGGAAAACCGTCACCTGATCGATGACGACTTCCGCAACGACATTCGCAACACCAGCCTGTTCATCGAGCTGTTCAAGTGCAAGATCGGCGTGCACCGCAACCTGCGGCGCATGAACCGCTACGGGATTCTCGGTCGCTACCTGCCGGAGTTCGGCCATATCGTCGGGCAGATGCAGCACGACCTGTTCCACATCTATACGGTCGATGCCCACACGCTGAACCTGATCAAGCACCTGCGTAAGCTGCAATACACTCAGGTCTCGGAGAAATTCCCGCTGGCCAGCAAGCTCATGGCCAAGCTGCCCAAGCCCGAGCTGATCTACATGGCGGGGCTGTACCACGACATCGGCAAAGGCCGCCAGGGCGACCATTCCGAGATTGGCGCGGTGGACGCCGAGGCGTTCTGCCAGCGGCACCAACTGCCGGTATGGGACAGCCGGCTGATCGTCTGGCTGGTGCAAAACCATCTGATGATGTCGACGACCGCCCAGCGCAAGGACTTGTCCGACCCGCAGGTAATCCACGATTTCGCCCAGACTGTCGGCGATGAAACTCGCCTGGATTACCTCTACGTGCTGACCGTGGCCGATATCAACGCCACCAATCCAACCCTGTGGAACTCATGGCGCGCCAGCCTGTTGCGCCAGTTGTACACCGAGACCAAGCGGGCCCTGCGTCGCGGCCTGGAAAACCCGGTGGACCGCGAAGAACAGATCCGTCGCACCCAAAGCGCGGCACTGGACATCCTGGTGCGCGGCGGCACCGATCCGGACGATGTCGAGCAACTCTGGTCGCAACTGGGCGATGACTATTTCCTGCGCCACACCGCCGGCGACGTGGCCTGGCACAGCGACGCGATCCTGCAGCAGCCGGCCGACGGCGGACCGCTGGTATTGATCAAGGAAACCACCCAGCGCGAATTCGAGGGCGGCACGCAGATCTTCATCTACGCCCCGGACCAGCACGATTTCTTCGCCGTGACCGTGGCGGCGATGGACCAGCTCAACCTCAACATCCATGACGCCCGGGTTATTACGTCCACGAGCCAGTTCACCCTCGACACCTACATCGTGCTCGACACCGACGGCGATTCGATCGGCGACAACCCGGCGCGGATCAAGCAGATTCGCGATGGTCTCACCGAGGCCCTGCGCAACCCGGCGGATTACCCGACCATCATCCAGCGCCGGGTGCCGCGCCAGCTCAAGCATTTCGCCTTTGCGCCACAAGTGACGATCCACAACGACGCCCAGCGCCAGGTCACCGTACTGGAACTCAGCGCGCCGGACCGCCCGGGGCTGTTGGCGCGCGTCGGCCATATCTTCCTGGAATTCGACCTGTCGCTGCAGAACGCCAAGATCGCCACGCTTGGTGAACGGGTGGAAGACGTGTTCTTCATTACCGACGCCCACAACCACCCGCTGTCCGATCCGCAACTGTGCAGCCGCTTGCAGGAAGCGATCGTCCAGCATTTGAGCGTCAACCAGGAACCCGATGCCCACCTGACACGCATCAGCATCTGAACGAACAAATCCCCTGTGGGAGCGAGCCTGCTCGCGAAAGCGGCGGGTCAGTCAATGGTTTTTTCGACTGACACACCGTATTCGCGAGCAAGCTCGCTCCCACAGGGGCAGTGCCCACATTGAACGAGGCCCCCGATGAACAACGCTCTGAACCAGCTCCAGCCCTACCCGTTCGAGAAACTCCGCGCCCTGCTCGGCAGCGTCACGCCCAACCCCGACAAGCGCCCGATCGCGCTGTCCATCGGCGAACCAAAGCACCGTTCGCCGAGCTTCGTGGCCGAGGCGCTGGCCAGCAACCTGGAAAAAATGGCGGTGTACCCGACCACCCTGGGCATCCCGGAACTGCGTGAAGCCATCACCGGTTGGTGCGAGCGTCGCTTCAATGTGCCGAACGGCTGGCTCGACCCGGCGCGCCATGTGCTGCCGGTCAATGGCACCCGCGAAGCCCTGTTCGCCTTCACCCAGACCGTGGTCAACCGGGGCGACGACGCCTTGGTGGTCAGCCCGAACCCGTTCTACCAGATCTACGAAGGCGCGGCGTTCCTGGCCGGCGCCAAGCCGCATTACCTGCCCTGCCTGGACGCCAACGGCTTCAATCCGGATTTCGATGCCGTCTCGCCAGACGTCTGGAAACGCTGCCAGATTCTGTTCCTGTGCTCTCCGGGCAACCCGACCGGCGCGCTGATTCCGGTGGATGTCCTGAAAAAGCTCATCGCCCTGGCGGATGAATATGACTTCGTCATCGCCTCGGACGAGTGCTACAGCGAACTCTACTTCGACGAACAGACCCCGCCGCCAGGCCTGCTGACTGCCTGCGTCGAACTGGGCCGCAAGGACTTCAAACGCTGCGTGGTGTTCCACAGCCTCTCCAAGCGCTCCAACCTGCCGGGCCTGCGCTCCGGTTTCGTGGCGGGCGACGCGGACATCCTCAAGGGCTTCCTGCTGTACCGCACCTATCACGGCTGCGCGATGCCGGTTCAGACCCAACTGGCGAGTATTGCCGCGTGGAACGACGAAGTGCACGTACGAGCCAACCGTGCGCTGTACCGGGAAAAGTTCGACGCCGTGCTAGAAATCCTCAGCCCAGTGCTGGACGTGCAACGCCCTGATGGCAGCTTCTACCTGTGGCCGAACGTGGCGGGCGATGATGCAGCGTTCTGCCGTGACCTGTTCGAACAGGAACACGTGACCGTCGTGCCAGGTTCGTACCTGTCCCGCGACGTAGACGGCGTCAACCCAGGCGCCGGCCGCGTGCGCATGGCCCTGGTTGCGCCGTTGGCTGAATGCGTGGAAGCGGCGGAGCGGATTCGCGCGTTTATCCAGCGTCGGGGTTGATGGCTGTACCACGCTGAAGCGGACCGCTGTCGTGGCGAGGGAGCTTGCTCCCTCGCCACAGGTTCAGTGTTCTGTCGGGATTTTGTGGTTGTCTTTCAATTTATCGCGAGCAAGCTCGCTCCCACAGTGGATGGGTGTTGATCACAGAACGCGTGATCGACACCAACCTCCTGTGGGAGCGAGCTTGCTCGCGATGAGGCCGGCACTTATTACATCAAGTCCGAAGTTCTACCCGATCCAGGCACTTGTTCGCCAACAACATCCCCAACTCAATCATCTGGGCCACTCCCAATGCGACATGTCGTCGCGAGCCGTCCTGATCGAAGGCAAGGTCATTGAGCATCGCATTGGCCGAAGCCAGGGTTTCGCTGAGGTTGGCCAGCAACACTTCGGTGTCGATACCGTCAGCCACAGTGAATAACTGTACAGAGGGCTTGGGTTCTGACTTGCTATCGTCAGGTTTGAGGTAATGATCCAGCGCCCGATCAGCGGCTTCTTGCAGCTTTTCGGGGGCGTAGTCACCGTAGGGGAAAGTGGATGCCGGCTTTGGTGCGTTTTGAGTCTCTTTCTTATCCATCAAAATTGCTCCCTAGAGCTGAAGTATGTAAAGCCCCGCGCTTGGATAGCGCAGAAGCCCGTGCTCCTAGAGGTGTCGTTCGGATTCTCACGTCCGGTCGCTGAATTGGCAGCGACACCCAGAGGCTAGAGCCCCCGCTTCCGACGGACAACCTTAAAAACTTGTCGGAAACTTCGGCGCGTCTGACAGACCACGATCTGTCTGCTCAGACAAGAAAAGACATAAAACGCACCGCGAACGCCAAGCCTTTGATTTCGCTTACTTTGTATACCAACAGATCTCAGTCACCCCTGTGACGAGGGTTCAAGCTGGCTTGAATTCGCTATTGCCGATAGCCATAATCCACCCCGTCACCAGCGAGAGCTGGCAGGAGTCTGGGTCCCTCTCGGGGTTGACCCAGCGGCGCAGAAGGGGCGAAGCAAGCTCAACTGCGTGTCGATTGAAGCCGCCTTCGGGCGGCTTTGCTTTTTCATGAGGATAAGGAATGCCTCTTTATTACCATCCCAAGCAAGGTGATGTTCTTCTTTGCGACTTCACGCGGGGCTTTGTTGCGCCTGAAATGCTGAAGATCCGCAAGGTGGTGGTGATCTCCCCTACTGCCACACACAGTCGCAAGCTCTGTACCGTGGTGCCGATTTCCTCCACAACACCACAGACGCAGCAGGACTGGCATCATCTGCTCCACACCAACCCTCTCCAGTCCGATGGTTACAAAGAACTTTGGGTGAAGTGCGACATGATTTATACGGTGAGTTTTGAACGTCTGGACAAGCTGCATAGAAAGACCCGATCCAAAGGTCGAGAGTACTTCGTTCCTCGCCTGGGCTCTGAAGATATGCAAGGTGTAATTGCCGGTGTAAAGGCCTACCTACCGCTTTGACTTCTTCCGCTACTTACCTCCGAGAATATGGCCTCCCGTCGAGGCCAATTCAGTCGACACTTACCCACTCCATAATCCAATCTGGTAGATCCGTGTTTAGAGGATTTGGAATTGCAAGTCTGAACGGTGATTCGCGCTGTCATACCGCTTATTCCTAGCTCCAAACCTTATGTAGGCATCCTGTACCGTTTGACAAACCGACGCTCGTCGACCACGTAACCTTGTTGCTGATAAAAAGCATGAGCCTGTACTCGGTGGTCACTACTGGTAACCTCAGCCCGGACGCAAAGTTGCTCTGCAAAAAACGCGTCAGCAGCGCAAACCAGCATTGTCCCTACTCCTTGTCCTCGGAAGTCATCATCAACGACAAGGGAGGTAATGCGTCCGAGCCTACCCGGCTGATGAAACAGCTCAAGCACATGCAAGCTTATGACACCGATAATATTCTGACCGTCTTGTGCCAGCAGCACGGTATCGCAAGCGCTAAGTTTTAAAGCCTCAAGCTTATCTCGTATTAGTTTCGGCGAGGCTGGGTAGCCTAACTGGTTCAGGAGTTTGGATACCGATTCCGCATCGGTCAGTAAGGCTTTTCGAACTTTCATATTGTTCTCAACTGGGTATTGCACAGGATCGCCCACCATTCGTATTTGACTTAACCCATCGCAAGCCAGGTATCTTCATAGAGCCTGTGATCGACCCGAGGCTATTCGGGCGATGACGCAGATATTTATTTCCCCAACCCCAAATTCGCCTCCGCCAAATCCAACTCCCCCAATACCTCCCGCAACACATCATCGCCAATCTGGTGCTCACGACTGAGGCGATACAACTCCAACCGCTGTGCCCGATAAGCCTTTAACCGCAGCCGACGCTCCAGCAAATCCATCTCGAACGCCAGCGCCTGGGCTTCGGCGGAGTCGTTGAACACCTGGAGCTGGTGACGATATTCGGACATCAACCGCGCCTTGACCTCTGTCGCCAGTGCCGCCTGGGCCGCATCCGGTGTGCTGGGCAACTCGGCAGGCTCCTCCACTTCCAACGCATGAATCGCCGCTTCAGCGGTTTTGCGCCAAGCCTCGCGAACTTCGTTGCGGCGTTTGTCGTCGGGGCTTTTCTCGATACCTCGCAGCAGCAACGGCAGGGCGATGCACGCTGCAATCAGCGACAACAGAATCACCCCCGCAGCGATGAAGATCAGCAAGTCTCGCTCGGGAAACGCCTCCCCCGCCCCAAGCAGCAACGGCACCGACAGCACGCCCGCCAGCGTCACCGCCCCGCGCACCCCGCCGAAGGTCAACAACCAGCAGGAACGCGCCGTCGGCACCAGGGTCAGCTCGCCGTTGCCGCGCGAGCGGCGCACCAGCCCGGACACGCGCCAGATGCTTTGCACCCAGATAAACCGCAGCACCAGCAACACCAGGAAAATCGCTACCACGTCCAGGCAGCGATAAAACAGTGTTGGCCACAACGTCGCCTCGTGGCTGGTCACCGCCTTGATAATGTCCGGCAATTGCAAGCCCAGCAGCAGGAAGATCAGGCCGTTGAAGGCGAATTCCAGCAACGCCCAGACACTGCGATTGAGCAGCCGCGTGCCCGTCTGGCGCGGCAGCAGATCGAGCCAGCTCTGCATCATCCCCGCCGCCACCGCCGAGAGAATCCCCGAGGCACCCAAGCGTTCAGCCAGCACATAGGCGGCAAACGGCAGTAACAACATGAACACCACGTGGGTCGCCGGATCGTCCCAGCCACGGGCGATCATCCACGCCCGCAAGCGGCCCATCAGCCAACTCAGCGCCACGCCCACCAACAGGCCGCCGACCGCCACTAGGATGAAGGCCAGGCTCGCCCCCGCCAGGGAAAACACGCCGGTGATCGCCGCTGCCAGGGCGAACTTGAAGGTCACCAGGCCCGACGCATCGTTCATCAACGCTTCGCCCTGGAGCATGTGCATCAACGGTGCGGGCAAGCGATCCCGGGCAATTGCCGAGACCGCCACCGCGTCGGTCGGCGATAGGACAGCCGCCAAGGCGAAGGCTACCGGCAACGGGATATCGGGCAGCAACCAATGAATGAAATAACCCGCCAACACCACCGTGAACAGAACCAGCCCCACCGCCAGCGTCAGGACCGGCCCACGCAGGCGCCAGAGTTCGCGCTTGGGCATGCGCCAACCGTCGGAGAACAGCAGCGGTGGCAGGAACAGAAACAGGAACAACTCGGGATCAAGCGCCACATGCAGCCCCAACGAGGGCCAGGCCAGCACGGCGCCGGCGCCGATCTGCACCAGGGGCAACGGCAGCGGGACCAGCCGTCCGATCAGGCGCGACACGCCCACCAGCATCAACAGGATCAGGACGGTATAGGCGCTTTGCATGACGGCTTTCCACTTGCGGCGACATATATCCGGCAACAGCTTGCCGTTGAAGTGCCATATTAACCGCCTAACATCAGCTTGGCCGTTACACCTATGTCGCAGGCCGCCTTTGTGGCAGCGAGCTTGCTCACGATGGCGGTGTATCAGTCAGCATCAATGTCAGATATGCGATCGCCATCGCGAGCAAGCTCCCACAGGTTTTGCAGCGCATTAACCTGGGCCGCCGCGAAACCGTCCGGTCATGGCATAATCCTTCACCTTTTATTTCCAGCACCTGCAAAGGGGGCAGTTCCTTGACCGATTCAAGCAAAACGTTGCACCTTTTCGGCATCAAAGCCTGCGATACGATGAAAAAAGCCCGTACCTGGCTCGATGAGCACGCGGTGCGCTATGACTTTCACGATTACAAAACTGCCGGCATCGACCGTGAGCACCTGACCCAGTGGTGCAACGAGCATGGCTGGCAAGTGGTGTTGAACCGTGCCGGTACGACCTTTCGCAAACTCGACGACGAACGCAAAGCCGATCTCGACCAGACGAAAGCCATCGAACTGATGCTCGCCCAACCCTCGATGATCAAGCGCCCGGTGCTCGATCTCGGTGACCGAACCCTGATTGGCTTCAAGCCAGATATTTATGCGGCAGAAATCAAGTAAGCCTGCCCAGTCCATTTTGTAGAGGTAATTTCATGTCCACTACCCTGTTCAGCCTGGCCTTCGGCGTCGGCACCCAAAACCGTGAAGGCGCCTGGCTCGAAGTTTTCTATGCACAGCCAATGCTCAAGCCATCGGCAGAGATCGTCGCGGCCATCGCCCCGATCCTGGGCTACAGCGAAGGCAACCAGGCCATCACGTTCACCACCGCCCAGGCTTCCCAACTGGCTGAAGCACTGCGCAACGTCGACGCCGCCCAAGCCGCGTTGTTGACCCGCCTGGCCGAAAGCCACAAACCACTGGTTGCGACCCTGCTGGCCGAAGATGCCCAACTGAGCTCCACCCCCGAGGCGTACCTCAAGCTGCACCTGCTGTCCCATCGCCTGGTCAAGCCCCATGGCCTGAACCTGGCCGGCATCTTCCCTCTGCTGCCGAACGTGGCCTGGACCAGCCAAGGCGCGATCGACCTGGCCGAACTGGCCGAGCACCAGCTCGAAGCCCGCCTGCGTGGCGAGTTGCTGGAAGTGTTCTCGGTGGATAAGTTCCCGAAAATGACCGACTACGTGGTCCCGGCCGGTGTGCGCATCGCCGATGCCGCGCGTCTGCGCCTGGGCGCCTATGTGGGCGAAGGCACCACGGTCATGCACGAAGGTTTCGTCAACTTCAACGCTGGCACCGAAGGCCCGGGCATGATCGAAGGCCGTGTCTCGGCGGGCGTGTTCGTCGGCAAGGGCTCGGACCTGGGCGGCGGCTGCTCGACCATGGGCACCCTGTCGGGCGGTGGCAACATCGTGATCAAGGTCGGCGAAGGCTGCCTGATCGGCGCGAACGCCGGCATCGGCATTCCTTTGGGCGACCGCAACACCGTGGAGTCGGGCCTGTACGTGACCGCCGGCACCAAGGTCGCTCTGCTGGATGAGAACAACCAATTGGTAAAAGTGGTCAAGGCCCGCGACCTGGCCGGCCAGCCCGACCTGTTGTTCCGCCGCAACTCCGAAACCGGCGCGGTGGAATGCAAGACCCACAAGTCGGCCATCGAGCTGAACGAAGCACTGCACGCGCATAACTAAACCGTTTTCACACTCGCCTGTGGGAGCGGGCCTCTGTGGGAGCCGAGCTTGCTCGCGATGGCAGCGACACGGTTTTGCTGCAAGACCGCGTCATCGTTCATCGCGAGCAAGCTCGGCTCCCACAAAAAAAGCCAGCTCCCACAGGGTCCGGCGTAACTCCAGCAGGGCCCGAAAGCATGTTGATCCAATCCCCCTGGCGTGCCGATTTCCCGGCCATCGCCGCCCTGCAACGGCAAGGCCAGACCTACCTGGACAACGCCGCCACCACGCAAAAACCCCAAGCGTTGCTCGACGCGCTGGCGCATTACTACGCCAACGGCGCGGCCAACGTGCACCGGGCGCAACATTTGCCCGGGGCCCTGGCCACCCAGGCATTCGAAGACAGTCGCCTCAAGGTTTCGCAATGGCTCAACGCGGGTGACTGCGGGCAAATCGTTTTCACCCATGGCGCCACGTCGGCGTTGAACCTGCTCGCCTATGGGCTGGAACACCTGTTCAACCCGGGCGATGAAATTGTCGTCAGCGCCCTGGAACATCACGCCAACCTGTTGCCATGGCAACAACTGGCCGAGCGCCGCGCGTTGACGCTGGTGGTGCTGCCGCTGGATGCCGATGGGGTGATCGATACGAATGCGGCCGCCGAGCTGATCGGCCCGCGCACGCGCCTGTTGGCGGTGAGCCAGTTGTCCAACGTCCTCGGCACCTGGCAACCGTTACCGGCGTTGTTGGCGATGGCCAAGGCGCAGGGCGCGCTGACCGTCATCGATGGCGCCCAAGGCGTGGTCCACGGCCGTCATGATGTGGAGGCGCTGGGCTGCGACTTCTACGTGTTCTCCAGCCACAAGCTCTACGGTCCCGAAGGCCTGGGGGCGCTGTTCGGTCGCACCGAAGCGCTCAGTCAACTGCGTCACTGGCAATTTGGCGGCGAAATGGTGCAGCAGGCCGATTACCACAGCGCCACCTTCCGTCCCGCGCCGCTGGGTTTCGAGGCCGGCACGCCGCCTATCGCCAGTGTGATCGGCCTGGGGGCGACGCTGGATTACCTGTCCGGTCTCGACGGGCAGGCGGTCATCGATCATGAAACCGCCCTGCACGACTATCTGCTTCACGGCCTGCAGGCGCGCAACGGCGTGCGCCTGGTGGGCAATCCGCAACTGGCGCTGGTCAGCTTCGTGGTTGAAGGTATCCACAACGCCGACCTGGCGCACCTGTTGACCGAGCAAGGCATCGCCGTGCGCGCCGGGCATCATTGCGCGATGCCATTGTTCAAGCATCTGAAGCTGTCCGGGGCGATACGGGTTTCGCTGGCGTTGTACAACGATTCCGCCGATATCGAGCGTTTCTTCGAGGCGCTGGACCAGGCCTTGGAGATGTTGCGATGAACCTGCCTGACGATGCCGTCGCCGCGCTGCAGATTTTCCAGGATGCCTCCGGTTGGGAACAACGCGCCCGGCTGCTGATGCAGTGGGGTGAACGCCTGGCGCCATTGAGCGATGCAGACAAATGCGACGCCAACCTTGTCAGCGGCTGTGAAAGCCAGGTCTGGTTGGTGGGTCAGTTGCATGACGGCCACTGGCAGTTTTCAGCCAGCAGCGATGCGCGGCTGATCCGCGGTCTGGTGGCGTTGCTGTTGGCGCGGGTCAACGGTTTGTCCGCCGAAGCGTTGAAGCAGGTGGATTTGCCGGATTGGTTTAACCAGTTGGGGTTGTCCCGGCAGCTATCGCCGTCGCGCAGCAATGGGTTGAATGCGGTGTTGAAGCGGATGTTCGAGTTGACTCGGTAAGCCCCATCGCGAGCAAGCTCGCTCCCACAGGGGATCTGGGTGTACGCAGATGCTGTATCCAACTCGATCCAATGTGGGAGCGAGCTTGCTCGCGATGAGGCCATCAGCCCGACAGTCAATCCTGAGACTTGGCCCGATCCGCCGGCCGCCGCACGCCCGCGACGATCTTATCCACAGCCTTGGTCGCCGCGACCATGCCGAACGTCGCAGTCACCATCATCACCGCGCCAAACCCGCCGGCGCAGTCGAGCTTGACGCCGTCGCCGACAAAGCTCTTCTGCAGGCAAATGCTGCCATCGGGTTTCGGGTAGCGCAGTTGTTCGGTGGAGAACACGCAAGGCACGCTGTAGTGGCGGGTCACGGTGCGCGAGAAGCCGTAGTCGCGACGCAAGGTCGAGCGCACCTTGGAGGCCAGCGGATCGTTGAACGTACGGTTCAAGTCGCAGACCTGAATCAGCGTCGGGTCGATCTGTCCGCCCGCGCCGCCGGTGGTGATGATCTGGATCTTGCGGCGCTTGCACCAGGCGATCAGCGCGGCCTTGGCGTTGACGCTGTCGATGCAGTCGATCACGCAGTCGATGTTCGGCGTGATGTACTCGGCCATGGTGTCGCGGGTGACGAAGTCGGCCACCGCGTGCACGATGCAATCGGGGTTGATCCCGCGCAGCCGCTCGGCCATGACCTCGACCTTGGGCTTGCCGACGGTGCTGTCCAGGGCGTGCAACTGGCGGTTGGCGTTGCTGACGCAGACGTCGTCCAGGTCGAACAGCGAAATCTCGCCCGCGCCGCAACGGGCGATGGCTTCCGCCGCCCAGGATCCGACGCCGCCAACGCCGACAATCGCCACATGGGCCGCCCGTAGGCGCTCCAGGCCTTCGATGCCATACAAACGGGCGATGCCGGCAAACCGTGGATCTTCTGTACTCATGACCATTACCCCAAAAACCGGCGCGCATTATAGGGCTTTGCAGCAGCAATTCGAGCCGGTTGCCAAATGAATCCCACCAATTTCCCCTGTGGGAGCGAGCCTGCTCGCGAAGGCGATGTCTCAGTTAAATCGATTCTGCTGATACAACGCTTTCGCGAGCAGGCTCGCTCCCACAGGATTTGTGTTCCAACTGACCCGCACCGAGGGCCCATGCGGGTCGTTTTGCTATAAGATAACCGCCATTTTGTAATCCTCGACCGAATACCATCCAATGGTCGAACTCAAGCCCGCTCCCACAGGGACTGTGATCTCCTTTTCAGCTTTCCGGAGTTTTCCATGACGGCCCACGCCGACCTCTCGCCGACCCTGCAACTCGCCTGCGACCTGATCCGCCGCCCGTCCGTGACGCCGGCCGATGCCGATTGCCAGAAACTGATGATGCAGCGCCTGGGCGACGCCGGTTTCAAGCTCGAGCCGATGCGCATCGAGGATGTGGATAACTTCTGGGCCAGCCATGGCAAGCAGGACGGCCCGGTGTTGTGCTTCGCCGGTCACACCGACGTGGTCCCGACCGGTCCGGTGCAGGCTTGGCAGCTCGACCCGTTCGATGCAGTCATCGACGAACATGGCATGCTCTGCGGGCGTGGCGCGGCGGATATGAAAGGCAGCCTGGCGGCGATGGTCGTCGCGGCCGAACGCTTTGTCGCCGACTACCCGGACCACAAGGGCTCGCTGACCTTCCTGATCACCAGCGATGAAGAAGGCCCGGCCCACCATGGCACCAAGGCCGTGGTCGAACGCCTCAAGGCCCGCCAGGAGCGCTTGGACTGGTGCATCGTCGGCGAGCCGTCGAGCACCACGCTGGTGGGCGATGTGGTCAAGAATGGTCGTCGTGGTTCCCTTGGTGCGAAGCTGACCGTGCGCGGCAAGCAAGGTCACGTGGCTTATCCACACCTGGCGAAGAACCCGATCCACCTCGCCGCGCCGGCCTTGGCCGAATTGGCCGCCGAGCATTGGGACCATGGCAACGACTTCTTCCCGCCGACCAGCTTCCAGATTTCCAACCTCAATTCCGGCACCGGCGCGACCAACGTGATCCCCGGCGACCTGGAGGCGGTGTTCAACTTCCGCTTCTCCACCGAATCCACCGTCGAAGGCCTGCAACAGCGCGTCGCCGCCATCCTCGACAAGCATCAACTGGACTGGCACATCGACTGGGCCTTGTCCGGCCTGCCGTTTCTCACCGAACCGGGTGCCTTGCTGGACGCCGTGTCGTCGAGCATCAAGGACGTGACGGGCCGCGAGACCAAAGCCTCCACCAGCGGCGGCACTTCAGATGGTCGCTTCATCGCCACCATGGGCACGCAGGTCGTGGAGCTGGGGCCGGTCAACGCGACCATCCACCAGGTCAACGAACGCGTCCTGGCGGCTGATCTCGATGTGCTGACCGAGATCTACTACAAGACGCTGATCAAGTTGCTCGCCTGATGCTCGCCTGCCCAATCTGCAGTGAACCGCTGAATGCGGTGGATAACGGCGTGGCGTGTCCCGCCGGGCATCGGTTCGACCGTGCGCGGCAGGGTTATTTGAACCTGCTGCCGGTGCAGCACAAGAACAGCCGCGACCCTGGCGACAACCAGGCGATGGTCGAAGCCCGCCGCGACTTTCTCAACGCCGGGCACTACGCCCCGGTCGCCCGGCGCCTGGCCGAACTGGCCGCCGAACGAGCGCCCGGGCGTTGGCTCGACATCGGTTGCGGTGAAGGCTATTACACTGCGCAGATCGCCGACGCCCTGCCCGACGCCGACGGCTACGCCCTCGACATCTCTCGCGAAGCCGTCAAACGGGCCTGCAAGCGCAACCCGCAACTGACCTGGTTGATCGCCAGCATGGCTCGGGTCCCACTGGCGGACGGCTGCTGCCAATTCCTGGCCAGCGTGTTCAGCCCGCTGGATTGGCAGGAGGCCAAGCGCTTGCTCAGCCCCGGCGGCGGCTTGATGAAGGTTGGCCCAACCAGCGGCCATCTGATGGAACTGCGCGAACGGCTTTACGACGAAGTGCGCGAGTACACCGATGACAAGCACTTGGCCCTGGTGCCGTCGGGCATGGTACTGGATCACAGCGAAACCCTCGAATTCAAGCTGACACTCGACCACGGCCAGGACCGCGCCAACCTGCTGGCGATGACGCCCCATGGCTGGCGCGCCAGCGCCGAACGCCGCGCCAGCGTGATCGAACAGGTCGAGCCGTTCGAAGTCACCGTGTCGATGCGCTACGATTATTTCATTCTTCAATAACTACCTTGGGCCCCGGGCAAATGCCTGGGGCCAGTTAAATCCGCGAATGGATTTTTCAAGACCGCAGCGAGGACATCCATGCGCCAACCCGATATCGAGATTTACCTGAAGGACGCCGACGTCGACCACAAGGCCATCGCCCATTGGCTCGGCCAGGCCCTGGGTCCGTGCAGCGACTGGGTACAGAAAGGCCAGACCTACAAGTGCAAGGCCGGCGGCATTCCGGTGACTTGGTTGCCCAAGGCCGTAGGAAAATGGAACAGCCTGTATCTGGAAAGTGATCAAACGCCGTGGGAAGACGACATCGCCTGCGCCCGCGCCGCTTTCGCCGCACTGAACGTCGAAGTGCGCTGCGCGCCTGGCTCCTGGGTGGAAGAAGAAGGCGAAGAATCGGCGGACCGCTGGATTCGCATCAGCACCGATGGGGAAGAAGAGATTACCTGGAAGACGGCGTGACGCTGACTTCCAGCCCACCGAGGAGCCAATGTGGGAGCGAGCTTGCTCGCGATAGCGGTAGATCAGCCAGATTAGAAGTGACTGACACACCGCTATCGCGAGCAAGCTCGCTCCCACAATGTTTTTGTGTAGGCAGTGAATGCGGGTTACAACCCCACCACATCCTCAGCCTGCAAGCCCTTCTGCCCTTCCACGACCGCATACTCGACCTGCTGGCCTTCGGTCAGGGAACGGTGGCCTTCGCCGCGGATCGCGCGGTAATGCACGAACACATCCGCGCCGCCTTCACGCTGGATGAAGCCATAACCCTTGGCGTCGTTGAACCACTTCACATTGCCGGTTTCCCGTGCTGCCATGATGCTCACTCCCATTTTTATTTTTTTGAGTCGACTTTTCCCGCCCAACCGCAAAGGCAAAGCCGTACGAACTTAAGCCACCGTCCAGACGTCCATGGGAACGCCCGGGGCAGTAACTGGCCGAGTATATGACACCCGGAAAAACTCTCAACTGACTTTACTTCGGTGCTTTTTTGCCGATTTTCGACGAATCCGGCACACTGGCGCCCGCACCACTCCATTCACTCATGCAGAAGCCGTATGACCCGCTCCCCGTTCCGCCGTCTTGTGTTTGGCACCTTGCGCCGACTGTTGTATCTCTGGGTTCGCTCCGAGACGATCAACCAGTCGTCGTTCACTCTCAACCTCGACCGCAGTCGTCCCGTGTTCTACGTCCTGCAAGATCCTTCGCTCACCGACCTCGCGGTGCTCGACACCGAGTGCACCAAGGCCGGCCTGCCGCGTCCGGTGCTGCCGGTCTCGGTGGGCAACCTGCTTGAGCCGGCAGCGTTCTTCTACCTGACGCCGGCGCCGGACTGGCTCGGACGCCAGGACAAGCGAGGAGCGCCGCCCACGCTGACGCGGCTGGTCGACGTGCTGACCCACAACGCTGCCGAAGACGCGCAAATCATTCCGGTCAGTGTGTTCTGGGGCCAGTCGCCCGACAGCGAATCCAGCCCATGGAAATTGCTGTTCGCCGACAGTTGGGCCGTCACCGGGCGCCTGCGCCGCCTGTTGAGCATCATGATTCTCGGGCGCAAGACCCGCGTGCAGTTTTCCGCGCCGATCCACCTGCGCGAACTGATCGAGCACGACAAGGGCCACGAACGTACCGTGCGCATGGCCCAGCGGATCCTGCGGGTACACTTCCGCAACCTGAAAGCGGCGGTCATCGGTCCCGACATTTCCCATCGACGCAACCTGGTCAAGGGGCTATTGAACCAACCGCTGGTCAAGCAGGCCATTGCCGAAGAAGCCGAGCGGGAAAAGATTTCCCCGGAAAAAGCCAAGGCCCAAGCCCTGCGCTACGGCAACGAGATCGCCTCGGACTACACCTACACCGCGATCCGCTTCCTGGAAGTCGTGCTGAGCTGGTTCTGGAACAAGATCTACGATGGCATCAAGGTCAACCACATCGAAGGCGTGCAGAACGTTGCTCAGGGCCACGAAGTCATTTACGTACCGTGCCACCGCAGCCACATCGACTATCTGCTGCTGTCGTACCTGCTGTTTCGCAACGGACTGACACCACCGCACATCGCCGCCGGCATCAACCTCAACATGCCGGTGATTGGCAGCCTGTTGCGCCGTGGCGGGGCGTTCTTCATGCGCCGCACGTTCAAGGGCAACCCGCTCTACACCGCCGTTTTCAACGAATACCTGCACACGCTGTTCACCAAGGGCTTCCCGGTGGAGTATTTCGTCGAAGGCGGCCGTTCGCGCACCGGGCGCATGCTGCAACCCAAGACCGGCATGCTCGCCATCACCTTGCGCAGCTTCCTGCGCTCGTCGCGCATGCCGATCGTGTTCGTGCCGGTGTACATCGGTTATGAACGCGTGCTGGAAGGCCGCACCTACCTGGGCGAACTGCGCGGCGCGAGCAAGAAGAAAGAGTCGATCTTCGATATCTTCAAGGTGATCGGCGCCCTCAAGCAGCGCTTCGGCCAAGTGGCGGTGAACTTCGGCGAGCCGATCAAGCTGGCGGAATTCCTCGACGGCGAACAGCCCGATTGGCGCCAACAGGAACTGGGACCGCAATTCAAACCAGCCTGGCTCAACGCGACCACCAACCGCCTCGGCGAACGCGTGGCGCGGCACCTGAACGAAGCCGCGGCCATCAACCCAGTCAACCTTGTCGCCCTGGCATTGCTGTCCACCAGCCGTCTAGCCCTGGACGACCAGGCCATGGCCCGCGTGCTGGACTTGTACCTCGCCTTGCTGCGCAAAGTGCCGTATTCGCCCCATACCACCTTGCCTGAGGGTGACGGTCGGGCGTTGATCGAGCATGTCAAAGGCATGGACTTGCTGTCGGAACAGAGCGATGCCTTGGGCAAGATCTTGTACCTGGACGAGCAGAATGCGGTGCTGATGACCTACTACCGCAACAACGTGCTACACATCTTCGCCCTGCCGGCGTTGCTGGCGAGCTTCTTCCAGAGCAGCTCGCGCATGAGCCGCGAGCAGATCCTGCGTTATACCCGGGCCTTGTACCCGTACCTGCAATCAGAATTGTTCATTCGCTGGTCGCTGGAAGAACTGGACGACGTGGTCGACCAATGGCTCGAAGCGTTCGTCGAGCAGGGCCTGCTGCGTTTCGAGAAGAATCTGTTTCTGCGTCCTGCGCCAAGTTCACGGCATTTCGTGCTGCTGACGCTGCTATCGAAGAGCATCGCCCAGACCTTGCAGCGCTTCTACATGACCGTTTCGCTGCTGCTCAACAGCGGCCAGAACAGCATCAGCGCCGAAGAGCTGGAAGACCTCTGCACCGTCATGGCCCAGCGCCTGTCGATCCTGCACGGGCTGAACGCGCCGGAGTTCTTCGACAAGAGCCTGTTCCGCCACTTCATCCAGACGATGCTCGACCTCGACGTACTGCGCCGCGATGAAGCAGGCAAGCTAAGCTACCACGAGCTGCTCGGTGAACTGGCCGAAGGTGCGGCCAAGCGCGTGCTGCCGGCGGAGATTCGTTTGTCGATCCGCCAGGTGGCGTTGCATCGCAGTGAGGAGCTCACGGATTCGAACGCGCCGGTAATCCAGGATTGATTTTCCACAGGCCCCAGCCTTTGGCCGGGGCCCTCAATATGGAAATGGCTTAATGAAAAAGCTTCTTCTCGTCGCCGCAGCCACGCTGCTGAGCGCCTGCTCCAGCGCGCCGCTGGCCGGCAAGACCAGCCTCGGCGGCGAAGTGTTCTATCTGCAACGCATCGCCCTGCCGCCCACTGCTACGTTGACCGTGAGCCTGCAGGACGTTTCCCTGGCCGACGCGCCAGCCGTCGTGATCGATGAGCAGCGGGGCCCGGTCAAGGGCCAGGTCCCTTTGCCGTTCCACCTCAGTTATGATCCGACGCAGGTCAAGCCCGGTCATCGTTATGCCGTGAGCGCCCGCATCGAAGTGGACGGCGAGTTGATGTTCATCACAACTGAACAGCACACCGTGCAGCTCGATGGCAAAGATCCGCAGCCGTTGAAGATTCGCGTCAACGCTGCACGCTGATTCTGTTCCACTCCTCAAGGAAGCTGCCATGCTCCGCTCTACCCTCCGTTTCACCGGCCTGTGTGCCGGCCTGTTGATCTGCGCCAACGCCATGGCCTTGTCCCTGGGCGATCTGTCCCAGAAGGACGCCACGGGTGGCCTCAAGGATGCACTGACCCAAGGCGCCCAGATCGCCGTCAAGCAGCTGGGCACGCCGGGCGGTTTCAGCAACAACCCGGACGTGAAGATCGAGTTGCCAGGCAAGCTCGGCAAAGTCGCCAGCAAGATGAAAGCCTTCGGCATGGGTGACCAAGTGGATCAACTGGAAACCAGCATGAACCAGGCGGCCGAAACCGCCGTGGTGCAGGCACAGCCGATCCTGGTCGATGCCGTGAAGAACATGAGCGTGAGCGATGCCAAGGGCATTTTGAGCGGTGGCAACGATTCGGCCACGCAATACCTGAACAAGAGCAGCCGCGAACAGATTCGCGCCAAGTTCCTGCCTATCGTCAAGCAAGCCACCGACAAGGTCGGCCTGGCCCAGAAGTACAACGCCTTTGCCGGCCAGGCCGCGACGCTGGGCGTGGTGGACGCCAAGAGCGCCAATATCGAGAACTACGTGACCGAGCAGGCGCTGGACGGTTTGTTCGAGATGATCGGCAAGCAGGAAGCCACCATTCGCAAGAACCCGGCGGCTGCGGCGACCAGTTTGGCTAAAAAAGTATTCGGTACGCTCTAAGCGGACACGACACCTGTGGCGAGGGAGCTCGCTCCCGCTGGGCTGCGCAGCGGCCCCAAGCTTTTTGCGGCTGCTGCGCAACCGAGCGGGAGCAAGCTCCCTCGCCACAAGGTCCGGTGTGCACCGGATGATCAGGTCTTCTTGACCCTGAACCACGCTGCATACAGCGCCGGCAGGAACAGCAGCGTCAACGCCGTCGCCACAATCAGTCCCCCCATGATCGCCACCGCCATCGGGCCGAAGAACAGGCTTCGCGACAGCGGGATCATCGCCAGCACCGCCGCCAGCGCGGTGAGCACGATCGGGCGGAATCGTCGCACTGTCGCTTCGATGATTGCTTGCCACGGGGCAAGCCCGGCCTTGATGTCCTGTTCGATCTGATCCACCAGAATCACCGAGTTGCGCATGATCATGCCGGACAAGGCGATGGTCCCGAGCATGGCGACGAAACCGAACGGCTGGCGGAACACCAACAGAAACAGCGTGACACCGATCAACCCCAGCGGCGCAGTGAGGAACACCATGGCCGCGCGGGAAAAGCTGCGCAGTTGCAGCATCAACAACGTCAGCACCACCACGATGAACAGCGGTACGCCGGCGTTCACTGATTTCTGGCCTCGGGCCGAATCCTCCACCGTCCCACCCACTTCAAGTAGATAGCCGTCAGGCAGTTCCGCGCGAATCGGGTCCAGGGTCGGGAAGATCTGCTGCACCAGGGTCGCGGGCTGTTCCTTGCCATAAATGTCGGCCCGAACGGTCACGCTCGGCAGACGGTTGCGGTGCCAGATCACGCCCTCTTCAAAGCCATACTCCAGCGTTGCGATCTGTGACAGCGCCACACTCGCACCGTTGTCGGTGGGCACCGCCAGGCTCGGCAGCCGCGAAAGCTCGGTGCGCTCATGCACGGTGCCGCGCAGCAGGATCTCGATCAGTTCGTTGTCTTCCCGGTACTGGCTGACGCTGGACCCGGTGAGGGAACTTTGCAGGAAGCTCGACAGATTGGCGGTGGTCACCCCCAAGGCCCGGGCGCGGTCCTGGTCGATATTCAGGTACACCACTTTGCTCGGCTCTTCCCAGTCCAGATGCACATTGACGACGTAGGGGTTTTCGCGAACCTTTGTCGCCACTTTCCGCGCCAGGGCCCTGACCTCCTCGATGTGCTCGCCCGTCACGCGAAACTGCACCGGGTAGCCCACCGGCGGACCGTTTTCCAGGCGCGTCACCCGCGAGCGCAACGTCGGGAACTGCTCGTTCAGGGTGCTGATCAACCAACTGCGCAACGGCTCGCGGTCTTCGATGGTCTTGGCCAGCACCACGAATTGGGCGAAGCTCGGCGCCGGCAGTTGCTGATCCAGCGGCAAGTAGAAACGCGGTGAACCGGTGCCGACGTAGGCGACGTAATTGTCGATGCCGGCGTGATCCTTGAGCAGTGCTTCAAGGCGCTTGACCTGCTCGGCGGTGTTGACCAGCGAAGCGCCTTCGGCCAGTTTCAGGTCGACCATCAACTCCAGGCGTCCCGACGCCGGGAAAAACTGCTGCGGGACAAAACGGAACAGCACCACCGAGCCCACGAACAACAGCACGGTCAATGCGATGACGGTCTTGCGCCGACGCACGCACCATTCCACCAAACGCCGCACACGCTGATAGAACGGCGTGCCGTAAGGGTCAGGCTGGCCGTCAACGGTGCCATGCTTGGCTGCGTGAATCTTCGCCAGGTCCGGCAGGAATTTCTCCCCCAGATAAGGCACGAACACCACCGCAGCGACCCAGGACGCCAACAGTGCAAGGGTCACCACCTGGAAAATCGAACGGGTGTATTCCCCCGTGCCCGATTGGGCGGTGGCGATGGGCAGGAAACCCGCCGCTGTGATCAAGGTGCCAGTGAGCATCGGAAACGCCGTGCTGGTCCAGGCGAAGCTGGCCGCCTTGATCCGGTCGAAGCCCTGCTCCATCTTGATCGCCATCATCTCTACCGCAATGATCGCGTCGTCCACCAGCAACCCCAACGCCAAGACCAGCGCGCCAAGGGAAATCTTGTGCAGGCCGATGCCCAAGTAATACATCGCCGCGAAGGTCATCGCCAGCACCAGAGGAATCGCCAGCGCCACTACCATCCCGGTGCGCAGCCCCAAGGAGAAGAAGCTCACCAGCAACACGATCGTCAGCGCTTCCACCAGCACCTGGACAAACTCACCGACGCCGGTTTTCACCGCCGCCGGCTGGTCCGAAACCTTGCGCAACTGCATGCCGGCCGGCAGGGTGTTCTGGATCCGGGCAAAGTCGACCTCGAGGGCCTTGCCCAGGATCAGGATGTCGCCGCCCTCCTTCATTGCGACGGCCAGGCCAATGGCATCTTCCCCCATGAAGCGCATGCGCGGCGCGGGGGGATCGTTAAAGCCGCGACGAACATCCGCCACGTCGCCAATGCGGAAGGTGCGATCAGCCACGCGGATCGGAAAATTGCGGATCTCTTCCACCGTCTGGAAATTACCCGAAACCCTTAGCTGCAATCGCTCGCTGCCGGTCTCGAAGAACCCGGCGGTGGACACCGCGTTCTGCGCCTCCAAGGCTTGCTGGACCGCTGCCAGCGGCAGGCCAAGGGTCGCCAGTTTCACGTTCGACAGTTCGACCCAGATTTTCTCGTCCTGCAGGCCGACCAGCTCGACCTTGCCCACGTCCTTGACCCGCTGCAGCTGGATCTGGATACGGTCGGCATAGTCCTTGAGCACGGCGTAATCGAAGCCGTCCCCGGTGAGCGCGTAGATATTGCCGAAGGTCGTGCCGAACTCATCGTTGAAGAACGGTCCCTGGATTCCCGGCGGCAAGGTCTGGCGGATATCGCCGATCTTCTTGCGAATCTGATACCACAGCTCGGGAATCTGCTTTGAGTGCAGGGAATCGCGTGCCGCAAAAGTCACCTGGGATTCACCTGGGCGGGAAAACGAGACGATCTTTTCGTAATCGCCGGTTTCCATCAGCTTCTTTTCGATACGCTCGGTGACCTGGCGCGACACTTCCTCGGCCGTCGCTCCCGGCCAAACCGTGCGAATGACCATGGCCTTGAAGGTGAACGGCGGGTCTTCGCTCTGGCCGAGCTTGGTGTAGGAAAGTGCCCCGACGATTGCCAGCAACAGCATCAGGAACAGTACGATCTGGCGGTTACGCAACGCCCATTCGGAAAGATTGAAACCCATCGGGAATTACTCCTTGGCCGCCAGGTTGACCACGCGGTTGGAGCGATCCACTGGCCGGACCTGCTGGCCATCGAGGAGCACATGCACGCCCGCAGCCACCACCCAGTCATTGGCGCTCAGGCCTTCAAGCACCGGCACGGTTTTTTCGCCGAAGGCTCCGACACGGACCGGGACTTTCTTGAGGGTGTTGTTGGAGTTGACCACCCAGACGTAAGTCGCGCCGTTCTCGGCGGTGAGGGCCGACAGCGGTACGGACAACGAGACCTTGTCTGCGGATTGGATAAACACCCGGGCGCTCTGGCCCAGCTCCGCCGGGACGCTGCCGGCGGCGAAGGCAACACGGGCGGCGAAGGTGCGGGATTTCGGGTCGGCGGCGGGCGAGAGTTCGCGGATGTGTCCGCTGAAACGCTGGTCGGGCTGGCTCCACAACTCCACCGAAACCGGCTGGCCGATCTTGAACCGGCCGAAACTCTGTTCCGGCAAACTGATCAGCACCTCACGCTCGCCGTCGGTGGCCAGAGTGAAGACTGTTTGCCCGGCCGACACCACCTGACCGACTTCCACCGAACGCCGGGCCACGACGCCATCCTGGGGCGCGCGCAAAATCGAATAGCTGGCCTGGTTGCTGGCGACGTCGAATTCAGCCTTGATCTGCTTGAGCCGCGCTGCCCCGGAGCGATAGAGATTCTCCGCGTTGTCGTATTGGGAGCGGCTGACCATCTGCCGCTCCATCAGGGTCTTGTAGCGGTCGCGCTCGGCGCGCACCAGGCTCAGGTTGGCCTCGGCGGCGGCGACCTGGGCCCGGCTCGCTTCGAGTTGCAGGCGCACGTCTTCGGGATCGAGTTCAGCCAAGGGTTGATTGGCCTTGACCCGCTGCCCCTCCTCGACCAGCCGTCGGCTCACTTTGCCACCAATGCGAAACGCCAGGTCCGGTTCGAACCGTGCCCGTACTTCGCCGGGATAACTGTCCATCGCCAAGGCCGAAGGCTCTGGCTTGACCACCATGGCGGGGCGAACGACAGCGGCGACCGGTTCATCGTGGCCACACGCAGACAATAAAAAAGCCAGGCTGACTGGCAGGGCGAGGGGCAGGACATAGCGGAACATGGTGATGACCTTTCGCTAATGGTGCTTGGAATAATTATACTGGCGAGTATGTTATTAATAGCAAACTCACCAGTCCAGTATTAAAAGCGAATAATGTCGAACAATCCTCTCCCTCCCAGCGGCCCTGGCCGTCCAAAGGATCTGGCCAAGCGCCAAGCCATTCTCGACGCGGCGAAACGTCTGTTCTTGGACCTGGGTTACGCCAGTACCAGCATGGATGCCGTGGCGACCGAGGCCGGCGTGTCGAAGCTGACGGTCTACAGTCACTTCAACGACAAAGAAACCCTGTTTGCCGCCGCGGTGATTGCCAAGTGCGAGGAGCAGGTTCCGACGCTTTTTTTCGAATGGCCTGATGGCGTTCCCATTGAGCACGTGTTGCTGAACATCGCCCGTGGTTTCAATCAACTGATCAACAGCGACGAATCGGTCAACCTGCATCGGTTGATGATTGCCTTGGGCAGCCAGGATCCGAAACTTTCGACGATTTTCTACGAGGCCGGCCCGCAACGCATGCTCTCAGGCATGGAGCGGTTACTGACCAAGGTCAACCAGAGCGGCGCCTTGAGCATCGACAGACCCCGCAACGCCGCCGAGCATTTCTTCTGCCTGATCAAGGGCGCGGCGAATTTCCGGTTGCTGTACGGCTGCGATGGGCCACAGGACGCCGAAGCGGCGGAGGCTCATGTGCAGGAAGTGGTGGGGTTGTTTGTGCGGGCTTATCGGCCTTAGCTGGACCGGCAGCCTTGCGCTGGCCGTCAGGGCCTCATCGCGAGCAAGCTCGCTCCCACAGTTGATCGAGGGTGTTCACAGATTTCTGTGTTCACCACCGCCCCCTGTGGGAGCGAGCTTGCTCGCGATGCAGGCACCTCGGTCTCAAGCCTTGAGCGCTTTCTTCGGGTAGATGTCGTAGCGACTGGACTTGCCCTCAAGCCCATGGCTCGGCTTCGGCCCTTCGATGCAAGGCGCCTTGCGCGGGCGCTTGACCACCACCCGGTGGGTCGCCAGCGCCAGCGCCGCGGCCAACAGCGCCGGGGCGTCATTGTCATCACCCACCAGCGGCCGGAACAGGCGCATCTCTTTTTTCACCAGGGCAGTTTTCTCCCGATGGGGGAACATCGGGTCCAGGTAGATCACCTGGGGCGGCTCGCCCTCCCAGTTGCGCATCACCTCGATCGAGTTGCCCTTGAGCAAACGCATGCGCGCCACGATCGGCGCTACGTCGAAATCTTCCGCGCCACGGGCCAGGCCATCTTCCAGCAAGGCGCCAATCAACGGCTGGCGCTCGATCAGGCTCATTTCGCAGCCCAGGCTCGCCAGCACGAACGCGTCCTTGCCCAGCCCAGCCGTGGCGTCGAGTACCCGAGGACGCACACCTTGGGCGACACCGACGGCCTTGGCGATCATCTGGCCGCTGCCGCCGCCGTACAGCCGACGATGGGCCGCGCCACCCTCGACGAAGTCCACCCGCACCGGTCCCGGCGCGTCCGGACCCAGTTGCTGCAATTGCAAACCCTGCTCGCCAACCTGCAAGGCAAACTCGCCATCGTCCACTTGCAACGGCAGGCCAAGCCGCTCGGCCCATTGCTCGGCTTGCGCCTGGAAGGCCGGGGCCAGGGCCTCGACGTGGATGCGGCAGGCCGCGGGTTGCTCAATCATGAAAACACGCTCAAAAAATTAAGGATCGGCAAAAACGGCCGATAACAACGGTGAACGGCATTTTGCCAGAGCTGAGCGTCGACCGAGAAAAATGTCAGACATTCAATCCACATCGATAGGCGTTATCTCCCCTTACGGCGATTACAGCCTGCGTAACACCCAAGCCCTGAGCGGCGTCAGTCACCTGTGGCAGGATTTTTTCGCCCGGGCCCTGGCCGATCAGTTGGGTGAAAACGCACCGGCGCCTGGCAGCTACCAGCCAGTCGCCCTCGATGAAGCGGTTGAACCGACCCTCGGCGCCGAGCTGCTGGACCACATCGTCAGCCAGCGCACCTGTGAAGTGACGGAGACCCAGGTCAAGCCGCCCGAGCCTTTGTTCCTGCCAATCGCCGAATTCGAACTCGACCTGCTGGACAAACCGTTCCCACCCTTCCCACCGGAAGAAATCGTCGCCCAGCAAAAGCAGCAGACTTTTGAAAGCAACTGGGTTCGCCCAATCGTTCTCGCTGCTGGCCAGCCCCTGCCAGAACCGGGCCCGGCACCACAACCGCGTCCATTGCACCTGCCGATTGCCGAGTTCGAACTCGACCTGCTGGACAAGCCATTCCCGCCGTTCCCGGAAGAGGAATTGGTGGCGCAACAGAAACAACTCGATTTCGATACCCGCTGGGCACGGCCGATCGTGCTGCAGAACCTGCGCATCGCCGCCTGATTCTTACCTGCAAATCCACCACGGTCCGACATCCAGATGGAAGTGGTTGCGGTGCGCTGCGTTGTAGTCCGGACTCAACACCACACTGAACATGTCGCAGGCGCCGTCGCGAACCTGCCGCAGGAATTGCGCATCGGTATTGTCCTTCGGCCAGTCCCTGAGCACGCTGACCGCACGTCCATCGGCCAGGCGAAACCCGGCGATGTCGATCGCGCTGGCCGTGGCATGCTGGCTGCGCGCGCCGCTCTCACGACCGTACATATTGCGACAGGCAAAGCTGCCCAGATGATCGACGCGCGTGACCTTCTGCCCATAGACCGCCGTTGCCGCCGGCTGCAGCGCATGGCGCTCGAACAACGCAAAAGCCACGGCCAGCGGACAACTGGCCAGAAAGCTACTGCTCAGCGCCACCTCGCCGCCCTGTACCCGCAACACATTGGTCAACGGACACGTCGTGTTGGCGCCGCTGTCCGCCTGGCGAGCGGTCCGAAGCCCTGACGTGGCGAGCGCCTGGTCGCACAGTTGCGGGTCGTTGCGCAGGGCCATCAGTTTGTAGCGGGTCAGCAGGTTGGGCGGGACGTTGACGTCCAGCGGCGCCCAAGGATTCCACTGCGGCGGCACCGACAACCAGCCGCGCCAAACGCTGAACACTGCGACACCCACAGCCAGCGCCAACACCATCAACACTTTGAAAAACCGCACGACAACGCCTCGGGCATCAAGCCTTGAATAATTGATTGGCCTGACTGAACGGCATCGAACGACGAGTGAAGGTGAACGTGCCCTGCTGCTGGATTTCCTCGGCGGCACGGAAGAATTCGCCATAGGCCGCCAACGCCAGGGCCGATCCGACGCTAATGCGCTTGACGCCCAGTTCGCTCAATTGCGCCACGGTGAGGTCCAGGGCGCCGGACATCAGCACGTTCACTGGTTTGGGCGCCACGGCCTGGACCACTGCGAGGACCTGTTCGGCGCTGCTCAGCCCCGGTGCATAGAGCACGTCGGCGCCAGCGTCGGCGAACGCCTTCAGACGCCGGATCGTATCGTCCAGGTCGGGTTTGCCGTGCAGGAAGTTCTCCGCCCGGGCGGTCAGCAGAAACGGGAACGGCAGGCTGCGCACCGCGTCGGCCGCGGCCTTGACTCGCGCCACGGCGTGCTCGAAGCAATAGATCGGACTGTCCGGGCGCCCGGTGGCATCTTCGATCGAGCCCCCTACTGCGCCAGCTTCTGCCGCACGCAACAGGCTGCGGGCACACTCTTCGGGGGCATCGGCAAAGCCATTCTCCAGGTCGACCGCCACCGGCAAATCCGTGGCCGCCACGATCGCTCGCACGTTAGCCAGCGTGTCATCCAGGCCCAACCCACCATCGGGTCGCGCCATGGAAAAAGCATGGCCGGCGCTGGTGGTCGCCAAGGCTTCGAAGCCAAGGCTGGCGAGCATCTTGGCCGAACCGGCATCCCACGGATTGGGAATGACAAACGCCCCTTCGCGCTCGTGCAAGGCCTTGAACGCCTGGGCTCGTCGGGTTTGTGCATCCATGAAAGTCGCTCCTGAACTGGGGAAGAGATCGCCTCAGAGCAAACCCAGTTGCTCGGCGGCGGGTTCTCTATATAGCTCAGGCAGGGCCGGCAAGCCAGGCAAACGGTTCATCAAGCGGTTGTGAAAGTGCATCGCCAGTTTCGCCGCAAGCAGGTTATCGGCGGTGTGCAGGAACATGTAAGGCGTACGCCCTTCTTCGATCCACTCGGCGATTTTCTCTACCCAAGGTGCCAGGAACGGCTCGTTGGCTTCCACCACGGGATGGCCAACGAAGCGTACCTGCGGGCATTGAGTGAAAGCCGCTGGCCGCGTCGGGACCCGTGGTTTTTTGTATTGGGCATGGATCACTGAGGGATCGGTCGAGGCACAGCTGAACAAACCTCGCGGATCGAGGCAGATACGTTCCACGCCGCGATCGAGCAACAGGCGATTGAGCTGGCGCTCGGCATCGCCCTTGGCGAAGAACTCATCATGACGGACCTCGACCGCCAACTGGCGTGGGAACGCGTCGATGAAGGCCGCCAGCTCGTGCAACCGATTGGGCGTGAATGCCTTGGACAGTTGCAGCCAGAACGGTGAAACCCGCTCGCCCAGCGGGCTGAGCAATTGAACGAAGGTTTCCGTGGCGGTCAGGTGTTCGCGCAAATCACCGCCATGGCTGATGTCACCGGGGATCTTGGCGGTGAAGCGAAAGTCCTCGGGCATGATGTCCGCCCAGCGCTGGACGGTGGCCGCGGACGGGCTCGCATAGAAGGTCGTGTTGCCTTCCACGGCGTTGAATACTTGGCTATAGAGATTCAGGAAGTCGGAGCTTTTGGCGTCCTGGGGATAAAGATAATCGCGCCAGGCGTTTTCACTCCAGGACGGGCAGCCGAGGTAATAAGGCAACCGCATCAGATGTAGAGGTCAAGCCCCAGCACTTCCATATCCCAGTCGACAAAACCGGCAGTGCTCAAATAGCTGGCGAGCGCGGCGGAAACACTGTGGCTCATGGCGCGGTGATACAGCATGTCTTGCTGGCGGGCGGGGAGATTGCTCAGGCGCTGCGCGGAGGCTTTGGCGGCACGGGCGGCCAGTTGCTCTTCGGACGGAAGTTCCAGGTCGCCATCGATGTCATCGAAAGTTTCGGGCTCAGCGGCTTTACCCGCACGAGGCCGACGCTTGATGGGATAGGACTGTGAGGAAACGCCGTCTATACGCATAACAGAATGCTCGGTATCAATGATGGCAATTTAGCGGCACATTCGCAGCCGCGCAAATGCGCAAGTGATAACTAGAACACATAAAGTCAAAAAGGTTTAAAAACGGGGTGAAAAAGTGACGACCGGCAAGATTGGGTGTGACTTTTGGATCGGGAAATGACTTTTTGGCGGGAAGTCCAAGTGCTGAAAAATGCCTCGTGGCGAGGGGATTTATCCCCGCTGGGCGCGCAGCGCCCCCGACATTGTTTTATCAGCCATTGACCTGGCGAGTGCTGCGCACTCGAGCGGGGATAAATCCCCTCGCCACAACTGTGCTCGCCTTCGGATGGGCAATGCTCGTTAGCGCTCGGACTTCGGCGTTGCGACCTTGTCCCGCAGGTAAACCGGCTGCGCATCGTCCGCCGCGATGGCCTCGCCGCGTTCCCAGGCGAAGCGTGCGAGTGCCAGCAGGTCTTCGGCATGGGGCAGCGTCGAGGCGTCCTGGCCGACAACGCTGGCGCCGATCCGCTCGCCATAGCCCCAGCCTGTACCAGCACCAAACCAATCACCACTCGCCTCATCCGGCAACGCCGCCGACTCAGGTGGCAATACCGCTTCACGGCCCACCAGACGCATCTCGCCATCGGTTTCGCGGTAGCAGCCCCAGTACACCTCGTCCATACGCGCATCGATAGCCGCCGCCACCTGGCGCGCGCCGTGTTCGCGCAAGGCCCGCTGGGCCAGCACCGCCAGGTTCGACACTGGCAATACCGGGCGCTCCAGGGCAAAGGCCAAGCCCTGCACGACGCCAATGGCGATCCGCACGCCGGTGAACGCCCCGGGCCCACGGCCAAAGGCAATCGCGTCAACCGCTTGCAAGGTCGTCCCGGCGTCGCTCAACAATTGCTGGATCATCGGCAGTAATTTCTGCGCGTGCAGGCGTGGGATCACCTCGTAATGGCTCGTGACCTTGCCGTCGTGCAGCAAGGCAACGGAGCAAGCTTCAGTCGCGGTGTCCAGGGCCAGCAAGGTGCTCATCGATGTGTCCGTAAATCAGGTGGAAAAAAAGTGCGCCAGTATAAACAACTACGGCCCGCAAGCGGGCCGTGTTTGTTGCAACTGATCAGGCTTTTCAGCTCAGCGCTTCAAGCACTTTGCCGGTGATCGCATCGACCGAGCCAACGCCCGGGATGTGGCTGTACTTCGGCTTGCCCTGGGCAGCGGACAGCTTCTGGTAGAAGTCCACCAGCGGCTTGGTCTGGGAATGGTAGACCGACAGGCGATGACGCACGGTTTCTTCAGTGTCGTCCTTGCGTTGCACCAGCTCGTCGCCAGTCACGTCGTCCTTGCCGGCGACCTTTGGCGGGTTGTAGACGGTGTGATAGACACGACCGGATGCTTCGTGGACACGACGGCCGGCAATGCGCTGGACGATTTCTTCGTCGTCTACCGCGATTTCGACCACGTGATCGAGTTCCACACCGGCAGTCACCAGGGCTTCGGCCTGGGGAATAGTGCGCGGGAAACCGTCGAACAGGAAGCCATTGGCGCAGTCCGGTTGAGCGATGCGATCCTTGACCAGGGCGATGATCAGGTCATCCGACACCAGGCCGCCGGCATCCATGATGCTCTTGGCTTGAACGCCCAATGGGGTGCCAGCCTTGACCGCGGCACGCAGCATGTCGCCGGTGGAGATTTGCGGGATACCGAATTTCTCGGTGATGAACTTTGCCTGAGTACCTTTACCGGCCCCGGGAGCTCCCAGCAGAATGACGCGCATCGATGTGCTCCTCAATTTTTTTATGTAAAACGCTCGGATTCGCCTCGTGGGGCCAATCTTCGAAAAACAGGATCGTGACCGCCCAAACGGTCAAAGGCTGCTCAAGATACACAGCAGGCCCGAGCCACACAAGCCGCCGAAAGTCGGAGGAACCCGCGCCCGACGCGACCTTTGTATAAGGTGGCGAGAGTCGCAACCGGGCAACAAACTGTCGCCTGGTCGACCTGCCCTTCTCCACAAACGGTTACGCCCGGACGAACCGGGCGAGCTGTTTCAGGCGACGACCCGACGTCAGCCGGTGTTGCGCAAACCGGCGGCGATCCCTGCCACAGACACCAGCAACGCCTGTTCCACGGGGCTGCCCTGGGCAACGTCCTGCTGCCGCGAACGCGCCAACAGTTCGGCCTGCAGCAGGTGTAGCGGGTCAAGGTAGGTGTTGCGCAGGCGAATGAATTCCAGCGTGTCTGGGCTATGTGCCAGTAGCTGCGACTGGCCGGTCAACCCCAGGACCACCGAGCACGCCTGCGACAATAGGTCGCGTAAATGCTCACCCAACGGCAGCAATGCCGGCTCCACCAGACGCTCATCGTAGGACCGGGCAATATCGGCGTCGGCCTTGGCCAGCACCATCTCCAGCATGTCGATGCGGGTACGGAAGAACGGCCACTGCTCGCGCATCTGCCCGAGCAATTCACCCTCACCCCGCTCCAGCGCCTTGCCCAGGGCGGTTTCCCAACCGAGCCAGGCGGGCAGCATCAGGCGAGTCTGGGTCCAGCCGAAGATCCACGGAATCGCCCGCAGGCTTTCGATACCTCCGGCGCGGCGCTTGGCCGGGCGACTGCCCAGGGGCAGCCGGCCCAATTCCTGTTCCGGCGTGGACTGGCGGAAATACTCGACGAATTGCGGATTTTCCCGCACCACGGCGCGGTAGGCACTGACGCCGTCGGCGGCCAGCTCGTCCATCAAATGACGCCACTCTGGCGTGGGCGGCGGCGGTGGCAGCAAGGTCGCTTCCAGCACCGCAGCGAGGTAAAGGTTGAGGTTCTGTTCGGCGATGTCCGGCAGGCCAAATTTGAAACGAATCATTTCGCCTTGCTCAGTCGTACGGAACCGACCCGCCACCGAACCCGGCGGCTGGGACAGGATCGCCGCGTGCGCCGGACCACCGCCACGACCGACCGTGCCGCCGCGACCATGGAACAGCAGCAGTTCGACTTGCTGCTCACGGCAGATATCCACCAGTCGTTCCTGCGCCCGGTATTGCGCCCAGGCCGCCGCCGTGGTGCCGGCGTCCTTGGCCGAATCGGAATAGCCGATCATCACTTCCTGAGGCCCTTGCAGGCGTGCACGGTAGCCGGGCAGCGACAGAAGACGCTCCATCACCGGACCGGCGTTATCCAGGTCGGCAAGGGTTTCGAACAGCGGCACCACCCGCATCGGCCGCAGCACGCCGGCTTCCTTGAGCAACAGCTGCACCGCCAGCACATCGGAGGCCGCACCGGCCATGGAGATCACGTAGGAACCCAGGGACGCCGCAGGTGCCGCCGCGACTTCCCGGCAGGTCGCCAGGACTTCTGCGGTATCGGCCGACGGCTTGAAATGTGGCGGCAACAAGGGTCGACGGTTATTCAGCTCATCCAGCAGGAAGCGAATGCGCTGCTCTTCATCCCAGTCTTCGTAACGCCCAAGCCCGAGGTAATCGGTGATTTCGGTCATGGCCATCGAGTGGCGCGTCGAATCCTGGCGCACATCGAGGCGCACCAGGAACAGCCCGAACGTCACCGCGCGGCGCAGGCAATCGAGCAGCGGCCCGTCGGCAATCACACCCATGCCGCATTCGTGCAGGGACTGGTAGCACAGCTCCAGCGGATCGAGCAGTTCGCGGTTGTTCTGCAATACCTCGGCGGAGGCCGGCGTCGTGGCTTTCAGCGAGGCCTGGGCCCAGTTGCGGGTCGCCCGCAGGCGCTCACGCAATTGCTTGAGCACCGCGCGATAGGGTTCGGCACTGTCGCCGGCCTGGGCGCGCAAGGCCGCACTGGCGTTTTGCATGGACAGGTCGGCCGCCAGGTGATCGACATCGCGCAGATAAAGGTCCGCCGCCATCCAACGCGCCAGCAACAGCACTTCGCGCGTGACCGCGGCGGTGACGTTCGGGTTGCCGTCGCGGTCGCCGCCCATCCACGAGGCAAAGCGGATCGGTGCGGCTTCCAGGGGCAAGCGCAGCCCGGTAGCGGCGTGCAAGGCCTGATCGGCTTTGCGCAGGTAATTGGGGATGGCGTGCCACAGCGAATGCTCGATCACCGCGAAACCCCACTTGGCCTCGTCCACCGGCGTGGGTCGGGTGCGGCGGATTTCTTCGGTGTGCCAGGCTTCGGCGATCAACCGCTGCAAGCGCTGGTGGATTTGCGCGCGCTCGGCGCTGGTGAGGTCGCGGTGATCCTGGGCGGCGAGTTGCGCGGCGATGGCATCGTATTTCTGGATCAGCGTGCGCCGGGCGACTTCGGTGGGGTGCGCTGTGAGGACCAATTCAATATCCAGCCGCCCCAGTTGCCGGGCCAGCGATTCGGCGCTGTGGCCTTCGGCGCGCAAGCGTGCCAGCAGCTCGGGCAGCACCCGGGCTTCGAACGGTGCGGGCTTGGATTCTTCGCGCCGATGAATCAATTGGTATTGCTCGGCGATGTTGGCCAGGTTGAGGAACTGGTTGAACGCCCGCGCCACCGGCAGCAGTTCATCCTCGCTCAACTGGTTGAGGCTGGCGCTCAGTTCGGCGTCCATGGAACCACGGCGGTCGGCCTTGGCGCCCTTGCGGATCTGCTCGATCTTGTCGAGAAAGGTGTCTCCGTACTGGTCGCGAATGGTGTTGCCCAGCAGCTCGCCGAGCAGGTGGACGTCCTCGCGCAAGCGGGCATCGATATCGGTCATCAGCAGTTCTCCAGCAAAAAGGTCCGGACAGCTTTGTAGGAGAGAGTGCCGATGCCAGTCGTTAATGACAAGCGACGAAGGGACTTTAAACCTTGTCAGGCAAAGCTAGTCTCATGGGTAAGCCACACGACGGCTTGTCACTATCGCGCCCGCCAAAAGCAGGGCTATTGAGGTCATCATGAAAATCCGTGAGCTTGCCCAGCATTGGGAAGAAAACGCCAAGGGTCGCCTGACCCAGACCGGCTACACGATTCATCTCGACGTCGAGGCCGCAGCACGCCTGGCGGCCATCTGCGACATGTACCCCAAGCGCCACCCGGAAGAACTGCTCGGCGAACTCATCGGCGCGGCGCTGGAAGAGTTGGAAGCCAGCTTCCCCTACGTCAAGGGACCGCAGGTAGTGGCCACCGATGAAGAAGGCGATCCGCTGTACGAAGACGTGGGCCCGACCCCGCGCTTCCTCGCATTGTCCCGACGCCATCTGCACGAACTGTCCTCGCAGAGCGACAAATCCAAGCACTGATTCCTGACTCCTGTAGGAGCTGACGAGCGAAGCGAGGCAGCTCCTACGCGCGCATCCAGCCAAAAAATGCAGACTTCCCTACGCCCGGAATACCCCTGCACGCCTTGAAAGTTCAGCTTTTTTACCCCTGACCGATCAGTCAGCAATTCTTTTGGCGAATGGCCATCCTTGCCTGAACTTTTGAAAAACGCCTCGGGTCACACCGAGTAACCATACTGGAACGGCCGTTTAAATAAACGCGCCCTGGCGCCAGCGCCAAAACAGACGTCACGGCTTCGGTCCCAGCATGGATTGGTGTTTTTTCAGGAGTTTTCCAATGGAGTTGAAGCCTATGAATACCTGCACTGCCAAACCCTCATCCACTGGCCTGCGCGGCCTGAAGTTGGCTGCCCTGGCGATCGGTAGCAGCTTCATCCTGGCCGGTTGTGCCGGCAATCCACCTTCGGAGCAATACGCGGTCACGCAATCGGCGGTGAACAGTGCCGTCAGCGCAGGCGGCACCGAGTTTGCCGCGGTGGAAATGAAATCGGCCCAGGACAAACTCAAGCAAGCCGAAATCGCCATGCACGATGAAAACTACGAAGAGGCCAAGCGTCTGGCCGAACAGGCCGAATGGGATGCCCGCGTCGCTGAGCGCAAGGCCCAGGCCGCCAAGGCCGAACAGGCTCTCAAGGACTCCCAGAAAGGGGTTCAGGAATTGCGTCAGGAAGGCATGAACAAGGTTCAGTAAACCGTTTATGCCACGACGTGTTTCTCATCGATAAAAGGACGACAGACTATGACGCACAAACATTTCATGATGCCCGCCCTGCTTGCTGCCTGCGTAGCCCTGGCCGCTTGCTCCCACGACCCGAACGCGAACCTGGAACAGGCGCGCACCAATTACAACGGGCTGCAGGCCGATCCGGCGGCGACTAAAGTGGCTGCGCTGGAAACCAAGGACGCCGCCGATTTCCTGGCCAAGGCCGACAAGGCCTACATGGATAACGAAGACGAAGCCAAGGTAGACCAGTTGGCCTACCTGACCAACCAGCGTGTCGAAGTGGCCAAGCAGACCATCGCCCTGCGCAACGCCGAAGCCGAGCTGAAAAACGCCGGTGACGAACGCGCCCGTGCATTACTGGAAGCCCGCAACGCGCAGATCAAGCAGTTGCAGGACAGCCTCAACGCCAAGCAGACCGAGCGCGGTACGCTGGTGACCTTCGGCGACGTGCTGTTTGCCACCAACAAATCCGACCTGCGCGCCAGCGGCATGACCAACGTCAGCAAACTCGCGCAGTTCCTCCAGGAAAACCCGGATCGCAAAGTGATCATCGAAGGCTACACCGACAGCACCGGCTCGGACTCCTACAACCAGTCGCTGTCCGAGCGCCGCGCCAGCTCCGTGCGCACGGCCCTGGTGAAAATGGGCGTCGATCCAGCCCGCATCGTGACCCAGGGCTACGGCAAGGAATTCCCGGTCGCCGACAACACCAGCGTCTCGGGCCGCGCCATGAACCGTCGCGTGGAAGTGACCATCTCCAACGACAACCAGCCCGTCGCCCCGCGTTCGACCATGAGCGCCAACTGATCGGTTGAGTGCAACGAAAAAGCCCCGCCTGGCTTCAATCAGGCGGGGCTTTTTTTGTTGGCCAAATTTATTTGGCTGCACACGATCCTTGTGGGAGCGAGCTTGCTCGCGATAGCGGAGTGTCAGGCACTATCAATGCTGCTGAACCACCGCTATCGCGAGCAAGCTCGCTCCCACAGGAGTCTCGCTTAAGGCTGAAGCTTTTGCGGGGTTTCCTGCCCCATGCAGCGCACCGCGCGCTTCTTCTCGTTGATCAGCACGCCGGTCAGGCCTTTCTGTTCGGTGTCGAACAGCACCAGCACGCCATCGATGCACTGAGCGACCTGCGGAGCCGGCTCCAGGGAGACTTTGTAATCCTCGCCCGGAACGGTCTTGAGCATGGTGAATTGGTTGAGCAGCAACGCATCCTCGGGCTTGGCGAAATGCAGGTAGCCGTAGTACCACAGCACCGCGACAGTGCCGAGGATGCTGCAAATACCGGTGATGATCAGGGGGATGGCGTTACGTTCTTCGCTCATTGCGGGTTCTCGGATGATTCAACAGGGGATTTCGGGTAGTTCGGAATTTCGCCCAGGCGGCGCAGGCCATCGAAATGCTGGGGGTCGTCAAGGTAGCGCAGCATTACCGTTCGCCAGGTCGGGTCGGCGAAGGTCTGCACGTGGCCGCCGCGGGTCAGTTGCAACACCCGGGGCGGCGGCGCAGCTTGATACAAGCGGATGCCGTTGGAAAGGGGCACGATCGGATCGTCCAGGCTGTGGTAGATCAGTTTTGGCACGCCGTTCAATTGCGCGATCGAGCCGATGGCGCTGTCACCGTCCGGCACCAGCCACGACAGCGGCACTTGGAACGCCCAGGTCAGCCATGACGTGCCAAGGGCGAAACGCCCTACATCGCGGTAGCTGGCAGGAACCCCGTCCAGCACCAAAGCCTTGAGCTGCTGCTGGCGCTGCGGGTGCTCGACCAGGTAATGCACCGCCAGCGCGCCGCCCAGGCTCTGGCCGAGCAGCACCAACGGCTTGCCCTGGACCTCGGGCGCATCGTCGAGCCATCTGAATGCCGCGTCGATGTCCTGGTAGATCGCCGGCAGGCTCGCCTCACCTTCGGAAACGCCATAGCCGCGGTAATCGACCATCAACACCTGATAGCCCTGCTCCGGCAACCACCAACTGCCGCCGAGGTGCCAGGCCAGGTTGCCGCCATTGCCGTGCAGATGCAGCACCGTGCCCTTGACCTCGACACCCGGTTTCACCGGCAGCCACCAGCCATGCAGCTTCAGCCCGTCAGCGGTGGTCAGGGTGACGTCGCGGTAGTCGAGTTTGGCCCGCTCCGGGGTAAACGGCAGGCCGCGTTCAGGGTAGAACAGCAGCGAGCTACAACCGCTCAGGGCCAGCAGCAGGCAAACGATGCCGAGGGTTCGCATCCGGTGAAGCCTCGCTAAAACTCAGGTTGAAACACGGTCCCCTGTGGGAGCGAGCTTGCTCGCGATAGCGGTATGTCAGTCACAGCTGTATTGACTGTCCTGTCGCTATCGCGAGCAAGCTCGCTCCCACAGGGATTGGTGGTGCGATTAGAGGATGTTCGAATAATCCGCTTCGATCCGATCCAGGCTCAAGTGGTTCAAGAAGTTGGAGAAGCACATCCAGGCCGACAGGGCGTTCATGTCGCGGAATTGCTCGGGCAGGTACTTGGGCGGTACGACCAACCCTTCATCCACCAACTGACGCAATGTACGCATGTCCTCCAGGGTGGTCTTGCCGCAGAACAGCAGCGGCACCTGCTCCAGCTTGCCTTTGCGCACGGCGAGCTGAATGTAGTTGTAAACCATGATGAAGCCCTTGAGGTAGGACAAGTCTTTGGTGAATGGCAGACCGGTCGGCACCGAGCCACGGAACACCCGGCTGGCGTTGCCGTAGCTTTCGGCCATTTCAAAACCCTGCTCGCGGAAGAACTCGAACACCTGCAGGAAATCGGCGCCCTCCTCCACCATATGAATGGCCCGGGTACGGTTGGTGAGCTTGCGCAGGCGACTCGGGTAGGAGGCGAAGGTGATGATTTCCATGAGGATCGCCAGGCCCTCCTGGGTCACCGTCGACGAGGGCGGGCCCTTGGACAGGAAGGTGCAGATCGGCTGGTTCAAGCCATTGAGGGTGGTGCCGACGTGCACCAGCCCTTCGTGGACTTCCAGCGCCCGGACGTCGCGCTCGTTGAACATCGCGTCGGTGCGGATCTTGATGTAGTCGGCGCCCGCCGCCGCATCGGCGACGATGCCGTCGGACTCGAACACCCGGATGGTTTCCTCAGCCTCGCCAAACACCCGGTTGAGGCGATGTTGCAGCAGGCCGACGGCTTCCTTGGCGCTGAGGACCTTGGGCTCGTCCTTGAGGTCGCCACGGCCATCGATGTTGTTCAGGTAATCGGACAGCATCAGGCCCAGGTCGGCCAGGGTTGGGTCGCCAGCGTGGAAGGCGTCGGACGCCGCGCCATAGAGTTCCTGGGAGATCAGCCCGAAATCCTCGGTGCCGCGCGCTTCGAGCATGCGCACCACCATGCGGTATTCCTTGCACATGCGGCGCATGATCTGGCCAACCGGGTTGAACTGCCCAAGCTGGCGAGTGATGTCGCGCTCGATGTTCTGGAACTCCAGCTTCACTTTGCTGGAGTCGAACGACAGGGGTCGGTTGAGGTAATAATCGCGGTCCACAGCCGGCAGTTCCTTGCCCTTGGCCTTGAGAAACCCCTTGCGGATGTTCTCGTCCCATTTCACCGCGTCGAGAATGCGAATCGGCGTCTGCGCCAGCACAATGCGATCGGACAAGGTGCGTATCGTCTGCTGGTAATCGTCCACCCGGAACTCCTGTGAAAAAACGTCCGCTTGTAACCGTTATTGGGATTTGGCCAGTCGCTGGTAGCGCACGGCTTCCGAGAACACGTCGGAATTGGCCGGGTCATCGAGGTAGCTGAAAACCTTGCTCATTTCGCTGTCCACCAGCACGCCATCGCCCTCTTCGCTCGGGTTCGGCTGGCCGCTGAGGAGCTTCTGGCCGATGGCCTGGTTGATCTGTTCCATGTCCAGGTTGTAGACCACCAGTTCCTGCTTGTCGGTCAGTTCGAAACCGGCGATGACGAAATGCCCGCCAAACCGGGCCGGCACCTTCGCCGACAGGTACCAGCGGCTACCGTGGCGAGAGACCGTCAGGGGAATGGCTTCGCGCTCCTGGGGCCTGGCCCTGAAGTAACTGATGGCCTGGTAGCGGTGCTTGCCGACCTTCGTCAGTTCCAGGTTCAACGGTTCGCCCCAGGCGTTGGTGCTGGTCCAGTGGCCGAGCAGGCCCTTGGGCGCGGCTTCGCTGTCGGGCAATGGCGCCTTGAACGACACCAGGCAACCGCTGAGCAGCAGCAACGACACGGCCAGGACAACGGCACGCCAGGCTTTCATTGGAACTCCCTATGGTTTGTGGCGAGGGGATTTAGCGAAACGTCGCACCGCCCCGCTAGGCTGCGGAGCAGCCCCCTTTGCAGTCAGCTCAGTTAGCCAGATGTACCGAGTTGGCTGGTTTTGGGGCTGCTTCGTAGCCCAGCGGGGATAAATCCCCTCGCCACAACGGCTGCGGTGAACCCATCGAGGCTACACCGACGCCAATACCAAGTGCATGTAGCGGGTCAGGATGCCGAGCATGTCATCTTCGGCTACCGGCTCGGCGCCATTGAGCAAGCCCTGATATTCCATCCGTCCGATAATCGCCGTCAACACTTTGGCATCCTGTTGCGGCTCGCGCGAGCCCAGAACCTGGAAAAACTGACACGTGCCATGCAAGAGAATTTGCTGATGGGAGCGTACCAGCAGCGCCAATCGCGGGTTGAGCAAGGCTTCCTGGCGGAACGCTTGTTCGGCCATCAGGTAGTCGCGACGGCTCTGCAGTTGATGCTGCACGTAATCAGCGGTCATCCGCGCGATATCGTCGGCCAGTTGCGAGCGCGACGCGGCGCTGCCGTCCCCATAAGCCACCATCTCGCGCAGCAAGCCCTCGTTATTGGCCCACAACTTGGCCATGAAGGCCGCGCTACGCTCCACGTATTGGGCGAAGGTATCGGTGAGCAGGTCGTCGATATCCTTGAAGTAATACGTGGTGGCCGACAGCGGCACACCCGCTTCGGCGGCCACCGCGCGGTGTCGCACCGCCCGCACGCCATCGCGCACGACAATGCGCATGGCCGCGTCGAGAATCTTCTGGCGGCGCTGTTCACTGCCCTGTCGGCTGGCCTTGCGACCTTGGTACTGAACACTTTCAGCCACAGCAGTGGCGACGCCCGCTGCACCTTCTTGAGCCATTGCACGATTCACGACAGGTCTTTCCTCGCTATTTCAGAAGTAACCAATTGATACGTTTGTACCAGACAGGCAATAAAAAGCCGCCCATCGAGGCGGCTTTTTATTTGAAACACTTACGCTTGGGGCCGCATGTGCGGGAAGAGGATGACATCGCGGATCGACGGTGAGTTGGTCAGCAACATCACCAGGCGATCGATACCGATGCCTTCGCCGGCCGTTGGCGGCATGCCGTATTCCAGGGCCCGAACGAAGTCGGCGTCGTAGTGCATGGCTTCGTCGTCGCCGGCGTCCTTGTCGGCCACCTGGGCCATGAAGCGCTCGGCCTGGTCTTCCGCGTCATTGAGCTCGGAGTAGGCGTTGGCGATTTCACGACCGCCGATGAACAGCTCGAAGCGGTCGGTCACGCTTGGGTTCTCGTCGTTACGACGGGCCAGCGGCGACACTTCGAACGGGTATTGGGTGATGAAGTGCGGTTGCTCCAGCTTGTGCTCGACCAGCTCTTCGAAAATCATCACTTGCAGCTTGCCCAGGCCTTCGAAGCCGAGCACCTTGGCGCCGGCCTTCTTGGCGATGGCGCGGGCCTTGTCGATGTCCTGCAGGTCGGCGGCGGTGATCTCAGCGTTGTACTTGAGGATCGAATCGAACACCGACAGGCGCACGAACGGCTCGCCAAAGTGGAACACTTTGTCGCCGTACGGCACGTCGGTGCTGCCCAGGACCAACTGCGCCAGTTCGCGGAACAGTTCTTCGGTGAGGTCCATGTTGTCTTCGTAGTCGGCGTAGGCCTGGTAGAACTCGAGCATGGTGAATTCGGGGTTGTGCCGGGTCGAAACGCCTTCGTTACGGAAGTTGCGGTTGATCTCGAACACCTTTTCAAACCCACCGACAACCAGCCGCTTGAGGTACAGCTCCGGCGCGATGCGCAGGAACATTTCCATGTCCAGGGCGTTGTGGTGGGTTTCGAACGGCTTGGCCGCCGCGCCGCCAGGAATGGTCTGCAGCATCGGCGTCTCGACTTCGAGGAAGTCACGCTTCATCAGGAAACTGCGGATGTGGGCGATGACTTGCGAACGCACGCGGAAAGTCTGGCGCACTTCTTCGTTGACGATCAGGTCGACGTAGCGCTGGCGATAGCGCTGCTCGGTGTCGGTCAGGCCGTGGTGCTTGTCCGGCAGCGGGCGCAGGGACTTGGTCAGCAGGCGCACGCTGGTCATCTCGACGTACAGGTCGCCCTTGCCGGAGCGGGCCAGGGTGCCTTCGGCGGCAATGATGTCGCCCAGGTCCCAGGTCTTGACGGCGGCCAGGGTTTCTTCCGGCAACGTCTTGCGGTTGACGTAGACCTGGATGCGCCCGGTCATGTCCTGGATCACCATGAACGAACCACGGTTGAGCATGATGCGACCGGCAACCTTGACCGGAATCGCCGCCTCGGCCAGCTCTTCCTTGGTCTTGTCCGCGTACTTCTTCTGCAGGACGTCGCAATACGCGTCGCGGCGGAAGTCGTTGGGGAAGGCCTGGCCCTTTTCGCGCTCGGCAGCAAGCTTTTCCTTGCGCAGGGCGATCAGGGAGTTTTCTTCCTGTTGCAGGGCTTGCGGGTCGAGTTCTAGGTCGCTCATGTCTTTAAGGTTTCCATCACAGGTTCGTTGCCCCCGGCCCCGGGCCGGAGTTTGCGGGCAGGCCTCGCTTGCGTGCAAGCGTGCCTGCCCACCGCGTGGGTGTCGCGTTACAGCCCTTGCTTGAGGCTGGCGATCAGGTATTCATCGATGTCGCCGTCGAGCACTTTGTCGCAGTCGCTGCGTTCGATGCTGGTACGCAGGTCCTTGATCCGCGAGGCGTCGAGCACGTACGAGCGGATCTGGTGACCCCAGCCGATGTCGGACTTGGTGTCTTCCAGGGCCTGGGACGCGGCGTTGCGCTTCTGCACTTCCTGCTCGTACAAGCGGGCCCGCAGCATCTTCATCGCGGTGTCTTTGTTCGCGTGCTGGGAACGTTCGTTCTGGCAACTCACCACGGTGTTGGTCGGTACGTGGGTAATCCGCACGGCCGAGTCGGTGGTGTTGACGTGCTGGCCACCGGCCCCGGAGGAACGGTAGGTGTCGATGCGCAGGTCGGCCGGGTTGATCTCGATCTCGATGTTGTCATCGATTTCCGGCGAGACGAATACCGCCGAGAACGAGGTGTGACGACGGTTGCCGGAGTCGAACGGGCTCTTGCGCACCAGGCGGTGCACGCCGATCTCGGTCCGCAGCCAGCCAAAGGCGTATTCACCCTTGATGTGCACGGTGGCGCCCTTGATCCCGGCGACTTCGCCGGCCGACAGCTCCATGATGGTCGCGTCGAAACCGCGTTTGTCGGCCCAGCGCAGGTACATGCGCAGCAGGATGTTGGCCCAGTCCTGGGCCTCGGTGCCGCCGGAACCGGCCTGGATGTCCAGGTAGGCGTTGTTCATGTCCATCTCGCCGCTGAACATGCGACGGAATTCCAGCTTGGCGAGGTTCTCGTCCAGGCGCGTCAGCTCGGCGACGACATCGCCGACCGCGCCTTCGTCGTTCTCTTCGACGGCCATGTCCAGCAGGTCGCGGCAATCGGCCAGGCCACTGGACAATTCGTCCAGGGTCTCGACGATCTGCGCCAGCGCAGAACGCTCGCGGCCCAGCTCCTGGGCGTACGAAGGGTTGTTCCAGACATTCGGATCTTCAAGCTCGCGATTGACTTCGGTCAGGCGCTCATGCTTTTGATCGTAGTCAAAGATACCCCCGAATAGTTTCGGAGCGCTCGGACAGGTCCTTGATGGTGTTCAGGATCGGGTTGATTTCCATGGCGGGCAGCACTCGTTGGCGAACTTTTGAAAGCCGGCGAGTATAACGTAATCAAGCGCCAGCGGCAGCCCGCCTGGCGGCTTTAGGGGGAATGAAACCCAGTGGCATGGTTCAACACTGCCACTGTGGCGAGGGAGCTTGCTCCCGCTGGGTTGCGCAGCAGCCCAAAACGGCTCCCTCAATCAACCTGACACACCGAGCCAACTGGTTTCAGGGCCGCTGCGCGCCCCAGCGGGAGCAAGCTCCCTCGCCACAAAAGCCATTTCGCAGAGGCTTATTCGACTCCAACCTGATTGCGCCCGTTGTGCTTGGCCATGTACAGCCCCTTGTCCGCCGCGGAGATCAACTCGCGGCAATCACTGCCCTGCTGCGGGGTGAAGGTCGAGACGCCGATGCTGATGGTCAGGTTCTCGCCTCCGTCAGGCGTGCTGTGGGGGATCTTCAGGGCGACGACGCTCTGGCGCAGCTTTTCGGCCATCAGCCGGGCACCGCCAGGCGAGGTGCCGGGCAAGACCAGCGCGAATTCCTCGCCGCCATAGCGGGCCGGCAGGTCGGAAGGCCGGCTGCACGAATCGCGGATCGCCGTGGCGACCTTGCGCAGGGCTTCATCACCGTCGAGGTGGCCGAAGTTGTCGTTGTAGGACTTGAAGTAATCCACGTCGATCATCAACAACGACAGTTGAGACTGGTCCCGCAGTGCCCTTCTCCACTCCAGCTCCAGGTATTCATCGAAGTGCCGGCGGTTCGACAGTCCGGTCAAGCCATCGGAGTTCATCAGCCGTTGCAGCACCAGGTTGGCGTCGAGCAGCTGCTGCTGGCTGACCCGCAGCGCGCGAAAGGCCGCGTCGCGCTGCAACAGCATCCTGTAGGAGCGCGAGTGATAGCGAATGCGCGCCACCAGTTCGATGTTGTCCGGCAACTTGACCAGGTAATCATTGGCCCCGGCGGCGAACGCCGCGCTCTTGATCAACGGGTCCTCCTTGGTGGACAGGACGATGATCGGAATGTCACGGGTCGCCGGATGGCTGCGGTACTCGCGCACCAGGCTCAGGCCGTCGAGGCCTGGCATCACCAGGTCCTGGAGAATCACCGTCGGCTTGATGCGCACGGCCTGGGCGATGGCCTGGTGCGGGTCGGAGCAGAAGTGGAAATCGATGTTCTGTTCGTTCGACAGCCCGCGCCGCACCGCCTCGCCGATCATCGCCTGGTCGTCGACGAGCAGAACCATGGCGGCATTCTCATCGCGCTTGAAATCGTCGAGCTGTAAATCATTCATGGGAGCTCACCTGAATACTGCCTGGGCCTAGGTAGCGGGGGTTGGTCATTGGGTGAAAATCTCCACCAAGCGTGGCGCTATTTTATCCAGCGCCAGGATCTGCGCAGCCGCGTCGATCGCCGCCGCTGCCTTGGGCATGCCATATACTGCGCTGCTCTGCTGATCCTGGGCGATGGTCACGCAGCCCTGCTGACGCATGAGTTTAAGCCCTTGCGCACCGTCGCGGCCCATACCGGTGAGCAAGACGCCCACCGCATCACCGCTCCAGAAGTTGGCGACACTCTCGAAAAACACATCGATGGAAGGCCGATATATCTCATTGACTGGCTCGGCGGTGTAGGCCAGCGTGCCATTTTTCAACAGGCGCAAATGATGATTGGTCCCGGCCAACAACACCGTGCCGCCTTGCGGCGTCTCGCCCTGGCGAGCCAGGCGGACGTTGAGCCCCGACACACCGCTGAGCCATTCGGCCATGCCGGCGGCGAACACTTCGTCCACATGCTGGACCAGCACGATCGCCGGCGCGAAGTCGCGTGGCAACCCCTTGAGAAGTATTTCCAGCGCAGCCGGACCGCCGGCCGACGAGCCGATCGCCACCAGGCTCTTGCGTGACACCGACGCCCGTTGCGCGGCCGGCGCGGCGCGCTCGCGATTGCCGCGCTCGCCGATCAGCCAGCCGATGTTGGCGATCTTGCGCAGCAGCGGTGCCGCGGCCTCCTCGGGCCTGCCGACGCCCAGGGCCGGGGTATCGACCACGTCCAGAGCGCCGTGCCCCATGGCCTCGAACACGCGATGGACGTTCTGCTGGCTGTCGCCGGTGACGATCACAATGGCGCATGGCGTGTCGGCCATGATCCGCCGGGTCGCCTCGATGCCATCCATGATCGGCATGAACAGGTCCATCAGGATCAGGTCCGGCGTGTATTCGTGGCAACGCTGCACGGCCTCGGCGCCGTTGGCGGCAACCCAGACCAACTGATGCGCGGGCTCGAACGCCAGCGCACGACGCAGGGCCTCGACCGCCAGGGGCATGTCATTGACGATGGCGATCTTCAAGCGCGTGCTCCTCCGATCAATTCGACCACGGCGTCGAGCAAGGCGTCGTCATGGAAACTCGCCTTGGCTAGATAATAGTCGGCCCCGGCGTCCAGGCCACGGCGGCGGTCTTCCTCGCGATCCTTGTAGGAAACCACCATCACCGGCAGCGATTGCAGACGATTGTCGCGCCGCAGCAACGACACGAGTTCGATTCCGTCCATGCGCGGCATGTCGATGTCGGTTATCAGCAAGTCGAAATCCTCCGAGCGCAACGCGTTCCAGCCGTCCATGCCGTCCACGGCCACTGCCACGTCATAGCCGCGATTGAGCAGCAGCTTGCGCTCCAGCTCTCGCACCGTGAGGGAGTCATCGACCACCAGGATCCGCTTGCGTGGGGCCTGGGCTTCGTTCTGCCGGGCGATGCGCTCCAGTCGCCCGGTATCGAGCAGCTTGTCCACCGAGCGCAGCAGGTCTTCGACATCGACAATCAGTACCACCGAGCCGTCGTCGAGCAAGGCGCCGGCGGAAATGTCCTGGACCTTGCCCAGGCGCTCGTCCAATGGCAAGACCACCAGCGTCCGCTCGCCGATGAACCGCTCCACTGCCACGCCATAAATGACCTCACGCTCGCGGATCACCACGACCTTGAGGACCTGGCCGTTGTTGGGCGTCACCGGGCGATTGAGCAATTGCGTGGCGGCCACCAGCCCAACATGGCGACCTTCATGCCAGAAGTGCTGGCGGCCTTCGACCTGGACGATGTCTTGCGGTGCGAGGTCGCACATGCGCTCGATATGGGCCAAGGGAAACGCATAGGCTTCTCCGCCGACTTCTACCACCAGGCTGCGCACCACCGACAGCGTCAGCGGCACTTCCAGGTGAAAACGACTGCCGGCGCCCGCCGTCTGCTCCAACACCACCGCTCCGCGTAACTGACGGACCATATGCTGGACCGCATCCAGGCCGACACCGCGCCCGGACACTTCGGTGACCTTGTCCCGCAGGCTGAAGCCCGGCAGAAAGAGGAAGGTCAACAGTTCCTCTTCACTCAGGCTGGCGGCGGTCTGCTCGGGCGAAAGCCCGCGCTCGACAATCGTGCGTCGCACCCGCTCCAGGTCCACGCCAGCGCCATCATCCGCCAGCTCCAGCACCAACAGGCCGGCCTGATGGGAGGCGCGCAGGCGAATCAAGCCTTCGGCGGGCTTGCCTGCCAGCACCCGTTGCTCGGGCATCTCGATGCCGTGGTCGACGGCGTTGCGCAGCAGGTGGGTCAGCGGCGCCTCGAGTTTTTCCAGGACGTCGCGATCGACCTGGGTTTTCTCGCCTTCGATTTCCAGGCGCACCTGTTTACCCAGGCTGCGACCCAAGTCCCGGACCATCCGCGCCTGCCCCGCAAGCACATCGGCAAACGGTCGCATGCGACAGGCCAGTGCCGTGTCGTAAAGGACTTGCGCCCGCTGGCTGGCCTGCCAGGCGAACTCATCCAGCTCAGCGGTCTTCTGCGCGAGCATCTGCTGGGTCTCGGCCAGCAGCCGCCGCGCATCGTTGAGGGCTTCCTGGGCCTGCAGGCTCAGCGCGTGATCCTTGAGATGCACGTTCAGGTCTTCGAGGGCGCGCAGGCCATTGCTCTGCTGGCGTCTGATCCGCTGCATCGTCGCCAGCCAGGGCTTGAGGCGCTGGGTTTCAACGAGGGATTTGCTCGACAGATCCAGCAGGCTGTTGAGGCGTCCGGCCGTGACGCGCAAGACGCGCTCGCCACCTTCGGTGGTGCGTTTTTTCTTGGCGGTCGGTTCAAAGGGCTCCACAGGCGTAGGCTCGGGCTCTTCGATACGCAGGGGTTCGGCGGGCATCTCGACCGCAGGCGCTGTGACGGTCGGGGCTGGCGCCGGTGCTGCGGACGGGTCCAGCAAACGCCCCAACAGCGCGACATAGGCCTCGATGTCCTCGCCGGTGACGCTGTTGCCGGGGGTCGCAATACGCGTCAGCAAGTCCGTGCCCTGCAGCAGCGCGTCGATATGCTCGGCGCGCAAGACCAGCCGCCGCTCCTGGGCGCTGACCAGGCAATCTTCCATCACATGGGCCACGCTGACGCCGGCATCGACCCCGACGATTCGCGCCGCGCCCTTGAGCGAATGGGCCGCACGCATGCACGACTCCAGGTGATCGGCCTGGGTCGGATCGCGCTCCAAGGCCAGCAAACCGGCGCTCAGCACTTGGGTCTGGGCTTCGGCTTCCAGGCTGAACAGCTCCAGCAACGAGGCATCGCGCATCTGGTCGGGGGTCATGACAGGCTCCGGGACACGGCGGACAGCAGTTGCTCTTCATCCAGCCAACGCAGGCTGCGTCCTTTGTACTGCAACACGCCACGGGTGTATTTGCCCGCCGATGGCGAAGCGTTCGCCAGGATGCGTTCGTCGATGGCATGGATACCGTCCACCTCATCGACCGGCATCAGCACCGGCCCGCCTTGCGCGGCGACGATCAGCATGCGTGGCATGATCCGTCCACCGGAGGGCGCCGGCGAACCGGGCTCCAACCCCAGCAGTTCGACCAACGACAGGCAGGCCACCAGGGCACCCCGTACGTTCGCCACGCCCAGCAGGGCTCGCGAGCGCTGGTGGGGCAACGAATGGATCGCCTGCAACGGCGCGACTTCCACGAGGCTGCGGGTGCTCAGGCCAAGCCATTCTTCACCCAGGCGGAACATCAGCAGCGAACGCGTAACAACATCGCTGTCAATTGGGGCATAAACCAGCTCTCGATCATCCTGGCGCAGCGCATAGCGGTCGAGCAAACGGGTGGCGGCCGCCGAGTACACCGAGCAATTGCGGCAATGGATATGCTCGGCCAACAAGGGACAGGATTTGTCGCCATGCACGCCGATGCGATTCCAGCAGTCATCGATGGCCTGGGCGTCGTCATGGGTCACGTTATAGGAAGCCGAACCGCTCATCGTTTGTGCTCACTGTCTGCCGCGCGACCGCTGCGGGCCGCGCGTTCCTGCAATCGACGGGCGCCGACCGCGTCTCCCTGGGAAGCCAGCAGCGCCGCCAGATGCACCAGGGCCTCGGCGTGTTGCGGCTCAAGATAGAGCGCCTTGCGATAAAAACCCTGGGCCTCCAGCGCATTGCCGGCCATGTCGCTGAGCAGGCCCAGCCAATAGAAAACCTGGGCGTTTGGCGCGTGGCTGCGCAGATATTCTTCGCACACCGCACGCGCCTCGGCGCTCTTGCCCCCATTGGCCAGGGCGGCGATGTTGGCCAGCAGCGTCGCGGCGTCGCTGCTTTTCGGTTCGGCGATCGGCGTCACGCTCGCGGCGAACGGTCGCGGCCGACTCACAGGCGTTACGAGGCGCGATGGCGCCTGGCGAATCGGCAGCGGCGTCGGCATCAACGTGGGCACTGGTTGCGGCTCCGGTGCGCCCTGGCGGCTGAAGGCGAACGACTGGGCAATGCCGATCGAACGCATGCCCAGCCGTCCGAGCAAACTGCCCTCGGCAGGACCGATGAACAAAACGCCGTCCTGATGGGTCAGGCGCTTGAGCACCTCGAACACCTGCTGCTGGGTCGGCTGGTCGAAATAGATCAGCAGATTGCGACAGAACACGAAGTCGTAGGGGGCCTCGTTTACCAGCAACGCCGGATCCAGCACGTTCCCCGTTTGCAGGCGAACCTGTTCGCGCACGCGCTCGTCGAGGCGATAGCCGTCGTCTTCGGCGTTGAAATATCGTTCACGAAAACCGAGGTCCGCGCCGCGAAAGGAGTTCCTGCCGTAACGCGCTTGCCTGGCCTTGTCCACGGACAAGGGGCTGATGTCCATGCCATCGACCTTGAACTGATGCGGCCCCAGGCCTGCGTCGAACAAGGCCATGGCGATCGAGTACGGTTCCTCGCCGGTGGAGCACGGCAGGCTGAGGATACGCAAGGCCCGCAGGTGCTTGATGTCGGCCAGGCGCTGGGTTGCCAGCCGGCCCAGTGTCGCGAAGGACTCGGGGTAGCGGAAGAACCAGGTCTCCGGAACGATCACCGCTTCGATCAGTGCCTGCTGCTCCTGGGCAGAATGTTGCAGGCTTTGCCAATAGTCATCGGTGGTTCGGCCGGGCACGGCAAGGACGCGCTGGCGCACGGCCCGTTCGATAATGGCGGGGCCGACGGAGGTCACGTCCAGGCCGATGCGTTCCTTGAGGAAATCGAAAAATCGCTGATCGCTGTTCATGTCCGTCCCTCGAGATCATCGGGACTCAGCGGCGGCGAGGGAAACAGCACCGCGCGAACGGACTCGTCGAGCAAGTCGTTGACCCGCACCCATTGCATCATCCCTTGCGCGTCTTCGCGTACCGGACCGAGGTAAGGCGTCTGGCGATTGTCCAGGCCATAGGGTTTGAAGTCCGCCGGATCACAGCGCAAGGTGTCGGTGGCCTGTTCCAATATCAAGCCCAGCACCTGCCCGGTTTGCTGCGCCTCTGGTCGATATTGCACCAGTACCAGCCGGGTGCTGGTGCGGGCCTCGGCGTTCTGGCCGAAGGTCAACGCGCACACATCGATCACCGGCACCACCACGCCGCGCCAGGCGAACACGCCCGCGACCCAGGACGGCGTCCGGGCAATCGGCTTGAGCGGCAGGCGCGGCAGCACTTCCACCACATCGGTGGCTTGCAGCGCGTAGCGCTCGTTGCCGATGCAAAACATCAGGAACAACGTCTGCCGGGCCGCCGAAACGGCGCCGCGGCGGGCTTCTGGCTCGCTCATCAGACTTTGAAACGCGAGACGCCGCTGCGCAGTCCCACGGCCACCTGACTGAGTTCGTCGATGGCGGAACTGGCCTGGCGCAGGGACTCCACGGTCTGGCTGCTGGCATCGCCCAATTGCACCAGCGCGTGGTTGATCTGCTCGGCACCGGTGGCCTGGGCCTGCATGCCCTCGTTGACCATCAGCACCCGCGGCGCCAGGGCCTGGACTTGATGGATGATCTGCGACAGCTGTTCGCCCACCTGCTGCACTTCGGCCATGCCTCGGCGCACTTCCTCGGAGAATTTGTCCATGCCCATCACGCCAGCCGAAACAGCGGACTGGATCTCGCGGACCATCTGCTCGATGTCGTAGGTGGCAACGGCAGTCTGGTCGGCCAGGCGGCGCACTTCGGTGGCGACCACGGCAAACCCACGACCATATTCGCCCGCCTTCTCAGCCTCGATGGCGGCGTTGAGGGACAACAGGTTGGTCTGGTCGGCCACCTTGACGATAGTGACGACCACTTGGTTGATGTTGCCGGCCTTCTCGTTGAGGATCGCCAGCTTCGCGTTGACCAGGTCGGCGGCGCCCATCACCGAATGCATGGTGTCTTCCATGCGCGCCAGGCCTTGCTGGCCGGAGCCAGCCGCCACCGAGGCCTGGTCGGCGGCGGTGGACACTTCGGTCATGGTGCGCACCAGATCGCGGGATGTGGCGGCGATTTCTCGGGAAGTCGCACCGATCTCGGTGGTGGTCGCCGCGGTTTCAGTGGCGGTGGCCTGTTGCTGTCGGGATGTCGCGGCGATCTCGGTCACCGAGGTGGTGACCTGGACAGACGAGCGCTGGGCCTGGGACACCAAGGCAGTCAGCTCGGCCATCATATCGTTGAAACCGGTCTCCACCGCGCCGAATTCGTCCTTGCGCGCCAGGTTCAGGCGTCCGCTCAGGTCACCGCTGCGCATCACTTCGAGGATCTCGACGATGCGGCTCATCGGCGCCATGATCGCGCGCATCAACAACAGGCCACACAGCAAGGCGATGACCAGCGCAACCAGGAACGACAGGCCCATGGCGACCTTGGCGGCCGTCACCGCATCGTCAATGGTTTGCGTGGCCGTTTCAGCCAGGTCACGGTTGCGGTCGATAATCTGATTCAAATGCCCGCGGCCACCCATCCATGCAGGTGTCAGCTCCTTGTCCAATGCCAGCCGCGCGCCTTCGTAATCCTTGCGCTGGTAAAGATCCAGCACCTTGGTCACGGCCTGGTTGAAGGCTTGGTGATAGCCCTCGAATTCATCGAATGAGGCCTGGTCGGCAGGGTTCTGTATCAGGTTCTTATAGTTCTGGATTTCTTCACGCAGGTGCTGCTCGAAGCCTTGGTAGCGGGCCTTGTCTTCGGCGGTGATTTCCCGGTTACCCGAAAGGCCGACGATCTGCTGGGTCAAGACATAGCTGTCTACCCAGCCGCCACGAATCATGGAGCTGTAGTAAACCCCCGGCACTGCGTCGACCCGGACTTTTTCTTCACTCTCTTGGATCTTCCACAACCGTGAAAACGAGACAACCACCATCAGCAGCATGATGGCGATGATCACCGCAAAACTCGCCAGGATGCGTTGGCGCAATGTCCAATTCTTCACAGTAAAACCTCGGGACGCTTTGAATTGCCGGGAGTATAGCCGAGGGAGGCGGTGCGCCTGCATGGCGGATGAGGGAGATTTTTGAAACCGTTTGCTCAAGCGTGAAACACGCACCGTGGCGAGGGAGCTTGCTCCCGCTGGGCTGTAGGAGCTGCCGAGCGAAGCGAGGCTGCGATCTTTTCCTGACGCTCGAATTTCAAACGAAGATCAAAAGATCGCAGGCTTCGCCAGCTCCTACGACCGAGGGGGAGCAAGCTCCCTCGCCACGGTGCGGTGAATTCAACAAGGATCGGCCAACACAACACCATTGAGGGAGATCAGGCGCAAGCCTGGCGCACCTGCTTCTCCAGTTCGGCCTTCAGCCCCGGCTCCAGCTTGAGTTGCCGCGCCAGTTCTTCGAGGTAGGATTTCTCCATGAAATTTTCCTCGTCCACCAGCATCACGCTGGCGATGTACATTTCCGCGGCAATTTCCGGCGTGCTGGCCGCTCGGGCAACATCGCCAGGGTCAAGGGGTTTGTTGAGTTCGGCGTGCAACCAGTGTTGCAGTTCCTGATCGTTGTCGAGCTTGGTAAATTCGCCTTCGATCAATTGCCGCTCGCGCTCGTCCACATGGCCGTCAGCCTTGGCCGCCGCGACCAGGGCCTTGAGGATCGCCTGGCTGTGTTGCTCGACTTGCCCCGCCGGGACGCGGTCCAGGGTCTGCGGCTCGGTTTTTGCCGCGTTGCCCTGCTGGGCCTGCCAGTTGCCATAAGCCTTGTAGGCAATCACCCCCAACGCAGCCAAGCCGCCATAAGCCAAGGCCTTGCCACCGAAGTTGCGAGCCTTTTTGTTGCCCAGTAGCAACCCCATGGCCCCGGCGGCCAACGCTCCGCCGCCCGCGCCGGAAAGCATTCCGCCCAAGTTGCCAGAGCCGCCGAGCAACCCGCCCAAACCGCCAGACGGCTTGCCCTGCGGACCGCCCGCCTTGTTCTGCAGCAGTTGCTGGCCGGACTTGAGAAGCTGATCGAGCAATCCACGGGTATTCATCTGTTGCCTCCACGTTTTGGGTCAACTTGAGGCCCCCAGCCTAGATCGAAAGTGCCCGGTCGCCCTTGGCGAGATTGCTTCGAGATGTTGCCTGACGCTTTTAGCGCGGGCGCCTGCCATCCCTTCGAAAAAAACGATATACACTCCAAGGCATCGATAAATTCGCCCTGTGGATATCCCGCCATGATGACGCTGCGCCAGATCCGCCATTTCATCGCCGTGGCCGAAACCGGCTCGATCTCCGCCGCCGCGCAGACTGCGTTCATTTCCCAATCCACCCTGACCCTGGCCATCCAGCAACTGGAAGAGGACATCGGCGTCAGCCTGTTCAGCCGGCACGCCAAGGGCATGACATTGACGCACCAAGGACATCAATTCCTGCGCCAGGCCCACCTGATTCTGGCCACCGTCGACAATGCCAAGCGCAGCCTGCAACAAAGCACCGACCAGGTAGCCGGCCAAGTCACCATCGGCGTGACCAGCCTCGTCGCCGGTTATTACCTGGCGGACCTCTTGACCCGTTTCCAGCGCGCCTACCCCAACGTGGCGATCCGCGTCATGGAGGATGAGCGACCCTATATCGAGCATTTGCTGGTCAGCGGCGAAATCGATGTCGGCGTATTGATCCTCTCCAACCTCGAAGACCGCCATGCCCTGCAGACCGAAGTGCTGACTCACTCACCGTATCGCTTGTGGCTGCCGGCCCAGCACCCACTGCTGGAACACGACAGCATCAACCTGGCGGACGTGGCCCGGGAGCCGCTGATCCAGTTGAACGTCGACGAGATGGATCGCAACGCGCAACGCCTGTGGCGCGGTGCCGGCTTGCAACCGCAGGTCACGCTGCGCACCGCCTCGACCGAAGCGGTGCGCAGCCTGGTGGCCGCCGGGCTGGGCGTGTCGATCCAACCGGACATGACTTATCGTCCGTGGTCGCTGGAGGGCGACATCATCGAGGCACGCCCGATTGCCGACCTCAACCAGACGCTCGACGTCGGTTTGGCCTGGCGCCGGGGCACGGCCCGACCGGCCTCGGTCGATCCATTCCTGACCGTCGCTCGGGAACAACGCCCTGGCGGACGCAAGCCATCTATTTAATCGAACGCTGCCTTGAGTATTTCGAATTTGTCGGCCTTGCGGCTGAGCACTAGTCTTGCCTGAACCACCACGATCCATTGTGGGAGCGATCTTGCTCGCGATAGAGGTGTGACAGGCACCCCTGAGTCGACCGATAGATCGCTATCGCGAGCAAGCTCGCTCCCACAGGTTCAGTGTTTCAACCGACATATAAGAAGAGAAACCGGGCATGGCTGGCACGCAATCCCCCTTCTGTACCGCGTTGCTGATCGACGGAGCTTTGGTCCCCGGCGAAGGCTTTGTCGAGCCGATCCTCAACCCCGCCACCGCTGAAGTACTCGTCCACATCGCCGAGGCCAGCCTCGAACAGGTGGAGACCGCGATCCTCGCCGCCCACCACGCCTTCCATGACTGGTCACGCACCACGCCGCAACACCGCTCGAACCTGCTGCTGGAAATCGCCAGCGCCATCGAAAAAAACGCCGACGAATTGGCCCGCCTCGAATCCCTGAACTGCGGCAAGCCGTTGCACCTGGCCCGCCAGGATGATTTGAGCGCCACGGTGGATGTGTTCCGTTTTTTTGCCGGCGCCGTGCGCTGCCAGACCGGCCAGCTCAGCGGTGAATACCTGCCTGGCTACACCAGCATGGTGCGCCGCGACCCGCTGGGCGTGGTGGCGTCGATTGCACCGTGGAACTACCCGATCATGATGGCGGCCTGGAAAATCGCCCCGGCCCTGGCCGCCGGCAACACCTTGGTGTTCAAGCCTTCGGAGCACACGCCGCTGTCGATCCTGGCCCTGGCGCCGACGCTGGCGCAGATCCTGCCGCGCGGCGTCATCAATATCATCTGCGGTGGCGGTGAAGGCGTCGGCAGCCATCTGGTCAGCCATCCGAAGGTGCGCATGGTCTCGTTGACGGGGGATATCGTCACCGGGCAGAAGATCCTCCAGGCCGCAGCGAAAACCCTAAAGCGCACGCACCTTGAGCTGGGCGGCAAGGCCCCGGTGATTGTCTGTGACGACGCCGACATCCAAGCCGTGGTCGATGGCGTGCGCACCTATGGCTATTACAACGCCGGCCAGGATTGCACCGCGGCCTGCCGGGTCTACGCCCAGGCCGGGATTCATGACCAACTGGTGGCCGAACTCGGTGCGGCGGTCAGCAGCCTGCGCTTTGCCGGCAAGCGCGATGCCGACAATGAAATCGGCCCGCTGATCAGTGTCCGCCAACGCGACCGGGTCGCCAGTTTTGTCGAGCGAGCCCTCGGCCAGCCACACATCGAGCGCATCACAGGTGCGGCGGTGCATTCCGGTGCCGGTTTCTATTACCAGCCGACACTGCTGGCCGGCTGCAAGCACAGCGATGAGATCGTCCAGCGCGAGGTGTTTGGCCCGGTCGTCACCGTGACCCGCTTCGACGAACTCAGCCAGGCGGTGGACTGGGCCAACGATTCGGAATACGGCCTGGCGTCCTCGGTGTGGACCCAGAACCTCGACAAGGCGATGCAGGTGGCGGCGCGGCTGCAATACGGCTGCACCTGGATCAATAGCCATTTCATGCTGGTCAGCGAAATGCCCCATGGCGGATTGAAACGCTCGGGCTATGGGAAAGACCTGTCCAGCGATTCGCTCCAGGACTACAGCGTGGTGCGACACATCATGGCCCGGCATGGCCAGCATCTCTAGATAACAGCACTACTCTAATAACAAGCCATTCGTGGCGCTTCACCGGTTCAAAACTGCCCCGACCATAATTAAAGCAAGAGGGATTTCCATGTACGCGCACAAGACCGTATTGCTCAGTGCAATCACCATGGCGCTGCTGACCAGCGTCAGCCTGCAGGCCGCCGAACCGCTCAAGGCCGTTGGTGCTGGCGAAGGCCAACTGGATATTGTCGCCTGGCCGGGCTACATCGAACGCGGTGAAAGCGACAAGGCCTACGACTGGGTCACTGGCTTCGAGAAGGAAACCGGCTGCAAGGTCAACGTGAAGACCGCCGCGACGTCCGACGAAATGGTCAGCCTGATGACCAAGGGCGGCTATGATCTGGTGACCGCCTCGGGCGATGCATCGTTGCGGCTGATTGCCGGCAAGCGCGTGCAACCGATCAACACTGCGTTGATCGCCAACTGGAAGAATCTCGACCCGCGCCTCAAGGATGCGCCGTGGTACGTGGTCAATCAGCAAACCTATGGCACTCCGTACCAGTGGGGCCCCAACGTGTTGATGTACAACACCAGCGTGTTCAAGCAGGCACCGACCAGTTGGAGCGTGCTGTTCAACGCTCAGGACTTGCCCGACGGCAAGCCGAACAAGGGCCGTGTGCAAGCCTACGATGGCCCAATCTACATGGCCGACGCAGCGCTGTACCTCAAGACCGCCAAGCCTGAGCTGGGTATCAAGGACCCGTACCAGCTCGACGAAGCCCAATACAAGGCGGTGCTCGAATTGCTGCGGGCCCAGCAGCCGTTGATCCACCGCTACTGGCATGACACCACCGTGCAGATGAGCGATTTCAAGAACGAAGGCGTGGTGGCGTCCGGTGCCTGGCCGTATCAGGTCAACGGCTTGATGAACGAGAAACAGCCGATCGCCTCGACCATTCCGAAAGAAGGCGCCACCGGATGGGCCGACACCACGATGCTGCACGCCGAGGCCAAGCACCCGAACTGCGCGTACAAATGGATGGATTGGTCGCTGCAACCGAAAGTCCAGGGTGACGTCGCCGCGTGGTTCGGCTCCTTGCCCGCAGTGCCGGCGGCGTGCAAGGCCAGCGAGTTGCTGGGCGCCGAAGGTTGCAAGACCAACGGCTTCGATCAGTTCGACAAGATCGCCTTCTGGAAAACCCCGCAGGCCGAGGGCGGCAAGTTCGTGCCGTACAGCCGCTGGACGCAGGATTACATTGCGATCATGGGCGGACGTTAACCGCAGCCGAAACACTGCTTTTGTGGCGAGGGGATTTATCCCCGCTGGGGGCGAAGCCCCCCAGAACCTGACACCTGTGGGTAACAGGCAGATTGAGTCGCCTGCTTTGGGGCTGCTTCGCAGCCCAGCGGGGATAAATCCCCTCGCCACGAGTCCGTGCCTGCCCCCTGGTAATGATTTAACGATAGCCCGTTTTTCCGGAGCCCCGCACCATGACGCTTGCAGTCCAGTTCACCCACGTTTCCCGTCAGTTCGGCGAGGTGAAGGCCGTTGACCGGGTCTCCATCGATATCCAGGACGGCGAGTTCTTTTCCATGCTGGGCCCTTCCGGCTCGGGCAAGACCACTTGCCTGCGGCTGATCGCCGGGTTCGAGCAACCCAGCGCCGGTTCGATCCGCATCCACGGTGAGGAAGCCACCGGGCTCGCGCCTTATCAGCGCGACGTGAACACGGTTTTCCAGGATTACGCCCTCTTCCCCCACATGAACGTACGCGACAATGTGGCCTACGGTTTGAAAGTCAAAGGCGTCGCCAAGGCAGAACGAATCAAGCGCGCCGACGAAGTGCTGGAGATGGTCGCTCTGGGCGGCTACGGCGAGCGCAAGCCGGTGCAGCTTTCGGGCGGCCAGCGCCAACGCGTCGCCCTGGCCCGCGCGCTGGTCAATCGTCCTCGGGTGTTGCTGCTGGATGAACCCCTGGGCGCCCTCGACCTTAAGTTGCGCGAACAGATGCAGGGCGAGTTGAAGAAGCTGCAACGCCAGCTGGGCATCACCTTCATTTTCGTCACCCACGACCAGACCGAAGCGCTGTCGATGTCGGATCGCGTCGCGGTGTTCAACAAAGGTCGGATCGAACAAGTCGATACCCCACGCAACCTCTATATGAAACCGGCGACCACCTTCGTTGCCGAGTTCGTCGGCACCTCCAACGTCATCCGTGGCGAACTGGCCCGGCAATTGAGCGGTCATCCACAGCCGTTTTCGATCCGCCCGGAGCATGTGCGTTTCGCCGACGGCCCGCTGGCTGGCCATGAGATCGAAATCCAGGGCCTGCTCCATGACATCCAGTACCAGGGCAGCGCCACGCGTTACGAGCTGAAACTCGACAACGGCCAGACCCTGAACCTCAGCCAGGCCAATACGCAATGGGCGGACACCGCGACCCAATACCAGGCCGGTCAGCAGCTCACTGTGCGCTGGGCCCGCGAGGCGATGATCGCTCTGCACGACACCGGGGCCGAGGTCTGAAATGAATACCTTGGCTCTCACGCGAACGCCCGCTCCCGGCTCACCGCTGCGACGTTTTTCCAACCTGCTGTACCGACGCCCCAACCTGTACCTGTCGATGTTACTGGTGCCGCCGCTGATCTGGTTCGGCGCCATCTACCTGGGTTCGCTGCTGACCTTGCTGTGGCAGGGTTTCTACACGTTCGACGATTTCACCATGGCGGTCACGCCGGACCTGACCCTGGCGAATTTCGCGGCGCTATTCCAGCCGTCGAATTTCGACATCATCGTGCGCACCCTGGCCATGGCAATCGTGGTGTCCATCGCCAGCGCCATCGTGGCCTTTCCGATCGCCTACTACATGGCGCGCTACACCAGCGGCAAGACCAAGGCGTTTTTCTACATCGCGGTAATGCTGCCGATGTGGGCCAGCTACATCGTCAAGGCCTATGCCTGGACGCTGCTGCTGGCCAAGGGCGGCGTGGCGCAGTGGTTCGTCCAGCACCTGGGCCTGGGCCCTGTGTTGCAGTTCGTGCTGGGGATTCCCGGTGTGGGCGGCAGCACCTTGTCCACCTCACACCTGGGGCGCTTCCTGGTGTTCGTCTACATCTGGCTGCCGTTCATGATCCTGCCGATCCAGGCGTCCCTGGAGCGTCTGCCGCCGTCGCTGCTGCAAGCCTCGGCGGACCTTGGCGCCAAGCCACGCCAGACATTCATGCAAGTGATCCTGCCGTTGTCGATCCCGGGGATTGCCGCCGGCTCGATCTTCACGTTTTCGCTAACCCTGGGGGATTTCATCGTGCCGCAACTGGTGGGCCCGCCAGGGTATTTCGTCGGCAGCATGGTCTACGCCCAGCAAGGCGCCATCGGCAACATGCCCATGGCCGCGGCATTCACGCTGGTGCCCATCGTGCTGATCGCCATCTACCTTTCCATCGTCAAGCGACTGGGGGCTTTCGATGCACTCTGACTCTCAAGCGTCGTGGGGCTTGCGGATCGCGGCATGGGGCGGACTGGTGTTCCTGCACTTCCCGATCCTGATCATCTTCCTCTATGCCTTCAACACCGAAGATGCTGCGTTCAGCTTTCCGCCCAAAGGGCTGACGTTGAAGTGGTTCAGCGTCGCCTTCTCGCGCCCCGACGTGCTGGAGGCGATCAAGCTGTCCTTGCAGGTCGCCGCCGTCGCGACGCTGATTGCCATGGTGCTCGGCACATTGGCCTCGGCGGCGTTGTACCGCCGTGATTTCTTCGGCAAACAGGGCATTTCGCTGATGCTGATCCTGCCGATCGCCTTGCCGGGGATCATCACCGGCATCGCGCTGTTGGCTACATTCAAGACCCTGGGGATCGAGCCCGGGATGTTCACGATCATTGTCGGGCACGCAACCTTTTGCGTGGTGATCGTCTACAACAACGTCATCGCCCGCCTGCGCCGCACCTCCCACAGCCTGATCGAGGCGTCGATGGACCTGGGGGCCGACGGCTGGCAGACCTTTCGCTACATCGTCTTGCCTAACCTGGGGTCGGCGCTGCTGGCTGGCGGGATGCTGGCGTTTGCCTTGTCGTTCGATGAAATCATCGTCACCACGTTCACCGCCGGCCACGAGCGCACCTTGCCGCTCTGGCTGCTCAACCAGCTCAGCCGCCCTCGCGACGTGCCAGTGACCAACGTGGTGGCGATGCTGGTGATGATGGTGACGATGTTGCCGATCCTCGGTGCGTATTACCTGACGCGCGGGGGTGAAAGCGTGGCCGGTAGCGGCGGGAAGTAACCAACGAAGCTCGCTCATCGCAGGAACCGTAACCCTGTGGGAGCGAGCTTGCTCGCGAAGGCGTCGTGTCAGTCGCTGCAAAGGTGAATGACCCACCGCTATCGCGAGCAAGCTCGCTCCCACAGGGGACTTGGAAACCATTCAAGAGGACAAGGACATGCAAACCAAACTGCTGATCAACGGCCATCTGGTGAACGGCGAAGGCCCCGGCCAGGCGGTATTCAATCCGGCCCTGGGTCGGGTCCTGGTGGAAATCAATGAAGCCAGCGAGGCCCAGGTCGATGCCGCCGTGCGTGCCGCCGATGGCGCCTTCGAATCCTGGTCGCAGGTGCCACCCAAGGACCGCTCACTGTTGCTGCTCAAGCTGGCCGACGCCATCGAAGCCAACGGTGAGGAACTGGCGAAGCTGGAATCGGACAACTGCGGCAAGCCCTTCAGCGCCGCGTTGAACGACGAGATCCCAGCGATTGCCGACGTGTTCCGTTTCTTTGCCGGCGCCAGCCGCTGCATGAGCGGTTCGGCGGGCGGCGAATACCTGCCGGGACACACGTCGATGATCCGGCGTGATCCGGTGGGCGTCATCGCGTCCATCGCGCCGTGGAATTACCCGTTGATGATGGTCGCCTGGAAAATCGCTCCAGCCCTGGCCGCCGGCAACACCGTGGTGCTCAAGCCGTCGGAGCAGACCCCGCTGACCGCATTGCGCCTGGCGGAACTGGCCGCGCAGATTTTCCCCGCCGGCGTGCTCAACGTGGTCTTCGGTCGCGGGCCAACCGTCGGCAATCCGCTGGTCACCCACCCGAAAGTGCGGATGGTGTCGCTGACCGGTTCCATCGCCACCGGTTCGAACATCATTTCCAGCACTGCCGACAGCGTCAAGCGCATGCACATGGAGCTGGGCGGAAAAGCCCCGGTGATCATTTTCGATGACGCCGACATCGACGCAGCCGTGGAAGGCATCCGCACCTTCGGCTTCTACAACGCCGGCCAGGATTGCACCGCCGCTTGTCGCATCTACGCCCAGCAAGGCATCTATGACCGGTTCGTCGAGAAACTCGGCGCTGCGGTCAGCAGCATCAAGTACGGTTTGCAGAACGAGCCCGACACCGAAATGGGCCCGCTGATCACCGCCCAGCATCGCGACCGCGTGGCCGCTTTCGTCGAGCGGGCCATCGCCCAGCCGCATATCCGCCTGATCACCGGTGGCAAGGCCGTGGACGGCAACGGCTTCTTTTTTGAACCCACGGTGCTGGCCGACGCCCAGCAGGACGACGAAATCGTCCGCCGCGAGGTCTTCGGCCCGGTGGTGTCCGTCACCCCGTTCCTCGATGAAGCGCAAGTATTGGCATGGGCCAACGATTCGGACTATGGATTGGCCTCATCGGTATGGACCACCGACGTCGGCCGTGCCCATCGCCTGTCAGCGCGACTGCAATACGGCTGCACCTGGGTGAACACTCACTTCATGCTCGTCAGCGAAATGCCCCACGGCGGTCAGAAACGTTCCGGCTATGGCAAGGACATGTCCATGTATGGGCTGGAGGATTACACGGTGGTGCGGCATGTGATGTTCAAGCACTGAGCCGAAATACAATTGACTCACGACCGGACGGCAATGTCTGGTCGTGTTTTCTGAACGGCCATGACGACACACCCACTTCATTTATACCTGGCAGGCAATCGCGCCATCAACTCACCTGTACGCCGCTTCATCTTCGCCCTGCTATGGGTGACTTCGAAGCAATCCTGGGCCCAATCCCTTGCCTCAGGGTGTCTCACGGCACGTAACACCACTTCGCCAAGCGCATTGATGCTGAATTCGACAGCACACCCCGGAACCAATTGCAGAGCCTCGCGAATAGCCTTGGGAATGGTCACCCGTCCGTTACTTGCTACCGTTGACGACATAACGTTCTCCTTGGAAATCAAATGCTCAAAACCTCGAAACGCGCCGCATCGCGTCTACCAGGTAACGCATGGCGATCCGGTCGTTTTCCGACAACTCTCGATAGCGCTCGACCAATCTCAATTCTTCCAGGCTAAGCCGCCGCGACCGACGCTTGGTGCCCAGGCCGGGGAAAACGCCCAGCATTTCGGTGATGCCCTGTAATTTCATCATGACTTGTCCTTCGTTGCGTCGTGTTGGCCTATAGCGCCCGGTGAACGGTTACGTCGGCTATCTCGCTAAAGAATAAGGAGGATTCCAAACGTGAAAAGGGTTTTTTAGAGTAATTAGTCAAAAAACGCCGAAACGCCGTAAAAAAAGGAAAAGTCTGTAAGAAAATTTGACCGAAGCCCGCTTTTCCATCTCTCAAACCCATCATTTCCCCTATGATTTTGCGCCTCGGTGAACCGATCCAGCTCTCAGGTATCTGTTCTAACGTCCGTCGCGTTTGGCCAAAGGCATGTCCGAACCCTAATACCAATCCCTGTTCCCAGGATCGGCGCGGGATTGTTTCGAGAAAAGGTTGTATTTATGCACCGCAGGAATCTGCTCAAGGCCTCCATGGCCTTTGCCGCCTACACCGGGCTCTCAGCTTCCGGGCTCATGGCCGCACGTGCCTGGGCGGCCGATCAGACAGCCGATGGCGAAGCCCGGCCGTTCGATTTCGATGCGCTTAAAGACCAGGCCCGGCAGTTGGCCAAGAGCACCTACACCGACACCAAGCAAGTCCTGCCGCCCACTCTGGCGCAGATGTCGCCCCTGCAATTCAACGCCATCAAGTACGACGCCAACCATTCGCTGTGGAACGCCGTAGACGGCCAGCTGGACGTTCAGTTCTTCCACGTCGGCATGGGCTTCAAGCAACCGGTGCGCATGTACAGCGTCGATGCGAAGACGCGCATGGCCCGGGAGGTGCATTTCCGTCCAGAGCTGTTCAATTATGAGAAGACCACCGTCAACACCTCGCAACTGACCGGTGACCTGGGCTTCGCCGGGTTCCGGGTATTCAAGGCACCGGAGCTGGACCGCCACGATATCGTTTCCTTCCTTGGCGCCAGTTACTTCCGCGCCGTCGACGCCAGCGGGCAGTACGGCTTGTCAGCCCGCGGCCTGGCCATCGACACCTATGCCAAGAAGCGCGAGGAATTTCCCGATTTCACCAAGTTCTGGTTCGAAACCCCGGACAAGAACAGCACCCGTTTCGTGGTCTATGCCTTGCTCGACTCGCCTAGCGCCACTGGCGCCTATCGGTTTGACATCGACTGCCAACCGACCCGGGTCGTCATGGAGATCGATGCACACATCAACGCCCGTACCGCCATCGAGCAATTGGGCATTGCGCCAATGACCAGCATGTTCAGCTGTGGCACGGTCGAACGACGCATGTGCGACACCATCCACCCGCAAATTCATGATTCCGACCGGCTGGCCATGTGGCGCGGCAACGGCGAGTGGGTCTGCCGCCCGCTGAACAACCCCGCCACCCTGCAATTCAACGCCTTCGCCGACAAGAACCCGAAAGGCTTCGGCCTGGTGCAGACCGACCATGACTTCGACAGTTACCAGGACACCGTGGACTGGTACAGCAAACGTCCAAGCTTGTGGGTAGAACCTACGACCGCATGGGGCGAAGGCTCCGTCGATCTGCTGGAAATCCCTACCACCGGCGAAACCCTCGACAACATCGTCGCGTTCTGGACACCGAAAAAACCCGTCGCCGCCGGTGATTCGCTGAACTACGGCTACAAGCTCTACTGGAGCGCCTTGCCTCCGGTCAGCACCGACCTGGCGCATGTCGATGCGACCCGTTCCGGCATGGGCGGTTTTATCGAAGGTTGGGCACCCGGCGAGCATTACCCGACCGTCTGGGCGCGGCGTTTTGCCGTGGACTTCAGCGGCGGCGGCCTCGACCAGTTGCCACCGGGCACCGGCATCGAACCGGTGGTGACGTGCTCCCACGGCGAAGTGAAGGATTTCAACGTATTGGTGCTGGATTCGATCAAGGGTTATCGCATTACCTTCGACTGGTACCCAACTGATGATCGCGTGGCCCCGGTGGAAATGCGGCTGTTCATTCGCTCCAAGGACCGGACCTTGAGCGAAACCTGGTTGTATCAGTACTTTCCGCCGGCGCCGGATAAGCGCAAGTATCCGTGATAGCGGTCAGGTGTCTGGGCTAACGCTATCGCGAGCAAGCTCGCTCCCACAGGAGATTTGTGTTGTTCACACATTTCCTGTGGGAGCGAGCTTGCTCCGGGCGGCGATCCGACGATGAGGCCGGTACAGCCGCCGAATAATCCAGCCCAATAACAAAAAGCCCCAGCCAATGACGACCGGGGCTTTTTGCTTTTATCAGGCCCTTAGTCCCGCAAATCCGACTCATGGATCGGCTGGTCCCGATGCGTCGCCCGCTGGTACTGCGCGGGCCAGGTGGCCTTGCGTCCGCCCAGGTCATCATCGGCATGCAGTGCCCAATACGGATCGCGCAACAGCTCCCGAGCCAGGAAGATGATATCGGCCTGGCAGGTACGCAAAATGTGCTCGGCCTGGGCCGGTTCGGTGATCATGCCCACGGTGCCGGTGGCGATTTCCGACTCCTTGCGTACCCGTTCGGCGAAGCGCGTCTGATAGCCCGGGCCGGTGGGAATTTCCGCATTCGCGGCGGTGCCGCCCGACGACACGTCAATCAAGTCCACCCCCAGCATCCTGAAGCGGCGCGCCAACTCCACGGTTTCATCCGGGTTCCAACCGTCTTCGACCCAGTCGGTGGCGGAGACCCGCACGAATACCGGAAGCTCTTCAGGCCAGACAGCCCTGACCGCCTCGGTCACTTGCAACACCAGCCGGATGCGATTTTCGAACGAGCCGCCATATTGATCGCGGCGCTGATTGCTCAACGGCGAGAGGAATTGATGCAGCAGGTAGCCATGGGCCGCATGGACCTCGACGACCTTGAAGCCGGCGGTCAAGGCGCGCTTGGCCGCGTCCACGAATGCCTGGATGACGTCGGCGATCTGCGCCTCGTCCAGCTGAACCGGTTGGGTGTGCTGCGGATCGAAGGCGATTGGCGACGGGCCGACCGGCACCCAGCCACCGTCCTCCGGCTTAACGCTGCCATGCTTGCCCAGCCATGGCCGCCAGGTGCTGGCCTTGCGACCGGCGTGGGCGAGTTGAATGCCCGGCACCGCCCCTTGTGCGGTGATGAAGCGGGTGATGCGCTGTAGCGGCTCGATCTGTTCGTCGTTCCACAAGCCCAGGTCCTGGGCGGTAATGCGACCATCGGCGGTGACGGCGGTGGCTTCGGTGAACACCAGCCCGGCGCCCCCCACGGCGCGGCTGCCGAGGTGCACCAGGTGCCAGTCGTTGGCCAGGCCATCGGCGCTCGAATACTGGCACATCGGCGAGACGGCGATGCGATTGGGCAGGGTCAATTGACGAAGGGTATAGGGTTCCAGCAGCAGACTCATGGGGCACCTCTCGAATCAGTGGGCAGGCTCCAGGGTTCTGTTTGAAAAGTCGACGAGTGACAAAAGGCGCAACACCCGCCCCCGCGGGCAAAGAAACAGACAAGACGTCACAAGGGCTATCAAGCAGTGCTTAGAGACTAGTCGACAACCTGGGAGGAAGCAGGGTTCAGACCTGAAAAACTGACGGTGTGACGCAACGCCACTCGCTGGAGGCCTGCTTGCATTCTGTGGCGAGGGAGCTTGCTCCCGCTGGGTCGCGAAGCGGCCCCCTGAATTCCAGTCATCACATCGCAAGGGGACGCTAGCGCGTCCAACGGGAGCAAGCTCCCTCGCCACAGAGTCAGACACAGGATATTGGGGGTGTCTATCGCGGTTCGATATGGGCAATCATCAACTGCACCGTTTCCTGGCCGCGAAACTCGTTGAGGTCGAGCTTGTAGGCGAGTTCTACCCAGCGCACGGTAGGGTTTGGCCAGATCTCACGGTCGATGCCAAAGGCAATGCCATCGAGCTTCACCGAGCCGCACTCGCTCTTGAGCACGACCTTCAGGTGCCGCTCGCCCACCACGCGCTGCTCGACCAACTGGAATACGCCATGGAACATCGGCTCGGGGAAATGCTGGCCCCAAGGGCCGGCGTGACGCAGCGCCCGGGCCAGTTCCAGATGAAACTCCTCCACCGCCAGGGTGCCGTCCGACAAGAGTCGTCCGGTCAGGTCTTCTTCGCGCAATTGCCTGCGCACTTCCGCGTCAAACGCCTCGGCGAACAACGGAAAATTTGCCTCGGGCAACGTCAATCCCGCCGCCATGGCATGACCGCCGTATTTGCTGATCAACGTCGGATGCTGTGCCGCGACGACACTCAGCGCATCGCGAATATGAAAGCCCGCTACCGAGCGGCCAGAGCCTTTGAGCAAACCGTCCCCGGCATCGGCAAAGGCAATGGTCGGACGGAAATACCGCTCTTTCATCCGCGAGGCGAGGATGCCGATGACCCCTTGGTGCCACTGCGGATCGAACAGGCACAAACCGAACGGCATCGACTCCACCGGCAAGTCCTTGAGCTGGGCCAGCGCTTCGCGCTGCATGCCCTGCTCGATGGATTTGCGATCCTGGTTCATGCCGTCCAGTTGCGCCGCCATTTCCCGCGCCAGCGCCGGGTCATCGGTGAGCAGGCATTCGATGCCCAGGCTCATGTCGTCCAGGCGCCCCGCCGCATTCAGTCGCGGGCCGAGAATGAAACCGAGGTCAGTGGACGTGATACGCGATGGGTCGCGCTTGGCCACTTCCAGGATCGCCTTGATCCCGGGACGGGCGCGGCCGGCGCGAATACGCTCCAGGCCCTGGTGCACCAGGATCCGGTTATTGGCGTCCAGGGGCACCACGTCGGCGACACTGCCCAGCGCCACCAGGTCCAGCAGTTCGCCGATGTTCGGCTGGGGCTTGGTGGCATACCAGCCCAGGCTGCGCAAACGCGCCCGCAGCGCCATCAGCACGTAGAAAATCACGCCGACGCCTGCCAGTGCCTTACTGGGGAATTCACAACCCGGTTGGTTCGGGTTGACGATTGCGTCGGCCGCCGGCAACTCGAGACCGGGCAAGTGGTGATCGGTAACCAGCACTTTGAGACCCGCCGCTTTCGCCGCCGCCACGCCTTCGACGCTGGAGATGCCGTTATCCACGGTGATCAGCAGCTGCGGCTCACGCTCCAAAGCGACTTCAACGATCTCCGGAGTCAGTCCGTAGCCATATTCGAAGCGGTTGGGCACCAGGTAATCGACATGGGCCGCACCGAGCAGGCGCAGGCCCAATACCCCTACCGTACTGGCAGTCGCACCGTCGGCGTCGAAATCGCCAACGATCAGGATGCGTTGACGTTGCTCCAGCGCCGTCACCAAGAGGTCCACTGCGGCATCAATGCCCTTGAGCTGTTGATAGGGAATCAAGCGCGCAAGGCTTTTATCCAACTCAGCCACCGATTGCACGCCTCGGGCGGCATACAGGCGGGTCAACAGCGGCGGCAGGTCACCGAGCAATGGCAGGGTGTCGGGTAACTGGCGGGGTTCTATGCGCATGGGGGAGACAAAAACTTCTCTTTAAAGTGGGAATCCTTGTGGCGAGGGAGCTTGCCCCGCTAGGCCGGGCCGGCGCTCCAGCGCGCAGCGGCCCTCCTATTGTGGGCGCTGCGCACCCAAGCGGGAGCAAGCTCCCTCGCCACGGTGAATCTATGCAATATGACCCTTCAACCACGCTCGCCGAGCAACCACTGCAGTTGCACTTCGTGCTGGCCACGGTCGTCGGTCACGAAAATCGTGCCTTCGCTGATCATCACGTCCCACTTGATGACCCGGGGCATGTCCTGGGCCAGGGTTTCGAGGACTTCCTGGGGCACGGCGGCGATGTTCACGTTTTTCAGCGTCTTCACGGCGGGAATGACCTTGCCTTCCCAGACACGCAGGCTGCCATAGGCCAGCAGGCTGGTGCGCTCGGTGCGGCGCGAGCACCACGTCAGGCGATCGGCGTCCGGCTGGCCGACTTCGATCCAATGCAGCACGCGGTCGTCCAGGCTTTTTTCCCACAACGCAGGCTCATCGACGTCTGACAGACCACGACCGAACGACAGCAGCTCGTTGTACCAGAACGCGTAGGCCAACAGGCGCACGGTCATGCGCTCCTCGGTTTCCGAAGGATGGCGGGCGATGGTCTGCTTTACGCTCTCATACACGCTGCGGTCGAGGTCGGTGAGGTTCAGTTCAAACTTGTAGGTCGTGGACGGCTGGGCCATGAACGGGCTTCTTGATACGAGGAAAGGCGGCAAGTCTAACCGATGACACGGACAATCCACGAATTGCCGACCATCAACCTGCGGCGACTGACCTTGGCCTATGATAAAACGCTGTTCTCGTTCCGCCTTTGTCCTACAAGGATTCGTTATGTCGCTTACTGCCAAACCCCTTGCCGGCGTCAAGGTCATCGAACTCGGCACCCTTATCGCCGGCCCATTCGCCTCGCGCATCTGCGGTGAATTCGGCGCCGAGGTGATCAAGGTCGAATCGCCCGATGGCGGCGATCCACTGCGCAAGTGGCGCAAGCTGTATGAAGGCACGTCCTTGTGGTGGTTTGTCCAGGCGCGCAACAAAAAGTCCCTGACGTTGAACCTCAAGCACCCCGAAGGCTTGGCGATCCTCAAACAGCTGATCGGCGAAGCAGATATCCTGATCGAAAACTTTCGCCCCGGCGTGTTGGAAAAACTCGGCCTGGGCTGGGACGTGTTGCACGCACTGAATCCAAAGCTGGTAATGGTCCGGCTTTCGGGTTTCGGCCAGACCGGGCCGATGAAGGATCAACCGGGGTTTGGCGCCGTTGGCGAATCCATGGGCGGCCTGCGCTACATCACCGGTTTCGAGGATCGTCCGCCGGTCCGCACGGGAATCTCCATCGGCGACTCGATTGCCGCGCTCTGGGGCGTGATCGGCGCGCTGATGGCCTTGCGTCATCGCGAGGTGAATGGCGGAACCGGACAAGTGGTGGACGTGGCGCTGTATGAAGCGATATTCGCCATGATGGAAAGCATGGTGCCGGAATTCGATGTTTTCGGTTTCATCCGCGAGCGCACCGGCAACATCATGCCCGGTATCACCCCGTCGTCCATCCATACCAGCGCCGACGGCAAGCATGTACAGATCGGCGCCAACGGTGACGCGATCTTCAAGCGCTTCATGCAAATCATCGGCCGTGACGACCTGGCCGACGACCCGCAACTGGCCAGCAATGATGGACGTGACAGTCGCCGCGACGAGCTCTATGGCGTGATCGACCGTTGGGTCAACTCACTGCCGTTGGAGGCTGTCATCGAACAGTTGAACCAGGCTGGAGTCCCGGCCAGTCGGATCTTCAGCGCCGAAGACATGTTCAGCGACCCGCAATTTCTCGCCCGGGAAATGTTCCTGCAGGCCAAGCTGCCGGACGGCAAGGCGTTCAAGATGCCTGGGATCATCCCGAAGCTCTCGCAAACACCTGGCACGTCCGAATGGGTCGGGCCGGCGTTGGGCGAGCATACGGATCAGGTACTCGACGAGCTCGGCTACGATGCGCAGCGGATCGCCAAACTACGGGCCGATGGCGCTATTTGAGATCCACAGCGAAAGAAATCAATTAGAAGATCAACTGTGGGAGCGAGCCTGCTCGCGAATGCGTAGGGTCAGTCAATGATGTATTGATTGAAACATTGCATTCGCCAGCAGGCTCGCTCCCACAAAGGTTCGATGCTGCTTAGCGAGATATAACGAGCCGGACCATAAATCCCAGGCAAAAAGAAACCCCGAGAAGTGGGGAGACAACTCGGGGTTAAACGTGACCATTCAGGTCCGTACAACAAGCGACAAGCACCGGAGCACAATGCTTGCTCTTGTTGGTAAAAGGTCTGACTCACTAGGATGTAGGAAGGTTCCCTAGGAAATGTCGCTCAATTCGGGACGCTCATGACCTTGTCGCGCGCCAGATTGCGCAATGCCGCGATCACGCAAGGCTCCAAGCGGCCTTCGGCGATCATCACATCGCGATGCAGGCCATCGACCACGTCGGTCAGTTGGCGCTTGTCAGCCAATTGGGCTTGATTGAACGCTCGCTCGACCATGATGGCGCCCGAGCGGTTCTTCAGCGTCACCAGGCACTCGCCCTTGGTACCGGAGGGAGTGAGCGTGACCTGATACGGGCTCAAGGCTTCATTCAGCAACAGGCTGATACTTTCCATTCGATCACCCTTCATTAGTCCGAAAAAACAACTGCACAGTAAGTGACCGCTGGGCCTGGCAGAAAGTTCGCCAGCGCAACGAAGCGCCACACCCGTGGCCTGTTCAAACGAGCATGCGCGTCCAATGTGACAGGCAGATGCACACCGTTTTCATTCTCGACGGTGGCGTGGGCTTCCCGCCTCTCCAAGTGCCCTCGCCTCCCCGCAGGTCTTGACCGTGCGCAGCTCGACCGTCATCCATCGCCAGGGTGATTGAAAACCCGACCAATCTGGCATGCAGAAACAAGAAAGCCCGTCAGGAGACGGGCTTCAAATGTAGCAGATGACGGTGGTCAGAGGGGCTTGCCGCGATTGCCATGCTGGCTGACAAAGGCCTGCACGGCTTTCAGGTCGTTTGGCAAAACGGTGCAACGCTCGTTTCGCTCAAATAAATCAGAAAGATGTGCAGGCAGTTCGAGCGCTTTTCCTACGCCCGCCTTCTCCACGGCTTCCGGAAACTTGACCGGGTGGGCGGTGCCCAGGATGACCATCGGGATGTCCAGGCTGCGACGGCACTCCCGCGCAGCCCTCACACCGATGGCGGTGTGCGGGTCGAGCAACTCACCGCTCTGCTCGAACACCTCGGCGATGGTCTCGCAGGTCTGCGCGTCATCCACGGCCAGGGAATCGAACAGCTTGCGGGCCTCGGTCCAGCGCTCGGCCTCGACGCTGAAACCGCCGCCCTGACGGAAGCTGTCCATCAGGCTGGCGATCGCCGCGCCGTTGCGACCATGCAGATCGAACAACAAGCGTTCGAAGTTCGACGACACCATGATGTCCATCGACGGCGACAGCGTGGCGTGCAGGGTTTCCTTCACGTACTGGTTGCCGCTCATGAAGCGGTGCAGGATATCGTTGCGGTTGGTCGCGACGATCAGTTGATTGATCGGCAGGCCCATGTTGCGCGCCAGGTAGCCGGCGAAGATATCGCCGAAGTTGCCGGTAGGCACCGAGAACGATACCGAACGGGCCGGGCCACCCAATTGCAGGGCTGCGTGGAAGTAATAGACGATCTGGGCCATGATCCGCGCCCAGTTGATCGAGTTCACCGCCACCAGCCGCGTGCCCTTGAGGAAACTCTGGTCGGCGAAGCTCGCCTTGACCATTTCCTGGCAGTCATCGAAGTTGCCTTCGATGGCAATGTTGTGGATGTTTTCGCCGAAGATAGTCGTCATCTGCCGGCGCTGCACTTCCGAGACGCGGTTGTGCGGGTGCAGGATGAAGATATCGACGTTCTCGCAATGCTTACAGCCTTCGATGGCGGCCGAACCGGTGTCGCCGGAAGTCGCACCGACAATCACCACGCGCTCGCCACGTTTCTGCAGCACATAGTCCAGCAGGCGGCCGAGCAGTTGCAAGGCGAAGTCCTTGAACGCCAGGGTCGGACCGTGGAACAACTCCATGACCCATTCGTTACCGTTGAGCTGACGCAACGGGGCGATGGCATTGTGGGAAAAGATGCCATAGGTCTCTTCGAGGATCTTCTTGAAATCGGCGTCCGGAATGCTGCCGGCAACAAACGGGCGCATCACGCGGAAGGCCAGCTCGTGGTACGGCAGGCCGGCCCAGGAGGCGATTTCTTCCTGGGTGAAACGCGGCAGGTTCTCCGGCACGTAGAGACCGCCATCCGTGGCCAGGCCGGCCAGCAGGACATCTTCGAAATTCAGGGCCGGTGCCTGGCCGCGGGTGCTGATATAGCGCATAGGGGCAAACCTTCGGTTTGAGCTTCAAGCCTCAAGCTACAAGCGGCAAGTAAAAAGCGGCTCGGCTTTTACTTGCGGCTGGCAGCTTATGGCTTGCCGCTTTATTAGTTCAAATGTTCGACACGGATACGGACCACTGGGCCAACGACGCCCTGCAGCGCTTCCAACGCGGCAATCGCATCGTTGATACGCTGCTCGACCACACGGTGGGTCAGCAGGATCATCGGCACCAGGCCGTCGTGTTCCTCGACTTCCTTCTGCATGATCGACTCGATGTTGATGCCACGCTCCGAAAGAATGCTCGCCACCTGGGCCAATACACCCGGATGGTCCTTGGCCTGAATGCGCAAGTAGTAGGCACTTTCGCAGGCGTCGATCGGAAGAATCGGATGGGCCGACAACGAGTCCGGCTGGAAGGCCAGATGCGGCACACGGTTTTCCGGATCCGAGGTCATGGCGCGAACCACATCCACCAGGTCGGCAATCACCGAGGACGCCGTTGGCTCCATGCCAGCACCGGCGCCATAGAACAGCGTCGAGCCGGAAGCATCGCCATTGACCATCACCGCGTTCATCACGCCGTTGACGTTGGCGATCAGGCGATCCGCTGGGATCAGCGTCGGGTGTACGCGCAATTCGATGCCACTGGCAGTGCTGCGCGCCACGCCCAGGTGCTTGATGCGGTAGCCCAGGGCTTCAGCATAGTTCACGTCGGCCGTCGTCAGCTTGGTGATGCCTTCGGTGTAGGCCTTGTCGAACTGCAGCGGAATACCAAAGGCGATGGAAGCCAGGATCGTCAGCTTGTGCGCCGCGTCGATGCCTTCCACGTCGAAGGTCGGATCGGCCTCGGCGTACCCCAGGGCCTGGGCTTCGGTGAGTACATCCTCGAAGGTGCGACCTTTTTCGCGCATCTCGGTGAGGATGAAGTTGCCGGTGCCGTTGATGATCCCCGCAACCCAGTTGATGCGGTTGGCCGAGAGGCCTTCGCGAATCGCCTTGATCACCGGGATACCCCCGGCCACGGCGGCTTCGAACGCCACGATCACGCCTTTCTCGCGTGCCTTGGCGAAAATCTCATTACCGTGAACGGCGATGAGCGCCTTGTTCGCGGTGACCACATGCTTGCCATTCTCGATGGCCTTGAGTACCAGCTCTCGGGCAACGGTATAGCCGCCCATCAGCTCTATCACGATGTCGATCTCAGGGTTCGTGGCCACTTCGAAGACATCGTTGGTAATCGCAATACCGGTCGTCTGGAACTGAGGCTTTGGCGTGCGCATGGCAATTTGTGCCACTTCGATTCCACGCCCGGCACGACGAGCAATTTCCTCGGCGTTGCGCTGAAGTACGTTGAAGGTGCCGCCACCGACGGTACCTAACCCACAGATGCCTACTTTGACCGGATTCACTCTTGACTCCCCATGAAACGGCCGACGCAAGGTCGGCCGTGAAATACAGCCGCGCAGCAACGCGACTTTGTGTTTAACGGCCCGACGAAGGTTTTCGCCGAGCCGTGATCTTCAAAAGCGGATCGACCCTGGTCATTTTGCGCTCAGGGCCAGTTTGGCGACTTGCGGCGCCGGCTGATAGCCCGGAATCACCTGGCCGTCCGCCAGAACGATAGCCGGCGTGCCGTTGACGCCGATGGACTGGCCGAGGGCGAACTGCTTGGAAACCGGGTTCTCGCACTTGGCGGCCTTGATTTCCTTGCCGTCGACCATCTTGTCCATGGCCGCCTTCTTGTCCTTGGAGCACCAGACCGCCTGCAACTGCTCGTCGCCCGGCGAACCCAGGCCTTGGCGCGGGAACGCCACGTAGCGCACTTCGATGCCGCGCTTGTTCAGTTCCGGCACTTCGGCGTGCAGCTTGTGGCAATACGGGCAGGTGGTGTCGGTGAATACGGTGATGTGCGATTTGGTCTCGCCGATTGCCGGGTAGACCACGGTCTCGGCAACCGGGATGCCGTTGATCAGCTTGGAGATGCCCTGGCGCTCGGTGATCTCGGTCAGATTGACCGGCTTGCCGTCCTTGAGCGCGAACAGGTTGCCTTGGACGATGTACTGGCCGTCGGCGCTGGCATACAGCACGCGGCTGCCCTTTAGCTTGACTTCATACAGGCCGGACATCGGGCTGGCGGTAATGGCTTCGATCGGCACTTCGAGCTCAAGGTTGGCCAGGCTCTTGCGGATAGCCTGGTCGGCCGCGTCATCGGCGATGGCAAAGGTACTGGCCAGCGCAATGGCGGCGGCGGTGAACATCTGGATCAAACGCATGGGGACTCCTGAGGCGAACAAATGGGACGAGGAAACGCCGACCCGCAGATTCGGGTTCCAGCCGCCCACCGTGCAAACCGGGAAAGCCTACCACATAAGGGTGGCGTGGCCGAATGCCGGTGACACACGACGTTTTGTATCACATACAGAATTGATGGCGGCTGACACACAGCTATCGCGAGCAAGCTCGCTCCCGAACTTTGATCGGTGCCAGCCGGGATCGCGCGCCCAATACGGATCCCTGTGGGAGCGAGCTTGCTCGCGATAGCGTCAGCATTGATAACATCGCGGCAGGCTCAGCCGCGGGGATGGTGCTTGGCGTGCAAGTCCTGCAACCGCGCCCGGGCCACATGGGTGTAGATCTGAGTTGTGGATAAATCGCTGTGCCCCAGCAGCATCTGCACCACCCGCAAATCGGCGCCGTGATTGAGCAGGTGCGTGGCGAAGGCATGCCGCAAGGTGTGCGGGGAAAGCGATTTGTTGATACCGGCCACCTTGGCCTGGTGCTTGATGCGGTGCCAGAAGGTCTGGCGGGTCATCTGCTCGCCGCGCAGGCTGGGAAACAGCACATCGCTGGGACGCCCACCCAGCAGATCATGACGGGCGTCGCGCATGTAACGCTCAACCCAGACGATCGCTTCCTCGCCCATCGGCACCAGGCGCTCCTTGCTGCCCTTGCCCATCACCCGCAGCACACCCTGGCGCAGGTTGACCTGCTCCAGCGTCAGGCTGATCAACTCGGTAACACGCAGGCCACAGGCATAGAGAACTTCCAGCATGGCCCGATCACGCTGGCCGATGGGGTCGCTGAGGTCCGGGGCCGCCAGCAATGCCTCTACGTCCGCCTCCGACAAGGATTTGGGCAGCGGACGTCCCAGTTGCGGCATTTCCACGCGCAAGGTCGGGTCCACCGCGATCATCTTTTCCCTTAGCAAATAGCGATAAAACCCACGCAACCCGGAGAGGAATCGTGCGGTGGAGCGCGGTTTGTAATTCTGCTCCAGGCGCCACGCCAAATGATCAAGGATCAACTCCCGGCCGGCGTTGGCCAGTTCCAGGTTTTTTTCCTGCAACCAGCCGTTGAACAGGGCGAGGTCGCTGCGGTAGGCGCCGCGTGTGTTATCGGACAGCCCCTTTTCCAGCCACAGGGCGTCGAGAAACTGGTCTATGAGCGGATGATCGATGGCGGGCATAAAAACTCTTGAAGGATACGAGCACACACGGCGTCGAAAGGGAACATGAAGCTATGCAGGGTGCTCAAAGCGCAAATCGCAGGCAACAAAAAAGCAGCCCGCAGGCTGCTTTTTTTGCATCGGAAGCTGGACTTAAGCCAGTTTTTCCTTGATGCGAGCTGCTTTACCCGACAGGTCGCGCAGGTAGTACAGCTTGGCTTTACGCACGTCACCGCGACGCTTCACAGCCATGCTGTCGATTTGCGGGCTGTAGGTCTGGAAAGTACGCTCTACGCCAACACCGTTGGAGATTTTGCGAACGGTGAATGCACTGTTTACGCCGCGGTTACGCTTGGCGATGACAACGCCTTCGAACGCTTGCAGACGCGCACGGTCGCCTTCCTTCACTTTCACCTGAACGACAATGGTGTCGCCCGGGGCAAAGGTAGGGATCTCTTTGGTCATCTGCTCTGCTTCGAGTGCAAGGATGATTTTGTTAGTCATGCTGTGCTCCTAAGGCAAGTCAACGGACTTACCATCGATACGTTGTTAACTATCGTCCCGCTCGCGGATGTATTCCTCGAGCAGCTTCTTCTCTTCTCCAGAAAGCGAGCGGCTTTCCAGAAGATCGGCGCGTCGTTCATAGGTCCGACCAAGGGACTGCTGTAAACGCCAACGCCGGATATGCGCGTGGTTGCCACTTAGCAACACGTCGGGAACACGCTGATCCGCATACACCTCCGGTCGGGTGTAGTGCGGGCAATCCAGCAGACCATCCGTAAAGGAATCTTCCTCGGCGGAATCCGCATGCCCTAAAGCTCCAGGCAGCAGTCGTGTAACCGCATCGATCAGGACCATCGCCGGCAGCTCGCCACCAGACAGTACATAGTCGCCAATCGACCACTCTTCATCGACATGAGCTTCAATGAAACGCTCGTCAATGCCTTCATAACGGCCGGCAATCAGGATCAATGCATCCGAATTCGCCAGCTCGCGTACCGCCGACTGAGTCAGCTGACGGCCTTGGGGCGACAGGTAGATTACCTTCGCACCCTCCCCGGCTGCCGCCCTGGCCTGAACCAGTGCATCTTCCAGGGGCTTGATCTTCATCACCATGCCCGGACCACCGCCAAACGGGCGATCGTCCACAGTGTGATGCCGATCCGTGGTGTAGTCTCGCGGATTCCAACAGGTGAGCTGCAACAGCTCCTGTTTCACCGCGCGGCTGGTTATGCCGTATTCGCTGATGGCGGAAAACATCTCGGGAAACAGCGTGATGACTTCAACGCGCAAATTAGCCACGTTTAGAAATCCGCATCCCATTCCACCTTCATCTCGCCTGCTTCAAGGTCGACTGCCAACACGCATTGCTCGGTATAGGGCAACAGGCGTTCGCGATCATCCAGGCTGCCGACGCAAGGCTTGACCACCATGACATCGTTCGAACCGGTCTCGAGCAGGTGATCGATCTTCCCGAGCAATTGCCCGAGGTGGTCGATGACCTTCAGACCCACCAGCTGGTACCAGTAGTACTCGCCGTCGGTCAGTTCAGGGAACAGGTTGCGCGGCACGCAGATCTCATAACCGGCCAGAAGACGTGCTTCTTCACGATCATCGAGATCCTTGAGCTTTGCGACCAGGAACTTGTCGTTCCCGCGTCCGCTGACCAGCTCCACCTGTTTCACGCTACCTTCGCGCTTGAGCGTCCAGGTTTTGTAGTCCAACAGGTTCTTGATCGGATCAGTAAAGGAATACACCTTCACTTCGCCGCGAACGCCATGTACAGAGTAGATCTTGCCGACAACGATCAAATCACCGGCATCTTTTGGCGTCGCGTTCATATTGCTCAGGCCGCGGCCTTAGCCGATTCCTTCAACAACTGAGCAACGCGCTCAGAAGGTTGTGCACCAACGCTCAGCCAGTAGGCTACGCGCTCTTGGTTCACGGACAGACGAACTTCCTGACCACGGGCAACTGGGTTGAAGAAACCAACCTGTTCCTTGTGGGAACCGTCACGCGGGTTGCGGCTGTCGGTTACGGTCAGGTGGTAAAACGGGCGCTTTTTGGAGCCGCCAAGGGCAAGACGGATTGTTAGCATGTGAACATCGTTCCTGTAGTCGGTGCTGCAAATCTAAATGCACAGCGGGCATAGGTGCCCGAAAGGCCGCATATTCTAAGGAATATCCGGACTTTTGCAAATGACTTTTTCCGGCGCCTGGCGCCGTGCAATCAAGATCTGCCATGAAGCCGTCATGAAAACCGGCTGGTCAGCTCCCGCATAGTGCGGGTTTGCTGGAGATCCCCGCTTCCGTGCGGGGCAACGCCGACATGACAGCCGGCGCAGATTCTTTACATTTTCGGCATGCCGCCGCCGGGCAACATACCGCCCATGCCGCGCATCATCTTGGCCATTCCGCCCTTGGCGGAGAATTTCTTCATCATCTTCTGCATCTGCTTGTGTTGCTTGATCAAGCGACCGATGTCCTGCACCTGGGTACCGGAACCCATGGCGATACGGCGCTTGCGCGAACCGCTGATCAGCTCAGGGTCGCGGCGCTCGGCCGGGGTCATGGAGTTGATGATGGCTTCCATCTGCTTGAACTGTTTTTCAGCCGCGCCCTGGGCATTGCCCATCTGCGCCAGGTTCACGCCACCGATGTTCGGCAGTTTGTCCATGAGGCCGCCAAGGCCGCCCATGTTCTTCATTTGTTGCAACTGATCGCGGAAGTCCTCGAGGTCGAAGCCCTTGCCCTTCTTCAGTTTCTTGGCCAGTTTGTCGGCCTTGTCCTTGTCGAGGGTCGCTTCCGCCTGTTCGATCAGGCTGAGCACGTCGCCCATGCCGAGGATGCGCGAAGCGATACGCTCGGGGTGGAACGGTTCGAGCGCTTCGCTCTTCTCGCCCATGCCGATGAATTTGATCGGCTTGCCGGTGATGGCGCGGACCGACAGCGCAGCACCGCCACGGGCGTCGCCGTCGACCTTGGTCAGGATCACGCCGGTGAGCGGCAGCGCATCACCGAACGCCTTGGCGGTGTTGGCGGCGTCCTGGCCGGTCATGGCATCGACGACGAACAGGGTTTCCACTGGATTGATCGCGGCATGCAGCGCCTTGATCTCGCCCATCATCTCTTCATCGATGTGCAGGCGACCGGCGGTATCGACGATAACCACGTCGATGAACTTCAGCTTCGCTTCCTTTATAGCCGCCTGGGCGATGTCCACCGGCTTCTGGCTCAGGTCGGACGGAAAGAATGTCACGCCGATGTCGTTGGCCAGGGTTTCCAGCTGCTTGATCGCCGCCGGACGGTAGATGTCCGCAGACACCACCATCACCGACTTTTTCTTGCGCTCTTTAAGGAAGCGCGCCAGCTTGCCGGCAGTGGTGGTCTTGCCCGCGCCCTGGAGACCGGCCATCAGCACGACCGCTGGCGGTACGGCGCTCAGGTTTAGGTCTTCGTTGGCGGCGCCCATCAGGCTTTCGAGCTCGGCCTGGACGATCTTCACGAAGGCCTGGCCCGGCGTCAGGCTGCGCGACACTTCAGTGCCGACGGCGCGTTCCTTCACCGAATTGACGAAGTCCTTGACCACCGGCAGGGCGACGTCGGCTTCGAGCAACGCCATGCGCACTTCGCGCAGGGTGTCTTTGATGTTGTCCTCGGTCAGTTTCGCCTTGCCGGTGACATGGCGCAGCGTCTGCGAGAGACGGTCGGTTAGGTTTTCAAACATGCGCGATCCTTTCAGGCCCAGATGAGACCGGGATAATGGCGGCCCAGACCGTGAAATATGTGCTCGGCGAGCCTGCGGCGTGGGCAGGTCGCGGATTATAGCGAAGAAGCGTGCGGCGTACACCTTGCAGTGGTCTTTCGTGTGGAGGGGGTTCTATGCCAAACTCAGCGCCTTTCGGGCTTGCCTAACAGGACTTATGCTCCCCTTGTCACCCAGTTTGCTTGCTTCCCTCGCCGCCGCCTGCCTGTACGCCGCTGCGACCCTCTATCAAGGCACCCGCCTGGCCTCCGGCGCCAAGGCGAACAAACGCCTGCTGGTCACGCTTGGCGTGCTGGCGGTGCTCGGCCATGCGGCCAGCCTTTTTACCCACTTGATGACGCCGATCGGCCTGGGCCTGGACTTCTTCAACGCCGCCAGCCTGATTGCCGTCGCGGTGATTGCCCTGACGCTGCTGGCCTGCTCGCGCATCCCAGTGGAAAACCTGCTGGTGCTGTTGTTCCCGCTGGGACTGGCGACGGTGTTGCTGGCGCAGTTCGCGCCGTCGGGCACGGTGCAGATCATCGACGAAGAGCCGGGCATCCTCGCCCACATCCTGCTGTCGATCCTCGCCTACGGCCTGTTCACCATCGCCGTGTTCCAGGCGCTGTTGCTGCTGGTGCAGGACCACCAGCTCAAAAACAAGCATCCGTCCGGACTGATTCGCAACTTCCCGCCGCTGCAAACCATGGAAAGCCTGTTGTTCGGTTTCCTCTGGGCCGGCTGGACCCTGCTGTCGCTGTCGCTGATCTCCGGCTGGCTGTTCGTCGAGAACCTGTTCGCCCAGCACCTGGTGCACAAGACTCTGCTGGCGTGCCTGGCGTGGGTGGTGTTCAGCGTGCTGTTGTGGGGCCGCAACCGTCTCGGCTGGCGTGGCCACAAGGCGATTCGCTGGACACTGGCGGGGTTCTGCCTGCTGATGCTGGCGTACTTCGGCAGCAAGTTGGTCCGCGAATATATCCTGCATATCTGACGGACGAGTCTGATGGAGAGCCTGCCCGTAGGGCCCATGTTTGCAGTAATGGTCGTACTGATCCTCTGGTCGGCCCTGTTCACGGCCATCGAAGCCGCCCAGCAATACTTGCTGGCCCGACGCCGGGCCTCGCGCGCCAATGACAAACCGCTGGCACGCCTGAGCTTCCCCTTGGCCAGCCTGATCCTGTGCAATACCTTCTGCCGCACCCTGGCCGTAGTCATCGCCACGTTGCTGGCACTCTTCACCTGGCTGGAAAACGGCCCCTGGCTGGCCTGGCTCGGCACCAGTGCGGCCCTGCTGGTGTTTGCCGATTACCTGCCACGCACCTTGGCGAGCCGTTTTCCCGATGCCGTATTGGGCTTGGGCAACACGTTGCTCGGCATACCACTGAAAATTCTCTACCCCGCCGCCTGGCTGCTCAATGGCCTCAGCCAATTGCTGCTACGCCCCCTTGCCCGCAAGGCCCGCGCCGTCCAGCAAAGCGACGATGAACCATCCCCAACACCCCTCGCCGAACAGGAACAAGAGCAGGGCAACGGTCGCGTACACCCGATTTCCGGCATCCATGCGCTGGACAACATCACCGTCAACGACATCCTCGTGCCCCGCAGCGAGGTGGACGGGATCAACCTGGACGACCCCATCGGCGAGATCATTGAGCAGTTGCGCCTGAACCGGCGCACCCGGCTGCCGGTGTTCCACAGCGACATCAACCAGGTCGAAGCGGTGCTCAATACCCGGCAGATCCGTCATATGCTGGCGGATGCGAGCCTGACCCAGGAGGCGCTGCTGGCCGCCTGCCACGAGCCGTACTTCGTGCCTGAAAGCACACCGCTGCAATTGCAGTTGCTCAACTTCCACAAACAGCAGCGGCGCCTGGGCATGGTGGTGGACGAATATGGCGAGGTGCTGGGCATCGTGACCCTGGAGGACATTCTCGAGGAAATCGTCGGCGAGTTCGAAAGCGAGCACAGCCTCGACAACCCGCATGTCCATCCCCAGCCCGATGGACGCTTGATGATCGATGGCGCGGCATCGATCCGCGAACTGAACAAGACCCTCGGCTGGCATTTGCCCTGCGATGGCCCCAAGACCCTCAACGGTTTGGTGACCGAAGCGTTGGAGACCATCCCGGAAAGCCCGGTGTGCCTGAAGATTGGCCGCTATCGGCTGGAAATCATCGAAACCGTCGACAACCGCGTCAGCCAGGTGCTGGTGTGGCATAACAGTACGGTGCCCGCTGTTTCCTGATCCCCCAACAGGCTCAAGGTAAAACACTGTTGTGGCGAGGGGATTTAGCGAAACGTCGCACCGCCCCGCTGGGTCGCGCAGCGGCCCCAAAACCTGCCATCTCGGTGCATCAGATACAACACCGCTTACCTTTTTGGGACTGCTTCGCAGTCCAGCGGGGATAAATCCCCTCGCCACAAAAAGCTCACCGTCAACATTGATATTGTGTGCGTACTCACTTGTTGATTCGTTAGCCTCCTTCTTATACTCAATCCGCTTACCCAGCCCCGCCCGAACCCCGTGCCTACCCTGCACCCGGAAGGTTCCGGGCCGCTCACCGGCACTATCCGCTTCAGCCCTGCGACTGTTCCTACCCGAAACAGCGACAGCGCCCACCCCACATCCCTGGGTGTTCGACCATAATAATTCGCTCCAACGGAGCACATGACTGTCAGGGATAACCGAATGACAACCACCACCTGCAACGACGCCGTGCCTGTCCAGCCGACCAATTCGGCCAGCCGCGTGGCGACCGCGAGCTTCATCGGCACCGCCATCGAGTTCTACGATTTTTACGTCTACGCCACCGCCGCCGCCCTGGTGATCGGGCCGGTGTTCTTTCCGCAGACATCAGGCACGGCGCAGATGCTGTCGTCCTTCCTGACCTTCGGCATCGCCTTCCTTGCCCGTCCGCTGGGCTCGGCGCTGTTCGGCCATTTCGGCGACCGCATCGGGCGCAAATCGACACTGGTGGCATCGCTGCTGCTGATGGGTGTCTGTACAACCCTCATCGGTGTGCTTCCCGGCTACGCCAGCATCGGCGCCTGGGCCCCCATCCTTCTGTGCCTGCTGCGTTTCGGCCAAGGGCTGGGGCTTGGCGGCGAATGGGGCGGCGCGGCCTTGCTGGCCACCGAGAACGCGCCCAAAGGCAAGCGCGCCTGGTTCGGCATGTTTCCCCAGTTGGGCCCCTCCATCGGCTTCCTGGCGGCGAACGGGTTGTTCTTGACCTTGGCCATGACGCTGGATGACGAGCAATTCCGTTCCTGGGGCTGGCGGATTCCGTTCCTGCTCAGCGCCGTACTGGTGATCGTCGGCCTGTACGTCCGCCTCAAGCTTCACGAGACGCCGGTGTTCGCCAGTGCCATGGCCCGCCAGGAACGGGTGAAAATCCCCTTGGTCGAGCTCTTCAGCCAGTACTGGGCGCCCACATTGCTTGGCGCGGCCGCGATGGTGGTGTGTTACGCCCTGTTCTATATTTCCACGGTGTTTTCCCTGAGCTATGGCGTAGCGAGCCTGGGCTACAGTCGCGAGACGTTCCTTGGCCTGCTGTGCTTTGCGGTGTTGTTCATGGCCGCCGCGACACCACTGTCGGCCTGGGCCAGCGACCGGTTTGGGCGCAAGCCGGTGTTAATCGGCGGCGGACTGCTGGCGGTTGCATCGGGCTTTCTCATGGAGCCATTGCTGACCCAAGGATCAACGGGAAGCGTGGCGCTGTTCCTGTGCATCGAGCTGTTCCTGATGGGCGTGACCTTCGCCCCGATGGGCGCGTTGCTGCCGGAGCTGTTTCCTACGCACGTGCGCTACACCGGTGCGTCGGCAGCCTACAACCTGGGCGGAATCGTCGGCGCTTCGGCGGCGCCGTTCTTCGCCCAGAAGCTGGTGGCGATGGGTGGCCTGAGCTACGTCGGCGGGTACGTTTCCGCAGCCGCCGTGCTCAGCGTGATCGCGGTGATGTGCCTGAAGGAAACGCGTCACAACGACTTGAACCGGGTCGCCTGACGCGCCTCTGTAGGAGCTGCCGCAGGCTGCGATCTTTTGATCTTTTGATCTTTTGATCTTTTGATCTTTTGATCTTCCGCTTGAAATTCAAGCGTCAGGGAAAAGATCGCAGCCTCGCTTCGCTCGGCAGCTCCTACGGGCCAACGCCCTCCAATGAAATAGCCGTTAACAATCGCCCCCCATTGAAACCACCCCCCACCTGCCCCATCTAAGACCCCATACCCCATTGCGCAGGTGCCCCATGAGCGACCAGCACTCTACTGAAGCCACCAACGAATACGCTGAATCCGAGCACATCGAACACACTTCCTCCGGCACCGGCCTGGCCTTGCCTGGCCAGAACCTGCCGGACAAGGTCTACATCATTCCAATCCACAATCGTCCGTTCTTCCCGGCCCAGGTGCTGCCGGTCATCGTCAACGAAGAGCCGTGGGCCGAAACCCTGGAATTGGTAGCCAAGTCCGAGCATCATTCCCTCGCGCTGTTCTTCATGGACAGCCCGCAGGAAGACCCGCGTCATTTCGACACCTCGAAACTGCCGCTCTACGGCACGCTGGTTAAGGTCCACCACGCCAGCCGTGAAGCCGGCAAATTGCAGTTCGTCGCCCAGGGCCTGACCCGCGTACGCATCCGCACCTGGCTCAAGCATCATCGCCCGCCGTACCTGGTGGAGGTCGAGTATCCGCATCAGCCCAGCGAGCCGACCGATGAGGTCAAGGCCTATGGCATGGCGTTGATCAATGCGATCAAGGAATTGCTGCCGCTCAATCCGCTGTACAGCGAAGAATTGAAGAACTACCTCAACCGCTTCAGCCCCAATGACCCATCGCCCCTGACAGATTTCGCCGCCGCACTCACCTCTGCCACCGGCAGCGAATTGCAGGAAGTCCTCGATTGCGTGCCGATGCTCAAGCGCATGGAGAAAGTCCTGCCGATGCTGCGCAAGGAAGTCGAAGTCGCGCGGCTGCAAAAAGAGATTTCCGCCGAGGTCAACAGCAAGATCGGCGAACATCAGCGCCAATTCTTCCTCAAGGAACAGCTTAAGGTCATCCAGCAGGAGCTGGGACTGACCAAGGACGACCGCAGCGCCGATCTCGAACAATTCGAGCAGCGCCTGGAAGGCAAGGTCCTGCCCGCCCAGGCCCAGAAGCGCATCGAAGAGGAAATGAACAAGCTCTCGATCCTGGAGACCGGTTCACCGGAATACGCCGTCACGCGCAATTACCTGGATTGGGCGACGTCGGTGCCGTGGGGCGTGTACGGCCAGGACAAGCTCGACCTCAAGCATGCCCGCAAGGTACTCGACCAGCATCACGCCGGCCTGGACGACATCAAGGACCGCATCCTCGAATTCCTCGCCGTGGGCGCCTATAAAGGCGAGATCAGCGGCTCCATCGTCTTGCTGGTAGGCCCGCCGGGCGTGGGCAAGACCAGCGTGGGCAAATCGATCGCCGAATCCCTCGGGCGTCCCTTCTATCGTTTCAGTGTCGGCGGCATGCGCGACGAAGCCGAGATCAAGGGCCATCGGCGCACCTACATCGGGGCCCAGCCGGGCAAACTGGTGCAGGCGCTCAAGGACGTCGAAGTGATGAACCCGGTGATCATGCTCGACGAAATCGACAAGATGGGCCAGAGCTACCAGGGCGACCCGGCGTCCGCGCTGCTGGAAACCCTCGATCCCGAGCAGAACGTCGAATTTCTCGACCATTACCTGGACATGCGCCTGGACCTGTCCAAAGTGCTCTTCGTGTGCACCGCCAACACCTTGGACTCGATTCCCGGCCCGCTGCTGGACCGCATGGAAGTGATTCGCCTGTCGGGCTATATCACCGAAGAAAAGGTCGCCATCGCCAAGCGCCATCTGTGGCCCAAGCAATTGGCCAAGGCTGGCGTGTCCAAGGGCAGCCTGAGCATCAACGACAGCGCCCTCAAGGCGCTGATTGACGGCTACGCCCGTGAAGCTGGTGTGCGCCAGTTGGAAAAACAACTGGGCAAACTGGTGCGCAAGGCGGTGATGAAGCTGATCGAGGAGCCAAAAGCGGTGATCAAGCTTGGGCCGAAGGACCTCGAGGCCTCCCTGGGCAAACCGGTGTTCCGCAACGAGCAGGTGCTGTCCGGCGTCGGGGTGATTACCGGCCTGGCCTGGACCAGCATGGGCGGCGCCACCTTGCCGATCGAAGCAACGCGCATCCACACGCTCAATCGCGGATTCAAGCTGACCGGGCAACTGGGCGAGGTGATGAAGGAGTCGGCGGAAATTGCCCACAGCTACGTCAGCTCGCACCTGAAGCAGTTCGGCGGTGATCCAAAGTTCTTCGACGAGGCCTTTGTCCACCTGCACGTACCGGAAGGCGCCACGCCGAAGGACGGGCCGAGTGCCGGCGTTACCATGGCCAGCGCCCTGCTGTCCCTGGCGCGCAACCAGCCACCGAAGAAAGGCGTGGCCATGACTGGCGAATTGACTTTGACCGGGCACGTGCTACCGATTGGCGGCGTACGCGAGAAGGTCATCGCGGCGCGTCGGCAGAAGATCAATGAACTGATCCTGCCGGAAGCCAACCGGGGCAACTTCGAAGAACTGCCGGACTATCTGAAGGAAGGCGTCACGGTGCATTTCGCCAAGCGGTTTGCGGATGTGGCGAAAGTGTTGTTCTGATGTTTCTCTAGCGGCTGTACCGGCCTCATCGCGAGCAAGCTCGCTCCCACAGGGTTTGGTGTGGATCACAAATGCTGTGAACACCACTAATCCACTGTGGGAGCGAGCTTGCTCGCGATGGCGGCATCAGCAACAACACATGCCCACCTGACACACCTGGTAGCATCTTCGGTTATGCTCGCCGTTCGTCGTGAATGCCGGAGTCCTTATGTCCATCACCCGCCTGCTCGTCCCAGTCAGCCTCGCCCTGCTGAGCGCCTGCGCCACACAGCCGAAACAAAACGTGACGCTGGAAAAGCAGAGTCAGTGCCCTGTGCGACTCAATAGCGGGCAGAACCTGATCCTGAGCCTGCCGAGCAACCCCACCACCGGCTATCGCTGGAGCATCCAGGACTCGGCCGGCGGCGTTCTGAAAGGCCTTGGCCCGGAGGTCTATCGCAACCCCGAAGACGCTGGCGTGGTCGGCGCCGCAGGGGTATCGACCTGGCGTTTCCAGGCGTTCGCGGGTGGCACCGGGCGCTTGCGCCTGACTTATCAACAGCCGTGGGCACCGGAAGTGCCGCCCGTGGAAACCTTTGATTGCGCCATTTCGGTGAATTGAGCTGGGGTTGGCTGATAGGCGAATGTCCATTTGAAAGCCGCACAGAACCGATGATTTTCTGGTTAAAATGCCGGCCTTTTCGCCCCAGCCGCTGGAACCGCCGTGAGCAAAGAACCCGATCGCCTGTTCGCCCAACCCTTGGCCCAAGTGCCTGACTTCGCCTTCAACGAAGATGTGGTGCGCGTCTTTCCGGACATGATCAAGCGTTCGGTGCCGGGTTACCCGACCATCGTCGAGAACCTCGGCGTGCTCGCGGCGCAATTTGCCCAGCCCAACAGCGTGCTCTATGACCTGGGATCGTCCCTCGGCGCGGTGACCCAGGCCCTGCGCCGCCATGTGCGCACCGACGGTTGCCGGGTGATCGCGGTGGATAACTCGGCGGCCATGGTCGAGCGTTGCCGGGAATACCTCAACGGCCAGGACTCGATGTTCCAGGAGTTGCTGCCAGTAGAGGTGATCGAGGGCGACATCCTGGCCCTGGCATTCCAGCCGGCCTCGGTCGTGGCGTTGAACTTCACCCTGCAATTCATCGCGCCGGACCAGCGCACCGCGCTGCTGAGCCGCATCCGCCAATCGTTGCTGCCCGGTGGCGCCCTGATCCTTTCGGAGAAGCTGCGCTTCAACGATGCCGAGGAACACGCGCTGCTCACCGACCTGCACGTGGCGTTCAAGCGCGCCAACGGCTACAGCGAACTGGAAATTGCCCAGAAACGCAGTGCCATCGAAAATGTCATGAAGCCCGACAGCCTCGAAGAACACCGCGAGCGCCTGCTGGCGGCCGGGTTCTCGAAAGTCGTGCCGTGGTTCCAGTGTCTTAACTTCGCCTCGTTGATTGCCTTGCCATGATTGATCTGTCTCCCCTCGCCCGCCATCTGGCCGGCACGCCCCTGGCCGATTGGGCCACGACGCTGCAGGCGCAGCTGGACGCCAAGATGGAAAAGGGCCACGGCGATCTGGAGCGTTGGCAAAGCGCGCTCGATGCGCTGCCTGTCTTGCAGCCCACCACCGTGGATCTGCTGAACGGGCTGACATTGGATGTCGATTGCTCTGACGAAACTCGCGCCCAGATGCGTACCGCGCTGATGGGCTTGTCGCCTTGGCGCAAAGGCCCGTTCGATCTGTTTGGCGTACACGTCGACACCGAATGGCGCTCGGACTGGAAATGGTCGCGCGTCGCACCGCATCTCGATCTCAAGGGCAAGCGCATCCTCGATGTCGGCTGCGGCAATGGCTACTACATGTGGCGCATGCTCGGTGCCGGCGCGGACACGGTGATCGGCGTCGACCCCAACTGGCTGTTTTTCTGCCAGTTTCAGGCGGTGCAGCGCTACCTGTCCCAGCCCAACGCCTGGCACCTGCCGTTCCCCTTCGAAGCCCTGCCGCCGGAGCTCGAAGGCTTCGACACGGTGTTCTCCATGGGCGTGTTCTACCATCGCCGCTCGCCGATCGAGCATTTGCTTGCCTTGAAAGATTGCCTGGTCAAGGGCGGTGAACTGGTGCTGGAAACCCTGGTGATCGAGGGTGACGAACATCAGGTGCTGGTGCCGGAGGACCGCTACGCGCAGATGCGCAACGTGTGGTTCCTGCCTTCGGTGCCAGCCTTGGAACGCTGGCTGCGCCGCGCCGGGTTCAGCGATGTGCGCTGCGTGGACGTGAGCCTGACGACCGTGGAGGAACAGCGCAGCACCGAGTGGATGAAGTATCAGTCGCTGAGCGATTTCCTCGACCCCGCCGACCACGGCAAAACCATCGAAGGCCTGCCGGCGCCGATGCGGGCGGTGATTGTGGCGCGTAAATAACCAGTCCAAGCACCACAACCCCCTGTGGGAGCGAGCTTGCTCGCGATGGCGACCTGACATTCAACAGAGATGTCGCCTGACAGACCGGCATCGCGAGCAAGCTGAACTGGTCAAGTAATCCCGGACACCGATTACGGTGTTTATGCCGCT
>NZ_VDLV01000032.1 GCF_013608025.1 Pseudomonas brassicacearum subsp. neoaurantiaca | reverse complement strand
ATGGATCTTCGGTGAACACGGAACCTGTGGGAGCGAGCCTGCTCGCGAAGAGGCCGGTCCAGGCACCCAAGAACTACCGCCGAATAAAAAACCCGCACCTCTCACAAGGCGCGGGTTCTTTCACAGCAGCAATCGATCAACGTTCGAGCAGGATCCGCAGCATGCGGCGCAGCGGTTCGGCCGCGCCCCACAGCAGTTGGTCGCCGACGGTGAAGGCACCTACGAACTGCGAACCCATGTTCAGTTTGCGCAGACGGCCCACCGGCACGTTCAGGGTGCCGGTGACCTTGGTCGGGCTCAGCTCCTGGATGCTGGTTTCGCGGTTGTTCGGCACCAGCTTGACCCAAGGGTTGTGCTGGCTGATCAGGCCTTCGATGTCGGCGATCGGCACGTCTTTGTTCAGCTTGATGGTCAACGCCTGGCTGTGGCAACGCATGGCACCGATGCGCACGCAGATACCGTCCACCGGGATCGGGCTCTTGAAGCGACCGAGGATCTTGTTGGTTTCGGCCTGGGCCTTCCACTCTTCACGGCTCTGGCCGTTGGGCAGTTCCTTGTCGATCCATGGGATCAGGCTGCCGGCCAGCGGCACACCGAAGTTCTCGGTCGGGTAGGCATCGCTGCGCATCGCTTCGGCGACCTTGCGGTCGATGTCGAGGATGGCGCTGGCCGGGTTGGCCAGGTCATCGGCGACAGCGGCGTGGGTCGCGCCCATCTGTTTGATCAGCTCACGCATGTTCTGCGCGCCGGCACCGGACGCCGCCTGGTAGGTCATGGCGCTCATCCACTCCACCAGACCGGCTTCGAACAGACCGCCCAGGCCCATCAGCATCAGGCTGACGGTGCAGTTGCCGCCGATGTAGTTCTTGGTGCCCGCATCCAACTGCTGGTCGATGACCTTGCGGTTGACCGGGTCGAGGATGATCACCGCGTCGTCCTGCATGCGCAGGCTGGAAGCGGCGTCGATCCAGTAACCCTGCCAGCCGGCTTCACGCAGCTTGGGGAAGACTTCGCTGGTGTAGTCGCCGCCCTGGCAGGTCAGGATCACGTCGAGGGTCTTGAGCTCGTCGATGCTGTAGGCATCCTTGAGCACACCGGTGTCCTTGCCCACGGACGGGCCCTGGCCACCGACGTTGGAAGTGGTGAAAAACACCGGCTCAATGAGATCGAAATCCTGCTCTTCCAGCATTCGCTGCATGAGCACGGAACCGACCATGCCGCGCCAACCGATCAGACCTACACGTTTCATCGCAACTACACCTTTACAAAAGTGGGCCACCGTCGAAGCGGTGGGCCCGAAAGATTACAGATTCCGCAGCGCGGCGACTACTGCATCGCCCATTTGCTGCGTACCGACTTTGGTACAACCTTGCGACCAGATATCACCGGTGCGCAAGCCTTGGTCCAGGACCACGCTGACGGCTTTTTCGATCGCGTCGGCGGCATCGTTCAAGTTGAAGCTGTAGCGCAGCATCATCGACACCGACAGGATGGTCGCCAACGGGTTGGCAATGCCCTGCCCGGCGATGTCCGGCGCCGAACCGTGGCACGGCTCGTACATGCCTTTGTTGTTGGCATCCAGGGAAGCCGACGGCAGCATGCCGATGGAACCGGTGAGCATCGATGCTTCGTCGGACAGGATGTCGCCGAACATGTTGTCGGTGACGATCACGTCGAACTGCTTCGGCGCGCGGACCAGTTGCATCGCGGCGTTGTCGACATACATGTGGCTCAGCTCGATGTCCGGGTAATCCTTGGCCACCTGCTCGACCACTTCACGCCACAGTTGGCTGGAAGCCAGGACGTTGGCTTTGTCCACCGAGCACAGCTTCTTGCCACGCACGCGGGCCATGTCGAAGCCGACCCGGGCGATACGGCGGATTTCGCTTTCGCTGTACGGCAGGGTGTCGTAGGCCTGGCGCTCGCCGTTTTCCAGCTCGCGGGTGCCGCGCGGGGCGCCGAAATAGATGCCGCCGGTCAGCTCACGGACGATGAGAATGTCCAGGCCCGAGACGATTTCCGGCCTCAGACTCGATGCATCGGCCAATTGCGGATACAGAATCGCCGGACGCAGGTTGCCGAACAGGCCCAGTTGCGCACGAATCTTCAGCAGGCCGCGTTCAGGGCGAATGTCGCGTTCGATCTTGTCCCATTTCGGGCCGCCCACAGCGCCCAACAGCACGGCATCGGCTGCGCGGGCACGGTCGAGGGTTTCATCGGCCAGCGGCACGCCGTGCTTGTCGATGGCCGCGCCACCGATGACGTCGTGGCTGAGCTCGAAACCCAGGCCGTACTTGTCGTTCGCCAGTTCCAGCACCTTGACCGCCTCGGCCATGATTTCCGGGCCGATGCCATCACCTGGGAGAATCAGAATCTGCTTGCTCATGCTTTCCTCGTTTGTTCGGTTTTCGGCACCGCCCACTGGGGCTGGCCGGGAAAAATCCTATCGCTCGGCCCACAGCACCAGCACATCTGTACTGAACGAACCATCGGCCTCAATCTGAAAATATTCACGCACTTCGTCGCCCATCGAGCGCTGCAGCTCAAGAATCGCCGCACGCATCACCTCGGGGGTGCGCATGCGCTCGACCCAGGACTGGTACTCCAGGCGCAGCCGCTGACGCGAAGTGCTGCGAGTGTGCAACCCCGCCTCGCTGACTTGGCGCAACCACTCATCGGCCGAATAATCGCGCACATGGCTGGTGTCGCGCAGCACTTCGATGCTTTGCAGGTAGGTGTCCAGCAACGGCGTGCCCGGCGACAGGATATCGATGAACGCCATCACCCCGCCCGGCTTGAGCACCCGGCGCACTTCTCGCAGCGCCAGGCCGAGATCGCTCCAATGATGCGCCGAATAACGGCTGAACACGAAATCGAACTCACCGTCGGCGAACGGCAGCCGCTCAGCGGCGCCCCGTACCGTACTGATATTGCCCAGGCCACGCTCGGCCGCTGCGGCGCTCACCACATCCAGCATTTGCTGGGACAGATCGTACGCCACCACTTCACCAGCCAATGGCGCCACATGAAAACTCACATGGCCAGCGCCGCACCCCAGGTCTAGAACGCGAGCATCGCCACGACCAGCCAACGCAGCCTGTAGCAGCGCGAACTCAGCGCCCTGGGCGTGCACGGCACTGCTCAGGTAGGCCGAGGCCTGTTCACCGAATTGCTTTTGTACGACTTGGCTGTGGGCGGTGCTGGTCATGAGATGTCCTTGTGGTTTTGTATTGCCTGGGCGGCCCCCATCGCGAGCAAGCTCGCTCCCACAGGGGTTTTGTGAACGCCGCAAATCCAATGTGGGAGCGAGCTTGCTCGCGATGGCGTCTTTACGCCTTACGCAAAATCAAGCATCACGAAACAACCAAGGCTGGCTCGCCCGGTGCTTGGCTTCGAACGCGGCAATCGCCTCGCCGTCCTGCAGGGTCAGGCCGATGTCGTCCAGGCCGTTGAGCAGGCAATGCTTGCGAAACGCATCGATCTCGAAACCCAGCACCTTGCCGTCGGGACGGGTCACGGTCTGGGCGGCCAGGTCGATCTGCAGTTGATAGCCCGGGTTGGCCTCGACCTGCTGGAACAGCTCATCCACCTCGGCGTCGCTGAGGATGATCGGCAGCAAACCGTTCTTGAAGCTGTTGTTAAAGAAAATGTCGGCATAGCTCGGCGCGATGATGCTGCGGAAACCGTATTCTTCCAGGGCCCATGGCGCGTGCTCGCGGCTCGAACCGCAACCGAAGTTCTCACGGGCCAGCAACACGCTGGCGCCTTGGTAACGCTCGGCATTGAGCACGAAATCCTTGTTCAGCGGACGCTTGGAGTTGTCCTGGTACGGCTGGCCGACATCCAAATAACGCCACTCGTCAAACAGGTTCGGGCCGAAACCGGTGCGTTTGATGGACTTCAAGAACTGCTTGGGAATGATCTGGTCAGTGTCGACGTTGGCACGATCCAAAGGCGCGACAAGACCGGTGTGCTGGGTAAAAGCTTTCATGCTGCGCTCCTTCAGATCAATTCGCGGACGTCGACGAAACGGCCATTCACGGCCGCCGCGGCGGCCATCGCCGGGCTCACCAGGTGCGTACGGCCACCAGCGCCCTGACGGCCTTCGAAGTTACGGTTGGACGTCGAGGCGCAATGCTCGCCCGATTCCAGGCGATCCGGGTTCATCGCCAGGCACATCGAGCATCCAGGCTCGCGCCATTCGAAACCGGCCTCGAGGAAAATCTTGTCCAGCCCTTCCGCTTCGGCCTGGGCCTTCACCAGGCCAGAGCCCGGTACCACGATGGCTTGCTTGATGGTCGAGGCGACCTTGCGGCCCTTGGCGATGACTGCGGCGGCGCGCAGGTCTTCGATCCGCGAGTTGGTGCAGGAACCGATGAACACGCGGTCGAGCTGAATGTCGGTGATCGCCTGGTTGGCGCTCAAGCCCATGTATTTCAAGGCACGGACGATAGAGTCGCGCTTGACCAGGTCCATTTCCTTGGCCGGATCCGGTACGTTCTGGTCCACCGCCAACACCATTTCTGGCGAAGTGCCCCAGCTGACTTGCGGCTTGATCTGCGTCGCGTCGAGCTCGACCACGGTGTCGAATTTGGCGTCCGGGTCAGAGACCAAGTCTTTCCACGCCTCGACCGCCATGTCCCATTCCGCGCCTTTGGGCGAGAACGGACGGCCCTTGACGTATTCCACGGTTTTTTCATCGGCGGCCACCAGCCCGACACGGGCTCCGGCCTCGATGGACATGTTGCAGATGGTCATGCGGCCTTCGACGGACAAATCGCGGATCGCGCTGCCGGCGAATTCGATGGCATGGCCGTTACCACCCGCGGTGCCGATCTTGCCGATTACCGCCAGGACGATGTCCTTGGCGGTCACGCCGAACGGCAGCTTGCCCTCGACGCGCACCAGCATGTTCTTCATTTTCTTGGCGACCAGGCATTGAGTGGCGAGCACATGCTCGACCTCGGACGTACCGATGCCGTGGGCCAAGGCGCCGAATGCACCGTGGGTCGAGGTGTGCGAGTCGCCGCAGACCACGGTCATGCCGGGCAAGGTCGCGCCCTGCTCCGGACCGATGACGTGGACGATGCCCTGGCGCACGTCGTTCATCTTGAATTCGACGATGCCGTATTCGTCACAGTTGTCGTCGAGGGTCTGCACTTGCAAGCGCGAGACCTGGTCGGCAATCGCCTCGATGCCGCCCTTGCGCTCCGGCGTGGTCGGTACGTTGTGGTCCGGGGTCGCGATGTTGGCATCGATGCGCCACGGCTTGCGCCCGGCCAGGCGCAGGCCTTCGAAGGCTTGCGGTGAGGTCACTTCGTGAATGATGTGACGGTCGATGTAGATCAGCGCCGAGCCATCGTCGCGCTGCTTGACCAAATGCGAATCCCAGAGCTTGTCGTAGAGCGTTTTGCCGGCCATCAGACGGTTTCCTCATCAGCTTGTTTCTATGCCCTGGGTCTTGAACGGGTCAATGACCCCTTGGCTTGTGAGGCTGATGTTATGAGGCTACATTAAATAACTCAAATTCATATTTTTCATACTTTGCATAACCAACAGGAATTCGAATAAGACGGCCATGGACCTCGCCAACCTCAACGCCTTTATTGCCATCGCCGAGACCGGCAGTTTCTCCGGTGCCGGCGAACGGCTGCACCTGACCCAACCCGCCATCAGCAAGCGGATTGCCGGGCTGGAGCAGCAGCTCAACGTGCGCCTGTTCGATCGATTGGGCCGCGAAATCGGCCTGACCGAAGCCGGTCGCGCCCTGCTGCCACGGGCCTACCAGATCCTCAACGTACTGGACGACACCCGCCGCGCCCTGACCAACCTGACCGGCGAAGTGACCGGGCGCCTGACCCTCGCCACCAGCCACCACATCGGCCTGCACCGCTTGCCGCCTTTATTGAGGGAATTCACCCGACGCTACCCACAGGTGGCCCTGGATATTCAGTTCCTGGATTCGGAAGTGGCCTACGAAGAAATCCTCCACGGCCGGGCAGAACTGGCCGTCATCACCCTCGCCCCCGAGCCCCACAACTTGGTAAGCGCCAAGCCCGTGTGGGACGACCCGCTGGATTTCGTGGTGGCGCCGGAACACGCGCTGCTGGAGAACGGCGCGGTGAGCCTTGCGGACATTGCGTTGCACCCGGCGGTGTTCCCGGGCGGCAATACCTTCACCCATCACATCGTCCGGCGATTGTTCGAAGCCCAAGGCCTGACGCCGAACATCGCCATGAGCACGAATTATCTGGAAACCATAAAGATGATGGTCTCCATCGGCCTGGCCTGGAGCGTTTTGCCGCGCACCATGCTCGACGAGCAGGTGGCGCGCATTCCTTTGCCAGGCATACAGCTCAGTCGCCAGCTAGGCTATATCCTGCACACCGAACGGACGCTGTCGAACGCCGCGCGGGCCTTCATGGCTCTATTGGACGCACAAATCGATCTGCCAGGGACAAGGGCATAAGTTGTGCTACTCCTATAGGGCCACTACGCCTGCGCATAAACCACATCTGCCAAGGCCCGCTAGAGAATGCCCAAACCCGCTGACCATATCCCGCCCCTGCCGCGCATCCAGGCGCTCGACCCGAAACGGTCCGAGCAAAGCTGGGACAGCGCGCCACAGTTGCTGGCCGCCCTGAACGGAGCGCGGCTGGGGGCTTGGTCGTGGGACATCGACACCGGGCAGATCAGTTGGTCGCGGGGCACCCAGGCGCTGTTCGGCTTCGATCCGCGCCAGCCGTTGCCGGCAGACGTGGATTACCTCGACCTGCTGCTACCCGAAGACCGGGCCAGGGCCGTGCGCGCATTCCACGCGGCGGTGGCCGGTGCTCCGCTTGAGCAGGCGATGCACCACCGCATCGTCTGGCCCGACGGCAGCCTGCACTGGCTGGAAATCAGCGGCAGCGTACTACCCGACAAGCACGGCCGGCCGCGCATGATCGGGGTGATCCGCGAAATCACCCACCAGCGCGAACGGGAACAAGCGCTACGCAGCTCGGAGAAACGCTTCGCCACGCTTTTTCACCTGTGCCCGAACATGGTCCTGCTCACCCGCCAGGAGGACGGGCTGATCAGCGAGGCCAACCAATATTTCGAAAGCCTGTTCGGCTGGCCGGTGCATGACGTGATCGGCCGCACCACCCTGGAATTGGGCCTGTGGGTAGACCCCAGTCAACGGGCGAAACTGGTGGAGGCGACCAAGGCCAAGGGCGAATTGATCAGCATGGAAGTGGAATTCCGCGCCAGTAACGGCCAGGTCCACAACGGCATTCTCAGCGCCCAGAAGGTCGAGCTCGAAGGCCAGCCTTACCTGCTGAGCACGTTCCTCGACACCACCGAGCGCAAGCTCGCCGAGCAGGCCCTCAAGGACAGCCAGGAGCGCCTCGACCTGGCCCTCGACTCGGCGCAACTGGGAACCTGGGACTGGCACATTCCCAGCGGCATGCTCTACGGCTCGGCCCGGGCGGCACAGCTCCATGGTCTGGAGCCCAAGGCCTTCCATGAATCGTTCGATGCGTTTTTCGAAGGCGTGCCCACCGAAGAACGCAACAACATGCGCAACGCCTACCGCAGCCTGCGTGAAGGCCCCGCCGGCAACTATCAACTGACCTACCGCGTGCAACTGCCGGACGGCAGCTCGCGCTACCTGGAAAGCCGTGCCCGCCTCTACCGCAACGACGACGGCAGCCCCCTGCGCATGGCCGGCACCTTGCTCGACATCACCGACCAGGTGGAGCGCGAACAGAGCCTGGCGGCCTCGGAAGAAAAATTCGCCACGCTGTTCCAGGTCAGCCCCGACCCGATCTGCGTCACTCACCAGGACGATGGCCGGTTTATCGAGATCAACTCCAGCTTTACCCAAACTTTCGGCTGGGCCGCCAGCGACGTGCTCGGTCGCAGCGCCGACGAGATTGGCTTGTGGGACGCTTCGGGCAGTAGTCTGCAACGTATCGAGCGGGTGATTCGCGAACAATCGCTGAGCAACGTCGCCGTGGTGGTCTATCACAAGAATGGCCAGCCGCTGACCTGCGTCATCTCCAGTCGCCAGATCAACGTCGGCAACCAGCCCTGCATCGTCACCACCCTGCGGGACATCACCCAGCAGCAACGCTCCGAAGCGGCGCTCAAGGCCAGCGAGGAGAAGTTCGCCAAGGCGTTCCATTCCAGTCCGGATGCCATCACCATCACCGAATTCGAAAGCGGCCGCTACCTGGAGGTCAACGACGGCTTCTGTCGCCTGACCGGCTATCGCGCTGACGAGGTGATCGGGCATACGGTCTACGAAGTCGGCATCTGGGCCGAGGAGAAGCAGCGCGCCGCCTTGTTGGCGGAGCTGCAGCTCAAGGGCCGCGTCCTTCACCAGGAAATGCTCGGGCGCAACAAGCGCGGGGAAATCCTCACGGTAGAGGTGTCGGTCGAACCGATCACGCTCAACGAGAAGGCCTGCCTGCTGTTGACCGCCCGGGACGTGAGCCTGCTGCGCAATGCCGAGGCACAGATCCGCCACCTGGCCTACCACGATCCCCTGACCAACCTGCCCAACCGGGCGCTGCTGATGGACCGACTGAGCCAGCAGATCGCCTTGCTCAAGCGCCACAATCTGCGCGGTGCCCTGCTGTTCCTTGACCTGGACCACTTCAAGCACATCAACGACTCGCTCGGCCATCCGGTGGGCGACACGGTGCTGAAAATCATCACCGCACGCCTCGAAGCCAGCGTGCGCCTCGAGGATACGGTGGCGCGGTTGGGCGGCGACGAGTTCGTGGTGTTGCTCAGCGGCCTGGAAGGTACGCGCGGCGTGGTCAGCCAACAGGTGCAGAACCTCGCCGACACACTGCGCGAACTGCTTTCCGAGCCGATGTTCCTCGACGGCCAACGGCTGCAAGTCACCCCCAGCATCGGCATGGCACTGATTCCGGACCATGGCTCGACGCCCACTGACCTGCTCAAGCGCGCCGACATCGCCCTGTACCGCGCCAAGGATTCGGGACGCAACACCTCGCAGATGTTCCACACCACCATGCAAAAAGCCGCCAGCGAAAGGCTGCGCATGGAAACCGACCTGCGCCAGGCCTTGGCCCGCAATGAGTTCAGCGTGCATTTCCAACCCCAGGTCGACGCCCGGGACAACCGCATCATCGGCGCCGAGGCGCTGGTGCGCTGGCATCACCCGGAGCTGGGTGCCCAGTCGCCCAATGAATTCATCAAGGTCCTGGAGGACAGCGGCCTGATCCTGGAGGTCGGGACCTGGATCCTCGATGAAGCCTGCGACGGCTTCAGGCAACTGGTTGCCAAGGGCAAGATCGATCCAGAGCAATTCAGCCTCTGCGTGAACATCAGCCCCCGGCAGTTTCGCCAGAGCGATTTCGTCGAACGCATCGAAAACAGCCTCGCCCACCACGGCCTGCCGTGTGGCATGTTGAAACTGGAAATTACCGAGGGCATCGTGATCCAGAACCTGGACGACACCATTGCCAAGATGCGCCGGCTCAAGAAGCTTGGCGTGAGCTTTGCCATGGATGACTTTGGCACCGGTTATTCGTCGCTGACCTACCTTAAGCGGCTACCGGTCGACACATTGAAAATCGACCAGTCATTCGTGCGGGACGCCACCAGCGACCCGAACGACGCCGAAATCATCCGCGCCATCGTCGCCATGGCCCGCAGCCTGAACCTGGTGATGATTGCCGAAGGCGTGGAGACCTTGGAGCAGCTGCAATTCCTGCAAGGGCTCGATTGTCATTTGTACCAGGGTTATCTGCACAGCCGACCGTTGCCGCTGGAGGCGTTTGAGCGGTTGTTGCCGTGATGTCGTGGGACTCATTGTGGCGAGGGAGCTTGCTCCCGCTGGGCTGCGAAGCAGCCCTGAAACCTGGCACCGCGGTGTGTCAGACTGACCTGAGGGGACATCCTATTTTGGGGCCGCTTCGCAGCCCAGCGGGAGCAAGCTCCCTCGCCACGGTAGTGCTCTGCACAATGAAAAAGGGCGCCATTTCGGCGCCCTTCTTCATTGGCGATGGATCAGTTCTCCAGCGCAGGTTTCTGCTGCGCACCGTTGATCGGGATGCGCTTGGCTTTCGCCTCTTCCGGTACCACGCGCAACAGGTCGATGCTCAACAGACCGTTGCTCAGGCCGGCGGATTTGATCTCGATATGATCCGCCAACCGGAAGGACAGCTTGAACGCACGCTGGGCGATGCCCTGGTGCAGGAAGGTCACGCTGTCGTTGCTGGCCTCACGCTTGCCGCCGCTGATGGTCAGCACACCTTTTTCCACTTGCAGGTCCAGGTCTTCTTCCCGGAACCCGGCGGCGGCGACTACGATGCGGTATTCGTCATCGCCGTGTTTTTCCACGTTGTAGGGTGGATAGCTGCTGCCCGGCTCGTTGCGCAGTGCGGTTTCGAACAGGTCGTTGAAACGGTCGAAGCCCACCGAGGAACGGAACAGAGGGGCCAGCGAAAATGCAGTACTCATGATTCAAATCTCCTGAAAGTTCAGCAAGGTTTTTTGTCTCCGCGACCCGAATTCGGCATCGCGTATCCCCTATCTAGGGACCGCCAAAAACTTTTCAAGAGCTTTTTCTGAAAATTTTTTCAGGCCGCTTCGGTGCGCTGTACACCCAGCAAATGGCCCACCGCGTCCAAGTCGGTTTCCCGGCGCACGGCACTGAACAGCTCAACCGCCTCCGGGTAGTTGCGGGTCAGCATGGCCAGCCATTGCTTCAAGCGACCCGGCGCCTGGCGTGGCGTCAGCTGATCGACCACTTGCAGCCAGAAGTCCTGGAGCATCGGCTGCAGGTCAGCCCAGGACATCTCGGCGACCTCTTCACCGGCCCGGGCAGCGGCGATCTGCCGGGCCAGGTCGGGGCGTGACACCAGGCCACGGCCGAGCATGATGTCCTCGACACCGCTGATTTCGCGGCATCGGCGCCAGTCTTCGACGCTCCAGATATCGCCATTGGCGAACACCGGCACCTTGACCACTTCCTGGACGCGGGGAATCCACTCCCAATGGGCCGGTGGCTTGTAGCCGTCGACCTTGGTCCGCGCATGCACCACGATGTGCGCCGCGCCGCCTTCGGCCAAGGCCGTGGCGCAAACCAGCGCGCCGTCCGGGCTGTCGAAGCCGAGGCGCATCTTCGCCGTTACCGGAATGTGCTTGGGCACCGCACGCCGTACGTGCTCGACAATTTCGTTGAGCAGCTCAGGCTCCTTGAGCAACACCGCCCCGCCCCGGGATTTATTCACAGTCTTGGCCGGGCAACCGAAGTTCAGGTCGATCACCTCCGAGCCCAACTCGCAGGCCAGTGCCGCGTTTTCCGCCAGGCACACCGGGTCGGAGCCCAGCAGTTGCACCCGCAGGGGCACGCCCGCGGCAGTCCGGGCACCGGTCAGCAGCTCAGGGCCGAGCTTGTGGAAATAGGCCGGCGTGAGCAGACGGTCGTTGACGCGGATGAACTCGGTGACGCACCAGTCGATACCGCCAACACGGGTCAGGACGTCCCGCAGGATGTTGTCGACCAACCCCTCCATGGGCGCCAGGGCAATTTGCATGGAAAACACACTCGACGAAAAAACGTGCGGCAGTTTAGCGGATTTCACTACCCATCCGGCACCACTATGAGTTCTTTGTGGCAGCGAGCTTGCTCGCGAAAGCGGTGGGTCAGCTTGTGGAGATGCTGACTGAACTGCCGCCTTCGCGAGCAAGCTCGCTCCCACAAGGGTCCCGAGGCGTACATGACATCGCAATCCACCAACAATCCCTGTGGGAGCGAGCTTGCTCGCGAAAGCGGTGGGTCAGTCTATGAGGATGCCGGACGATTCCAGGGCCGGGCCATAACCTTCGATAAACTCCGCCGGCATGCGCTTGGGCCGGCCGGTGGACAATTCGATGCAGACGAAAGTGGTCTGGGCCCGCAGCAACGTGGTGTTATCGCTGGGACGGACGAGCTGGAAATGCCGGGTCATTTTCAGGCGTTGGTCCCAGTCGACAATCCAGGTCGCCAACTGCAATTCGTCGCCCTCATAGGCCGCCGCCAGGTAATCGATTTCATGCCGCACCACCGCCATGGCCCGATCCAGTCGGCGGTATTCCACCAGGTCCAGGCCCAGGCGCTGGGAATGGCGCCAGGCGCAGCGTTCCAGCCAGGTGACGTACACCGCATTGTTGGCGTGGCCCAGCCCGTCGATGTCTTCGGCATTCACCTGAAGGTCAATGATGAATGGCGTTGCCCGATCCCAGCCCATGCCCGTCTCCTGTCAAATATGGATCGGGGCAGTGTACCGGATGCTCAGGCCGATTGCCGCGCTTGCAGGCTGCGTCCCGCCAGCAGTGATAACACGCCATCAATCACACGGGGATCGGCCAAGACTCGCTGATGACCGCCCTGAGGCAACCGCAGCAAGCGACTGTCGAACCAGGCTTCATGGATCAGTTGCGATTCCTTCACCGAAACCGACATATCGTCCTCGGCGTGGACGATCAATCCTGGTACATCCAACTGATATTGCGCGACGTCCATTTTCGAAGCCTGCATGCCCACGTCTTGCTCCACCTGGCGAATGAAAGCCGAGCGCGCCCGGGGAGGCATTCCCATCATTCGCGCGAAGCCACGCAGCACGCCGAGGATCCGCGCCGGCGCGGCGATGCTCACCAGCGTCTCGGTCCGCAGGCCCAACTGAACCGCCAGCATCGCACTGGCGCCGCCCATGGAGTGGCCGATCACCGCTTGCAACGGTGGCAATTCCGCTGCGGCTTCAAGCATCGCCCGGGCAAACAACAGGACGTTGGCCTCATGACCGGGCGAGCGGCCATGGGCCGGCCCATCCAGCGCCACTACCGTATAGCCGGCATCGACCAGCGCGTTGATCAAGGCCGCGAACTGCGTTGGCCGTCCTTCCCAGCCATGCATCAACAGGACAGCCGGGCCTTTGCCCCAACGCAAGGCAGACAGACCGAAGCGCAAGGTGATGCGCTCAGACGAGGCCAGCAATGGCAGCTCCCAGTCTCGCGGTGGCAGGTTGCGGGGACTCATGAATACCTTACGCATTTTCTTTGCCACCAGGCACGGTGCTATCCGGCCAAGGGTGCCATTGACGCCACGAATCCAGCTCAACCTGTCCATGCTCATCTCCAGGGCTTGCGCCTCAGCTCAGCGCACCGCCGACTTGGCGGCGCGCAGCAAACGATCCGATAACTCGCCCGGGCCCAACGCCCGCGCCAGGGCCAGGCCGCCCACCATCAAGGCAATGTCGGCCAGCGCTTTGTCAGCGTCTTCAGGGCTGGCCGCCAACTGCGCGACCATCAATTCGATGTGTTCGTTAAGCACCTCGCGAAACGCATCCGGCAGCCGCCCGAGCTCACCGACCGACGCCGGGATCGGGCACGCCTGCTCGGTGGAATCCCGGTGCTTGCGCGACAGGTAGAACGCCGCGACCAAGGCGCGCCGCTCCTCACCCGTCAGCTCGGCATCCATGTCGGCAATCAGGCCACGGCGGCGGCCCAACAGTTGCTTGAACGCCTCCAGCATCAACGCGTCCTTGCTTTCGAAATGAGCGTAGAAACCACCCACCGTCAGCCCGGCCGCGCCCATCACCTCGCCCACGCTCGGCTCGGCCGGCCCGCGCTGGATCAGCGCATCGCTGGCGGCCTTGAGAATGCGTTCACGGGTTTGTGCTTTTTTATCGCTCATCGTTGCCTCCGAATATTACGATTGAAATATTATCCCCATAATAAATTTCCGCAAGCGAAATATTGACCGCTGGTCAGAAGTATTTTCGAGGATAAGGGAATTGGCTGAACGCCAGACAAACAAAAGGGCCATTCAATAATTGAATGACCCTTATAAAATCCCGCAGAGCGGGTAATCGTGGCGTCCCCTAGGGGACTCGAACCCCTGTTACCGCCGTGAAAGGGCGGTGTCCTAGGCCACTAGACGAAGGGGACACAAACCTTCTGAACATGATCAGCGCTGAGGACTGATCGCTTCAAGGCCGGTGTGGCCAGACCTTGAAGTGTAAATTGGTGGAGCTAGACGGGATCGAACCGTCGACCTCTTGCATGCCATGCAAGCGCTCTCCCAGCTGAGCTATAGCCCCGGATTTTTCGCCTCGCGGCGGAGCGACATCTTGTAACATCGCTTCTGTAAAACTGGCGTCCCCTAGGGGACTCGAACCCCTGTTACCGCCGTGAAAGGGCGGTGTCCTAGGCCACTAGACGAAGGGGACGCAAACCCTTCTATACAACTGATCAACGCTGAGTGTTGATCGCTTCAAGGCCGGTGTGGCCAGGCCTTGAAGTGTAAATTGGTGGAGCTAGACGGGATCGAACCGTCGACCTCTTGCATGCCATGCAAGCGCTCTCCCAGCTGAGCTATAGCCCC
>NZ_VDLV01000006.1:89906-152773 GCF_013608025.1 Pseudomonas brassicacearum subsp. neoaurantiaca | reverse complement strand
GCGCTATCAATGGCACCGGCAACGCGCTGAACAACCGCATCACCGGCAACGCTGGCGCCAACGTCCTGGACGGTGGCCTCGGCATCGACACACTGGTCGGCGGTACCGGCAACGACACCTACGTGGTCGACAACCTCAAGGATGTCGTCAGCGAAACCAGCATCCTGGCCGGTGAAGTCGACAGCGTACGTGCCTCGGTCAACTGGGTGCTGGGCGCCAATCTGGAGAACCTTACGCTCACCGGCAGCGCCAACCTTAACGGCAGCGGTAACACGTTGAACAACGTGCTGACCGGCAACGACGGAAACAACCTGCTGGATGGCCTCGCCGGGCGCGATACCTTGGTGGGTGGCGCGGGTAACGACACGTATATCCTCGACAATGCGGGCGACAGTGTCGTCGAGCTGGCGGATGAAGGCATCGACCTGGTCCGGACAGCGGTCAGCCATACCTTGTCCGCCAACGTCGAGAATGCACTATTACTCGGCGTCGCCGCGCTCAATCTCACCGGCAACGCCTCCAATAACAGCCTGATCGGCAACGCCGCGGCGAACGTGCTCAACGGCATGGACGGTGCGGATACCCTCGACGGCGGCGCCGGTATCGACACCCTTATCGGCGGCACCGGCAACGACACCTACGTGGTCGACAACCTCAAGGACGTCATCAACGAAACCAGCACCTCGGCCTCCGAAATCGACACTGTCCGTTCCTCGGTGAGCTGGACCCTGGGCAGCAACCTGGAAAACCTCACGTTGGCCGGTGTTGCCGCCATCAACGGCAGCGGCAACACGCTGGACAACGTGCTGATCGGCAACGCCGCCGCCAACGTGTTGAGCGGTGGCGCAGGCAACGACCGTCTCGATGGTGGTGCTGGCAACGACTTCCTGATTGGCGGGGCGGGGACCGACACCCTGACGGGCGGCGCCGGAGCTGATCGTTTCGTTTTCAGTTCGTTGAGCGAGTTGGGCAAGGACGGGGCGGGCGACGTCATCCTCGATTTCAGCCGCCTGCAAGGCGATAAGATCGACCTGTCGAAACTGGATGCCAATGCCCTGACGCCGCTGTTCAACAAGTTCAGCTTTGTCGATGCAGGCGATTTCACTGGCGCGGGGCAGTTGCGCTTCGTTGACCATGTGCTCTACGGCAACGTCAATGATGACCTGGGCGCGGACTTCGAAATCCAGCTGGTCGGCGTCAATACGTTCAACGCCAACGATCTGGTGGCCTGAAAAACGAGTCCGGGGCTCGGTGGAAACACACCTGGGCCCCGGACGCTTTCTTCGGGATTTGGATCAGAACAGTTGGGTGAACAACCAGTAAAGGCTGCCGGACAACAGGATGGCGGCTGGCAGCGTGAGCACCCAGGCCATCAGCAGGTTGCGGATCGTGCGCATCTGCAGGCCACCGCCGTTGGCGACCATGGTGCCAGCCACGCCCGACGACAATACATGGGTGGTGGACACCGGCAGGCCGAACACGTCCGCAGCGCCAATGGTCAGCATTGCGACCGTTTCAGCCGAGGCGCCTTGGGCGTAGGTGAGGTGCGACTTGCCAATTTTCTCTCCCACCGTCATCACGATGCGTTTCCAGCCGACCATGGTGCCCAGGCCGAGGGCGATGGCCACGGCGATCTTCACCCATAGCGGAATGAATCGCGTCGAATTGTCGATCTGCTGCTTGAACAGTTGCAGCTTTGCGCGTGTGTCAGCATCAAAGTCGCCGACCTGATTCTTGTCCATCAGGCGAATGGTTTCGCTGGTCAGGTACATGTCGTTGCGCACGTTGCCCACGGCTTCGACGGGCACCTTCGCCAGCGAGCCGTAGCCTTTGACCTCGGCGCCGATGCTGCCGGTCATCGCGGCAAGGGCCGGCACCAGTTGTGGCGTGGCCTGCTTGCTGCTGACGTAGGCGGACAGGATGGGGCGTGGATCGGCCGGGGCCGGCGAGGGCGAATGCTTGACCAAGGCTTGTTGGGTGACTTCAGCCACCGCGGCGAATTGAAGTGCCTGATCGGCAGGCATCGTGCGGTTGAGCGCATACGCCATCGGTAGAGTGCCCACCAGGATCAGCATGATCAGGCCCATTCCTTTCTGGCCGTCGTTGGAACCGTGGGCGAACGAAACACCGGTGCACGTCAGGATCAGCATGCCGCGGATCCACCAAGGTGGTGGTGTGTTGCCTTCAGGTGCCTTGTACAGCGAACGGTTCTTGACGAAAGCTCGCAACGCCAGCAACAGCAGCGCGGCGCAGCCAAAGCCTACCAGCGGTGACAACAGCAGTGCGTAGCCGATCTTGGTCGCCTGGGCCCAGTCCACGCCGCTGGTGCCATCGCGACCGTGCATCAGCGCATTGGCGACGCCGACGCCGATGATCGAACCAATCAGCGTGTGGGAAGAAGAGGCTGGCAGGCCCAGCCACCAAGTGCCGAGGTTCCAGAGGATCGCGGCGATCAGCAACGCGAAAATCATGGCGAAACCGGCGGAAGAGCCGACCTGCAGGATCAGCTCTACCGGCAGCAAGGCGATGATGCCGAAAGCCACCGCGCCACTGGACAGCAGCACCCCAAGAAAATTGAAGAAACCCGACCAGGCCACCGCGAAATTTGGAGCCATGGAGTTGGTATAGATCACCGTGGCCACAGCGTTGGCGGTGTCGTGGAAACCGTTGACGAACTCAAAGCCCAGCGCGATCAGCAGCGCGACACCCAGCAGCAGGAACGGCGTCCATGTGGTCACCACGGTGCCGAGCTCGTTCATGTCGTGCATCAGGCTGTAGGCGGTGAATAAAAGGCCAATGCCCAGCACAGCAAAAAAGATCGCCAGGGTCATCATGCTCGGCTTGCGGTCCAGCTGCGGTCTCGAAGGGGAGGCGACCGAACCCGTTAGGTTGGAAGCCAGGGTAGGCGTTGTCATGGTGGGAAACTCGCGAAATAGGAGGCATTCCCGATCCTAGTCGTACTTTGTTACAAAGCGGTGATAGTGGTAATTCTCGGATTGTTTCATCGATGAAACGTTTTTTTCCTGATGATCGCCGCAAATCAAACCAACCGAGTTCCTTAAACTGTCTGGCATTCCGCCGGTTGGTGAAGGAAACAGGCTCGGCCCAATTAGATGTTGATCAAAATCAAAACGGTTGACGTTTATGATTATGCTCATCATCATAGAGCTGCCCGACACGCTTCGATGCCGGCCCCGACCCTGCTGCCCGAGGAAAACTTCATGACAATCAACAAACCCGTAGCATTGGTAACAGGCGCTTCGTCCGGCATCGGAGAGGCCATCGCCGACAAGCTCGTTGCGGCAGGCTACAAGGTCTACGGCACCAGCCGTAGAGGCGTCCAGTCGGATCAACGGGCGTTTGCCATGCTGGCGCTGGACGTGACCGACGATGCCTCTGTCGAGCGCGCCGTGCAGGAACTGTTGCGGTTGGAGGGCCGTATCGATCTGCTGGTCAATAACGCCGGTTTCGGGCTCGCACCTGCGGCGGCGGAAGAGAGCTCCATCGAGCAGGCCAAGGCGGTTTTCGATACTAATTTCATGGGCGTTGTCAGGATGACTCGCGCCGTTGTGCCCCACATGCGGCGCCAGGGCAGCGGTCGCATCATCAACATCGGTTCGATCCTCGGCGTCGTGGCCGTGCCTTATGTGGCGCTCTATGTCGCCAGCAAACACGCGGTGGATGGCTATTCTCAAGCCTTGGACCATGAACTGCGCACCCATGGCATCCGGGTCACGGTGATCGAGCCCGGCTATACCCGGACCTCGTTTGAAAGCAACAGCCTGGAGGCTGACGCCAAGCTGGACCTGTACGAAGATATTCGGGTTAAGGTAACCAAAGTCGTCAACCAGGCGATGGCGACTGCCGAAAGCGCGGATGTGGTGGCCGACGTGGTGCTCAAGGCTGCGCGAGCCGAGCGTCCGAAGCTGCGCTATACCGCTGGCAAGGCGGCGGCACAGTTGCAATGGATGCGCCGTTTCGCGCCGGCTGGCGTTCTGGACACCGGGATCCGCAAAGCCATGCAGCTTGCGTGAATGCGTTTCCGCTTATCAGTCGGTACCCATCTTCCATCGAACAGGAAACATGACAATGACTTTCAAGGCGCTGCTCACCACTAAAGCCGACGATGTGATTTCTACCAACCTGGTTGATTTCAAGGATGAGGACCTGATGGCTGGCGACGTCACCGTGGCGGTGGAATATTCGACCGTGAATTACAAGGACGCCATGGCCCTCGGCGGGCGTTCGCCGGTCATTCGCCAGTTCCCGTTGATTCCCGGTATCGATTTTGCCGGCGTCGTCGAAAAGTCGAGCCACGCCGGTTTCCAGGCCGGTGACCGCGTGCTGGTCAATGGCTGGGGGCTGAGCCAGACCCACCACGGCGGCTTTGCCCAGAAGGCGCGGGTGAGTGGCGACTGGCTGGTGAAAATTCCGGAGGCGTTTTCAACCCAACAAGCGATGGCCATCGGCACCGCTGGCTACACGGCGATGCTCAGTGTCCTGGCGCTGGAGCATGGCGGCCTGACGCCCGAGCGTGGCGATATCCTGGTGACCGGCGCCAATGGCGGCGCCGGCTCGGTGGCGATCGCCTTGTTGTCCGGTCTGGGTTATCGGGTGGTCGCCTCGACCGGACGGCAGGAAGAGGCTGATTATCTGCGCGACCTCGGTGCGGCGGAGATCATCGATCGCCGCACCTTGTCGGAGCCGGGCGCGCCGATTGCGAAGGAGCGTTGGGCGGGTGTCATCGACTCGGTTGGTAGCCATACCTTGGCCAATGCCTTGGCCCAGACTCAGTACCGTGGGGTGGTCGCTGCCTTTGGCCTGGCCCAGGGCGCGGATCTGCCTGGCTCGGTGCTGCCGTTTATCCTGCGCAACGTCACCCTCGCGGGTATCGACTCGGTGAATGCTCCGCAAGCTGCGCGCTTGCAGGCCTGGTCGCGACTGGCGCGGGATCTTGACGTCAACAAGCTTGCCCGTACCACACAGGTGATTGGCTTGGCCGAGGTTCCGGCGGTGGCTGCCCGGGTGTTGCAAGGGCAGGTTCGCGGGCGCACGGTCGTCGACGTGAACGCATGAACACTCGATAAGGAGGCACTCCATGACGTTGCCAAGGCCTCTGGTCGTCACAGCATGCGGCGCAAGACGTCGCTGCGAGGGTCGCGGTCGAAGAACCGGTGCTTGAGGGCACCGGCGATGTGCACCAGGACCAGGCCGAGCAGGGTATAGGCGAGCACCTTGTGCAGCCACTGGAAGACCACGAACCAATCGTCATTCTTGCCTAGAAGCTCTGGAAGGTTCACGCCAAAAAAGAACACCCCATCGCTCATCGTGTAGGTGCTCGACATCGAATAGCCCATCAACGGCACGATCACCAGCAGGGCATACAGGGTGCGGTGCGCCAGCCTTGATGAAACTCTCTCATACCGCGCCAATGTCTCCGGCGGTTGCGGCAGCCTGGGCGTGCTTATGCGCAGGGCGATCTGGATCAGGACCACCAGGAACACCAACACCCCAAAGGATTTGTGCCACGGGTAGTACAGCTCATATTTGCTCGCTACTTCGTCATTCAGCCCGGTCATGTGCCAGCCGGCCCAGAGGAGGCCTGCGACGAGCAAGGCGCGCACCCAGTGCAAAATACGCAGGGACGTCGGATACCGATCAATTATTGTTTGATTTGCCGGATTCATCGCGGTCTCTCCAAGGATCATCAACGCATCGAAATGCACCTCGAACGGCCCCTGCCAGCTCGCATTGCAGGGCCGTTCGGTCAGTGCGGGTTTTGTTCTCAGCCGGGCAGCAACACGGTGATGACCTTCTCTTCGGTGTAGGCCTGTGCGCCGCTGAACCCACCTTCACGCCCGATGCCGCTGGACTTGACGCCGCCCCAAGGCAGGTTGGCGTCCAGCGGGCTCCAGCAATTGACGCCGACGGCACCGGCCTTCACCGCGGCGGCCACGCGATGGGCTCGCACCAGGTCGGCCGTCCAGACCGTGGCCGCGAGGCCGTAAGTGGAGTCGTTGGCCAGCGCGATCGCCTCTTCTTCGCTGTCGAACGTGATCACCGTGCCGACGGGACCGAAGATCTCGTCCCGGGCGATTGCCATGTCGTTGCGGGCATTGGCGAAAATCGTCGGCTGGACGAACCAGCCCTGGCCAGGGTTCGATACGCCGCCCGCCAAGAGCGAGGCGCCTTGTTCGATGCCCAGTTGGATGTAGCGGTTGACGCGGTCGAATTGCGCCTTCTTGGCCACCGGCCCCATCTGCACGCCAGGCTGGCGCGGGTCACCGACCTTGACGGCGCGCGCGGCGTCGGCGAGCGCGGCGGCGAAACGTTCGGCGATGCCGCGTTGGACCAGGATGCGCGAGCCGGCCGCGCAGATTTGTCCCTGGTTGGCGAACAGGCCGAGGGAGCAGCCGAAGAGCGCGTCGTCGAAGGAGGCATCGTCGAAGACAATCTGGGGACTCTTGCCGCCCAGCTCCAATGCCACGCGCTTGAACAACACGCCGGCGGTGCGCTGGATCTCGCGTCCGGCCTCGGGGCTGCCGGTGAAGCTGATCTTGGCCACGTGCGGGTGTTCGCACAGGGCGCGGCCCACCTCGTTGCCGTAGCCTGTGACCACGTTGATCACGCCATCGGGAAAGCCCGCTTCCTGTGCCAGCGCCGCCAGGTGCAGGGCCGATTGCGGTGTCTCTTCCGACGGCTTGACGACCACCGTGCAGCCCGCCGCCAGCAACGCGGCGAGCTTCCAGACGGTGATCATCAGTGGCGAGTTCCAGGGAACGATGGCGCCGACCACGCCCACCGGTTCCCGCACCGTGTAGGACAGGGTCTTGGTGCCGAAGTAGCCGCCGCTCGGAATGGTGCGCCCTTCGAGCTGATTCGCCCAGCCGGCGGCGGCGCGCAGGTTGGCGATCGCGTTGGGGATGTCCAGCCGGCGTGGCTCGACCGGTGAGCGGCCAATGGCGTTGGCGTCCAGGTCGGCCAGCAATTCGGTGTCGCGCTCGACCAGGTCAGCCAGTTTCGACAGCAGCCGACCGCGCTGGGCTCCGTCGAGTTGGCTCCAGGCGCCATGCTCGAGTTGCTGGCGGGCCGCGCTCACGGCGCGGTCCACATCCTCGGCGGTGCCGCGGGCGGTGCTGCCGTAAGTCTGTTCTGTCACCGGATCGACGAGCGCAATACGACGGCCGTCCGAAGCTTCGAAGGACGCGCCTTCGATGAAGTGATTGAAGTGCTGGGTCATTTTTGCGATCCGTAATGAGGTGGGATGAACGGTCAAGCCTTCAGGGAGGCCAGGGCGTCACCAAAAATGTCCAGGGCCTTGAAGAACAGCGAGCGGGGGATCGTCAGCGAGGGCATGACCCGCATCACGTTGCTATAGCGGCCGCAGGGAATCATCAGCACGCCGTGATTCAGCAAGTAGCCCATGATCTGGCCGATCTTCGCCGGCGCCAGTGGCGCCTTGGTGATTGGGTCCTCCACCAGCTCGATTCCGATCATCAAGCCGCGACCGCGCACTTCGCCGATGAAGGGGCTGTCGAAGCCACGGATGCGTTCCTGGGCTTCGAGCCCGAGCACGTGGGCGCGGTTGAGCAGGTCGAGCTCAGGGTCCTGGAGAATGCTGATGTTGGTCAGCGCCACGGCGGCGGACAGCGAGTTGGCGGCAAAGGTGTTGGGCACCGATCCATCGGGAATCGCGGCCGCCAGGTCCGAACGCATGATCAGGCCGGCCATGGGCAGGTCGCTGCCGATGCCTTTGCCGAAGGTGAGCATGTCGGGCTTGACGCCGGAGTGCTCGACCGCCCACATCTTCCCGGTGCGCCCGGCGCCGGACTGCACTTCGTCGACGATCAGCAACGCACCGCTGCGGTCGCAGGCCTTGCGCAACAATTGCAGGAATTCCGCTGAAGGCGGCACGTAGCCGCCTTCGCCCTGCACCGGTTCCACGATCACCGCGGCTACGTCATCGGCGGCGGTGTAGGGCGTGTTGAGCAGGTAGTCCACGTATTCGCCGGCAATCTGCTCGGCGCTTTTGTGCGTGGTGTCGAACGGGAAACGATAGGCATAAGGGTAGGGCGCATGAATGACGCCACCCATCTGGGCACCGTAGCCCTTGCGGTAGGCCGTGCCCGTGGTCAGCGCGCCCGATGCGTTCCAGACGCCGTGGTAGCCGCCATGGAAAGCGATGATCTGGTGGCGTCCGGTGATGCGCTTGGCGAACTTGATCGCGGCTTCCAGGGCATCGCTGCCGCTTTGCGTGAAGAAGGTGATGCAGTCGCCGCGCAGTCCATCGGGGGCGATTTCGGCGATCTTGGCGGCCAGTTCGGTGCGCCGGGTGCTGTTGACTTCCAGGGCGTGCATCAATACTTCGGACTGCTCACGGATGGCCTGTACCACTTTCGGGTGGCAGCGGCCTACGCTGCTGACGCCTACGCCAGCGGACAGATCGATGTAGGTATTGCCATCCGGGTCCTTGAAGGTTGCCCCAAAGGCACGGTCCATGGCGACCGGCATGCGTCCGCCGCCGCGCGCCATCGACTCGGTACGCGCCGATAACGCCAGGGCCTCGGTGGTCTTGGGGCCGGGGATGGTGGAAGTTATCCGCGGGGCATCCGCGAAATGGAGGGATTCAAGTTTGGCTTCGCTCATGACGGTCTCTCGGGATGTCGATTTTCAGTGTCTCGATCATCCCCGCCGCCCGTTCGCAGCCGTTAGCCCGAATCGGCACATTGCCAGCGGCGTTAGAACATTAAAGTGAGCGTCGTCGCTGATGGCTGATCCCCGTGGCGAGGGAGCTTGCTCCCGCTCGGTGGCGCAGCCGCCGCAAAAGCGAGTGATGCCGTGTGTTGGCGTTATAGTTTTGGGGCTGCTCCGCTGCCCAGCGGGAGCAAGCTCCCTCGCCACAGGAATAGGTTGCGACAGGAACCGGTTGATAGCAGTCTTGATGCTTCCCGGGGAAAGCTGCATCGATCAAACAAAATTTGCGAAATTCTCTTATTGTGAGAATATCGGCCAGGAAGGCGCTCAAACAACAAGAACATTGGCCGAGGCGTTCGTCATCATGAAGCATCTCAACATCAGCCGGTTCCATGACATTCATGTGCATGCCGCGACCGTCCAGGAATGGAGCCAGGATTACAACCAGTTGACCGCCGGCTCGGCCGAGAGCTCGCTCATTCAGTTGACGACGGCGCGTTGCCATGTTTTCCGCGAACAGATCAACCAGCGTGTCGTGCAGCACGGCGTGGCCCCACGGGGCAAGATGTGTTTTGCCGTGCCCATCACCGTCCCGGGTTCGGTCCGGATGCAGGGTAGGGAAGTGGACGACAGCAGCCTTTTCTTTCTCCACGGTGGCGAGGAGTTCATGTTCCATATGCCGATGGGCATGGAGCTGCTGGCCATTACGTTCGAGCGTGAGCTGTTCGAACAAGCATTGGCGCAAACCGAATCGGCCAAGGACATCAGCCAATTGCTGCGGCAACCGGTGATCAGGGTACCGACCCAGCGCTATGCAGGGGCTCGCCGTCGGATGCTGGCGGCATTCTCCCAGGCGCTCTTGAGCGAAGAAGATGACATTGCTGCCCAGGACCGGGAGTTGCAGCTGGAACAGACCATGCTCGGCGAATTGCTGCAACTGATGACCGACCCCGCCTGCGACAAACAGCAGCGCACGCCAAGTTCCACACGCAGTTACATCGTCGAAAAGTGCCATCGCCTGGCGACCGCGCAGTTGAACAACGTGCCCAGCGTCGATGAGTTGTGCCAGCGACTCCAGGTGAGCCGGCGCACCGTGCAGAACAGCTTTCGCGCGGTAGCCGAGACGACGCCGATCCATTACCTGCGCTCCGTCAGGCTCAATGGTGTACGCCGGACGCTGATGTCGACCCAGGCGGCCCAGCTGTCGATCGGCGATGTCGCTGCCCAGTGGGGCTTCTTTCACCTGAGTCATTTTGCGGCCGAGTACCAGGCCTTGTTCGCAGAGTTGCCATCCCATACCACCCGCGCCGCCATTGCCGATTGCGCGCGTGCCGATTTGGGTTAGTGAGGCATTGAGGGAGAGGCATAGGATCGAATCCGGCGCGGCAACCACGGTGACGCTATCCCGCCGTGGCCCGCGCCGATCCTGCAGCGAATACCTCATCCCATAAGGTCAACAAGACATGAGCGTACCTCTCCCGGTCAACAGCTCCACCGAGCTCAAGCGTGGCGCCCTGGGTGTCGGCTTCATCATCTTTTTCGTGGTCTCGGCGGCGAGCCCGCTGAGCGTCATTGCTGGCGGATTCCCCATCGGCATCATGCTGGGCAACGGCGCGGGTACCCCCGCATTGCTGATCCTGGCCTTGCTCGTGTTACTGGCGTTTTCGGTGGGCTACACCACCCTGGCCCGGCATCTCACCCACGCGGGCGGTTTCTATGCCTTCACGTCCGTGGGCCTGGGAGGAATGGCGGGTGGCGCGGCGGGGGTACTGGCGATGTTCGCCTACAACATCCTCCAGGTCGGGTTGTACGGCATGTTCGGCGGTGTCGTCAGTGGCACGATGCAGAGTGTGTTTGGCCTGCTGTTGCCCTGGTGGGCGTACTCGTTGATGGCCATGGCCAGCGTCGCGTTCCTTGGGTACCGCAAGATCGATCTGTCTGCCCGGGTGCTGTCGGTCATCGTGATTGCTGAATACCTGGCCATCCTGATCCTGGATTTCGCCATCCTGAAATCCGGGGGCGACAGCGGCATCAACCTGGACGCATTCGATCGCAGCCATGTATTCAGTGGCACACCGTCCATTGGCTTGTTGTTCTGCTTCGCGGCGTTCATTGGTTTCGAAGCCACCACGATCTATGGAGAGGAGGCGAAGAATCCCCAGCGAACCATTCCGATTGCCACCTATTGCTCGGTGTTGCTGATCGGCGGCTTCTACGCGCTATCGGTCTGGTCGATGGTGGTGGGCGTAGGCGCGGACAAGATTGTCGCCACGCTCCAGGCCCTGCAGGATCCGACGACGTTTATCTACGGGATGTCCGACCACTTCGTCGGCCCCGGGTTGACCCAGGTCATTCGCGTGCTGTTCATGGTCAGTATCTATGCCGGGTTGCTCGCCTTTCATAACGCAGCAGCCCGCTATTTTTTCGCCATTGGCCGTGATGGCTTGCTACCGAGCCGGTTGGGCACGACCCATCGTGTCCACCAGAGCCCTCACATGGGCTCGGCGTTGCAGAGCTTGATCTCCGCCGTGGTCGTGCTGGTTTTCGCCGCGATGGATGCCGATCCGATCCTGCAACTGTTCGCCTGGCTGTCCAACCTGGCGACGCTGTGCGTGATCCTGCTGATGGCGCTTACCTCCGCTGCGGTCGTGGTTTTCTCCTTGCGTCATCCGGAGCTCAAGTTGGGGCTCTGGCGAGGAGTCCTCTTTCCCGGTTTTTCATGCATGGTGTTGTTGGTGGTGCTGGTGATCGCCGTGGTGCACTTCGATGTGCTGACGGGTGCCAGCAAGGCGCTGTCCTACAGTCTTTGCGCGATCATTCCGGCTGCCTTGCTGGTGGGCGTGTTCCTCGCTGCTCGCCTGCGAGAGTCGTCGCCGCAGCGGTACCTGGCATTGGGATGCCGCAAGCTCTGACGGTTTCGATGAGATCAGCAAGCAAAATTAATGAACATTTTCAGCCGCGGGATATCGACTCTGTAACTGAACATTTCCGTCAAGGCGTTCGGCCTCACGCTTCGTTGGGCCGCCGCCATGGCGGTCAGTCGGCCAACGGGGCGAGTTTCCATGAACGGCAACAACCAGTGCAGCATCGAGTACAACGGTCGTACCCTCAGTGGCAAAGCTGACCAGCCGCTGATCGATTTCCTCGCAGAGCAGGGCATCGACCTGCCTCACGTCTGCTATCACCGCGCCCTCGGGCCGATCCAGACCTGCGATGTCTGTTGGATCGAACACGATGGCGAGCTGGTCCGCGGCTGCACGCTGCGCTCTGCCGACGGTATGAAGCTGGCGAGCGAAACGCCTCGCGTGAGGGCGGCGCAGGAAGAAGGCATGGACCGGATTCTTGCCAAGCATGAGCTGTATTGCACGGTCTGCGAGCACAACACCGGCGACTGCGCACTTCACAACACCGTTGCCGACATGAACCCCGTGATCCAGCGCTACAAATACCAGCGCAAGCCCTACAGCAAGGACCACTCGAACCCTTTTTATACGTACGATCCCGATCAGTGCATCCTGTGTGGGCGTTGCGTGGAGGCGTGCCAGAACGTCGAGGTCAACGAAACGCTGAGCATCGATTTCACCATGGACCATCCGCGTGTGTTGTGGGATGGCGGAACCGAAATCGAGGGTTCCAGTTGTGTGAGCTGCGGTCATTGCGTCACGGTGTGTCCGTGCAACGCGTTGCTGGAAAAAACCATGCAGCCCGATGCCGGACCGCTGACGTCGATGCCCGAGGATATCAAGCGGCCGCTCATCGATGCGGTGAAGACGATCGAAAACACCATTGGTGCGCCGCCTATCACCGCTGTTTCCGTCATGGACATGCATTGGCGGCAGCCCGAAATCAAACGCACCAAAACCGTATGCACCTATTGTGGCGTGGGTTGTTCGTTCGAAATGTGGACCCGTGACCGCACGCTGCTCAAGGTGCAGCCTGTGGTGGATGCTCCGGCGAACGGCATATCGACTTGTATCAAAGGCAAGTTCGCCTGGGATTTCGTGAACAGCGAAAAGCGCCTGACGACGCCGCTGATCCGGGAAAACGGTCAGTTCCGTGAAGCGAGCTGGGATGAGGCGCTGACGTTGGTCGCGGGCCGCCTCCTGGCCATAAAACGTGAGCACGGCGCCGATGCCATCGGTTTCATTGGTTCCAGCAAGGCCAGCAATGAAGAAGCTTACCTGACGCAGAAAATCGCCCGGTTGATCATCGGCACCAACAGCGTCGACAACTCTTCGCGATACTGCCAGAACCCTGCGACACAAGGGCTGTTCCGCACGGTCGGGTATGGCGGCGACGCCGGTACGATCGCAGACCTTGAGCAGGCGGACCTGATCGTCCTGGTGGGCAGCAACCTGGCGGAAAACCACCCGGTCATCGCGTCGAAAATCAAGGCCGCGCGCAAGCATCGTGGGCAAAAACTGCTGGTGGTCGATCCGCGCAAACATGAGATGGCGGAGCGCGCCGATCTGTTCCTGCAGATCCGATCCAGCACAGACATCGTCTGGGCCAGCGCGATGTCGCGTTACCTGTTCGATCACGGCATGGCGGACACGGCGTTCCTGGAAGAACGTGTGAACCAGGTGGACGAGTACCGCCGCTCGCTGGAACCGTTCACCCTGCAATTCGCGTCGCAGGTCACCGGGTTGTCGGAGGCGGATCTGGTCAGTGCCGCGAACATGATTGGCGGGGCCAAGCGGGTCTGCCTGCTTTGGGCAATGGGCATCACCCAGCACAGCCATGGCGCCGACACCAGCACTGCGCTGTCCAATCTCCTTCTGGTCACTGGTAACTACGGCCGTCCCGGCACCGGCGGTTATCCGATGCGCGGCCACAACAACGTCCAAGGGGCCAGCGACTTCGGCTGTTTGAAAAACGTCTATCCCGGTTATGAAAAAGTCACTGACGAGGCGGTTCGAGCCAAGTGGGCAAAGGCCTGGGGCGTGGCGCCCGAACGACTGTCCAGCAAGGTCGGTGAAGACAATTTCCTGATGGTCCAGCATGCGGCAGAGCAGAAAGTCAGAGCCATGTATGTGATTGGTGAAGAGACGGCGTTTTCCGATGCCGACACTGAAAACGTCCATGAGGCGTTCAAGAAACTCGATTTCATGGTCGTGCAAGACATCTTCTTCAGCCGCACCGCGCAGTTCGCCGATGTCGTGCTGCCAGGCTGTCCAAGCGTTGAAAAGGACGGCACCTTCGTCAACACCGAGCGACGCATCCAGCGCTTTCATGAGGTGTTCCCGCCGCTGGGCAACAGCCTGCCGGACTGGCGCATCCTCACCGATCTGGCCAAGCGAATGGGACATGACTGGGGGTACGAACACCCCTCGCAGATCTTTGCGGAGGTGGCCGGCATCGCCACCTTGTTCGCCGGCGCCAGTTACGAACGCCTGGACGGTTGGAAATCCCTGCTCTGGCCGATGAAGCCGGATGGCACCGATACGCCGTTGCTCTATACCGACCGGTTCCACACCGATGACGGCAAAGCCGTGCTGTACCCGCTCGAGTGGAAACCCCCGGCGGAAGCGCCCGACAGCGAATTCGACCTGATGCTGGACAACGGACGCATGCTGGAGCATTTCCAGGGCAACAACCAGACGGGACGTGGCGACCGCATCGATTCGTTGTCCCCGGATTGGTACGTCGAAATCAGTCCCGAGCTTGCCGCTGAGCGTGGCATCGAGGAGGGCACCCGGGTGCGGATCACTTCTCGCCGCGGCTCGGTCACGGTGCCGGTCCTGATCACTGACCGAGTGCGCGGGAAGGTGTTGTTCCTACCGATTCACCAAGGCAAGCCCGGCATTAATGAGCTCACCGGGGAACATCATGATCCCGACGTCAATACGCCGGCCTACAAGGAAACCGCTGTGAAGATGACGGTGCTGAGGGACTCTCCCCAGCGGACGGCACTGCCACGGGGCAATTTCCGGAACGGCCACAGGACGCCGAACGATGGCGTGGCCGTGGCGGTGAAGTGGGCCAGAGACGACTACGCGCCGATCGACGCACCGGCGCCCCATCCGGAGAGGTTTTGATGGCCGAGCCAATTGATTACGACGTAAAACCGAGCAAGACCGAGCCTGATGCCAAGGATGAACTCGATCGCCTGGTCGAGAACCTGCACAAACATGGAGTGCTGCGCATGGCCAATGACCTGGTCTGTGCCAACACAGCGATCACCAAAGTGCTGGTTGATGGCCTGAACAAGGAAGGCACGCTTAACGTCATCCAGAACCTGTCGGTCCTGGCGATGGCGCTGTCCCGCGTCCCGCCCGATGAGTTCTACCGATTGGTCTTCGCGCTGAAGGATGCCGGCGCTGCGGTCAGTCAGTGGACTGCGCCGGACAGCAACGACGTCGCGCCAGGCGTGCGGGGATCCTACCGTTTGCTGCATGACGAATCGCTTTGGCGCGCGATCATGCCGCTCGTGGAAGGCTTGAAAGCGCTAGGTGAGGGCATGAAAAGGCCGGTCGATAAACCGATCAACCAGTTCTCCGGCAAACCCAGCGGCGCTTGAGCGGGGCCTGCCCATGGAATCGGTGGATTCGGCACTGATGCTGGCGCGGTACCAGTTCGCGTTCACCATCAGCTTTCATATCGTGCTTGCCGCATTCACCATCGGCCTGGCCAATTACCTGATGGTGCTGGAAGCCCTCTGGCTGTGGCGCAAGCGCCAGGTCTATATGGACGTTTACCGGTTCTGGCTGAAGATATTCGCCTTGACGGTCGCCGTGGGCACAGCGTCCGGGCTGGTCATGGAGTTCGAGTTCGGGACCAACTGGAGCGCGCTGGCCAGCCGTGCCGGGGGCATTCTCGGCCCCCTGATGTTCTACGAAGTCATGGTCGCGTTTTTCCTGGAGGCAGGCTTCATCGGGGTCATGCTGTTTGGCATGAACAAAGTCGGGCCGCGCCTGCATTTCCTGTCCACGTGTGCGGTGGCCATCGGCTCGTTGTTCAGTGCATTCTGGATCTTGTCAGCCAACTCCTGGATGCACACCCCTGCGGGTTTCAGCATTGCCAGCGACGGCCGGTTCGTGCCCGAGGACTGGCTGCAGATCATATTCAATCCCTCGTTTCCCTATCGCATGGTGCACATGAGCATCGCCGCGTTTCTCGGCACGGCGATGCTGGTGGGCGGCGCGGGCGCTTGGCATCTGCTGCGCGATAACACCCATGCGTCTGCGCGGGTGATGTTTTCAATGGCATTGTGGATGGCGGCGGTGGTTGGGCCTATCCAGCTCGTCGCGGGGGACCTGCACGGCGAAAATACCCGGGACCATCAACCGCAGAAGCTGGCCGCGATGGAAGGTTCCTGGCAGCGCCCGGAAGCGGGGCAGGGAGAACCCCTCAGGCTGTTTGCGATACCTGACCAAGCCAACCGCAGAAATGATTTCGAACTGGCGATTCCCCACCTCGGCTCGCTTTATCTTCGCCACGACTGGACCGGCACCATACAGAGCCTTGATGAATTCGCGCCCGAAGACATCCCGCCGGTGGCCGTGGTCTTTTTCGCGTTTCGTATCATGGTGGGCATCGGCTTGCTGATCGTGGCGATGGGTATCGCCAGTCTCTATCTGCGTTGGCGCGGCGACCTGTTCGAGTGCCGATGGTTGATGCGCTGCGCGGTGCTCATGGCCCCGGCCGGGTTCATAGCCATGGTTTGCGGGTGGGTTGTCACCGAAGTCGGGCGCCAGCCATTTACGGTTTACGGCTTGATGCGCACCGTTCACAGCCACTCGCAACAACCGCTCTCATTCGTCGCTGGCAGCACGCTTGCCATCGTGGTCATGTACCTGCTGGTGTTCGGCCTGGGGCTGTTTTATCTGATGCGTGCGATCAACCGGCTGCCGGCGAAATCAACGGATGCCAACGATCAAGACAGTGCAACGCAGGGGCAATCGTGATGCTCATATCTGAAGCGCTGCTACCCGATCTGTCGGCCGCTGCGATTGCCTTTACCATCATCACTTATGTAATCCTGGACGGCACCGATCTGGGCGTCGGAATTCTCTTCGCGACCCGCCATGACCCTGATGAAAAGCAAGTCATGGTCAACTCCATCCTGCCGATCTGGGACGGCAATGAAACCTGGCTGGTGCTGGGCGGTGGCGGTTTGCTCGCGCTTTTTCCCGTGGTCTACAGCGTCTTGTTTTCCGCGCTCTATATCCCGGTCATTGCGATGCTGCTGGCATTGATTGTCAGGGCAGTCGCGCTGGAATTCCGGGCCGACGCGTCTGCATGCATGAAACGCTGGCTCGACATCAGCCTCGTGACCGGCTCATTGATCGCAACGTTTTGCCAAGGTGTCATCATGGGCTCTGTGGTGCAGGGCATCGATCAACAGGGGGGTAAGTTCGCGGGGGACGGTTGGGAATGGCTGGGCGCATTTCCACTGATGTGTGGCGTGGTGCTGGTGATTGGCTACGCGCTGTTGGGCAGCTGCTGGTTGTACTGGCGTACCGAGGGCGCGCTACAAGCGGTGGCCAGGAGGCAGGCGCGCATGTTCGGCTGGCTGGCACTGACAGGTATTGCAATCATTGTGGTGTGGACCGGTTTGTTAGCGCCGTCCTATCGAGAGCATCTTCTTCAATCGAACCTGAGCCTGGCGCTTCTATTCATTCAGTGCGCGTTGCTGGTCGGATTTTACCGGGCTTTTTCCAGCCGCTTTCATTTCCTTCCGCTATTTGCGGTGTTGGGATGGTTTGGCATGGCGTTCGTTGCCGCGATCATCGCGCTTTACCCACTGATCCTGCCGCCTTCACTGGCGATCAGCCAAGCGTCGGCTCCAGCCTCGAGCCAGGGTTTCATGCTGGTGGGGTTCGCGGTTCTGGTGCCGGTGACGCTGGCCTACAACACGTGGGGGTTTTGGGTGTTTCGGGGGAAGGTCAAGGCTGATTCACTGCGGGGGTAGTTGTTGTTATTGGTTTGAGGTTCAGAGAGCATTCAGCAGCCCCGGTTGGTGGCTGCTGTCGATGATGAGATCTTTTTCAGGGCTTGGTCTTGCCGAGTTGCTTGCCCGTCTCAGTGACGATAGCTTTGAGACCCAGCTCGTTAATCTTCTTCCAGTCGCTGTCTGTCGCCAATTGCATGCTGTCACGAATGTTGGTTGTCACTTCCAGCGGCACGGTGCCCGGCGCTTCGATTTTCAGATGGGCTTTGTTGTTCACCGCCACGGTGAACGCGCCAGGAGAGAACCACGACCAGTATTCGATGATGTGCACATTGACCGGCGTAGCACTCGGCGTTGGTGTGGTGACGATTTGATAGCCGGCCTGCTGATAAGCTGTGGCCACCGCATTGCCTACCAGTTGTGACACGGTCCGGCCCGATGGAAGCACCACATCACCAAGGCCTTTGCCAAAACCGTTGCGTTTGCGGCCGATGGCTCGCTCGGTGACGCTGGTGTCGTTCACTTCATCGTTTTTCAGGGAAGGGATATCAGCGCTGCGTGGCTTGATTTCGAATACCCGTTCATCCAATGCATTGATGTAAATCTGCTGGCCTTGGCCTGAGGCGGCCGCTTGCGGTACCGGGCCGGTTACATCCACCTCGGAACGGTTGGTCACGCATCCTGCGAGTGAAGCGAGAACGATAGCGGCGGCGGTGGTCTTGAAATACGACATGAATGCTCCTGTGCAGTGAGGGTCTTCCTTGGGTCCTGGCCGTTTTCGGGCGCCAGGGCATAAGAGTCTTGCGGTTTGCGAAATAGTTGAGAGCGCAGTGCTAAAGGCTATCTGGATCCCCGAAAAACATCTGAATCCGCGAACGCAGCCAGCGCTCCCCCGGGTCGTTGTCCTGTGACCCGCGCCAGGCCATGTGCAGTTCGAAGCTGCGCACCGGAATGGGTGGGTCTTCGGCACGCACGCCGCCGGCGGCGGTCAGTGCGTCGGCGGTGTAGTCGGGCACGATGGCGATGATATCGGTGCCTGACAGCAGTGTGCTCAGGCCGTTGAACTGCGGCACGGCCAGCACCACATGGCGCTTGCGGTCGAGTTTTTCCAGCTCTTCATCGATGAACCCGCTCAAGTCACCTGCGAAGGACACCAGGGCGTGGGGGCGGGCGCAGAATTCATCCAGGGTCAGCCGTCCCGGCGCGGTGTCGGCCCGCAGCACTTTGGGCATGCTGCGCCGCAGGACCTTGCGCTTGGCATTGGCCGGCAAGTCCTCGGTGTAGCTGACGCCGATGGAAATCTCGCCGGACGCCAGCAAGCCCGGCATCAGAATGTAATTGACCCGGCGCACCACCAGCACGATGCCTGGCGCTTCGGCTCGCAGGCGCTTGAGCAGCATTGGCAGCAGGGCGAACTCGGCATCGTCCGACAGACCGATGCGAAACACCGAGGTGCTGGTGGCTGGGTCGAATTCCGCCGCCCGGCTGACGGCCGTCGAAATCGAATCCAGGGCAGGAGAGAGCAGGGCGAAGATCTCGACCGCCCGGGCCGTGGGTTCCATGCTGCGCCCGGTGCGCACGAACAAGGGGTCATCGAACAGGCTGCGCAGGCGCGACAGCGCGGCGCTGATGGCCGGCTGCCCGAGGAACAGTTTCTCGGCGGCGCGGGTCACACTGCGTTCATGCATCAATGTTTCGAACACGATCAACAGGTTCAGGTCGACACGACGCAGGTCATTACGATTCATCTGGGGTCCTGGCAGATTCGGCAAGCTTGACGTGGACGGCCATATGGGAACAATGGCCGGCATGAATCTTACGGGGAAAGGCTGGTACTCTGCATCGGGTAAATGCATTTTCTTAAGGATAAGGCTTACAGGACTGGTTCGGTTTTCTTGCTGCGGAATCAATGACAGGCATGTCGACTATTAATAGCCACTGATGGTCTTGGGTACAAAGCCCGGATAGAGTTCATGGCATTAGAGGTTACTTTGACGAGGTTTGCGATGTCCCGCACGATCCGTTTTCACAAGTTTGGTGGTGCCGAGGTGCTCAAATGCGAAGAGCATGCGGCGGCTCTTCCTGCGCCAGGAGAAGTGCAGGTCCGTGTCGAAGCGATCGGCATCAGCTGGTATGACACCCTTTGGCGCCAGAACCTGGCGTCTTCCCAGGCCCGCCTGCCATCAGGGCTGGGGCATGAAATGGCCGGCGTGGTAACGGCCGTCGGTGAGGGTGTCGACGATCTGGCCGTGGGCGACAAAGTCGCCAGCTTCCCCGCCGAAAGCCCGAACGATTACCCGGTGTACGGCGAGGTCATCGTATTGCCGCGCACCGCCCTGACCCGTTATCCCGACGTGCTCAGCCCGATCGAAGCCGCCGTGCATTACACGCCGCTGCTGATCGCCTATTTCGCCTACATGGACCTGGCAAGGGTCAAGCCTGGGCAATTTGCCCTGGTGACCGACGCCAGCCATTGCGCCGGCCCATCCTTCGTACAGCTGGGCAAAGCCCTGGGTGTGCGGGTGATCGCAGCCACCAAGACGGCCGACGAGCGTGAATACCTGCTGTCGCTGGGTGCTGAAAAGGTCATTGTCACCGAAGAGCAGGACTTGCTGATGCAGATCAACAAGCTCACTGACAGCCGTGGCGTCGATGTTGTGTTCGACGGCCTTGGCGGGCCGCAGATGTCGCTGCTCGGTGATGTGTTGGCGCCCCGCGGCAGCCTCGTGCTGTATGGCCTGCAAGGCGGAAACCAGACGCCATTCCCGGCCTGTGCGGCGTTCCAGAAGAACATCCAGTTCTTCGTGCACTGCATCGGCAACTTCACTGGCAAGCCGGAACTGGGCATTGTCCAGGACCAGGTGGCGTTGCAACGAGCGCTGCGCGACATCAATCAACTGACCGCCGACCGCGTGCTGCTGCCGCTCAAGACTCGGGTGTTCCCATTCTCCGAGTTCGTCGAGGCTCATCGCTACATGGGCGAGTGCCCTTGCCGTGAACGCGTTGCCCTTCAGATCGTCGATCCCGCCTGATCTGTCCCTTTGCGCAAGAGTCATTGTCTACGGCTCTTGCGCGGTCTCCGGCCGATTCGGCCCCGATCTCTCCTTATCATCGCGCCCGCTCGACGCCAAGCGTAGCTGCGCCTGGACGCGTGCTGTCGAGGCTGCTGCCCAATCGCCCAGGATCAACGACCCGCAAACCCAACTGAACTGGTTTTTGCCGTCAATCTGTATCTTCTAATCATTATTTAAGTCTTGATAATTGAACGCTTGTTTCTATCAAGGAAGAAAGCATGGCGCGATATCAATATCTAAAGTTCATTCCCGCTAGTGCATGGCCTGGTCGCATTTGCCTGCTTTAAACCTATCTATCAACATTTGGAGGGCATGACCCGGCGCACATGGAGTTGGCGCTAGGTTTGTTCTTTATTTTACGTATCCATTGTCTGTGGGACGCTGTAAGAAATTTCCTAGGACGCTTCATGAATATGGCGATGCTCAATAAAACAGGGGGGTTGAGGAGCGGTGTATCCAGCAGGTACGACGACTTTTATATGTGTGACAAATAATTACCAGAGGCAAGGTGTGAGCGGACTGCTAATACTGTTTGCAATAACAAAGTCTTTCATCCAGGCCAGCTCGCCCTGCAATCAAGTCGGCGCGGGTATGGCGCCGATAATCGAATTTCCAGGTAAATGGCTATGAGTGCAATTCATGAGCAGGCAATGACCTACGTATACCAACAGATGTTGCAACGCTTGCTGGATTTCTATTCCCGCGCGGAACGCACCGCAATACAGCTTTTGGTTCAGCGTCTGATCGTGGCAGCTGGCGGCGTTGAGCGAGTCGGCGATTATCGTGTGCTGATGGTCCAGACTGGCAGCCGGGAAAGCTTTTACGTCCTGACGGCCTTACGGGCGGCGCAGTTGACCATTGCGGGCCGGTATCCGGCGACGTTCAGCCTGCGCGTCGTGACCCCACGCATGGGCGATATCTCACAAGCCACCCTGGAAAACATTCATCGCTGCTACAGCGCGCTGTTCGTCTACGACGACACTCGCGTGGAGCTGTTGATGGCCGACAACCGTGAGGTGACCCCCTTCAATCATAGCAAGCCGTTATCGACGGCAGCGCGGGATGCCAACCGTACGGACTTGTTGATGTTCGGCCACCTTCGCTCGCCTGATAGCCTCTTGGGCCTGGGCGATGAGGGCTACCTGGCGATGGCTGAGTTCTACAGGAACATGGCGCGCTGGGGAACGGGGGTGGACTCATGGGTCAGTAGCGACACGCCACGGCAGCAGAAGCAGTTCATGACCGGGCTTCAGCGCGCGTCCAGGAGGTTCGGCCTGGTCATTGAGCCGAGCGGTGGTTTCGATGGCCTTTTTGCACAACTCGATGCCATGGGAGGCGAGCTTTTCCGACAGTTCTACGGCCAGGAAAACATCGAGCCATGGCGTCCCGAAGGGCGTTTCGAGGCGTGTCGGCGGTTGGGGCGCGTCAGTATCGATGATCTGATCGTCGATCGGCTGGAAGAGAGCAACTGGTCATTGTTCGGCGAGTTCCTGGGAGTGCGCCCCGATGGGCTCGTTGCTCCGACGCTGGATCACGAATATCTCAGTCCGTACCTGTCGGCCCATTTGTATGGCTTGCAAGCCTGTTACCTGCAAGGGCGAAGCTATGAGCACGGGTATGGTGATTACGTCCAGCGCACGATCATGATCATGCATCGCAAGCAACTGCCCATGCATATCTGCCAGCAGGTCCAGGAACTGTTCGGTTCGCCCTCGGCCATGCCTGAGCGCCGCGCCCAGGCCGCCGTCGAAGCACAGGAAACCCTGGGGCTTAGCGAAACGCAATTGGTGTGCATGTTGTATGCGCCCTTTATTGGGAGCGGCGCGGGCCTGGAAAATTACTTGCGTTGCTGCCATCCCGACATGCTGTTCGCCCTGCCGGAGTTGCGCAACGCAATAGAGGGTGGGCCCGCCACTGAGGAGGCGAAGCAATGGTTGTACGAGTTCAGCGGCCTGCCCGTCGCCTTGCTCAAAAAGGTGTACCAGTCCCCCATTGCTGTCTCGGAACAGCCAATCGTGACTGTGTCCGCCCGCCGGTCTGTGCCTGAGGCGCCCGATTCGAGCGAGGACGAGCAACGCGCCCGTGAATTTTACGAACGCTGGGCACGCTGAGGAACGAGGCTTGAGGGATTTCGTTTTCAGCTCCAAGGTAGGGCTGGCAGTGGCACGTTTCATGGGGCTTGCCTCATGAAGGGAAGTCGTGAACCCGATTTTGCCTACCAGGCGGTCTACAGGTACCTGACAAACCTGATCAATGAACTGGGCGCTGATCCTCGGGTGCGCTTACCATCGTTACGCCAACTGGCCGAGCGGTTGAGCGTGTCCATATCCACCATCCAGTACGCATATTCCCTGCTGGAGAAGGAAGGGCGCGTTTATTCGATCGCCAAATCCGGCTATTACGCGTTGCCGGTGCCTTGTGTGACCGTCCTGGGCGACGGTGACGACTTGCTCGAAACCATGTACGTCAATGCGCGTCGGCCAGGCATGCTGGTGCTGGGTGCTGATGAGCCGGCGTCATTGCAGTCGCTGGACAGTCCACTCCTGTTGCTTGAGCGCGAGTTGTTGCGCCAGTACCCGCGTGCATCCCAGATGCCTTCGCAACCCTGGGGCGAGCAGGAGCTGCGCATGGCGCTGGCGGCTCGCTACACCTCTTCGCCCGCCCGATGCTGGAGCGCCGATGACGTCTATATAGGCGCTGACCTGCGTGGGGTGCTGGAGATCCTTATTGCCGTGCTGACGTTGAAAGGGGCGACTGTCCTGGTTGAGTCGCCTGGTGACTGGACTGTCCTGCGTTTGCTCCAGGCTGCTGACGTCCAGGTTATCGAGCTGCCATTGATGGCGAGCGGGGACATCGATGTCGAACAACTGGAACTGTTGCTGACAAGCGAGACGGTACGGCTCGTGGTGCTGTCTTCGGTCCTGAGCATGCCGATGGGCACGTTGAAAAGTGAAGCCAACCGTCGAGAGGTCGCGCATCTGCTGGAGCGGTGCGGTACGTGGGTGCTGGAGAACGACAGTTACACCGACCTGGTATTCGAGCCAGGCAGCCCTCCGTTCCGGGATTTGGTCGATCCGGACCGGCTGATTGTCTACTCCACGTTTGAAAAGACCATTGGTCCCGAGGCGCCCTATGGTTATGTGCTGTCACGGCAATTGACATTGGTTTTGCAACGACAATTCCTTTTGCGTGCGTTTCGCCTGTCGCCGATCCGCCAGAAAGCGATCGCGCGCTTGTATGGCAATGGTCGGATCGACCAGCACCTGCTGGTATTGCGGCGCCTGCTGCGGGAAAACGCTGCTTCGACAATACAATTGATGCGTGATCGGTTGGGCGACTGCCTGCACTGGGTCGAACCCGAAGGTGGCGCAACGGTGTGGGCTCGATCATCGAGGCAGGCCGATATGCGTGGGGTATTCCAGCGATTGCTTGGCAGGCGCATTGTCATTGCGCCAGGGGAGCTGTTCAGTGTTCAGGGCCTCTACAGCCAGCATCTGCGCCTGACTCATGCATTCCAGGGCGCGGATGATCCGGACGCGGCGTTCTATGCGTTGGCCGAAGCATTGAGGCATGGACAATCATGATCGCAGGGCGATGGATCGAACCCATCGCGTCATGGTCGAACTGTCAGTAAACTGCACCCATTTTCGAGCCACTCCATTCCGAGGTTTTGCATGACAGTCAGTCCATTTGCGGGCAAGCCGGCACCGGCAGAGTTGTTGATCGATATCCCGCGACTGGTGACGGCCTATTACACCGGCCGGCCCGACGCCTCGGTGGCGACCCAGCGCGTGGCTTTTGGTACTTCGGGGCATCGCGGCAGTTCTTTCGACCTGGGCTTCAACGAGTGGCACGTACTCGCCATCAGCCAGGCAATCTGCCTGTTCCGGGAAGCCCATGGCATCGACGGCCCGCTGTTCGTCGGTATCGACACCCACGCACTCTCCACGCCTGCGGGCGCCAGCGCGTTGGAAGTGCTGGCCGCCAATGGCGTGACCGTGATGATCGCCGAAGGTGATGAGTACACCCCCACGCCAGCGGTTTCCCATGCCATCCTGTGCTACAACCGCGGCCGCACCACTGGCCTGGCCGACGGTATCGTCATTACGCCGTCCCATAATCCACCGCAGAGCGGCGGCTATAAATACAACCCCACCAATGGTGGCCCGGCAGATACCCATATCACCAAGTGGATCGAAGCCAAGGCCAATGAGCTGCTGACCAACCAGTTGGCGGGTGTCAAACGCATCAGCTACGAGCAGGCGCTCAAGGCCGAGACCACCCACCGCCACGATTTCCTCAATACCTACGTGGCTGACCTGGTCAACGTCATTGATTTCGATGCCATCCGCGAAGCTGGCTTGCGCTTGGGCGTGGATCCCTTGGGCGGAGCAGGGGTGCGCTACTGGCCTGCGATTGCCGAGCACTACCGCCTGGATCTGGAAGTGGTCAACACACAGGTGGACTCGACCTTCCGCTTCATGACCGTCGACTGGGACGGGCAGATCCGCATGGACCCGTCGTCCAGCCACGCCATGCAAGGGTTGATCGGCCTGAAAGAACGTTTCGACGTGGCCTTTGCCTGCGACCCGGATCACGACCGTCACGGCATCGTGACGCCAAGCGGCGGCCTGTTGGCGCCGAACAATTACCTGGCGGTGTCCATCGATTACTTGTTCCAGAATCGTCCCCAGTGGCGGGCTGACGCCGCAGTCGGCAAGACGGTAGTCAGTAGCGGCCTGATCGATCGGGTTGCCAAGCGCCTTGGCCGACGCCTGTATGAGGTGCCGGTGGGCTTCAAATGGTTCGCCGATGGGCTGTTCGATGGCTCCCTTGGCTTCGGCGGCGAAGAAAGTGCCGGGGCCTCGTTCCTGCGCAAGGACGGCGGGGTGTGGAGTACCGACAAGGACGGCCTGATCCCGGCATTGTTGGCTGCTGAGATGACGGCTCGCACCGGTCGTGATCCAAGCCAGGCCTACCGCGCCCTGACGGATGAATTGGGTGAACCGTTCTCGGTGCGTGTCGATGCCAAGGCGAGTCCTCAACAGAAGGCGTTGCTGAGCAAGCTATCGCCGGATCAGGTCCAGTCCACCGAGTTGGCGGGCGAGACGATCCAGAGCATCCTCAGCCATGCGCCAGGCAATGACCAGGCTATCGGCGGATTGAAAGTCATGACCGAAAATGGCTGGTTTGCGGCGCGTCCGTCCGGTACCGAGGACATTTACAAAATCTACGCCGAAAGCTTCATTAGCGACGATCACCTGAAACAATTGGTGGTCGAAGCCCAGGCGTTGGTGGACGGTGCCATTTCCGGGCAGTGACTAATCGCCGTATCGCGAGCAAGCTCGCTCTCACAAGCAATGCATATCCTTGTGGGAGCGAGCCTGCTCGCGAAAGCGTCACCACTAAGCGCCGCGATACCAACCTGCCATATCACTTTCAGTTCATCGCCTAAATCCCTGAGACAAAAGCTTTTGGCTGGAAACCGGTAGCGAATCCAGACACCATAGTCGCCATGGTTCTGAACACCGGAGTCCCCAGCGTGTCGCTACACAGTCCCGATCTTCCCCCTGATCTCCTGCCCTTGGCCCAGATGTCCTGGTTCAAACGCCTGGCTGCGCGTTTTTTCGGCCACGGCCTGACGCGCCTGCGCGCCCAACACCGCGCATCATGGTTGCACGGGCAAGCCGACGGCTTTCGCAGCGGTCATACCGCCGGTTTTGAGTATGGCTACAAGGAAGGCAGGGCCGACGGGCTGGAAGCGGGACGTCAGGTCCTGTTAATTCGCGACTCACGTAGTACCCAGCACCCGGCCCCGCAAGTCGATGACCTGTTGTTCGATGATTGGCGATTGCCGCTGACCGCCGAGCTGAAGAAACGCATCAAGGCGGACGTGGCGCGATTGCTACCAGCCCATGCACAGCCCAGTAGCGGGCAATGGAAGATGATTTTCAGCGACACGCCAGCCACTTCAGTGGTGGCGGGCGCAGGCGCGGGCAAGTCAACAACCCTGGTGCTGCGTATTGTGCTGCTGTCGCATTATCTAGGGTTCGAACTGGACTCTATGACTGTGGTGACGTTCACCCGGGAATCGCGGAAGGACTTTATCCAGAAACTCATCGAAACGTTTGCCCTGTGGGGGCGCAAAGTCAGCCAGAAGGACGCCCGGGATCTGGTGCGCACCTTCCACTCGCGTATCTTGCCCATGGTCCGCAGCCTGCCGGGGTTCGAGCGGCTCCAGGCCTTCGAGACCTTGAGCCTCCGCGCCGGAGCGGATGACGATGACGCCCAGGGCAACCCGTTCGACTTGCGCATCAACGATGCCCAGCGCCAGCAGCTCAATGCCTGTTATTACAACCTCTATCAGCGTGACGAGCGTTTCCGCGAGCTGATCCAGCCGCTTTCCCGTCATGCCCTGCAGCTCAAGGAACTGGAGCGCGACCATCCGGACGTGCAGAAACGCGTGGCTGTGACGGAATTGGCCGCACAGCGCGATGAGGCACTGTGCGACGCCATCGAAGACCTGTGGTTTCGTGCGGGGGCTTGGCCGATCAAAGGCATAGAACCGAAACGCCAGGTGTTCGAAATCAACGGGGCGAGATTTTATTGCCATGGCTACATCAAATCCCTTGATACCTGGGTGATGCTGGGATTCGATCCGCAGGAGAACCCGCAGCTCAGCCGTCCCGGTGCCAAGCTGAGTGTGCGTGCGGAATGGGCCGTAAAGCGCACCCTGTTTCAAGCTTTCTGTCGCAAGCCTTTGATATGGCTTGATAAGTATGAGGATTCAAAACGCCTTCTGTCCGCCGTGGCTGGGGATGCCAGCGCGGGCCCCGGGTTCGACTACAAGGTCAAGGGCGAGCTGACATCGGCCCCTTTGCTGGACTGCTTTGTCGCAGCGGCGGGGTTTATCGAGAATCTTGGCCTGGATGTACCTGAAGCCGTCGGCAATATGAGTTTTTCCAGCAACGACCCGGATCGGTATTTCTTCGAAGCGTTGAGTCGTTTCTGGCGTGCGTTCGAAGATCATCTGCTGGATCAATCGCCTCCGGTCATGACCTATAACCGGATGTTTGCGTTGTTCAGCGAACACTCCCCGGAAAACTTCAAGCTGCTTGATGACGCCCTGTTGAGGCCGTTGTCGCATTTGATGATCGACGAATTCCAGGACGTTTCGCCCCAGATCGTGTCTTGGCTGAGGGCGAGCCTGCGTGAAGTGCGCAGGCGTGGCGCTGCCCTGCATACCGGGCGCGGCGCCCAGCGTTCTTCCTTGTTGTGCGTGGGTGATGACTGGCAGTCGATCTATGGCTGGCGCGGCAGCTCGCCGAGTTTTTTCATGGATTTCAACAAGCAGTTCCCGTCACCGGCCAACACTCGGGTGATGCTCACCGACAACTACCGCAGTCACCAGCACATCATTGACGCGGCTGAGCACATCGTACGCGGAGCGGCAGCCGTCCCCGGCAAGAAAGCCAAGGCCAGCGGCACGCCTCGTTCGCCAAGCCCGGTGACGGTGTTGGACAGGGACGATGAAGGCTTGGCGCGGCGGCTCGATGAGCACTACCGCAACGGCGATTCGATCTTGATGCTATATCGAAAAAGTAGCGATAAGTTGCTGATAAATAAGCATATTAATCCGATAGTTAATGTAGATTCTAGCTTGCCCTATCCGCAACGCCGCCTCAGGCAAATGACTTATCACAGCGCCAAGGGGCTTCAGGCTGATGCGGTATTCCTGCTGGGGGATTGCCAGCACCTGACCAGTTCACCCTACAAGAATCAGGTCTACCGGATGGCCGGGTTGGGACAGGACGGTGACGCCGAACCCTATGATGCAGCGCAAAAGGATGAAATCCTGCGCCTGGCGTATGTAGGCATCACCCGGGCGGTCCAGCATTGCTATTGGTACGTCGATGGCCAGGATAGCCAGGCGGCCAATGCACCCAAGGCGTCGGACCGGATCGGAGTGGGCAAGCCGTTTTTCAACGATCATCGCCGTGCTCGCGGCTGATACGCTGACGACCGTTTGGTGACCCACAAAAAAGCCCACATGAAAATGTGGGCTTTTTTGTCAGGAAGCGAATCGTCGCAAGCCGACCGGTGGCACAAAGGCTTCAAGCTCGGCTTCCACCGCTTCGATGATTCGCTCCACGTCAGGGGCGTTCATCACCGTCGCGCAGGGGATGCCGGCGATTGCGATCATGGTTTCGCCGCTGGCACGGTCAAACAGCCGGGCGACCATACTGCCTGGCGCGTCCATGCTGGCCTCGAAGCCCATGGGATGGAAATGCCAGCGCATCAACTGGCAGGCGTTGGGGAACGTAACCTTGCTGAAAGATCCTTTATTCATCTGTAGCCCGCCTTCTTCATCAAGCGCTTCCGTTTGCTCATGTCAGGAAGGAAGAGCCCTCATGGCTCTACCAGTGAGAACTAAAAATAGCACCTGAAAATGAACGCCACGTGGATTTTTTCAGTCCGTTTGGCGATTGGTTCATTTTATTTGATCTGCATCATGACCTAAGTACAAATGCTCAGAGTGCCATCATGGTCGTCCCACAGTGTCCTGAAAAGCCGCCAATGGCTCTGGCTCGCGGTATTTGAAGGCGATGAAGCCTGCCAGCACCACCAGGGAAAGGGCGACGATGAAGGTGACGTGCAGCCCGTCGGCAACAGCCTCGGGAGTGGCGGAGGGAGTACCGTTGGTCGGCAACATGGCCGCGAAGACCGCGCCCAGCATCGCTGCGCCACTGAAGAAGCCGAGGTTGCGCGACAAATTGAGCAATCCGGCAATCACGCCGCGTTGGTTGGCGGGGATCTCGGCCATGACCGCCGCATTGTTTGCTGTCTGGAACATCGCGTAGCCCAAGGTCGTTACCATGATCGCCGTGACGTAACCGGCGATGCCAAGCGTCGGGGGAACCAGCGACAGCAGCAGGCAACCGCTCGCCATGGTCGCCAGCCCCAGGAGCCGCATGGGACGCACCCCGAACCGATCGGCGAGGCGCCCAGCAGGCATGCCGGCGAGGGCGGCGACGCATGGCCCGACGGCCAGTACCAGGCCGACAATGGCCGACGGGAGCCCCAGCGCGATCGACAAGTAGAATGGCCCCACGAGCAAGGTCGCCATCATGACCGTTGCCACCAGCGCGCTCGTCGCCAGGCCCGATACCAGCAAGCGATCGCTGAACATGGTCAGCGGGATCAGCGGCGATGGGCGCCGGCGCTGCGTCTGGATGAATAATCCACCGCTCAGAATGGCAGTCGCCAGCAGGCTGACATTCAACCCACCGAAATGCCCGCCACCCAGCGTCATGGCCAAGGCGTAGGCGCCAAGGGCTGCCGCGAGCAACAGCGTGCCCGTGACGTCGAAACGCACCTTCTCGACATCGACGGCTCGCCCGGCGGGCAGGGACCGCCAGGCCAGCAGTAAGGTCAGCAGTCCCAGCGGTACGTTGACCAGGAACAACGCCTGCCAGCCAAATCCGGTCATCAACAAACCACCCAAGGAAGGGCCCAGTGCGGTGCCTACCGCGGATAGCGTGGCGAGCAGTCCCATGGCGCTGCCCACCCTTGCCTTATTGACCGTTTCGCCGACTAGGGCCAGCGTCAGCGTCATCATGATGGCGGCACCCAACCCTTGCAGGGCTCGGGCGGCGATCAACAGCCACAGCGACGGCGCGAGGCCGCACAAGGCTGACGCAAGCGTAAACAGCGCGATTCCCGCCAGTAACAGCTTGCGTCGGCCAATCAGGTCGCCCAAGCGTCCGAGGCTGACGATCAGTGTGGTGATCGCCAGCAGATAGGCAAGCACCACCCACTGAACGTGCTGGAACGAGGCGTCGAACGCTTGGGCCAACACAGGCAACCCCACGGCGGTGACGCTGGCACCCAGCGACGCCAATAACGTTGACAGCGCGAGGCTGGCCAAGGCCTCGCGCGCGGAAGCAAGCGGTTGCGAGCCGCTCGTGGGTGACAGGCTTGGTTTCATATTGGCTGGTTTCATCATGTTTCCTCGCGATCCGGTTCGCCTATAAAGCGCTGCGAGAACGGTACGCGGTGGCATAACATGGCGGAAGACGCACGAGTTGCATGTTATAGCTGCATGAAACGCTATCCATCCTATCCAAGGGCCCGATGATGTCCACAACCGATCTCAACTTGCTGGTCACGCTGGACGCGCTCTTGTCTGAAGGCAGTGTGGCCGGAGCCGCCCGGCGGCTGCGGCTCAGCCCTTCGGCCATGAGCCGGGCCTTGGCGCGGTTGCGCCAGGTCATCGGTGATCCGTTGTTGGTGCGGGCGGGGCGCGGACTGGTTCCGACACCGCGAGCGCTCGAGTTACGCGAGCAGGTCAGCCAATTGGTGCAGGGCGCTCAGACCGCGCTGCGTCCGGTGCAGGCCCCTGACCTGCAGAGCGTGAAGCGAACCTTCACGCTGCGCACCCGGCAAGGCTTCGTGGAAAATTTCGCGATCGAGCTGATCGAGCGGATTGCCAGGCAGGCTCCGGGAATAAGGTTGCGGTTTGTCGAAAAGACCGACAGGGACAGCACGGCGCTGCGCGAGGGCATCGTGGACCTGGAGACCGCCGTAGTAGACGAAGACACCAGTCCGGAACTGCTGACGCAAGGGTTGTTCGGTGACCGTATCGTTGGCGTCGTGCGGGCAGGACATCCGCTGAGCCTTATCGATGTAAGCGCCGCTGATTATGCGGCGGGCGAGCACATTGGCATTTCCCTGCGTGGCTTGGAGCACGGCTCCATCGACCAGGCCCTTGGCGCCTTGGGTTTGTCCCGAAACCTCATCACCACCGTGCCGGGCTTTTCCACCGCGCTGGGGCTGGCGCGGTCCAGTGACATGATCGCCAGCGTGCCGGAACGCTACAGCACCCGTTTGCGCCTTGGCATGCACACGTTCGCATTGCCGTTCGTGCTCCCCGGGTTTACGGTAGCCATGCTCTGGCATCCGCGCATGGACGCTGACCCCGTGCACCGCTGGATAAGGAGCTGCCTGCGAGAAGTGTGCGCGGGCACGATCGAATTGTTGTCAGAGGGAACGTATTAGGTGAATAAAAAGAATATTGTCGCCGCGCTGGTGTGCATCCTGGCTTCCACAAGCGCGATGGCGGAACTACCGGATCAGTCCATCCTCAGCCGCTACGGCATAGCCTCGGATCAGTTGCCGACCGGCCAGGCCGATGAAACCGTTGACGCGTCTTCCGGGAAATCTCACTTCAAGGTGCCCCTGATCGGGCCGTGGGGCGTCGTGGTCCCGAGCGATGCGATGAAGCCGCCCATGACCGGAAATATAAGCATCGATCAGTCAGTCCAGCAGGATCAGGAGCGCTGCCGACGCATGCAGAACGAGGCGTTGCGCCGAAATGGCGGCTGGGGAGGATGGGCAGGGTGCCCGAGCATCAGTATCGAGCCGCAAATCACCACCGGTTTTACCCGGTGAACCAGGCCAGCCCTCCCGTCGAGAGGGCGCGGATTCCATCAGTCTCCCTTGCGTATCGTTGCCACTTCGTCGGCGCGGACCCGGACTTTCTTGCCCGATATGTCTTCGAACTCGTAGAAGCCATCGGCGGTACGGGTATTGGGCGTGTCCTCGGTCAAATACTGGGTACCGTTTTGCAGCGTCACCACGGTGGGTGTCGCGCAGCCGGCCAGAGCCAGGAACGCCATGGCGGCCAGGGGCAGGCCCAGAAACCTGATGTTCATAATCCGTAACCTCTTGATCAGAAGGGTGCAGCCCGTCTGATTCGACCGGGCCATCACTGAGTTAACCGCCATTTGTCCCGCTTGCCGTAGGAAAGTTCATCGCCGCTTTAGGGATTTCACCTTTAATAGTAGGAGACCGCTCATCTTTTGCAGTTGCCTGGGCCCTCGGTAGCTGATATCTGTACGCATAACCAGTATCCAGCATTTGTGGCGCCCGCTTCCGTGACAGCCAATCCCCTCGACGATCCCTTCTACTACCTGAACAACTTCCAGCGTGTGCTCGTCTGGCTGAGCCAGCGTTACGCGGATGTGCTCAGCGCTGACGAACAGCAATTCATCGATGCTTTCGCAGCACTGCCGCGTTCGTCCCAAGGCCTGCTGGTGCGGCTTGTGATGCGCAAGGGCCTACATTTTCGCCACAGCAAGCTTCACTACGCGGAAATCGGCGAGATCAGCGCCGCCGTAGCGCCGTTGTTGGCGCTGGGCTGGGTCGAGGAGCAGGCCAACCTGAGCCTGGTCGAGCTGTTCGATGTGCTGCTCAAGCCGGAAATTCTCCTGTGCCTGGGGCATTTGATCGAGCAGCCCAAGGCAAAAAAGGCCGAGTGGCTGCTGGCCCTGGCCGATCGCTTCAGTCAACCCCAGCCGTTTCGCGTCTGGTGCCCCCAGCTTGAAGATCGGCTGTTCAGTATCACGGTCATGAACCTGTGCGATCGCCTGCGACTGATGTTTTTTGGCAACCTCTACCAGGACTGGTCGGAGTTCGTGCTGGCGGACCTCGGCATCTTCACCTATGAACTCGTCGAGTTCAGCGCCGAGTCCCGGGGGCTGCGCAGCCGCGAGGACATCGATGCCTGCCTGTTCTTGCATGACTGCCAGCAACGTTTCGAAACCGGCGAACCACTCGAAACGATCGTCGATCACGTCAGCGCATTGGCCCTGGACAATCCTTGGCTGGAGCGACGCCGAGGCAAATTGCTGTTCCAGATGGGCCAGCATGGCGAGCGCATCGGCGATTTTGCCTTGGCGTTGTGTATTTATCGCGACTGTACTTATCCCGGCGCGCGGCTGCGGATGATTCGTGTGCTGGAGCGCATTGGCGAGCACACGTTGGCCCTCGAACTGGCCGAGACGGCCGCGCAATCGCCGCAAAGCGCGGCGGAGTGCCAGGCCTTGCTGCGGATCGTGCCCCGGCTGCGGCGCAAGCTGGGTGGCCCGCCGGTACCGCGAGCCGTCGCCCGGGAAGTGGAACGGCTGGATCTGCATTTGCCTCGCGTCGATCCCATGTTGTCGGTGGAGTATTGCGTCCAGGCCCACCTGCATGAAGAAGCCGCTCCGGTGCATTACGTCGAGAACAGCCTGGTCAATTCGCTGTTCGGCCTGCTGTGCTGGCCGGCAATTTTCGCGCCGCTGCCGGGGGCTTTTTTCCATCCGTTCCAACGTGGGCCGGTGGACCTGCTCAACGAGGATTTCCATGAGCGCCGCGCCGAGCTGTTCGCGGCGTGCTTCGCCGAGTTGGATGACGGCCGCTACCGGGACACCATCCGCCGCCGTTACGTGCAGAAGTGGGGCGTACAGTCACCGTTCGTGTTCTGGGGCTCGCTGTCCGAGACGCTGCTGGACCAGGCCCTCGAGTGCCTGCCGGCGGAACACCTCAAGCACTGGTTCAACCGCCTGTTGCTGGACATCAAGGCCAACCGCGCCGGCATGCCCGACCTTATCCAGTTCTGGCCGCAGCACAAGACCTATCGGATGATCGAAGTCAAAGGCCCCGGCGATCGCTTGCAGGACAACCAACTGCGCTGGCTGGAGTTTTGCCATGAGCACCGGATGCCCGTTGCCGTCTGTTACGTGCAATGGGCGGAGCAGGGTGCATGAGCGAGGTGCCGAGCTACAGCATTGCCGTGCGGGCGTTGTGTGAATTCACCGCCAAGGTCGGCGACCTGGATCTGCGCTTCACGCCGTCTCCCACCGCGCTGGAGGGGATTGTCGGCCACCGCACCGTGGCATCGCGGCGCAGCGAGGGCTATCAGGCCGAGGTCAGCCTCGAGGGCACCTACCAGACCTTGCGGGTCAAGGGCCGGGCAGACGGCTACGATCCTGGCCGCAACTGCCTTGAGGAGGTCAAGACTTACCGGGGCGACCTGGGCAAGCAGCCGGACAATCACCGCCAATTGCATTGGGCCCAGGCGAAGATCTACGGCTGGCTGATGTGCCAGAAATTGCAGTTGCCGCAGATTGATGTCGCGTTGGTGTATTTCGACATCGTCAGCGAAAAGGAAACCTGCCTGACCCATCACTTCGAGGCGTCGCAGCTCCAGGCATTCTTCGAGCAGCAGTGCGCCCTGTTCCTGGCCTGGGCCGAGCAGGAAATGCATCACCGCCAGGCGCGCAACCGAGGCGCGCAGGCCCTGGTATTTCCCCATGCCGGCTTCAGGCCCGGGCAACGGCACCTGGCCGAGTCGGTGTTCAAGGCCGTCAGCACCGGTCGTTGCCTGATGGCCCAGGCGCCGACCGGGATTGGCAAGACCGTCGGCACGGTATTCCCGATGCTCAAGGCTCTGGCGCCCCAGCGATTGGACAAGGTGTTCTTCCTCACGGCGAAAACCCCAGGACGCAAACTGGCCCTGGACGCGGCCCGGCTGATCACCGACAACGCCCCGGCTATGCCGTTGCGGGTATTGGAAATGATCGCCCGGGACAAGGCCTGTGAGCATCCGGACAAAGCCTGCCATGGCGAATCGTGTCCACTGGCCCGCGGTTTTTATGATCGCCTGCCGCAAGCGCGAGCGGCGGCGAGCCAGGTAACGCTGCTTGATCAGGCGGCCTTGCGCGACATTGCCTTGGATCACGACATCTGCCCGTACTACCTGAGTCAGGAAATGGCCCGTTGGGCCGACGTGGTGGTGGCTGACTACAATTATTACTTCGACTTCAGCGCCTTGTTATTCGGTCTTGCCCAGGCCAATGGCTGGACTGTCGCCACCCTGGTGGACGAAGCCCACAACCTGGTGGAGCGCGGACGGCAGATGTACAGCGCGACCCTCGACCAGGCGGCGTTGGCGGCGCTGTTGAAGACGGCTCCCGAACCATTGAAGAAAGCCCTGCAGAAGGTCAATCGCCAGTGGAACGCCCTGCATGCGCCGCAGGTTGCGGCTTACCAGGCCTATGAAAAACCACCGGACAACTTCCTCCACGCGTTGGGGGCGTGCACGACCGCCATCGGTGATTACCTCAACGACCATCCGCAGGGCCTGGACAGCGGCCTGCAAGCCTTCTATTTCGACGCCTTGCAGTTCGGCCGGGTCGCCGAGTCGTTCGATGAACACTTCCTGTTCGACATCCACAAGCGCGAATCCACGCGCCAACGCAGCTTCTCCGCGCTGTGCCTGCGCAACGTGGTGCCGGCCGGTTTCCTGCGGCCCCGGTTCACGGCGTCGCGCAGCAGCGTGCTGTTTTCCGCGACCCTGAGCCCCCGACGGTACTACGCGGACTTGTTGGGTACGCCAGCGGACACGGTGTGGATCGATGTCGAATCGCCGTTCCAGGCCGAACAATTGGATGTCCAGGTGATCAGCCGGATTTCCACCCGGTTTGCCCATCGCCATGCGTCCCTCGAACCGATCGTCACGTTGATGGCCCGCCAGTTTGACGCGCGTCCCGGTAATTACCTGGCGTTCTTCAGCAGCTTCGATTACCTGCAGCAGGTGGCGGGATTGTTTGCCGAGCGGTTCCCGCACATCGCCACCTGGAGCCAATCGCGTGGGATGGGGGAAGGGCCCCGGCAGGCTTTTGTCGACCGGTTCATGGAGCACAGCCAGGGCATCGGCTTCGCGGTGCTGGGCGGCGCGTTCGGCGAAGGGATCGACCTGCCGGGCTCACGCCTGATCGGCGCATTTATCGCGACCCTGGGGCTGGCCCAATTCAACCCGGTCAACGAACAGATCAAGCAGCGCATGGCGGCCATTTTTGGCGATGGCTACGACTACACCTACTTGTATCCCGGTTTGCAGAAAGTCGTGCAGGCGGCTGGCCGCGTCATTCGCACCCAGCAGGATCGCGGAGTGGTGATGTTGATCGATGACCGGTTCGCAGAGACCAAGGTGCAGCGTTTGCTGCCGCTGTGGTGGTCAGTCAAATCGGAACAACGCCCCCCAACCTGTGGGAGCAAGCTCGCTCCCACAGGGGTAGCGTGTGTGCATGAGCTTTGCATTCAGCGCAGGACCATTTGTGGAAGCGTGTAGCCATACATAAATCAGGTTTTTCCTGGCGCGACACTTGTTCCATACTTCACGCAAATTCCCTCGGATGCCTCGGCCGACATGCTTGAGAACGACCCCAAGACCCCTCGCGTCAACGAAGAACAACGCTTTCGCCTGTTGATCGATGCGGTGGTCGACTATGCCATCTACATGACCGATCCGTCGGGCATCATCACCAGTTGGAACTCCGGCGCCCGGCGCTTCAAGGGCTACAAAGAGTCGGAAATCCTGGGGCAGCATTTTTCTCGTTTCTATACCGACCAAGACCGTGCCGACGGCCTTCCGCAGCGCGCGCTGGACACGGCCGTGCGTGAAGGGCGCTTCGAAGGCGAGGGCTGGCGCGTGCGCAAGGACGGCACGTTGTTCTGGTCCCATGTGGTGATCGATCCGATCATCGACAGCCAGAGCGGCACGTTGCTCGGCTTCGCCAAGATCACCCGCGACCTGACCGATCGCAAGATGGCCGAGGAAACCCTCAGGCAAAGCGAACAGCAGTTTCGTCTGCTGGTGCAAAGCGTCACCGACTACGCCATCTACATGCTTGACCCTGATGGTCGCGTGACCAACTGGAACCAAGGCGCGCAGCGCATCAAGGGGTACCTGCCGGCTCAGGCCATCGGCCAGCATTTCTCGATGTTCTATACGCCCGAGGACCGCGAAGCGGGTGAGCCGCAGCGCGCCCTGAGCGTCGCCGCCACCGAGGGGCGTTTCGAAAAGAAGGGCTGGCGGGTGCGTAAGGACGGCACGCGGTTCATGGCCCACGTGGTCATCGATGCGATCCGCAGCGACACCGGTACATTGCTCGGATTTGCCAAGATCACCCGCGATATCACCGACGCCACCAAGGCCCAGGAGGCACTGGAACAAGCCCGCGAGGCCCTGTTCCAATCGCAGAAACTACAAGCCATCGGACAACTCACCGGGGGCATTGCCCACGACTTCAACAACCTGCTGACGGTGATCCTCGGCAACCTGGAGATCGTGCGCAAGCGCATGCCCAACGAGCCGAAGCTCGCCCAGTTGCTGGATAACGCAACCCAGGGCGCGCTGCGTGGTGTTTCGCTGACCCAGCGCATGCTGGCCTTTGCCCGCCGGCAGAAACTGACCTCCGAACCGGTGGAACTGGTCGCGCTGGTGCAAGGCATCAGCGGCTTGCTACAAAGCTCATTGGGTCCGTCGATCCATATCCAGGCCGAATTTGCCGAGGCGCTGTCGCCGGTGCTGGCCGACGTCAACCAGTTGGAACTGGCGATCCTCAACCTGGCGACAAACGCCCGGGATGCCATGCCACAAGGTGGCCGGATACTGATCCAGGCGCAGGAACGGTTGGGTGACGAGCTCGCGGTACCGGACAGGCAACTGGCGCCTGGACGCTATGTCTGCCTGGCGATTACCGACGCAGGCGAGGGGATGGATGAGGCGACACTGGCCTTGGCCGTCGATCCGTTTTTCACCACCAAAGGCGTCGGCAAGGGAACCGGCCTGGGGTTATCCATGGTTCACGGCCTGGCCGAGCAGTTGGGCGGTAGGCTGATACTCAAGAGCGAAAAAGGCGTCGGTACCACCGCTGAGCTATGGCTGCCGGTGGCTGGCGACGCGTTAGCGGACAAGCCATCGGTCGTGGAATCCACGGTGCCGCCCGTCAATGGATTGAAGGTTCTCGTAGTGGATGATGACAGCCTGGTCCTGACCAGCACCCGGTTGCTGATCGAAGACCTTGGCCATCAGGTCCTTTGCGCGTCGTCGGGCGTCCAGGCGCTGGAGCTGTACGAGCGTATCGAGGATTTCGATCTGGTGATCACGGACATGGCCATGCCGCAGATGGACGGGGCGCAGTTGGCGAAATTACTGCGCGACCGTCAGCCGACCCTGCCGATCATCCTCGCTACCGGTTACGCCGAACGGCTGGAGGGCTTCGCCACGCAACTGCCACGATTGATCAAGCCGTTCAAGCAGATTGATCTGGTGCAAATCATTGGGCAGACGATGAAATAAGTTTTCGTCAGCGGTTACTGGGTATTTTTCCTGAAGCCCCGCAGATTCATCGCGCACAGGCAGAACTGCAGGACGATCAGTGCATAGGCGTCTGTGTGCAGGCCCCAGATGACCCAAAGAATGTTGCTGACGATAAAACAACTGAACCCCGCGACGCGCCGGCGGGGCTGGCGCGAGCCGATCAGCCAGGCGGCCAGCACCGTGACGGCCATCGCTGGCCATTGGACCCATCCCAGATAATCCACGCTCTTTTCCTCTTGCCCTCGATGTCCTACAGACCTTGGCGGTGGCGCGGAATGCATTTTTTTCGAGGGCTTTCAAAACGGTCCCAGTTTCAGCGGGTATTGGATGACGATGTATAACCTGTCGATGTCATCGCCGGCCTGGGCGCTGTTGGCGCGGTGGGTGACGTGGGAGAGTTGCAGCGACAGGTCCTTGGCCGGGCCTGACGGCACGATGTAGCGCAAGTCGAGATCGCGTTCCCAATGGCGACCGCCGTCGCCCTGTTGCGGGCTGAAGGTTGCGGAGTCGCTGTCGAACGGATTGTAGGCGCCGCCCTGGGGCGCATGGCTGCCATCGATCCCGCTTCCCGTTACGTAGCGGGCCATGAAATTCAGGCCCGGGATTCCGAGGGCGCCGAGATCGAGGTCGTAGCGCGCTTGCCAGGAACGCTCGCCCGGGCCATTGAAATCGGCGTACTTGATCGAGTTGGCGAGGTAGATGGAATCGCCGCCGACGAAATCGAAAGGCGTGTCGCCGTGGATTTTCTGGTAGGCCAGGGTGAAGGCCTGGGCGTCGAGCCGGTATTTGCCGCTGAGGCTCAAAGCGGTGTTGTCGATGGCTCCGGCTCTGGCCCGACCGTGATCGCGGGTGTAATACAGATTGCCGTCGAGGAACAGGTCACCCACCGTTGAATGCAGATTGCCGTAGTACTGGCGCCAGGTGTCGCTCAGTTCAGAGGCGTAGAGGGAACCGCCCACCGTGCGGTCATTGAACAGATCGGCGCCGATGAAGTCGATGCTGGCGTGGCGGGTGGTAGCCCCGTAGCCGGAAAAATCGCCCCTGGCGGTGGACGCGTCCTGATTCTTGAACGCGGTGAAATGACCGGCCTGCAAACTGACCTCATCCAATTCCCGACTGGTCAGCAGCGCCCCGCTGGCATATTCCGGTTGCAGGCGTTTGTCCGCCGTATCGAATACGGGCGTCGCCACGGTCATTTCACCGAGTGCCAGAGTGGTGCGCGATACGTTGAATTTCAGCGCGCCGCCGGCACTGGAATATTCATCCTCGTTGCGACCGTCATCGTCCAACGGCAACAACCCGGTGCCGGAATGGCCCTTGCCACCATCCAGCTTCAAACCCAGGAAACCATGGGCGTCGACGCCTACGCCGACGGTACCCGGAGTGAAGCCGGACTCGAACGTGGCGATGAATCCTTGGGCCCATTCCTGCTTGTAGCTCTTGCCCGACGGGCTCGGGGAACGGTAGTCATTGTTGAGGTAGAAGTTGCGGCTGAGGACTTCCAGCGATGCCCCGTCCAGAAATCCCGGCGTTGTTTGTGCGGCCATTGCCGGAGCGTGTCCGGCGAGCAAGGCGAGGAGCCAGAGTGGCTTCAAGGCGGTTGTCGTTTGCCTGGCAGTGACGGTGTTCTGTGACGCGGGCGGCATGGGGCGTTTCCGTGTGAAAGCGTGTGGCGAAAAGCAGGACTAGACGCGCCGGTACCGCGCGGTCTGGAATCCGCCTCCCGCTTTGAAGAGTCTGAACAGAGCGTTCCATTCTTGGGGAGGTCGCGTGGACCTGCGAGTTAAACGTTGTTAATTGCGTTTACCTCGGCGTCGCCGGGCAGCAAGTCAGCCCATGGCTGCAATTTTCCGCGAGCAGGCGCGGGCTTGATCGACCTTGTCTGGCTGCGGGAAGGGTGGCCGCTTTCTGAAGAAGGTCTGATTTGCGACAGCGGTCACACGATCAACGGGCCTGACAGCACTCCAGAAAGCGGGGCCCGTGCCGACTCAAGGAGTATTGCCTATAGTTTCTGCTTCACAGGGACGCCCGCTGCCGCGACGGAACATGAACATGACCCCACCTTCATCCTCTCCAACCTTCCGGTCCCTTGGTTGCGCTGAATGCCGCGACCATGAGGCGCTGGGGTTCGACTTCACCATGGCTTTCCAGCCCATCTTCAATGTCCGCACACGGTCCGCGTTTGCCTATGAGGCGCTGGTCCGGGGCGTGAATGGGGAATCGGCGGCTTATATCCTGGGGCTCGTGAATGACGGCAACCGTTATCGATTCGACCAGGCGTGCCGTGTGAAAGCGATCGAGGAGGCCGCGCGGCTGGGGATCCTCGACATTCCCGACTGCCTGCTCAGCATCAATTTCCTGCCCAACGCCGTGTACCGGGCCGAGACCTGCATACGGGCGACACTGGAGGCGGCGCGTCAAAGCAATTTCCCGTCGAACCGGCTCATGTTCGAAGTCACGGAAGGCGAGCGGGTCGATGATCCTGACCACCTCAAGTCGATTTTCCAGGAGTACGAACGCCAGGGCTTTACCACGGCCATCGACGACTTCGGTTCCGGCTACTCGGGGCTCAACCTGCTGGCGCTATTCCAACCGCAAGTGCTGAAAATCGACATGGCGTTGACCCGAGGCATCGATCAGGACCCCGTCAAACGGGCCATTGTCGACGGGATCCTCCTGGTTGCGAATCGGTTGGGGATTACCGTCATCGCCGAGGGCGTCGAGACGCGGGAGGAAAGCGCCGCGCTGCTGGATCTGGGCATCGAATTGATGCAGGGGTTTCTGTATGCGCGGCCTGAGATCGGCCGGTTGGCGGAGGGGCGGTTCGATTGATTGGTTGCCAGCCAACACCGGCGGCGCAGCCTTGGCGTTGTTGGCTGGCTGATGCCCTGTAGGAGCTGCCGAGCGAAGCGAGGCTGCGATCTTTAGATCAAAAGATCGTCCGAACGCGGCCCGAGGCTTCGCCAGCTCCTACAGGGTGTGGTTTAAAGTCGGGATCAGGCTGACAACGGCGGCGTCCGTGGCGGAATCATCCGTTTCGATCCCAGCGACTCGAAGGCAGAAGCCAGTTGCAGCAGCTTCGAGTCGTCATAGGCCTTGCCGGCGAACGTCAAGCCAACGGGCATGCCGATGTCTGCCATGACGCCCATCGGCACGGTGACGGTGGGTACGCCCAGGTGGCGGATGGCGAGGTTGCCGTTGGCGACCCAGACGCCGTTGCTCCAGGCGATGTCGGCGGACGCTGGGTTGACGTCCGCGTCCGCTGGCCCGACGTCTGCCACGGTGGGGAAGATCACCGCATCCAGGCCCAGCCGTGCCATCCAGTCTTCCAGATCGATCCGGCGGGTTTCTTCGAGGCCGCGCAAACCCTCGGGCAAGGTGGGAATCTGGTCCCACGGCGTGATGCCACGCTGGGCCATCTTCACGTACTCGTCCATGCCGGCGGCCAGGTCGTCCTCGCGGTTGGGCAGGGTGCCAGGGTCGTGGGGAAAAATCAGCGGTCCGTCGACGTCGGCCAGGCGATTGAGTTTCGGATCGCCGTTGGCCCGCAGGAAATCATCGAACGCCCAGGCCGACAGGTCCCACAACTCATGGTGCAGGAACTCCTTGGACACCAGGCCACGGGTGAACACGGTCGGCGCGCCGGGACGGTCGCCCTCGCAGTTGGACACCAGCGGGAAATCCACTTCGATCACTTCGGCGCCTCGGGCCTCCAGCGCCTTGCGGGCGGCTTCCCACAGGGCAATCACCGAGGGGCGAGTGATGATGCGCTGTCCCGTCGGGCCACCGATTCCGGGTTTCTCAGCGGTGCCCGCTTCGGGGTCGGCGTTGATGTACATGCGCGGAACGCCCAGGCGCACGCCCGCCAGCGTTTCCGGTTTGGCGGCAAGGCTTGAATAGGAAGCAGGGCGAACCGAGTCGACTGAAGGAATCGGTACCCAGGGTTGCAGGCGCCACAGATCGCCTCGGGTGTCAGGGTCGTTTGCCACCACCACGTCCAGCACTTCAAGCAAGTCGGCCATGGTCCTGGCGTAGGGCACGACGACGTCCATGGTCGGCGTCAGCGGCCAGTTGCCGCGCACCGAGATCACCCCGCGCGACGGCGTATAGGCACACAAACCATTGTTCGAGGCCGGGCCGCGTCCGCTGGACCAGGTTTCTTCTGCCAGGCCGAAGGCCGCGAAACTGGCGGCGGTGGCGGTGCCCGCACCGTTCGAAGAGCCCGAGGCGAACGGCGCCGTGAGGTAGGCCGCGTTGTACGGGCTTTCGGCACGGCCATACACACCACGCTGCATGCCGCCGTTCGCCATGGGCGGCATGTTGGTCTTGCCCAGGCAGATGGCCCCGGCGGCGCGCAGCCGCTCGATGGTAAAGGCGTCGCGATAGGCGATCAGGTCCTTGAAGGCTGGGCTACCCGAGGCGGCGGTCAGCCCCTTTACCAGATAGCTGTCCTTGGCCGTATAGGGGATGCCGTCGAGCGGACCCAAGGTCTGGCCCTTGGCTCGACGGGCATCGGACGCCTTTGCTTCTTCCAACGCATCGGGGTTACGAACCACCACGGCATTGAGTGCGATGGGTGTTTCGGGCCCGTCGTAGGCATCGATCCTGGCCAGGTAGGCCTGGACCAACTCCACCGCCGTGGTCTGGCCGGATTCGAGCGCAGCCCGGAGCTGGGCGATGGAGACTTCGGTGATTTCAATCATGCTGTGACCGCTGCGGCTGGTGAATGACGTGAGGCGAGGCTCGGTTTGAACGGAGTTATGGTGGCTTCACGTCTTTCGAAATGGGTTCTGACATCGGGTGGAGACTGTACTACGAGCGTGACTTGAGGGCACGCCATCGAACGAGAATAACCGCGCAACGTGGCGAGGGAGCTTGCTGTCGCTGGGCTGCGAAGTGGCCCCGAAATCGTCAGCAAGATTCAGATTTTTTACGACTGCTGCGCAGCCGAGCGGGAGCAAGCTCCCTCGCCACGGGGTTCGCGTTGCCAGCGATTAGTGTGCAGCTGGTCTTTCGCTCGTGTGCGGAAAAACCTATATTCGCGCCACCTCCTATGAGCCCCAACCATGACAATCAAAATCGGCATCAACGGTTTCGGCCGCATCGGGCGCCTTGCCCTGCGTGCGGCCTGGGGCTGGCCTGAGTTCGAGTTCGTGCAGATCAACGATCCGGCAGGCGACGCGGCGACTCACGCCCATCTGCTCAACTTCGATTCGGTGCACGGCCGTTGGCACCGCCAGGCCGACGCCGAGGGCGACAAGCTGGTCATAGACGGCCAGCGCATTAACGTCACCGCCAACAAAGCGATCGCTGACACCGACTGGTCGGGTTGCGACGTAGTGATCGAGGCCAGCGGCAAGATGAAAACCGTCGCGGTGCTCCAGGCTTATCTCGATCAAGGCGTGAAACGCGTGGTGGTCAGCGCTCCGGTGAAAGAGCAGGGCGCGTTGAATATCGTCATGGGCGTCAACCACCAACTGTTCAAGCCAGAACAGCATCGCATCGTGACCGCGGCTTCGTGCACCACCAATTGCCTGGCACCCGTGGTGAAGGTGATCCACGAAAAACTCGGCATTCGCCACGGCTCGATCACGACCATTCATGACCTGACCAATACCCAGAGCATTCTTGACCAGCCGCACCAGGACCTGCGCCGCGCCCGGGCCTCGGGCATGAGCCTGATTCCCACCAGCACCGGCTCGGCCACCGCCATTGCCGAAATCTTCCCGGAGCTGCGCGGACGCCTCAACGGCCATGCGGTGCGGGTGCCGTTGGCCAATGCGTCGCTGACCGATTGCGTCTTCGAGGTCGAGCGCGCTACCACGGTCGAGGAAGTGAACCGCTTGCTCAAGGATGCCGCCGGCACCGAGCTCAAGGGCATTCTCGGTTTCGAAGAGCGACCACTGGTGTCCATCGACTACCGCACCGATCCGCGTTCCTCGATCATCGATGCGCTGTCGACCTTGGTCATCAACGGCACCCAGGTCAAACTCTATGCCTGGTACGACAACGAATGGGGCTACGCCAACCGTACCGTCGAACTGGCCCGGATGGTCGGCCTGGCGGGCTGAGGAGCCGCGATGAAAGTCTTGTCGGCCCTTGCGCCAGAAGTGCGGCAGTACCTGCTCGTCACCGGCAATTACTGGGCGTTCACCTTGACCGATGGCGCCCTGCGCATGCTGGTCGTGCTGCACTTTCACGCGCTGGGCTACAGCCCTTTGCAGATTGCCGCGCTGTTCCTGTTCTACGAGTTCTTTGGCGTGATCACCAACCTGCTAGGCGGCTACCTGGGCGCTCGCCTGGGCCTGAACCGGACGATGAACATCGGCTTGGGCCTGCAGGTCGTCGCGCTGCTGATGCTGACGGTGCCTTCCGCGCTGCTGAGCATCGCCTGGGTGATGAGCGCCCAGGCATTGTCCGGCATCGCCAAGGACCTGAACAAGATGAGCGCCAAGAGCTCGATCAAGTTGCTGGTGCCGGATGGGCAGCAGGGCACGCTTTATCGATGGATCGCGATCCTCACCGGCTCGAAGAACGCGCTCAAGGGCGTTGGTTTTTTCCTCGGTGGGGTGCTGCTCGCCGTGCTCGGTTTCCAAGGTGCGTTGCTGGCGATGGCGGCAGTGCTGGCGCTGATCTGGGTCGGTAGCCTGATCCTCCTGAAAAAAGACCTGGGCAGGGCGAAAGCCAAGCCGAAGTTTCGCGACATCCTATCCAAGAGTCGCGCGATAAATGTGCTGTCAGCCGCGCGGATGTTCCTGTTCGGCGCCCGGGACGTGTGGTTCGTGGTGGCCTTGCCGGTTTACCTGAGCAGCGTCTATGGCTGGGATTTCTGGACAGTCGGCGGTTTTCTCGCCGCCTGGGTCATCGGTTACGGCATCGTGCAGTCCCTGGCGCCGAACATCACTGGAAAGAAGCGCGGGCAGGTGCCGGATGGACGTGCCGCATGCCTCTGGGCGCTTGCGCTGGCAGGTCTTCCGGCGGTGATCGCGCTGGGGCTGTCTCATCCAGCGGTGCTGTTGGGCGGGCTCCTGGTCTTTGGTGCGCTGTTCGCGGTGAATTCGTCGCTGCACAGCTATTTGATCGTGGCGTATGCCAAGGAAGACGGCGTGTCGCTGGACGTGGGTTTCTACTACATGTCCAACGCTCTCGGGCGGCTGGCCGGGACGGTGCTGTCCGGCTGGGTTTATCAAGGATACGGGTTGGCTGCATGCCTCTGGGTCTCCAGCGCATCCGTGCTGCTGGCTGCGCTGATTTCGCTGGCATTGCCTCGGCATGTGCGTCCCATGTCGGCGAATCAACAAAGCTGACCGCGGTATGAGGCTGAATATCCTTGCCCTGTGAGTGTCTCTCGCTATGCGGCTTGTCCGTTTTACGAGGAGACCCGAACATGAACCCAATGACTTTTTCTTCGCCGCCCTATGCCGATCGGGCAGCGGCCGGCCAACGCTTGATAGAACCACTTGCCCACTACCGTGGGCGGGACGAGGTGATCGTCCTGGCATTGCCCCGGGGCGGCGTGCCGGTCGCTTGGGAGGTCGCAAAGGCCCTGGCGCTGCGTCTGGACCTGATGCTGGTGCGCAAGCTGGGTGTGCCGTCTCATCCAGAAGTGGCGATGGGCGCGATTGCCAGCGGCGGCATCCTGATCCGCAATGACGATGCGTTGCGTGCCAATCACGTCGACCAGGCCGCGTTCGATGCGGTGCTCCAGCAGGAAACGCGAGAACTGTCGCGACGCGAAGCGCGCTACCGCCCAAACCGTTCGCCACTTGATCTGAAAGGCCAAGTGGTGCTGCTTATCGATGATGGCCTGGCCACGGGCGCCTCGATGATGGCGGCAATCCGTGCGGCACGCCTGCACAAACCCAACGCCATCGTCGTCGCGGTTCCGGTGGCGCCGGTCGAGACGGCTGAAGCACTGCGCAGTGAAGTCGATGAGTGGGTGTGCCCGCTGATGCCGGAGTGGATGCGCTCGGTCGGTGATTGGTACGAAGACTTCAGCCAGACCTCGGACGAACAAGTGATCGAGCTGATGCAGGAGGCTTGGAGCAGGGATCGTCATCACTCATTGCACGCTTGATGGCTGCGAGGCTGTTCCGACGCGCGGCGTGCGGTAGGTTCTTGACAGCATGGTGGCAACGGCAAATACTGCCGCCTAAATTCATATAGATGACTAGATAACAAGGCGAATAAAATCTTATGAACCCACTGCCCAGCGATACCCGCCTGCCGCTCTACCAACGTTTGCGCGACCAGTTGGCCGAGCAGATCGCCAACAATCGCTGGCGCCCGGGAGAGGCGATTCCCACTGAGGCGGCGCTTTCAGCCGAATACGGGCTGTCCACCGGGACGGTGCGCAAGGCGATCGATGCGTTGGTCGCCGAGGGCATCCTGGAGCGCCAGCAAGGGCGCGGTACGTTCATTCGCCGGCCGCAGTTCCAATCGTCACTGTTCCGTTTCTTCCGTTTTCAATCCGCCTCCGGTGAACGCCGGGTTCCGGAGAGCCGGATCTTGTCCGTAGAACCTGTGGCCGCGCCGTCGGCGGTGGCTCAGGCGTTGGGGCTGCCGGTGGACGCGCCGGTCATCCGCATTGTCCGGCTGCGTCTGCTGGAGGTGGCGCCGGTGCTCGCCGAGGAGATCTGGCTGCCGCGCAGTCGGTTCCAGGCGCTGCTGGAGATCGACCTGAGCCAGAAAGGCCCGCTGCTTTATCCGATCTATGAAGAAACCTGCGGGCAGGTCGTGGCCTACGCGCAAGAAACGCTCACTGCCGAGTCGGTCAACGAGGTGCACGCTCGTTTGCTGCAGGTCCCGGTGAACAGCCCGGTGGTGGTGATCGAGCGCCTGGCGCGGGACTACGCCGGCAACCCGCTGGAGTGGCGTCGTTCCCGCGGGCATGCCGAGCATTTCCGCTACAGCGTCGAGATCCGCTGACCTTGCCGGGCTAGCGGACTCTGCGGCGGCCAGTCGGTCGCCGCTGCCCTTGTCGTTTTGTTGTTCCTGACTGGCCTTGCAGCGGCACGGTTCGCGCTCGGCTGCCTTTCGTTCCACTTATAAGGATAAGAATCATGTTCAGCTGGTATCGCCAAATCACTTCGCGGGAGCGTAAAACGTTTTGGGCGTGTTTCGGCGGATGGTCGCTCGACGCGCTGGAAGTCCAGATGTTCGGCCTGGCGATACCGGCGCTGATTGCCGCGTTCGCCTTGTCCAAGGGCGATGCGGGACTGATCAGCGGCGTCACGCTGGTCACCTCGGCCTTGGGCGGTTGGGTCGGCGGCACGTTGTCTGATCGCTATGGTCGGGTGCGCACGCTGCAATGGATGATCTTGTGGTTTTCCTGCTTCACCTTCCTGTCGGCGTTCGTCACAGACTTCCATCAACTGTTGATCGTCAAGGCCTTGCAGGGCTTCGGCATCGGTGGCGAGTGGGCCGCTGGCGCGGTGTTGATGGCCGAGACGATCAATCCGAAATACCGCGGCAAGGTCATGGGCACGGTCCAGAGTGCCTGGGCGGTGGGCTGGGGACTGGCGGTCGGGGTCTTTACGCTGATCTATTCGTTCGTCCCGCAAGACATGGCCTGGCGGGTGATGTTCATCGTCGGCCTGCTGCCGTCGTTCCTGATCATCTGGGTGCGCCGCAACGTCGAAGAGCCAGACAGCTTCCAGCGCCTGCAAAAAGAACAGGCCATCCCGCAGAGTTTCTTCAAGTCGTTGGCCGGCATCTTTCGTCCCGAGTTGATTCGCGTCACGTTGTTCGGCGGATTGCTCGGGCTGGGCGCCCACGGCGGCTATCACGCGGTGATGACCTGGCTGCCGACCTTCCTCAAGACCGAGCGCAACCTGTCGGTGCTCAACTCGGGCGGCTACCTGGCGGTGATCATCTTTGCCTTCTGGTGCGGCTGCGTGGTCAGTGGTCTGTTGATCGATCGCATCGGCCGACGCAAGAACATCCTCCTGTTCGCGCTGTGCTGTGTAGTCACGGTGCAGTGCTACGTGTTCATGCCGCTGAGCAATACCCAGATGCTCTTCCTGGGCTTTCCGCTTGGGTTCTTCGCCGCGGGCATCCCGGCGAGTCTCGGGGCGTTTTTCAACGAGCTGTACCCGGCGGACGTACGCGGGGCTGGCGTCGGTTTCTGCTACAACTTCGGCCGTGTGTTGTCGGCGGTGTTCCCGTTCCTGGTCGGCCACATGAGCGATTCGATGTCCCTGGGATCGGCCATTGGCATTGACGCCGGCATTGCCTACGGCGTGGCTGTGCTCGCGGCGCTGTGCCTGCCGGAAACCCGTGGCCGGAGCCTGGAGGCCACCGCGCCGGCGCCATCCGACCAGGCACCCGGCGGCGAGAACGCCCGGGCCTGATTATTTCTTATTTACGCTAGATGAAGACTCATGGTTGATCTCACCAAGACGCCGATCACCGGCATCGACTGCCACGCTCACGTGTTCAGCCGGAAGCTGGAGTGGGTGGCGGCGCGGCGCTACACGCCGGATTACGACGCGACGCTCGGGCAATACCTGGACCACTTGCAAACCCACGGTCTCAGCCACGGCGTGTTGGTCCAGCCGAGCTTTCTCGGCACGGATAACCGCTACCTATTGGCCGCCCTGCGGCAGGCGCCGGAGCAATTGCGCGGGGTTGTGGTGGTGGAGCCGGGTATTGGCCGCGCTACGCTGGAACACATGGCTCGGCTGGGGGTGGTTGGCGTTCGCTTGAACCTGATGGGCAAGGCCTTGCCTGATTTTCGCGAAACCGCCTGGAAGGACTTGCTCGGCCACCTCGCGACATTGGGCTGGCATGTGGAATTGCACGCTCCAGTAGCGGACCTGCCGGGATTGATTCGTCAGTTGGTTCCGTTTGGCGTCCCGTTGGTCATCGACCATTTCGGCCGCCCGGATGCCCGCCTGGGCGCCGATCAACCTGGTTTTGCCGAATTGATGACGCTGGGGCTGGGCGGACAAGTATGGGTGAAGGTCTCGGGCATCTATCGGCTGGCGGGGACGGACCGGCAGAACCTGGAATTTGCCCGGGCCGCGCTGGCCTTGCTCGAACAGAGTTTCGGTCGCGATCGTCTGGTCTGGGGCAGTGACTGGCCGCATACACAACACGAGGCCAGCGTCGGCTTCGATACCGTGATGCAACAGCTGCAGGCGCTGAAAAGTTCGGAGTCGCTCATGCGCGCGCTGATGGTCGAAACACCGTGTTCATTGTTCGGATTTTGATAACGGTGCAGGTGCCGTCGAATTTTCCTGAACTCGCGGGTTGGATAGGGATCTAGAATCCATTGCTGCTGCATGAAAAAATCCGCGCCGGCGCATGAAGGGATTTATCCGGGCCTGGATCGCGCCTCGGGTTTTGACCGCGAGCGCCGTGTAGCGGGCATTCAGCCAGGCGGATTGAGGATCAGTAATGTCGAATATTGAAGCGTTTCCCCTGGAGACGCGCACGCCGAGCGAGTACGAAAGCCTTGTATCGATGAGCGCCAACGCGCTCGATGCGATTCCCGGCGCGGTGTATCTCTGCGACCGCCAAGGCTGGCTGGTCCGCTACAACAGCGAGGCGGAGGCGCTGTGGGGACGCACGCCGATATTGGGGGAGGGCGGAGACCGGTTTTGCGGCTCCTATCGCCTTTTCCTGCCCGACGGTACGCCGCTGGCGTTCGAAGACTGCCCCATGGCCTCGGCGCTCGAAGACGGCGCTGCGACGCGTAACCAGGAAGTGCTCATCGAACGTCCGGACGGGACGCGGATCGTGGCCCTGGTCAACACCCGCGCCTTGAAAGATGTTCATGGAATCATTCAAGGGGCGATCAACTGCTTCCAGGATGTCTCCGCACATCACGCCTTGGAACAAGAGCTTCGGCGCAAGAATGCCGACCTGGAAGACTTTTTCGAAAACAGCGCCGTGGGCCTGCACATCGTCAGTGGCGACGGCATCATCCTGCGCGCCAACAAAGCCGAACTGGCCCTGCTGGGGTATTCGGCGGACGAATACATTGGCCGGCCCATCGCTGACTTTCACGTCGATGAGCCGGTCATCGGCGACATCCTGGGCAAATTGAGCAGTGGCGAGTGCCTGGAAAGCTACCCGGCGCGCTTGAAGGCCAGGGACGGTTCTATCAAGTACGTGACCATCACCTCCAATGGCCGGTTCGAGGACGGCAAGCTGTTCAATACGCGCTGCTTCACGGTTGACATGACCTGTGTCCACACGGCCGAGACGGCGCGCAAGGAGAGCGATGATCGGTTGTCCGCGACGTACGAAGCGGCAACGATCGGGATCGCCGAGTCGGGGGCGGACGGCCGGCTGCTGCGGGTGAACGACGCGCTCTGCAACATGCTCGGTCGTTCGCGGGAAGAACTGCTTGAAATGACATTCCTGGACTACACCCACACCGACAGCCTCGATCAGGACGCGGCCTTGTATGCACGTCAGGTGGCGGGTGAGCTGGACCATTACGTGCTGCGCAAGCGTGCCTTCAAGCCTGATGGCGAGACCGTCTATCTGGACATTCACAGCTCCTCCGTCCGGGATACGCATGGCGGCTTTCGCTATGGCGTGCGGGTACTCCAGGACGTCACGCTGGCGCGGCGGATGGAAAACCAGGTCCGTGAAAGCGAACGGCACATGCGCAATCTGCTCGAGGCATTGCCGGCGGCGGTCTACACCACCGACGCCCAAGGACGCATCACTTTTTTCAACCGGGCGGCTATCGAGTTGTCGGGGCGCACGCCTCAATTGGGCGACCTGTGGTGCGTGACCTGGAAATTGTTCAACACCGACGGAAGCTTCCTGCCCCACGACCAATGCCCGATGGCCGTCGCCCTGAAGGAAAACCGACCGATACGCGGGGTCGAGGCCATCGCGGAGCGTCCCGACGGCAGTCGCGTGCCGTTCACACCATACCCGACGCCGCTGCACGATGCCGAGGGCAACCTGGTGGGCGCGATCAACATGTTGGTGGACATCACCGAGCGCAAGCAGGCCGAAGACCGGCAGAAAACCCTGATCGACGAGCTTAACCATCGGGTCAAGAATACCCTCGCCACCGTGCAATCCCTGGCCGCCCAAACCTCACGCAACGCAGAAAGCGCCAAGGAGGGCTACAACCGCTTCGAGGCACGGCTGCTCGCCTTGTCGCGCGCCCACGATCTCCTGACGAGGCGGCATTGGGGACAGACGCCCCTGGCGTCGCTGGCCCAGGAAGTACTGCTGCCGATCTTCGGTGCCGAGCCCGGCCGTGTCACGATCGAAGGCGATGCCGTCGATGTCGATACCCGCGTAGCGCTCAGCCTCACGATGACCCTCAACGAACTGGCAATCAACGCCCTCAAGTACGGCGCGATGTCCGTCGAGACAGGCAGGCTTTCGGTGAATTGGAACGTCCAGGCGCAATCGAACGGAAACTTGTTGACCTTGGATTGGCGTGAGCAGGGCGGGCCTCTGGTGTCACCACCGGAACGCGAAGGGCTGGGATCGCGTTTGATGAAGCGCTGCATCGAGCGCGACCTGGGTGGGATATTCGTGCTGACCTATGCCCCAGAGGGCGTTCTCTGTCGCTTCTCGTTCATGGTCACTGAGCATTCGGCATGACCCTTTTTGCTGGTATCAGGGTCCTGCTCGTGGAGGACGAAGGCACGGTCGCGATGTTGATCGAGGAAATGCTTGAAGACCTCGGATGCACGGTGGTGGCGTCCGTGCCACGGCTCGCCCTGGCCCGGGAAAAGGCGGGTACGGCGCAGGTCGACCTGGCGATCCTGGACGTCAACCTCGCCGGCGAACGGGTGTTCCCGGTGGCTGAAATCCTTCGTGGTCGCGGGGTTCCGTTCCTGTTCAGCACCGGCTACGGCGCGAGCGGCCTGCCCGAGGAATTCGCCCAAAGTCCGGTGTTGCACAAACCGTTTTCAGAAAGTGAATTACAGCAGAAGATAGCGCTGACATTAAAAAAGCAGGCACCCTCCAAGGAGCAACCATGAGTTTGTACGGCCAATACGATGCGCAGAATATCTTCGCGATGATTCTTCGCGGCGAAGCACCTGCCTACAAAATCCACGAGGACGCCGATGTATTGGCCTTCCTGGATATCTTTCCCCAGTCGCGCGGCCATGTGCTGGTGATTCCCAAAGCATCCCAGGCTCGCAACATTCTCGAAGTGGAGCCCGAGGTCCTCGGCAAACTGATGTCAGCCGTCCAACGTCTCACCCGCGTCATCGTCGACGAATTGCAGCCGGACGGCGTGCAAATCGCCCAGTTCAACGGCGCGCCGGCCGGGCAGACGGTCTATCACATCCATGTGCACATCATTCCGCGCTGGGAAGGGCAGGCGCCCGGCGTTCACGGGCAAGGGAAGGCGGATCCGCAGGCGCTTGAGGCGTTGCAGGCGCGGTTGGTGGAGCGTATTCGTTCGGCGGGTTGATGCCGTAGCGCTTGTCCGGTTTGGACGCTAACATCCGCGCTGACCTCCCAACACCGCGGACCCCACTCGATGAAATTGCGCCTGCTCACCGCTGCCTTGTTTTTCGCCTGCACCCTGACCCACGCCGCCGAGCCGAAAATCCCCAAAGCTCTTGAGCAGCAGGTCGGGCACTTGGTGGCGCTGCTCAAGGACAGCTATGCCACTGGCTATCCCGAAGCGACGCTGGTGCAGACCCTCGATACCGGTGAGGACAGCCAGGTCACGCTCGCGGTCTTTACCCTCGAGGGTTTCGGGATGGGTAACAACTACAGCCAGTACCTGGCGGTTTTCAATCCCGAGGAGAACGAAGAAGGCGTGCCGTATTACAGCCTGCTGGACGTGATGCGTATCGGCGGTGACAGTTGGCGGGCGATCGATAAGCTGGACGCCAAGCTGGTCAGCGACCCGGCGGGTGAGCAGACCCTGATCGACATTCCGGTCATGGAAAACACCGACGACGACGCGCCGAATTTCCCCAGCCGAGCGGCAGTCATTCACCTTTCCCTCGATGGCTCTCCGTCCCTGCGGTTGGTGGAGATCAAATAGGACGGTTTTGTAATACCGCTATTGCAGCGGAACGTACACGTCGGTTTGCCACTGATCCTGTGGCGTCTCTGGATACACGCTCAGGTAATGGAAAAACAGCGGCTGGTCCCGAAGCTCCTCGCCGCTTGCGGGAAGCCAGTCGCGGTAGATCGGGTAAATCGTTTCGCCGATGTGATCCGGTGATCCCGCGTGGCGAACCACGACATAGCGCCCGCCGGGTATGACAAGCGGCTGGACGCCGAACTCGTTCGGCGCCACATCCTCGTCAATCTCGCCACAGATCGCGAAGCGGAAAGCGTGTGGCGGTGTGGTATCGGGATTGCCGTAAGGGATGCCGAACGTGCGGCTTGTCGCCACCGGCGATTGTCCGCTGCGCATGCGCCACTCGATGAACTGGCGCACGCTTTCATTGACGAGCCCCGGAGGTCCGCGGTGCTCAAGCGTCGCTACCTGGATTTCAGGGCATTCAACGATTCGAACGTGCATGAGGATATTCCTTGAGAAATGGGGGATGGCAAACACCGTATTCCAGACCTGCCAGTTCGGGTTCTTCCTGAACACACTCGGCGCCATGCCGAACGCTCGTCCGAACGCCCGGCTAAAGGCCTCGGGACTCTGAAAACCTGCATCCAGTGCCGCGTCCAATACCGAGTAATCTGCGTTTGCGATCAGGCGATGTGCCGCGCGTCGCAGTCGCATCAGTTGCACATAACGTGAAACGGGCACGCCCGTGTACGCAGTAAATTGTCGATGGAAGTGAAACACCGAGAAGTTCGCCACATCACTCAGCGCCTTTACCGACAGATCCCCTTCGAGATGGGTATCGATGTAGGCCAGGACGGCGGCGAAGCGTTTTGTGTAAGCGAAATCGCTCGGTTGTTCAGGCACGGGTAAAGGCTCTTGGAAGTGCGGTCGGCGTAGAGTCTTCGATTGGCCATGGGCCTGCCTAGCCGCGTTTGCTCAAAGAGCAAGCCTCAGCAACGAAAGGCCAGGGTTACCCGCGTCCAACATGCACGCGATACCGGATACACCGGTCAAACCGGTCTTCCGGGTTTTCGTAAGCTTCCAACTTTTCCAGAAAACCCGTGCGCTCAAGAACGGCCAAGTCCTTGAGCGTCCAGTCAAAAGGAAAGTCGCCGGAGAACGTCTTGCCTTGATGTTCAACCCAGTGATCGACCGGGAAGGGCATGTAGCCGAGCCATTCGGATTGATAGGTGATTTGGTCGCAGTCGCCTGCGATCACAACGGCGCGGATCCGATGCTTGATGAAGGCTACACGTTCATCCATGGTTTTTCCGATCCTGGTTGATGCTCGAATTCATTTCAGGTTGTTCTGGAAGAAACTCGTCAACTTGTCAAACGGAATCAGATCGACCCGATCATAAAGATCAACATGCCCGGCCCCAGGAATGATCACCAGTTCCTTGGGCTGGCCGGCGAGCTTGTAAGCCTCTTCGCTGAACTCCCTGGAATGCGCATCGGCGCCGGCAATAAACAGCATGGGGTGAGGCGAAATGGTCTCGATGTCATTGAGTGGATAGAAGTTCATGAACTTGATGTTGCTGGTCAGCGTCGGGTGCGTGGTCAGGTCTTTCGACGAGCTGGCCGGCGTGAACTCGCCGCGCGGGGTGCGGTAGAAGTCGTAGAACTCCCGTTGGATCGGGTGGGTATTTTCATCCAACTGATGCACCGTACCGCTGGTGTACAGCGTTTCGCCGCCGACGAACTCCACATTACGCTGCTGTGTCGCCTGAGCGATGACGGCCCGGCGCTGATCGAGCGTCTGGGAATGCTTCAACCCGTTGCGATTGACGCCGCCCATGTCATACATGCTCACAGTCGCAATGGCTTTCATGCGCGGGTCGATCTTGGCGGCGCTGATGACGAAGCTGCCGCTGCCACAAATACCGATGGCACCAATGCGCTCCTTGTCGACGAAGGGCTGGGCGCTGAGAAAATCCACGGCGGCGCTGAAGTCCTCGGCGTAGATATCCGGCGAGACCGCATTGCGCGGCTGGCCCGCGCTTTCGCCCCAGAATGAAAGATCCAGGGAGAGGGCCACGAAGCCTTTTTCCGCCATCTTGGTGGCATAAAGATTAGCGCTTTGCTCCTTCACCGCGCCCATTGGATGGCCCACGACAATCGCCGGATTGCTTTTCTTGCCATTGAGTTTTTTTGGGATGAACAGGTTTCCCGCGACGTTCATTTGATACTGATTCTTGAAATTGACCTTTTGCACGGTGACTTCGTCGCTGGTGTAGAAGTTGTCTGCGCCGTTGGACATATCGGCTCCTATCGCTGAAAGGGATGTGACGAAAAGCGTTAATAAGACGAGGATTTTTTTCATGGGTGGACCTGTCGATGCGGGTTATCAATCGTGGGTAAACGTCACTTGCGCGGATCCCGGGCCGAGGGCTTGGGCGAGACCTGAGGGGTCGTTGATGTGGCCCAGGCGCGTGTACGCGTAGGCTGAATCGAAGTCCTTATAGAAAACGACCAAGGTATCCGTGCCGTACAGCATCAGGTCACCTTTGCGGATCGTTGCCGGCCTGCTCGCCTTGGCGGGTAGCGTTTGGGGCAGGGTGGCGTACTTTTCGTTGCGATTGAGATCGCTCATTTCCAGTGTCAGTGGCAATAACCCGGAAAGTGCCTGGGCGGCAGCGCTGTCGGTCAAGGTGATGGCGAAGCGTTGTTCACCGACAGTCATCCACATAGCCGTTTTCTCCGTGATGGAAGATGCCGACGCGGCACCGTTGATCGTTGCGTAGCTGCCAAGCGCGACCATGGCTAGCAGCAAGACAAGCTGGGCCGATCTCATCGCAGTTGTGCATGGGTTCTTGTTCATGGGGTTCATGGTGACTGGTGGGCAGTGGTGCGACTAGCTAATGAATACTTAACAAGGTTATAAGCGAAGCTAATCAATTAGCCTGAAGTGCCTTCATCATGGTCAAAAGAAATCTCAACGATCTGCTTTCTTTCGTCACCGTGGCGAGGGAGGGCAGCTTCACCCGGGCGGCCGGCACACTGGGCGTCACCCAGTCGGCGCTGAGCCAGGCGATCAGTGGCCTGGAAGCACGCCTGCAGATCCGCTTGCTAACGCGGACCACCCGCAGCGTTTCGCCAACCATTGCGGGCGAACGCCTGCTGCACGCCATCGGCAATCGTTTCGATGAGATCGAAGCCGAGCTGGATATGCTCACGGAAATGCGCGACAAGCCCGCCGGCATCGTTCGCATTACCTGCGGTGATCATGTCTTGCGCACCACTTTGTTGCCGAAACTGACCGGGTTGCTGCACGAGTACCCGGACATCAATGTCGAGTTTGATGTCAGCTACGGATTTCGCGACATCGTCGCGGACCGTTTCGACGCGGGTGTGCGCCTGGGCGACACCATCGACAAGGACATGGTGGCGGTGCCGATCGGCCCACCCTTGCGGATGGCCGCGGTGGCTTCGCCAGCGTACTTCGCCAGCCGCGCCATCCCCGGGCATCCTCGCGACCTGATGAGCCATCGTTGTATCAACCAGCGCATGCCCACCTCCGGCGGGCTTTATGTCTGGGATTTCGAGCAGCGAGGCAAGCAAGTGAACGTGCGCGTGGACGGCCAACTCATCTTCAACACGTCGACGCACATCGTGCAGGCGGCAGTGGCCGGGCTGGGTATTGCCTACCTGCCGGAAGAAGAATTTGAACCGTACCTTCAGGACGGCCGGTTGGTGCGGGTGTTGGAAGCGTGGTGCCCACCGTTCTCAGGCTACTATTTGTACTATCCGAGCCGGCGCCAACCGTCACCTGCGTTTACACTGGTTGCCAATGCGTTGCGCAAGGACATCCAAGGGGATGCCTCGAAACCTCTGCCTGTTGGCCCATAAGACCGAAAAGCACCAGCCGTCGCTTTCAGAACACGTTTAGTCGTCCATATGCAATCGCCAGTCCCCCGGAGTGGCAAGCTGTGAAGATGCCCCGGACCCAGTGCGCCAAAGACACTTGGCCGGAGAGCGAGAATGGCGATCGGTATGCCACGCTACCGTGACGTGGGCCGGACGCCGCCGCCAAGACTCCGAACGACCAGCGCCACGCGGCGCTGTCGTTCGAGATGCCGAGGTACGTTTATGCCTGATGAGACGCTTCACCTGCCTCTGATCCACAGCGTGCTGGCGCGCGAGAAGGACACCCCCGGTGCCTTGTTGCCGATCCTCCATGCCATCCAGGAAGGTTGCGGGTACGTTCCCGACGCCGCCGTCCCTGAAATCGCCCATGCCCTCAACCTCAGCCAGGCTGAAGTGCGCGGTGTGATCAGCTTCTACCACGATTTTCGCACCACGCCACCGGCGCGCCACACCCTGCGCCTGTGCCGGGCCGAGTCGTGCCAGAGCATGGGGGCCGAGGGCCTGGCGGCGCAGTTGCGTGAACAGCTTTCGCTGGACGATCACGGTACTAGCGCCGATGGGGCCATCAGCCTGCGACCAGTCTATTGCCTTGGTGCCTGTGTCTGTTCGCCGGCCCTGGAACTGGATGGGGAACTGCACGCCCGGCTGACCCCGGAACGCCTGCGTCAATTGGTGAATGGTTGCCTGGAGGATGGTCCATGCTGACCCTCTGCATTCCCCGTGATTCAGTGGCCCGCGCCGTTGGTGCGGACAAGGTGGCCGATGCGCTGGTCCGCGAGGCCGAGCGGCGTCAATTGCCACTGGAGGTGTTGCGCACCAGTTCCCGCGGGCTCTATTGGCTGGAACCCTTGGTGGAGCTGGAGACGCCGGAAGGGCGCCTGGGTTTTGGTCCGGTCACGGCACAAGACGTACCGGGCCTGCTCGACGCGCTGGCGGGTGATCCTGGCAGCCATCCATCGGCGTTGGGGTTGGTTGAGAACATCCCTTATCTCAAAAGCCAGCAACGGCTGTTGTTCGCCCGTGCTGGCATCACCCAGCCGTTGTCCCTCGATGACTACCGCGCCCAGGGCGGGTTCCTCGGCCTGGCCCGGGCGATCCAGACGGATGGCGCCGAGGTGGTCGCCCAAGTGCTCGACTCCGGCCTGCGTGGCCGGGGCGGGGCGGCGTTTCCGGCAGGCATCAAGTGGCGCACCGTGCGCGACGCCCCGGGGCCGCAGAAATACGTAGTCTGCAATGCCGACGAAGGCGACTCAGGTACCTTCGCCGACCGCATGCTGATGGAAGGCGACCCGTTCCTGCTGATCGAAGGCATGATCATCGCCGGCATCGCGGTGGGCGCGACGATGGGCTACATCTACGTGCGTTCGGAATACCCGGACGCGGTCAGCACCCTGAACCAGGCACTGCGCATCGCCCGCGAAGCCGGTTACCTGGGCGCGGATGTGGGCGGCAGTGGTCGTGCTTTCGAAATCGAAGTTCGGGTGGGCGCCGGCGCCTACATCTGTGGCGAGGAAACGGCGCTGCTGGAATCCCTCGAAGGCAAGCGCGGCACAGTGCGCGCCAAGCCGCCGCTGCCGGCGTTGCAGGGCCTGTTCGGTTTGCCGACGCTGGTGCATAACGTGGTGACGCTGGCCTCGGTGCCGGTGATCCTGGAAAAGGGCGCGCAGTTCTATCGTGATTTCGGCATGGGCCGTTCCCTGGGCACCATGCCGTTCCAATTGGCCGGCAACGTCCTTCGCGGCGGCCTGGTGGAGCGGGCGTTCGGCCTGAGCCTGCGCGAATTGGTGGAAGAGTACGGTGGCGGCACCGCCACGGGGCGTCCGCTGAAGGCCGCGCAAGTCGGCGGGCCGTTGGGCGCCTGGGTGCCGCCGGCACAGTTCGACACGCCGCTGGACTACGAAGCGTTTGCCGCCATAGGCGCGATGCTCGGCCACGGTGGCGTGGTGGTCGCCGATGACAGCCTGGACATGGCCAAGATGGCCCGGTTCGCCTTGCAGTTCTGCGCCGAGGAATCCTGCGGCAAATGCACGCCATGCCGCATCGGTTCGACCCGCGGCGTTGAAGTGGTGGATCGTTTGCTCGCCAGCACCGATGCCAATGCCCGCCAGGAACAGGCGTTGCTGCTGCATGATCTCTGCGACACGCTGCAGTACGGCTCGCTCTGTGCCCTCGGTGGGATGACGTCCTACCCCGTCGCCAGTGCCCTCAAGCATTTCCCCGCCGACTTCGGTCTGGCGACCTCGGAGGCCGACCAATGATCACCATTTTCGATCCAGCCAGCGACATCGACCTGGGCACCCCGGCCCGCGAAAGCGACGTGCAGGTCAGCCTGACCATCGACGGACGCGAAATCAGCGTCCCCTCCGGCACCTCGGTGATGCGCGCGGCGGCCTTGCTCGGCACCACCATCCCCAAACTGTGCGCCACCGACAGCATGGAAGCCTTCGGCTCCTGCCGCATGTGCCTCGTGGAAATCGACGGCATGCGCGGCTATCCGGCCTCGTGCACCACGCCGGTGACGGCCGGCATGGTGGTTCGCACGCAAACATCCAAGCTCGCCACGCTGCGGCGCAACGTGATGGAGCTGTACATTTCCGATCACCCACTGGACTGCCTGACGTGCCCGGCCAACGGCAACTGCGAATTGCAGACCGTGGCGGGGCAGGTGGGCTTGCGCGAGGTGCGTTATGGCTACGAAGGCGCCAATCACCTCGCCGAAGCCAAGGACGTGTCCAACCCTTATTTCGATTACGACCCGAGCAAGTGCATCGTCTGCAGTCGCTGCGTGCGCGCTTGCGAAGAAATCCAGGGCACCTTCGCCCTGACCATCAGCGGGCGCGGCTTTGACTCCCGTGTGGAAGCGGCTGGCGGTGACAATTTCCTTGATTCCGAATGCGTGTCCTGCGGCGCCTGCGTCCAGGCCTGTCCGACAGCCACGTTGATCGACAAAAGCGTGGTGGAGATCGGCCAGCCGGAGCGCAGCGTCATCACCACCTGCGCCTACTGCGGCGTAGGTTGCTCGTTCCGCGCCGAGATGAAAGGCGAACAGCTGGTGCGCATGGTCCCGGACAAGAACGGCCAGGCCAACCACGGCCATTCCTGCGTCAAGGGCCGCTTCGCCTGGGGTTACGCGACGCACCCGGATCGCATCACCAAGCCGATGATCCGCAAGCACATCAACGACCCGTGGCAGGAAGTCAGCTGGGAGGAGGCGGTCACCTACGCCGCCAGTGAACTGCGGCGCATCCAGCTCAAGTACGGACGCGACTCCATCGGTGGGATCACCTCCAGCCGTTGCACCAACGAAGAAACCTACCTGGTGCAGAAACTGGTGCGCACGGCGTTCGGCAACAACAACGTGGACACCTGCGCGCGGGTCTGCCATTCGCCGACTGGCTACGGCCTCAAGCAAACCTTGGGCGAGTCCGCCGGTACCCAGAATTTCGATTCGGTGATGAAAGCCGACGTGATCTTGGTGATGGGCGCCAACCCTACCGATGCGCATCCGGTGTTCGGCTCGCAACTCAAGCGCCGCCTGCGCCAGGGTGCGCGGCTGATCGTCATCGACCCACGGCGCATCGACCTGGTGGATTCTCCCCACGCCCGCGCCGAACTGCACTTGCAACTGCGTCCGGGCACCAACGTGGCGATGCTCAACGCGTTGGCCCATGTGATCGTCACTGAAGGCCTAGTTGACGAACCTTTCGTCAAGGCGCGTTGCGAGGCGACGGACTTTGCCCGTTGGCGCGACTTTGTCAGCCTGCCGGAAAACTCGCCCGAGGAGCTCGGCCCGGTCTGCGGCGTGCCTGCCGAACAGATCCGTGCCGCTGCGCGCCTCTACGCCACCGGCGGCAACGCGGCCATCTACTATGGCCTCGGCGTCACCGAACACAGCCAGGGCAGCACCTCGGTGATGGGCATCGCCAACCTCGCCATGGCCACCGGCAACATCGGTCGCGAAGGCGTTGGCGTGAACCCGTTGCGTGGGCAGAACAACGTCCAAGGCTCGTGCGACATGGGTTCGTTCCCCCATGAACTGCCCGGCTACCGGCACATCTCCAACGAAGCGGTGCGCGCCCAGTTCGAGCAGGCCTGGAACGTGACCTTGCAACCCGACCCGGGCCTGCGCATCCCGAACATGTTCGAGGCGGCGCTGGACGGCACCTTCAAAGCGCTTTACTGCCAAGGCGAAGACATCGCCCAGAGCGATCCGAACACCCAGCATGTGACCGCCGCGCTGTCCGCGTTGGAATGCGTGATCGTCCAGGACATCTTTCTCAACGAAACGGCCAAATTCGCCCACGTGTTCCTGCCGGGCAGTTCGTTCCTGGAGAAGGACGGCACCTTCACCAACGCCGAGCGCCGCATCTCCCGTGTGCGCAAGGTGATGGACCCGTTGGCCGGCAAGGCCGATTGGGAAGCCACCATCGCCCTGGCCGAGGCCTTGGGCTACAAGATGGACTACCGCCATCCTTCGGAAATCATGGATGAAATCGCCCGTTTGACGCCGACCTTCAGCCGCGTCAGCTATGCGGAACTGGAGCGCCACGGCAGCCTGCAATGGCCGTGCAACGACGCCGCGCCGGACGGCACGCCGACCATGCACATCGAGGAGTTCGTGCGTGGCAAAGGGCGCTTCATGCTCACCGGCTACGTGCCCACCGAAGAGAAGGTCAACAGCCGCTATCCGCTGTTGCTGACCACCGGGCGCATCCTCAGCCAGTACAACGTCGGCGCCCAGACCCGGCGCACCGACAACGTTGCCTGGCACGAGGAAGATCGCCTGGAAATCCATCCGACCGACGCCGAGAACCGCGGGATTGTCGACGAAGACTGGGTCGGCATCGGCAGCCGCGCCGGGCAGACCGTGCTGCGGGCCAAGGTGACCGAGCGGGTGGCGCCGGGCGTGGTCTACACCACGTTCCACTTCCCGGAATCCGGCGCCAACGTGATCACCACCGACAACTCCGACTGGGCCACCAACTGCCCGGAATACAAGGTGACGGCGGTGGAAATCGTACGGGTCAGCCAGCCTTCGGAATGGCAGAAGCGTTACCAGGCCTTCAGCGATGAACAAAGCCGCTTGCTCAGGGAACGTCGCCACGCCGAAAAAGCCGAGGTGCGCCGATGAGCTCGCAGAACCTGATCAAGATGGCCAACGAAATCGCTCGGTACTTCGCCACCGAGCCTGACCAGGCCCTGGCGGTGAGCGGCATTCGGCAGCACATCAAAAGCTTCTGGACGCCAGGGATGCGCAAGGATTTGCAGAACTGGGAAGAAAAGCATCCGGATGCGGTTCTGCATCCGCTGGTGTTGGCGGCGTTGAAGGAACCC
>NZ_VDLV01000006.1:89587-89896 GCF_013608025.1 Pseudomonas brassicacearum subsp. neoaurantiaca | reverse complement strand
GCTTGCTCCCGCTCGGTGGCGCAGCCGCCGCAAAACCGGGCGATGCGGTGTGCCTGGAGAAAAGGAGTCGCTGATTTGGGGCCGCTACGCAGCCGAGCGGGAGCAAGCTCCCTCGCTACGGCGGCACGGGTTGTTGGAATCATCGGTCTGACGCGCACGCGGTTCTGCATCCGCTGGTGTTGGCGGCGTTGAAAGAGCCGGAAGCTACAACCTGACACACAGGGGAACGCAATCCCGTGGCGAGGGAGCTTGCTCCCGCTCGGTGGCGCAGCCACCGCAAACCAGGCGATGCGGTGTGCCTGGAGAAAC
>NZ_VDLV01000006.1:52338-89577 GCF_013608025.1 Pseudomonas brassicacearum subsp. neoaurantiaca | reverse complement strand
CGCAATCCCGTGGCGAGGGAGCTTGCTCCCGCTCGGTGGCGCAGCCGCCGCAAAACCGGGCGCTGCGTGTGCCTGGAGAAACGGAGTCGCTGATTTGGGGCCGCTTCGCAGCCCAGCGGGAGCAAGCTCCCTCGCCACGGGGGCACGGGTTGTTTGAATCATCGGTCTGGCGCGCACCTGTGGGAGCGAGCTTGCTCGCGATGACATTCGATCAGTCAATATCTGTGGTGACTGACACGGCGCCATCGCGAGCAAGCTCGCTCCCACAAAAGGACTCAAGTATTGGGCTGCTGAGCGGCCCAGTGTTTCATCTCTTCAGCAATAAAGTAATTCACCAGATCGCTATACATTTTCTCGATGGCATCCGGGCTCAGTCCCTCGGCCTCGGCCCATTCCCGCCGAGTCGCCAGCATCGCCTTGAAGCGCTCCGGGGCGCGCACCGACGTCGCCGACGTCTTGAACTTCGACGCCGCGAGCACATATTGAAAGCGCCTGCCCAATAGTTTGATGACGGCTTGGTCGAGGATATCGATTTCTTGGCGGATCTCTTCCATGCCGGTGCATTGCGCAGGGGCCATTCGGTTGCAGACTTCCATGTAGATCACTCCATTGGTTCGAGTTGGATCGGCCCAGCCTGGGCCGGTTTTGCGATGGGAATCAAAAATGCCAATCTTCAGCGCGAACGACCCGGCAGAAAGGGCCGGCCAGCGTTGCATTGTGATGCGCGATGATTGCTTGGGCGTTCAAGGCCGGCGTATCGGAGCAGGTATGCCCCTCGGCGATCAGCACGGCATCGAAGCCCAGGTCCCGGGCGGCGCGGCAGGTGCTGTCGATACAATACTGGGTTTTCATGCCGGCGATCACCACGCCGTCGACCCCCTGCGCCTGCAACTGCTCGGCCAAACCCGTCATGGCGAAGGCATTGGGGCGATTTTTTTCGAAGATCACTTCGTTGCCTGCCAGTTGCAGTTCCGGCACCAGTTGCGTCAATGGACTTCCAGGTTCGATGGGCGAGCCTGGCGGGCCTACATGGCGAGCCAGGAAGACCGGAGTACCGGCGCTGCGAGCCTTGCTCAGCAGGGTATTTAAAGTCTGCAACAGCGCTTCACCTGCCCAGGGCTTGTCCGGGCCATGGAACAAACCAACTTGCATATCGAGAATCAACAGTGCGTGCATGGTGCTTTCCTTGCGTTTGAGCCAGCGACGCAAGGGCAAAAAGAAAGGCCCTTGCCATCACTGGCGGGCCTTTGGGATTCGTGTGTCAGGTGCTCACGACATCTCACGGCCCGCGTTGGCGGTCGTGGTCGTGGTGGTCGAGGAAGTCTGGTCGAGATTCATTGCCCGACGGTAGCTGAGGGCTGTATGACTTGGCAAGCAGCGCGTTGGCGCTACTTCGATTGCTGGAGGAGTTCCCCTGTGGGAGCGAGCCTGCTCGCGAAGGCGGTGGGTCAGCTTGCAGCTTCATTCGCTGTGCCGCCGTCTTCGCGAGCAGGCTCGCTCCCACAAAAAGGGATCAGCCTTCGAGACCGCGTTGTTCGATCACGCCGAATACGTCTGTCGCATCTTGCACGAGAATCCGGGCGACGTTGGTCAAGGTGTTGATGTCGCTGGTGGAGGAGTCGCGCAGGCTGGAGCAGGCCACCAGGGTGAGGAAATCGAGCGTGGCGTGCAGGCGTTCGCTGACGCAGGCGTGGAGTTCGGGCAGTGGGGCGCGGCTGTCGATCAGTAGGACGGGGTGGGTGGTGGCGGTTTGGGTGAGGGGGGTGTAGCGGGCGGACGGTTCATTCGTTGTCATAAGATTGCACTCATTCGATAGAAGGAATCGCCACCTTTTTGCTGCGAATCAAGTGGGTGGCAGTTGCGCGAGGGTTCGCAGACCGAGGAACCAATCCAAAACTCGGCAGACCCGAAAGTCTCCCGCGCACAACCGCCATAAAACGAACGCGGGCAAGTTTGCCTGAATTTCATTTGACGGTATCTGGATTTGTTCATTCGGGCTGCGAAACCCAGCCACCAGCCAAAGCCAGCGACGCCCCAACTATAGAAGCCGCCCCCAGCCTCCACAACCGACCTGTAGGACGCCCCCGATCCCCCGTGGCGAGGGAGCTTGCTCCCGCTCGGTGGCGCAGCCGCCGCAAAACCGGGCGATGCGGTGTGCCTGGAGAAACGGAGTCGCTGATTCAGGGCCGCTTCGCAGCCCAGCGGGAGCAAGCTCCCTCGCCACGGGTAGTCTTTTCCTACGAGATTTTCAGACCGCCTTGGCTCATCGCAAGTCCCGGAAGAACCCCCGAATATCCTCCGCCAACAACTCAGGCTGCTCCAACGCCGCAAAATGACCACCCCGAGGCATCTGCGTCCAGCGCTTAACGTTGTAGCCACGCTCTACCCAGCTGCGTGGCGGCAGCGGCAGTTCCTTGGGAAACAGCGCGACCCCCAGTGGTGGTTTCACCCGCTCACTACTATTGAGCTGCAGGGGCCGCCGACTGCCTTCCACATAAGGGCGAAATGACGAGCCGATGCAGTTCGTCAGCCAGTAGAGCGTCACATTGGTCAGCAGCCATTCGCGGTCAATGGGGGCGCTCGGGTCGCACCACGACAGAATCTTTTCGCCCATCCAGGCCAGCAGTCCTGCGGGTGAATCATTCAAGCCCACGGCCAGGCTTTGCGGCTTGGTTCGCTGGATGTGCGCATAGGCACCTTCGGTTTCGCTGAAGGCCGCGGCGCGTTGCAGGAACGCCGTTTCTTCTTCGCTCAACGGCGGATCGGTTTCGCCCAGGGACGGGCGGTAGGCGCCGGGGATGTAGTTGAGGTGGATGCCAGTCAGACGCTCAGGAAAGCGCATGCCCAACCAACTGGTGACAGCCGCGCCCACATCGCCGCCCTGGGCACCGAACCGTTCATAGCCAAGCCCGGTCATCAGCTCTTGCCACAAACCGGCCACTTCATAAGGGCCGCAACCGGTTTGCTTGAACGGCGCCGAAAAGGTATAGCCCGGCAATGACGGCACCACCACGTCAAAGGCATCCGCTGGATCACCGCCATGGCTGGCAGGGTCCGTCAGCAGCTCGATGATGCGCTGCATCTCGATGAACGAGCCGGGCCAGCCGTGGGTGAGCACCAGCGGCATCGGATTGGGCCCGATCCCGCGCTGGTGGACGAAGTGAACCTCTTGCTCGCCCAGGCTGGCGACAAATTGCGGCAGGCGATTGAGCGCTGCTTCCTGGGCGCGCCAATCGAAGGTTGTCGACCAGTGGGCGAGGAGGTCGCGCAGCACGTCTGCATCCATGCCTTCGCTCCAGCCCACGCCCGCCAAGGGCTGCGGCAAGCGGGTGTTTCGCAGGCGATCTTTCAAGTCAGCGAGCATGCTTTCAGGCGTGTCGATGACAAAAGGTCTGGCGAACATGTCTTCCTCCAAACAGCTGGATCAGGACGCTAAGCGTGCTTTCTGCCGCGTCCAGGCCAGTTTTATGGCTTCGATGTTTGGCACGAACCTGGACATATGCCGAACCCCTACCGCCGGTACCTTGCGGTTGTTGATGGTGGCGGTAAATCCGTAAGTGGCGCGGTAGGACGAAGAGTCGACATGGTCGAGCGGTTCTTCGTTCCCGAATGCCTCCCACAAGATCCGCGCCGCCGAAGGGCTGCCCAAGCCATTGCTGTAGGCGACGATCAGCTCAGGTTCCGCGAGGGGTACTGTCACGCGCTGGAAGAAATCCATGGATTTGCGGGTCAACGATTCAAGGCTGGCCGCAGACGACTGTCGAGCCACTTTCTGGATGGCTGCGGCGTCGGCGGAGCAAAGCAGTAAGGCGTTGGTGTAGATCGTGTCGCGCCAGTCGAAGCCAAGCTCGGCAGGCAGTTGCGTCAGGCGACGGGCCAAGGTCTTGGTGCCCCAGCCGCCGTCCAATCCATGGGCGACGTTGGAAAACGACGGTTGGTCATAGCCGGCGTGGACGGCCCCTGCGTTGGTGTGAACAGCGTCGGCCAGCGAGCCGTTGAAGCCAACCATGATCAGTCGCTTGCGACTCGCTGGCGCGGCGAGCAACTCGAAGGCGCAGTCAAAGGGGCGGGCCGGGAAGTCGCTGATATCCAGCTCTTCCAGTGCCGCAAGAATGAAATCGCGGGTTTTCAGCGGCATGTTGCATCCGTTCGTGGCTGGTAATGGTCGGGCGCGGGCCAAGGCAGGCGACTGGCGTCGCTTTTGTCTTGGCCCGGTGGCAAGCCGATTCAGGCGCCTAGGGTAGGCGATTTGAACGGGCGCCGACAATTGGCCACGACCCTTTCAACGCTGCTTCGACCCCCCACCAATCTGCCAGACATACGGCGGCTCCGTCCCGTTGATCTCCCAATCCCCAATGATCCGTTCCTTGTAGATCAGCGGATTATGCGAAGCCGCAGTCCGAGCGTTGCGCCAATGTCGGTCGAGGGCTTTGCCGGTGCTGGTGGCGGAGGCGCCGAGGGCGTTGAACAGGTCGCTGGTGGCGCGCAGCGTCAGGTCGGCGACCACTGCTTGGGCCTGGGCCGATTCGAGTTCGGCGAGGATGTTGGCGGTGTGCTCGGCTTCGGTGTCCTGGCCGAAGCGGCTTTCATAAGCCTTTTGCGAGGCGCTGGCGGCGCGCAGGGTCGTGGCTTCGGCGGCGTAGACCTGGGCCGATGCCTTGCCGATCACTTGCTGGACCTGGACGTCCTGGCTTACTTCGCTGGCATTGCCGGTGCTGAAGACGCGGGTGCGTTGGCGCACGTGTTCGCTGAAGTCCTGGACGGCGGCGCGGCCGGCGCCCGTCTGCACGGCGAGCAGGACCAGTTGGTAGAACGCGGTCTGGTATTTGAAACGGGTGGAAAAATCGATGAGGTTTTCAGCCTCCACCACGGCGTTCTCGAACACCGATGTGCCGCTGCCGGTGGTGCGCTGGCCGAAACCGTCCCAGTCATCGCTTTGCTTGACACCCGATTGGTGAACATTGACGGCGGCGATCACATCGGCGCCGTTGTCGTCGCGTTGGGCATAGAGGTCGATCCAGTCGGCGAAGATGCTGCCGGTGCTGTAGTACTTGGTGCCGTTGGCTACCCATTGCTCGCCCTGGCGGGATACGCGGGTGATGACCTGGCCGAGTTTTACCGCGCCGATTTCGGTCCAGGCGTTGCCCACCAGGTCACCGTCGACGAAGCGCTTGAACCAGACGTCTTGCGGGCTGCTGGCGTGGGCGTTGAGACGATCCTCGACAAAGGCGAAGTGGCCGCGCAGGGCCTGGGGCAGGTTGGAGTCGGCCTCGGCCAGTTCGATCAGCAGGTGCAACAGCTGCGGCAACGAAGCCCCGGCGCCGCCGAATTCGACCGGAATCCGCACGGCACCGAAGCCCGCTTCCTTCAACCATTTCACCTGTTCGAACGGCAGGCTGCGTGATTGTTCACGTTCCAGGGCGCCGGCCTGGATGCGCGCGAAAATCGGCCGGAACCGCTCGGCCAGGGCTTCATAGTCGGTGCCGGTGGAAAGGATTGGTGGCAAGTGTTGTTGCTGTGCGGTCATGGCGGTGTTCCTTTTGAGGACGAGAGAGCGGGCAAGGTGAAAACCTGCCGTTGCCGACAACCATTGCACGCTCCATGCCCGGTGCTTGAAGCCAATGAAAACGGGGCGTTCGCCGAGTATCCCAGCACAAAAGCTGTCGTTCTGCGGGCAATCTGTCCGGCGACTGTGCGCCAGGCAACAGTCAGTCCTTTGGGCAGCGGCACGCCGGGTGTTGGCTGTGCAACAGCGATCCAACAGCCTGCCTGTCGCACGACAGCCGTGAAAATCAGAAATCTGACTAACTGCTTGAAAATAAAGAATAAATATAAATGGCACGGTTGCTGCTCTAGCCGTTGTACAGAGGCGACGACGCCTATATCCAACGAGCTGGGAGACACGCAATGAGCCAGGACACGATCAAGTTTGCCTACTGGGTGCCCAACGTCAGCGGCGGGCTGGTGGTCAGTAGAATCCCGCAGCGCACCGACTGGGGCATCGATTACAACCGCAAGCTGGCGCAGATCGCCGAGGCTGCTGGTTTTGACTATGCCCTGACCCAGATCCGTTTCACCGCCGGTTACGGCGCCGAATACCAGCACGAATCGGTGGCGTTCAGTCATGCGCTGCTGGCATCCACCACGCGCCTCAAAGTCATCGCGGCGGTATTGCCGGGGCCTTGGACGCCTTCGGTGCTGGCCAAGCAGATCGCGACCATCGACCAACTGACGGGCGGCCGCGTGGCGATCAACGTGGTGTCCGGCTGGTTCAAGGGCGAATTCACCGCCATCGGCGAACCCTGGCTGGAGCACGACGAACGCTATCGCCGTTCCGAGGAATTCATCACCACGCTCAAGGGCATTTGGACCACCGACAACTACACCTTTCGCGGCGACTTCTATCGTTTCAATGGCTACACCCTCAAGCCCAAACCGCTGCAGCAACACCCGGAGATTTTCCAGGGCGGCAGCTCCCGGGCCGCTCGGGACATGGCCGCCCGGGTATCCGATTGGTACTTCACCAACGGCAACACTGTCGAAGGGGTCAAGGCCCAGGTCGATGACCTGCGCGCCAAGGCCGCGGCGAACAACCACAAGGTCAAGGTCGGCGTGAACGCCTTCATCATCGCCCGCGATACCGAGGAAGAGGCGCGTGCGGTGCTCGCTCAGATCATCGATCAGGCCGACCCCGAAGCCGTCAACGCGTTTGGCGATGCGGCCAAGCAGGCCGGCAAGGCGAGCCCGGAAGGCGAGGGCAACTGGGCCAAGTCCAGCTTCGAAGACCTGGTGCAGTACAACGATGGCTTCAAGACCAACCTGATCGGCACGCCGCAACAGATTGCCGAGCGCATCGTCGCGTTGAAAGCCGTGGGTGTGGATCTGGTGCTCGCCGCATTCCTGCACTTCCAGGAGGAAGTGGAGTATTTCGGCCAAAGGGTCCTGCCACTGGTGCGTGAGTTGGAACAGCAGAAAGTCACGGTCAAAACGGCGGCGGTCGCTTAGGCGGGGAGGCAGCATGGGCACGCTCACGGATACCCTCGACACGTTGCCCCATTGGCTGCATCGACAAGCGCTCGAGCATGGCGCGGATGTCGCGCTGCGCCACAAGCACTTGGGGATTTGGCAAGTGCGGACCTGGGAGCAATTGGCCGATGAAGTGCAGAACCTGGCGGCGGCATTACAAGCCCGAGGGTTCTCGGTGGGCGCGACTCTGACGAACATCAGCCGCCCGACGCCGCAAGCGATCGTCGCGGCGTTGGCGGCGCAATGGCTGGGCGGCGCCGCAAGCCTGTTAGATCCGTTGGACGCACCCGCCGGGCAGATAGACCTGCTCGGTGAATTGCAGCCCGATTTTGTACTGGCCCAAGGGCATGAAGAGTTGTTGCGCCTGGGCGCGGCGCAGGTGACGCCCCGCGTTTTGATCTACCTGGATAAGCGCGGGCTGTCGGACTCGGGGCCGTTTGACCAGGCGTTGGAGTACGCCGCGTTGATAGATTCGAAGGTATTCGCTGAGACGATCCCGCAAGCCCAAGCGCAACAAACGGCGTTCGTCTTCTACCGACGGGGCCAACACCCCACCGAGAAACAACGCATCAGCCACGCCGAGCTGTTGCAGCACGGACAGCACCTGGTACAGCGCGAAGGCTTGGGTCGACAGGACGAAGCGCTGGCGGCCCGAGGTTTTGCCTCGGCCGGCCAGGCGCGGTATCTGCTTGCGCCCTGGCTGATCGCCGGTTTGCGCTTGAACTTCCCGGAAAACCTCGCGACCCGTGACCGCGATCGACGTGAGTTGGGGCCGACGCTGGTGGCCGGCACGCGGGAGACCTATGAGCGTTTGCATGGCTACGCACTGGAGCGCTTGCCACCGCCGGGCGCCCGCGCCCGCAGGCTGGTGGACTGGGCCTTGGCGGCCCGTCCGGGCCTGTTGCGGCGGTTCGTGGGGCATTGGTTGGTTCGTCGGCCGCTGCGGGATGTATTGGGGTTTTCACGGACTCATGCGCCGCTGGTGGTGGGAGATCCTTTGCGGCCCGAGACCCAGGCTTTTTTCGAATCCTTGGGTATCAAGGTCCGCCGGTGGGGGGATTCGACTGAATGGGAAGTGCCGTCGATTTCGTCTGCGTCCGTTACGAATGGACGGGACGAGCGACATTCACAACGCATCTGGAAGGAGGCGACTACATGACAAAAACGGCCGCCACGCAACTGCTGGAGCTGGACAATATTTCGCTGTCATTCAAAGGCGTCAAAGCGATCACCGACATCAGCTTTCGCGTCGCCGCCGGTGAGATCTGCGCCTTGATCGGCCCTAACGGCGCCGGCAAGAGTTCTTTGCTCAACATCATCAGCGGTGTCTACCAACCCCAGGAAGGCCGCATACGTTTCGACAACCGCGAGCGTCGCCGCATGCGTGCCCACGACGTAGCGGTGCGTGGCGTTGCCCGGACCTTCCAGAACATCGCGCTGTTCAAGGGCATGAGCGTGCTCGACAACGTGCTCACCGGACGCAATCTCAAGCGCCGCAGCACCTGGATCGAGCAGGCATTGCGTCTGGGGCGGGCTGCTAAGGAGGACGACAGCCAGCGCGAAGCGGCCGAGCGAGTCATCGCGTTCTTGCACTTGCAGCCGTGGCGCGACGCGCTGGTGGGCAGGTTGCCCTACGGTTTGCAGAAGCGCGTGGAACTGGCCCGGGCCCTGGCGGCGGAGCCCCGATTGTTGCTGCTGGACGAACCGATGGCCGGGATGAACGCCGACGAGAAGCAGCAGATGAGCCGCTTCATCATCGACATCAACCGAGAGCTGGGCACGACGGTGCTGCTGATCGAACACGACATCGGTGTTGTCATGAACATCAGCGATCACGTGGTGGTGCTCGATTACGGTCGCAAGATTGGCGACGGCTCGCCCGAAGCGGTACGGAAGAACCCCGAGGTCATTTCGGCCTACCTCGGCACGCGGCACTGATTTTTCAATTCGACGCCTTCCCGTCCGGGAGGGCCGGCAGGTTGCGCCCGCGAAACAGGAAAACGCGATGGAATTTTTCTTTGAAGTATTGATTGGCGGGTTGCTCGCGGGGGTGATGTACGCCTTGGTGGCCATCGGTTTCGTGCTGATCTACAAGGCCTCCGGGGTGTTCAATTTCGCCCAGGGCGCGATGGTGCTGTTTTCGGCGCTGACCTTCGTCAGCCTGCTGGAACGGGGCGTGCCGTTCTGGCTGGCGTTTCTCATCAGCCTGGCGGCCATGCTGTTGATTGCCGTGGCGGTGGAGCGCGTGGTGCTGCGCCCGCTGGTCAATCGTTCGCCGATCACGCTGTTCATGGCGACCCTGGGACTTTCCTACGTCATCGAAGGTTTCGCCCAGGCGCTGTGGGGCGCACAGGTGCACGGGTTGGACCTGGGCATCAGCGACGAGCCGCTGGAACTGGGTGGGATGCTGTTGTCGCAGTTCGACATTTTTGCCGCGCTGACCGCCGCATCTCTGGTGGCGCTGTTGTCCTGGCTGTTCAACAAGACCCGCTTGGGGTTGGCGTTGCGGGCCGTGGCCGACGATCCCTTGGCGGCATTGGCCGTCGGCATCCGGTTGCAGCGGGTGTGGGTGGTGGTGTGGACGGTGGCGGGCTTCGTCGGACTGGTCGCCGGCCTGCTCTGGGGCGCTCGGCTGGGGGTGCAGTTCTCGCTGTCGCTGGTGGTGCTCAAGGCGCTGCCGGTGTTGATCATCGGCGGCTTCACCTCGATCAGTGGGGCGATTGTCGGCGGGCTGATCATCGGCGCCTCGGAGAAACTGGCGGAGGTGTACCTGGGGCCGATCATCGGCAGCGGCATCGAGAACTGGTTTCCCTATGGGCTGGCGCTGCTGTTCCTGCTGGTGCGTCCGGCGGGGCTGTTTGGCGAACGCGCCATCGAACGGGTCTAGGAGAGCAGCATGTTTTATCGAGAAGCAGGCCAGTTCAACACCCGTTATGCCGAGGGTCGTCGTGTCTTCGCGTTGCGCCAGGATCGCCATGGGCTTGCGGCACTGCTGGCGGTTGCCTTTGTCGTGGTGCCGTGGGTGGGAAATGACTACTGGCTCAGCGCAATCCTCATCCCTTTCCTGGTGCTGTCCCTGGCTGGGTTGGGGCTGAATTTGCTCACCGGCTACGCCGGGCAATTGTCCCTCGGTTCTGCGGCGTTCATGGCCGTGGGGGCGTTTGCCACTTACAACCTCGAAGTGCGCGTCACCGGCTTGCCGTTATTGATCAGCATCGCCCTGGGCGGGCTGACGGCGGCGTTGGTGTCCGCGCTGTTCGGCCTGCCGAGCCTGCGGATCAAGGGCTTCTATCTGCTGGTCTCGACCTTGGCTGCGCAGTTCTTCGTGGGCTGGGCGCTGACCCGGTTTGGCTGGTTTTCCAATGACAGCGCATCGGGGGTGATCAGCGCACCACGGCTGGACATTTTCGGTGTGAACCTGGATGCGCCGGCCGGTCGTTATCTGTTGACCCTGACTGTGGTGGTGGCGCTGTTCTGGCTGGGCAAGAACCTGGTGCGCAGCGAATTGGGACGCCAGTGGATGGCCGTGCGCGACATGGACACGGCCGCGGCGGTGATTGGTATTCCCCTGGCGAAAACCAAGCTGCTGGCCTTTGCCCTCAGCGGGTTTTACCTCGGGGTGGCCGGGGCGCTGTGGGCTTTCGCTTACCTGGGCACCGTCGAGCCCCATGGCTTCGATCTCAACCGTTCTTTCCAGATCCTGTTCATCATCATTATCGGCGGCCTCGGCAGCCTGCTGGGCAACTTCCTCGGGGCGGCCTTTATCGTGCTGTTTCCGATCCTGCTTTCCAACCTGGTCTCGCTGCTGCCAAGCGGGCTGATCGATGCCGGCCAGGTGGAGAACCTGCAAAAAATGTTTTTTGGCGTCCTGATCATCCTGTTCCTGATCAAGGAGCCGGAGGGCCTTGCGCGCCTCTGGCAACGTTTTCGCGAGCGCGCACGGCTGTGGCCGTTGCGCTACTGAAGAGTCCCTTTTGCGTTGTTTCTCTATGGCTTCATAACAAGGAAAATCCGATGTCCAAACGATCGATCGCCAGCCGCCTCGCGCTGGCCCTGACCCTCGCCGCCGCGGCGTTCTCCGTCCAGGCGGGCAACGAACAATACTTCCCGCTGCAAAGCTATCGCGTCGGCCCTTATGCGGCCGGCGGCACCGGGTTTTTCGGTGGCTTCATCGACTACCTCAAATACGTCAACGCCAACGGCGGCGTAAACGGGGTGAAGCTGACCTGGAGCGAATGCGAAACCGAGTACGTGGTGGAGAAGGGCGTCGAGTGCTACGAGCGCCTTAAGAAAGGTTTGAACGGCGCGCCCGCAGCCGCCACCAACCCGCTGTCGGTGGGCATCGCCTACGCCACGCTGGACCGCTCGACGAACGACAAATTGCCGCTGATCACCATCAACCACGGCCGCACGGACTCCACCGACGGCAGCGTGTTTCCCTACGTTTTTCCGCTGCAGTTGAACCCGTATTCCGAAGTGTCGGCGATCATCAACTACATCGGCCAGCGCGCCGGCGGGCTGGATAAACTCAAGGGCCTGAAGATCGTCACCCTGTACCACGGCTCGCCGTACGGCAAGGAGACCAACGAGGTGTTGCAGACCCTGGCGGACAAATACGGCTTTGCCCTGACGCTGCTCGAGGTGCCGCATCCGGGCAACGAGCAACAGTCGCAGTGGCTGAACATCCGTCGGGAAAAACCCGATTGGGTGATCCTGCGCGGCTGGGGCGTGATGAACCCGGTGGCGCTGAAAACCGCGCAGAAAGTCGGTTTCCCTGCCGACCACATCATCGGCAATATCTGGAGCAATTCCGAAGATGACGCCGCCCCAGCCGGTGCCGCGGCCAAGGGCTTCATTGCAATCACCACGCACCCGTCGGGCACCGATTTCCCGGTGCTGCAAGGCATTAAGAAGGATGTGGTCGACGCGGGCCACGGCGACTTGGCGGACCCCAAGCGTTTTGGCACGGTGTATTACAACCTGGGCGTGGTCAACGGCATCCTCAACGTCGAGGCCGTGCGCATCGCCCAGCAGAAGTTCGGCCAACAACCGTTGACCGGCGAGCAGGTGCGCTGGGGCTTCGAGAATCTCAGGCTGGATGACGCGCGCCTCAAGGAACTAGGCGCATTGGGGCTGGTGCAGCCGTTGCAGTTGTCTTGCTCGGACCATGAAGGGGGCGGCGCGGTGCGCTTCCAGCAGTGGGACGGTACGCAATGGAAACTGATCAGCGACTGGGTACAGGCCGACCGCGCCTTGCTGCGGCCGATCATCGAAGCCTCGTCGCACCAGTACGCGCGAGAAAAGGGCATCACGCCGCGCGATTGCAGCAAGGAATCCTGACGACTTGGGTCGCTTTTGCAAAGCCGCCCGGCGTGGTGATGGCCTTTCGTCCAGACAGCGAACCCGTGGCGAGGGAGCTTGCTCCCGCTGGGGCGCGTAGCGCCCCCAATGCAGCTGATTGAGTGGATCTGACATCACAGCGACAGGTTGGGGCTGCTTCGCAGCCCAGCGGGAGCAAGCTCCCTCGCCACAGGTGGGCGTTGGGTCAGGTTGAAAGGTTCACCACCCGACCATCCCGCGTACTCAGTGCCCCACGGCGTCGGTTGACCACCAACTCACCGATCCGAATCAGCATGCTGCGGGTGACGTTGCGGCTCAGGCCCAGCAGGCTGGCGGTGTGGACCTGGTTGCAACTGGCGTATCGGTAGGCGGTGCGCAGCAGGGCGGCTTCGACTTTTTCATGGACATCGCCGTGCGCTTGCTCGAGCAACTGCACAAAGGCTTTTTCCAGCAACGCCTCGGCCGTTTGTGGCGCGCTGTCCTGCGGCGTGTCCTGGCGCTCGATGCGGAAATTGGACAGGTGCAGATCCTGCTCGCCGATCACCCTGTTGCGGCAAATCAACAACGTGTGGTGGATCACGTTTTCCAATTCGCGAATATTCCCCGGCCACGAATAATCGAGCAGCTTGCGCTGGGCCTGGGTATCCAGCGTGACCTCGCCATGACCGAGCCGGCGACTGTATTCGGCAATGAAATGCCGGATCAGCGGCAGGATGTCGCCGGGCCGTTCACGCAAGGGCTTGAGCACCAGGCTGACCACATTCAAGCGGTAATACAGGTCCTCGCGAAAATGCCCGGCGTTGATGGCTTTCTCCAGTTGCACGTTGGTGGCCGCCAGCACCCGCACGTTGATCTTGATGCTCTTGCGCGAGCCCAGGCGGACCACTTCGCGTTCCTGCAGAACACGCAGCAACTTGACCTGGATCGGCAGTGGCAGGTCGCCGATTTCATCGAGGAACAGCGTGCCGCCATCGGCCTCTTCGAACCATCCGGCCTTGGCCGTCAGTGCGCCGGTGAACGCGCCTTTCTCATGGCCGAACAACTCGGCCTCCACCAGCGTCTCGGAAAACGCCCCGCAGTTCACCGCCACGAACGGCTTGTCGCGTCGGGCGCTGAGGTTGTGGACGTGGCGCGCCACCAACTCTTTGCCGGTGCCGGTCTGGCCGATGATCAGTACGCTGGCGTCGCTGGGCGCCACTTGCTGCAAGTGGGCGAGCAAGGCCTGGGAACTGGGGTCTGCGAACACCTGGGCCGTGGCACGAATCGAGGTGGCCAGGCCGGGCGAGGGGGGAAGCGTGAGGAGCTGCATGACGGTGGCCCGTTTGGTGAGGGAACCTTAATCTAAGTGATCTAAAAAATATAAAACAAATAACATCAAGTTATAAGCTTAAGGCGTGGGCGATGATCGCCCCTTGATCGAGAAAAAGCTTGTCGGAGATAAAAACATTTATTGACTAAAGAAATACATCGGGTAATTATTTCTCTGCATCTGCTTTGACGCAGAGTCATTTCCAGGGGCGACCCGATGAATCAGAACACGGTGCCTACACTGGCCAGCCTGTATGTCCAGACCCACGAATCTCCCATCCGAGCGAGCGTGGCCCCCACGTTCATGCAGGGCTTTCCCGCCGAACCTCAGCGCCGCGTCACCTGGCACAACTGGATGCGCTCGCCGTTCAGCCAATGGGGTTTTCGCCACCTCGCGCGGCTGCGGCCTTCGATCGATGTTCCGGCAGGCATCGGCCCGGCCAGCCCGTTGCGGCAGGCGCCAGGGGCGCTGGATCAACTGCATTTCGACAGTGAATGCGGCTTGAGCATCAGCGTCATCGACCATCTCGTGGCCAGCCAGACCGATGCCTTCCTGGTCATGCAGGGCGATACGGTGCTGTTCGAGCGCTACTTCAACGGTCAACAACCCCACGACCGCCACGTCATGTTCTCGGTGACCAAGTCGCTGATCGGCACGCTGGGTGAGCAGTTGGTGACTGACGGCTTGCTCGACCCGGCCCGACCTGCCGCCGACTATGTGCCGGAACTGGCCGCCAGCGCCTTCGGCGACGCGACGGTGCGCCAGTTGTTCGACATGGCCGTCGGCATCGCCTACAGCGAAGTCTATGAAGACCCGGATTCGGAAAGCTCCCAGTACGGCTACGCCTGCGGGTTCCAGCCGGCGCCGGCTGAATACGCGCAGTTCGAGTCGCTGTATCAGTTCCTGCCGTCATTGAAGAAGCAGGGCGCTCATGGAGGATTCTTCCATTACGTCACGGCGACGACGGAAGCGTTGGCCTGGGTGATGGAGCGGGCGTCGGGCCAGTCCTGCGATCAACTGCTGGCGAAGATCTGGAGCCAACTGGGCTGCGAGCGCGATGGCTATTTCCTGGCTGACCCGTGGGGGCGCAGCGTTGCGGGTGCCGGGTTCAACGCGACCTTGCGTGACATGGCGCGTTTCGGCCGATTGCTGGCCAACGAGGGCCGTCATGACGGCCGGCGATTGCTTTCGGCGCAGACCGTCGCCCGCATCGCCGCCGGCGCCGACCCGGCGGTCTACGCCACCGCACCGGACTTCGCCGAATGGACCCCCGGCGCGTCCTATCGCAGCCAGTGGTACGTGTTCAACGACCACAGCCAGGCGCTCATGGCTGGCGGCATCCATGGGCAATACCTGTTCATCGACAAGCCTTCCGGCGTGGTGATCGTCAAGCAGTCGTCGTTGAAAGAGGCGGTCAGCCCGTTCGATGGCGACAGCGTGCGCATGCTGCGCGCCATCGCGGCGGACCTTGCCCGCTGAACTGAGCTGCGCCCCACAAGAAATCACGTTTCGTTCACCTGGCCTTGCCTGGTGTTGGCGACGTTCTGCGCCGCCATTCACTGCCCTGTAACAACAATAAATCAACAGGAGCTACTTATGGTTTGCACGACCCATGTGTCCCGGACGCTACTGGCGCTCGGGCTCCCCTTGGCGACCCAGGCCGCCTTCGCGGGCTATACCTTCGAAGACGGCAATCTCAAGGGCGAAGTCAACCTCACCGCCGGTGCCGCGGCGCTTTCCACCCGCAACGTCAATTTCGGCGCGGGCCGCGTCGACATGCGCAGCGGCAGCAACGACGGCACGAAAATCGATTGGCAGGAGTTCTACGTCAAGCCCGGCGTCAAGCTGGAATACGCCTTGCAACCGGACTTCGCGCTGTTGGCCGGCGGCTCTCTGGTCGGCGCGACCAACACCGGTGACGGCGATGCCGGTGGCTTCACCCGCGGCTCCGACGGCAAGGTCGACACCGAGGAGTTCTACGGCGGGTTCCGCACCGGTGAGTGGACCGTCACCGCCGGCCGCCAGAACTATATGATCGGCACCGGTTTCATCGTCATGGATGGCAACCTCGATCAATTGAAAGACGGCGCCTACTGGCTCGCCCCACGGACGGCTTTCAAGGACTCAGCCGTGGTTGCCTGGGATCATGGCGCCCTCAAGGCCCAAGGCTTCGTCCTCGGGACTGACAGCGACCTGGGTGACTTTCGCATGACCGGCGTTAACCTCGACTACAACGTCCAGGACCAGGTCACGCTCGGCGCCAGCGCGTTCAAGGTCAAGGCCATGGGGCAAAAGAATCCGGCCTCGCCGAGACGTCGCGATGGCATGCTGGTGTACAACGTCAGGGCGTTGAACGCCAAGATCCCAGGCATTCCGGACCTGACGCTGAATGCCGAATACGCCTTGGAGCGCGGCAGCGGCGAAGGCGTGGAATACGACGCCAAGGCCTGGTACGGCCAGGCTGACTACGCCTTCAACAACCTGCCTTTGACGCCCATCCTTGGTTACCGCTACGCAAGTTTCTCCGGCGACGGCAACCTCACGGACAACCGCCAGCAAGCCTGGGAATCCTTGAGCAAAGGGTTCGTCGACTGGAGCACCTGGCTGATCGGTGACGTGGTCGGCAATTACCTGCTGTTCAACAGTAATGAAAACGTCCAGCAGTTCTCCCTCAAGACCCACCTCGACGAAACCCTCACCCTGGGCGCGATCCATTATCAGTTCTGGCTCGACGAAAAAAACTACATGGGCGCGGCGGTCAGCGATCGGCGCTTTGCCGACGAGAGCGTAATCTTCCTCGACTGGGCGGCTTCGAAGTCGCTGACGACTTCACTCTCGTACAACTGGGTCAAGCCCCTGGCGGCGGCCCGGCAGGTGTTCGGCGACGATAAGAAATTCAGTGCGCTGGAACTCTACCTCACCTACCGCTATTGATGCCGCGAGCCGTCGCGGCCGCGCTGGAGCCAGATAATGAAGAGTTTGACCATGAAGAGTGTGTTGTCCAGGACGCTGCTGGGTACTGCCGTTTCGATGCTGATCTGCGGTGCGAGCCTGGCCGAAGAGCGGACCGTGCGGATCTACAACTGGATCGAATATCTGCCGCCGGAAATCCTCAAGAGCTTCGAGGAGGAAACCGGTATTCGCCCGATCTACGACGTCTTCGACAGCGTCGAGACGCTGCAGTCCAAGCTGCTGACCGGCAACTCCGGGTATGACGTGGTGTACCCGAGCAGCTCCAACATAAGTCACTTGGTTGCCGCAGGCGCCGTCCAGCCCCTGGACCGCAGCCAGTTGCCGAACTGGAAGCACCTCGATCCGCAGTTCATGAAGTCACTGGAAGCGGTGGGCGATGCGGGCAACCGTTATGCGGCGCCGTATCTGTGGGGCACGACGTTGATTGGCTACAACGTCGACAAGGTTCGGCAGGTGCTCGGTGCCGATGTGCAGATGGACAGCTGGGACATGATTTTCAAGGAAGAGAACATGGCCAAGCTCACCCATTGCGGCGTCGGTTTTCTCGACGCCGCCAACGAGATCGTGCCCATCGCGTTGCATTACGCCGGGCTGGACCCCAACAGTGAAAAGCGCGAGGACTATGCCCAGGCGCAGGCGACGATGTCGAAGATCCGGCCCTACGTGACCTATTTCAATTCGTCGCGCTATGGCATGGACCTGGCCAACGGCGAGATCTGCGTCGGCGTGGGTTGGTCCGGCGGTGTCGCCCTGGCCACCCGACTGGCCGATGCCGCAGGGAAGGGCGTCAGAGTGGCGATGGCGCTGCCCAAGGAAGGCGCGCCGATGTGGTCGGACGTGATGATGGTCCCCACCAACGCCCCGCACACTGCGGAAGCCTACGCCTTCATCAACTACATCTTGCGTCCCGACGTCATCGCGCGGATCAGCAACAAGATCGGCTACCCCAACCCGAACATCGATGCCACGCCGCTGGTGGATGCAGAGATCCGCAACAACCCGGCGATGTATGTGCCGGACGAAGCGCGCAAGACGCTGTTCCCATTGGCGCCGGTGTCACCCGCGGTCGAGCGGATCCGCACCCGTGCATGGACCGCCATCAAGACCAATCGCTGAGGGACGCGACCCGGCGTTTCGGCGCCGGGTTCGCATCATCAGGCGCGCATGCCCTGGAACAGCAATTCGGTGATACGCCGGACCTGGGAGGAGTGTGCCTCGACGTCTGGCTGTTCCTGGTTCACCAAACGAAACAGTTGCAGATGCGAGTAATCGTTGAGCAGGAACGCGGCGAGTTCGACGTCCAGGTCCGGGCGCAGCTTGCCGGCTTGCTGCAACTCCCTGAGCAAGCCGCTGATCTCCGCCCTGAGAGCATCGTTCATCGCTCGATAGCCTTCGGGCAATCCGTTACCGCCACCGAACAGGATCAGCGGCAGCAACTCACGCCAGAGGCTCGGGTGCATCACTTCCAAGGCGTAACCGGTGAGCAGCCGCTCCAGATAGCACAGCGCCTCGACCGGGTCGTCGATCTCGGGGATCTGGCTGCGGGTGTCCTTGAGCGCGCGCTGGTCGGCGTCGTGGAGGATTTCCAGGATGATTTCCTGTTTGTTGCCGAAGTACTTGAACACCGTCGGCGCCGAGACCCCGGCCTGGCTGGCGATCTGCTCGATGGTGGTGTTCTGGAAACCCTGGCGCTCGAACAATGTCACCGCCGCCTTGCTGATGGCTTGGCGGCGTTCGGCTTTCTGACGTTCACGCAGTCCGCTCACGGAGAGGTCCTTGTTGAATAGAGGAAATCGAGGGGCTAGCCACAAACCCATGTGGGAGCGAGCTTGCTCGCGATAGCGGTGTGTCAGCCACCTTATCCGCAACTGACGCACCACAATCGCGAGCAAGCTCGCTCCCACAGGTTCTGTCATGGCTGACAGGGGCATGCCCTCAGCCTTCGCTAAAAATACTTAACTGGATTAAAACTTTAAAGCACATATTGGAAAACATCGTGCTGGGCTGTCAGGCGTAGCAGCACCCGAACGTCACTCAGCCACACGAATACGCGGGGTGACGGACATCCCAACGCGCAGCTTCGTCGCGTCGGGCTGGCCAGGATTAATGCGGATACGCACGGGCAGGCGTTGGACGATCTTGGTGAAGTTGCCGGTGGCGTTGTGCGGTGCGATGGCCGAATAGCTGACGCCGCTGGCCGGCCCCAGGCTCTGCACCGTGCCTCGCAACGCATCGCCGGGCAACGCGTCCACTTCGATTTCCACGGCTTGTCCTGCCTCCACGCGCGCCAGTTGCGTCTCGCGAAAATTGGCCGTGATGTAGACGGCATCGAGCGGGACAATCGCGAGCAAGGGGTTGCCTGCATTGACGAACCCACCGACCCGGACCGATTTCTGCCCGATCGTTCCGCTGATTGGCGCAGTAATCCGAGTATAGGAAAGCTTCAACTCGGCGATGGCTTGCGTGGCTTCGGCGTGGGCAAGGGTCGCCGCGGCTTTTTCCAGGTCGGCCTTGAGCACTTCCAGTTGTTGCCGGGCAGCCTGTAGGCCTGCCTCGCTTTTGTCCCGGCGTGCCTGTTGGATGCTCAGTTGCGCTTCGGCCTGTTGCCGCGCCTGCACGGTGCCCGAACCGTCGTTGGCCAGGTTGCGATACCGCGTCTGGTTGACCGCCGCCAGCTTGAGTTCGGCCTCGCTCGCAGCCAGCGCCGCTTGTGCCTGGCGAATGGCGGTGGCCTGCCGGGCCAGGTGAGCTTGCAGGCTCGCGATGCCGGCGCGGGCGCTGGCGACCTGGGCTTTCGCGGCATTCACAGCGGCGATGAAATCCCGGTCATCGAGGGTCGCCAGCAGGTCGCCTTTGTTCACCGCCTGGTTGTCTTCGATCAGCACCGAATCCACCGTGCCGGACACTCGGGGCGCCACCGCCGTGAAATCGGCGAGCACGTAGGCATCGTCTGTCGACTGGATTGATGCGGCGGATTCGGGCCGATTGATATAGACAGCCCCGCTGATCGCCACGGTGAGCAGTAACGTACTGATGAGCTTGGCTTTCTTTGGTAATGCCATGATGGGTCACCCGTTTGAGGACGTAGAGGGCGAGGCGGCCTGGATGACAGGGGCTGGGATGAAGCTCAGGCGCAGCACCAGAGGAATCAGCAAGAGGGCCAGCACCCCAAGCACGCGGTAGGCATCGGCGATCGACAGCACCAGCGATTCCTGGCTGACGAGGGTCATCAACTGCAGCGGCGCTTGTACCGACGGCAAGGCGTTGCCCGCCAAGGCCGCCTGATCGAGCAACATCTCTGCGTGAAAGCGCCCACGCGTTACCATCAGTTGCCCGACCAGCGCAGCGCCGGCCAATGACCCAAAGGCCCGCAACGTGTTGATGGTGCCGGACACGTAGGGCCCTTCGGCAGGCTGCACCACGCTGGTGATCAGGAACAGCATCGAGACGACAGCCATGGGTTGGCCCAAGGCTTGGAGCGCTTGCGCCAGGACGAACTGGTCGCGATTCCAGTCGCTGGTCAATTGCGCACCGAAAAAACAGGCCAAGGCAATCAGACACAGCCCTGACGAGAACACCAGGCGGGCGTCGACCCACTTGCGGTAGAGCAGCAGCGCAACCATCGGCCCCAGCACCAGTTGCGGCAGCGCTACGATCAGGCCGATGGACGCCATCTGGTACGGCCGATATTGCTGCAGCGGGCCGAGATAGCTTGCGGGCAACAGGGAGCTGGACATCAGTACCACGAGCAGGAGGAGGAATAAGGTGCAGCCGAGTCCGAGGTTGCGCCGGCTGAGAATCTGCAACTTGATGAACGGTGACGGGTGGTGCCACTCGGTCAAGAGGTAGATCGCCAGCAACGCCAGGCCAGCCATCAGCGACGACGCCACCCACGGTGAATTGAGCCAGTCCAGCCGTATGCCTTGATCCAGGGCGACCGCTAACAGGCCAAGGCCAGGCACCGCGCATGCCATGCCCAACCAGTTGGCTTGCCGAAAGCGTTGGGTCTGGACGGGCTCCGTTGGAAGTCCCCAGCCGATCAATCCAGCGGCCAGACAGGTCGGGGGAATGATCTGCCAGTACACCCAGCGCCAATCCTGCAAGCCATCCGTCCAGTATCCGGCGAGCCAGATGGACAGGTTGGGCGCGAACGTCGCGGTCATTGCGTACAACGCCAGCCCGTACAGCCGTATGGGGGGCGGCAGGAACTTCAGGGCCGCCATCATCAGCAAGGGAATCGTTGTGCCGCTGGCGATGCCTTGGGCGAAGCGCAGCGCCAGCAGCAGATCCAGGTCGTGGATAAAGGGCAGCAACACTGCCAGCACCGTACAGGCAGCCAGCACCCACAGTTCCAGACGACGGACCGAGAAGGTAATGGCGAACCATGCGGAGAACGGCATGGCGATCAGTTCCCCGGCGCTGTAGGCGGTGGTGAGCCAGGAGGCGTCGTCCAGACCAAAGCCCAGCGCACCTCGCAAGTCCGCCAGTGCCAGCGCGCCGACCCGGATGTTCAGTCCCGCCATCATCGCCGCCAGGAAAATCCCCAGCAAACCGATCAGCGGCCGTTTCGAGGCCTTTGCCTGGGGCAGTTGCCTGGCTTCAACGGCCGCTGGCGACAAGGCCATGCCGTTCATCGAACGTGCTCCGGATCCCAGCCGCCGCCCAGGGACTTATAAAGATTGACCACGGTGAGGGTGGCATTGGTCGTACTGGCATTGAGGCGGGTCTGGCTGGCGAGCACATTGAGTTGCGCAGTGAGAACGCTGAGATAGTCGGCGGCGCCTTGTTCGTAACCGCGCTCAGCGGCGTGGAGTGCCTGCCTGTTCTGCTCGTATGAAACCAGCAGCTCGTCATGCTCGCGCTGTTGGGCCGCCCAGGCATCCAGGGCGTTGTCTATCTCATGCCAGGCTTGCAACACGGTCTGGCGATAGGCGAGCGCGGCGGTCTTTTGCTGTGATTCGGTCAAGGTCAGGCGCTGTTTCAAACGTCCGCCCTGGAAGATGGGCAAGTAAACCGTCGGCCCGATGGAGAACGTGCGCGAGTCCCAACTGGCGAGGTCACTGCTGTCAAATGCCTCCACGCCGATCCGTCCTTTCAAGCCAATGCGCGGATAGAAATCAGCCTTGGCGACGCCGATGGCTGCGGTGGCGGCGTGCAGTTGTGCCTCGGCGCGCAGGATATCGGGACGCCGGTGGGCCAGTTCGGACGGCACGCCGAGGGGAACGCGCGTGGGCAGCGAGGGCAGGGGCATGGCTTCGCGCAGTAGCGCATCGAGGGCGCGGGGTTGTTCGCCCAGCAGCAGCGCTAGGGCGTTCATCTGGGCGTTACGACGCTGGGCCAGCTCAGGCAGCAGGGCCTTGACTGCGGCCAGTTGCGCGCGAGCGGATGAGGTTTCGAAGCGTGTCGCCACGCCATTGCGCTCGCGGCTTTCGGCCAGGGCCAGGGTGCGTTCGGCAACGGCCTGGTTCTGCCGGGCAATGTCCTGTTGTGCCTGGGTCCCGCGCAACTGCAAGTAGGTCCGCGCGACTTCGGCGGAGAGTGCCACCCGCGCGGCTTCGCGGTCATACAGCGTGGCCTCGACCGTTGCCGCCGCGCCTTCGCGCAGGCGCTGGGCACGGCCCCATAGGTCGATTTCCCAACTGGCGTCGAAACCCAGTTGCCAGAAATTCTGCGGGGCGGTGGGGGCACCGAGTGCGGCGAACTTGCCGTTCTCGCTCAGGCCCTCACGGGCATAGCTGGCATTGGCGCCGACCTCCGGCAACAGTTGCGACGCGGAAATACCCAGTTGCGCGCGGCTTTGCTCGATGCGTTCGGACGCCATTTGCAGGTCGAGGTTTCCTTCCTGCGCCCGGGCCTGCAACTGCGCGAGCACGCCATCGTTGAACAGCAACCACCATCGCACGGGCACTTCACCCGACGTAGGGAAAGGGCCGGAATGCTCCTGGCGAGGCACCAGTTGCGCAGCGTCCAGCCCGCCGTCAGGCCTGACAAAGTCCGGGCCCACCATGCAACCTGCCAGGCAGGCAGCGCCGAGCGCGGCAGCGATGGCGCGGACACGTCTGAAAAGGTGTTGAGGTAAATCATGAGAGCCCGACATAGCCTGTTCCCCGGAGCGTTGCACGTCGCTCGAATAGCGTTCCCGGTGGGGGGATAGATCCAGAGCGGTGATTCGCACACCGTGAATGCATGTTATGGGCAGGCTCCCCGGGGCGCACTTCTGCATCGGTTCAGCGAAACCATACGTGGGTGCAAGAGGGGTTATACGAAGGTATATCGAGGGCGGGAAAACACTCGTCAGGACGGTCAGCGGCGCTGACGCAGGGCGCTGGCGATACAGTCCAGCAGCCTGTTGGCATCGCAGGGCTTGGGCAGGCAGGCGACCAACCCTGGAACGTTGGCGGCCAGTTGCGGGTAAGCGGTAATGAACAGCGTGGGGATGCGCCAGCCTTTTTCCAGCAGATGCCGATGCAACTCGATGCCGCTCATGCGCGGCATTTGTATGTCGCACACCAGGCATTGCGTGTGCCCTGGCGCTTTCGCGTCGAGGAATTCCCGGGCTCCGGGATAGGTGCGCACGGCGTAACCGCTGGATCGCAACAGGTTATCGAGCGCCGCGCGAACGGATTCGTCGTCATCGACTACCGCAATCGTGGCTTTGTCGTGCAGGGGGGTATCTGGCATGAGGATCGCTCGTAATGGCGCCTGTCTTCACTTCACCATACGCGGTCCCGTCGGGTGCAAAAGTATACCTGCGTATACCTCGCTAAGACCAAAGGAGCGACGCCGGATACCAGGAGAGCAATGATCGCGGCGCAATTTCAAATAGACTGGCGCGGCATCGTCGACTGGCCTGGCTGCCGATGGCCAAGCCAGTGGTCACCGGCGATCAGTAAAAATCTGGGAAGGAAACTGGCGAAGCGCTAATCTTGACGATGGCAACACGACCCGTCCCGGAACCCGACACGACGTTTTCCCGTCGAGTCGCCGGCGCAGCCATGGACGCCGCATCAACGCGGCAGCATCGGCAATTGCGACATGACACTGGATGCCAGCTCGACGGCAGATGTGACAGAAACATTTTTGCTCCAGTGCCGATGGATAACAGCATGCAAACACAATGGGACGATGGCGAGCGTATCTTCAGTCGGGTGCGACGCTCGGTAAGAGAGGGTGACGGCAGTGTCCTGGTGGCACGTCCCGCCACGCAGCAACCTCGTCCGGACTGCCTCGACCGTCTCGCCCATGAGTTTGACTTGAAGGACGAGTTGGACGCCGCATGGTCCGTGAAGCCTTTGCAATTGGCCCGCGATGGCGCCCAGGTGCAACTGGTGCTCAGCGACCCAGGCGGCTTGCCCTTGGTGCATTTGCTGACATCGCCCTTGGAAACCACCCGGTTCTTGCAACTTGCGGTGAGCATCGCCGTGGCGTTGGGCAAGCTTCATCAGCGCGGCCTGATCCACAAAGACATCAAGCCCAGCCACATCCTGGCCGATTGCGATGACGGACAGGCCCGGCTCACCGGGTTCGGCCTGGCGTCACGCTTGCCTCGCGAGCGGCAGGCTCCTGAAACCCTCGCCGGCACGCTCGCCTACATGGCGCCCGAACAGACCGGAAAGATGAATCGCTCAATCGACTCGCGCAGCGATCTTTATTCTTTCGGTGTCACGCTTTACCAGATGTTGACCGGCTCGCTGCCGTTCACCGCATCGGATCCCATCGAATGGGTGCACTGCCATATCGCCAAACAACCCTTGTCGCCCCGCGAGCGGATCGCAACCATTCCCGAGGTGCTTTCCCGGATCGTCATGAAGCTGCTGGCAAAGACCGCCGAGGAGCGCTACCAGACGGCTGCGAGTGTCGAGCACGACTTGCGCCAGTGCCTGGCGCAGTGGAGGCAAGGGCAGCGCATCGAGGCATTTGCGCTGGGTGAGCAGGGCAGCTCCGACCGGTTGCTGATTCCAGAGAAACTCTATGGGCGAGAAGGCGAAGTCCAGGCGCTGGTCGATGCGTTCGGCCGTGTCGTCGACAGCGGCGCGACGGAACTGGTGTTAGTGGCGGGCTACTCCGGCATCGGCAAGTCTTCGGTGGTCAATGAACTGCACAAGGTGCTCGTGCCGCCACGGGGACTGTTTGCCAGTGGCAAATTCGATCAATACCGGCGGGATATTCCTTATTCGACCCTGGTTCAAGCGTTCCAGAGCCTGGTGCGCATGCTCCTGGGCAAGAGCGATGCCGAACTGGCCGGTTGGCGAGACGCCTTGCAGGCGGCGTTGGGGCCTAACGCAAGACTGATGACGGACCTGATTCCCGAACTGCGGCTTATCCTCGGCGAGCCCCCAGCGGTCCCGATACTCGATCCTCAGCAAGAGCAACGGCGCTTCCTCTTGGTATTGCGGCGTTTCATCGGCGTGTTCGCCCAACGGGAGCATCCGCTCGCGCTGTTCCTCGACGATCTGCAATGGCTCGATGCGGCGACGCTGGACTTGCTGGACGATCTGTTGACCAGCGACGACGTCCGCTATTTGCTGCTGGTCGGCGCCTACCGCAGCAATGAGGTCGATGAGTCACACCCGCTGGCAGGCAAACTGAAGACACTGCGTGGCCCGGGTGGCAAGGTCAGCGAGCTCACGCTGGCACCGCTTGCCAAGGGCCATATCGAGCAGTTGATTGCCGAGGCATTGCACGATGAGCCGGCGCGTATCGAGCCCCTGGCGCAGTTGGTGTTGGACAAGACCGCTGGCAACCCTTTCTTCGTCATCCAGTTCCTGCAAGCGCTCGCCGACGAGGGTTTGTTGGCGTTCGATCACGGCGCCCGGCAATGGTGGTGGGATCCGGACCGTATTCACGCCAAGGGCTATACCGACAATATCGTGGACTTGATGGTCGATAAGCTGGCCCGCCTGCCGGCAGACACACAACAAGCCCTGCAGCAACTTGCCTGCCTGGGCAACGCCTGTGGGCTCAAGTCGCTGGCGATCGTGCTGGAAATCCCCAGGACGCAGATTCGGGCGGTTCTCTGGGAGGCGATTCGCCAGGAATTGGTTGAGCGACGCGACGGTGCGTACGGGTTTGTCCACGACCGCATCCATGAAGCCGCCTATTCGATGATCCCTGTCGATTCACGCCCCCGGCTCCATTTGAAAATCGGCCGGTTGCTGGCCAGACAGACTTCATCCCAGGCCCGTGACGAGGTGATTTTCGACATCGTGGGCCAGCTCAACCTCGGCGCCGCGTTGATCACCGATCCCGCCGAGCGCGAGGAACTGGCGGCGCTGAACCTGCTGGCCGGCCAGCGGGCCAAGGCGTCAACGGCCTATGCGTCGGCGCTCAGCTATCTGGCCACCGGCGTCCGGTTGTTGGGCGACGACTGTTGGACACATCGACACGGGCTTGTCTTTGCCCTGGAACTGAACCGGGCCGAATGCGAGTTCCTGACCGGCCAGCTCGCCATCGCCGACGAGCGCCTGAAAATGTTGTCGGACCGTGCCGTGACGGTGAGTGAACGCGCCAGCGTCGCGTGTTTGATGATGGACGTGTATTTGCTGATGGACCGCAGCGATGGCGCGGTCGCGGTCTGTCTCGCCTATCTGCGGCACGTCGGTATCCGATGGTCCGCCCAGCCGAGCGACGAAGCGGTGCGCGAGGAATACGACCGGATCGGAGCGCTGCTGGGCGACCGCTCGATCGAGGACCTCATCGACTTGCCGTTGATGGAGGACGCGACGGCGCTGGAAACCGTCAATGCCCTGGGCAAGCTGTTCGCCCCAGCCTTGCAAAGTGACGCGAACCTGGCGGATTTGCTGATTTGCAAGGCGATTACCCTCAGCCTGGAATGGGGCAACTGCGATGCTTCCTGCGTGCTCTACGCCAACCTGTTCAGGGTCGCGGGCCGGCGCTTTGGTGATTACGAGGTCGGCTTCCGATTTGGCCAGCTTGGCTGCGACCTGGTCGAACACCGTGGCCTGACACGGTTCGAGGCCAGCACCTACCTGTGTTTCTCATGCTTTGCGGTGCGCTGGATGCGGCCCGTGGGCGAATGCCGCGACTTGTTGCGTCGATCGTTTGCCGCGGCGAACCGGATCGGCGACCTGCCGTATGGGGCCTATGCGGGTAATAACCTTACCGCGGACCTGCTTTTTGCCGGCGAGCCGCTGCCCGAAGTGCAAGCGGAGGCCGAAAGAGGGCTGGCTTACGCCAGGAAGGTGCGGTTCGGGCTGGTGACCGATTTTATCGTCACCCAGTTGCTGTTGATCCGGATGCTGCGAGGTCAGACGCCAGCGTTCGGCCGCCTGGACGATGACAAACACGATGAGCTCACCACGCAAACACATCTGTCCAGCAACCCCGACCTGGTCCTGGCTGAGTGCCTGTATTGGGTGCGCAAGTTGCAGGCCCGCTACATGGCCGATGAGCCGATGGCGGCATTGGCCGCCGCCGAAAAGGCGCAACGGTTGCTCTGGGTTTGCCAGGCGTTTTTTGAAGAGGCCGAATTCCATTTTTTTGCCGCCCTGGCCCACGCTGCGGTCTGCGCCGATGCCCCTGCGGATGAGCGGGAGCAGCACATGACCGCGATGATCGCGGGCCATCGACAGCTCCAGGCCTGGGCGCAACAGTGCCCGGACAACTTCGCGAGCCGCGCGGCGCTGGTGGGCGCCGAGATTGCCCGCGTCGAAGGGCGCCTGATCGAGGCCGAGTTGCTTTACGAACACACCATGGAAGCCGCCCGGGAAAGCGGTTTCGTGTCTATCGAGGCGCTGGCCAACGAGCGGGCTTCGCGGTTCTATGCCGGGCGCGGCCTCGAGAAGATCGCTCGGATGTACATGCAGGATGCCCGCTACGGTTATTTGCGCTGGGGGGCTGATGGCAAGGTCCGGCAGCTTGAAGCCCGATACCCGTGGCTGAGGGATAAAGAGCCCGCGCCTGATCCGGCATCGACGATGGCCACGCCTGTACAGCACTTGGATATCGCGACGGTGTTAAAAGTCTCCCAGGCGGTGTCAGGTGAAATCGTCCTGGAGAAACTGATCGATCGGGTCATGGCCACGGCCATCGAACAGGCCGGCGCCGAGCGCGGCTTGTTGATCCTGTCCGGCGACGGGGGGCACCGGATCGCAGCGCAAGCGACAACGGGCGGCAACACCCTGCAATTGCACGATGTCCCGGTCAGTCCGTCGCTGTTGCCGGAGTCGATTCTTTACCATGTGCTACGAACCCAGGAGAGCGTTTTCCTTGATGACGCCACAGCGCCGCTCGCTGCGCCGTTTGCCACCGATCCCTACCTGCTTGCGCGGCGCGTGCGGTCGGTTCTCTGCCTGCCGTTGATCAACCAGGCCACGCTCGTCGGCGTGCTCTACCTGGAAAACAGCCTTGCCGCCCACGTCATCAGTCCGACGCGTATCGCCATTCTGAACCTGGTGGCGTCCCGTGCGGCCATCTCATTGGAAAATGCCCGTTTGTATCGTGAGGTGGCCGAGCGCGAAGCGAAGATCCGTCGTCTCGTCGATGCCAACATCATCGGTATTCTCGTGTGGAATGCCGAGGGCGACATCATTGAAGCAAACGACGCTTTCCTGCGCATGGTCGGTTACGAACGCGAGGACCTGCTCTCCGGTCGCCTGCGCTGGCGGGACCTGACGGTGCCCGAGTATCGAGAATTGAGCGAGCGCTCATTGGCCCAGGCCCTGCTGACCGGACAGGCCTGTCCGTACGAGAAAGAATATTGGCGCAAGGATGGGAGTCGTTTGCCGGTCATCGTTGGCCTGGCCGTGTTCGAAGCCGGCAGTGGGGAAGGCGTGGCCTTTGTGCTGGACCTGACCGAGCGCCGGCAGGCGGAGGAAAAATTCCGTGAAAGCGAACGCCGTTATCGCGAGGTGCAAACCGAGCTGGCCCACGCGAACAGGGTAGCGACCATGGGGCAGTTGGTCGCCTCGATTGCCCATGAAGTCAATCAGCCGATTGCCGCGACCATTCTCAACGCCGATGCCGCGTTGCGTTGGCTCAATGCCCAGCCGCCGGAGATCGAGGAGGTCAGGCAGATACTGGGGCACTTGGTCCTGGACGCCAATCGGGCCGCTGACGTACTGGGACGGATACGCCAGCATATCCGCAAGGCGCCGCCGCAGAAGGGGCCAGTGGATATCAATGCGGCGATTGAGGAGATGATCGAATTCAGCCGCTTTCAGATCATCAAGAGTGGCGCTTCGATCCAGACACAGCTGGCCGACGCGTTGCCTATCATCGAGGGCGATCGCGTGGAGTTGCAGCAAGTGTTGCTCAACCTGATCATGAATGCGCTGGAGGCAATGGGCGGGGTCGATGAAGGTGATCGGCAATTGCTGATCTGCTCCGCGCGCGATGATGGCGGCTACGTCAGGGTGAAGGTGAGCGATACAGGACCGGGTTTCGCCCTGGAGTGCACCGAACAGGTATTTACCTCGTTCTACACCACCAAACCAGCCGGGCTCGGACTCGGTTTATCCATCTGCCGATCGATCATCGAGGCCCATGGTGGCTGCTTGAGAGCCAGTGCCAATCGACCCCGTGGTGCTACGGTGGAGTTCACGCTCCCCATCAAACAGTGCTGATGACCAAGCGAATTGCCAAGAGGCGCTCATACCTAGGTTTACCGAGCGCATATCAATCGATCAGCGAGCCAATCCCTCGTACAAATGATCCCCGCCAACCCGCGCGATACAGTCGTTGCACGGGTTGCGGAGTATCTGGCAATGAAACTGACAGCCATCGCAGCGGACGAATTTTCGTCCCTTCGTTCAATAGTGCTTATTTGCCTGGCGCTGATCACCACGAATGTTTTTTATCGTTTGAGCGTGCCCATGTCGTCAGGCTGCCTGTCCCTGGAGCCTCGCCAGTGCGCTGGGCAGCCCGGCGCTTTGGCGAATGTCTCGTTGGAGCCGGTCGATATCATGGCCGCCGGCCAGGTGCCGTTGGGTGCGCATCTGGTGAGCCCGCGCCGGTTCTATCTGCATCACGGCATCTACCTGGGCGACGGAAAAGTCGCTCACTATTCGGGGCTCAGTGGCTCGCTGAAGGCGGGGCCGATCGAAGTCACCGATCTTGAACGTTTCGCCAGCGGCAAGCCGGTATGGATAGTTCGCGAGGCTGCCCGGTATCGTGCCGGTGAAATTGTCCATCGGGCGCGTTCGAGACTGGGAGAAAACCAATACCGGCTGTTCTCCAATAACTGCGAACATTTCTGCACATGGTGCCTGACCGGGAAAAGCTACAGCGTGCAACTCAATGCTTGCTGGCGTCGTCCACGGGAGTTTTTTGCATCGATTACGGCCTTGGGAGACAACCTTGTCGCGTAGCGCCTGGATCAGGCGTGGCACGCGTTGGGGCTGAAGGCGCTGTGCTAGAATTTTTTGTCTATTACGCGAGGGGACGTGCATGAGCGGCAATTCCAAATCCAATGAGCCGGGCAGCGACAGTTCCGTAGTGTTCGTCATCGATGATGACGCCTCCATTCGTAATGCGCTGAGCAATCTTTTGCGCTCTGTTGGCATACGCGTCGAGACGTTCGCGTCCACCGCAGAGTTTCTCCAGTGGCCCCGGTCTGATATTGCCAGTTGCCTGGTGCTCGATGTCCGGTTGCAAGGCAGTAGCGGCCTCGATTTCCAGAGCCAGTTGGCGGCGGCGAATATCAGGATTCCCATCATCTTCATCACCGGTCACGGCGATATCGAGATGTCCGTCAAGGCGATGAAGGCGGGGGCCGTGGACTTCCTGGCGAAACCCTTCCGCGAGCAGGACTTGCTCGATGCGGTGTCAGCCGCGCTTCAAGCCGATGTGAAGCGCAGGAACGTCGAGCGCCAGCTCTCGGACCTGCATGCCCGTTATCAGTCGCTGACAGCACGTGAGAAAGAGGTCATGTCCCTCGCTGCGAAAGGCCTGATGAACAAGCAGATTGCCGGGCAGATGAACTTGAGTGAAATCACCGTGAAAATCCATCGCGCCCACGCCATGAAGAAAATGCACGCCAAGTCCTTTGCCGATTTGGTCCGCATGGCTGAAACCCTCGGCGCAGAGCCGGTATAACGGGCAAAACGCCATGTCGCTGTTGGCGAGATCAGGCAAAAAGGCGGCGTTCCCAGGTAACTAACCCGGGAGTGTAGGCGGGTAACGTGGCTCGACTTTTTACCGCAGAGCCAAATTCGCGAGGGATTGGATCAGACATCCAGGGTGTGCCGCTTTCAGGAGGAGCGAAAACCAAACGCACCAGCCGTCCTTCGACACGCCTCAATGTCGAATAAGAGAACAAAAACCATGACCAGCCCGACCTTCAAGGATTCGAACGGCCACCTGGCGCAGGGCTTCAAGCCGCGTCACGTCACCATGCTCTCAATTGCCGGGATTATCGGCGCAGGCTTGTTCGTCGGATCGGGCCATGCCATCGCCGCCGCAGGCCCGGCGGTGATGCTGGCGTATCTTTTCTCCGGTTTGCTGGTGGTGCTTGTCATGCGCATGCTCGGCGAGATGGCAGTCGCCCGACCGGACACCGGTTCGTTTTCCACCTACGCCGACCAAGCGATCGGACGCTGGGCCGGCTTCACCATCGGTTGGTTGTATTGGTGGTTCTGGGTGTTGGTGATTCCCATCGAAGCACTGGCCGCCGGCCACGTACTGAACCAGTGGTTTCCTGCAGTCGATGCGTGGCTGTTCGCCTCGGTGTCGATCATCGCCCTGGCCGTGACGAACCTGTTCAGCGTGTCCAAGTACGGTGAGTTCGAGTTCTGGTTCGCCATGGCCAAGGTGGTGGCGATCATCGGTTTCATTTCCCTGGGCTTCGCGGTCCTGATGGGTTGGATTCCCGAGCGCGAGGCCAGCGGCTTGAGTCGCTTGATGGAGGAATATGGCGGCTTCGCGCCCAATGGCTTGTCGGCCGTGGTCGGGGCCTTCATTACTATCATGTTCAGCTTCATCGGCACGGAAGCAGTGACCATTGCCGCCGCCGAATCCAGCAACCCCGCACAGAACATTGCCAAGGCCACCCGCTCGGTGATCTGGCGCATCGGCGTTTTCTATTTGCTGTCGATCTTCGTGGTGATTTCCGTGGTGCCGTGGAACGATCCGCTGCTGGCGTCGGTGGGTTCCTATCAGCGCGCCTTGGAGCTGATGAACATTCCCCACGCAAAATTCATGGTGGACGTGGTGGTGCTGATCGCCGTGGCCAGTTGCATGAATTCCTCGATCTACATTGCCTCGCGCATGCTCTATTCCCTGGGCCGGCGTGGCGATGCGCCGAGGGCGCTGGAAGTGACCTCGTCCGCTGGGGTGCCCAGGGCCGCGGTGATTGCCAGCACGGTGTTGGGGTTGGGCATCACCGTGTTCAGCTATTTCATGCCGGCCGGGTTGTTCCAATTCCTGCTCGCCAGCTCCGGCGCCATCGCGCTGCTGGTGTACCTGGCGATTGCTGTGTCGCAGTTGCGCATGCGCCGCAAGTTGGTTCGACAAGGCGTTGAGCTGGGCTTTCGCATGTGGTTGTTCCCGTGGCTCACCTGGGCGGTGATCGTGTTCATCTGCGCAGCCCTGGCGGTGATGATGGTGACGCCCGAACACCGCAGCGAGGTGAGCACCACCCTTGGCCTGGCTTTGGTCATTTCCTTTGTCGGGCTGGTGACCTCGCGGCAATCGCCGCAGCCTGAAGAGGCGGTGTCTCTGGGTTAACACTACAATCCTGTGGGAGCGAGCTTGCTCGCGATAGCGGTGTGGCAGTCAAATCCCAGCCACTGACCCGACGCCATCGCGAGCAAGCTCGCTCCACAGGGAACCTGCGTCTCAGCCCCCGCTTTTTTCAGCGTCCCCCGTAAATCCCTCATTCCCCTCTGGCACTTACCCTTGGCTGCGTTGTCAGTAGTTGGCGCCCGTACGGGTGGAGTTCGCCACAGATGGCGACAATGTCAGCAGGATGACGCTCTTTTTTTGACGCCTTCGGGCGAATGACTCGCATGGATTGCACCGGGACCGTTATTTCTTTTGCGGGTTGACACTCTATGGGTTTGCTCCTTGATCCACGGCACGACATTGACGCCGCGTTGTTGAGTTATCGCCGGGTGTTCTGGTCCCTGGCGCTGTTCAGTGGCGTGATCAATCTGCTGGTGCTGGTGCCGTCGCTCTACATGATGCAGGTCTATGACCGAGTCCTCACCAGTCGTAACGAAACCACCTTGTTCATGCTGACCTTGATCGCCCTCGGGCTGTTCATGTTCAGTGCCCTGATCGAGTGGGTGCGTGGCGAGGTGATGATTCGCATGAGCGCCGGGCTGGACGACGCCTTGGGCGAGCGGGTCTTCGACGCGGCGTTTGCCCGCAGCTTGCGCGAGCACAACGCCAACCCGGCGCAAGTGCTCATCGACCTTGCCACCTTGCGACAACTGATTACCGGCCAGGGCCTGATCGCCTTGCTCGACGCCCCGTGGCTGCCGATCTTCCTGCTGGTGGCGTTCATCTTCCACCCATGGTTCGGCGTGCTGACCCTGGTGCTCGCCTTGACGCTGATCGGCCTGGCGCTGTGGGGCGAGTTGGCAACCCGAGGGCGCCTGGGGGAGGCCAACCGGCTAGGGGTGCAGTCGTCGATCTACGTCAACAGCACGCTGCAGAACGCCGAAGTCATCCAGGCCCTGGGGATGCTCGGGCCGCTGCGCCAACGTTGGAGCATGCTGCAGCAACGCATCATTGCGGCGCAGGCCCATGCCAGTGATCGCGGCGCGCGCATCACCTCGGCGACGCGGTTCGTGCGGATTTCCGGGCAATCCCTGGCCTTGGGATTGGGCGCGCTCCTGGTGCTCGAAGGGCAGTTGTCGGCGGGCATGATGATCGCCATGTCGCTGTTGTTGGGGCGCGCCCTGGCGCCGGTGGAAATCGCCATTGGCTCGTGGAAGCAATTCAACAGCGGCCGCCAGAGTTACCAGCGCCTGAGCCAACTGTTGGCGCAACACCCTCGCGACCGCTTGCGCATGCCATTGCCGCCGCCGACCGGCGCGGTACGCCTGGAACAAGTGTATGTGGGACCGCCCGGGGCGACGCAGCCGATCTTGCGGGGCATCAATTTCAGCCTGGGCAAGGGCGAAGTGCTCGCGGTGGTGGGTCCCAGTGCCAGCGGCAAGTCAACCTTGGCTCGCGTGCTGGTCGGCGTGTGGCCGGCCATCGGTGGATCGGTGCGCCTGGACGATGCCGAGATCAGCCAGTGGTCCCATGATGCGCTGGGGCCGTACCTTGGTTATCTGCCCCAGGACATCGAGCTGTTCGATGGCAGCGTCGCCGACAACATCGCCCGTTTCGGCGAGCAGGACGCCGACAAGATCATCGCCGCCAGCCGTCACGCGGGCATCCACGAAATGATCCTGCGATTTCCCAAGGGCTACGACACGCCGTTGGGGCCTGGCGGGCTTGGCTTGTCCGGCGGCCAGAAGCAGCGCCTGGGCCTGGCCCGCGCGCTGTATGGCAGCCCGTCGCTGATCGTGCTCGACGAGCCCAATTCCAACCTGGATGAAGCCGGAGAACTGGCGCTGGTGCAGGCCATCGGCGTGCTCAAGGCTGCCGGCAGTACCGTTGTGTTGATCACCCATCGGCCCAACGTGCTGGCGGTGGTCGATCACATCCTCGTGCTGAAGGACGGCACTCAACAAGCGTTTGGCCCGCGGGACCGAGTGCTCAAGGCGCTGATGCCGGGACCGAGGCCGGCGGCTGTGCGGGAGGCAAGCAAGGATGCGTGATTTGAAATCGGCCGCACCGGCCCACGGTGAGCATGGCCTGAGTGTACTCAGCAGCAACACATTGCCCAGCGCCAGCACCGATGCGGGCGGGGCGGCGCGCTACGGCGTGATTTTCCTGGCGCTGACCTTGGGCGGCTTTCTGCTGTGGGCGTGCCTGGCGCCGCTCGACCAGGGTGTGGTGGGCAGCGGCACGGTGGTGGTGGCGGGTGAACGCAAAGCCGTGCAATCGCTGGTTGGCGGGGTCGTGGAAAAGCTGCTGGTCAGTGACGGTGACCGCGTCAACCAGGGGCAGTTGTTGGTGCAGCTCAACACCGTGCAGGCGCAATCGCAGTTGGACGTGACCCTGGGCAAGCTGCTCAACGATCGCAGCATCGAGGCGCGGTTGATGGCCGAGCGTTTGGGCGCACCGGAGATCCAATGGCCGCAGCAACTGCTGGAGCGCGCCGACGAGCCCCGCGTCAAAGCGGCCATGGCCCTTCAGAGCCAGCTGTTCATGACCCGTCGCGCGGAGCTGGGCAGTCGCTTGCAGATCATCGAGCATGAAATCGGCGCCTTGCAGCAGCAGTTGCAGGGCTATGAAGGGGTCAAGCGCAACTACGATGCGCAGATGCGGTTCCAGCAGCAGGAGCTCGTCGGCCTGCGTGACCTGGCCCGGGAAGGCTATGTGCCGCGCAACAAGCTTTTCGAGGCCGAGCGCAACGCGGCGCAACTGGCCGGGCAGATCGCTTCGGGTGTGGGCGATGTCGGTCGCACCCGCCAGGCCATCAATGAAAGTCGGCTCAAGGCCTTGCAGGCGCAGCAGGAATTTCGTCGTGACGCTGAAACCCAGCTCAGCGAGGTCTCGGCCGAGGCCGCGGGCTACGCCGATCAGATCCGAGCCTTGCAGTTCGAAGTCGACAACGGCGCGATCCGCGCGCCCGTGGCGGGGCAGGTCATGGACTTGGCCATCCACACGGTGGGAGGCGTTGCCCAGGCCGGGCAGACGCTGATGCAAGTGGTGCCACTGGACGCACCGATGGCGATCACTGCGCGTTTCGAGCCGCTGATGGCCAACAAACTGCGCCCCGGGTTGCCGGTGCACGTGCATTTCACCGCGCTGCAACGGGTGGATACGCCGACCGTGACCGGCACGGTCACCACCGTGTCGGCGGATCAGTTGATCGACCAGCAGACCCACCAGCCGTACTTCTCCGCCAAGGTCGAGATTCCCGCCGAGACCGTTGTCTCGCTGCAGGACGCCGGGCTGCTGGTGCGCCCCGGCATGCTCGCCGATGTCACCGTGGTGACGGGTGAGCGCACCTTGATGAACTACCTGATGAAACCGTTGCGCGAACGCTTGCTGGCTGCCTTCAAAGAGGAATGAGCATGACCGACCGTTGCCGTTACGGCGTCCGTGTGCTGTTGAGCTTGTGCACCAGTTGGGCGGTGATCGGCCCGGCCTGGGCGGCCGAGGGCGGGCTGAGCCTGACCGCCGCCTACGACGCTTCGCGCCTCAACGACCCGACCTTGCAAACCGCGACCCATGCCTTCGATGCGTCGCGCCAGGAAGAGGCGATTGGTCGGGGTGGGCTTTATCCGCAGGTGTCGTTGTCGTCGCGCTATGGGTATGGCGGGCGTACCGATGGTGGAGATGATCGAAGCTACGTCAACAGCAACGATTACCAGGCGAACAGCGTGACGTTGGCGGCGCAACAGCCGCTCTATGACAAGGGGCGCTGGGCGGCTTATCAAGAAGGCAAGGCGCGAGGTGCGCTGGGCAGTCAACAGTTCGATGTGGCCGGCCAGGCCTTGTTCGATCGGGTCGCCAAGGGCTATTTCGACGTGGCCCGGGCCGAGAACGAACTCAAGCTGATCGCCCAGCAAAAAGCCGCGATCCGTGGCTTGGTCGTCCAGAGCAAAAAGCTCTATGAGGGCGGCCAAGGGGCAATCACCGACATCGACGAAGCCCAGGCCCGGCTCGATCTGGTGGAGGCCCAGGAAACCGAAGCCCAGGCGCGCCGCGTAGCGGCATTGCGGGCGCTGTCTGGGCGGGCGAGCGTGCCCATCGACGACATCCAGCCGATGCGCGAAGAGTTGCCCGCCGGCACGCCAATCCCGCCGGAGCAGGATTTGCCGTACTGGACGGCGATCGCCCGCGAAGCCAGTCCTGAATTGGCGGCGCGGTTGGCGGCCGTGAAAGTCGCCGAGGCCCAGGCCGACAGCCAGCGCGCCGGGCACTATCCGACGCTGTCGCTGACCACGCAGTTGACCCGCCGGGAAACCCGCCAGTACCAGGAACTCGATCCACGCCAGGACTCGTATTACGTCGGCGTGCAGCTGGACATCCCGCTGTATCGCGGCGGCGCGGTGCGCGCTTCGGTGGCCAAGGCCGAGGCGCAACTGGCCGGCGCCCAGTCCGACTACGACGTGCAGCGTCAGCAACTGGCCGAGTCCATCGAGACCGACTACCTGGGCGTGGTGGCGGGGTTCGCCAAGAGCAAGGCGATGCAACGGGCGGTGGAATCCAACCAACGGGCGCTGACCTCCACCGAAAAAGGTTTCCAGGGCGGCGTGCGTTCGACCGTAGACATCCTCGACGCCCAGCAACGACTCTTCCAGGCCCGCCGGGATTTGCTCAGCACCAAACTGGACATGCTGCAAAGCTATGTGAGCCTCCACACCCACACCGGCCAAATGAACCGCGCGGTGCTGGAGCAGGTGCAGAGCTTGTTCTGAAGCAGAGTGTCAGGCTTATCCCGATAGGTCTTTTTGGGCCTGCTGCGCAGCCCAGCGGGAGCAAGCTCCCTCGCCACGACAGCATCGGGGTATCAGTTACAAGTGGCAGAACAGGCTCTTGTGGCGAGGGGATTTATCCCCGCT
>NZ_VDLV01000006.1:38709-52328 GCF_013608025.1 Pseudomonas brassicacearum subsp. neoaurantiaca | reverse complement strand
GTCTGCTGCGCAGCCCAGCGGGGATAAATCCCCTCGCCACGACAGCATCGGAGTATCAGTTACAAGTGGCAGTACAGGTTTTTGTGGCGAGGGAGCTTGCTCCCGCTGGGCTGCGAAGCAGCCCCCAAGCCAGTCACTGCGGTGTGTCAGGCTGATCCCGATAGGTCTTTTGGGTCTGCTGCGCAGCCCAGCGGGGATAAATCCCCTCGCCACGGATTGCGGGCGGCATGACCCACCGTGGCGAGGGAGCTTGCTCCCGCTGGGCTGCGAAGCGGCCCCCTAACCAGTCACTGCGGTGTGTCAGGCTGGTCCCGATAGGTCTTTTGGGGTCTGCTGCGCAGCCCAGCGGGGATAAATCCCCTCGCCACGGATTGCGGGCGGCATGACCCACCGTGGCGAGGGAGCTCGCTCCCGCCGGGCTGCGAAGCAGCCCCCAAACCAATCACTGCGGTGTGTCAGGCTAATCCCGATAGGTCTTTTTGGGTCTGCTGCGCAGCCCAGCGGGGATAAATCCCCTCGCCACGACAGCATCGGAGTATCAGTTATAAATGGCAGACAGCTTTTTGTGGCGAGGGGATTCATCCCCGCTGGGCTGCGAAGCGGCCCCCAAACCAGTCACTGCGGTGTGTCAGGCTGATCCCGATAGGTCTTTTGGGTTACTGCGCAGCCCAGCGGGAATAAATCCCCTCGCCACGGATTGACGGCTGCATGACCCACCGTGGCGAGGGAGCTTGCTCCCGCTGGGCTGCGAAGCGGTCCCCAAACTCTATCAGGCAGTGAAGTCGCTGGCATGCAGCTCCTTGACGCCCACCAGGGCGAGTTCGAACTCGGCGGTGGCGTCGGCGTTGGTACTGCCGTAGAGGATGCCGTCGACAAACCGCAGTTGGCCGGTGGCGTTGGTGGTGTCGAAGGCGTTGCTGCCGATGAAGGTGAACGCATCATGGGTCGCGGTCAGCGGGTTGGCGTCGAGGCCGGTGAGGTCCAGCTTGTCCAGCTCGGTGGTCTTGAACCCGTTGATCACATCCCGCGCCACGCCGACGCCCATGTCCGACAGCGCGCCAAACGCATAGGTGTCCGCGCCCGTGCCACCCGTGAGATTGTCGGTGCCCGCGCCGCCGATCAGCCGGTCATCGCCCGAGCCGCCCACCAAGGTGTCGTTGCCCGCGCCACCATTGAGGATGTTCCCGGCGCTGTTGCCCGACAGGGTGTCAGCGTAGGCGCTGCCCGTCAGGTTCTCGATGAACTTCAAAGTGTCGAGCCCCGAACCCACGGTGTTCTGCTGCGCAGACGTCGACAGATTCACCGTCACCCCAGACAGGGCCCGCTCGAACGACACCGTGTCGTTGCCATCGCGCCCGTCGAGGATGTTGTTCCCGGCACCGGCGAACAGCGTGTTGTCCAGCGCGTTACCGATCCCGTTGGCGTCGCCAGCACTGTCGATATACAGGTTCTCGACGTTGGTGCCCAACGTGTAGGTCGCCAGGCTGCTGTGGACGCTGTCGATGCCGCCGGACACCGGGTTGCTGCTGGTCTCGATCACCGTATCGCTGGCGTTGTCGACGTAGTACGTGTCGTTGCCATCGCCACCGCTCATGCTGTCGGCCCCTGCGGCGCCATCGAGCACGTTGTTGGCGACGTTGCCGGTGATGAAGTTGCGCCGCTCGTTGCCGGTGCCGTCGATGTCCGACACGCCGGTCAGCACCAGGTTTTCCAGGTTGGCGCCCAGGGTCCAACTCACCGACGCTTGCACCGTATCGATCTGCGAGGTCGAGGTGTTGGTTTCCACCACGCTGTCGAACGCGTTGTCGACGATGTAGATGTCGTTGCCATCGCCACCGGTCAAGGTGTCGGCGCCCAAGTCGCCGTCCAGCGTGTCGTTACCGGCGCTGCCCACCAGCGTATCGTCCTGGTCGGTACCGAAGATTTTCCCGCCCTCGTTCTGCGCGCCGTCGAAAATGTCCTGCACGCTGTTGTTGTCGTTGGGGTTGCCATGGAAACCGAGGTCATCGGCGATGTAATCCGCCAGGCGCTGGCCGACGATTTCCGCCGACTCTTCGTGCAGATGCCAGACGTCATCGGGATATACCAGCGGGTCGACTTCATAGCGCAAGGGCAGGTCGGTGTAGTCCACCGCGAGTTTCACATCGGCGCGCTCGGCGGCGATGGCTTCCTGGGTGGCGCGGACATAGCCGACCCCGTCGACGATGGCGGCGATCTTGTCTTCCGAATAGCCACGGGCTCGCGCCGCGTCCTGCTCGTAGTGACCGGTCTCCATCATGTACACGGTGAAATTGCCGAACTGGGCGTGCAGGTAATCGAAGACCTTCAGCGTCGCCGCCTTATACGCTGCTGCGGCCGCTGCCTTGTCGGTGGCCCTGGCGATTTCCTGGGCGGCTTCCTCGCCCTGGCCCCAGATGATGCCCATGGTCACGTTGTCGATGGCCTTCAGTTCGGTGAGCTGGTCGCGCAGCAACGTCACGGCCCGCAACAACGCTGGCCCGGGTTGGTTGGTGTCGGTCAGCCACCAGCACAATTTCAGCTCCTCGGCGCCCAGCGTCGACAAGCCGTTGACCGTGCTGCCACCCACCGCGATGTCGATCCCGTTGCCGTCGGCATCGGTGAACTGGCTGCGAACGTCATAGGTGGTGTACTTGTCCAGGTCGTTGACCAGCATTGAGGTGCCGGATTGATCGTCGTCTTCGGTCATGCGCAACAGGCGAGCGTTGGATTGGCCGAGCGTGGGCAAATAAAGGATGTCCTGCTGGGCGCGTTCGCCAAAGACGAAGTCACTGGCGGTGAGGGTGTTGAGGTAGTTGCCGTTCAGCGCGATCTCGAAACGATTGCCATCGGCGTCGGCCTCGCTCGACTTCACGTAGGTCTTGTCGCCAGCGGCGTTCAGGGTCATGTAGAGCGTGCCGTTGCTGCCATCGCCGAGGCCGGTAAAGCCCAGCGCGGACACGTCGATCTTGTCCACGCCGACGGTGAAGTCGTAGATCGTGTCCGTGGCCGTGACGCCGCCGGTGTCGTAGTCGCGGTAGCTGTCGGACAGGTTGCTGTAGCGGAACGTGTCGGCACCGTCGCCGCCATACAGCGAGTCGCGTCCGGCACCGCCGTCGATGATGTCCGCGCCCGTGCCGGCCTTGATGGTGTCGCTGCCGCCCAGGCCGAGGATCAAATCTGCGCCGGCCGTGCCGTTGAGGGTTTCGGCATTGGCGGTGCCGGTGATGGTGTTGGCGGGGGAATCGGCCACCGTCAGGGCGAAACTGTCACTCACCGAGGCGCCCGAAGGGTCGGTGGCCTTGACCAGCACGTCGTAATTGCCGGCGGCGGTGTTGGTTGGGGTGCCGCTGAAGGTCAGGTTGGTGGCGTTGAACGTCAGCCACGAGGGCAGGGCGCTGCCGTTGGCGAGGGTCGCGGTGTAGGTCAGCACATCTTGGTTGGCGTCGCTGAAGCTGTTGCTGGCCACGGTGTATTTGAACGGCGTGCTTTCACTGGCGTTCTGGTCCAGCAACGGGATGACCACCACCGGCGCCACGTTGGTCGGGGTGTTCTGGTCGGCGAAGACGAAGTGATTGGCCGTCAGGCTGCTGACAAAGTTGCCGGCCATCGAGATTTCGAAGCGGTTGCCGTTGGCATCGACCGTGAGGTCCTTGAGGTAGGTGCGGTTGGTCGACGAACTGTACGTGACCTGCAGGGTGCCGTTGAGCCCGTTGCCCAGGCCGGTATAGCCCAGGGCCGCGACGTCGATCTTGTCGGCGGCCACGTCGAAATCGAGGATCTGGTCACTGGCACTGGTGGAGCCGGTGCGATAGCTGTCGAGCTTGGAGGTGTAGCGGAACACGTCGGCGCCCGTGCCGCCGGTGAGCTTGTCGACGCCGGTGCCGCCCACCAGGATGTCGTTGCCGGCGGCGCCGTTGAGCGTGTCGTTGCCCGCGCCGCCGAAGATCTGCTCGTTGGCCGTGGTGCCGGTCAAGGTGTCGTTGTTTGGCGTGCCGTTGATGATCACCGAGGTGGGCACGTCCTGCACGGCGAGGGTGAAGCTGTCGCTGACGGTGGCGTTGCTGCCATCGGTTGCGGTGACCTGGATCGAGTAGGTGCCCGACGCGGTGTCCGGCGGCGTGCCGCTGAACGTGCGCGTGGCGGCGTTGAACGTCAGCCAACTGGGTAGGGCGCTGCCATCGGCCAGCTTGGCGGTGTAGCTGAGGCTGTCGTTGTCCGGATCGGTGAAGGCGGTGGCCGGCACTACATAGCTGAAGGGGGTCTTCTCGGTGGCGTTCTGGTCCAGCAGCGGCGTCGCCACCACGGGGGCCTGGTTGACCGGTGAAGACGTGGCGAAGACGAAGTTGGCGTTGGTCAGTTTGTCGAGGTAGTTGCCGTCCAGCGCCACCTCGAAGCGGTTGCCATTGGCATCCGCCTCCAGCGACTTGATGTAGGTCTTGGTGCCGGCGCTGTTGAGGACCAGGTAGACGGTGTTGTTCTTGCCATCGCCCAGCCCGGTGAAGCCCATGGCGGAAAGGTCGATCTTGTCGGCGGCAATGTCGAAGTCGGTGATAAGGTCACCGAGGTTGGCGCCGCCGGTGTTGTAGTTGCGGTAGCTGTCCAGCCGGTTGGAGAACACAAAGGTGTCCGCCCCGGCGCCGCCCGTGAGGGTGTCCATGCCGGCGCCGCCGTCGAGCTTGTCGTCACCCGCGCCGCCGCTGAGGCTGTCGTTGCCGGCCAGGCCGAGCAGGGTGTCGGCGGCATCGCTGCCAAGCAACGAGTCGCTGCCGGCGGTGCCGGTGATGACCCGGTTGAAGATGAAGTTGCTGGCCGTCAGGGTGCTTGCCAGGTTGCCCGAGAGAATCAGTTCGAAGCGATTGCCGCTGGCATCGGCGTCGTAGTCCTTGATGTAGGTGCGGTCGTTGCTGGCGCTGTAGCTGATCTGCAGGGTGCCGCCCCGGCCGTTGCCCAGGCCGGTGAAGCCGAGGCCAGCGAGGTCGATTTTGTCCTGCGTCACGTCGAAGTCGGTGATGGTGTCGTCGAAACTCGCCGTGGCGTTGCGGTAACTGTCGGATTGGCTGGCGAAGCGGAACGTATCGGCACCGGTTCCGCCGGTCAGTTTGTCGACCCCCGCGCCGCCCACCAGGACGTCGGCCCCGGCAGCGGCGTTGATGGTGTCGTTGCCGGCCGCGCCGTAGAAGATTTCGCTGGCGCTGGTGCCGGTGAGAATGTCGTTGCCCGCCGTGCCTTGCACAGTGGTCATCGGCACCGTGGCGCTGACGTAGCTGCCGTCACCGTAGAGCAGCGTGGCGCCCTTGCTGGTGTGGCTGATCGTGTTGGCGATGATGGCGTTGCGATCGGTGCCGTCTTCGTTGCGCTCGGCGACGCCGTAGGTGGACAGGTTGCTGCCGCTGATCACGTTGCCCTGGATCAGGTTGTCGCTGCCGTTGAAGTACTTGCCGGACACGCCGAGGGTGTCGTCGTAGGACTGGATGATGATCTCCGGCACCGCGCTGCCCAGGGCGTTGTTGTTGAGCGTGTTGTCGATGATGTCGACGTGGTTGCTGCCGTAGATGCGGATGCCGGCGCTGGTGTTGTCGTGGATGTCGACGCCGGTGACGGTGACTTCGCTGGACAGCTTGATCAATACGCCTTCAGCGCCGTTGCCGTACACCTCGCCGCCGGTGATGGTGATGTTGCTGGGCGAGGGAATGTTCTCGCTGCCGCGCTGCACCACGATGCCGTTGCCACCGTTGCCGTAGGCAACGTTATTGGTCAGGGTGAAATCGTGGGTGCTGGTGACGACGTTGAAACCGTGGCGGTCGTTGTCGTAGGCAATGTTGTTTTCGAAGGTACTGTCGCTGAGGAAGTCGGCGACGAAACCATCCAGGCCGTTGCCGTGGGACACACTGTTCTTGATGACCATGTTGACGGTCTGCTCGTGGGGGTCGAAACCGTACCCGGAGCAATCCTTGATCTCGACGCTGTCGAGGGTGACGTTGGAGTCATAGCCTTCTTCGCCGGGGATGTAGCCGTTGAACCAGCCGTCCACCTTGCCGGTGGTGGCGTCGCGGTTGCCGTCGATGGTGAGGTTGCTGACGCCGAAATCGTGGGTTTCCTCGCCATAGGCCGAACGGATGATGCCGGTGATCTTGGTGTCGGAACCATCGGCCAGCTTGACCGTGGTGTCGCCCATGCCGTCGCCGTACAGGTAGACGTTGCTCTTGAGCATCAAGCAGCCATCGGACGGTTCCACGCCCCCCGAAACGATGTACGTACCGGTGGGCATGTAGACCTGCCCACCGCCCGCGGCTGCCGCCGCATCGATCGCACTTTGAATGGCCGCCGTGTCGTCAGTAACGCCATCTCCTTTGGCGCCAAAATCTTGTACGTTGAAAATCATGGACTTATCTCCGTATCAGGCTAAAAACCTCGTTGGATGCCAATATTCCATCGGCGACCACGGAGTTATGACCCAACGGAGTGAAAAAGTTGTGACCGCGTATCGGGGAAGTGTCAAAAAACTGATAAACGGTTATGCGGGATTTCAGATGTGTAACATTTCCTTGACGCTTTCCTGGGCAAACATGGAAACCCTGTGGGAGCGAGCTTGCTCGCGATAGCGGTGTATCGGGCACTTTGATGTAACTGATCCGACGCTATCGCGAGCAAGCTCGCTCCCACAGGGTTGCGGTGGTTCTCACAGAGCTGTGGTGGTTTCTCACGGGAATGCAGTGGTCTGGCTTTTCCTTGATTGGCATCAACCCCGCCGCCAGCCCTGCGCGATACCCTCGAATCAACCATTCGCCCCGCCGAAGAAGGGCTGCCATGACTTATCCGCTATTCCTGACCCTGCATCTGTTCGCCGCGCTGGTCTTCATCGGCACGGTGTTTTTCGAGGTGCTGTTCCTGGAAAACATCCGCAAGCAGTTGCCCAACAAAGTGATGGTGCTGCTGGAACAGGGCATCAGCCGGCGTGCCCGGCAACTGATGCCGTGGGTGTTGCTGGTGTTGTTTGGCGCAGGCATCGCCATGGTCTGGCTGCGCTATCGGCCGGTTCTGGCGGCGCCACTGCAATCGTCGTTCGGCATGTTGCTGGGGCTCAAGATCCTGCTCGCCGTCAGCGTGTTGGGGCATTTTCTCTGGGCCATGTGGCTGTTTCGAAGCGGGCGCATGAACGCGCGCTACGTCCAGTTCATTCATACCAGCGTGTTCCTGCACATGGTCGCGATCGTGCTCTTGGCCAAAGGCATGTTCTACCTGAGCTGGTAGCGGCTGCGGGACGCTTGATGCAGGTCAAGGTGCCCGCACGGGATAAGCCCGACACTGTTGCCGTGCGAGCCACTCGGAGATTGTCATGTTCGACCTGTTCCATTCCCCCGGTGACCGTCCCTCGGGGCGAGCCCCTGCGGTGGCGGACTTCGATTGTCCGGTCGGTACACGCAAGTTCCACGGCGGCATCGGCTCGCTCGACTTGCTCAGGGGCTTGCGCGCCAGCCGGCAGAAACGCCGTCCGCTGTCGCTGACGGTGCACCTGCCATCGCGCTTGCGGCTGGCCTCGTGCTCACCCCTGGCCAGCGTGTGCCAGTGCGGCGAAATCGACGGCTACCTGCAACGCCTGACCTACGAACTGGGCCTGGTCGCCTGCCACCTCGGCAGCGGGCGACGGGTCGAGCAGTTTTGCCTGACCGGCGGAACCCCGGTGATTACCCATCTGCAACGGTTGATGAGCGACCTGCGCAAACGCTTCGATTTCTGCGAAAGCGGCGACCACAGCATCGAGGTCGACCTGCACCATACCGACTGGTCGACCATGGGCCTGATCCGCGACCAAGGCTTCACCCATGTCAGCATCGGCGTGCCCGACATCGGTGTCGACAGCGAGCTGTCGGTCGATTGCTACCAGAACCCGGCGCCGATCCATTCGCTGATCGATGCGGCGCGGACCTTTGGTTTTCGCTCCATCAACATTGACCTAGGCTACGGCCACGCTTGGCAGACGCCCCGGAGTTTCGCCCAGAAACTGGCGACCTTGATCGAGCTGGAGCCGGATCGCCTGCACGTTTTCGATTATGCCCGCGCGCCTTATCGCTATCGTTCGAAGAACGCCGGAGGCGCCGGGGCCTTTTGCAGCGAGGCCGACAAAGACGCGATGCGTCGCGCTTGCTGCGAACAGCTGGTCGCGGCGGGTTATCACTACATCGGCCTGGGTCAGTTTGTCCGGGCTGACGACGACCTGGCCGTGGCCCAGGAGCACGGCCGACTGCATCGCAACTGCCAGGGATTTACCCGGCATGGTTGCTGTGACCACGTCGGCCTCGGCTTGGCGGCCATCACCCAGATCGAACAGCTTTATGTGCAGAACACCGATGACCTGCTGCGGTACTGCCAGCAGCTCGACGCCGGGCAGTTGCCGGTGTGTCGTGGCTGGCGTTGCGAAGCGCAGGACCAGATCCGGGCGACCGTCACCGAACAGTTGTCCTGCGACCTGGAGCTGGATATTCCCGCCGTCGAGTCGCGTTTCGGCCTGGTGTTTCGCGAACATTTCGCGGCCATCTGGCCACAGTTGGAGCAGTTGCACGCTCAGGGATTGATCGAGCTGTCGAGCCGTTTCATCGGCATCCTGCCCGCCGGGCGCCTGAGCGTGGACGCGATCTGCAACCTGTTCGACCCCGCACTGGATAACGCAGGCCATAACTCTTTTGAGAAGTTGAACCCTTCATGAACGCTGCCTCCGCTTTCAATCGCGCCCTGGTCGAAAAATACGATCGCCCGGGGCCGCGCTACACGTCGTACCCCACCGCGCCGCAGTTCCATCCGGCGTTCGCCGTGGACGAATATCGCCACGCCGCCGAGCGCAGCAACCAGGTCCTGGTGCCCAAGCCGTTGTCGGTGTACATCCATATCCCGTTCTGCCAGAGCCTTTGTTATTACTGCGCCTGCAACAAGATCATCACCCGCAAGACCCACCGCGCCGCCGAGTACCTGACCTACCTCAAGCGTGAAATTGCCTTACAGGCCACCTTGTTCGACCGCTCGCGCAAACTGACCCAATTGCACCTGGGCGGCGGTACGCCGACCTACCTGACCCACGAGCAACTGGCCGAGCTGATGGACTGCCTGCACCAATCTTTCGACATGGACGACAGTGACGCCCACGAGTTCTCCATCGAAGTTGATCCACGCACCATCGATGCCGAGCAGGTCCAGGGCTTGCGTCAGTTGGGATTCAATCGCCTGAGTTTCGGCATCCAGGATTTCGATGCGCAAGTGCAGGCGGCCGTCAATCGGATACAAAGCGAAGCGCAAGTCGCCGAGCTGGTGGCGGCCGCGCGGCGGGCGCGGTTCAAGTCGGTCAGCGTCGATCTGATCTATGGCCTGCCGTTGCAGACCATCGCCAGTTTCGACGTCACCCTGGACAAGATCATCGCCCTGCGTCCTGACCGGATCGCGGCGTACAGCTACGCGCACCTGCCGCAGCGGGTGAGGGCGCAACGGATGATCCGCCCCGAAGACATGCCGCCACCGGAGCGCAAGCTGGAGTTGCTGGAACTGACCATCAATCGCCTGACCGAGGCCGGCTACGTGTACATCGGCATGGACCATTTCGCGCTGCCTGATGACGAACTGGTGCGCGCCCGTGCCGAGGGGACGTTGCAACGTAATTTCCAGGGCTATTCCACCCACGCCGATTGCGATTTGATCGGCCTGGGCGTGTCCTCGATCGGTAAGGTCGGCGACAGCTACAACCAGAACGTCAAAGAGCTTTCGCAGTATTACGCGCGCTTGGATCAAGGCATGCTGCCGGTCCAGCGCGGCTATCGCTTGAGCGATGACGACCGCTTGCGCCGCGAAGTGATCAGCGAACTGATGTGCCACGGCCGGATCGATTTTGGCCGGATCGAGGCCGCCCACGGCATTCGTTTTGCCGATTACTTCGACGAGGCGCTGGACCGGCTCCAGGAACTGGTGGGTGATGGGCTGCTGGACATTCGCGACGATGGGTTGGTCTTGCTGCCCCAAGGGCAACTGATGATGCGCAACGTGGCCATGGCCTTCGACGCGTACCTGGCGGGAGAGCAGACGGTGCAGTATTCGCGTACGGTTTGATGGTATGTAACGGGTTCGCTTTTTGTGGCGAGGGAGCTTGCTCCCGCTGGGGTGCGCAGCAGCCCCAAAACCAGCCACCGCGGTGTGTCATTTGGATCGCGGCCAACTTCCTTGGGGCTACTTCGTAGCCCAGCGGGAGCAAGCTCCCTCGCCACAGGGTTCTGTTTCTCCAATAAAGATTGTTCAGTTCAACGCTTTTTTCAGAAACGGCGCAGTACGGCTCTCTCCGCAACCCGCGACAACCTCCGGCACGCCACTCACCACGACCTTCCCACCCTGCGTCCCGGCCCCGGGGCCGATGTCGATGACCCAATCGCTCTGCGCCACCACCCGCATGTCATGTTCCACCACCACCACGGTATGGCCTTCGTCCACCAGGCGATTGAGCTGCACCAGCAAGCGATCCACGTCCTGGGGGTGCAGGCCATTGGTGGGCTCGTCCAGCACGTATAGCGTCGCGCCGCGGGCCTTGCGTTGCAGTTCCGTTGCCAGCTTGATCCGCTGGGCCTCGCCGCCGGACAGTTCGGTGGCCGGTTGGCCGAGGCGCAGGTAGCCCAGGCCGATGTCCTGCAGCACTTGTAGCGAGCGCTTGGCTGCCGCTTGTTCGGCAAAGACTTCCAGAGCCTGGTTCACCGTCAGTCGCAGCACCTGGGCGATGTCCAGGCCTTGCCAGCGCACTTCCAGGGTCTGCGGGTTGTAGCGGGCGCCGTGGCAGGTCGGGCAGGGGGCATAGACGCTGGGCATGAACAGCAATTCCACGCTGACGAAGCCTTCGCCTTCGCAGGTTTCACAACGGCCCTTGGCGACGTTAAAGGAAAACCGCCCAGCGTCGTATCCCAACGCCTGTGCCTGTTCGGTTGCGGCGAAGAGCTTGCGCACGTGGTCGAACAGTCCGGTGTAGGTGGCGAGGTTGGAGCGCGGGGTGCGGCCGATGGGTTTCTGATCGACTTGGACCAGTCGCTTGATGCCCTCGAGCCCGGCGCTGACTTGGCCACCGCTGGCCTGCACCGGTTCGTCCTCCAGGCTTTGTTCTTCGACCTCGGCGGTGGCGTTGGCCTGGCCCAGGTGAGCGCCGACCAGATCCAGCAAGGCCTGGCTGACCAGGCTCGACTTGCCCGAGCCGGAAATGCCGGTCACCGCCGCGAAGCAGCCCAGGGGAAACGCCGCGCTCAGGTTATCGAGGTTGTTGCGGGTGATGCCTTCCAGGCGCAGCCAATCCTTGGGGGTGCGTGGGGTTCGCGCGGTGACGTGGTCTTCGGCGAACAGATAGCCGCGGGTCTTGGACTCGGCCACTTGCCCAAGGCCTTCGGGTGGACCGCTGTACAGAATCCGGCCGCCTTGCTCGCCCGCGTCGGGGCCGACATCAATGAGCCAGTCGGCGCGGCGCATGGTGTCCAGGTCGTGCTCGACCACGAACACCGAATTGCCCGCCGCCTTCAGGCGTTGCAGGGCGCCGAAAAGGGCTTCGCTGTCGGCCGGGTGTAAACCGGCGGAGGGTTCGTCCAGCACGTAGATCACGCCGAATAATTGCGAGTTGAGCTGGGTCGCCAGGCGCAGGCGTTGCAGCTCGCCGGAGGACAGCGTCGGCGTGCTGCGTTCCAGGGCGAGGTAGCCGAGGCCGAGGTCAATCAGCGTGACGATGCGATCGAGCAGTTCGGCGGCAATGCGTTGGGCGGCCAGGCGCTTCTCCAGCGACAGATTGTGCGTGTGGCGCGCGTCGGGCCCGCCGGCGTGTGCGTTGTCGCCCCTGGCCGCGCGTTGCTCGCGGGCTTCGCGGGTCTGGCGGTGGCTGAGCACATCGCCGGGCTCTTCGGGTTGTGCCAGATAATCGGGCGCCGCGACGGTCTTGAGCACGTCGGCCAGTTCCAGCAACGACAGGTTGGACAGCTCGGCGATGTCCAATCCGGCGAAGGTAACGGTCAGCGCCTCGCGCTTGAGGCGCTTGCCGTCGCAAACGGCGCAGGGGCTGGCGCGCATGTATTGGGCCACGCGCTTGCGCATCTGCGCGCTTTGCGAGTGCATGAAGGTGTGCAGCAGGTAGCGCCGGGCGCCGCTGAAGGTGCCCTGGTAGCTGGGTTCGAGCTTGCGCTTGAGGGCTTCGCGGGTCTGGGCCGGGGTGAGCCCGGCGTACACCGGGACAGTGGGAGTCTCTTCGGTGAAGAGGATCCAGTCGCGTTGCTTCTTCGGCAGGTCGCGCCAGGGAATGTCGACGTCATAGCCGAGGGTCACGAGGATGTCCCGCAGATTCTGGCCCTGCCACGCCATGGGCCAGGCGGCCACGGCGCGTTCGCGGATGGTCAGCGAAGGGTCGGGCACCATGGTGGCTTCGGTCACTTCATGGACTCGGCCCAAGCCGTGGCATTGCGGGCAGGCGCCTTGGGGCGTGTTGGGCGAGAAATCCTCGGCATAGAGCATCGGCTGGTCAGCCGGGTAGCTACCGGCGCGGGAGTAGAGCATGCGGATCAGGCTCGACAACGTGGTGACGCTGCCCACCGAGGACCGCGCGCTCGGCGTGCCGCGTTGTTGCTGCAAGGCGACCGCTGGCGGCAGGCCTTCGATGCTGTCCACGTCCGGCACGCCCACCTGATCGATCAGCCGCCGCGCGTAAGGCGCGACCGACTCGAAGTAGCGACGCTGGGCTTCGGCGTAAAGGGTAGAGAAGGCCAGGGAGGATTTGCCGGACCCCGACACACCGGTGAACACCACCAGGGCATCGCGAGGGATGTCGACATCGACGTTCTTGAGGTTGTGCTCGCGGGCACCGCGCACCCGGACGAAACCGGTGCCAGCGGCGCAAGCAGGGGTGAAGCGTGGAGGCATCGGGGATTCCTTGTGGCTGTCGGGGCGGTACGGCGGTGGGAGCGGACTGCATCATAGCGCTGAACATTATGCGACCGGGTTTGACCGTTTGCGTGCGAAAAAAATTCGGGCGTGACACAAGGCCGACGCAAATCCCGTGGCGAGGGAGCTTGCTCCCGCTGGGCTGCGCAGCAGCCCCTGGAATAGCTGCTGAGGTGTGTCAGGTAATTGCGTTTGGCCTTTTTGGGGTCGCTTCGCAACCCAGCGGGAGCAAGCTCCCTCGCCACGGGGATTGGGGTGGCTGGGAAAAAGGGTCATCAACGCTGCCCTTGTGGCGAGGGGATTCATCCCCGCTGGGCTGCGCAGCAGGCCCTGGAACAGCTGCTGAGGTGTGTCAGGTTGATTGCGTCCAGGCCTTTGGGGTCGCTTCGCAACCCAGCGGGAGCAAGCTCCCTCGCCACGGGGATTGGGGTGGCTAGGAAAAAGGGTTATCAACGCTGCCCTTGTGGCGAGGGGATTCATCCCCGCTGGGCTGCGCAGCAGCCCCTGGAACAGGCGCCGAGGTGGATCAGGTTAATTGCGTTTGGCCTTTTTGGGGTCGCTGCGCAACCCAGCGGGGATGAATCCCCTCGCCACAAGTGTTTCGATTGGCTTTGGACACAAGGCCGACGCAAATCCCGTGGCGAGGGAGCTTGCTCCCGCTGGGCTGCGCAGCAGCCCCTGGAACAGCT
>NZ_VDLV01000006.1:0-38699 GCF_013608025.1 Pseudomonas brassicacearum subsp. neoaurantiaca | reverse complement strand
GACGCAAATCCCGTGGCGAGGGAGCTTGCTCCCGCTGGGCTGCGCAGCAGCCCCTGGAACAGGCGCCGAGGTGGATCAGGTTGATTGCGTTTGGCCTTTTTGGGGTCGCTTCGCAACCCAGCGGGAGCAAGCTCCCTCGCCACGGGGATCGGGTGGCTGGAAAAACGGGTTATCTACGCCGAGTTGATTTCAATCAAGGGCCCGGGGCAGGGGCTGACCGCAGAATGATGGCCAAGATCCTGTCTTCAAGCCCTGGCGCTCATGACCCGTCCCTTTGTGATGCTGCACCCATCCCGCTCTTGGCTTTGCGGGCTGTTCCTTCTGCTGCTGATGTTCGCCGGTATTGTCCAGGCCAAGGACTACGGTGAAATCGAGCAACAACGCATCCACCACGTCCTGGGGCAGGTCGATTCGACCTCCGAGCCCGAGGGGGCCTTCAAGGTTCGCAAACTCTCCGCCGCCGGCAAGGTCTTGGGCTACGTGTTCCAAAGCCTGGATGTGGTGAACATCCCGGCCTATTCAGGCAAGCCGATCAACGTCCAGGTGATCCTCGATCCCGCCGGCGTGATCCTCGGTGCCTACGTGCTGGAACACCACGAACCCATCCTGCTGATCGGCATTGCCGAAGAAAAACTCCACGCCTTCAGCGCACGCTACAGCGGCATCAAGGTCAACCAGAGGGTGGTGGTCGGACACTCCAGCGACCCGAATGCGGTGACGGTCGATGCGATCGCCGGCGCCACCGTGACGGCGATGGTGGTCAATGAAGTCATCATGCGCGCCGCCCACGACGTCGCCGTGTCCCTGGGCCTGGTCAAGGGCGATGCCGGATTGGCCGTGGCGCCGGCCCGGGTGCGGGACGATGTCTACCAGCCCGCCGATTGGGCCACCCTGGTGGGCAACGGCGCGGTGCGGCGCCTGCACCTGACCCGTGGCCAGGTCGACGCCTCGTTCAAAGGCACCGAGGCCGAACACGTCGAAACCGCCAGTGGCGAGCAGGTGAACGACACCTTCATCGACCTCTACGTCACCCACCTCAACCCACCCACCATCGGCCGCAATCTGCTCGGCGAGACGCAGTACCGCACGCTGATGGCCGAGCTGAAACCGGGCGAGCAGGCCATCGCGGTGATGGGCAGCGGCCGCTATTCGTTCAAGGGATCGGGCTACGTGCGCGGGGGGATTTTCGACCGGGTGCAACTGCGCCAGTCCGGCGACACCATCAGCTTCCGCGACCTGGATTTCCAGCGCCTGGATGACGTCGCCGCCGCCGACATGCCGGACTTCGACGAAATGGCGATTTTCATCATTCGCGCCGCCCATCGTTTCGACCCCGGCGCACCGTGGAGCCTGGAACTGCTGGTGCGGCGCCAGACCGGGCCGGTCAGCGGCACCTTCAGCAGTTTCGAACTCGGCTATCAACTGCCCGAGCCTTACCTGGAACGGCCATTGCCAACTGCCGAGCAACTGGCGGCGGCCGAAGAAGCCAGCCGGCCGATGTGGCTGACCCTCTGGTACCAGAAAAGCGTCGAGATCAGCGTGCTCGGTGTGGCGTTGCTGGTGCTGACGGCGATCCTGTTTTTCCAGGACTCACTGGCCCGGCGTCCAACGCTGCTGCATTGGGTGCGTCGCGGTTACCTGGTGTTCACCGTGGTGTTCCTCGGCGGCGTCGCGCTGGCGCAGTTGTCGGTGGTCAACGTGCTCACCTTCGTCCACGCGCTGTTTGAAGGATTCCGCTGGGAACTGTTCCTCACCGACCCGCTGATCTTCATTCTCTGGGTGTTCACCGCCGCCAGCATCCTGCTCTGGGGTCGCGGGGTGTTCTGCGGCTGGCTGTGCCCGTTCGGCGCGCTGCAGGAGTTGATCAACGAGCTGGCGCGCAAGCTCAAGGTGCCGCAATACGAGCTGCCGTTCGCCGTTCATGAACGGTTGTGGGCGATCAAGTACATCATTTTGCTGGTGCTGTTCGGCGTCTCGCTGGAGTCGATGGCCACCGCCGAACGACTGGCCGAAGTGGAACCGTTCAAGACCGCCATTACCCTGAAGTTCGACCGCCAGTGGTGGTTCGTCGCCTACGCGGCGGGGCTGCTGGTGATCAATATCTTTACCCGCAAAGTCTACTGCCGCTACGTCTGCCCACTCGGCGCCGCGCTGGCGATGCCAACCCGGCTGCGCCTGTTCGACTGGCTCAAGCGCCGTAAGGAGTGCGGCAACCCGTGCCAACTGTGCGCCAAGGAATGCGAGATCCAGGCGATCCACCCCGACGGCCGGATCAACGCCAACGAATGCCATTACTGCCTCGACTGCCAGATGACCTGGCACAACGAAAACAAATGCCCGCCCTTGATCAACAAGCGCAAGAAACGTGGCAAGCCAACCTCGACCGACCCGCAACGAATCCCTGTGGTGCAGGTGGAACCGACGCCTTGAACGGCGCGCAAGACCTGGCCTCGACCCTTTCATTCTTCACGGAGCACACACAGCATGAGCGATAAAAAAATCCCGACGCCTGACGCAGTGGAAGAGCCCAGGGGCGTCAGCCGGCGGACATTCCTCGGCACTGGCGCGGTCACTGGCGCAGTGTTGGCCGGTGCCACCGCACTGGGCGCCGGAACGTTCACCCGCGAGTCCTGGGCGGCAGCGGCCAAGGAAGCCAAGTCGAAGATCCACGTCGGCCCCGGCGAGCTCGACGAATACTACGGTTTCTGGAGCGGCGGCCACCAAGGCGAGGTGAGGGTGCTCGGCGTGCCATCGATGCGTGAGCTGATGCGCATCCCGGTGTTCAACGTCGATTCGGCAACCGGCTGGGGCCTGACCAACGAGAGCAAGCACATCCTCGGTGACAGCGCCAAATACCAGAACGGCGACTGTCATCACCCGCACATCTCCATGACCGACGGCAAGTACGACGGCAAATACCTGTTCATCAACGACAAGGCCAACTCGCGGGTCGCGCGCATTCGTCTCGACATCATGAAGTGCGACAAGATCCTCACCGTGCCCAACGTGCAAGCCATCCACGGCCTGCGCCTGCAAAAGGTGCCGTACACCAAGTACGTGTTCGCCAACGCCGAGTTCGTCATTCCGCACCCCAACGACGGCCACACCTTCGACCTGCAGGATAAAAACAGCTTCACGATGTTCAACGCCATCGATGCCGAGAAAATGGAGATGGCCTTCCAGGTCATCGTCGATGGCAACCTGGACAACTCGGACGCCGACTACACCGGCAAATACGCCGCCAGCACCTGCTACAACTCCGAGAAGGCCTACGACCTGGGCGGCATGATGCGCAACGAGCGCGACTGGGTCGTGGTGTTCAACATCCCGCGCATCGAAGCCGCGATCAAGGCCGGCAAGTTCATCAACCTGGACGGTTCCAAGGTGCCGGTGGTGGACGGTCGTAAAGTCGATGGCAAGGACAGCGAGTTCACCCGCTACATCCCCGTGCCGAAAAATCCCCACGGCCTCAACACTTCGCCCGACGGCAAATATTTCATCGCCAACGGCAAGCTCTCGCCGACGGTATCGATGATCGCCATCGACCGCCTGGATGATTTGTTCAACGACCGCTACAAAGACCCGCGCGAAGTGATCGTCGCGGAGCCGGAACTGGGCCTGGGGCCGCTGCACACGACTTTCGACGGACGCGGCAATGCCTACACCACGCTGTTCATCGATAGCCAGGTGGTGAAATGGAACATGGACCAGGCTATCCGCGCCTACAAGGGCGAGAAGGTCAATTACATCAAGCAGAAACTCGACGTGCAGTACCAGCCCGGGCACAACCATGCGTCCCTGACCGAAACCAGCGATGCGGACGGCAAGTGGCTGGTGGTGTTGTGCAAGTTCTCCAAGGACCGTTTCCTGCCCACCGGGCCGCTGCACCCGGAGAACGATCAGTTGATCGACATTTCCGGCGAGGAAATGAAACTGGTCCACGACGGCCCGGCCTTCGCCGAGCCCCACGATTGCATCCTCGCCCGGCGCGACCAGATCAAGACCCAGAAGATCTGGAACCGCAACGACCCATTCTTCGCCGAGACCGTGGCCCGGGCGAAGAAGGACGGCATCAATCTCGAGACCGACAACAAGGTCATCCGCGACGGCAACAAGGTGCGGGTCTACATGACCTCCATGGCGCCGGCCTACGGCCTGACGGAGTTCACCGTCAAGCAGGGCAACGAGGTGACGGTGACGATCACCAACATCGACCAGATCGAGGACGTGTCCCACGGTTTTGTCATGACCAACCATGGCGCGAGCATGGAGATCAGCCCGCAGCAAACCTCTTCCATCACCTTCATGGCCGACAAGCCAGGCCTGCATTGGTACTACTGCAGTTGGTTCTGCCATGCGCTGCACATGGAAATGGTCGGGCGCATGCTGGTTGAAAAAGCCTGAGTCATTCATCGAGGAGGCAGGTGCAATGACCGGGAACACGCAGCATTCGAACCTTCGTCGCCCGGTCATCGCCCTGATGTGCTGCCTGTTGTCGGGCGGCGCGTTCGCCACGCTTCGGCCGATCACCGATCTGCCGTTGCAGGCCGAGGGCGACCAGCAATGGCGCCTTCCGGCCGGTGAATACCGTGGCGCGTTCAGCATCGATCAAGCCATGACGCTCACGTGTGCGCCGGACGCGGTATTCCAGGGGCAGGGCGAGGGCAACGGCCTGGTGATCCGGGCGCCGAACGTCCAGGTCCAAGGCTGCACCTTCCTGGACTGGGGCCATGACCTGACGGCCATGAATGCCGCCGTGTTCATCCAGCCTGCCGGGCAAGGCGCGGTGGTGCGGGCGAACCGCATGCAGGGCCAGGGCTTCGGCATCTGGGTCGATGGCACGCGGGACGTCAGCCTCATCGACAACCGCATCCAGGGCGATCCGGGCCTGCGCTCCCAGGATCGTGGCAATGGCATTCACCTGTACGCGGTGCATGGCGCGCGGGTCATCGGCAACCAGATCCGCGACACCCGCGACGGCATCTACATCGACACGTCCAACGGCAATCTGCTGCAGGGCAACACCCTGGAGGATTTGCGCTACGGCGTGCATTACATGTTCGCCAACGACAACCAACTGCTGGGCAACACCACCCGCCGCACTCGCACGGGCTATGCGCTGATGCAAAGCCGTCAGTTGACGGTGATCGGCAACCGTTCCGAACAGGACCAGAACTACGGGATCCTGATGAACTACATCACCTATTCGACCTTGCGCGACAACTTCGTCACGGATGTGCGCGACGGGTCCACCGGCGACACCATGATCACCGGCGCCGAGGGCAAGGCGCTGTTCATCTACAACTCGTTGTTCAACCGCATCGAAGGCAATCATTTCGAGCGCAGCGCCGTGGGCATCCACCTCACTGCCGGCTCGGAGGACAACCGCATCGCCGGCAATGCCTTCGTCCATAACCAGCGCCAGGTCAAATATGTGGCCACGCGGCTGCAGGAATGGTCGGCGGACGGGCGCGGCAATTACTGGAGCGATTACCTGGGCTGGGACCGCAACAGCGACGGCCTCGGTGATGTCGCCTATGAACCCAACGACAACGTTGACCGGCTGCTGTGGCTGTATCCCCAGGTTCGCTTGCTGATGAACAGCCCCGGCGTCGAACTGTTGCGCTGGGTGCAGCGGGCGTTCCCGGTGATGAAGTCCCCCGGTGTGATGGACAGCCACCCGCTGATGCAAGCGCCCATCCAATCTCTTCAACGCAACGTTGCCCAGGAGGACGCGTCTTGAACGTCGTCGAAATCGAAGGCGTCAGCCAGCGTTATGGCGACGTCGCCGTGCTGCACGGGCTTGACTTGACCCTGGCCCAGGGCGAAGTGCTCGGCCTGTTCGGGCACAACGGCGCGGGCAAGACCACCACCATGAAGTTGATTCTCGGTTTGCTGCAGGCCAGCTCGGGGCAGGTGCGGGTCTTCGGCCGCGAGCCCAGCGACCCGAATGTGCGGCGGATGCTTGGCTATCTGCCGGAGAACGTCATGTTCTATCCGCAGTTGAGCGGGCTGGAAACCTTGCAGCATTTCGCCCGGCTTAAAGGCGCGGCGCCTTCGCAGGTCGAGCGCTTGCTGGAGGAGGTGGGGCTGGCGGGCGCGGCACGACGGCGGGTGCGCACCTATTCCAAAGGCATGCGCCAGCGCCTCGGCCTGGCCCAGGCCTTGCTCGGCCAGCCGCGCCTGCTGCTGTTGGATGAGCCGACCGTGGGCCTGGACCCCATCGCCACCCAGGACCTTTATCAGTTGCTCGATCGCCTGCGCTGGCAGGGCACCAGCATCATTCTCTGCTCCCACGTCTTGCCGGGTGTGGAGGCACACATCAACCGCGCCGCGATCCTCACTCGAGGGCGGCTGTTGGCCCTGGGCAGCCTGGCGCAATTGCGCGAGGAGGCGGAGCTGCCGACACTGATCCGCGCGTCGGGCCTGTCCCGCGCCGACTGGTTGCGCCAGCACTGGCGCAGCGAAGGGCACGCCACCCAGGGCTGGGGCGCTGAAGGCGTGCAGGTGTCCGCGCCGGATGGCAGCAAGTTGGTGTTGCTGCGCCAGTTGCTGGCCCAGGACGACCCGACGGACGTGGAGATCAAGCCTCCCTCGCTGGAAGATTTGTACCGCCACTACATGACCCGCGCGGCGACCGAGGAGGCCGGCCAATGAACCCGATCTGGAACATGGCCCGCAAGGAGCTCAGCGACGGCCTGCGCAACCGCTGGCTGTTGGCGATCAGCTTGTTGTTCGCGGTGCTGGCGATCGGCATCGCCTGGCTCGGAGCGGCGGCGTCCGGCCAATTGGGCTTCACCTCGGTGCCGGCGACGGTGGCGAGCCTGGCCAGCCTGGCGACGTTCCTGATGCCGTTGATTGCCTTGCTGCTGGCCTATGACGCGATTGTCGGCGAGGACGAAAGCGGCACGTTGTTGCTATTGCTGACGTATCCGCTGGGACGCGGGCAACTGTTGTTGGGCAAGTTTGTCGGCCATGGACTGATCCTGGCCCTGGCGACCCTGATTGGCTTTGGCTGCGCAATGTTGGCCATTGCCGTGCTGGTGGATGACGTGGAACTGAGCCTGCTGCTTTGGGCGTTCGGTCGTTTCATGTTGTCCAGCACCCTGCTGGGTTGGGTGTTCCTCGGGTTGGCCTACGTGCTGAGTTGCCTGTCGGCGGAAAAATCCACCGCGGCAGGGCTGGCGTTGGGTGTGTGGTTTTTCTTCGTGCTGGTGTTCGACCTGGCGCTGCTGGCATTGCTGGTGCTGAGCGAGGGCCGGTTCAGTCCGGACCTGTTGCCTTGGCTGTTGCTGTTGAACCCCACCGATGTGTATCGACTGATCAATGTGTCGGGGTTTGACGCCGCCTCCAGCGGGGCGGGCGTGTTGACGCTGGGCAGCGATTTGCCGGTTTCCGCGCCGCTGCTCTGGCTGTGCCTGGGATTGTGGTTGGTGGTGCCGTTGTGGCTGGCCTATCGGTTGTTCAATCGCCGTTGCCCATGAGTTTCTGGTCTTGATGAGGAAGGATGTGATGAACAGGATTTATTTCAAGGCGAGCCGTGTCCTGGCCGGGGTTTTGGTGTGCCTGGCGCTGGTGGCTTGCGACAAGGCTCAATCGCCGCCGGCTACCCAGGCGGGACTGGCTTTTCATCCCGGGGATGAATGCCATGTGTGTGGCATGGTCATCACCGATTTCCCGGGGCCCAAGGGGGCGGCGGTCGGTGCTGGCGGAACGAAGAAATTCTGCTCCCCGGCGGAAATGCTTGGCTGGTGGTTGCAGCCGGAAAACCACCGTGCCGATGTAAAGCTGTATGTCCACGACATGGGCCGCAGCCACTGGGACGCACCGGACGACGCCCACCTGATCGATGCGCGCACCGCCTACTACGTGATCGGCTCCGGACTCAAGGGCGCCATGGGCATAGTCCTGGCCTCCTTCTCCGACGCTGAAGCCGCGCAAAAACTCGCTCATGAGACCGGCGGCAAAGTTCTGCGCCTGGAAGACATCGACCAGAAATTGCTGGGGCAGGCCGGGGCCATGTCATCAATGAGCCATTGACTGCTTCCGGCTTTTGGGGCTGCTGCGCAGCCCAGCGGGAGCAAGCTCCCTCGCCACGGGGATTGGGGTGGTTGGGGAAACGGGTTATCGACGCTGCCCTTGTGGCGAGGGGATTTATCCCCGCTGGACTGCGTAGCAGGCCCTTGGAACAGCCGCCGAGGTGGGTCAGGTTGATTGCGTTCGGGCCTTTTGGGGGTGCTGCGCAGCCCAGCGGGGATGAATCCCCTCGCCACGGGTATTCCAATCGCTTTGCAGCATAGGCTGACACCGATCCCGTGGCGAGGGAGCTTGCTCCCGCTGGACTGCGCAGCAGCCCTTGGAGCGGCCGCCGAGGTGGGTCAGGTTGATTGCGTTCGGGCTTTTTGGGGTTGCTGCGCAACCCAGCGGGAGCAAGCTCCCTCGCCACGGGGATTGGGGTAGTTGGGAAAACGGGTTATCGACGCGGCCATTGTGGCGAGGGAGCTTGCTCCCGCTGGACTGCGCAGCAGGCCCTTGGAGCAGCCGCTGAGGTGGGTCAGGTTGATTTAGCTTGCTCCCGCTGGACTGCGCAGCAGGCCCTTGGAGCAGCCGCTGAGGTGGGTCAGGTTGCTTTGGTTTGGCCTTTTGGGGGTTGCTGCGCAACCCAGCGGGGATCAATCCCCTCGCCACGGGTATTCCAGTCGCTTTGCAGTACACAGGCTGACACCGATCCCGTGGCGAGGGAGCTTGCTCCCGCTGGACTGCGCAGCAGGCCCTTGGAACAGGCGCCGAGGTGGGTCAGGTTGATTGGGTTTGGCCTTTTGGGGGTTGCTGCGCAACCCAGCGGGAGCAAGCTCCCTCGCCACGGGGATTGGGGTAGTTGGGAAAACGGGTTATCGACGCTGCCCTTGTGGCGAGGGGATTTATCCCCGCTGGACTGCGCAGCAGGCCCTTGGAGCAGCCGCTGAGGTGGGGCAGGTTGATTGGGTTTGGCCTTTTGGGGGTCGCTGCGCAACCCAGCGGGGATGAATCCCCTCGCCACGGGTATTCCAATCGCTTTGCAGTACACAGGCTGACACCAATCCCGTGGCGAGGGAGCTTGCTCCCGCTGGGCTGCGCAGCAGCCCCCCGGATGCCAGGTCAGTGTGAGGTGCCTTCGGCAAATTCGATCTTGTTGCCCACGTTGTATTTGCCTGACGGTTTGTTCATCGGCAGGCGCTTGATCTCCTTCAGGGTGTTGCTGTCATAGACGATCAGTGCGCCATCGGTATCCCAGATGCTCAGCAGCAGGTAGCGGCCGTCGCGGGTGAATTCGACGTGGGCGGCGGTTTTGCCGGGCATGGGGCGCAGGGTGTGGGCGATTTCCAGGGTCTGTTTGTCGATCAGGTGGATGGCATCGTTGTCCGGGCCGAAGAACACATCGGTCCAGGCATAGCGGGATTTGGCATGGCTGCGCAGGAAGAAGCCTGGCCCGAGGGTGGGGATCTGCTTGATGACTTTCCAAGTGTCGAAATCGATCACCGAAATCAACCCCTTGCTGATATTCGGCGTGGCGAACACCCAATGCCCATCGCGTTTCCAATAGGTGCCCGAGCCGAGGTGTGGCATGCCTGGCAGGGCGATATCCGTGACGATCCGTCCGGTGTCGAGGTCGATCACCTGGCCGCCCTGGGCCTTGCGCGAGGTGGCGAGCAGTTGCCGATAATCCGGCGAGAAGGAAAAGTCATCCAGGTAATCCTCGGCCTCGATGCGCCTCGGCACAAAGTCTGGGTTTGGGCCGGTGGACAGCTCCCACACCTCTTTCACGTCCTTCAACGCAACAATGAAACTGTCCCGCGGTGGCGCTGTATAGACCGCGCTGACCCGCGATGCCTGGCCATCCAGTCCGACCGTGGCAATGGTCTTGACCAGCGAAAGGTCACGGGCATCCAGCACCACCAGATTGCCCGGCAAGGTGTTGCCCACCAGCACCCAGCGACCGTCCTTGCTCACCGCAAGGTTACGGGTATTGAGCCCGGCGCGGACTTCTGCGATGAGCTTGAGGTTGTGCAGGTCATACAGGCTGACCCAGCCGTCCCGTGACGCGAAATAGACGAAGCGGCCGTCTGGCGAGAATTTCGGGCCGCCGTGCAGGGCGAAATGCGAAGCGAAACGCGCCAGCACCTCGAAGCGATCACCGTCGACGATATCGACGTGATGATCGCCGGCCTCCACCACCACGAACAGGTTCAGCGGGTCGGCATTGTGCTGGGGTTTGTCCGGCAGGGCGGCGAGGTCCGCCAGTAGCCGATGGCTGCGGCGAGTGTCGTCTTCGTTCCAGGTCGGCTCGACGGCCGGTGGGCGCTGGAGATAGTGGGTCAGACCATCGATCTGCGCGGCATCCAGCACGGCGCCAAACGCTGCCATCTGACTGGCGGGGCGGCCGTTTTCGATGACCTGGCGGATTTCGGCGGGCTTGATCCGGCTCAGGCTTTGCGGCAACAGCGCCGGCCCGGCTGCGCCGATGCGATTGACGCCGTGGCATTGCTGGCAGTGCTGCTGATAGTTGCGCTCGGCCAGGTCCAGGTCCGGCCCGCTGACGTCGGCACCGTGGGCCACGCTGACCCACAGCACCGGGGTGAACCACCAGCCCTTCATGACGCCACCTTCGTGGCAAAGGGCTTGGCCTGTGGCATCGGATGAATACGCGCCGGATGCTGCACCGGCTGCTGGGCAAACAGGCCGACGACCTTGCCGATCACGGTCAACGTGGGCAGCCCGTCGAGGCAGGCCTGGGCCATGTCCGGCAGCTCCCCAAGCGTGCCGCGCAGTACCTGTTGATCAGGGCGCGTGCCGTTGCTGATCAGTGCCGCCGGGGTATCGGCCGCGAGCCCGGCCGCCACCAAGCGCTCGGCAATGGTGTGCAGGTTCGACAAGCCCATGTAGAACACCAGCGTCTGGCCGTCATCGGCGAGGCTTTGCCACGGCAAGTCCAGTTCGCCGTCGCGCTGCAAATGGCCGGTGATGAACCGGCAGGAATTGACCAGGTCGCGATGGGTCAGCGGAATCCCGGCATAGGCCGAGCAGCCGGCTGCGGCAGTGATGCCGGGCACCACCTGGCAGTCGATGCCGCGAGACAACAGGTACTCCAACTCTTCAGCGCCACGGCCAAAGATGAACGGGTCGCCGCCCTTGAGCCGGACGACTCGCTGGCCCTGGTCCGCCAGATCGGCCAACAGTTGGTTGATCTGCGGCTGGGGCAGGCTGTGACAACCGGCGGCCTTGCCGACGTAATGCCGGGCGCATGTCAGTGGGATCAGGCTGAGCAGTTGCGGGCTGATCAAGCGGTCGTAGACCACCGCGTCGGCTTGCATCAGCAGGCTCCAGGCTCGCAACGTCAACAAGCCCGGATCACCGGGACCGGCGCCGACCAGGGCGACTTCCCCCGGGACGAAGGAGGATTGCAGGGCAGCGGGCAAAACGATGGGGGCAGGCATGGGACTTCCTTGGTTCTTCATCAGGTTCGCCGTCGGGCTATCGGGCTATATCGGGCTCGGCGCCACGCTGGGAATCGCGTGTACGCCGATCTCTTCATCGCTCAGGTGGCAACCGGGGTCTTGGCCCCACAGGTCGCCGTCGGCCCAGGCGCGGGTGCGGGTGTTGCCGTTGCAGATCGCCAGCCAGCGGCATTGACCGCAGCGTCCGCCGACGGCGCGCGGGTGCTCGCGCAGCTTGACGAGAAGCGGCTCGGGGCGCTCCAGCCAGAGGGTCTTGAAAGGTGTCTGGCGGACATTGCCCACCGAGTGTTGCCACCAATACGTGTCGGGATGGACCTCGCCAGTGTTGTCGATGTTGGCGATGCCGCTGCCCGAGGCATTGCCGCCCCAGGCCCGCAGCATCTGCTCCAGTGCGGCGTAGTGTTGGGGCAGGCGCCGGGAGACCCATTGCAACAGCAGGATCGCGTCGGCGTCGTTGTTGCCGCTGACAAAGTCACTGTCGCGGCCCTGTTCAACGTCCGCCCAGGCGCGCTCGAAAATCAAATCCATGGCCTCGCGGCTCATCTGCTGATGGGCGTCGAGCTTGCGGCTGCGCTTGCCGCGACCGCTGTAGTTGAGATGGGACAGATAGAATTTCTGCACATCGTATTCGTTCATCAGTTCCAGCAGCTTGGGCAACTGCAAATGGTTCTGCTGCGTCAGCGTCGTGCGTAAACCCACCCGGATCCCGCGCGCGCGACAGAGCCGGATCGCCGCCATGGAACTGGCGAAACTGCCCTTGAGTTGCCGGAACTCATCGTGGGTCGCTTCCAGGCCATCGATGCTGATGCCCACGTAGTCGAAGTTCGCCGCCGCGATCTGGTCGATGTTGGTGGCGTCGATCAGCGTGCCGTTGGTGGACAGGGCGACGAAGAACCCTTTGGCACGGGCATAGGCGCTGAGCTGGAACAGGTCCTCGCGCAGCAACGGTTCGCCGCCGGACAGGATCAGCACCCGCACCCCGGCGTCGTCCAGGTCGTCGATCACTTGCAGGGCTTCGACGGTGTTCAGCTCATCGCGGAACACGCTGTCGGCGGAGGTTGCGTAGCAATGCTTGCAGGTCAGGTTGCAGCGCCTGAGCAGGTTCCAGATCACCACCGGCGCGCGGCGGCTGCCGGGTGGCGCGACGCGTGGGGCTGGACATTGCCCGGCCAGGGCGCGCAGGTAATGGCTGATCCTCAACATAAAACGCTCCTTCGGTTGGCGTGCAGGGGTTGGCGCGCAGGCTCAGCGCGCGGCCGGCGTCAGGCGCAGGCCGGTTTTCTTCAGGATCCGGCTGCTCACCAGCATGTCGTCGGCGGCGCAGGCATCCCCCAGCAGATAGCGCAGGTGCTCGCGGTAGCTGTCGATTTCCTCGCGGCTGCGCCCGTGGACCATGGCGAACAGGTTGTAGCGCCAGCCCGGGCGGCGCGGACGGCGGTAGCAATGGCTGACGAAGGGCTGTTCACCCAACAGCGCGCCCAGGCGTGGCATGTCGGCGTCGGCGACATCCCAGACGGTCATGCCGTTGTGGCGGTAGCCGAGGCGATAGTGGTTGGGCACGGCGGCGATGCGGCGGATCGCGCCTTCGGCCTGCAGGCGCTTGAGCAGGTCGAGGGTGGACTCGACGCTCAGGCCCAGTTGCTCGGCGAGCCAGCTCCAGGGATCTTCCAGCAAGGGCAGGCCGGCCTGGGTCAGTTCGACCAGGCGCAGCGCCAGCGGGGTTTGTTCCACGGGCAACGAATCAAACCGGGAAATACAGGCCGACATGGTAGGTCTCCTCCTTGGGCAGGTTCAGCGGTACCAGGCCGGTCAGCTGTTCGATGCGCAGCAGCGTGTCGGTGATTGCCTGTTCGCTGGGGCAGGCGAGCACGAACCACATGTTCCAGGCGTGCTCGCGGCGGTAGTTGTGGGCCACTTCGGGCATGTCCGCGAGCAGCTCGGCGATGGCATCGAAGCGCGCTTCGGGCACGGCCAGAGCGGCCAGTGTGAACGCGCCGCCGAGGCGATCGATGTCGAACATCGGGCCGAAACGGGTGAGCACGCCTTCATTGAGCAACTCATGCAAGCGGTCGAGCAGGTCGGCACTGTTGCTGTCCAGCTCGCGGGCCAGGTGTTCCCAAGGATGGCGCACCAGCGGCAAGCCCAGTTGCAGGCGATTGATCAGGCGACGGTCGAGGTCATCCATCGATCGAGGCTCCGGCCGGTGCGGCGAAACGTCCGCCGCATTGCTTGAACAGGTGCGTGCTGAACAGCAATTGGTGGGGCAGGTCATCCAGCAGATGTTCCTGGAGCAACGCCTGCACCTGGGCCTCGACGCGGTCGCGCTGGCGCCCGTGGATCATGCAGAACAGGTTGTATTGCCACTGCGGCAGGCGCCGTGGCCGTTGGTAGCAAAGGTTGATGCCCGGGGCTTGGCCAAGGCGTCGCCCGACTTCATCGACCAAGGCGTCGGGCACGTCCAGCACCAGCATGGCGTTGGCGCAGAACCCCAAGGCCCGATGGTTGACCACCAGGCCGACGCGGCGGAACAGGCCTTGCTCGTTCCATAGCCGTACTTGCTCAAGTACCTGCGCTTCACTGGCCTCGATCTGTTCGGCCAAGGCTTGGAACGGACGCGAGGCCAGGGGCAGGCCGGTCTCCAGCAGACGGCGCAGCGCCAGGGATTGTGACTCGCTCAGGGCGGTGTTCATGGGGTGGCCTCCAGGGCAAAGCCCAGGTCGATGCGGTAGGCGGTGAGCATGGGCAGGTCCAGCGGCGTGAGGCCGGTGTCCTGCTCCAGTTCCTGGAGGATGGTGTCCAGGTGGGCGCGGTCGGGGCCGGTCAGCACGAACCAGAGGTTGTAGCGATGCTCCCGTGCGTAGTTGTGATTGACTTCCGGGTACTGGCTGACGCGCGCCGCCACCTGATGCAAGCGCTCCGGCGGCACGGCGAGGGCGGCGAGTGTGCTGGCGCCGGCCCGGGTGTGTTCGAACACCGGCCCGACGCGCGACAAGGTTCCCGCCAGTTGCAAATGCTGGAGGCAATCGATGACCTGCGCTTCGCTACAACCGAGGATGTCAGCCATGGCCTTGTAGGGTTCGGCACACAGTGGCAGGCCGTGTTGGAAGCGGTCGATCATGCGACGGGCGAGTGGGCTGGGTGTCATGGTCAATACCCTGGCTTGTGCGCGCGGCTGCTGAAGAAAATGCCGCTGGGGCTCAGTGACGGCAGCGTGCCGATCCGTTCCAGTCGATAGGGATCCCAGACTTGCACTTCATTGCCATCGCGGGCGGACAGCCACAGCTGATCGCCGCGCGCCGTGAATTCCATGTGCAGCACCGCAGGACCGGGACGCAGATCGGCGACGATGGCGTGGGTCTGGGTGTCGATGACCTGGACGCGGTCGTTGTCCGGGTAGGCGAAGTTGACCCAGAGCTGGTGTCCATCTGGTCGCGCGGTAACGAACACCGGTTGGCCGGCGACGGCGATGGCGTCGACCTGCTGCCAGTTCGTCGCGTTCATCACCAGCACTTGATGGTGGCCGACGGCGGGCACGAAGGCCTGTTGGCCGGCCACGGCCCAGCCTTCCAGGTGCGGCATCTTGTAGACCGGCAGCCGAGCCTCGCCGCGTCCGTAATGCCCCAGCACGCGCTTGACCCCGTGCTCCGGATGCCAGAGATCGAGTTGCGCCATGCCGTCTTCGCCGAACAGCCCGGCCATGTAGTAGCGCCCGTCCGGGGTGATCAGCGCGTCGTAGGGTTGCTGGCCGATGCCGGTGAAGCGCTCGATGCGCGGGTTAGGTCCGTCACTGAAGTCGGCGGTCCAGATCTCGCCGGTGTCGAACAGGCTGAACACGAAACGCTGGCCTGGCGCGTCCACCAGGCCCACCACCCGTGAACGTTTGCCGGCCTGCGGCAGCGGCGTGGCGGGAATGTCGGCGATCTGCTCTAGAGTCTTGGCATCGAACACCTTCACGCCGCCGGGTTCGTAGTTGGACACGGCGATCAGCTTGCCGTCCTGGCTGATCGCGCCGCCGATGCTGTTGCCGCCCTGGAGGATGCGGCGGTCGATGCGGGCGGTCAGCAGGTCGACTTTGCTCAGGCCACCGTCGCGGCCGAATACGTAGGCGTAGCGCTGGTCCCGGGAGAAAACCACCGAGGCATGGGACAGGTCGCCCAGGCCTTCGACGCGGGCGAGCAGGCTGCGGTTGTCGCTTTCGATGATCTGCAGGCTGCCGCTGGCACGCTCCACCACCACGCCCAGGTCGCCCGTGCCGCGCAGGGTGGGCTGGGCGCAACCGGCGAGTAGGATTGCGGCGGTGACAGTGGACAGAAGGGAACGGATCATCGGGCGGGTTTTCCTTGAAGAAGCCGGTCCACCAACCAGCGGATGTCGTCGGTGCCGAGCAGCGGTGCCCAGCCGGGCATGGCGCTGCCGGGGCGGCCGAGGGTGACGGTGGCGATGAGGCTGTCGCGGGATTTTCCCGCCAGCGCTTCGCGGGTCAGCGGCGGACCGAGTCCGCCGGTCAGGCGCAGGCCGTGGCAGGCGCCACAGTCCTGGTCCAGAAGATGTTGGAGTTGGGCCTGGCGCGACGGGTCGGGAGCGGCCAGCGCGCAGGCGGGGATAAGCAGGAGGAGGGCGATGATCGAGGGGGTGAAGCTGTGTCGTTCCATGACGTCCTCCTGAATGAAATTGCACCGCTTCTGTGGCGAGGGAGCTTGCTCCCGCTGGCTGCGAAGCAGCACCTTGGGTTTGCCTGACACACCGAGTCGTCAGGTTGTTTTTGGGGCCGCTTCGCAGCCCAGCGGGAGCAAGCTCCCTCGCCACGGGTCATGGGATTACTTAAGGGTCAAGACCCAAGCCGCAAGCGTCTTGGCCTCTTCTTCCGTCACCGGGTTGGCCGGCATCGGCATCGGTCCCCAGTTGCCTTGGGTGCCTTCCTTGATGTGTTTGGCCAATACGTCCTGGGCTCCGGCGACGCCGGCGTTTTTTGCCGCGACGTCCTTGAGCGCCGGGCCTACCACCTTGGTGTCGATGGAGTGGCAGGCCGCGCACGGCTTGCTCTTGAACAGTGTCGGGCCATCATCGGCCAGGGCCGGCAGGCTATAGGCGGCGGTCAAGGCCAGTGCGATCAGAATAGGCTTCATGGTTTTTCCTCTTATTGATGGGGCTCAATAGATGTCGTGTTGGGTGTTGTAGACGTTGAATTTCCCGGTCGGGGTGATCAGGCGCTTATCCTTGATCACGTCCTTGAGCTTGAGGGTCTTGTCGTCGATCACCACCAGCGCCGACTCGTCTTCCTGGCCGCTCCAGACCGAGAACCAGACTTCATCGCCGGCCTTGTTGTATTCCGGTTGCACCACGCGCAACGCGCCTTTCTTGATACCGGCGTACTCGGCAATCGGCAGCACGGTGTAGCCAGCGTCGAGGTTGTCGATGTTGAACACCGCCACCGATTGGCTGAGCTTGGCGTCCGGGCTGAGGGTGGTGTCGACGTACAGGTGACGGGACTGTGGGTGGGTCTTGATGAACAGCGAACCGCCGCCCTGGCCCTGCAGCGAACCCACTTGTTTCCAGGCGTATTGCGGATGCTTGACCGGGTCGGTGCCGATCAGCGAAACCCCGGCATCGCCCAAGTGGCTGGTGGCCCACACCGGTCCGTAGAGCGGATGGTTGAAGTTGGCGCCACGTCCCGGGTGCGGGGTCTTGCCGACATCCACCAGGGCGGTGAGCTTGCGTTCCTTGGAGTCGATCACCGCGACTTTGTTGGAATTGTTGGCGGCCGTCATGAAGTAGCGATGGCTGCTGTCCCAACCGCCGTCATGCAGGAACGGCGCGGCGTCGATGCTGGTGATGGTGAGGTTCTTGATGTCCTGGTAGTTGACCAGCATCACCTTGCCGGTTTCCTTGACGTTGACGATGAATTCCGGCCATTCGTGGGAGGCGATGATCGCCGCAACGCGAGGTTCGGGGTGGTATTGCTGGGTGTCGACGGTCATGCCGCGAGTGGAAACGATCTGCTTGGGCTCCAGGGTCTCGCCGTCCATGATCGTGAATTGCGGTGGCCAGTACGAACCGGCAATCGTGTACTTGTCTTCGTAGCCCTTGAACTTGGAGGTTTCCACCGAGCGCGCCTCGATGCCCACCTTGATCTCCGCGACCTTGGTCGGCTCTTTCGGCCACAGGTCGATCATGTCGATCTTGGCGTCCCGACCGATCACCAGCAGATAACGCCCGGAGGCTGAAATGCGCGAGATGTGGACCGCGTAACCGGTGTCGATCAGCTTGACGATCTTCTTGGTGTCGCCGTCGATCAAGGCAATCTTGCCGTCGTCGCGCAGGGTTACCGAGAACAGGTTTTGCAAGTTCAGACTGTTCAACTGCTTGGTGGGGCGGTCCTCGGGCTTGACCAGGACTTTCCAGGTCTTGAGGGTCTCGGCCATGCCCCATTCCGGCGGTGTCGGCGGGGTGTGCTGGATGAACTTGGCCATCACCGTGATCTGGTCTTTGGTCAAGGCGTTGGAGGTGCCCCAGTTCGGCATGCCGGCGGCGGAGCCGTAAGTGATCAGCGCCTCCAGGTAGGCCTGGCCGCGCGCCTGGGTGATATCGGGTGTCAGGGGCTTGCCGGTGGCGCCCTTGCGCAGCACGCCGTGGCAGCCGGCGCAGCGTTGGAAGTAGATTTCCTTGGCCGCATCGAAGTCGGCTTGGCTCAGGTCCGGCGCGCCGTCGGTCTTGACCATGCGCGGGCTGTCCTGCGAAGTGGCCTGCGCAGGCGGTTGGTCGGCGAAGACGTAAGGGGAGGCCAGCACTGTACACAGCGCCGTGACCCTCATCGCCCACGATTTTTTGTGGCTGATCAGCATTCCATTTCTCCTCAGGCATGACCCGCGCTGCCCCATAAATGTCATCCGGCGCGCAGATTCTTGGTGCGTTGCAAGGCTATGCCGAGGGCAATGGTTAACCGCTTGACGGCGATCAAGTTTGCCGGCCGCAAGCCTTGCCAGGTTGTCGCAGGGCCTCGTAGTTTGAGTGGCAATCCGCTGTCTGATCAGGCCATTCCATGAACGCAATCCATACCGCGCAACACCCCGACGAACCCTTCTATCAAGCCCAGGACAACGAGCAGGCGCTGTTTGAACAGGCCTGGCATCACGGCATGCCGGTGTTGATCAAGGGGCCGACGGGCTGTGGCAAGACCCGTTTTGTCCAGCACATGGCTCATCGGCTGAAACTGCCCCTGTACACCGTGGCGTGCCACGACGACCTCAGCGCCGCCGACCTGGTCGGCCGTCACCTGATCGGCGCCCAAGGCACCTGGTGGCAGGACGGACCGTTGACCCGGGCGGTGCGCGAGGGCGGCATCTGCTACCTGGACGAAGTGGTCGAGGCGCGCCAGGACACGGCGGTGGTGCTGCACCCGCTGGCGGATGATCGTCGGCAGCTGTACCTGGAACGCACCGGCGAGGTTTTGCAGGCGCCGCCGTCGTTCATGCTGGTGGTGTCGTATAACCCCGGTTACCAGAACTTGCTCAAGGGCATGAAACCGAGCACGCGCCAGCGTTTCGTGGCGATGCGTTTTGGCTACCCGACAGTGGCCGACGAAGAGCGCATCGTTGCCCAAGAGGCCGGCGTCGACATGGCCTTGGCCGCCCAGGTGGTGCGCTTGGGGCAGGCGCTGCGCCGGCTCGATCAGCATGACCTGGAGGAGGTCGCGTCCACCCGTTTGCTGATCTTCACAGCGCGCATGATCGGCGCCGGCATGGACCCGCGCCAGGCCTGCCTGGCGTGCCTGGCCGAACCGTTGAGCGATGACCCGCAAACCGTGGCCGCGCTGATGGATGTGGTCGATGTTCACTTCGGCTGAACATGTGGATGTGGCCCGGCGGTTGCCCGGGGATTTGGCGATGTGGTTCTTCATCCTCGCCGAGCTGTCGGTGTTCGCGCTGCTGATTCTCGCGTTCACCGTCGCCCAGGCGCTGCACCCGCAGATGTTCAGCGAAGGCCGCCAGTTGCTAGACCGTTCCACGGGCCTGGCGATGACCCTCAGCCTGCTGACCGCCGGACTGTTCGCCGCCCTGGCCCTGGAACAAGCCCGGCAAGACCGACCGCGTCGAGCCGCGCTTTTGTTAGGTGGCGCGTTGCTGCTCGCCTGCGGCTACGTGGGAATCAAACTCAGCGAGTATGCCCACCTGCTGGCGAACGGCCTCGGCATGGAACACAACACCTTCTTCACCTTGTACTGGATCCTCACCGCGTTCCATTTCCTCCATGTGCTGCTGGGCATGGTCATCCTCGCATGGCTGGCCGAGGGCTGCCGCCGCCGGCGCTACGGTGCGCAGCAACACAGCGGGCTGGAATCCGGCGTGCTGTATTGGCACATGGTGGACCTGGTCTGGGTGCTGCTGTTCCCGGTGGTCTACATCCTCGATTGAATGGAGGTGCCTATGTCGACGTCCCGTGTCCTGATCATCTGCTGGACGATGCTGGCCGTGCTCAGCACCGCCACCGTTGCCTTAGCCCAGGTCGCTGCCAACGGGCTGGTGGCAATCGCCATCCTTGCAGTCGCCGTGACCAAGGCCTGGCTGATCGCCGACGGCTTCATGGAGCTGCGCCATGCACCGCGCGGGTGGCGGCGGTTGGTGTTGAGCTGGGCGGTGGTGCTGGCGGTGGGGGTTTCGTTTGGGGTTTGAGTCCCTGCGTAAACGCCCGTGGCGAGGGAGCGGGCCCCTCGCTACGAATGTGACACTGGACGAATGTGGGGAGGTTGCTAATTAGGGGAGTGGTTGGTCTGGAATACGGACGTAGGGACCGACCTCTTATTTGTTCTCCGCAGCCAGGCGAATGGCTTGTAGCTTGCGCAGGTCCGGATTATGTGAACCATCGGCCACTACAGTGCCGTCGGGGTAGGTAAATTTAATGAAGCTTCCCACCTTATGAACTTTCGTTCCTTCAGAGGTGACCAGGTAATTGGCATGCAGTATGGGTTCGAAAAATACTTGCCGGGCCTGTAGGGCTTGATACTTAAGGTAGAGACTAGCTTCGCCTGCCAAACTGATGCGCTTTACATATCCGTCTAGGAAATTTTCCTTTAACCATGGGTAGTAATCCTTCTTGATCATTAAGTCACCATCGATCTGGAAGTCTGCTCCTCCCCGTGGAGAGTTGTTTTGATCGAAGATGACCACAATGCCGCCGCCGCCGCCAACAACCACGCTCTCGCCAAAACGAGTCGGGTCGGCATAAACGACACCGAAGGTGACGTTGCTCAAGCGCCATTGGCACGCGCCGCCACCGTCCATAGGCAGCTCGGCTCGATAGAGGTCACCCTGTCCTTGGCGAACAGGCCATATATCAGTTCGCTGATAATCGTCACGTTGATAAGGCTTACCCATTGCCGTGTGGTCGGTGAATGTACAGATGGTGGAACGGTAAATGACCTGCATGGGTCTCGCTGTCAGATCCTTAGGCACTTTCACTGTCACCGTCACTTTTTCGCTGTCCGCCGGTGGCGCCAGGCTGTAGTCCTTGGCGCAGCCGCTGAGACTGACGACCGTTGTCATTATGGCGAGGGGTATTTTCTTGATCATGATCCACTCCTTGGTCGTGTCGACGGACTCAGCTCCAGGTTTTCGTAAAGTAGGTATTCGGGTTGGCCACGGCATCGAAGCGCTGTAACGCCTCGATACCGCCCTCGACCTCCTGTGTGGAGCCCAACGCCTGGGGCAGCAAACCCTGCAAACCCAGGAAGACCCGGTTGCGGTCCCGCTCGTGTTCGTGGATGTGGCTGAAATGCTCGTGCATCTGCTGCTCAAAGCGTTGTCGCTCAAGCTGCTCCTTCATCAAGGGCTCCCGCTCGGGGTTGATCGACTCCAGCAGATGGTTATGCAGGTAGGGTTGATACTCGGACATGAAATGGTTGCCGAGGCCACTCAGTCGGCCCTTCTTGGGGTTGCCGTGGGGTGGGAAATATCGGGCCCGATCACCCGGTCGCAGCGTGCCGATCAGGCCTTCTTGCGCTTGCTTGGCCTGTTGATCGTCCTCAGGACTCAGGCTGGGTACGAGGTAGAACTTGGCCTTTTCATGCAGGGGACGAGCGATGGTGGTGTAGTAAGGCGCGCCGAGCCCATCCTTGTTGCGATAGGCCGGGTATTGCGAGCCACGTTCCTGCAAGTGTTGTTCGGCCCTGAAGAACATGGCGATTTCGCCGTGGTGACAAAAAGGATCGCCATGCTTGAACACCGTGCTGGCTGTTAGCTGGAGCAATGACCAGGTAAATCCCAGGGTCGTGCCCAACGGGCCGTACAAGTCGTACAGGTAATTATCCAGCGCCGCTTCGGGTGGCGCGCTGGGGATGGTGTCGGTGTCGTTGACGTGCCGGAAGTGCCGCAATTCACCCAGGCCTTGAACAGCCTTGAGGGTGAAGGTGCGCGGCATGCCGTAGGTATACAGCAGCGGACTGTGCGCTTTCAGCGAGGCGGCATGAATCAGCCCTAAGGCGCCACCAAGACTATGGCCGCAGATGAACAACTGTTTACCGCCTATAGCTTCAGGAATCTCTTCGCCCAAATCTTCCGCATAAACTCTTCTTGCGACCTCATAGGCATCGCGAAAGCCCAAATGCACGCTCCCTTCCGGCGTCAGGTCCGCACAGGGCACCTTGGGTTCGCAGTTGGCAGCAATTTCCGGCTGGACCGGTCGAAAGGTCACGTCTGTGGCCAGGTCGGTAAACGGGTAGGCCATCTCGGTGCCGCGCCAAGCCACCAGCACCTGGGTTCCATTGATGGCGTAGAACAGTTGCGTGTCTCCTTCCGGGGGGCGCGCCTGACGGGTGTCCAACGCTTCGGCCGTTGTATAGCGCTCATCAAAAGGCACATCACTGACCAGACAAGGCCAATTCTGGCCCTCGTCCCATATCCTCGGCGTACGTGAAAGGTCCAGGCATTGCTGGTCGAAAAATTCCTTGACGGAACCCCGGTCCTGCTCCGGCCATGTGCTGTACGACAAGATGCTCATCAACCCCAGGTTGTAGGCATTGGCGAGGCTGTAATCGGGTTGGTGATGCAGCACCAGCGACCAGGCCCGGAGCGGACAAACCTCCAGCACATGGCGGCGGTCCAGTTGTTCATCGTCGACCGTAAAACCACTGAACGTCCGGTCCGGGAAATGAAAGGCTGGCGGTTGACTGGCGTCGGTCAATGGCGGGGACAGATCGGGGAGCCGATCACACAACTGGCCGATACGCAGGTAGTGGTAGCCATGCCCGGCTTCAATGGCCTGTCGTTCGATTGGAGAAAAACCCGAACGCTGCGGACTGTACAGCGGGGTACGGTCGCCAATTATAGGCCTGTGTGGCTCAGGCCGTTCGGCGCGCAAACGACGGGTTTGCAATTGCCCGGCCAGCGAATTGGCCTCCAGCAACAAGGTGATGGCCAATGGGTGCAAACCCTCGATACGGATCACCCCATCGGCATCGCTGACGCCGACGTATTCGGGAACATAGGCCGTGCGCGTGGCCTCGTTCTGCGCACGGAAGGGCATATTCGCCAAGGGTTCACCTTGTTCGTCCAGCAGTTGGAATTCGATCCAGTGCTGTTTCTGTTTGCCGACGATGATGACTTTGAATGGATTAAGCGTATCCGTACGGTGCCGGGTGTCGTTCATTGATCGTTCCTTGATGGTTTTCCTTCACTGCGAATGGGCGCCTTGCCCAACGGATGCAGTCATTTCCGAAGCGAGCCTGCCCCACCCCAACGCCTTACTCCACCAACACCACCTCGCTTTTACAATTTTGGGAAATTTCCGAAGGATCCATCACTCCACGCTGTAGGCCACAAACCCTCCAAGCCCATTCCCGCCAACAACAACCCACCAAAACCATCGGAGATTCTTGATCGCCATCAAGCGGTTCCGAACCTCTCGCTTCCTAGAATGAGCACGCCAAGCAATGAGGAAGTGACCATGTCAGATACCTTCACCAAAGGCATGGCCAGGAACATTTACTTCGGGGGAAGCATTTTCTTCTTCCTGATATTCCTGGCCCTGACCTACCACACGGAACAGACCTTTCCGGAGCGCAGCAACCAGGCGCAGTTGACGGAGTCGGTGATACGCGGCAAGGGCGTCTGGGAGCGCAACAACTGCATCGGCTGCCACACGCTGCTGGGCGAGGGTGCGTATTTCGCGCCGGAGCTGGGCAACGTCGTGAACCGGCGCGGCGGCGAGGAGGCGTTCAAGCCGTTTCTCCAGGCGTGGATGAAGATGCAGCCGCTGAACGTCCCCGGCCGTCGGGCCATGCCGCAGTTCAACCTGAGCGAGCAGGAGGTCGACGACATCGCCGAGTTCCTCAAGTGGAGCTCGAAGATAAACACCAATGGCTGGCCGCCAAACAAGGAGGGCTGAGAGATGAGAATGGCTAATCCGCATCTGAAATTCGCCTCGCAGGCCGTCGCCAAACCTTATTTCGTGTTTGCCCTGATGCTGTTCCTCGGGCAGGTGCTGTTCGGTTTGATCATGGGCTTGCAATACGTGGTCGGCGATTTCCTGTTCCCGCTGATTCCTTTCAACGTGGCCCGCATGGTCCACACCAACCTGCTGATCGTCTGGCTGCTGTTCGGCTTCATGGGCGCGGCGTACTACCTGATACCGGAGGAGGCCGATCGCGAGCTGCACAGCCCGAAACTGGCGCTGTTGTTGTTCTGGGTGTTCGCCGCCGCCGGTGTGGCGACAATCCTGGGCTACCTCTCGGTGCCTTATGCGACGCTGGCGAAGTACACCGGCAACGACCTGCTGCCGACCATGGGCCGCGAGTTCCTGGAACAGCCGACGATCACCAAGATGGGCATCGTCGTGGTGTGCCTGGGCTTTCTCTACAACATCGGCATGACCATGCTCAAAGGCCGCAAGACCACCGTCAGCATGGTGATGATGACCGGGCTGATCGGCCTGGCGGTGTTCTTCCTGTTCTCCTTCTACAACCCGGAAAACCTCGCCCGCGACAAGTATTACTGGTGGTGGGTGGTGCATCTTTGGGTGGAAGGCGTGTGGGAATTGATCATGGGTTCGATGCTCGCCTTCGTCCTGATCAAGATCACCGGCGTGGACCGCGAAGTGGTGGAGAAATGGCTGTACGTGATCATCGCCATGGCGCTGATCACCGGGATCATCGGCACCGGTCACCACTTCTTCTGGATCGGCGCGCCCGAGGTCTGGTTGTGGGTCGGCTCGATTTTCTCGGCGATGGAACCGCTGCCGTTCCTGGCGATGGTGGTGTTCGCCTTCAGCATGGTGAAAAACCGTCGTCGGCATCACCCGAACCGCGCCGCTACGTTGTGGGCCAAGGGCACCACGGTCACCGCGTTCTTCGGCGCTGGCGTCTGGGGTTTCCTCCATACCCTGGCACCGGTCAACTACTACACCCACGGTTCGCAACTGACCGCGGCCCACGGTCACCTGGCCTTCTACGGCGCCTACGCAATGATCGTGATGACGCTGATCAGCTACGCCATGCCACGCTTGCGCGGCTTGGGTGAGGCGGCGGACGAGCGCTCGCAACGCTTGGAGATCTGGGGCTTCTGGCTGATGACCTTGTCGATGGTGATGATCACTTTGTTCCTCACTGCAGCCGGTATCGTCCAGGTCTGGCTACAACGCTGGATGACGGATGGCAGTGCCTTGCCGTTCATGGCGACGATGGATCATTTGAAGCCGCTGTTCTGGGCGCGACTGGTCAGCGGCGTCGGGTTCCTGGCCGGGTTGCTCTGCTACCTGCTGAGCTTCCGCCAGCGTGGGCGTGCAGCGCTGCGGGCACCGGCGGCGGTGGTGCCTTCATGAGAGAACACCACTGAATCTGTGGCGAGAGAGCTTTTGTGGCGAGGGAGCTTGCTCCCGCTGGGCCGGTCCGACGCCTCGGGCGCAGCAGACCCTTTTTTGTGGGCGCTTCGCACCCAAGCGGGAGCAAGCTCCCTCGCCACGAAGAGCAGTACAAATCAGTCCCTTCACTGCAACGGGTTGATAGGAGAGTGACCATGGCATTCACCCTCGAGCTGGAAGAATGGGTCGGCAGTGTCTGGCACCGTTTCATTACCCGCCGGGCCAGTGCCGATTTCCCCGAGGCACGGGTCGAGCTGGTTCCCCGGCAACGCTCGCTGCAGGTGCTGTTTCGCGCCACGGGCGGTGCCCGACACCTGGGCGTCGAAGCGGTCAGTGACCGCGACCTACTGCTGCGGCGCAACCTGTTGCAGCAGATCGCCGGTACCTGCAAGCAAGTACCGCTGGCCTGCTGCGATGGCGACAACCTGCGGCTGCCGGCAAGCCTGGCGGCGTTTCCCGATGTTGGGCTCAACGAAGAACTGTATCGCTGGCTGGCGTTGCTGGCCGCGCAGTCGGGGCCGATGCGGCATTGGGGGCGGGACAACCAGCGCTGGACTTTGGCCGTGTTGAAACGCTACCCGGCGCTACACCCTCGCTACCGGCGACTGGTGGAGGCGCACCTGTCCTTGCGCCCTGACGCTGACTCACTGAATCCCGCCGAAGCCGCCCTGGAGCGGGCGTTGTGCCAAGCCTTGCGCGAGCCGGGCAGTGTCGAGCATTTTCCCCGCAGCGAACGGGCGGCCTGGCCGTTGCCGTTGTGGCTGTATCCGCCTCAGCATTTGAACAATCCCCAGGCGGCGGACCTGGAAGAATCCGAGCAATACCTGGCGACGCCGCCGGGTGAACAGCAGGGCGGCCGCAAGCGCGCCGAACGCATCGACGACACCACGCGCGACGGTGGCCTGCTGATCGTGCGCCTGGAAAACCTGTTCAGTTGGACCGAGCACGTGGACCTCGATCGCTGGTCGGACGACAGCGAAGACCCGGACGCCGCCCGCGTCGCTGAGGACCTCGATCAACTGACCCTTTCCCGTACGCGCCTGCGCAAGGGTGGTGGCTTGAAGTTGCACCTGGATTTGCCGCCGGCGGATGTCGATGACGTGCCGCTTGGCGAAGGCGTTCGGCTGCCGGAGTGGGACTACCGCAAGCAGCGCCTGCAGGACGATTTCGTCTGCGTGCAGACGTTTATTCCTCGCGATTGTGAGCCCCAACCATTGCCGTTGCGCCTGCGAGGCCCTGCCCAGCGCCTGCGTCGCCAGTTCGAACACTTGCGCAACGATCGCCAATGGCTGCGCCAGCAGACCCAGGGCAGCGAACTGGATTTGCAGGCGTGGCTGGATTTCCACGTCGAGCGCCAACACGGTCAATGCAGCGAACGTGGACTGTTCATGGACCAGCGCCAGACACGCCGCGACCTGGCCTGCCTGCTGCTGGCCGACCTGTCGATGTCCACCGACGCCCACCTCAACGACGAACACCGGGTGATCGATGTGATTCGCGACAGCCTGTTGCTGTTCGGTGAAACCTTGTTGGTGCTGGGGGATGATTTTGCCCTGTACGGGTTTTCCTCCCTGCGCCGGCAGAACGTGCGGATGCATGAACTCAAGGCCTTCAACCAGCGCTACGACGACCAGACCCGGGGCCGGATCCAGGGGCTCAAGCCCGGTTACTACACGCGCATGGGCGCGGCGATCCGCCAGGCTACCCAGCGCATGGCGGGGTGCAAGCGGCGGCGCAAACTGTTGCTGTTGATCAGTGACGGCAAGCCCAATGACCTGGACCTCTATGAAGGTCGCTACGGGGTCGAGGACACGCGCCAGGCGGTGCTGGAGGCCCGACGCCAGGGGTTGACGCCGTTCTGCATCACCATCGACCGGGAAGCGGGGGATTATCTGCCGTACATGTTTGGCGCCAACGGCTACACGCTGATTCGCCAGCCCGAGCAACTGCCGCTGCGGTTACCGCAGTTGTATCGGCAGTTGACTCAGGATTGAGCGTTCAGGCGATGCTGCGCGGCAGCCAGAAGAACATGACGATGCAGAAGATCGTCAAGCCGACGCAGAACCAGGTGAAGCGCCGCAACCGGCGCTCACCGGCCAGCGCCGCTTCAGCCGGCAGGGGCATGCCGCATCGGCGGCACTCGGTTTGGTTGACGGGGTTGGCATGCTGGCAATACAGGCAAGTGGGCTGCGCGATCATTCGAACTGCTCCAGGCGCAGGCGATCGAGAATGGCGATCTGGCGACCGTCCTGGGTGATGATCTTTTCATCGATCAGGCGCCGGATGATCCGCGAAAACGTTTCCGGCTGGATGGACAGATGCCCGGCGATCAACTGCTTGGCCATCGGCAATTCGAACTGGCTGTCGACGGTTTGTAGGCGCACCAGTTGCGTCAGCAGGTAGCGCACCACGCGGTGGGTGGCGTTCTTCAGCGATAGGGTTTCGATCTCGTTGACCCGCTGGTGCAAACGCACGCAGAGCTTGCCGAGCAGGGCGAAGGTCAGCCGGCTGTTGCTTTGCAGTAGGCGCATATAGGTGGCGTTGGACAAGCGATACAACTGGGTCGGGCCAACCGCTTCGGCAGACGCAACGTAGTTGGGCGTGTCCATCAGCATCATGGCTTCAGCGAACGTCTGGCGTTCGCCAATCACCTCGAAGACTTTCTCCTGGCCGTCCGGGGTCAACCGGAAGATCTTCACCGCCCCGGAGATTACAAAGTAGAACGCCTGCGCCGGTTCGCCCTGACGAAACAGCGGATCGCCTTTGTCGATGCTCAGTAGTTGGCTGTGGCTCATCAACTCGTCGAGCTGTTCTTCGTTCAGCGGCTCGAAGAGATGATGGCTGCGCAAAATCTGATGATGGACGCGGTGGAGCACCATGGCGTGGATCCTTGTGATAGCGAAGAAGTGATCGGGGTCAGACCAGGCTCAGGGAAAGGCCGCTGGCAAGCGCCACGACGCAGGAGAGGACGACGAACCAGGTGAGCGGCAGGACGACGGATTTCATGGATGACCCCGGAAGTAGAAGGTGATGCCGTGCTTGAGCAAGAGCCGGGCCATGGCTGGAGGTGTTGATAGATGGGACGTCAGGGCCGGTGAGGGTAAAAATGACCCTTGGCTGTCAGGGTATCAATCACCACGATAGGGTGCTAAACACCATACCCTGTGGGAGCGAGCTTGCTCGCGATGGCGGTAGGTCAGGCGGCATTGATGTCGGATGCAAGACCGCTATCGCGAGCAAGCTCGCTCCCACAGGGGAGCCGCGGTGAAAACAAACCCGAGGCCAACACAGGACCCGTTTGGCACGTGGCGTTGCGACCGGGTTCGGCAAGCCCCTTGCAAGTCCCCTGAGCGAAGCATGCGGTTGCCGATGCGCCGGCTTGATCTGAGACAAGGCCCGTGCGCGTCGATAGTCGATCATTCGAACCTGGGTTTGTCGCACCTCGCTGGCGTTTCAGCGGGGGCTGAGGAGTGGTGTATGCAAGTGCTTGACCGTCGCAAGGCCATGGCGATTCCACCGTTGTGGCGCCTGGCGTTCCGGCCGTTCTTCCTGGGCGGCTGCGTGCTCGCGCTGCTGGTGGTGCCGCTGTGGCTGGCGGTGTTCAGCGGGCGGCTGTCGGCTTGGCAACCGGCCGGGGGTTGGCTGGCCTGGCACCGTCATGAATTGCTGTTCGGTTTCGGCCTGGCCATCATCGCCGGGTTCCTGCTGACGGCGGTGCAGACCTGGACGGGTACGCCGGGGCTCAGCGGCAAGCGGTTGGCGGCCCTGGCGTTGGTGTGGCTGGGGGCGCGATTGGCCTGGTTGGTTGATGCACCGTTGCCCTTGCTAACGGCCCTTGAGCTGGCTTTCGCCTTGGGCGTCGCCGCGTTGATGGGCTTGACGTTGTGGCGTGTGCGGCAGAAGCGCAATTACCCGATTGTGCTGGTGTTGCTGCTGTTGGCGGCTGCCGATGGCTTATCCGTGTACGGCCTGGTCCAGCACAACGAGGGCTTGCAGCGCCAGAGTGTGCTCACCGGCCTGTGGCTAGTGGCGGCCATGATGGGGTTGATCGGTGGGCGGGTCATTCCGTTCTTCACCCAGCGCGGCCTCGGTCGCGTGGACGGCGTGGCGCCGTGGCCGTGGCTCGATCGCCTGTTGCTAGCGGGTTCGGCGCTGGTGGCGTTGTTGTATGCCTTCGGTCCGGCATTGGCGCCCAGCGTCTGGATTGGCCTGTTGTTCGCAGCATTGGCGGTGGGCCATGGGATCCGGCTGGTGCGTTGGTATGACCGGGACCTGTGGCGGGTGTCGCTGCTGTGGTCGCTGCACCTGGCCTACGCTTGGCTGGCGGTGGCGTGCCTGGGCATGGCGCTGTGGCACTTCGGCGTGCCGGTGAATCCGAGCCTGGCGGTCCACAGCTTGACCATCGGCGCCATGGCCGGGTTGATCCTGGCGATGATCGCCCGCGTCAGCCTGGGCCACACCGGGCGCCCCCTCGAACCGCCGGCGGGCATGACCCTGGCATTTATCCTTTTGAACCTGGCGTGCCTGAGCCGCGTCCTGTTGGTGCTGCTGTTGCCGTTCGCCGCGCTGTGGCTGGCGGGAGTGTGCTGGACGTTGGCGTTCGGTCTCTACGCCTGGCGCTATGGGCCGATGCTGCTGAAGAGCCGGGTGGATGGGCATCCAGGATGAGCCGACTGGGCGGAGGAATTCGATAATGTATGGGGTCTTGCTGGTCACGCACCTGTTGGCGGCCATTGCCTTCATTGGCACGCTGTTCTTCGAGGTGTTCATCTGGCATGCCGCCCGTCGACCTTTGTCGCAGACGGTCCGGGACGGGGCAGATCAGGCGATTGCCCAACGCTCGCGACGGGTACTTCACGGCGTGGTGCTGGTGCTCTATGGCGCCGGCATCGCCCTGGCCTGGCAGCATCGCGGCGCATTGAGCCAGCCGTTCAGCAACAGCTTCGGGCTGTTGTTGAGCTTGAAGATTGTATTGGCCCTGAGCATCGTCGGGCATTACGTCTGGCTGGCGTACTGGCTCAAGCGTGGTCGGCTGACACCGCGCCGGGCCTGCTGGCTGCGGCGCAGTATCCTTGGGCATATGGTGGTGATCGTGGTGTTGGCGAAGGCGATGTTCTATTGGCAGTTCTAGAGTTCGAGAGAACACCGCCGAACCCTTGTGGGAGCGAGCTTGCTCGCGATAGCGGTGGATCAGTCAACTCAGGGCTGCCTGACCTGATGCCATCGCGAGCAAGCTCGCTCCCACAGAGAGATGATGCAGTGGCTGGATAATTAGTTTGCAGGCTTCATCGCATTGACGAACAACACATTGTTTTCCAGGTGGATGTGCTGCATCAGGTCATCGCGAAACTCCACCAGCCCGCGATACAGGGCGCGCCAGGTGTTGCAGGCGTCGGCGGGCGGGGTGATCTGGTCGGTCAGGGCGAGCAGGGTTTCCAGTGCTTCACCATGCTGGTCGTGTTCATAGCGCAGCACCTGGATCGGCGCCGAGGCGCGTTCCCCCAGGCCGCGTTGCAGCATCGGGAACAACACCTGTTCTTCCTTGAGCATGTGGCCTTCGAGTTCCTGGTACATGTCCTGCAGATGATCGGCCAGGCCGTTGGGGCAACTGGCGCGGGCGCCATGCACGGTTTCGACACGCCGGGCCAGGCGGATCAGTTCCGGCAGTTGTTCGCGATGGCGGGCGTGGTAGCGTTCGAGGATGTGGCTGATCAACAGCGCCTGGGGTTCATCGCGCCAGTCGTGGCCGCGCTCGCCGGCGGCTTGCAGGGTGCGCAGGGCATCGGCGATCAGCAGCGGGTTCAGGCCCTTGCTCAGCGCCGCTTCGCGCAAGGACTTTTGCCCGCCGCAACAGAAGTCGAGGCTGTAGTGATGGAAGGTACGGGTAGCACCGGGAATGTCGCAGGCCAGTTGGCCGAGGCTTTGTTCCAGCAGGTCGAGGCTCATCATGTTTCCTTGGGTTGAATCCCGGGAGGGACAGATGACCGCTCACGTTGCAGCCGACGTGCCAGATTCAACCCATTGAAAAACAAGCGATAAAATTTTGGCAGGGTGATTGTCACCCTGACCGTGAAGGGTCAAACGAACCCTGGAGGGTCATCACTACCATGCTGCGTGAAAGCCTGGCCGCCGACCTGATCGTCGAGCTGCCCAATGCGGTGCGATTGCAGCGCCTGGTGCAGACCCTGCGCGAATACTTCAACAGCGGCGCCGTCGGTTTGCTGCGCCTGGACGAGGACAGCCTCCGGCCGGTGGCGACCGTTGGCCTGGTCCACGAAGCACTGGGCCGGCGCTTTGTGATTGCCCAGCACCCGCGCCTGGCGGCAATCATGGCGTCGCGCGAGCCGACCTGGTTCGAGCCGGACAGTCGTTTGCCGGATCCGTATGACGGCTTGCTCGTTCATCACGTCGGCGAGCCGCTGCCGGTGCACGACTGCATGGGCGTGAGCCTGTATGTGGAAGGTCAGCTCTGGGGGGCGATCACCCTGGATGCGCTGCACGCCGGCACGTTCGACAGTCGCGCCCGGGAAGAGCTCAAGCGCTGCACCTTACAGATCGAGGCGGCGGTGCGCGTCACTCGGTTGGAGCAGGAGAACCGTAGCCTGCGGGCGTCGCGCAGTGACCCGGCGGACCTGCGCCTGCCGACCGAAGAGAGTGAAATCCTTGGCCGCAGCGAAGGACTGCAGCAATTGCTCAACGAGCTGGACGTACTGGCCGACTCGGAACTGCCGGTGTTGCTGCTGGGGGAAACCGGCGTGGGCAAGGAATTGTTCGCCCGGCGGCTGCACCGCCTCTCGCGGCGCGGGCATAAGCCGCTGGTGCAGGTCAATTGCGCGGCGTTGCCCGAGTCCCTGGCCGAAAGCGAATTGTTCGGCCACGTCAAAGGCGCGTTTTCCGGGGCAACCACCGACCGCGCCGGGCGCTTCGACGCGGCCAATGGCGGCACGTTGTTCCTTGATGAAGTCGGCGAGTTGCCGTTGAGCGTGCAGGCCAAGTTGCTGCGGACCTTGCAGAACGGCGAGATCCAGCGACTGGGGGCGGACAAGCCGCTGCACGTCGACGTGCGGATCATCGCCGCCACCAACCGGCACTTGCCCGACAGCATTCGCGAAGGGCTGTTTCGCGCTGACCTGTATCACCGGCTGTCGGTCTACCCGGTGCCGATCCCACCGCTGCGCGAACGCGGCCACGACGTGTTGATGCTGGCCGGGCATTTCCTCGAACTGAACCGCACGCGACTGGGCTTGCGTGGCTTGCGCCTGTCGCCGGCGGCCGAACAGGCGTTGTTGGCGTATAGCTGGCCGGGGAACGTGCGGGAGCTGGAGCATGTCATCAGTCGCGCGGCGCTGAAGGCGCTGAGCCGTGGCGCCAATCGCGGGGTGATCATGACCCTCGAGCCGCAGGTGCTGGATCTGGACGTCAGTGCCAGCGCAGCCGCCATCGATACGCAAGAAGAAAGGGTGGACGCGCCGTTGCGGCCCCTGAGCGTCACGGTGGATGAATGCCAGCGCCAGGCAATCCTAAAGGCCTTGGAGCGCTGCGCGCAGAATTGGGCGGGGGCGGCGCGGTTGCTGGAGATTGATCCGAGCAATTTGCATAAGTTGGCGCGGCGGTTGGGGCTTAAGTAAAGGCGGTACACCGAGGCGGCTGCATCGCGAGCAAGCTCGCTCCCACAGTTGATCTGCGGTGAACACAGGTCCCCTGTGGGAGCGAGCTTGCTCGCGATGGCGTCCTGGAACCCACCATAGAAGTTGGCATTGACAACGATCAAGGCCACCCACCCCAGCCGACTCCACACTGGCCGAAACCCACAGTGGAGCTCACCGTCATGCCCCTTTCCCTGGCCAACATGCGCCGCCAATACACCCTTGATGGGTTGGACGAAGCCCAGTCGCCAGACGATCCCCTGGCGCTATTCAGCGTTTGGATGCAACAGGCCCGCGAGACCGAAAGCCCTCCGGTTGAAGCCAACGCCATGGCCCTGGCGACCGTGGACGAGCAGGGCCGGCCTCACTGTCGGGTGTTGCTGCTCAAGGGCTTCAGCGCGGACGGTTTTTCGTTCTTCGGTAATTACGAGAGTGGCAAGGGGCGCGACCTGGCGGACAATCCCTGGGCGGCCATGACATTTTTCTGGCCGGCCCTGGAGCGACAGGTGCGCATCGAAGGTCCGGTTCGCAAACTCGATACGGCGCTGTCGGATGCCTACTTCCATTCCCGTTCCGTCGCCAGCCGTCTCGGCGCCTGGGCTTCGCCGCAAAGCCGCCCGTTGGTTGACCGTGCTGCACTGGACGCCATGTTGATGCAAACCGAGCAGCGCTTCACCGATCAACCGGTGCCACGTCCCGAGCATTGGGGTGGTTACTGCCTGCGTCCCGAGCGGGTCGAATTCTGGCAGGGCCGCGCCGATCGTCTGCATGACCGTCTCGATTATCGGCTTGAAGAGGGTGTTTGGCAGCGCAGTCGCCTGGCGCCCTGAATACCAAGGGAGGTACCTCCATGGAGGAATAGGCCCGGCATTGATTGCAGTTCAGGCTGGGCCATCTTTTCTGACAGGACGGCTGACCATGGCCCATCTGACCCAACGCGTTTTCCAGCCGCTGAACATCGCGGTCCTGACCATCAGCGATACCCGCACCTTTGAAACCGATTCATCAGGCCAGACCCTGGCCGACCTGCTGCAAAGCGCCGGTCATAACCTGATCGACCGGGCGCTGGTGAAGGACGACATCTATCAGATCCGCGCACAAGTCTCGCAGTGGATCGCCGATCCCACGGTACAGGTGGTACTGATGACCGGCGGCACCGGTTTCACCGCGCGTGACAACACGCCCCAAGCGGTGGCGCCATTGCTCGACAAGCACGTTGATGGTTTTGGCGAATTGTTCCGTCAGGTGTCGCTGGCGGAAATCGGCATGTCCACCCTGCAATCACGGGCGTTGGCCGGCATGAGCAACGGCGTGCTGGTCGTTTGCTTGCCGGGTTCGCCGGGAGCTTGCCGGACCGGTTGGGAGAAAATTCTCGCCGGGCAACTGGACGGGCGCACCGGGCCGTGCAATTTCACCCCGCATCTCAAGCCTCAGGAAGGCATCGCGCCCACCGCCTGCGAGACGCGCCCATGACCGGCAAGGTGTGCGACAGCGGTGTGTTGACGCCAGTGGACGAGGCGATCCGGCATCTGCTGGACCAGGCGCCGCCGACTCCGCCGGTGCAGCGGGTGGTTCTGGATCAGGCCTTGGCGCGGGTGCTGGCTGCCGACGTCCTGTGCCCGATGAACCTGCCGGCCTGGGACAACAGTGCCATGGACGGCTACGCCTTGCGCGCCGAAGACCTGCCCATGGCGGGCGGTTGTTTGGTGCTGGCCGGGCGGATCGCGGCGGGCGATGGGCCGGGCGAGCCGCTGCCGGCGGGGCGGGCGGTACGCATTTTTACCGGCGCGCCGTTGCCGCCGGGCGCCGATACGGTCGTGCCGCAAGAAAGCTGCCGGGTCGAAGGCGAGCGGGTCTGGCTGCCATCGGTCAATCGTGGCGACCACGTTCGCAAGGAAGGCGAGGAGCTGCGCCGGGGCGATCGACTGCTCGGTGCCGGCACGCGCCTGCGCGCCCAGGAGTTGGGATTGCTGGCCGGCGCAGGGATCGATCGGGTGGAAGTCTTTCGTCCGTTGCAGGTAGGTTTGCTCAGCAGTGGCGATGAACTACGCGAACCGGGCGAGCCATTGGCGCCGGGGCAGATCTACAACAGCAATCGCCACAGCCTCGCCGCGTTGTTGCGTGGCTGGGGCCTGGAAGTCCATGACTTCGGCGTCATGCCCGACCAGCTGTTGGCCAGTCGCCAAGCGTTGCGCCTGGCCGCGGCCGAATGCGATGTGCTGATCACCTCCGGCGGTGTCTCGGTGGGTGAGGAGGATCACCTCAAGCACGCCATCGAAGCCTTGGGCAGCATCGACCTGTGGCGCCTGGCGATCCAGCCGGGCAAGCCCCTGGCGTTCGGCGATGTGGAGGGCAAGCCGTGGATCGGCCTGCCAGGCAATCCTTCGGCGGCGTTGATTACCGCGTTGATCGTCGTTCGGCCATTCCTGTTCCGGGCCCAGGGCGTGCGGGACGTATTGCCTGCGCCGCTGCAAGTGCCCGCCGGGTTCGACTGGTTGAAGCGCAACCGTCGTCGGCAATACCTGAGGGCCCGATTGGTCGCGGGCGTTGACGGGCAGCTGTGCATTGAACTGCACCCGCAGCAAAGCTCGGCGATGCTGACGGCAGCCTGTTGGGCCGACGGCCTGGCGGTAGTGGAGCGCGAGACGCAAGTGCACAAGCACGACCCGGTGATGTATCTGCCATTCGCGAACCTGATGCATTGATGGCAATTGACTGCCGTCAAGGTCGCCGCCGGTTGGCTGGCTAGACTGGCGGCGCCCTTAGTTTCCTCACGAGGATGCCCCATGCAACTGGTTTGCCCGGCAGGGAATCTGCCAGCCCTCAAAGCGGCGGTGCGCCAAGGCGCCGATGCCGTCTATGTCGGCTTTCGCGATGACACCAACGCCCGGCACTTCGCCGGGCTGAACATGGACGACAAACAGTTCGACGCAGCGGTCGCCTACATCCGCCAGCACCAACGCAAACTCTACGTGGCGGTCAACACCTACCCGCAACCCAAGGGCTGGGAGCGCTGGCAGCGGGCGGTGGACCGCGCGGCCGATTTCGGCGTGGATGCGCTGATCGCCGCCGACCCCGGCGTACTCAGCTACGCCAGCCAGCGCCATCCTCGTTTGGCGTTGCACCTTTCCGTACAAGGCTCGGCCACCCACGCGGCGGCGCTGGCGTTCTACGCGCAGCGCTATGACATTCGTCGTGCCGTGCTGCCGCGCGTGTTATCCCTGGCCCAGGTCCGACAGGTGGCCGCCGGCAGCCCGGTGCCGATCGAAGTCTTCGGTTTCGGCAGCCTGTGCATCATGGCCGAGGGCCGTTGTCACTTGTCTTCGTACATCACGGGCGAGTCGCCGAACCTCTGCGGCGTCTGCTCCCCGGCCAAGGCGGTGCGCTGGAGCGAGGACGCCGATGGCTTGAGCGCTCGCCTGAGCGAAGTGCTGATCGACCGCTACACCCCAGAAGAACCGGCCGGCTATCCGACCCTGTGCAAAGGTCGCTTCCTGGTGGGCGGCAAGCGCTTCCACGCCCTCGAAGAACCCACCAGCCTCGACACCCTCGACCTGTTGCCGGAACTGGCGGCCATCGGCGTCGAAGCGGTGAAGATCGAAGGTCGCCAGCGCAGCCCGGCGTACGTCGAGCAAGTCACCCGGGTCTGGCGCGCCGCGCTGGATGCACACCACGCCGCGCCCCAGCGTTTCCGCGTGCGCGAAGAATGGCGCCAGGTGCTGGCCGGTCTGTCCGAAGGCAGCCAGACCACCCTGGGCGCCTACCATCGATCATGGCAATGAGGGAGGCCTGATGAAACTCAGCCTGGGACCCGTCCTGTTTTATTGGGACAAAGCGCAACTGGGAAATTTCTACGCCGAGATGTCGGCCTTGCCGCTCGACATGATCTACCTGGGGGAAACCGTCTGCTCGAAGCGCCGGGCGTTCTCCCTGGATCAATGGCTGGGCTTGGGGCGCGAGCTGCAAGCGTGCAGCCAGGCGCAAATCGTGTTGTCGAGCCTGACGCTGATCGAAGCGGCGTCGGAACTGTCCTCGCTGCGCCGTCTGTGTGACAACGGCGATTTGTTGGTGGAGGCCAATGACATGGGCGCGGTGCAGTTCATGGCCGAACGCAAACTGCCTTTTATCGGTGGTCCGGCGCTGAACCTGTACAACGGCCACGCCCTGGGGCAACTGCTCGACAGCGGCATGATTCGCTGGGTGCCGCCGGTTGAATGCTCGGCGGCACTGATCGCCGATGTGCTGGAGCAAGTGCGGGAGATGGACCGTGACCTGCCGGAAGTGGAAATCTTCGCCTACGGTCACTTGCCCTTGGCCTATTCGGCACGTTGCTTTACCGCCCGCGCCGAAAACCGGCCCAAGGACGACTGCCAGTTCTGTTGCATCAACTACCCCGACGGCCTGGCATTGAGCAGCCAGGAAGGGCAGCAACTGTTCACCCTCAACGGTATCCAGACGATGTCGGGCGAGGTGACGAACCTGCTCGCCGATTACCACGCGCTGACCGCTTGCGGCGCCGACGTGCTGCGCCTCAGCCCGCGCGCCCAAGGCATGGCCGACGTGGTCATGGCCTTCGACAAGGTCCGCCAGGGCGAGGCACCGCCGCTGTTCGTGGACGGTTGCAACGGTTATTGGCATGGCCACGCTGGCATGTTGAAAGTAGAGGAGGCGGGCCTGTGTTGAGTCCGAAGAAATGGCTGCTCAAAGGCGCCGACCGGGTGCTGCCACTGGTGGGCAAGGTGCCGTTCGTGGTGCAGCGGCTGGCCTTGCAACAGGCGCTCAACCGCTGCCTGGCCGAGCCGCTGCGCGATGGCGGGTTCGAGGTACTGCGCGACCGCTGGCTGTGTCTTCGGGTGCTTGACCTGAAGTTGTGCTGGTACCTGACCTTGGCGCGGGATGGATTGCGCATTGCCGAACGGGCCGAGGCCCAGGTGAGTATCAGCGGCAACTGGCGGGAGTTTCTCTTGCTCGCCAGCCGTCAGGAAGATCCGGACACGTTGTTCTTTCGTCGGCGGTTGGTGATTGAAGGGGATACTGAGTTGGGGCTGGCGTTGAAGAACTTGATCGACAGTCTTGATCCGGATGTACTGCCGCCGTGGCTCTGGCGCAATCTGGAACGGGCGGGCAAAGGGCTGGCGACCGTGTGATGAAAGCCTCTGACGCGCTTCCCTTGGTGTATTCGTGTTCCGGTTGCTCGAACGTGGCGCAACTGGCCAATACCGTTGCGTTGCGCCTGGACCGTGCGGGCCTGGCGGAGATGTCTTGCATCGTCGGGGTGGGCGGGCAGGTGCCGCCGCTGGTCAACAAGGCGCGTTCGGGGCGGCGGATCGTTGCGTTGGATGGCTGTCCGTTGCAGTGCGTGCAGGCTTGTTTGCGGTTGCATGATCTGACGGCGGATGTGCATTTGATCCTGAGCCAGCTGGGGTTGCGCAAGCGGGTTGGGGTTGATTGCGGTGAGCCTGAGATCGAGCGGGTGTTTTCGCGGGTGGTTGGGTTGATGGAGGTGGGGTGTGGGTAGCCGTTTCTTCGGTAGCGGCGGTTTTGGTGTGTATCTATTTCTGTGGTAGTGGTGGGTTGGTGTGTATATCCATTTCTGCGGTAATGGTGGATTGGTGTGTATATCCATTTCTGCGGTAACGGCCGCTTAGGGTTCCGCTCTTACAGCGGGTCACTTTTGAACAGCGCAAAAGTAACCAAAACGCTTTTGCCC
>NZ_VDLV01000031.1:95986-96262 GCF_013608025.1 Pseudomonas brassicacearum subsp. neoaurantiaca | reverse complement strand
GCAAAACCCGCCGATGCGGTTTGCCTGGAGAAATGCAGGGGCCTGCTGCGCAGGCCAGCGGGAGCAAGCTCCCTCGCCACGGGGGTGAATGTCAGAAAAATAGAAGATTGCTCTCGCGAGCAAGCTCACTCCCACATAAGGCTCGTGTCGAACCAAATACCGAGCCCAACGCCGCCCACTGTGGGAGCGAGCTTGCTCGCGATCACGCCAGCCCAGACACCGCCCGTGGCGAGGGAGCTTGCTCCCGCTCGGCTGCGCAGCAGTCGCAAAACCAGA
>NZ_VDLV01000031.1:207-95976 GCF_013608025.1 Pseudomonas brassicacearum subsp. neoaurantiaca | reverse complement strand
ACCCCGTGGCGAGGGAGCTTGCTCCCGCTCGGTTGCGCAGCGACCGCAAGATTTTGGGGCCGGTTCGCAGGCCAGCGGGAGCAAGCTCCCTCGCCACGCTTTTTGAGATCCAGCAATTGATCGAGCTGGGTTCGTTGCTGGCTAACCGGGCGTTGGATAACGTCGCCCCACAATAGCCGCCGCACCATCAAACCCCGTGGCGAGGGAGCTTGCTCCCGCTCGGTTGCGCAGCGACCGCAAGATTTTTAGGGCTGCTGCGCAGCCCAGCGGGAGCAAGCTCCCTCGCCACGGGTTTGCGCTGGCTTTAGTTTTCAGGTTCGCAGGAACGCCCGGTGCATCTCGTCCAGTGTCTGGAAGTGGTGCACCGGGTTTTCTGCGTTCAGTTCTTCGAAACTGCCGAACCCATACCCCACCGCTGCGGCGTCGAGGCCGTTGCTGCGGGCGCCGATCAGGTCGTGTTTGCGGTCGCCGATCATCAGGGTGTTGGCCGGGTCGAGGCTTTCTTCGGCCAGGAGGTGGGCGATGAGCTCGACTTTGTTGGTGCGGGTGCCGTCCAGTTCGCTGCCGTAGATCACTTTGAAGTGCCGGGCGAAGTCGAAGTGGCGGGCGATTTCCCGGGCGAAGATCCACGGTTTGGAGGTGGCGATGTAGAGCTGCCGGCCTTGGCCGCCGAGGGTTTCCAGCAGGGGCATGACGCCGTCGAATACGCGGTTTTCATACAGGCCGGTGACTTTGAAGCGTTCGCGATAGAAGTTCACCGCTTCCCAGGCTTTCGCTTCGTCGAAGTCATAGAACTGCATGAAGGCTTGCAACAGCGGCGGGCCGATGAAGTGTTCGAGGCGGGTGAGATCGGGTTCGTCGATGCCCAGTTTGCCCAGGGCGAATTGGATCGAACGGGTGATGCCTTCCCGTGGGTCGGTGAGGGTGCCGTCGAGGTCGAAGAGTATGGTTTGGTAGTGCATGGCGATCCTGGCAGTGGCGTCAATTCAGCGGAGCCGTGGCGAGGGAGCTTGCTCCCGCTTGAGCGCGAAGCGCTCACAAAAAATGGGTCTGCTGCGCCCGAAGCGTCGGACCGGCCCAGCGGGAGCAAGCTCCCTCGCCACGATGAATCAAACAAGTAAGAACGGTGACGACCCCATCAAGGTTGGTCGTAGCCTTCGGCCAAGTGCAAATCCTTGAGCTTCACGTAGTTCGCCGCGCTGTAGGTGAAGAACGCTTGCTCCTTGTCGGTCAGCGGCCGGGCCTGTTTCACCGGGCTGCCGACGTACAGGAAACCGCTCTCCAGGCGCTTGCCCGGCGGCACGAGGCTGCCAGCGCCGATGATGACGTCGTCCTCGACCACCGCGCCGTCCATGACGATGCTGCCCATGCCGATCAGGATCCGGCTGCCGACGGCGCAGCCATGGAGCATGACCTTGTGGGCGACGGTCACGTCGTCGCCAATCAGCAACGGGAAGCCGTCGGGGTTGAACGGGCCGGCGTGGGTGATGTGCAGCACGCAGCCGTCCTGGATGCTGGTGCGCGCACCGATGCGGATGCGGTGCATGTCGCCGCGAATGACCGTCAGCGGCCAGACGGAGCTGTCTTCGCCGATTTCGACGTCGCCGATCACCACCGCGGTGCTGTCGACAAAAGCCCCAAGGGCAAGCTTCGGGCTGTGATTCTGGTACGTGCGAAGGGTCACGATAGGCTCTCTCTTATCGGGTGATAGGCGCTGCTAGCTGCGGTGAAGGTCGATTGTAATTAAGATGGGCCCATGTTTCTTCCAGCGAAGGTGTCAACCGTGAGCGTGAACAACCCTCTTTTGCAGCCCTACGACCTGCCGCCATTCTCGGCGATCCGTGCCGAGCACGTGCAACCGGCCATCGAGCAGATCCTGGCTGACAACCGTGCCGCCATCGCCGAAATCCTCAAGACTCAAGTCAAGCAGCCTACCTGGGCCGGCCTGGTGCTGGCGATGGATGAGCTCAATGATCGCCTCGGCGCGGCCTGGAGCCCGGTGAGCCACTTGAACGCCGTGCGCAACAGCCCGGAATTGCGCGAAGCCTATGAGGCGTGCCTGCCGGCGCTGAGTGCCTACTCCACCGAACTGGGCCAGAACCGTGAGTTGTTCCAAGCGTTCGAAGCCCTGGCGAACAGCCCCGAGGCGGCCGGTTTCGACGTGGCGCAGAAAACCATCCTGGAACACTCGCTGCGCGATTTCCGCCTGTCGGGCATCGACCTGCCGCCCGAGCAGCAGAAGCGCTACGCCGACGTGCAAAGCAAGTTGTCCGAGCTGGGCAGCCGCTTTTCCAACCAATTGCTCGACGCGACCCAGGCCTGGACCAAGCACGTCACCGACGAAGCCGCCCTCGCCGGCCTGACCGATTCGGCCAAGGCGCAAATGGCTGCAGCCGCCCAGGCCAAAGGGTTGGATGGCTGGCTGATCAATCTGGAATTCCCTAGCTATTACGCAGTAATGACCTACGCCGAGGACCGCGCCCTGCGCGAAGAAGTCTACGCGGCCTACTGCACCCGCGCCTCGGACCAGGGCCCGAATGCCGGCCAGAACGACAACGGCCCGGTGATGGAGCAGATCCTCGACCTGCGCCAGGAGCTGGCCCACCTGCTGGGCTTCGCCAATTTCGCCGAGTTGAGCCTGGCGACCAAGATGGCCGAATCCAGCGACCAGGTGCTCAGCTTCCTGCGTGACCTGGCCAAGCGCAGTAAACCGTTCGCCGCCCAGGATCTGGAACAACTGAAGGCGTTCGCCGCCGAACAAGGCTGCCCCGACCTGCAAAGCTGGGACAGCGGTTTCTACGGCGAAAAACTCCGCCAGCAACGTTACAGCGTCGCCCAGGAAGCCCTGCGCGCGTACTTCCCGATCGACAAGGTGCTGAGCGGCCTGTTTGCCATCGTGCAGCGTCTGTACGGTATCGAGATTGCCGAGTTGAAGGGCTTCGACAGCTGGCACCCGGACGTGCGCCTGTTCGAGATCAAGGAAAACGGCCAGCACGTCGGCCGCTTCTTCTTCGACCTCTATGCCCGCGCCAACAAGCGTGGCGGCGCCTGGATGGACGGCGCCCGTGATCGTCGTCGCACCTTCGACGGCGAACTGCAAAGCCCGGTCGCCAACCTGGTGTGCAACTTCACGCCGGCCGACAGCGGCAAGCCAGCGTTGCTGACCCATGACGAAGTCACCACGCTGTTCCACGAATTCGGCCATGGCCTGCATCACCTGTTGACCCGTGTTGAACATGCCGGTGTGTCGGGCATCAATGGCGTGGCTTGGGACGCCGTCGAGCTGCCGAGCCAGTTTATGGAAAACTGGTGCTGGGAGCCTGAAGGCCTGGCGCTGATTTCCGGCCACTACGAAACCGGTGAGCCGCTGCCCCAGGACCTGCTGGAAAAAATGCTCGCGGCGAAGAATTTCCAGTCCGGCCTGATGATGGTTCGCCAGTTGGAGTTCTCGCTGTTCGACTTCGAGCTGCACGCCACCCACGGCGACGGCCGTAGCGTATTGGAAGTGCTCGAAGGCGTGCGCGACGAGGTGTCGGTGATGCGTCCGCCGGCCTACAACCGCTTCCCGAACAGCTTTGCGCACATCTTTGCTGGCGGCTACGCAGCGGGTTACTACAGCTATAAGTGGGCGGAAGTGCTCTCGGCCGATGCATTCTCCAAGTTCGAAGAGGACGGTGTGCTCAACGCCGACACCGGTCGTGCCTTCCGCGAGGCGATCCTGGCACGCGGCGGTTCCCAGGAGCCAATGGTGCTGTTCGTCGACTTCCGTGGCCGCGAGCCGTCGATTGACGCACTCTTGCGCCATAGCGGCCTGAGTGAGGACGCGGCAGCATGAGCGAGGGGCCTGTGATTACCAAACGACGCTTTATCGCCGGGGCGGTCTGCCCGGCGTGCAGTGAGCCGGACAAGTTGATGATGTGGAACGAAGACGGCGTGCCTCATCGCGAATGCGTGGCCTGTGGTTATTCCGACACGCTCAACGAGCAAGGCCTGTCGGTGCCCAAGGAATTGGGCACTCGGGTCAACACATCGGCGCTCAAGGCGCCCGATGCGAAAGTCCAGGCGGTGCAGTTTTTCCCCAACCCCAAGTTGAAGAAAAAAACCGACTGAAATTTCCAGCATCACCTTTCGGGCCGCCCGGCCCGAAAGCTATACATATATACCGCAAGGTCCCATCGCTTCCTCTTCAGACTGGTCCGACACGTCCAAACTGAAAGGAAGCATCTGCCGTGTCATATGTAGAAAACCCGTTGCTGCAAACCTACGACCTACCGCCCTTCGCGGACATCCAGGCCGAACACTTCTCCCCCGCCCTCGACCGAATCCTGGCCGAAAGTCGAGATAAAGTTGCTGACATCATCGCCAGCCAAACCCCTTTTCCAACCTGGGATGACCTGGTCTTGGCGATGGATGAAATCCACACTCGCCTGGAAGGTTTCGGCTATCTGCTCAACCTCCTGAGTGGGATCCGGGACGGCGAACCCTGGAAGCAGGCGTCGCTTGATTGTGGAACCCGATTAATTGATTTTCGCACTGAACTGCAAAAAAACGCCGAGCTCTTTCAGCTTTACGAGCGCCTGGAGAAAAGCGAAATAGGGAACAATTTCGAACCGGCGCGCCGAAGAGTCCTGGCGAAGAACCTACTGCAGTTTTGCGAGAACCTGCCCTGTATGGCGGGGACAGACCAGAATCAGGTAAAGCTGCGCATTGCCAACGCCGAGCAACTTTTTTGGGAGCAACTGCAAGCTGCAAACAAAGCCTGGACCCTGCCCATCGTCGATGAGGGCCAGCTCAGCGGCTTGCCGGCGGCATTCAAACAGCGCATGGCCCACCAGGCAAACAAGGCCGGGCAAACGGGGTGGTTGCTGACCCTTGATGATGAGTCACGTCGCATCGTGACCCTCTACGCCGACAATCGCTCGCTGCGCCAGCAAATCCACGAGGCCTACTGCACGCGGGCTTCCGATCAAGGACCGCAGGCCGGCGAGTTCGACAATGGGTTGGTACTCAAGCAGTTGCTGGACGATCGTCACCAATACGCCAACCTGTTGGGTTATTCGGATTTCGCTCGGATGACTGTCGCGTCGGAGCAGGCCCAGTCCCCAGAAGAGGTGATGGCATTCCTGTCTGCGCAACTCCAATCACAGCAGAGCACGTTCAACCGGGATGCCGAACAGCTGAAAGCCTTCGCCAGGGAACAAGGCCTCAGCGAGCCCGAACCCTGGGACTACCCGTACCTTGCGGAAAAACTCCGCCACCAGGCGGCTGGCACTTCACAGCAAGCGCTGAGTGCCTGGTTTCCATTGGACGTTATCTTTCCCAAGCTGCTGGCAATCGCGACGGATCTGTTCGCAGTGGATTTCATCGAACGCAAGGATGTGCCGACGTGGGATCCCGATGTGCGCCTGTTTGAAGTCTCGGAAAAAGGGTCGTGTATCGGTTATATCTATTTTGACCCCTACGTGGCCGATGGCCGGGACGGTTACTCCCAGACCACGACCATTCGCGACCGCCAGGTAACCGCCGAAGGTCAACTCCGTCGCCCCATCGCCGTCCTGCATGGCTGGTTGCCACGGGGAACAGCCGCGAATCCGATGCTGCTCGACCATCTGCAGCTGCGCATTCTTTTCCATGAGCTGGGTCATTGCTTGCAACAAGTCCTGAGCCAGGCCAACTATCGGGACATCTCGTCGATCAATCGACTCTCCCGCGATTCGGCCGAATTCGCCGGATGCTTGTTCGAACAGTGGTGCTTCTCCAAGGAATGCCTCGTGCGCGTATCGACACATCACCAAACCGGAGCACCCTTGCCTGACGAGATGGCGGATCAACTGATCACCCTCGTCACGACCCAGGCCAGTTGGGAGGCCGCCGGCAACTTGCGAAATGCGCTGTTTGATTTCGAGTTGCACCGTACTCACGGTGATGGGCGCAGCGTCCAGCAAGTATTCAAGCAGGTCAGTGAACAGATAAGCCATTTGCCAGTGATTGCCAACTCACGCCTGGCCAATGGGCTGGACTACCTGGTGACAGGTTACGAAGCAAAAATGTATGCCTATCTATGGGGCACTGCCCTGGCCGAGCGGGTGTTCAATAGGTTCAAGCGTGACGGGGTGTTCAACGCGACGACCGGCAAGGCGTTTCGGCAACACGTCCTTGGGCCGGGCGATTCAAGGCCGTTGTCCGAATCTATCGCCGCGTTCCTGCAGTCGACCGATCATCGTGACGGAGCCACCACTTGAGGGTCGAGATGATGCGCCGTCGTGGTTGAGTTGACCCAACTCTTCAGCGAACAAAGCGCAAAGACGCTGGTGCTGCAATCGCCGTTAGCCAGCGCTACGCGGAGTTTGTCGACATCGGCCTGCATCATGTAGCGCACGCCGTCCTTGAAGTGATGGCTGTCGCCGAAGCCACCTTCGGTCATTTCGTTCAAGGCGTCCTCTTTGCTCCAGCCCTGGACCACCACCCGGTACATGGCGGCCACCAGCCCGGTGCGGTCCGAGCCGTGCTTGCAGTGCATCAGCACCGGGCCCTTGGCTTCGGCCGCCTGGACCGCGCGCAAGGCCCGGAGGATGTCGCTGTCATCGACATGATTGGTGCGATAGGGCAACTGCACCTGCTCGACACCGGGAGTGGACAGCCAGCGCTTGTCCGACTCCGGCAGGAAGGTAATGACCGTGCCGATCCTGAGCTTGCTCAGCAAGGGCAGCGCCCCGCCGTCCGGCAGCGAGCTGCGGTAGAGCGTCGGTGACATCTGGTAGAGGTTGTAGTCCTTTCCCACTGGCTGCGCCCATTCAGCGGGCCGAGCCTCGGTGGAATCGGCCGCTTGGGCGGATGCCTCGGCCAGCCCGACGAACAAGGCCAGGCAGAGGAGTGAACGGAAACAGAGCTTGAGCATGCACGAGCGACCGAAGGCGAAGGGGTACGAGTTGTCCAGTGTCGGCTCGTTTCGGTTAAAAGCCTGTGAGCAGAACGTCAAAGGGTTGTGAAGGTTCGTCAGGTTATGGGCTGCCGAATGGCACTGGCCTTAATCGAACGCAACGAATACTGTATGCGCATACAGCTATCGGAGTATTCCCATGTCCGCCTCCCTTCCACCGCGCGGGCGCGGCACCGCGACCAACCCGCATAACCGCTTCGCCCCGAGCCGTTCGGTGGCCGAGGACGACGGCTGGTATCAGGAAGTCCCGCCGACCCAGGGCACCGAAGTGCGCATCGAAACGGCCAAGACCATCATCACCCGCAACACCTCCACGGACATCCCGTTCGACCGCTCGATCAACCCCTACCGAGGCTGCGAACACGGTTGCATCTACTGCTATGCGCGGCCCAGCCATGCCTATTGGGATATGTCGCCGGGGCTGGATTTCGAAACCAAGCTGATCGCCAAGACCAACGCCGCCGATGTGCTGGAAGAACAATTGTCCCGGCGCGGCTATCAATGCGCGCCGATCGCGCTGGGTTCCAACACCGATCCTTATCAGCCTATCGAGCGTGAGCAGCGCATCACCCGGCGGATTCTGGAGGTGCTGCTGCGCTATCGGCACCCCGTCACGATTGTCACCAAGGGTTCGCTGATCCTGCGCGACCTGGACTTGCTGACCGAACTGGCGCAACAACGCCTGGTGCACGTGATGATCAGCCTGACCACGCTGGACGATGAGCTCAAGCGCATCCTCGAACCCCGCGCGGCGGCGCCCAAGGCCAGGCTGCGGGCGATAAAAGTCATGCGCGAGGCGGGCGTCCAGGTGGGGGTGCTCTGCGCGCCGATGATCCCGATGATCAACGACAGCGAGATCGAGAACCTGCTGGCCGAAGCCCATGCCGCCGGGGCGCAGAATGCCGCCTATGTCATGCTGCGCCTGCCCTTGGAAGTGGCGCCGCTGTTCGAAGAATGGTTGCAGGCGCACTACCCGCAGCGCGCCGCCCATGTGTTGAGCCTGGTGCGCCAGAGCCGGGGTGGCGAGCTTTACGACAGCCGGTTTGGCGTGCGGATGCGCGGCGAAGGCCCTTTTGCGGATTTGCTGGCCCAGCGCTTCACCAAGGCGCTTAAACGTCTGGGGATGCAGCGACGCGACGGCTACGATCTCGATTGCGCAGCCTTCTGTCCGCCGGGGCGACAGATGTCGTTGATTTAAATACAGTTCGCTTTAAATTGGAGCTTGAACATTGCGAGGTGCAAACATCCGTGGCGCTTTGTTTACGCCTCGTAGGACGCGTCCTAGAGCCTTCGATTTCAGTTTGAGTTAAGTTTCGGCCGCTACCTTGTTCATCGAGTGACTGACGGGTCGAGCACTTCGGCCTGGATGTTTTTTAACCAGCCACTGGCGTCTCAAAGAGGATGAATTCATGAGTGACAAGGATAAACAGCCGTTGGCTGCGTCGGCTTCAGCCCAACCCGAGGCGGAAACCGCCGATGCAGCGCTGCAGCACATTGTTGACGGCTTTTTGCATTTCCATCACGAGATCTTTCCCCAGCAGGAAGAACTCTTCAAGAAACTCGCCACCGCCCAGAAACCCCGGGCGATGTTCATCACCTGCGCCGATTCGCGCATCGTGCCCGAGTTGATCACCCATAGCTCTCCTGGCGACCTGTTCGTGACCCGTAACGTCGGTAACGTCGTTCCGCCTTACGGCCAGATGAACGGTGGCGTTTCCACCGCCATCGAATACGCCGTGCTGGCCCTCGGCGTGCAGCACATCATCGTCTGCGGCCATTCAGATTGCGGTGCCATGCGTGCCGTGCTCAACCCCGACACCCTGGAAAAAATGCCGACGGTCAAGGCCTGGCTGCGCCACGCCGAAGTCGCCAAGACCATGGTCCACGACAACTGCCCGTGCGGTGATGAAAAGCAGACCATGCCCATCCTCACCGAAGAAAACGTCATCGCGCAGTTGCATCACCTGCGAACGCACCCCTCGGTGGCTTCGCGCATGGCCAGCGGCCAGTTGTTCATCCACGGCTGGGTGTACAACATCGAGACGAGCGAGATCAAAGCCTTTGATGCGGACCAGGGCTGTTTCCTGCCGCTCGATGGCAGCCATCCGATACCGGTGGCGACGCCCAAAGCGCGCTTCTAACCACTCCTAATCATCCTTGTATGGTTCAAGCCTTGCCGCCATTAGAGCGGTAGGGCCTCGCCATGCCTGAAGAAACTTCGGGAGAGTCGCCATGCGTGCTGCTCAATTAAAAGCTGTTCTGCCACGGGAGCTGCTGGCTTCGGTGGTGGTGTTTCTGGTGGCGCTGCCCTTGTGCATGGGCATTGCCATTGCGTCGGGCCTGCCACCGGCCAAAGGCCTGATTACCGGGATCATTGGTGGTCTGGTGGTGGGTTTTCTGGCCGGCTCCAAGCTACAGGTCAGCGGCCCTGCCGCCGGGTTGGCAGTGTTGGTCTTCGAACTGGTGCGCGAGCATGGCGTGGCGATGCTCGGGCCGATCCTGTTGCTGGCCGGTCTGCTGCAATTGCTGGCGGGGCGTTTTCGCCTCGGCTGCTGGTTCCGGGTCACCGCGCCCGCCGTGGTGTACGGGATGCTCGCCGGTATCGGCGTGCTGATTATCTTGTCCCAGGTCCATGTAATGCTCGATGCGGCACCCAAACCTTCGGGCCTGGATAACCTCGCAGCGTTCCCTGCTGCGGTCGCCCAGGCGTTGCCGTCCTTTGGCTGGCAGGCCGGCTTGCTCGGTTTGTCGACGATTGCGGTGATGTGGCTGTGGGAAAAGTTTCGTCCTCACACGCTGCGCTTCATTCCCGGCGCCCTGCTCGGCGTGGGCCTGGCAACGGTTGCCAGCCTGTTGCTGGCCTTGCAGGTCAAGCGTGTGGACGTTCCGGAAAACATGGCCGAGGCCATCGACTGGCTGCGCCCGGCGGACTTGTTGAACCTGGCCGACCCTACGCTGTTGATCGCCGCGTTCGCAGTGGCCTTCATCGCCAGCGCCGAAACCCTGCTGTCGGCCGCTGCCGTGGATCGCATGCACAGCGGCGAACGGGCGGACTTCGACCGGGAATTGTCGGCCCAAGGTATCGGCAACATGCTCTGCGGTTTGCTCGGCGCGCTGCCGATGACCGGAGTGATTGTGCGCAGTTCGGCCAACGTCCAGGCCGGGGCCACCACGCGGATGTCGACGATTTTCCATGGCCTGTGGTTGTTGCTCTTCGTGCTGTTGCTGTCCAGCGTGCTGCAAAGCATTCCGGTGGCGAGCCTGGCCGGTGTGCTGGTCTACACCGGTTTCAAACTGGTGGACCTCAAGGCATTCCGCAGCCTGGGTCGTTATGGGCGGATGCCGATGTTCACGTACGCCGCGACGGCATTGGCGATCATCTTCACCGACCTGTTGACCGGCGTGCTGATCGGCTTCGGCCTGACCCTGGTGAAACTGGCCTGGAAAGCCTCGCGCCTGAAAATCAGCCTGATCGACTTGCCGCAGGAAGGCGAGATGGAGCTGCGACTGGTCGGTGCGGCAACGTTCCTCAAGGTTCCGGCGTTGACCCAAGTGCTGGGCACCATCCCCGAGGGCGCGACGGTGCATGTGCCGCTCAATAACCTGAGCTACATCGACCACTCGTGCCTGGAATTGCTCGAAGAATGGGGCCGGGCGAATGCCAGCAAGGGTTCGAAGCTGTTGATTGAATCCCGCGGGCTCAAGCGTCGGTTGGAAGGGCGGTTGCGCACGACGGTGGGGGTTGGCGCAGCCTCTGCCTGACACCTCACTCCCAAAGGAGCTGGGTGTAGGGCACATGATTCATGAACACCACACACTCAATGTGGGAGCGAGCTTGCTCGCGATAGCGCTGGGTCAGTCAACTGCTATGTGGCTGATCCAATGCAATCGCGAGCAAGCTCGCTCCCACAGGGGGTTTATATGTGCCTGTTGGATCAAGCCGCTGGCTGGTCCAGCTCCAGGCCTACGCCCAAGCGACGGGACATGCATGGCCAGCGCTTCCAGGCCGCGCCGGTCTGCGGGCTGCTGAGCTTCTCGCGATAGGCTTCCACCGACTCCAACGCAAAGGTTTCGTCGTTGAGCATCTCATCGAACGTGTGATGCACCACTTCGTCGAGCTGGTTGGCAAATGCCTCGCCGATCAACTGGTGGGCGATCAGGTTGGCGACCGTCATGTCCAAGGGGATCAGTGGCTGGCCGAAATGCTTGATGTAGAGGTCGTTCACCTCTTCGACGAAGCGGTGCGCCAGATAGGCTTCATCCAACAGGCTGTCGAGCCCGACATGCCCGGCCATGATCGTCGGCGGCTGGAGGAAATACTGCTCGGCAATCTTCAGGACCGGTTTGATCTGCGACTCGATACCCGCCTCCCTCGCGACTTCGTTGGCCGCGTCCAGCAGATCGGGCACTTCGTCGATGTAGGCGCTGACAAAACGCGCCAGGACATCGTTGGCGTTCACGTCTGGCAGTTGAATGGCACGGTGCAAGTGCGGCAGCTGGGCTTCCAACTGACGGGTCAACTGGCCGGTCTCGGCTTCGTGTTGTTGGGCTTTTTGGATCTGCTCGCGCAATGCGGCGGTGTTCATGACAACTCCAGGAAACAACAGGCAATGAAATAGGAATGACATAACTTAGCTGGCGCAAAAAGACTCCTAAGACCTATTTTTCATAACCACCCCTTCCTTGCTGCGTCGCCGTTATATCGGTTTGCCATCACTCAGGTTGCATCCTTCTCCATTCGTGGGCTCTAGCGCAAGCCCCGGCTGTTTCAAACGATTTACGCCATCGCGTTGCGAGGTTGCAGGTGCTGTCTATACTCGGGTTGGAATGGAGTTAGCTGATGACACCCGATTGCATGTGCAGCAAGGCGCGGCGAGTCAATTAAGCAGTCTGAAAAGCCGATCCCTTGCCGCAGGCTTTACGCCTACGGGATAACAAGAACGATAAGGGGAACCCGCAATGACGCGACATCCACACGTATGGATGGGCCTCCTGTTGTGGTCGATTTTCAGCCAGGCGCAAGCGGCCTGGACTGTGAATATGGCGCCTGGAGCCACACAGATCAGCAACGCAGTCTTCGACCTGCACATGACCATTTTCTGGATCTGTGTGGTCATCGGCATCATCGTCTTCGGCGCCATGTTCTGGTCGATGATGATGCACCGCCGCTCAACCGGCCAGAACGCCGCGCACTTCCACGAAAACACCCGCGTCGAAATCCTATGGACCATCGTGCCCTTCCTGATCCTCGTGCTGATGGCAATTCCGGCCACCGCCACGCTGATCAAGATGTACGACTCCAGCGAGTCGGACATCGATATCCAGATCACCGGCTATCAGTGGAAGTGGCATTACAAATACCTGGGCCAGGACGTCGAGTTCTTCAGCAACCTGACCACCCCCGCCGAACAGATTCATAACCAGAGCGCCAAGGGCGAGCATTACCTGCTGGAGGTCGACAAGCCGCTGGTGCTGCCGGTCGATGCCAAGGTGCGCTTCCTGGTGACCTCCGCCGACGTGATCCACTCGTGGTGGGTGCCGGCCTTCGCGGTCAAGCGCGACGCCATTCCCGGGTTCGTCAACGAAGCCTGGACCCGCGTCGACAAGCCCGGCATCTACCGCGGCCAATGCGCCGAGCTGTGCGGCAAGGACCATGGCTTCATGCCGATCGTGGTGGAGGTCAAGAGCAAGCCCGACTATGAAAAATGGCTGGGCGAACGCAAGGCCGAAGCCGCGCAGCTCAAGGAGCTGACCACCAAGGAATGGACCTTGGACGAGCTCAAGGAACGCGGCGACAAGATCTACCACACCACCTGCGTGGCCTGTCACCAGGCTGAAGGCCAGGGCCTGCCGCCGATGTTCCCGGCGCTCAAGGGTTCGAAGATCGCCACCGGACCCAAGGCTGATCACCTGAGCCTTGTCTTCCACGGCAAGCCTGGCACCGCCATGGCGGCGTTCGGCAAACAGTTGTCGGAAGTCGATATCGCCGCGGTCGTGACCTATGAACGCAACGCCTGGGGCAACAACAAGGGCGACATGGTTACGCCTAAAGAAGTGCTGGAACTCAAACAGGCGGAAAGCAAATGAGCCGGCCTGACGCTTGTTCCTATAACCGGTCGGGGCTCACTGCCCCGCGCCGTCCAGCCCACTCGTTCGAAGGAGACAGGACATGAGTGCTGTGATCGATGACCACGGTCATGCCGGCGCCGACCACGCCCACGGCCCCGCCAAGGGCCTGATGCGCTGGGTACTGACCACCAACCACAAGGACATCGGCACCCTGTACCTGTGGTTCGCGTTCTCGATGTTCCTGCTGGGCGGCTCTTTCGCCATGGTAATCCGCGCCGAGCTGTTCCAGCCCGGCCTGCAGATCGTGGAGCCGGCATTCTTCAACCAGATGACCACCATGCACGGCCTGGTGATGGTCTTTGGCGCAGTGATGCCGGCGTTCGTCGGCCTCGCCAACTGGATGATCCCGCTGATGATCGGCGCGCCGGACATGGCCCTGCCGCGCATGAACAACTTCAGCTTCTGGCTGTTGCCCGCGGCGTTCCTGCTGTTGGTCTCGACGCTGTTCACACCCGGCGGCGGGCCGAACTTCGGCTGGACGTTCTATGCGCCGCTGTCGACGACCTATGCGCCGGAAAGCGTGACGTTCTTCATCTTCGCCATCCACCTGATGGGCATCAGCTCGATCATGGGCGCGATCAACGTGATCGCCACCATCCTCAACCTGCGCGCCCCCGGCATGACCCTGATGAAAATGCCGCTGTTCGTCTGGACCTGGCTGATCACCGCGTTCCTGCTGATCGCGGTGATGCCGGTGCTGGCCGGTTGCGTGACGATGATGCTGATGGACATCCACTTCGGCACCAGCTTCTTCAGTGCCGCCGGCGGTGGTGATCCGGTCTTGTTCCAGCACGTGTTCTGGTTCTTCGGCCACCCCGAGGTGTACATCATGATCCTGCCGGCCTTCGGGGCCGTCAGCTCGATCATCCCGGCGTTTTCGCGCAAGCCGTTGTTCGGCTACACCTCGATGGTCTACGCCACGGCCGCCATTGCGTTCCTGTCGTTCATCGTCTGGGCGCACCACATGTTTGTGGTCGGCATCCCGCTGGTGGGCGAGCTGTTCTTCATGTACGCGACCCTGCTGATCGCCGTGCCCACCGGGGTGAAGGTGTTCAACTGGGCCAGCACCATGTGGCAGGGCTCGCTGACCTTCGAGACGCCGATGCTGTTCGCCGTGGCGTTCGTGATCCTGTTTTCCATCGGCGGTTTCTCCGGGCTGATGCTGGCCATCGCCCCGGCGGACTTCCAGTACCAGGACACCTACTTCGTGGTCGCGCATTTCCACTACGTGCTGGTGCCCGGAGCGATCTTCGGGATCTTCGCCTCGGCCTACTACTGGCTGCCGAAGTGGACCGGCCACATGTACGACGAAACCCTCGGCAAGCTGCACTTCTGGCTGTCCTTCATCGGCATGAACATGGCGTTTTTCCCGATGCACTTCGTCGGCCTGGCGGGCATGCCTCGGCGGATTCCCGACTACAACCTGCAGTTCGCCGATTTCAACATGGTCTCGTCCATCGGCGCGTTCATGTTCGGCACCACGCAGATCTTCTTTCTGTTCATCGTGATCAAGACCATCCGCGGCGGCCCCGCAGCACCGGCCAAACCATGGGACGGCGCCGAAGGGTTGGAGTGGAGCGTGCCGTCGCCGGCGCCGTATCACACGTTCACCACGCCGCCGGAAGTGAAATAGATGACACCGGGGCCTTATGTGGGAGCGAGCTTGCTCGCGATAGCGGTGTGTTTGACACACCGAGTCGCTGCTATCGCGAGCAAGCTCGCTCCCACAGGGTTCTGGGTAGGGACTGGAAATCATGGCTGATTCGATCTCGCTGAAGAAACTGGTCACCCGCCTGCTGCTGGTGGTGGTGGCCATGTTCATCTTCGGGTTTGCCCTGGTGCCGATCTACGACGTGATGTGCAAAGCGTTCGGCATCAACGGCAAGACCGCCGGGCAGTACGAAGGCGAGCAGACCGTGGATGAATCGCGGCAGGTCCGCGTGCAGTTCCTGTCGACCAACGCGGTGGACATGGTCTGGGATTTCTACCCCAAGGGCGAGCAGTTGGTGGTCAAGCCAGGGGCGGTCAACGAGATGGTGTTCGTTGCCCACAACCCTACTGACAGGCCGATGAGCGCCCAGGCGGTTCCAAGCATCTCGCCGAGCACTGCGGCGGCGTATTTCCACAAGACCGAATGTTTTTGTTTTACCCAGCAAGTGCTGCAACCCGGCGAACGCATCGAAATGCCCATGCGCTTCATCGTCGACCGGGACATGCCCAAGGAAGTGAAGCACCTGACGCTGTCCTACACGCTGTTCGATATCACTGCCCGTCATCCTCCGGTGGCTGTAAACACTGACCGATAGCGTGCCCGATAAGGAGAACAATAAATGGCAACTCATGAGCACTATTACGTCCCGGCCCAGAGCAAATGGCCGATCATCGCCACGGTCGGGATGTTCGTCACGGTGTATGGCCTGGCGACCTGGTTCAATGACTTGAAGGCGGCGCGCCCCGAATCCCACGGGCCGCTGATCTTTTTCGTCGGCGGCCTGCTGGTGGCCTACATGCTGTTCGGCTGGTTCGGCGCGGTGGTCAAGGAAAGTCGCGCAGGCTTGTACAGCGCGCAGCTCGACCGCTCGTTCCGCTGGGGCATGAGCTGGTTCATCTTTTCCGAGGTGATGTTCTTCATCGCGTTTTTTGGCGCGCTGTTCTACGTGCGCATGATCTCGGCTCCAGCCCTGGCGGGCGAAGGCCCCAAAGGGCTGGCCCATATGCTCTGGCCCAGCTTCGAATACGCCTGGCCCTTGCTGAACAACCCCGACCCGAAACTCTTCCCGGCGCCCAAGGAGGTGATCAGCCCCTGGGGCTTGCCGCTGCTCAATACGGTGCTGCTGGTCAGTTCGAGTGTCACCGTCACCATCGCCCACCACGCGCTGAAAAAAGGCCATCGCGGCGCGCTCAAGCTATGGCTGGCGATTACCGTGCTGCTGGGCTGCGCCTTCCTGGGCTTCCAGGCCGAGGAATACATGCACGCCTATAAAGAGCTGGGCCTGACCCTGGGCTCCGGCGTCTACGGCGCGACGTTCTTCATGCTCACGGGCTTTCACGGCGCCCACGTCACCATCGGCACGATCATCTTGTTCGTGATGCTGATGCGCATCATGCGCGGGCATTTCGACAACGAGCATCAGTTCGGCTTCGAGGCCGCGAGCTGGTATTGGCACTTTGTCGATGTGGTGTGGATCGGCCTGTTCATCTTCGTCTACGTGCTCTGAGGCAGTGCCTACCAAGGCGCATGGGAGACCAACTGGCCGCTGAAAAAACCCCAGGCGATCAAGCCGACGGTGACAGCGGCCAGGGAGACACGAATCGCCAGGGCAATGACCAAGCGATTGGAATCGCTTTGGTCCTTGACCAGAAAAAACAAGCCGCTGAACAGGCTGACAATCGTGGCGATCAGCATCAGGACGATGGCTGCTTTGAGCATTGAGGACACTCCGGGGGGACGCGATGCACGTGAGTATAGCTATCCCGTTGAACCGCTTTCGGGCGACGCCATGAAAGGCTTCCGGCCGGGCATCGTGCCGTCATTGGTGGTGGCCGTGCTGGTGCCGGTGATGGTGTGCCTGGGGTTCTGGCAATTGAGCCGCGGCGAGCAGAAGCGCGTGCTCATGGACACCTACGCCGAGCGCCGCGTGGCGCAACCGATGGACAGCACCGAACTGACGCACACCCCCGACCCAGCCTTTCGGCCGATCACGCTGCACGGCCAGTTCGATGCCGAACACAGCATCCTGCTGGACAACCGCCAGCACGACGGCAAGGTCGGCGTCGAGTTGCTGCAGCCGTTCCTCGACCACGCCAGCGGATTGTGGCTGCTGGTCAATCGTGGCTGGTTGCCTTGGCCGGACCGCCGCACCCCGCCCGTCTTCAGCACGCCGGAACAGCCGGTCGATCTGCAAGCTTGGGTCTATGTCGCACCCGGCGCCACGTTCCAACTCCACGCCGACCCGGCTGGCGCACCGTGGCCGCGACTGGTCACCGCCGTCGAGCCGGACAAGCTCTGGACCGAATTGGGTCGCGGCGGTTTCGCCCATGAATTGAGACAACAAAGCGGTCCCGGCGCCTACCGGACCGATTGGCCGGTGGTTTCCATGGGCCCGGAAAAACACCTCGGCTATGCCGTGCAGTGGTTCGCCATGGCGGCGGCGCTGTTTGGCCTTTTCCTTTATCTCGGATGGCACAACGCAGGGAGACACCATGGGGAACACCATGAATCCAACCAACACGTCTGAGGCGCCCGTGGCGCAAAACCGCCGCAAGGGACGCATGCAACTGTTACTGATCGTGCTCGGGGTGATCGGCCCGATGATCCTCGCCACCGGCATGTACAAATTCCAGTTCTGGGTGCCCGACAGTCGCAGCTACCACGGCGAGCTGATCGGTAACGGCCAGACCCGCGCCGAGATTGGCGTGCAGGCCGATGAGCAGCGCTGGCAGATCCTGGTGACGGCGCCGCAGGAATGTTCGGTGGATTGTCGGCAACTGATCTATCTGGCCCGGCAGGTACAGATCGGCCTCGGCCGCGATGCCGCCCGTGCCAGCCACGCCCTGGCGATCGCGCAACCGTTGGACGGTGAATATGAGGCACAGTTGAAACGCGAATACCCCCAGTTGCAACGCTATCCGCTGGACCTGCCGGCCTATCAGAAAGGCGCCCAGGGCTCTGGCGGTGCGCAACTGTGGATCATCGACCCGCACAGCAATCTGGTGCTGCGCTATGACGCCCGGGTCAAGGGCAAGGATCTGCTCAACGACCTGCGCCACCTGCTGAAACTGTCGAACATCGGCTGAGGGCATCGACATGGCCAAACCAGGATTTCGCCTCGCGCTGTTCGCCACGTTGTTGGCATTGATCGTCGTTCTGCTGGGCGCCTACACCCGGCTGACCCACGCCGGTCTCGGTTGCCCCGACTGGCCCGGTTGCTACGGTTTCATCAGCGTGCCCAAGGGCGAAGCCCAACTGGCCCATGCCGAGTTGCACTTTCCCGACACGCCGGTGGAAGCGCATAAAGGCTGGAACGAGATGATCCACCGGTATTTCGCCGGGACCCTGGGGCTGTTGATCACCACCCTCGCCGCCCGGGCCTGGATGAACCGCCGTCACCCCGGCCTGCCGTTGAAATTGCCGCTGTTCCTGCTGGCGGTGGTGTTCGCCCAAGCGGCGTTCGGCATGTGGACCGTGACCCTCAAGCTTTGGCCGCAAGTGGTCACCGGGCATCTGCTCGGCGGCTTCGCAACGTTGAGCCTGCTGTTTCTGCTGACCTTGCGATTGTCCGGCGTCTTGCCCGCGCTGACCGTCCCCAAGCGTCTGCAATATTGGGCCACGGCCGGGCTGCTGTTGGTGATCGGCCAGATCGCGCTGGGCGGTTGGGTCAGTTCCAATTATGCCGCCGTGGCCTGCATCGATTTCCCCACCTGTCACGGCCAGTGGATGCCGCCCGCCGATTTCGCCAATGGCTTTCACCTGACCCAACACATCGGCCCGAACTACCTGGGCGGGCAACTGGACAGCGACGCCCGCACCGCCATCCACCTGACCCACCGCATCGGCGCGCTACTGGTGACGATCGTGCTGCTGGGGCTTGCCTGGCAGTTGAAAACGGTGGGCATGACCCGACTGGCGGGGCTTGTCCTCGCGGCACTGGCGGCACAAATTACCTTGGGAATAAGCAACGTCGTGTTTCATCTGCCGCTGCCGGTAGCGGTGGCCCACAACGCCGGGGGCGCCGCACTGCTGCTGACCCTGGTGCTGGTCAATTATCACGCCCGCACCAGCCTGGTCCGGGTCAAGCATCAGGTCCCGCTGCGTTGGCGCTTCAATCCTCATAAGCACGGCGTCGGGCCCATCACGATAAAAGGAGAGATGCCATGGCAACCTTGACCGGTGAACGCCACAGCCAGGCGATCTGGCGCGATTACCTGGAGCTGACCAAGCCCAAAGTGGTGGTGCTGATGCTGATCACCTCGCTGGTCGGCATGTTCCTCGCCACCCGCGCCGGAGTACCGTGGACGGTGCTGGTGTTCGGCAACCTGGGCATCGCCTTGTGCGCGGGCGGCGCGGCGGCGGTCAACCATGTGGTGGACCGGCGCATCGATGCGGTGATGGCGCGCACCCACAAGCGGCCATTGGCGGAGGGCCGGGTCTCGCCGGCCGCCGCGCTGACCTTCGCCCTGGCGTTGGCCGTCGCCGGGCAGGCCATATTGCTGATATTCACCAACGCGCTAACGGCCTGGCTGACCCTCGCCTCGCTGCTCGGTTACGCCGTGATCTACACCGGTTTCCTCAAGCGAGCCACGCCGCAGAACATCGTCATCGGCGGCCTCGCCGGCGCCGCTCCACCGCTGCTGGGCTGGGTCGCGGCCACCGGTCACGTCAGCGCCGAACCGTTGCTGCTGGTGCTGATCATCTTCGCCTGGACCCCGCCGCACTTCTGGGCGCTGGCGATTCATCGCAAGGAGGAATACGCCAAGGCTGACATCCCGATGCTGCCGGTGACCCACGGCGAGCACTACACCAAGATCCATATCCTGCTGTACACCTTGGTGCTGCTGGCGGTGAGCCTGATGCCGTTCGTGATCCAGATGAGTGGGTTGATCTATCTGGTCTGTGCGCTGGTGCTGGGCGCCCGGTTCCTGCAATGGGCCGTGGTGTTGTACCGTGGCAGCCGGCCGCAAGCGGCGATCAACACGTTCAAGTACTCTATCTGGTACTTGTTCCTGCTGTTCATCGCCCTGCTCGTAGACCATTACTTACTGTTGAGCCTATGACCCGAACCCAGAAAACCGTCTTCATCCTCGCGGCCGTGATCGCATTGATCCTCGGCCTGACCATCAACAAGGTGCTGTCCAGCAAAGGCCAGGGTGACCCGACCGCATTGATCGACGCCGGCATCATCCTGCTGCCCCAGAGCCGCAACCTGCCGGACGTTAAAATGACCGACCAGGACGGCCAGCCCGTGGCGATGGACGGGTTGAAAGACAAATGGAGCCTGCTGTTCTTCGGCTACACCTTCTGCCCGGACATCTGCCCGACCACCCTCGCCCAACTGCGCCAGATCAAGAGCGAGCTACCGCCCGAGGCTGTGGATAAATTGCAAATCGTGCTGGTGAGCGTCGACCCCAACCGCGACACGCCCAAGCAGCTCAAGCAATACCTGGGCTACTTCGACCCACAGTTCAAAGGCCTCACTGCCGCCTCGGTGGAAGACCTGCAGAAACTCGCCAATGCAGTGAGCATCCCGTTCATCCCGGCAGACACCAGCAAGCCCAACTACACGGTTGACCACAGCGGCAACCTCGCCGTGATTGGCCCGGACGGTACCCAGCGTGGGTTTATTCGTGCGCCGTTGAACAATCAGAAATTGGTGGCGCAGTTGCCGGAGATGCTCAAGCGTAAATAGTAGGAAGCGCAACCGTTGTGGCGAGGGGATTTATCCCCGCTGGGCTGCGCAGCAGCCCTAAGACAGTGAACTCAATCTTTGTGACATACCGAGTTGGCTGGTTTGGGGCCGCTACGCAGCCCAACGGGGATAAATCCCCTCGCCACAAAAGCGCTTACACGTCAGTCCCTCATAACATCAGTATCTGAAACAGCTCACTCGGCCGAAGCGACAGACGCTTTGCTACCCAAGCGGATGAGCTCATTGGAAAAACACAGGCCGACGATGATCAATGCCGCGCCCGCATAGAGGCTGTCGCGCGGCACTTCATTGAGCGCCACAAATGCCAGCAGCGCGGCGAACAGGGGTTCGGTCAACTCCAGCGCCTGCACTTGGGATGGCTTGAGGTACTCGATGGCCTTGGTGGTGCAGAAGAACCCCAGGATGGTCGGCAGCGCGGCCAGCGCCAGCAATGCGGCGATCGTCAGCGGCGACAGTTCGCCTATCGCGAAGCCATCGGCCGCGGCCGGCATCAACAGGTACAGGCTGCCAAAGAACAACAATTGCCGGGTGAAATGCAGCCCTCCCGACACACCCATGCGCTTCATGGCAACCGAAAAGGCCCCATAGCCACAACCGGCCATGGCAGCGAGCGCAGCACCTTGCAGGGTAAAGCCCTGCTGCAGGTCGCCGCCGAAGATTACCGAGATCCCGGCGATAGCCAGTGCAGCGCCTACGGTGGCGTTCGCGGTGATGGCGTCCTTGAGGAAAATGCGCCCCAGAATGATCGAGGAAATCGACGCGCTGGCCATCAGCACCACCACCACACCGGCTGCAGCGTAGTGTCGGTAGGCAGACGTTTCGAAATGGAACAGCACAAAGATGCCGAGGAATGCGCAGATAGCTGCATGCGTCCATTTGATCGACGTCGCCGGACGCTTGAGGAAAAACAGCAAGACCGAGAGCAGCGCACAACCCAGCACGGTCTTGATGACCGCAACACTGCTGGCGGTGAAACCATTACTCATGAGGACTTTGCTAAGTACACCGATCGTTGCGTTCAGTGCCGCAGCGGAGAGTGCAAAGATGACGCCTTTGCTGAACGTGGATTGCATTGAGGACGATCCCTGTCGGTTATTTTTCGTTCGATAGAATGCCACCCCGCCTCGACGGCGCACAGGCCGATTTCAAGCACGATGGTTTTGCATTGACGAACGTTGAAGTGTGCTGCAAAGCCTGGCGGATATCCGGTTTGGCTATTCCATGCCTGTTGGCAAATTGCTCGACCGCCGCTGTATCAAAACGGGTGGTCTGGATAAAGTCCAGGGCTTCGGCTTTTGTATTCAAGAAGCGCGCGACGGGAGGAATGCTCAGTAGCCACTTCAGCAATCGCAGCGAAATGTGATGCTTGGGCGACTTTATGCCGAGGGGTTTGGCGACCTCTGCGAGGAGTTCTCGCAAGTTGGGACTTTGATCATCAAGCGCCAGCAGTTCCTGACCCGCCATGGCAGGATCAAACGCACAAGCCGCCACCAGTTCAACCAGGTAATCCACGGTAACCAGGGGTAGCCAGTGCTCGGCGGTGCCCGGAATTGCAGTCAGCTTTCCCTGTACCAGATTGCGTATCAGCGCCACCAGCGGCTGGCCGTCGAGGATATGCCCCGTGCGGCTGTGGCCACACACCGTCGCGGGATGGACGACGGTGATTTCCCCGCCCAAGGTGGACATGACTTCCAGGGTCGCAAAGTGCGCCTCCAGCTTGCTTCCCTCGTAACCGCCGACATGCCGGTAGACGTCAGGCCAATGGGTCAACTCCGGAGAAAGAGGATCAATCCCGATGCGTCGCAGATGTTCATGATTTTTCAGCATGTAGCCGCCGATCATCACCAAGCGGCTTTTTTGCCCGGCCGCCAACAGCGCCACGCGCTTTGCCCCTTCCACGTTCACCGCACGGGATTGCTCCACCGAAAGCCCCCAAGCGAAGTGAGCGCCCAAGTGGAATATGACGCTGGCGTGCCGCAGCACTTCTCGGTCAGCAAGACTCAGCCCGAGGTTGTCCCGTTCCAGATCGCCCGCTACGGCAAACACGCGGGCCCCGCTTCCTCCCAAACTATCGACTTGCTCGCGCAGCGCAGCCAGTCGCTCCGGGCGACGCATCAACACCCGAACGGTGTGACCCTTTGCACTCAGGTACGCCACCAAATGTTGACCGATGAAGCCGGTACCCCCCGTTACAAAGCACTCCACGCTCATTTCCCTGCTCCTGGTTAAGGTGAAAAATCGAGCGTAATCTATCGACCCAACTCTACAGTCAAGCGGTGTTGTTCATGAGAATCGGCGAACTCGAGGCCCGCAGCGGCGCCAGCCGCCACACGCTGCGTTATTACGAGCAGATCGGCTTGATCTCACCACTGCGGCGAACGAATAACTACCGCGTCTACACCGCGCAAACGCTACAGGACCTGGACTTTATCCAGCGCGCGCAAAGCATGGGGTTTTCCCTGGGGGAAATAGGTCAGATCCTGGATGCGCAGCGCAACGAACTGATCGACTGTGCTGACGGCGCCAGGCTGATTGAAAAGAAAATGGCGGAAATCAAACTGAAGATCGCCAACCTGCAAGGCATCTATCGATACCTCGATCAAGAACGCGCAAACCTCGAAGCCAGTGCGGCCAGGCAACTTGCGCTTCAGCAACTGAACAACGCCTCCAACTGAACGGCCAGCCCCGTGGCGAGGGAGCTTGCTCCCGCTCGGCTGCGCAGCAGTCGCAAAACCAGACGACGCGGTCTGCCTGAAAAAAACCAAACCCAAACAGCAAGACGAAACCACCAAACGTATCACTACATGCGTGATTGCCTTGGTCAGCACAGTCGCTGTAACGTCGATCTTCAATTAGCGGGGTAACACATTGAACGACTCTGAACACCTGAAAGAACTGTGCGCCCGTTTCAACGCTGGAGAACCTTTGAGCTTTACGTTTTTCTGGGGCCACCAGCGCAGCAAAAATGCCGTCACGGCTTCGTGTTTCAGCCAATGGTTCGAGGCCGGGTTCATTGTCGAGGGGCAACATTACCCGACAGCCGAACACTTCATGATGGCCGAGAAAGCGGCCTTGTTCGACGATCAGGACATTCGTGCGCAGGTGCTCAACGCCCCTACACCCAATGCCGCCAAAGCACTTGGCCGCAACGTGCGCGGATTCAATGACAAGGTTTGGCTGCAACACCGATACGACATCGTCGTTCGAGCGAACCAGGCCAAATTCTCCCAGAATCCACAGTTGAACGAATACCTTCTACAAACCGGTTCCAGCGTGATCGTCGAGGCCAGCCCGGTTGATAACATCTGGGGCATAGGGCTCGCACAGGACAACGCCGATGCGAACAATCCGAATCTGTGGAAAGGCTTGAACCTGCTGGGATTTGCGCTGATGCAGGTGCGGGACGGGACCAGCATCCCTGCCCCAACGTAGCGCCCCGACTTATTCACAAAAAACGCAAAAGCCTTGGCGAATGCCAGGGCCTATTCATTAGGAAAAAAAGGCGACAGACAACTCCTGTGGCGAGGGGATTTATCCCCGCTCGGCTGCGCAGCAGTCGCAAAACCCGCCGATGCGGTTTGCCTGGAGAAATGCAGGGGCCTGCTGCGCAGGCCAGCGGGGATAAATCCCCTCGCCACGAGGCTCGTGTTCACACACATCCATTTGCAGTCCCCTTTGCAAAACTAGGAACAGAATCGGGGCAGATTTATGTTTAGTTTCCGCAACGAAAAACCCGGTCACCAGCGCCGGGTTTTTGGTTTTTCTCGAAGGCCAACCGATGAGGGTCAGTCGCCCCGCTTTACCTGATCACCCCTTGGAACTGGCCTGCGCCGCCTCAACAATCAGCTCTGCAACTTTCCCCGGATTCGACGTCATCACCACATGGGACGCCCCTTGAACGGTGACAGTCTTTTTCGAGCCAGCGCGTTCGGCCATGAACTTCAGGGCGGCCTCGGGGATGTTCTTGTCCGCCGAGCCGTAGATGAACCAGGACGGCAGTTTTTTCCAGGCCGGGTCGCCAGACGCTTCCTTCAACGCAGCCTCACTGATCGGGCGTTGGGTGGCAGCCATCAGCGCGGAGTCCGCTGCTGGAACGTCGGCGGCAAACTGTTGGCCGAATTTGTCCTGCTGGATGTAGAGATCCTTATTGCCATCGTCCAACTGCACCGGAGCAGCCAAGGTTGGACCCAGGGTGCCGCCAGGGTAGCGACCGGACAGTTCGATGGCGGTTTCGCCTTTGTCCGGCGCGAAGGCTGCGACGTAGACAAGCGCCTTGACCTTGGGGTTGTCGTGCACGGCGTTGGTGATCACGGCGCCGCCGTAGGAATGACCCACCAGGATCACCGGGCCGGCGGTGTGCTCGACGATGTCGGCGACGTAATCGGCGTCCTGCTTAACGCCGCGCAGCGGGTTGGCTGCGGCAACGACCGGATAGCCCTGGGTCAGCAACTGGGCGGCAACGCCATTCCAACTGGACGATTCGGCGAATGCGCCATGCACCAGCACGATGGTTGGCTTGGCGGCGGCGGGTTGCGCGGCGGTTGCGCTTTGGACGGATGTCAGCGCCAGCGCAGCGGTGATAGTGACGGCCAACAGCGATTTGATATTGAGCATGATCATTCCTTTTTTCATTGATTAGAGGGGTGACGCTGCAGCGATGGGTTCACTTGGCCAGGAAGTCCAACAGATCCTGGTTGAGGCGGTCCTTGTGGGTGTCGGTCAGGCCGTGCGGTGCGCCCGGATAGACGATCAACTCGGCGTTCTGCACCAGCTCGGCGGCGGCATGGGCGGAGGCGTCAATCGGGACGATCTGGTCGTCGTCGCCATGCACGATCAGCGTCGGCACGTCGAACTTGGCCAAGTCGGCACGGAAGTCTGTCGCTGAGAACGCCGCGATGCAGTCGTAAGTGTTTTTGTGGCCCGCTTGCATGCCCTGCACCCAGAACGAATCGATCAGCCCTTGGGAGACGTTTGCCCCGTCGCGGTTGAAGCCGAAGAACGGGCCAGACGCGATGTCGCGATACAGCTGCGAGCGGTTGTCCAGCGAAGCCTTGCGCAGGCCGTCGAACACCTCGATCGGCAGGCCGCCTGGGTAGTCTTCGGTCTGGAGCATCATCGGCGGAACGGCGCTGATCAGTGCGGCCTTCTTCACCCGATCGGTGCCGTGGCGGCCGATGTAGCGGGTGATTTCGCCACCACCGGTCGAGAACCCCACCAGGGTCACATCGTTAAGATCCAAGGCGTTGATCACCGCGGCCAGGTCATCGGCGTAGTGATCCATGTCGTTACCTTCCCACGGCTGGCTGGAACGGCCATGGCCGCGGCGGTCGTGGGCGATCACCCGATAGCCTTGGTCGGCCAGGAACAGCATCTGCGATTCCCAGCTGTCCGAATTCAGCGGCCAGCCATGGCTGAAGGTGACAACTGGCCCCTCTTTCGGACCCCAGTCCTTGTAATAGAGCTGTACGCCATCCTGGGTGGTGATATAGCTGCCGGCCTGGGCTGGGTTGGCTGCTTGAGCGCGGTTGGACTGGGTATTCATCGCAAGATCTCCTTAGGTCAGGGCTCGCCATTCGGGGAATCCGGTGGCGAGTTGATGGGGAGAATTCTTGCAGCGGCATGTATACCGGAAATGTTCGACACCCGGCCGCTATGCGTTCTTTTGCGTATGTAGACGCGCTGGATACAGTGGCTTACAAATGCATGCCACTGATCCAGCAGTAGCGGCCTATTGACCGACGCCGAAGTCGAGGGTCACACAAAGCCCGCCACCGTCGCGGTTGCACAGGCTCAGTGAGCCACCAATCGCGACGGTCAACTGCTGGGCGATGGCAAGCCCCAGGCCGGTGCCGCCAGAGCTGCGGTTGCGGGAGCTTTCCACCCGATAGAACGGCTTCACCACCTCGGCCAGGATCTCCTCGGGAATGCCCGGCCCTCGGTCGAGCACGCTGATGGAAACACCGGTACTCGCATTGCCGCCGATTTCCACCTCGGCGGTGCCGGCGTACTTCAGCGCGTTATCCACCAGATTCACCAAAATACGCCGCAGGGCATGGGGCCTTGTCTCGATGATCGCGCCGTTCTGGCCGCGCAGGCTCACCTCGCGGCCGGTGTCCTGGTAATCACACACCAGGCTGTCGAGAAAGGAATCCAAACCGATGCGGCAACTGGTCTCCGTCGCCCCATGGACGCTACGCGCATAAGCGACGCCCTCGCGCACCAGATGCTCGATCTCGTTGAGGTCGTTGCCCAGTTTGTCTTTCTCGACCGAGTCGTCCATGAACGCCGCGCGCAGCTTCATGCGCGTGATGGGCGTCTGCAAGTCGTGGGAAATCGCCGCGAGCAACTGCATGCGCTCTTTCAGGTAAGCGGCAATGCGCGCCTGCATGCTGTTGAAGGCGCGGGCGGCGTAGGCCACTTCCCGTGGACCGGTTTCATCCAACGGCACGGGATGGGCGTTCGGGTCGAGGTTCTCGACCGCCTCGGCTAGGCGACTGAGGGGGCGTATGGCGATGCGCACGGCCAGCCAGGTGCAGCCGATCATCAACAGCAACTGACCGAACAGGACAAAGGGCAACCAGGGCGACAACGGCCTGACCGAGGGACGCACATCGATGGTCACCGGGCTGCCGTCAGCCAGTCGCACCTGGGCTTGGAAATGCTGGTGTGGGCCCGGGATCTCGACAATGGTCAGGTCATAGTTGCGGCCCAGCGAGACTTGAAGGGATTGCGCCGCCGTCGCAGCGAGATCGTTGGAGGTGAGCGGGATGCCAGGATCATGCTCGCGCAGCAAATAATCATAATTGCGACGCTGCAGGCGTTTGGTCCATTCCAGGCGCTCGGCGGCAGGCAGACGGTCGAGGATGGCGATGGAGGTCGCCGTGTCGTGCTCGAAGTTGCCCAACATGGCCGTTTTGGTGCTTTCGTAGCGTTCGTAGTACTGGGCTGCGAACGTCAGGGCCTGGGCGAGTATCAAGCCGACCAGGAACACCAGCCACAGCCGCGAGGCCAGCGTGCGGGGCCATTGCAACGGGAGTTTCATGCCTGCTCCTCAAGCATTTCCACCGCAAAGGTAAAGACGTAGCCTTCATTGCGCACCGTCTTCAAGTAGAGCGGTTCGCGCGCGTCATCCAACAAGCGCTGACGCACGCGGCTGACCAGCAGATCAATGGAACGGTCGAAGATGTCGGCGTCACGGCCCTGCGTCAGGTTGAGCAACTGGTCGCGACTCAATACCCGCTGAGGATGATCGAGAAAGACCCGCAGCAGCCGGTACTCGGCGCCGCTCAGCGAGACCAGCGTGTCGTCTTCATCGAGCAGATGGCGGGCGGTGGTGTCGAGACGCCAGCGGCCGAACTTCAGCATGCGGCCGCTTTCGCTGACGACAAAGTTCGGCGGCAGCATGCGGGTGCGCCGCAGCACCGCGTTGATGCGCGCCAGCAGTTCCCGGGCCGCGAAGGGTTTGGCCAGGTAATCGTCGGCACCCATTTCCAGGCCAATGATGCGGTCGGTCTCGTCGCTGCGAGCCGTCAGCATCAACACAGGCGTAGCCTTATGCTTGCCGGCGCGCAGCTCGCGGCACAGCAGCAGCCCGTCGTCCCCCGGCATCATGATGTCGAGCACGATCAGGTCCACCTGATTGGCTTCGAGAAAGGCCCGCATCTGGCGACCATCGGCGACCACCGTGGTGCGCAGGCCATTCTTGATCAGGTAATTGCCGACCAGCTCCCTGATTTCCCGATCATCATCCACGATCAATACGTGATCGACATGTTCCATGCCCTGCTCTCCGAAATGCGCGCATCGATTGCGCAGTGTGACGATGCCCGGTTGCCGGTTGGCTACGCACCGTGCGTTCAGCTTATCCAGCCCAAAATAAGCAAAAAACAGTGGCGATTGTATCGATCTGTATCGCAATTCACCTCAGATACGTACGCATCCAACCACGGTGTTTTTTCGACACAGCCGAGATACCTCACGGGCCTTTAATGAGCGCCATCGAGACAACAAGCATCGCCTCGACGACGCCATCGAACTCATTGAAGGGAAACGACCATGAACCTGAAAACCATCGCTACCGCTTGCCTGATCACCGCCCTGAGCGCCGGCGCATTACCCGCCTTGGCCCAAGACAAAGCAGCCAGTGAAACCTACGGCTACGGCACCCACCTGGACATCGACAAAGTGATCTCGCTGACTGAAGACGGCGGCCAGACTTGCGGGTTGGTGAATGCGCGGATCACCTACCTTGATTCGATGGGCGAGCAGAAAGCCCTGACGTACCTCAAGCACGGGGCCAGCTGTAACAATGAAGGCAGCTGAGGGGTGCCGCAGGGGTAAGTTCGATTTCCTTGCCCGCCGCAAATCCCCTGTGGGAGCGGGCTTGCTCGCGAATACGGCGGGTCAGCTTGCATCAATGTTGAATGTACCAACGCCTTCGCGAGCAAGCCCCACACTTTTCGGTGGTGTTCATAAATACTGTGCACCACACAAAATCCTGTGGGAGCGAGCCTGCTCGCGAAAAAAACGACTCGGTCCCCGCACAAAACACCCCACCGAAATCGCCAAAAATCCCCTCTCCTACAGCCCTTGCCTACACCGCCCACCAAGCTACGCATCCTTGCGCCTTTGCCTACAACTACGCCAGAATCCGCCGGCTTGTGCGCCTTGTTCCTGGGTTCTATTGTCTTCCTGCCACTGCCCATCAGTGGTCGGGTTTAGTAGCCCGGGCCCCACTTCGGTTGTACAAGCTCTATCAGTCAGGCAATTGCCTGTTCTCGATGGTGGCTGTGCGCATGGCGCCCTCGGGCGCGCCGGGTTTGGTGTGGGTTCCGGTCTACTAACTTGCGCACAGCCGCCACCCTCCGTTTAGTAGCGAGATGGTTCGGCCTAATTTGAGGCCCACACCTATGTTTAAAATAACTCCGAATCCGCCAGAAGCAGATTCCACCGCCGCAAAATCCAAAGCCGATCAGCACGACGAAATCACCCAACGGGTGCTCGATCACTACTTGCTACCGAAACCGGACAAACCCAAAGATGACCCCAAACCGGGCCAGATATTCACCGTCGTGAAAGGCCTCGATAACGAATGCCTGCTCGCCAACCTCACCGAGACGTTGGCTTCGGCTGATGCGATGGTGAGTGATCTGGCGTTTGATCTGGATGGGGCGAGGCGTCATGTGGCGCTGGGGATTCAGCAGTTGATTGAGCTGAGTTCGTTGTTGGCGAATCGGGTGTTGGATAATGTGGAGCCGGGGCAGTAGGATTTAATTCCTCAATGAAAAAACCCGACGTTTTGCGTCGGGTTTGGTGCATCTATCTGTAGAAGTGGACGAATAATTTCGAAACACCCTCAACTTTTTTTCGCGGATCCCACCACTGTCATATCTAGCTATTAGCCGCAAACAGCCAACAGCCAACAGCCAACAGCCAACACTCATACAACCGGGTTCACCGTATCGCGTGAGCATTCAACTAACCCCGTCGACTTCTATTCTTAGCCCTCACGAGTCGAGCCGCAGCCGTCACCTATTAATAATAAGATACTCATAGTAATAAAGAGCTTTAATAAGATGATGCAAGTAATGCATCTCACGAAACTGAATTAATATCATACGCATAAAAGTTAAGAAATTTATTTCGATCTTATTTTCTTGGCGGAGCCCTTCTTTGCTAGGATAGCAAGTGATCATCTGCGTTAAATCATTAAACTCAAAGGTATGGTGGGCAATTGAGTTTCTAATATCTGTATCCAATAGTCCATCATCAAGCTTATACCAGCAGTCATCTAGGTATTTCAGTTTTTCAGAGAGCACCTTATTTGCAAATTTATCGAGACTAGAAAGCGCCGGGCCATCTTTGCTTGGCAAGAAAGCGTTATGGTCCCCGCGATGGATTAAATTGTTTATTCCAGCCACAAGAGCTAACTGCCTCCCTACAACTTCCGATAGGTCCTTATACATATCTTTGCAGGTATCAAATCCTAGCTTTGAAATTTTCGCAGAGCTTTTTTTGCTTTCCTGACCCGAACAAAAATCAAGAAATATGGCTGGCCGCAAATAAAGTTCTAGCTCGAAAATACGCCCATAAAGACTTAGACAGTCCCGCTGTAGACCATTGAGGAACCCCGTCTCTTTTATATAATTATAAAACTCATCCAGTTTCTCTCGGTGAGTTTGCGCGAGGTGAATTATTATTTCAGGGTAACGACTGGAGACTTCTCGGACAGTTTCCTCTTCAAGAAAAGCGAGTGTGACCCTTGAAAGTACCGTATAAAGTAAAGCATTAATATCCTGCGGCGCTAGAGAGTTGGTATGTTCCTCCTCCAAAAACTCTACCGCTTTTCTTCTAAAAAGCTCCTTGTTGCTTCGAGAATATAATTTAAGCAGCTGCTTAACTTCATTAAATCTTTCGCCGAAGTGATTCAAAAAATCGAGTCTGATCCGAAATATTTCTACAGCTGGGATTCCATTGATAAAAATCTTGTCTTTGTCGACCATTCCGGACGCTACCAAATATGGAGTTCTACCCATCACATAGGTTTGGCTCCAGATTGGAAAATCCAAATGTAAATCAATAAAAAATCGATTGTTTTTTCCTATAGAATCTCTTTCGAACGGTATCTCTTTGGCGTTGCGCAGGGCGCTACCGCCCATATCTTTAATATCGATTTCAATAGCTACTCCACATCCCTCACAAAGAAAAGATAGAGGTTGAAATCTTCTGTTGGACATGCCTATACGGCAATGGGTCTCAGCCCCACAGGTGTCACAAACGATCATCGTATTAATATTCATTGGGATTTGTTTATCCTTAAAACCACCTGAAGCAAAAGGTGAAAACTCATCGAAATAATTGCAAACATTAACATTTCGCTCTGATTTTTAGAGTTGCTCGGATATGAAGTGCGTAAAAAATTAGTCCGCACCGCACATATGCGCCTAGCTAGAAAAACCATCCTAATAGTTCTCAATCATCCGCACCGGCAGATCTGGAACCGATCTGCCTGGTATTGTCGCTCTGATTCCTACGAAAGCGAACGGCTAACATTTAAATCCGCTTCTTGAGCATCCTTATCTCGATCCCGCTTAGCTTGCTTAAAATCGCAGGGTTACGGTTAAGACGATCCTTTATCGACTCTATAGTGACGGCTCCTTCTAAGCTTTTCGATACCTGCGCTATGATAGATCGTGGTAGGCCAGCATCTGCCAAAAGTATATCTTGCGGCTCAGTACTTCCATACTGAAGCTTGGTGACGAATAGCGAAAAGGAAACCTTCTCCGAGTAAACAAAATTAAATATCGTTTCTAGCGCAGTTATATATTTTGGAAGTGAATATTCAAAATAAGTGTAAATCAGATCAAGCACATTCCTAATTTTTGTATCTTCCTTTACTGCGTTGTGCTCTTGTATCATTTGCTTTATTGATGGGCTGTAATAGATGTGGTACTTGACGAACCGAGAAATATTCCCTGCAGTCCAGCTCTGTCGTTTATCTGAATCTGAATATAGAAAGTCATGGGCTAGATAAATTATTGAGTCTACTTGATCTTTCTTTGGTGGGTTATGAGCGCCCAACAAACTGTGTCTTATCCAGGGATTTTCCCTAAGATGCTTGATTAGTCGAATTTGGTTATCAAACGGCACATATTTGTTCTTTTTTAGAATCTCCAATGGAATATTCAACGACCGAGCCAGGCCAGTGATTTGATCTCTCTGGGCACGACCCGCTTCATTAAGATCATCTAACGAAATTTGAATATTATCCTCTGCCCTCAGATTTTCCGAGTCGAATATAGGAAAGGATATCTCGGCAATATCATCCTGCTCAGCGTGTGGCTCTAGGAATATCGCGCGTCCGACAAAGTGCTGACCAAATCTACCCGACCGGCCTACCACATTCTTGATCTCGAAGCCCGTCAGATCTTGATCAGCCTTTGTAGTGTCAAAAAACACTACATTTTTAGCAGTCGTGTTTACCCCTTCAGTTAGTGTCGGAGTGCAAACAATTACATCCAATTCGCCAGTATTAAACAAATCTACTATTTCGGACTGTATATACTTCGGGATTCCTGCATGGTGAAACGCAACTCCTGAGCGGAGGAAGTCGATTAATCGCCACTCCGTAGATATTGTTTTTTTAATATAGTCAATCAGCTCGCCTACAGATTCTCTTGTACGTGACGATGAACTAGTTTGCATTTCGCAAATCAACTTCGCGCGTGTCTCCGCTGTATCCTTTCGGCCAGCGTACACAATAGTGGGCCCTGTGATTTTCTGAAGAACCTGTTTAAGTCTCGCGTCTTTATTGACTCTGGCGGGTAATGATATTTTCCGATAATCGGGTGATTGTCCATCGAAATAATTTATGATTTCTTTTTGGACGATGTCTGTTTGAAATCTTTCGAAGTGTCCCGATGTTCGCTCAAGATAGCGCCTGCTAAAGCTTTTGAAATAGGGACCAATCAAATAATAGTCACATTTACGCTTGTACGCTTTGTATAAACAACTTGAAAAAACGGACGAGCGCCCGTCATAATTTCCTACCTTGTAAACCTCATCGAAGACAAAAAAATCGAACTCAATTCCATACTCATCTGTATACAAGTCAAATTTTTCAGGAGTAAATATATAAATAGCCTTCCCTTCAGGAGGCTCAGTATGCGTGGAGAATACTAACGAGTATTTTGAAAGCCCAACGTCCGCTTTGAAGGCCTGGTATGTTTCGTTCAAAAGAGCGTTGGTGGGTACAACTACTGCCACACACTCGTACAAGCTATGGGAGATAATTTCCCTAACAATTCTAGACTTTCCAAAAGATGTTGGCGCACTTATGACTAGCCGCCTTTTCTTCATGAAAAGGTCGTACAAGTCCTTTTGCTCTTTTGTTAAAATGACATCGCTTTCTAGCGAATAAAATGCTTTTTGGGCTATTTCTAAAAAGCCTTCAATTGAGGGCGGGTATTGCAAGCGTTTTCGCAGCATCTCTTCGTAAAGAAATATGCGCGATGAATTTATGCACTGTTCTAAAAGAGCAACAATCATTGGATCGCTCGTCGCGGCTTCGCAAGCGAAACAAAGTTTTTGTACGCCAAAGGTATAGAAGCGCTCTGACTGAAGAACCTTGTAGATGTCTCGTATATGCCTCGCGAACTCAAAATTATCGTCGGCAAGGGTTATCGCCTCCTCGTCCTTTTGCAGCCTTTCGTAGGCCTTCTGCGCGATCCTTAGCAACATGCTCATTGGTAGACAGCCTCAATTTGTTCCAACTTTGATTTTATTGAGTCTACATCCGACAACGGGAGCAACAAAAAGAAGACTTCAATATTGGACGGGATAGTAATATTCCGGGAGTTTATAAGTTCGTATTTTTTTGCGAATTGCTTCTTTATCTTTTCTTTGAAGCTTTGATCAATACAGGTATGTGCCTTTAGAACCGTAGTCTCATAGGTAACTAGAGCAGGTATCACTATCTTCACATCATCAAGTGTGACCGTTCCATCAAGAATTTCGATCACTGATTCAGGTATGTCGACATTGCTATTGAACTCAACATTAGGGCAGAGTATCGAAAACTCATTCTTCAGATACTCTCCTTTCGTATGCGCGACAATCTCTTCGACAATATCATCTAATGCGCCAGAAAAAGACTTATAAAACTTTACCTCACCTAGCCAAAGGAGCACCTCACCCACATCATTGACTGTAAAGTGAGCGCAATCAAACCCTTTAATCTGATCTTTAACTGAACTCCTTAGTTTCACTTTGGTGACCAGCCTCTCGGCCTTATAAAAAGACCGCAATAAGAGAAATAACAGCAGCTCGCCATAATCCCCCTTTTTGTTTTTTTTTGCTTTAGATATTCTGGAGAAGGCCAGTCTGTACATTTCATCGATGTCGTCTTGGTCTTTTAATCGAGTGTATTCCTCTGGGGTAAGGGCGAAATGTGGCATCGCGCCTCGAATGATCTTTACCAGATCATCTTCCCTGTAAACCCCGCTTTCATAGTTGAGATGGTACGGGTGCTTTCCAATACCAGAATCTTCAATCTCCTCGTCGAACCTGAACACGAGCTTGGTGAACCGCGTATAAAGCTTCATTCCGAAGCCCCCGCAGCTGTAGTCGGATAGCCAGAAGTGACATAGGCGCAAGCAACGTGATTCATTCGGAAATCCCTTTCGATAGAGCACAACGAGCGAAAAGGGCGAAGGTCTGCCCCATTGAAACTGAGATTACCAGCTAAGGCGTGCAATCGAAACGCCACTAATGCTGCTTGACTGAAAAAAAGTATCGATTTACGAAACTCGCCGGAGACGTCGTAACAGGTTGCCTGCGGGCAGTTTGAGCGACCGTTTACTTCTGGCCGAAATTAGATATCTATCAGGAAGAAGTCTCAGTTAGTTTTCATATCAGTCAGATCGTGTGACTGTTTGGGCCTGCTGCGCAGCCCAGCGGGGATAAATCCCCTCACCACAGGGTTTTGTGTGTTGGCTGTTGGGCGGGCTGGTATTGAGAACGGGGTGGGCTTTTTGTGAGTGCTTCGCACTCAAGCGGGAGCAAGCTCCTTCGCCACAAAAGCAGTTTTGTGTGAGTCAGGAGTGGCGATCCAGTTTTTTGAGGAACACGGTCATTTCTTTTTCGGCCTGTTTGTCGCCGTGGGCTCGGGCGGCTTCAAGGCCTTGTTCCCAGGCTTGGCGGGCTGCGGCGGCGTCGCCTTGGCCTTGGTGGGCTTTGCCCAGTAGTTTCCAGGCTGCTGAATACTTGGGGTCGAATTCGACGCAGCGTTGGAGGTGTTCGGCGGCTCGGGGGAATTCGCCTAGGTCTAGGTAGCCTTTGCCGAGGCCGAAGCGGAGGAGGGAGTTATCCATGCCCTTGGCGAGCATTTTTTCCAGGGAGTCGAGCATGGGGGCGTCCTTATCGGTTGTGTCAGGGGGTTGATTGGTTGGCTGTTGGATAGCTATCGCGAGCAAGCTCGCTCCCACAGGGGTTGGGGGTTGCTCACGATATTTGTGAGCAATGGAGACCCTTTGTGGGAGCGAGCTTGCTCGCGATGAGGCCATGACTGCCACTGCACAGCCTGGGTTAGAAGAAACTCAACCCCACATGGAACAGCTTTTCGACGTCGCGAATGTGCTTTTTGTCCACCAGGAACAGGATCACGTGGTCGCCGGTCTGGATCACGGTGCCGTCGTGGGCGATGAGGACTTCTTCGTCGCGGATGATTGCGCCGATGGTGGTGCCGGGGGGCAGGCCGATGTCGCGGATGGCTTTGCCGATCACTTTGCTGGACTTGGCGTCGCCGTGGGCGATGGCTTCGATGGCTTCGGCCGCGCCGCGGCGCAGGGAGTGGACGCTGACGATGTCGCCGCGGCGTACGTGGGCCAGCAAGGTGCCGATGGTTGCCAGTTGCGGGCTGATGGCGATGTCGATGTCGCCGCCCTGGATGAGGTCGACGTAGGCCGGGTTGTTGATGATGGTCATGACCTTTTTCGCGCCCAGGCGCTTGGCCAGTAGCGAGGACATGATGTTGGCTTCGTCGTCGTTGGTCAGGGCCAGGAAGATGTCGGCGTCGGCGATGTTTTCTTCCAGCAGCAGGTCGCGGTCGGAGGCGCTGCCTTGCAGGACCACGGTGCTGTCTAGGGTGTCGGAGAGGTAGCGGCAGCGTGCCGGGTTCATCTCGATGATCTTGACCTGGTAGCGGCTTTCGATGGCTTCGGCCAGGCGTTCGCCGATCTGGCCCCCGCCGGCGATGACGATGCGTTTGTAGTTCTCGTCGAGGCGGCGCATTTCGCTCATGACGGCGCGAATGTTCGCCTTGGCGGCGATGAAGAAAACTTCGTCGTCGGCTTCGATCACCGTGTCGCCCTGAGGCAGGATCGGCCGGTCGCGGCGGAAAATCGCGGCGACGCGGGTCTCGACATTCGGCATGTGTTCGCGCAATTGGCGCAGTTGCTGGCCCACCAATGGGCCGCCGTAGTAGGCCTTGACCGCCACCAGTTGCGCCTTGCTCTCGGCAAAGTCGATCACCTGCAGGGCGCCGGGGTGCTCGATCAGGCGCTTGATGTAGTTGGTCACCACCTGCTCGGGGCTAATCAGCACGTCCACCGGGATCGCTTCGTTGTCGAAGAGGTCGGCGCGGGTCAGGTAGGCGGCTTCGCGCACCCGGGCGATTTTGGTCGGGGTGTGGAACAGCGTGTGGGCGACCTGGCAGGCGACCATGTTGGTTTCGTCGCTGTTGGTCACGGCCACGAGCATGTCGGCGTCGTCGGCGCCGGCCTGGCGCAATACCGTCGGCAACGAGCCGCGACCTTGCACGGTGCGGATGTCGAGGCGGTCGCCGAGGTCGCGCAGGCGTTCGCCGTCGGTGTCGACCACGGTGATGTCGTTGGCCTCGCTGGCCAGGTGTTCCGCCAGCGAACCGCCAACCTGCCCTGCACCCAGGATGATGATTTTCATCCATTCACTCCTATCGAATCGGTTTAACCGCGTGCGGCGGCGATCTTGATCAGCTTGGCGTAGTAGAACCCGTCATGCCCGCCTTCCTGGGCCAGCAACTGGCGGCCGTGAGGCTGCTTGAGGCCGGCCTGGGTGGCGATGTCCAGCTCCCGGGCGCCCGGGGTGCGGGCGAGGAAGGCTTCGATCACTTCGGTGTTTTCGGTCGGCAAGGTCGAGCAGGTGGCGTAGAGCAGCATGCCGCCCACCTCAAGGGTCGACCACAGGGCATCGAGCAGTTCGCCTTGCAACACGGCCAGTGCGGCGATGTCGTCCGGCTGGCGGGTGAGCTTGATGTCCGGATGGCGACGGATCACGCCGGTGGCCGAGCACGGCGCGTCGAGGAGGATGCGCTGGAACGGTTTGCCGTCCCACCAGACGGCCGTGTCGCGGCCATCGGCGGCGATCAGTTGGGCTTCAAGGCCCAGGCGTTCGAGGTTTTCCTTGACCCGCACCAGGCGCTTGGCTTCCAGGTCCACGGCCACGACGCCGGCCAGTTTCGGCTCGGCTTCGAGGATGTGGCAGGTCTTGCCGCCCGGTGCGCAGCAGGCGTCCAGCACCCGTTGACCGGGGGCCAGTTCGAGCAGGTCGGCGGCCAGTTGGGCGGCTTCGTCCTGGACGCTGATCCAGCCCTCGGCAAAGCCTGGCAGTGCGCGCACATCGCCCGGGGTTTCCAGGACGATGCCGTCGCGGCTGTATTGGCACGGGATGGCCGGGATGCTCGCCTCGCCCAGCAACGCCAGGTAGGCGTCGCGGGTGTGGTGGCGGCGATTGACCCGCAGGATCATCGGCGGATGGGCATTGTTGGCGGCGCAGATGGCTTCCCATTGCTCGGGCCAGAAGGCCTTGAGGGATTTCTGCAACCAGCGCGGGTGGGCGGTGCGCACCACCGGGTCGTGTTCCAGTTCGGCCAGCAGGGTTTCGCTTTCCCGCTGGGCGCGGCGCAACACGGCGTTGAGCAGGGCCTTGGCCCACGGCTTTTTCAGCTTGTCGGCGCAGCCCACGGTTTCGCCGATGGCGGCGTGGGCGGGGACGCGGGTGTAGAGCAGTTGATAGAGGCCCACCAGCAGCAACGCTTCGACGTCAGCATCGGCGGCTTTGAATGGTTTCTGTAACAGCTTCGCCGCGAGGGCCGAGAGGCGCGGCTGCCAACGGGCGGTGCCGAACGCCAGGTCCTGGGTGAAACCGCGATCGCGGTCTTCAACCTTGTCCAGTTGGGTCGGCAGGGAACTGTTCAGCGAAGCTTTGCCGCTGAGTACCGCGGCAAGTGCCTTGGCGGCGGCCAGACGTGGGTTCATGAGGCGTCCGCCGTTTGGCCGAGGACGGTGCCGACGGCGAATTTCTCACGGCGGCTGTTGAACAGGTCGCTGAAGTTCAGTGCCTTGCCGCCGGGCAGTTGCAGACGGGTCAGGCACAGTGCCTGCTCGCCACAGGCGACGATGAGGCCGTCCTTGCTGGCGCTGAGGATTTCGCCCGGTGCGCCCTTCCCTTCGGCCAAGTTGGCGGCCAGGACTTTCAGGGCTTCGCCGTTCAAAGTGCTGTGGCAGATCGGCCAAGGGTTGAAGGCGCGCACGAGGCGTTCCAGCTCAACGGCCGGGCGGCTCCAGTCGATGCGGGCTTCGTCCTTGTTCAGTTTGTGCGCGTAGGTGGCGAGGCTGTCGTCCTGCACCTCGCCTTGCAGCGTGCCGGCGGCCAGGCCGGCGATGGCTTGGACCACCGCTGGCGGGCCGATCAGCGCGAGGCGATCGTGCAGGCTGCCGCCGGTGTCTTCGGCGCTGATGGGGGTGCTGGCCTTGAGCAGCACCGGCCCGGTGTCCAGGCCGGCTTCCATGCGCATCACGGTCACGCCGCTTTCGGCATCGCCCGCTTCCACGGCGCGCTGGATCGGCGCCGCACCGCGCCAGCGCGGCAGCAGCGAGGCGTGGCTGTTGATGCAACCCAGGCGCGGAATATCGAGCACCACTTGCGGCAGGATCAGGCCGTAGGCGACCACCACCATCAAGTCCGGTTTCAGTGCCGCCAATTCGGCTTGGGCTTGCGCGTCGCGCAGGGTCGGCGGCTGCAGCACCGTGATGCCGTGCTCCAGGGCCAGTTGCTTGACCGGGCTGGGCATCAGTTTTTGTCCGCGACCGGCAGGACGGTCCGGCTGGGTATAGACCGCGACGATTTCGTGGGGGCTGGCCAGCAAGGCCTTGAGGTGTTCGGCGGCAAACTCGGGAGTGCCGGCAAAGACGATGCGCAGTGGCTCAGTCATGGAAAACTCTCAATTACAAAGCAGTCGCAAAAAGAAAAAGGCTTGCCGCGGCAAGCCTTTGAAGAGGGGCATCAAGCGTTCTGGCGATGGATCTTTTCCAGTTTCTTCTTGATCCGGTCACGCTTGAGATTAGACAGGTAATCAACGAACAACTTGCCGTTGAGGTGGTCGCATTCGTGCTGGATGCACACCGCCAGCAGGCCTTCGGCGATCAGTTCGTAAGGCTGGCCGTCGCGGTCCAGGGCCTTGATCTTGACCTTCTGCGGGCGGTCGACGTTTTCGTAGAAGCCCGGCACCGACAGGCAGCCTTCCTGATACTGGTCCATCTCGTCGGTCAGGGTTTCGAACTCGGGGTTGATGAACACCCGCGGCTCGCTGCGGTCTTCGGAGAGGTCCATGACGACGATACGCTTGTGCACGTTGACCTGGGTCGCGGCGAGGCCGATGCCGGGCGCCTCATACATTGTTTCAAACATGTCATCGACCAACTGACGCACTTCGTCGTCCACTACGGCCACCGGTTTGGCGATAGTGCGCAGGCGCGGGTCCGGAAATTCGAGAATGTTCAAAATGGCCATAAGCTTGATAAATGCACGTGTGAAGTAAAGTCGGGTGGCTCGCCTGGCGTGTCTTGGGATGCAGGCTACCGTTGTAAAACGTTGCTCTTTTGCAGAACAGCTCCGCAAGGTAGCGAGCCACGGGGGCTCTGGCGTTTCACGCGAACGCACATAATAAAGGGATTCACCGCATGAGGAAATCACTACTCGCCCTGCTGCTCCTGGCCTCGGCCGGTATCGCGCACGGGCAAGTGCAACTTCGGGAAGGTTTTCCACAGCAATACACCGTGGTCCAGGGGGACACGCTGTGGGACATTTCCGGCAAATACCTGCGCGAGCCGTGGAAATGGCCCGAACTCTGGCAGGCCAACCCGCAAGTGGAAAACCCGAACCTGATCTACCCCGGCGACACCCTGTCACTGGTCTACGTCAACGGCCAGCCACGTCTGACCCTTGATCGCGGCGCCTCCCGCGGCACCATCAAGCTGTCGCCGCGCATTCGCAGTTCACCCGTGGCCGATGCCATTCCGAGCATTCCGCTGCAAGCCATCAACAGCTTCCTGCTGAGCAACCGCATCGTCGACACGGCGGAAGATTTCAACAAGGCGCCCTATATCGTGGCTGGCGACGCCGAGCGCGTGCTCAGCGGCACCGGTGATCGGATTTTCGCCCGTGGCACCTTCGATGCGAGCCAGTCGGCGTACGGCATCTTCCGCCAGGGCAAGGTCTACACCGATCCGCAGACCAAGGAGTTCCTCGGTATCAACGCCGATGACATCGGCAGCGGTGAAGTCATCGCCACCGAAGGCGACGTCACCACCCTGGCCCTGCAACGCACCACGCAAGAGGTGCGCCTCGGCGATCGTCTGTTCAGCGGCGAGGAACGCTCGATCAATTCGACCTTCATGCCCAGCGCGCCAAAGTCGGACATCCAGGGGCTGATCCTCGATGTTCCCCGAGGCGTGACGCAGATCGGCGCGTTGGACGTGGTCACCCTGAACAAGGGGCGGCGCGACGGGCTGGTGGAGGGCAACGTCCTCGCCGTGATGAAGACCGGGGAAACGGTGCGCGACCGGATCACTGGCGCACCGGTAAAGATCCCGGATGAACGCGCCGGCCTGCTGATGGTGTTCCGCACCTACGACAAACTCAGTTATGGCTTGGTGCTGTACGCCTCGCGCTCGCTCGCGGTGCTCGACAAGGTGCGCAATCCATAACGGGTCTCACAAGTTACCAACAGAGTTATCCACAGCTTGTTCCCGTTTGAACGGGGCTTATGACGATCAAGGATTGATCACATGCCATTGCCTGAATCTGCTTCGGTTCCGCCCGCGGAACTGGAGGCCCGTCTGCGCTTGCATCGCTTGCCAGACGTGGGACCTAAACGTTTCATGACCCTGATGGAGGCCTTTGGCTCGGCCTCCAAAGCCATCAGCGCGCCGGCCAGCGCATGGCGAGCGCTGGGATTGCCGGCCACGTGCGCCGAGGCCCGACGCGCCCCGGAAGTACGCGACGGCGCCGCCCACGCATTGGCCTGGCTAGACGGCCCGGCCCAGCATTTATTGATGTGGGACCAGCCTGAGTACCCTGCTTTGCTGGCACAGATCAGCGATCCACCGCCGCTGCTGTTTGTCGCTGGCGACCCTTCGATCCTGGAAAAACCGCAGTTGGCCATGGTCGGCAGTCGTCGGGCATCGCGTCCCGGAATGGACACGGCGGCGGCGTTTTCCCGAAGCCTGGCCGGCGCCGGTTTTGTCATCACCAGCGGCCTGGCCTTGGGCATCGATGCGGCCGCTCACCAAGCCGCGCTGGATGTCGGCGGGCTAACCGTCGGCGTGCTGGGAACGGGCCTGGAAAATTTTTATCCACAGCGCAATCGCCGGTTGGCAGAGGCGATGATTGCCCAGGGCAGCGCGGTGGTCTCGGAGTTTCCGCTGGACGCCGCGCCCCACGCCAGCAACTTTCCGCGTCGCAACCGAATCATCAGCGGCTTGTCCCTCGGCGTGCTGGTGGTCGAGGCCAGTGTCGCCAGTGGTTCGCTGATCACGGCGCGGCTGGCGGCGGAACAGGGCCGCGAGGTGTACGCCATTCCAGGGTCTATCCATCATCCCGGCGCCCGGGGTTGCCATCAGTTGATCCGCGACGGCGCGGCACTGGTGGAAACGGTCGAGCATATCCTCGAAGCGTTGCGCGGTTGGCAGCGATTGCCCCTCGCCTCGGAGCCTGTGCCGGTGACGCATCCGTTGTTGCGCCTGCTCCATGCCGCGCCGCAGACCAGTGAAGCGTTGGCCGATGCCAGCGGCTGGAGCTTGTCCAAGGTCCTGGCGGCACTGACCGATCTGGAAATGGACGGACGGGCCATCTGCGAGCATGGACGCTGGTTTGCTCGCTAGGTTTTACGGGGAAGATCGGTAAACTGCGCACAGCCTTATTGCGTTGCGGAGAATCTTTTCATGGTCAACAGTTGGCGTGTGCAACAAGCCGCGCGAGAAATTCGCGCCGGGGCGGTCATTGCCTACCCAACCGAAGCGGTCTGGGGCCTGGGTTGCGACCCGTGGAACGAAGAAGCGGTGGAGCGTCTGCTGGCGATCAAGTCCCGGCTGCCCGACAAGGGGCTGATCCTGGTGGCTGACAACATCCGCCAGTTCGACTTTCTGTTCGAGGACTTCCCCGAAAGCTGGATGGACCGCATGGCCAGCACCTGGCCAGGGCCCAACACCTGGCTGGTGCCGCACCAGGACCTGTTGCCGGAATGGATCACCGGCGTGCACGACACCGTCGCGCTGCGGGTCAGCGATCACCCGATCGTGCGCGATTTATGCTCGTTGGTCGGACCGCTGGTCTCCACCTCGGCCAACCCCCAAGGCCGGCCGGCGGCGCGCACGCGGATCCGCGTCGAGCAGTACTTCCGCGGGCAGATCGACCTGGTGCTGGGCGGCAACCTGGGCGGGCGCAGGAACCCGAGCGTGATCCGTGATCTGGCGACCGGCAAGGTCGTCCGGCCGGACTGAACCCGAACACACATTCTGCATCTTGTATAAAACCCCTGTGGGAGCGAGCTTGCTCGCGATGGCGTCAGGTCAGCCAGCATCAATGTTGACTGGCACACCGCTATCGCGAGCAAGCTCGCTCCCACAAGGTTTTGTGATGCCCACAGATATTTATTAACACCACAGAGCAACTGTGGGAGCGAGCTTGCTCGCGATGGCGTCAGGTCAGCCAGCATCAATGTTGACTGATACCCCGCTTTCGCGAGCAGGCTCGCTCCCACAGGGTTCTATGTTCACGCAGTATTTATGAACACCACAGAGCATTTGTGGGAGCGAGCTTGCTCGCGATGGCGTCAGGTCAGCCAACATCAATGTTGACTGGCACACCGCTATCGCGAGCAAGCTCGCTCCCACAAGGTTTGGGTTGCCCACAATATTTATGAACACCACAGAGCAACTGTGGGAGCGAGCTTGCTCGCGATGGTGTCAGGTCAGCCAGCATCGATGTTGACTGATACCCCGCTTTCGCGAGCAGGCTCGCTCCCACATTGGTTTTGCGAATGCCCTTAGTTCAACTTAAGGCAACAGAACCGTCGATCCCGTCGTCCGCCGCGCCGACAACTCGGTATGGGCCTTGGCCGCCTCCGCCAGTGGATAACGCTGGTTGATGTCCACCGTGAGCTTGCCGCTGGCGATCATCCCGAACAGCTCATCCGCCATGCGCTGCAGGTTTTCGGCATTGTTGGCGTAGGTCGCCAGGGTCGGGCGGGTGACGTACAGCGAGCCCTTGGCCGAGAGAATCCCCAGGTTCACGCCATCCACCGCGCCGGAGGCGTTGCCGAAGCTCACCACCAGGCCACGGGGCGCCGTGCAGTCCAGGGACGTCAACCAGGTGTCCTTGCCAACGCCGTCATACACCACCGGGACTTTTTTGCCGCCGGTCAATTCCAGCACACGCTGTACGACGTTTTCCTTGCTGTAGTCGATCACTTCCCAGGCGCCGTGGGATTTGGCGATGGCGGCTTTTTCCGCCGAGCTGACGGTGCCGATCAGCTTCACGCCCAGGGCCTTGGCCCATTGGCACGCCAGGGAACCGACACCACCGGCGGCGGCGTGGAACAGGATGGTTTCGCCGCCCTTGAGCTCATAGGTCTGGCGCAGCAGGTATTGCACGGTCAGGCCCTTGAGCATCACGCCGGCGGCCTGTTCGAAACTGATGGCTTCAGGCAGGTGAACCAGATTGGCTTCGGGCAATACGTGCACATCGCTGTAGGCCCCCAGCGGACCACTGCCATAAGCCACGCGATCACCGACCTTGAAGCGCGTGACGTCCGAACCGACAGCCTCGACCACGCCCGCGCCTTCGGCACCGAGCCCCGACGGCAGGGCCGGTGGCGGATAAAGCCCGCTGCGGTAATAGGTGTCGATGAAGTTCAGGCCGATCGCCTTGTTGCTGACGCGGACCTGTTGCGGACCGGGCTCGGCTGGTTGGTATTCCACGTACTCGAGTACTTCGGGTCCGCCGTGGGCGCTGAACTGGATGCGTTTGGCCATCTTCACTTTCTCCTTATCGTGGGACTTTTACCAAGCCTGCTATCGGACTCCTAAGCTTGATCTTCGTCAACTGTGGTGTCGGCAGATGCGGTGTTATCCTGTGCGCCCATTTTGCCGGCGGCCTGTGTACGCCGCGCAGCGTAGCCCTGATCAAGGTGATGTCATGACTACTCGCACCGAGGCCGTGAAAGCCTATCTGCTCGACCTGCAAGACCGCATCTGCGCGGCCCTCGAAACCGAGGACGGCGGCACTCGCTTCGTCGAGGACGCGTGGACCCGGCCCGCCGGCGGTGGCGGTCGCACGCGAGTGATTGAAAACGGTACGGTGATCGAAAAAGGCGGCGTCAACTTTTCCCACGTCTTTGGCAGCGGTCTTCCACCTTCGGCCAGCGCCCATCGGCCAGAATTGGCCGGACGCGGTTTCGAGGCCTTGGGCGTCTCGCTGGTGATTCACCCGCACAATCCTCACGTGCCGACGTCCCACGCCAACGTGCGCTTTTTCATCGCTGAAAAAGAAGGCGAAGAGCCGGTCTGGTGGTTTGGCGGCGGCTTCGACCTGACCCCTTATTACGGCGTGGAAGAGGATTGTGTGCATTGGCACCGCATCGCCCAGCAAGCCTGCGAGCCTTTCGGTCCGGATGTCTATTCGCGCTACAAGGCCTGGTGCGACAGCTACTTCCACATCAAGCACCGCAACGAGCCTCGGGGCATCGGCGGCCTGTTCTTCGATGACCTGAACGAGTGGGACTTCGACACCAGCTTCGCCTTCATGCGCGCTATCGGCGATGCCTACATCGATGCCTACCTGCCTATCGTGCAACGTCGCAAGAACGATGCGTTCACGCCCAAGCAACGGGAATTCCAGGAGTTCCGCCGTGGCCGCTACGTGGAATTCAACCTGGTCTATGACCGTGGCACGCTGTTCGGCCTGCAATCGGGCGGGCGTACCGAATCGATCCTGATGTCTTTGCCGCCACAGGTCCGCTGGAGCTATGACTGGAAAGCCGAGCCGGGCAGCGATGAAGCGCGGTTGACCGACTACTTCCTGCAGGATCGCGATTGGCTGGCAACGGCCTGAACGGGGAAACATCCAATGGACCGCTACGTTGTAATGGGTAACCCGATCGGCCACAGCAAATCGCCGCTGATCCATCGCCTGTTTGCCGAGCAGACCGGCCAGGCGCTGGACTACAGCACGCTGCTGGCTCCCTTGGAGGATTTCGCCGGCTGCGCGCGGGAATTTTTCCGCGAAGGCCGTGGGGCAAACGTCACCGTGCCGTTCAAGGAAGACGCTTTCCGCTTGGCTGACCAACTGACCGAGCGGGCGCAGCGCGCCGGCGCGGTGAACACCTTGAGCAAGCTGGCCGATGGCCGTTTGTTGGGTGATAACACAGACGGCGCCGGGCTAGTGCGGGACCTGACCGTCAACGCCGGTTTCAGCCTCAAGGGCAAGCGAATCCTCTTGCTGGGCGCCGGCGGTGCGGTGCGCGGTGCCTTGGAACCGCTGCTGGCCGAAGCACCGGCTTCGGTGATCATCGCCAATCGAACGGTGGAAAAAGCCGAATTGCTCGCGGAGCTGTTCGCCGACCTGGGCCCGGTCTCGGCCAGTGGTTTCGATTGGTTGAAAGAGCCGGTGGACCTGATCATCAACGCCACGTCCGCCAGCCTGTCGGGCGATGTGCCGCCGATTGCCGCAAGCCTGATCGAGCCGGGCAAGACCTTTTGCTACGACATGATGTACAGCAAGGAGCCGACTTCGTTCTGCCGTTGGGCCCGCGAACACGGCGCGGCGGTGGCGATGGATGGCTTGGGCATGCTGGCCGAGCAGGCGGGCGAAGCGTTCTACCTGTGGCGCGGCGTTCGCCCGGACACCGCGCCGGTGCTGGCCGAGTTGCGTCGCCAGCTCGCGCTCTAGGCTTCAGGCTGTTGTGGCGAGGGGATTTATCCCCGCTGGACTGCGAAGCAGTCCCCAAAAAGAGGGGCCGCTTCGCGCCCCAGCGGGGATAAATCCCCTCGCCACAGGTGTTCGACGCCACAGATCTATCAGCCTTAAGCTTTTTGCCGCTCCTTCAATCCTCGAAATGAATCGGGCACGCCTGCGCGCCCTCCAACTTCAACAACTCCTCCACCACCTGCGGCCTTGCCCCACGCAAGGTCAGGCTACGCCCCTGGCTGCGCAACCGCCGGGCTTCCTGGTGAAGCATTTCCACGCCGGAATAGTCGATGAAGTTGATCTGCTGGGCATCGATCACCACCCGTTGCGCCTGCAGACGCTGCAGACGCACCTGCAAATAATGACTGGCACCGAAAAAGATCGAGCCTCCCACCCTCAGCACATCCGCCTCGCCTTCGCGGCTATGGTGCACGCGCGGCTGTGAGGTGCGCTTGAGATAAAAAAACAGCGAAGCGAGGACGCCGGCATAGATGGCGGTTTGCAGTTCCAGCAGCAGCGTGGCCAGGCAGGTCAGGCCCATGACCAGGAACTCGGAGCGACTCACCCGGTGTAACGCTCGGATGCCCCGATGGTCCACCAGGCCCCAGGCAATCAGCAGGATACTGCCGGCCATGGCAGGAATCGGAATGTGTGCGATGAGCTTCGCGCCGGCCACCGCAAACAACGCCACCCACAGCGCCGAGAACACCCCGGCCAGCGGCGAGCAGGCGCCAGCCTCATAGCTGAGGCCGGAACGGGTGAAGGAACCGGCTGACAACGACCCGGCGAAAAATCCTCCAACGATATTCGAAAGGCCCTGCGCCCTAACTTCCTGATTCGCATCGAGCAATTGCCCCGAGCGGACCGACAGCGAGCGGGCGATGGACAGGCTGGTCACCAACCCGAGCATGCCCACCGCAACGGCGCCGGGCAGCAGACGCAGGATCAGCTCCAGATCCAGTGGCAACGGAGTGAACGGCGGCAAGCGCCCGGTAAAGGCGCTGACCAACGCCACATGCCCGAACATCGTCGGCCAGGCCCAGACCACCAGGCTGCTGATGACCAACGTTATCAACAGGCTCGGCCAGCGCGGCAGCAAGCGTTTCAGCACAATGCCCAGGGCCAGGGTGCCCAGTCCCAACATTAGCGAAGGTTTATCCACAGCCCCGATGTGGCTGAACAACATGAGCAGGCTCTTCAACGCCGTGGCTTCGTTCGGCAGGTCCAGGCCCAGCAGGTTCGGCAATTGCCCCAGGGCAATGACCACCGCCGCGCCCAAGGTGAAACCCAGTACCACCGAATGCGAGACAAAATTGACCAGCGCCCCGAACCGCAGCAACCCGAGCAGCCATTGGAAAATGCCCGCCAAGACCGTCAGCAACAGGATCAGCGTGATGTAGTCCTGGGACGCAGGCACCGCCAAGGGACTGACCGTGGCGTATAGGACGATGGAGATCGCCGCCGTAGGACCGCAGATCAAATGCCACGACGAACCCCACAGGCACGCGATCAGCACCGGCACGATCGCCGCGTACAGCCCGTACTCGGGCGGCAATCCGGCAATCAGGGCGTAGGCAATGGACTGTGGCAGCGCCAGGATCGCGCCGCTGAGGCCGACAACCAGGTCGCGACCGACACTGACGCGCGTCTGCCGGGGCAGCCAGCTCAAGAAGGGAAAGAGTGAATGGCGCGTGGGGATTGCCATGGGGCCTCAAGGGATGGGGTTTGGCGCAAGAGTATCAGGTGAGCCAACGTGGCGAGGGAGCTTGCTCCCGCTGGGTTGCGAAGCGGCCCCAAAACCTGAAGGCGCAGTATCAGCTGGATCTGCATGATTGGTTTTGGGAGAGCTGCGCTCTCCAGCGGGAGCAAGCTCCCTCGCCACAAGAGCTTTATAGCTTGGCTTTGACTGCCGCCAGCGCATCCTTGCCATCCGCCGTCTTCACGCCGTCCAGCCATTTATCCAGCACCGCCGGGTTGGCCTTGATCCAGGCCTTGGCCGCTTCGGCGTTGCTGACTTTCTTGTTCACCACCTCAGCCATGATGCTGTTTTCCATTTCCTGGGTGAAACTCAGGTTGGTCAGCAGCTTGCCAACGTTCGGGCAGGCCTGTGCGTAACCTTTGCGCGTCAGGGTGTACACGCTGCCGGTGTCGCCGAAATATTTCTCGCCGCCCTTGAGGTAATGCATCTTCAGCTGCACGTTCATCGGGTGCGGGGTCCAGCCGAGGAAGGTCACGAACTTCTGTTTTTTCACGGCGCGGGAGACTTCCGCCAACATCGCCTGCTCGCTCGATTCCACCAGTTTCCAGTCACCCATGCCGAAATCGTTGGTCTTGATGATTTCCTTCAGGGAAAGGTTGGCCGGGGCGCCGGAGCCGATGCCGTAGATCTTTTTATCGAACTTGTCGGCGAATTTGTTCAGGTCGGCAAAGTTATGCACACCCGCATCCCAAACATAATCCGGAACCGCCAGGGTGAATTCAGTGCCATCAAGGTTCTTGGCCAGTTGCGTGACGTCGCCGTTGGCCACGAATTTGTCGTAGAAGCCCTGCTGCGCCGGCATCCAGTTACCCAAAAAAACATCGACCTGGCCGTCCTTCAGGCCGCCAAAGGTGATCGGTACGGCAAGGGTATCGACCTTGGGCTTGTAACCCATGCCTTCCAGCAGGAAACCGGTGATGGCGTTGGTTGCGGCGATGTCGCTCCAGCCCGGGTCAGCCATCTTGACCGTATCGCAGCTTTGCTCGGCCCACGCCGAAACACTGCTCAACGCCAACAGCCCGGCGGCCAGTACTGTGGATAACTTTTGCATGTGCTTCCCCTTACGTTATTGGTTTATTGGCAGGGTTGTGGATAACGGGCCTTGCGCTCCAGATCGTCCAGGTCGATGTGGTTGCGCATGTACTGCTGGCTGGCGTCTACGAACGGCTGGTGGTCCCAGCTCTTGAGTTTGCCCAGGGTCAGCGCTTGGGCAACGAAACGGCGACGGCGCTGGCTGGCGAGCACCTGTTGATAAATGGTTGGAATGTCCCATTTCGCCCGCGCTTCGGCGAGGAAGTCGGACAAGAGCGCCTGGTGCTCTGGCGATTGGCTGAGATCCTCCTGCTCCTTGGGATCGTTGCGTACATCGAACAGCAGGCATGGATCATCCTCGCTGTAGATGAATTTCCACGGGCCGCGACGAATCATCATCAACGGACTGATCGTGCCTTCGGCCATGTATTCGCCGAAGACCTCGTCATGCCCGCCCTGCCCTTGCAAATGCGGCACCAGCGAGCGGCCATCCAGCGGCAAACCTGGCTCAAGCGTACCGCCGGCCAATTCCACCAGGGTTGGCAGCAAGTCGGCGGTGGACACCGCCGCGCCAACACGGGCGCTGGCGAACTGCCCCGGAGCGCTGATCAGCAACGGTACGCGGGCGGCCATTTCGAACCAGTGCATTTTGTACCAGAGGCCCTTTTCGCCGAGCATGTCTCCGTGATCGCCGGAGAAGACGATGATGGTGTCATCGATCAATCCGGTATCTTCAAGGGTCTGCAGCAGCTTGCCGACGTTGCTGTCGATGTAGCTGCACGCCCCGAAGTACGCGCGGCGGGCGTCGCGAATCTTATCCACAGGCAGCGGCTTGTCCCAGAGATCATAGACTTTGAGCAGGCGTTGGGAATGTGGATCAAGCTCGGACTGCGCCGGGGTCGCAGGCAAAGGGATGTCGTTGTCGTCGTACAAATCCCAGAACGCCTTGGGAATCGTGTACGGATCGTGTGGGTGAGTCATCGACACCGTCAGGCAAAACGGCTGGTCGCCGTCCTCGCGGATGTGGTCGAACAGATATTGCTGGGCCTTGAAGACCACCTCTTCATCGAAGTCCAACTGGTTGGTGCGCACGCACGGTCCGGCCTGCAACACTGACGACATGTTGTGATACCAGCTCGGCCGTACATCCGGCTCGTCCCAATTCACGGCCCAGCCGTAGTCAGCGGGGTAAATGTCACTGGTCAGGCGTTCTTCGTAGCCGTGCAACTGGTCCGGCCCGCAGAAATGCATCTTGCCGGACAACGCCGTGCGATAACCGAGGCGACGCAGGTAGTGGGCGTAGGTTGGAACGTCCGCAGGGAAATCCGCCGCGTTGTCGTAGGCGCCGATCTTGCTCGGCAACTGCCCGCTCACCAGCGTAAAGCGCGACGGAGCGCAGAGCGGGCTGTTGCAATAGGCAGCGTCGAACACCACGCCTTGGTCGGCCAGGCGTGACAGGTTTGGCAGCTTGATCGGCGACGGACCGTAGATCGGCAACATTGGCGCGGCCATTTGATCGGCCATGATGAAAAGAATGTTCTTGCGCTTCATGTATTCGCGGCATTCCATAGTGGGCAGTTATGCGATAGTGCTGCGATTGAGCATGTCGCCCGTGCCTTTTGGGGTAAAGCCCATGCAAGACAATGACTAGGATAAGCACAGCTTATGTATGACGCCTTGGGTGACCTGTCGCTGGACTTGTTCCGCGCCTTCGAATCAGCGGCTCGCCAGCAGAGCTTTACTGCGGCCGCGATTGAGTTGGGCACTACGCAACCGGCCATCAGCCAGCAGATCAAACGGTTGGAGGAACAACTGGGCACGCGGTTGTTCGATCGCATCTATCGCGGCATCGAATTGACCGAGGCCGGCGCCATCCTTTTCGAGCAAGTTCAGGCCGGTTTGCAGAGCATCGATGCAGGACTTACCGCAATCACCGCTCAGCATCAGCATGAGGTGCTGCAAGTCGCGACGGATTTCGCGTTCGCCGCCTATTGGCTGATGCCGCGACTGCATCGGTTCCACGCGGCCAATCCGCAGGTGGATGTGAGCCTGGTGACCAGCGAACGCAACCACAACATGCTTCGTACCGATATCGACGTTGCGGTGTTGTTTGGCGACGGTCGCTTCAAGCAAGGCGAAAGTCATTGGCTTTTCAGCGAAGAAGTTTTTCCGGTGTGCAGCCCGCTGCTGCTCAAGGAACGCCCCCTGCCCTTGCCGGCCCAGGCCTTGTCGGAATTCCCGCTGCTGCATTTGCGTGGCGGCAACAGCAGCGCCTGGTTCGACTGGAGTGGGGTTTTCCGAGAGCTGGGCATCACCTCGCCACCGGCGCCTGGGCAGCTGCGGTTCGACAACTACACCCTGCTCATCCAGGCCGCGATCGGCGGCCAAGGCGTCGCCATCGGTTGGCGGCACCTTGTGGATAACTTATTGGCGCAGGGGTTGTTGTGCCGTCCGATCGCCGAAACGGTGCTGTCGCGGCTGGGGTATTACGTGGTCTTGCCCCAGCGAAAACGTCGTGGGGTGTTGATCAAATTGTTCGTGGATTGGTTGATGGAGGAACAGGCCAACAGTGCTGAGTCGCTGACTGGATTGCCGCTGCCTTCGATTGCTGTTTGAAAGATCGTCCGAACGCGGCCCGAGCCTTCGGCAGCTCCTACACGGCGGGCACGAAATTCACGTGCTGGCCCACATGCAGGTTCAAGCGCAGTTCATCGGCGATACCGACGGCAACGCGACTCAAGCGCTCCAACGATTCGGCCATGCCCGGCTCAAGGCTGGTGCTGACGTGGCTGAAATGCTCGATACTCAGCCCCTGCACCGCATAGGGCGCATTGACGAGGGTCCATTGCAAGGCGCTGTTCTTCAGGGCATCGAGAATTTCTTCGGCGGCGTGGCGCTGCAGGTCGTCTTCCGACGCGTCTTCCTCCAATACCGAGAAATTTCCCACCAGGAATAAACGCGGAATGTTGACTGCCTGCATGCCAGCAATCAGCGCATCCACTGCCAAGACCTGTTCCACGGGGCCGGGGATAAGCGTGCGCTCCACCTGTTCGCTGCTCATCGGCAACCCCGGTGCATTCAACAGGCACACCACGGCGCTTGCTCCCGCGACGCTCTGCTTGACGCGTTCGGGGTCGAATAGATCGCCGGTCTTGGCTCGCAAGCCCGGACGCGGCGCCAGCGCCGTAAGATCATCCAGGATGGCGATGATTTCATGCTGGCGGCGCAGCAATTCAGCCATCAACGCACTGCCGAGGCTGCTCATGGCACCATAGAGCACCACTTTGATGACCGGGGTTTCGGCGTTTTTCATGGCTGGCTTTCCTTTTTTCCCGCGTGTAAAGCCTCTGACACACGGTAAACCGAGAGGGTTCGGCTGCTCTTGCAAGGAGTGACAAATGCAACGGATCAAGGGCTATCACGCCCACGTCTATTTCGACGCCCATACACTCGACCAGGCGCGGACCTTGTGTGAGGAAGCAGCGCAACTGTTCCCGCTGGAAATGGGGCGGGTGCACCAACGACCGGTCGGCCCCCACCCGGACTGGAGTTGCCAACTGGCGTTCGATCCTCAGTACATCGGCGTGGTCCTGCCGTGGCTGGCCCTGAACCGTAAGGGACTGGTGATTTTTCTGCATCCCAACACCGGGGATGACCTGGCGGACCACACCGACCATGCGATCTGGATGGGCGCGGTGCGGCCGTTGAAACTTTCAGCATTGAAGTGAAACGCTGATTGCTTTTGTGGCGAGGGAGCTTGCTCCCGCTCGGTCGCGCAGCGTCCGCAAAATCCTGGGGCCGCTGCGCATCCCAGCGGGAGCAAGCTCCCTCGCCACAAAAGCACAGCAGCACAGGCTCGCTTGGCCAATCATCAGCCAGTGCGGCAGCGAAAGCCTGCTGAAAGCTTGCGCGATTAGGATCGCCTCACCTACCGGCAACAGACCGGTGGCCAACAACGAGGCTTCGAACGCTCGTGAGGCCTTTTTAACAACAACAATGGTGATCCTGATGTCCGCTGCTACCTGTCCCGCTGCACCCACTCCATCCGTCCGTCCCGTGCCTTGCATCCTGCGCTGACCTGTCCAGTTCGCATTTCATAGCCGCGCCACGCCTGGAGTATTTCCCATGCTGACTTTCCTTGGCTTCGCCATGGTCATCACGTTCATGTTCCTGATCATGACCAAGCGCCTGTCCGCGCTGATCGCCCTGATCATCATCCCGATCCTGTTTGCCCTGTTCGGTGGTTTTGCGCCGAAGATCGGCCCGATGATGCTCGAAGGCATCACCAAGCTCGCCCCGACCGGGGTGATGCTGATGTTTGCCATTCTCTATTTCGCCCTGATGATCGACTCCGGCCTGTTCGACCCGGCCGTGCGCAAGATCCTCAAGCTGGTCAAGGGCGACCCGTTGAAAGTTTCGGTCGGTACCGCCGTCCTGGCGCTCGTCGTTTCCCTTGATGGTGACGGCGCGACCACTTATATGATCTGCGTGGCCGCCATGCTGCCGCTCTACAGCCGCATCGGCATGAGCCCGCGGATCATGGCTGGCCTGATCATCCTCGCCGGCGGCGTGATGAACATGACCCCATGGGGCGGCCCGACGGCCCGCGCGGCCAGTGCGCTGCACGTGGACCCGTCCGACATCTTCGTGCCGATGATTCCGGCGATGCTGGCTGGCGTGGTGGCGATCCTGGTGATTGCCTATATGTACGGCAAGCGCGAGCGTGCCCGCCTGGGTGAGCTGCACTTGGCGAGCGATGAAATCGATCACAGCGAAATCAGCGTTTCCCAATTCCCGGACGCTCGCCGTCCGAAGCTGATCTGGTTCAACGGCGCGCTGACCCTGGCCCTGATGTGCACCCTGATCGCCGGCCTGTTGCCGCTGCCGGTGCTGTTCATGGTGGCGTTCAGTATCGCGATGATCGTCAACTACCCGTGCCTGCAACAGCAGAAAGACCGCGTCGCCGCCCACGCTGGCAGCGTCCTGGCGGTGGTCGGGCTGATTTTCGCAGCGGGGATCTTCACTGGCATCCTGTCCGGCACCGGCATGGTCGATGCCATGTCCAAAAGCCTGTTGGCGGTCATCCCGGACTTCCTCGGTCCTTACCTGGCGGTCATCACCGCGCTGGTGAGCATGCCGTTCACATTCTTCATGTCGAACGATGCATTTTATTACGGGGTGTTACCGGTTTTGGCCGAAGCGGCCAGCCACTACGGCATCACTGCGGTCGAAATGGCCCGTGCTTCGATCGTCGGCCAGCCCGTCCACCTGCTGAGCCCGCTGGTTCCGTCGACTTATCTGCTGGTGGCCCTGGCCGGGATCGAGTTCGGCGATCACCAGCGCTTCACCTTGAAGTGGGCAGTGCTGGTTTGCCTGTGCATAATGTTCGCCGCCTTGCTGATGGGGATTTTTCCGCTGTTCAGCACTCTATAAAAGCAATGCCCGCTGCGTCGCCCCTCTCGGGTAACCGGAGGCGCGGCGCGGCCTAACACTCGCTCAAAGGAACTCACATGGAATGGCTGACCAACCCGGAAATCTGGGTTGCCTTCTTTACCCTGACCGCCCTGGAAATCGTCCTGGGCATCGATAACATCATCATGATTTCGATCCTGGTCAGCCGCATGCCCAAGCACATGCAAGCGCGCACCCGGATCTTCGGCCTGGCCCTGGCCATGGTCACGCGGATCCTGCTGCTGCTGTCCATCACTTGGGTCATGCGCCTGACCGCCGATTTGTTCGAAGTGTTCGGCCAGGGCATCTCCGGTCGCGACCTGATCCTGTTCTTCGGTGGCCTGTTCCTGCTGTGGAAAAGCTCCCAGGAGATGTACCACGCGCTGGAAGGCGAAGACGAAAGCGACGACGGGCCTTCGGGCAAGGGCGGCAATTTCCTCTACACCATCATCCAGATCGCGATCATCGACATCGTGTTCTCCCTGGACTCGGTCATCACCGCCGTCGGCATGGTCTCCCATGTACCGGTCATGGTCGCGGCGATCATCGTCGCTGTGCTGGTGATGATGCTGGCCTCGGGCACGATCAGCGAATTCATCGACAAGCATCCGTCGCTGAAGATGCTGGCGCTGTCGTTCCTGCTGGTGGTCGGTACCGTACTGATCGCCGAGTCGTTCGACGTGCACGTGCCAAAAGGCTACGTCTACTTCGCCATGGCGTTCTCGCTGGCGGTGGAAGCGATCAACATCAAGATGCGCACCGCCATTGCGCGCAAGCGCAAGCAGCAGGATCCGGTGAAACTGCGCAAGGATGTTCCGGGTCAGTAAAGGTGTAGGGCAATGAACGAAGGGGCTCTTGGGAGCCCCTTTTTCATGCCTGCATAAAAGTCGTCGAATGCAAACCTGTGGGAGCGAGCTTGCTCGCGAAAGCGGTCTGCCTGAACCGGTGATGTTGGAGTTGATGCCGCCTTCGCGAGCAGGCTCGCTCCCACAGGGGTTTGAGGTGTTTTCGAGGAATTTATTTTTATGACAGTTTTGTTTCAAACGCTTCTTTAGCTGTGCAATGCTGGCGTCCGAACCGTTCGGCAACTACAGCTTAAGTACAAGAAGTAAAACGATGTGGCACCGTCAATTTGTCCCTTTGGGACGCTAACAGGGGGCTCCTCATGCTGACCCTGCTGAATCTACTCTCCGCCGTGGCCTTGCTGATCTGGGGCACGCATATCGTCCGTACCGGCATCTTGCGGGTCTACGGCTCGAACCTGCGCCATGTCATTGGCCAGAACATGTCCCGCCGCTGGCTGGCGTTTATCGCGGGCATCATGGTGACCGCCATGGTCCAGAGCAGCAACGCCACGGCCATGCTGGTCACCTCCTTCGTCGGCCAGGGCCTGATGGCACTGACCCCCGCGCTGGCGACCATGCTGGGCGCCGATGTCGGCACCGCATTGATGGCACGGGTGCTCACCCTCGATCTGTCGTGGTTGTCGCCGCTGCTGATTTTTCTCGGGGTGATTTTCTTCCTGTCGCGCAAACAGACCCGCGTCGGGCAAATGGGCCGGGTCGGTATCGGCCTGGGCCTGATCATCCTGGCCTTGCAGTTGATCGTCGAAGCCGCTGCGCCCATCACCCAGGCCCAAGGGGTGAAGGTGATCTTCGCCTCGCTGACCGGCGATGTCCTGCTCGATGCGTTGGTCGGTGCGTTGTTCGCGATGATCTCCTATTCCAGCCTGGCGGCAGTGTTGCTGACTGCGACACTGGCTGGCGCCGCGGTGATCAGTTTGCCGGTGGCCATCGGCCTGGTGATCGGCGCCAACATCGGCAGCGGCGTGCTGGCGTTTCTCAGCACCAGCATGCAGAACGCCGCCGGCCGCCAGGTGGCGCTGGGCAGCCTGTTGTACAAGCTGATCGGCCTGTTGCTGATCATTCCGGTGCTCGATCCGCTGGTGAGCTGGTTGGACAGCCTGGATTTCAGCCCCCAGGAAACCGTGATTGGTTTCCACTTGCTCTACAACACCGTGCGTTGCCTGGTGCTGTTGCCCAGCGTCGGGCCGATGGCCAGGCTTTGTGCCTGGTTGCTGCCGGAACGCCCGGAAACCAATGGCAAGGCCACGTCCCGACACCTGGACCCCACCGCCCTCGCTACCCCGAGCCTGGCACTGGCGAACGCCGCCCGGGAAACCTTGCGCATCGGCGACCTGATCGAAAACATGCTCGAAGCCATGCTCGGCGTGCTGCGGGGCGAGCAAACGGCAATCACCCAGCAGGTGCGCAGCATGAGCGACGACGTCGAAGCGCTGTGCAGTTCGATCAAGCTCTACATGGCGCAAATGCCCCGGGAAGACCTCAGCGAGCAGGACAGCCGTCGCTGGGCGGAAATCATCGAGCTCGCCATCAACCTGAAGCTGGCCAGTGACCTGATCGAACGGATGTTGCGCAAGGTCCAGCAGCAAAAAACCTCACAACGCCGTTCGTTTTCCGAGGTGGGCCTGGAGGAATTGGCGGGGCTGCACAGCCACCTGATCGCCAACCTGCGGCTGGGGTTGTCGGTTTTTCTCAGCGCCGACCGGGAAAGCGCTCGCCAACTGCTGCGTGAGAAACGGCGTTTTCGGGCCCAGGAACGGCGGATGGCCCATGCCCACGTCAGCCGCCTGCACCGCAAGGTCGTGCAAAGCCTGGAGACCAGCTCCCTGCACCTGGAACTGATCGCCGACATGCGGCGCCTGAACTCGCTGTTCTGCGGCAGCGCCTACGTGGTGCTGGAAACGTCCGAAATTGGCGCACTGGCCGCCGATGAAATTTCCGATATTACCCATTCGCCGTGAACGACTGGCGTCCTGGCCAGTCATTAAAAGGGGTCCGGGGCGCAAGCCAATCGCGAGCCAGGCAACTCCCGCGGTCATGAACGCAGCGTACATTCGATGTGGGAGCGAGCCTGCTGGCGATGAAGGCTAGCCCGGCACCATGGATCTTCATTCAGCCGCCAGGAAGCCCGCTATGCGTTGTCTGTTGCTCGCCTTGCTTTTGTTCGGTTCCTTGCCCGCGTTCGCCGTGGATCGATTCCAGGTTGAAGGCTACACGTTGCCCAACGGCATGCAGCTCATACTCAAGCCCGGCACGGAACGCGGGCATGTGGCGATTCGGCTGGTGGTGGGCGTTGGCCTCGATGATTTCAACTGCGCCGACAAAGAGCTGCCGCACCTGCTCGAACATCTGCTGTTCAGTGGCGTCGACGATACGGGTGAAGGTGGCCTGGAAGAACGCATGCAGGCCCTGGGCGGCGAGTGGAATGCCTTTACCAGCAACGCCGATACCACGTTTGTCATCGAGGCGCCGGCGAGCAACCAACGCAAGGTCCTGGACTTGCTGCTGGCGTTGCTGACCCGTACCCGCATCGATGAAAAGGCCCTGGCCGCGGCCAAACGGGTGGTTGAACGCGAGGACGGCGGGCACTACACCCATCTGCAACGCTGGCTGGACCATCAAGACCTGGGCCACAAGGCCAGCAATCAACTGGCGGTGGAGCTGGGCTTGCGTTGCGAGGAACGGGCCGAGGTCGAACATCTGTCCCTCGCCCGACTCGAGCAGGTGCGCAAGGCCTGGTACGCGCCGAACAATATGACTTTGATCGTGGTTGGCGACCTCGATCGATTGCTGCCGGCGTATCTGGATCGCACCTTCGGCGAGCTTGAGCCGGTCGAGCCCAGTGTCCACGAACCGCTGCCCCAGATCCGCTACAGCGCGGTCACCAAGCGCAACCTCATCCAAGGCCTGGTCGGCAATGGCGCCAAGCTCCACTGGCTGTTCCCGGAACCGGTGCTGGAAGAGCAACACGACGAGACCTTCGACCTGCTCAAGGAATATCTGGATTGGGCGCTCTATCGCCAATTGCGCTTGGCCGACGGCCTGTCCTATGGGCCTTGGACGGAGCGGGAAGTGCTGGGCGGCGTCGGTTTCATGAGCCTGAACGCCGACCTGGCCCGCGAGGACCTGCCGCTAGCCGAACAGTCGTTGGAACAGCTGCGCAGCACGTTACTCAAGGACGGCCTGAATCCCGAGAGTTTCGTGCGGATAAAACGCGCCGCCATTGCCCACCAGTCCTGGGCCGTCCAAGGCAACAGCGCCCTGGCGGATTACTACTGGAGCGCCCTCGGCGACTACGAAGACGGCCGCTTCGCCAATCCCGCCGCGCGCCTGCAGGACGTCAGCCTGGAACAAGCCAACCGGGCCCTGCGCGAACTGCTCAAGGACCCGGGATATTTGCGCATCGAGAAACCGTTGCTCAGTGATGACCAGCTTGTCTGGGGGCTGGGTGGGTTGGTCGCGTTGTTGCTGGTGTTGCTGGGCTGGCTGGTGCGCCGCAGGACGCGACCGACGACCGATTGAGCCGCGCTGTGGGACGAGCCTGCCGACGATGACTCCAGCCCATGACAACGCGATCCCGTGGCGAGGGAGCTTGCTCCCGCTCGGCTGCGCAGCAGCCGCAACCGGGCGATGCGGTCTATCTGAAGAAAGGCTGGGGCCCGCTTCGCAGGCCAGCGGGAGCAAGCTCCCTCGCCAAGTAAGATAATCACCGGACGCGTCGCGATCCTCGCCATGTCAGCGCCCTGGCGATACTCTGTCAGGGATATTTCCTACGACTTACTGTGAAACCGCCGAATGCCGAACCTGACTCATTTAATCCAGCGCATCCTAGAGCTGATGAAGCGCTATCCAGGGGTCATCGCGCTCGGCGGTTTTGTTTCCGGGGTCGGCAGCTTCATGCTGGTGGACCGTCAGCAGAGCCTGGCGACCTGGATCACCATCATCATGTTGGTGAGCTGGCTCTGGCTGATGCTGGAAAACACCCTGACGCGGCTGTTCACCAAAATTTTCAAACGGGAAATACCCCAGCCGCTGTTGCGCTACGCCACGCAAATGATTCACCAGGAAAGCCTGTTTTTCGTCCTGCCGTTTTTCTTCATCACCACTACTTGGAACAGCAGCCAGCTGGTCTTTACCGGCCTGCTGACGATCGCGGCACTGATTTCGATCATTGACCCGCTGTATTACAAATGGCTGGCCCCCCGGCGCTGGGCGTTCCTGGCGTTGCACACGCTGACGCTGTTCGCCGCGCTGCTCACCGCGCTGCCGGTAATTGTCCACCTGACCACCGACCAGAGCTTCAAACTGGCGCTGGGCATCGCCATGCTGTTGTCGTTCCCGAGCCTGGCCTCGATCTTTCCGATTCGTACCGTGCGCAACGCGTTGGCGATTCTGTGCATTACCTTGGGAATTGGCGCCGCCGGCTGGGTGCTGCGCTCCTGGGTACCACCCGCGACGCTATGGATGACCGAAGTGGCGATCAGCACCCAAGTGGAAGATCGCACACCGGGCGCCAGCCTCAAGCAAGTCAGCGCGGCGCAGATTCGCAGCAATGGCCTGTATGCCTACACCGCCATCAATGCCCCGCGAGGGCTCGACGAGCGCATTTACCACGTCTGGCAATTCAACGGCAAAGAAGTGGACCGCATCGCCTTGGACATCCATGGCGGGCGCAAGGAAGGCTATCGGGCCTGGACTCATAAGCAGAATTTCCCAGACAACCCGACAGGCAAATGGCAGGTGCGAGTGCTGACGGAGAATGGCCAGATGATCGGCGTGCTGCGTTTCGAGGTGACCGACTGAAGGTCCTCCGGACCTTATCGCGAGCAAGCTCGCTCCCACAGGGGATCTGCGGCGTTCATGGCCTCGGGGGAAGACACTTGACCTGTGGGAGCCGAGCTTGCTCGCGATGACGGCGGCACATCCAACAGATGTGTCAACCGATCATCGTTATCGTGAGCAACTCACTCCGCCGGTCAGCCGAAGAACCAGTAGCAAACCCCGATAGCCGCCACCACGCCGGCCAATTCAGCCAGCAGCGCGCAACCCACCGCATGGCGCGCGCGCTGGATCCCTACGGCACCGAAATAGACCGCCAGCACGTAGAAGGTGGTTTCGGTGCTGCCCTGGATGGTCGCCGCCACCAGGGACGGAAAGCTGTCCACCCCGGAAGTCTTCATGGTTTCGATCAGCATCGCCCGGGCGGCACTGCCGGAGAACGGCTTGACCATGGCCGTCGGCAGCGCGTCGACAAAACGCGTGTCCAGGCCCGCCCATTGCACCAGGTGACGGATGCCGTCCAGGCCGAAATCCAGCGCGCCCGAAGCCCGCAAAACACCGACGGCGCAAAGCATCGCCACCAGGTAGGGCAACAGGCTCTTGGCGACGTCGAAGCCCTCCTTCGCGCCTTCGACGAACGTTTCGTACACCTTCACCTTGCGCAGCGCGCCCACCACCAGGAACAGGACGATCAAGCCGAACAGCGTCAGGTTGCCCAAGATCGACGACAGCCCCGCCAGCGCAGTGGCCGAGAGCGTCGCCAACAGCGCCATGAAGCCGCCCAGCGCCAGCGCACCCGGAATCAGATAGGCCAGCACCACCGGATCCCACAGGCGCAGACGCTGCATGAACGCCACGGACAGCAGCCCCATCAGGGTCGAGGCGCTGGTGGCGAGCAGGATCGGCAGGAACACCAGAGTCGGGTCCGGCGCGCCTTGCTGGGCGCGGTACATGAAGATAGTGACGGGCAGCAGGGTCAACGACGACGCGTTCAGTACCAGGAACAGGATTTGCGCGTTGCTGGCGATGGTCGGGCTGGGATTGAGATCTTGCAGGGCGCGCATGGCCTTGAGGCCAATGGGCGTGGCGGCGTTGTCCAGCCCCAGACCGTTGGCAGCGAAATTGAGGGTAATCAAGCCGATCGCCGGGTGGCCGGCGGGCACTTCCGGCATCAAGCGCAGGAACAGCGGGCCAAGGGCCTTGGCCAGCCAGTCGACGATGCCGGCTTTTTCAGCGATGCGCAGGAATCCCAGCCACAGCGTCAAGGTACCGAACAGCAAGACCATGACTTCGACCGACAGCTTGGCCATGGCAAAGATGCTTTCCACCATGGCGGCGAAGATTCCGGCGTTGCCGCCGATCAGCCACTGCGCCAGCGCCGACACGGCTGCCACGATAAAGAAGCCAAGCCACAGGCCATTGAGCATCGGTTAAATCCCCCGGAAGATGCGGCGCATGATAGCGGGGCTGGCAGAAACGACAAACCCCGGATTTCTCCGGGGTTTGATTGGCACTGCACAGATGATCAATGAAACCCGTGGGAGCGAGCTTGCTCGCGATGGCGGTGTGTCAGCCAATAACAAGGGTGACGGATCTGACGCAATCGCGAGCAAGCTCGCTCCCACAATGATCAGGGGCTGTTCAGGCACCTTGATGCTGGCCCAAACGCCCTTCACTGATCAACGGCTAGAAGTTTCCCCAGCCGGCAGCGGCTCCTTGCTGCGCCAGTGCGGCAGGGAGTTCCAGTAGCGCTGGCCCTTGGCATCGTCGTACATGCCTTCCCAGCGGGAAATGACCAGCACGGCCAGGGCGTTGCCGATCACGTTCAGCGCTGTACGGGCCATGTCCATGATGCGGTCGACACCGGCAATGAACGCCAGGCCTTCCAGCGGAATGCCAACGCTGCCCAACGTGGCCAGCAGCACCACGAACGATACGCCCGGCACGCCAGCAATACCCTTGGAGGTCACCATCAAGGTCAATACCAGCATCAATTGCTGACCGATGGACAAGTCGATGCCGTACAGCTGGGCGATGAAAATCGCCGCGATGCTTTGGTACAGGGTCGAACCGTCGAGGTTGAACGAATAACCGGTGGGCACCACGAAGCTGCAAATGGCTTTCGGCGCACCGTACGCCTCCATCTTCTCGATCACCCGTGGCAACACGGTTTCGGAACTGGCGGTGGAGTAGGCCAGCACCAGCTCATCCTTGAAGATGCGCATCAACTTGATCACCGAGAAACCGAACAGGCGAGCGATCAGGCCCAGCACCACGAAGGCGAAGAAGGCGATGGCGACATAAACCAGGATGACCAGTTTCGCCAGCGGCAGCAGGGAAGCGAAACCGAAGTTGGCGACGGTCACTGCGATCAGGGCAAACACACCGATTGGCGCGTAGCTCATGATCATGTGAGTGACCTTGAACATGCTTTCCGAGACGCCCTGGAACATCTTCACCAGCGGGTCGCGCAGGTCCGATTGCAGGCTGGACAAGCCGAGGCCGAACAGCACGGAGAAGAAGATGATCGGCAGCATCTCGCCGCGAGCGACGGCGGCGAAGATGTTCGATGGGATCAGGTTGAGGATCGTCTGCACGAACGCATGCTCATGCTGGACCTCGGCGGCCGTGGCCTGGTACTTGGAAATATCCACTGTACCTAGGGTGCTCATGTCGATGCCGCTGCCCGGCTGGAAGAAGTTCGCCAACAGCAGGCCCACGACAATGGCGATGGTCGTGACGATTTCAAAGTAAATGATGGTCTTGAAACCGATGCGCCCAAGTTTCTTGGCGTCCCCGACCCCGGCAATGCCGACGATCAGCGAAGAGATCACGATAGGGATCACGATCATCTTGATCAGACGGATAAAGATATCGCCTGCCGGTTGCAGCACGTTGCTGATCCACCAGGCCTTCTCGGCACTGAAGTGGTTGAGCAGCGCACCGATTGCAATCCCGAGCACCAGACCGATGAGGATCTGCCAGGCGAGGCTTAGTTTTGCCTTCTTCATATCATTACCCTTACTTCAGTTGGACTCGGGCAGCAGCGTCAACGGATGGCCAAATGGCGATGCGAAGTCGTGCTGCTGCCCCCGTATAACGTCACCCGAGCGCCCACGACGGCTCACTGGCAGGCGAAAAAAGGCGCAACTATTGCCACGCGAGGGGGGATCGTCTAATGCCGTAACCGCCTACCCCATGCCGAATCGGCATGAGATTTCCCAAGTGAAACGTGCGTCCCAATCGGTTCGAAAGCGCCACTTCAGCAGGCATAAACGCCGTCAGCCGGCCATTTCAGCGTAGCCGGGCGTTGCATTGATTGCTGGGGCATCGATGAAAGGATCGGGCGTTGGGGTCCACTCGGGAGGGAAAATGGCGGGCGCATTCTCCGATATACGGTCGGCGTTGGGACAGTGACATTCGTCCAACAGGACAATATGCCGCAGCGTCTGGCGGGTTCTGCCGAAAAAAACTACCGGCCGCTCTAGCGCGAGCGTCAGCCGCTTAAAGCTCTCCGCAAGTTCGCCAAGCCATCAAGACTTTGCGAACTTGCGTCGCAGCTTTTTCCTGACCCGGCCCTTTCGCAGGCACCCCTTGTGCCCGTAGGTCACTCCGACCCTTTCTGGTCAGAGCGTCCCAGCCCCCTGGTCATGCTTCGGCCCTCCTCGGGCCTCGCAGAGGGAAAAGCAGGGCTGCCTTTCCCGTTCTCAAGTCTCAGTACCAATTCGGATCTTTTTTCAGCTGTTCCATTAACAGTTCTTGCATACCTTCGTCGGGATCACCGAGGAAGCGATAGTCCGCATGACGGGTTGGCGACTTGTCTGCCGGCAGCCCTGCGGGCACTTCGACCAACAAGGCATAGGCCTCGTCTTTGTCGAAACTGAAAGCCACGAACAGGCGTTTGCTCCTGCAAGTTGCCTGGATTTCGCACAGTGGTCCTACCAGATATTTGTCGCCATCCTCTTCGACGGCATTCATCTGTTCGGCATCGCCCGTCAGGTTCATCACCCATTCCGGCAGACGCTCTTCCTTTTTGACCACTTGCTGCCAGGTCTGGCGGTACTGCGGGTCAGCCTGAAGCAGTTGATTGGCCCGCATCTGGCCGTCATTGGCAGCCAATGCCATGGCACTGCCGCCCAACAGCAGGGCGGCGGCCAGTCCTTTTAATGACGCGTTCATTGTCAGCCTCGGCCGCGACGACCAAAGAAGAACGAAGCGATGAACATCACCAGGAACACGACAAAGAGAATCTTGGCGATGCCCGTGGCGGTGCCTGCGATACCACCGAAGCCCAGTACCGCGGCGATGATGGCAATGATCAGGAAGGTAATTGCCCAGCTCAACATGATGATTCTCCTTACGCTTTTCTACTTAGTTGGGGTGTAGCGATGATGGTTCCAGCACGACGGACGACCGGTCCATCGGGTTTAGAACACCCAGCGCTCCTCACGAGGCATGTCGGAAAGAGGCTGCGTTTGGTCGACCTCCATGATTCGCATCGAGGCGGACGCCTCCGCGACACTGCCGGCCGCGCTGAAATGCGTTTGGGGAGCTCGTTGAATCGATACCAGTGGCGCTTCCGGCTGTTGGCTTTCATGCCACAACATCAGTTGCTGGCCCGCCATCAGCGTGATCAGCAGTGCGACGACAGCCCACAGCCCTTGTTGGATGGACAGGGCGGTGATGCGAAATTGGGCGGCACGTTGACGATTCATCCTGGAATTCCTCCCCACCCTTGCGGTGATCTGGTTGAGGCGCTTTAACGCCGTGTTGATCTGGATATTGCAGTCCGCATGCCAGAACCATAACCAGTTAAAAAGTCTTTAAAATCAATAAGTTATTCAGTCTGCAAAAAGCGTCCGGGGCGCATCCTGCACGATGGCCCCGAGCGGAGTCGTGCGTTATGCACGAATCGCAGAAAGCGAAGCGCTAGATTCTTTTTTTGAATTGAAGGTGGGAAACGGATGTCGGAAAGAGCGAACCGAACCGAAGGCTGCGGGAAGGGAGGAAAAGAAGATGAAAATCAGCCTTTTAGACGCCAAAGGTCCACAGAAGCCTGTTCGGTGAGTAATATTCGACCAGAATGGACCATGCAACTTGCCCGATTTTTCTGACACTAATCATCATCATTCATTAAGGAGCGTAGGAAAAATGGAATCCGCCACTGAGCATCAAGGCCGCATTCTGCTGGTGGACGACGAGTCCGCCATCCTGCGTACCTTCCGTTATTGCCTTGAAGACGAAGGCTATTCCGTTGCCACCGCCAACAGCGCCGCCCAGGCCGAAGCCCTGTTGCAACGCCAGGTGTTCGACCTGTGTTTTCTCGACCTGCGACTGGGCGAGGACAATGGTCTCGATGTACTGGCGCAAATGCGGATCCAGGCACCGTGGATGCGGGTCGTCATCGTCACGGCCCATTCCGCCGTGGACACGGCTGTCGATGCGATCCAGGCCGGGGCCGCCGATTACCTGGTCAAGCCTTGCAGCCCGGATCAACTGCGCCTGGCGACGGCCAAGCAATTGGAGGTACGTCAGTTATCCGCCAGGCTCGAGGCGTTGGAAGGGGAGATACGCAAGCCAAAGGACGGCCTCGACTCCCACAGCCCGGCCATGAAAGTCGTGCTTGAAACCGCCCGCCAGGTCGCCAGCACCGATGCCAACATTCTTATCCTTGGCGAATCCGGCACCGGTAAGGGTGAGCTGGCGCGAGCCATCCATGGCTGGAGCAAGCGGGCGAAGAAATCCTGCGTCACCATCAATTGCCCGTCGCTGACTACCGAGCTGATGGAAAGCGAGTTGTTCGGCCACAGCCGCGGTGCGTTTACCGGGGCCAGCGAGAGCACATTGGGGCGGGTTAACCAGGCCGATGGCGGTACGTTGTTTCTTGACGAAATCGGCGATTTTCCCCTCGCATTACAACCAAAGTTGCTTCGTTTCATTCAAGACAAAGAGTATGAAAGGGTCGGCGACCCGGTTACCCGACGTGCTGACGTACGGATTCTCGCCGCCACCAATCTCAACCTTGAAGACATGGTGCGCGATGGACGTTTTCGTGAAGACCTGCTGTATCGCCTGAACGTCATTACCCTGCACTTGCCGCCATTGCGCGAGCGCGCCGAGGACATCCTGACCCTCGCTGATCGCTTCCTGGCGCGCTTCGTCAAGGAATACGCCCGCCCAGCGCGGGGCTTCAGCGATGAAGCGCGGGAGGCTCTGCTGGGTTATCGCTGGCCGGGCAACATTCGCGAACTGCGCAACGTGGTCGAGCGGGCCAGCATCATTTGCCCGCAGGAAAAAGTCGAAATCAGCCATCTGGGCATGGCCGAGCAACCGGTCAACAATGCCCCGCGAATCGGCGCCGCGCTGAGCCTCGACGAACTGGAAAAGGCTCACATCGGCGCGGTGTTGGCCACCGCCGATACCCTCGACCAAGCGGCAAAGACCCTGGGCATCGACGCGTCCACGCTGTACCGCAAACGCAAGCAATACAACCTGTGAGCGCCACCTTATGAAACTGGCGATGAAGCTGCGCACACGGCTGTTCCTGAGTATTTCGGCACTGATCACCGTGGCGCTGCTGGGGCTAGTGCTGGGCCTCGTCAGCGTCATGCAGATGGCCAATACCCAGGAAAAGTCCGTGCGCGACAACTTTATCCTGCTCGACCTGGGCCTCAAGTTGCGCCAGACGCTGGGCGATCAATTGATGATCATGCTCGACGAGAAGCCTGATCTGGCGGCACTGGAAGAATCCAAACGGCAATATTTCGAATTGTTGGATGAAGGCATTGCCCATGAGCGGGAACTGGACGATTCAGCCGCCCGCTTCAGCCACGCCAAAGCCGATTACATCAGTTTTATCCAGGCTTTCGACGCGTCTCGCCAACAACCGACGCCACTGGCCAACATTCAGGACCTCACCGAAAAATTCAACGTGCTGCGCGGCGGCTTGATCGATGGCTATCGACACGCCCTCAATAAAATCAGCGATACACAGGACCGCGCCCGCGAACGGGCTCTTCTGATTGCCAGCTTGCTGGGCCTGGTGGGCCTGGCGGTATTGATCATCGGGTTCGTGACCGCCCACGGCATCGCCAGGCGTTTCGGCACGCCGATCGAGGCCTTGGCGGCTGCGGCAGACGATATAGGCCAAGGCAACTTCGAGGTGACCCTGCCCATTTCCTCGGCGGCGGAACTGAACCTGCTGACGCGTCGTTTCGGCATCATGGCCCAAGCGCTGCGCGAACATCAGGCCACCAATGTCGATGAACTGCTCGCCGGCCAGCAACGCCTGCAAGCGGTGCTCGACAGCATCGACGACGGCTTGCTGATGATCGACCGCCAGGGCCGGCTGGAGCACCTCAACCCGGTGGCCCAACGGCAACTGGGCTGGGACCAGGAACGCCTGGGCCAAGGATTGGGCGAGGCGCTTGGGCGTATCGAACTGGATGACGAGCTGCAAGTGGTGCTGCGCGGGGGCTCGCAAGAACGCGCGCCAGATGACCTGAGCATCGAGGTGGACGGCGAATCCCGCGTGCTGACTTACAGCCTGACGCCGGTCATCCATACCCAGGGGCAGATTCTCGGGGCAGTGATGGTATTGCACGACGTCACCGAACAGCGCGCCTTCGAGCGGGTACGCAGTGAGTTCGTATTGCGGGCATCCCATGAACTGCGCACACCGGTGACAGGCATGCATATGGCGTTCGGGCTGCTGCAAGAACGGGTGCGTTTCCCTGAGGATTCCCGCGAGGCGGATCTGCTCAATACGGTCAATGAAGAAATGCAGCGCCTGATGCAGCTCATCAATGACCTGCTCAACTTTTCCCGCTATCAGAACGGCTTGCAGAAACTCACCCTGGCGCCTTGCTCCATCGAGGACATGCTGGACGCGGCCCGCCTGCGGTTTGCCGAGCAGGCCGAAGCGAAGGGTATCGAGCTGCTGGTGGAGATCCAGGGACCGTTGCCGCGCCTGCATGCCGACGCCGCGCAGTTGGACCGGGTCCTGGATAACTTGATCGACAATGCGATGCGCCATACCAACGATGACGGCCAGATCCGTCTACAAGCCCGACGCCACGGCGAACGAGTGATTATCAGCGTTGAAGACAATGGCGAGGGTATCGCTTACGGCCAGCAGGGCCGGATCTTCGAACCTTTCGTTCAGGTCGGACGCAAAAAGGGCGGCGCAGGGCTCGGCCTGGCGTTGTGCAAGGAGATCGTCCAGCTCCACGGTGGACGCATGGGCGTGTATTCCAGGCCAGGGCAGGGCACCCAGTTTTATATGGCCCTGACGGTCTGAAACCGCCTCACGCTTCGTCATCCAGGCGTCGTCCGAGCAAGCGCCGTCCGCGGGTGATCAATTCGATGAGCTGCACCGCACTGAGCGCATGGGCGAACAGCCAACCCTGACCGAACTTCACGCCCTCGCTGCTCAGGTATGACGCCTGGGCCTCATGTTCGATGCCTTCGGCAATCACCTTGAGTTGTAACGCATGGGCCATGCGGATGATGTGCGGCGCCACCCCACTGCTGGCGGCATCATGGCCCAAGGCGTCGATGAAGGCTTTGTCGATCTTCAGGCAATCCACCGGCAGCGTTTGCAGATACGCCAGGCTGCAATACCCGGTACCAAAATCGTCGATCAAGACCTGATGCCCCAGGTCACGCAGCGATTGCAGGTTGTCCCGGGCCACCAGCACATCAACCAACCCACGCTCGGTGACTTCGAACGCAATCTGGTGCGCCGACACACGGTGCCGCGCCAGCAGGCGGGCAATCACTTCCCCGATGCGCGGGACCATCACATCGCAGGCCGCGAGGTTCACCGAGATGTACAGGTGTGGGTTGGCGCGCAACAACTGGCCCAACTGGTCGAACAGCCGCTGCAGGACGAAGTCGGTGATCTGGCGAATCTGCCCGGTGGTCTCCGCCATGGGAATGAACAGGTCCGGGCTGGTCAGCGTACCGTCTGGCCGTCGCCAGCGCAGCAGCGCTTCGGCGCCGACGCAGTTGCGGCTGCGCAGATCGAAAATCGGCTGATAAAGCACCTGGAGCTCGCCGCGCCGGATGGCCCCGTGCAGCTCGGCATCCATGGATTGGCGCTGACGCGCCAGCAAAAAGACCTGGAAGCCGATGCCAAGGCCCAGCAGCAAGCTGATCGGCAGCATCCACCAGGCGTTGGCGGGAATGCGAAGGCCGTTGCGCGGCGCAATCAGCACCAGTTGATATTCCGGGTTATCAGTCGGCATCCGATAGATCAGCCGGGTCTGGGTCACTTGCAAGGCGTCCCGGCTTTTCGGCGGCCACGGTTCGGTCGGCGGCCAGTGCTGCTCGGTGCCGAGAACCGGAATGGCCCGCTCGCCCTCATCCAGGACCACCAGCAGGCTGCTGCCCGGAGGCAGGTCGACGACATCGGTCAGGTGGCCGCGAGACGTAGCAACCCGGAAATTGCCGCGCCCCAACATCAGGGCGGCACGATTTTCGTCGGGTTCCGTGGTGGTGTTGAGCCAGTAACTATAGGCCGGCCCTAGCAGGTCTGGCGGGCGGGCCAATGACAAGCCGCTCTGGCGCGGTCGATTGGAGCACACGCCGTGGCTATCGATATAAGCGGCTTCATAGACAAAGCGATAATTGAAACTCACCTGCTGCAACGTCGCGATCATGTCGTCGTCACAGCCTCGCAAAGGTTGGGCCTGAAGGTCATCGAGACTTTCGCGCAGTTGACCGAAAAGCTGTTCCAGGCGCTGCAGAAAACGCTCGCCCTGGGCATTCATCTGGTCGCTTTCGCGCTGCTGGATCTGTTGCATCACCACGAAGAGGCTTCCCGCCAGCAACAGCACGGTACTCAGGGCAGCCGCGACCATCGCCAGGAAAATAGGGCGATGGAGCCAGCTTTGCAGGGTTTCTCGGGCAGCCGTCATCGTTGGTAATCCGAAAGTTACCAATGAGTTATAGCTTCTGTTTTGGAATCGGCCCGCGCAGTCGGACGGGCGTCATTATTTTGTCTGGTTGAGGACCGTCAGGATCGCCGCACTTTGGGCGTCAGGCTCACCATCGAACCGGGCCGGTCGATAGCGCATCTGGAACGCGGCCAGGACTTGATGAGTGGTCACGTCCCATTCACCTGTGCGTGGCGTGGGGTAGCCAAGGCGCGCCAATTCCGCCTGGAACCAACTGGCGCTGGGAAGCTGATCCACGTAGGCGGCCTGCTGGCGAGCGACTGCCCGCTCGTCTGGCCATACGCCCAAGCCGGCCTCGGCCAGGCGTTTCCAGGGAAACAACGGCCCGGGGTCCAGTTTGCGCATAGGCGCGATGTCGCTGTGACCAATGATGTTCACCGGGTTTATCGCGTTACGCCGGGTGATGTCCTTGAGCAGGACGATCAGGGACTGGACTTGAGCTTCGCTGTAGGGATACCAGAGACGTCCGGTGGGCGTATCGATGTAGCCCGGGTTGACGATTTCGATGCCGATGGAGCTGGAGTTGAGCCAGGTCCGGCCTTGCCATTCGCTTTCCCCGGCATGCCAGGCACGTCGGCTTTCGTCCACCAGCTTGTAGATGGTTGCGTTCTTGTCGTCGCCGATCAGGTAGTGGGCACTGACTTCGCCATGGGTCAGCAGGGAAAGGGAGCGTTCAAGGGACGCCGAGGTGTAATGCACCACGACGAACTGGATTCGACTGTCGTGGTTGACCGAAGGATGGCTGGTGTCGAGTTGGGGACCGCTCGCGCAACCGGCCAGGAGAAGCAACGAAACAAGAAGCGGGGCAAATTTCATGGCGTTGGTGTGCATGCAGAAAAATAATGCAACAGTGTAACGTATCGCTCGAGAATGATCCGATTGGGCCGTGACATTTATAATTTGGAACAATTGAATCCTCAGCCCAGTTCCACGCGGTTACGCCCTGCATTCTTGGCCCTATATAACGCCTGATCGGCTCTTTTAAGCACCAAATCACTATGCTCCCCGGGCTTGAACGCAGTCATGCCCATGGATACCGTGACCGTGACCGGTTCGCCTTTAAAGTGAAATGGACAGGCTTCGATGGCCGCGCGCAACGCCTCGGCCAGTTTTGCACCGGCGGCGAGGGGCGTGTCGGGCACCAGCAGGACGAATTCTTCGCCGCCGAAGCGGGCGATGAAATCACTGCCGCGTATACGCTTGCGCAGCACCGAGGCGATGAGCTTCAGCACGCGGTCGCCGGCCAGGTGGCCATAGTTGTCGTTGATCCGCTTGAAATGGTCCAGATCGAGCATGGCAATCAGCAAGCTGTTGCCATGCCGCTGCCATTGCTCGACTTCTTGTTCGAGACGTTCGCTCCAAGCGGCGCGGTTGGGCAAACCGGTCAGCGGATCGACCAACGCTTTTTGCCGCTGCTCTTCCAGGTTTTCCCGAACGATCAGGGCGTCTTGCTCCATCAACGCAACACGCTCGGCCAGGCTTTTCAGGCGAGCCGAAACTTCCTGCTCGCGCAAATCCCGTTGTTTCTGGTGCTGATCCATCGTGCCGAGCAAACCTTCAAGATGGTTCTCCAGCACGTGCTTGAGGCTCTCCAGGTCATCGGCCTGTTGCACACTGTTTTGCAAGCCATCGACCTGCTCGCGGATCTGGGTGTCCATTTCCTTGGAGGCCGACGATTGATCGGCATGGTCTTCAGTGGCCGCCCGCAGGGTGTTTTGAAACGACTCCAGCCGATCGTTCAGCCGCTGCAGGTAAGCTTCGAATTCGTGCTGGCCGCTGTCGGTGATCGCCAGCATGAGCACAGCCAGGTCGTCGAGAACCGGCAGGAGCTCGTACCAGTTCAAGCCGTTTTCCAGCCGTTCCCGCATGGACTCGGCTTGAGGACGATGACGCTCGGGCAGCGTCAGGTCGCCCAGCAGCCCCAGCAATGTGTCTTCGATGTGGCGAGCGACCGAACTGTAGGACGGCTCCGGGGAGTCGGGCAGGGCGTAGGGAGAGTCATTCGGATCGACCGCTGCGGGAAGCTCGGCCGGTATTTCCGGAACGGCTGTAGCTTCGAGGATGGGCTGGGTCGGTTGTTCTGGCGTCAGCTCATCGGGATTCTGGGCAGCAGGGGCCGGCTCGGAGGGTTCATCAACTGTCGGTGCCGACTCGATGCTCGGCTGGGCAGGCGACGCGATTGGTGGCGCTGATGCTGGTGCTGGTGCTGGTGCTGGTGCTGGATCAGGCTCGCCTGCTGTTTCAATGGACACCACCGGCTCGGGCGTTAGGTCCGGTGCGGGGAATTGTTCCGCTGTGGATACCGGCGCCGGCGCGACGGCTGCCGTATCCGTTGCCTGGGGTGGGGAGGGCAGCGGGGCCGCTTCGGCTTCAGCCGCAGACGCGGGTGCCGCTTCCGAGTGATCGTGGCCGCCAAACAGTCGCTGAAGCAGGCCGGGACGGCTCGGTTCTTCCGGCGTCTCCAACGCCCTGATCGCCTGGCCCTGCAATTGACTCAGTTCACTGAGCAACAGCGGGATTTCCCGAGCCTGGTCGGCCCGGGCCTCCAGTTGCTTGGAGAACTTCTTCAGGGGCCGACTGACTTCCTTCGGCAACGGCAGGCTCTGCAACTGGGCGACCAGGGCAGTCAGCGCCGCGCTCACTTGTTCAGCGCGGGTCTCACGACGCTGTTCGGAATCAAGTACGGCTTTCTCCAGGCGCGGAAGCAAGGCGGCGAGTGCGGCGTCCATGTTGTCGGTACGCACCACTTCGCGCATTTCTTTCATGCACTGGTCCACGGCCCGATCAGTACCCTCGGCGGCCAGGGTGCTGCGCACCAGGCCACGACGCAACAAGTCGAGCCGAGCGTCCCAGCGGCGCTCGAGCTTTTCCTGTTGTTCGATGCTCTTGAGGTATTTTTCTCTCCAGCGTTCGGCGTCGTCGCTCATTCATCGGATCCGCGAGGGGCAGGACTCAGCGCGGGGAATGCATCAGCCGTGAGCGAACCGGGCAAACGTATTTCGACCGCGACGGGCAGGTGATCGGAAATGGGCTGGGCCAGCACCTCGACCCGTTCGAGGGTCAAGGTCGGGCTCAGCAGGATATGGTCCAGGCAGCGTTGAGGACGCCAGCTGGGGAATGTCGCTTCAAGTTGCGGAGCAAGCAGACCAAGGTCGCGCAGGGGGGAGGTCTGCAACAGGTCGGTGGCGTGGGTGTTCATGTCGCCCATCAGCACCTGATGCTTATAGCCGCCAATCAGCTCGCGAATGTACGCCAGTTGCATCGTGCGGGTACGCGCCCCCAGTGCCAGGTGCATCATGACCACGATCAGCGCCTCCGGACCTTCGCCGAAACGCGCGAGGATCGCGCCACGCCCTTTGGGGCCCGGCAGCGGATGGTCTTCGATCGCCCACGGCCGCAAGCGGCTCAACACACCATTGCTGTGCTGGCCGAGACGACCGAGGTTGCGATTGAGTTGCTGGTACCAGTAGGGAAAGGCGCCCAGTTGGGCAAGATGCTCGACCTGGTTGACGTAGCCGGACCTCAGGCTTCCCCCGTCGGCTTCCTGCAAGGCCACCAGATCGAAATCCTTCAACAGGTCGCCGATCTTCTGCAAATTGCCAGCGCGTCCCGTATGGGGCAGCAAATGTTGCCACCCCCGGGTCAGGTAATGCCGGTAACGTTCGGTGCTGATACCGACCTGGATATTAAAACTGAGCAGTCGCAGACGACTGTCGGCAGGCAGGCCCGTGGACGCGACATGATGCTCGTTGACCCGGGCTTCATGCAGGCCAACGACGCGTTCGGTGCTCCAGCGAGCCATGACAGGCGCTGCGCTTAGTTGGCAGCGGCCTTGGTCGCCGCCCGCTCTTTGGCGATCAGCTTGTCGGCCAGTTGCAGCGCTTCGTTCGCGCCGCCAGCGGAGCCGATGTCAAAGCGGTATTTGCCGTTGACGATCATGGTCGGTACGCCAGTGATTTCGTATTTCTTCGCCAGCTCACGGGCCTTCTTGATTTGCCCCTGGATAGCAAAGGAGTCAAACGTGGCCAGGAACTTGTCCTTGTCGACTCCCTGGGTCGCGAGGAACTCGGCCATGTCTTCTTTTTTGGTCAGCTTCTTGCCTTCTTTCTGGATCGCGTTGAACACCGCTGCGTGCACCTGATGCTCGACGCCCATGGCTTCGAGGGTCAGGAACATCTGGCCGTGGGCGTCCCATGGGCCGCCGAACATGGCGGGAATGCGCACGAAATTCACGTCCGGAGGCAGTTTTTCAACCCATGGGTTGATGACCGGCTCGAACGCATAGCAATGCGGGCAACCGTACCAGAACAGTTCCACCACTTCGATCTTGCCAGGCACAGCCACCGGAACGGGGTTGGTCAACTCGACGTAAGGGGCCTTCGATTCCTCGGCGTTGGCTTGGGCAGCCATGCCGAACAGGCTGGCGGCGACGAGCGCGGCGCTGATGATCAGATTACGCATGCTTTACTCCTGGACAATGAGGTGGCCTCGCGAGACCTGTTTCTAAGACAGATCGTGGCGGGTTCAAGTTCGCTAGTGTAACGGCAGCGGCCACAAAAAAGGGCGGCCAAAGCCACCCTTTTGATGCTTGCATCGACAGATTAATCGAGGGTTAACGTTGCGGGAAATACAAACCTCGCAACGCCCGGTCAAAGGTCTTAATGCAGGCCTTGGATATAACTCGACACAGCGGCGATGTCTTCGTCGCTCAGCTTGCGAGCGATGGTGCGCATGGTCATCGCGTCGCCGTCGTTGGCACGACCACCTTCTTCCTTGCGGAAATCGGTCAGTTGCTTGGTGACGTACTGCGCGTGCTGGCCACCCAGGTGCGGGAAGCCTGCGGCGGCGTTGCCGCTGCCATTCGGCGAGTGGCAGCCGGTGCAGGCAGGCAGGCCCTTGTCCAGGTTGCCGCCGCGGAACAGTGCTTCACCGCGGGCCACGAGTTTTGGATCAGCAGCGCCGACGCTGCCCTTCTGGCTGGCGAAATAAGCGGCAATATCCGACAGGTCCTGATCGCTCAGGTTGGTCAGCAGGCCGGTCATTTCCAGGACGACACGCTTGCCGTCCTTGATGTCATGCAATTGTTTGGTCAGATAACGCTCGCCCTGGCCCGCCAGTTTCGGAAAGTTGGGCGCCATGCTGTTGCCATCCGGGCCGTGGCAGGCCCCGCATACGGCCGCTTTCGCCTGGCCGGCGGCGGCAGCGCCTGCGGCGTGGGCTACGCCGGACATCCCCAAGGTCAACAGCAGACTCACGATCAGTTTGTTCATCAGCTAATCCAACTACGGCTAAGGGTTAAAGAGTTATGGACCGGGTTTACTCGCTCATCCACTGGATGATGGCTTGGTAATCCTCGGCACTGCAGTCCATGCACAAACCACGCGGCGGCATCGCCTTGAAACCCTGGGTCACGTGTTGCACCAGCGTCCCCATACCTTTCGCCAACCTTGGCGTCCAAGCTTCCCGGTCACCCTTGCGGGGTGCCGTGGGCAGTTGGCCGGAATGACAAGCACCACAAACACGGTTGTACACAGCTTCCGGATCCTGTGTAGCCTGAGCGCTGTAAAGCGGCATCAAGACACCGGCAGCTAGCAGCCATTTCGTCATAAAACGACCTTTTCAGGGTTGAGAGCGAGCTGCGTTCTAGTGCGCAATTTCGGTCGGTCGCTCCCGTGAGCCTCATCCTACGCTGGGACAAAGCGCACACAAAATCTGCGGCATTATATACTGGCGTCACTGAAACGGAAACGACACAGCTTGCCGCGTCCATTCCCGACGCCGCCCACATCGGAAATCCCATGCAACTGAAGAACCCTATCCTCGGCCTGTGCCAACAGTCCACCTTCATGCTCAGCGCTGCCAAAGTCGATCAATGCCCTGACGATGAAGGCTTCGAAGTGGCTTTTGCCGGGCGGTCCAACGCCGGTAAATCCAGCGCGCTGAACACCCTGACCCACGCAAGCCTGGCCCGTACTTCGAAAACCCCGGGTCGCACACAGCTCTTGAACTTCTTCAAGCTAGACGATGAACGCCGTTTGGTCGACCTGCCCGGCTACGGCTACGCCAAGGTCCCCATCCCACTCAAGCAACACTGGCAACGCCACCTGGAAGCCTACTTGGGCAGCCGCGAGAGCTTGAAGGGTTTGATTCTGATGATGGATATCCGCCATCCGATGACCGACTTTGACTTGCTGATGCTTGATTGGGCAGTCGCCAGCGGCATGCCGATGCACATCCTGCTGACCAAAGCCGACAAACTCACTTATGGCGCCGCGAAGAACACGCTGCTCAAGGTGCAGTCGGAGATTCGCAAGGGGTGGGGTGACACGATCACTATCCAGTTGTTCTCGGCCCCCAAGCGCATGGGGTTGGAGGAAGCCTACACGGTGCTGGCCGACTGGATGGAGCTGGCGGACAAGGGCAGCGACGCGGCTGAATAAGCCAAATCGCAGGCAAAAAAAACCCCGGACTTCGTATGGGGAGGGGGAAGTTCGGGGTCCAAGTTCCGGACCGCTAGGGCGGGGTCCAGATATCTGCCAACACTTAACACAACATAGGAGCATTGAAGGGCTTCACCAGCCATTCAAAGACTCTGAGTAGGATTTCACGGGTTTAGTTCAGATTTTTTTGGAAATAACTGTAGGAACTTTCCGAACTAACGAAGCCGCCGCTGGCGTTGCGGTGACTCCCTGTGGCGAGGGAGCTTGCTCCCGCTGGCCTGCGCAGCAGGCCCTTGCACTCATTCAGGGAGACCGCATCGCCCGGCTTTGCGACTGCTGCGCAGCCGAGCGGGAGCAAGCTCCCTCGCCACGAAAGCCCAGGATCTCGGGGGTTTGGGATCAGTGCGCCTCATCCCAGTTATTGCCCACACCCACTTCCACCAACAGCGGCACGTCCAGCGCGGCGGCGGCGCTCATGTGCTGGCGGATTTCCCCGCTCACCTGGTCGACCAGGTCTTCGCGCACTTCAAGGACCAGTTCGTCGTGAACTTGCAGGATCACCTTCGCATCCAGCCCTGAAGTCGCCAGCCAGCGATCCACGGCCACCATGGCTTTCTTGATGATGTCTGCAGCGGTGCCTTGCATCGGCGCGTTGATGGCGGTGCGCTCGGCGCCTTTGCGCAGGGCCGGATTTTTCGCGTTGATGTCCGGCAGGTACAACCGGCGACCGAAGATGGTTTCGACGAAACCTTGCTCGGCCGCCTGGGCGCGGGTGCGCTCCATGTACTCCAACACACCCGGGTAGCGGGCGAAGTAGCGATCGATGTAAGCCTGGGACTGCTTGCGATCGACGCCAATCTGCTTGGCCAGGCCGAACGCGCTCATGCCATAGATCAAACCGAAGTTGATCGCCTTGGCGCTGCGGCGCTGGTCATGGGTGACTGCTTCCAGTTCGACGCCGAATACTTCGGCGGCGGTGGCACGGTGCACATCCAAGTCGTTGCGGAACGCATGGAGCAGACCTTCATCCTTGGCCAGGTGCGCCATGATCCGTAGCTCGATCTGCGAATAGTCCGCCGCCAGCAGCTTGTAGCCTTTCGGCGCGACGAATGCCTGGCGGATGCGCCGACCTTCGGCCGTGCGAATCGGAATGTTCTGCAGGTTAGGGTCGATGGACGACAGCCGTCCGGTCGCAGCGACGGCTTGTTGGTAATTGGTATGGACGCGCCCGGTGCGGCTGTTGATCTGTTCCGGCAGGCGATCGGTGTAGGTGCTCTTGAGCTTGCTCAACGAGCGGTACTGCATCAGCACCTTGGGCAGCGGGTAATCTTGCTCCGCCAGCTCGGCGAGCACTGCTTCGGCGGTGGACGCCTGGCCCTTGGCGGTTTTGCTGAGCACCGGCAAGCCAAGCTTTTCGTACAGGATCACACCCAATTGCTTCGGCGAGCCGAGGTTGAACTCCTCACCGGCGATGGCAAAAGCCTCACGCTCCAGGGCCACCAGTTTTTCACCCAACTCGACACTCTGGGCGCCCAGCAGATTGGCATCGACCAGCGCCCCTTGGCGCTCGATCCGCGCCAGGACTGGCATCAATGGCATTTCGATTTCAGTAAGCACCTTGCCCAGGCTCGGCGTGGCGGCCAGTTTTTCCTGCAAGGCCTGGTGCAGGCGGAAGGTTACGTCGGCGTCTTCGGCGGCATAAGGCCCCGCCAGTTCCAAGGAGATCTGGTCGAAGGTCAGTTGCTTGACACCTTTGCCCGCAATGTCCTGGAAGTCGGTCTTGCTTTGGCCCAGGTACTTGAGCGCCAGGCTGTCCATGTCGTGGCGAGTCGCGGTGGAATCCAGCACGTAGGATTCAAGCATGGTGTCGAAGGCAATGCCTTGGACGAGGATGCCGTTGTCTTGGTCGCCATCGATGGCGCAGTTGGCCAGGATGTTGGTTTCGAACTTCGCGTGTTGGCCGACCTTGAGCTTGTTCGGGTCTTCCAGCAGAGGCTTGAGCGCCTTGAGTACCGTGTCGCGGTCCAACTGCTCGGGCACGCCCATGTAGGAATGCGTCAGCGGGATATAGGCCGCCTCGAAAGGTGCCACGGCGAATGACAGACCAACGAGTTGTGAATGCTGGGCATCGCCACCGTTGGTTTCGGTGACGAAGGCAAACAACGGCGCCTTGTCGAGTTTCGCCAGCCATGCGTCGAAGCGCGCCTGATCGAGGATGACCTCATACTTGGCCTCGGCAGCGCCGGGCTGTTCTTCGGTAACTTCGACGATCTCCTGGCCGGCACGCTTGGCGTCCCGCTGGTTTTCTTCGAACCAGCTCTTGAACTCCAGCAAGGTGTAAAGCTCGGCGAGTTTCTCGTGATCCGGCGCGCCCATTTGCAGGTCGTCGAGGCCCACATCCAACGGTACGTCGGTCTTGATGGTCGCCAGCTCGTAGGAGAGGAAGGCCATTTCCTTGTGCTCTTCGAGCTTGGCGGCCAAGGTCTTGGCACCGCGAATCGGCAGCGTAGCGACGGTGTCCAGCTGTGCATACAGCTCGGTCAGGCCGCCATTGACGCCCACCAGCAAGCCGGATGCGGTCTTCGGCCCGATGCCCGGAACGCCCGGGATGTTGTCGGACGAATCGCCCATCAGCGCCAGATAATCGATGATCTGCTCCGGAGCGACACCAAACTTCTCCTTCACGCCAGCCACATCCAGTGAACTACCGGTCATGGTGTTGACCAAGGTAATGTGCCCGTCGACCAACTGCGCCATGTCCTTGTCGCCGGTGGAGATCACCACCGGACGGTCGGCCGCCGCGCTGCTGCGGGCCAGGGTGCCGATCACGTCATCAGCCTCGACGTTGTCCACGCACAGCAACGGGAAGCCCAGGGCCTTGACGCTGGCGTGCAGCGGTTCGATCTGCACGCGCATGTCGTCGGGCATGCTCGGGCGGTTGGCCTTGTATTCGGCGTACAGCGCATCGCGAAACGTCCCACCCTTGGCATCGAACACCACGGCGAACGGACTGTCCGGGTACTGCTTGCGCAGGCTCTTGAGCATGTTCAACACGCCCTTGACCGCACCGGTCGGCAGGCCTTTGGACGTGGTCAGCGGTGGCAGCGCGTGAAAGGCGCGGTACAGATAAGAAGAACCGTCCACCAGGACGAGGGGGGCTTGGCTCATGAGCAGGATCAACCTTTTCGGCGGGTCCAGGGCTAGAATAGCGGGACCGTTGACGACAAAGGGACAAGGTTATCATGCGTACACTAAATCGCCTGTTACTCGCTGGCTTGTTTGCATTCACCCCGATAGCCGTCATGGCGGCGGACGACGCACCCTCGGCGGACCCGGATGTCACCATCCGCACCGAAGGAGATAAAACCATCCAGGAATATCGGCAGAACGGCTTTTTGTACGCGATCAAGGTCACGCCCAAGAACGGCAAGCCTTATTTCCTGGTACGCGCCGACGGCACTGATGCAAACTTCATCCGCTCGGACCAGCCGGATATGCTGATCCCTTCGTGGAAAATCTTTGAGTGGTGATGCCGCTCCCGACTTCAACCGGCGCCCGCTGAAGGGCGCCCGTACTGGCAGTTTTAACCATGTCTGTGTTCACGCCCCTGGCTCGGCCCGAGCTGGAAACTTTTCTCGCCCCTTATGGGCTTGGCCGTCTACTTGATTTCCAGGGGATTGCTGCCGGCAGCGAAAACACCAATTTTTTCATCAGCCTGGAGCAGGGCGAATTCGTCCTGACCCTGGTCGAACGCGGCCCGGTGCAAGAAATGCCGTTCTTCATCGAGCTGCTGGACGTGCTGCACGACGCCGATCTGCCGGTGCCTTACGCCTTGCGTACGACAGACGGCGTTGCGCTTCGGGAATTGGCGGGCAAGCCGGCGCTGTTGCAACCGCGCCTGGCCGGCAAGCACATCAAGCAGGCCAACGCCCAGCACTGCGCCCAGGTCGGTGAATTGCTCGCGCATCTGCATTTGGCGACCAAGGACAACATGATCAAGCGCAAGACTGATCGCGGCCTGGACTGGATGCAGGAGGAGGGCGGCAACCTGCTTTCGCACCTCAATGCCGAAGCCCGTCAGCTGCTGCAAGCTGCGCTGGACGAAATCGCGCAGCAGAAAGTCGGCATCCTGGCGCTGCCCCGCGCCAATATCCATGCAGACCTGTTCCGCGACAATGCGATGTTCGAGGGCACGCACCTGACCGGGCTGATCGACTTCTACAACGCCTGCTCCGGGCCGATGCTGTACGACGTCGCCATCGCGTTGAATGACTGGTGTTCGAATGACGACGGTGTGCTCGATGGCCCACGGGCGAGGGCATTGCTGGGCGCCTATGCGGCGCTACGGCCGTTCACCGCCGCCGAGGCGCAATTGTGGCCGACCATGCTGCGTGTGGCATGCGTGCGGTTCTGGCTGTCGCGGTTGATCGCCGCCGAGTCGTTCGCGGGGCAAGATGTGTTGATCCACGATCCGATGGAGTTCCAACAGCGGTTGGCGCAGCGGCAGACGGTTCATACGGTGTTGCCGTTCGCCCTCTGACCGGCGGGAATCTGAATGCCTTTGTGGCGAGGGCGCTTGCTCCCGCTCGGTTGCGCAGCGACCGCTGGATTTTTAGGGCCGCTTCGCAGCCCAGCGGGAGCAAGCTCCCTCGCCACAGGTTCTGCGTCACCAGGCTATAGCGACTCCAAACACCCCGCCAAATCATTGCCCAACTTTTCCAACAACTGCTCATACCCCTGCGCCGTCGCCGGGGTGTAGCCACCCAGCGCGTCCAGCTCAGCCAGCTTGACCGGCAACCCGGCCACCAGGGTTTCGGCCAGGCGCGGGCGCAGCGGTGGTTCGCTGAAGACGCAGGTCTTGCCCACCGCCTGCAAGCGCGTGCGCATGGCCGCCACATGCTGGGCGCCGGGCTGGACTTCGGCGGCCACGGCGAACACCCCGGCGTGCTTGAGGCCGTAGTTGTCTTCGAAATAATCGAACGCCTCGTGGAAGACAAAATACGGCTTGCCCGCGATCCCGGTCAGGCGCGTCTTGAGGCGCACGTCCAAGGCATCGAGGCGCTGGTTGAAACCCTTGAGGTTGCTTTGATAACGGGCAGCGTTCGCCGGATCCGCTGCCCCCAGGTCAGCCGCCATCCTGGCGGCGATCACTCGCGCGTTGTGCGGCGACAGCCAGAGGTGGGCGTCCACGGTCCCGGGGCGATGATCGTGATCGTGCTCATCGCCGTCATCGTCATGGTCCTCGTGGGACGCGCTGTCCTCGGCAAAATGACGCAACTTGAGGCCCGGCAGATCCTGCACCGCAACCGATGGCAACGTACGACCGTTCAACACACGCGGTAGGAAACCTTCCATGTCGGGCCCAATCCAGTACAGCAGGTCCACCGACTGCACCTTGCGTACATCAGAGGGCCGCAACGCGTAATGATGGGGCGAAGCGCCTGGCGGCAGCAGCACTTCCGGAACGGCTACGCCGTCCTGCACTGCAGCGGCAATCAATTGCAACGGCTTGATGCTGGTAAGCACCTTGACGTCGGCCTGGGCCGAGCCCATCAGCAGCAAACTTGCGACAAAAGCGACAAAGAGCGAAAAAAATCGGGACACGATGACCACTCGAAGAGGCGAGAACGGGTAACATAATAACGTCTCTCACTGAACTCGTCGCTGCCCATGCCTATCACCCCCCTCGCCAGCCGTCCCCACGATCACTCCCACTGCGTGCACAGCGCGCTGTCCGAGGCCGACGCCATTTGCGCGCGCCAAGGGTTGCGCCTGACCGCCCTGCGTCGGCGCGTGTTGGAATTGGTCTGGCAAAGCCACAAGCCATTGGGCGCCTACGACATCCTCGCCGTGCTCAGCGAGCAGGACGGCCGTCGTGCCGCGCCGCCAACCGTCTATCGCGCGCTGGATTTCCTGCTGGAGAACGGCCTGGTGCATCGCATTTCGTCGCTGAACGCCTTCGTCGGCTGCAACCATCCGGAACACGCCCACCAAGGCCAGTTCCTGATTTGCCGCGAATGCCACGCCGCCATCGAGCTGGAACAGAAATCCATCAGCGATGCCATCATCGCCAGCGCCAAGGACGTCGGCTTCGTGGTCGACACCCAGACCGTCGAAGTGGTCGGCTTGTGCTCCGGCTGCCAGGGGGCCTGATGAGCAATGCGCTGATCCGCCTCGAACAGGTGGCCGTGACGTTCGCCGGGCAGAACGTGCTGGATGACATCCATTTAAGCGTCGAACCGGGGCAGATCGTGACGTTGATCGGCCCCAACGGTGCCGGCAAGACCACCCTGGTGCGCGCCGTGCTGGGGCTGCTCAAGCCGGACAGCGGTAGCGTCTGGCGCAAGCCTCGGTTGCGCGTCGGTTACATGCCGCAAAAACTCCATGTCGATCCAACCTTGCCGCTGTCGGTGCTGCGATTCCTGCGTTTGGTGCCGGGCGTGGATCGTGAACGCGCCTTGGCAGCGCTGAAAGAAGTCGGTGCCGAGCAGGTGATCGACAGCCCGGTCCAGAGTGTTTCCGGCGGTGAGATGCAGCGGGTATTGCTGGCCCGCGCCCTGTTGCGCGAGCCAGAACTGCTGGTGCTCGACGAGCCGGTACAAGGGGTCGACGTGGCCGGCCAGGCCGAGCTGTACAGCTTGATTACCCGTTTGCGCGACCGACATGGCTGCGGCGTGTTGATGGTGTCCCACGACCTTCATCTCGTCATGAGCACCACCGACCAGGTGGTCTGCCTGAACCGTCACGTCTGCTGTTCCGGGCACCCCGAGCAGGTCAGCGGCGATCCGGCCTTCGTCGAGTTGTTCGGAAAAAACGCACAAAGCCTGGCGATTTATCACCACCATCATGACCATGCCCATGACCTGCACGGTTCGGTGGTCAACGCCCCTTCTGCTTCAAAACATGTTCATGGAGACGGCTGCAAGCATGGCTGATTTTCTGTTGTACGCCCTGCTCGCAGGCTTGGCACTCGCGCTGGTGGCCGGCCCCTTGGGCTCGTTCGTGGTCTGGCGGCGCATGGCCTATTTCGGCGACACCTTGTCCCACGCAGCGCTGCTTGGCGTGGCCATGGGCTTTCTGCTGGACGTCAGCCCGGCCATTGCGGTGACGGTCGGTTGCCTGTTGCTGGCGGTGGTGCTGGTCACCCTGCAACAGCGCCAACCGCTGGCGTCCGACACACTGCTGGGTATCCTGGCGCCGAGCACCTTGTCCCTCGGGCTGGTAGTGCTGAGCTTCATGCGGGACGTGCGGATCGACCTGATGGCCTATCTGTTCGGCGACCTGCTGGCGATCAGCCCGACGGATCTTGCCTGGATCCTCGGCGGCAGCGCGGCGGTGCTGCTGTTGCTGGTGGCGCTGTGGCGCCCGTTGCTGGCGGTCACCGTCCATGAAGAGCTGGCGCGAGTCGAGGGTTTGCCCGTGGTGGGCCTGCGCTTGGCGCTGATGCTGTTGATCGCTGTGGTAATCGCCGTGGCGATGAAAATCGTCGGCGTGTTGCTGATTACTTCATTGCTGATCATTCCGGCGGCTGCGGCACAGCGTCACGCCCGCTCCCCCGAGCAGATGGCCTTGGGTGCGAGCCTGCTGGGCATGCTCGCGGTGTGTGGCGGGCTGGCGCTGTCCTGGTTCAAGGACACCCCGGCCGGCCCATCGATCGTGGTCAGCGCCGCTGCGTTGTTTCTGCTGAGTTTTGTCCTGCCCCGTCGAGGGGTGTAGACTTGCTCGCTTTTTGCGCAAATAGAGAGTCGCAGGAATGAAGCCGTTCGCCTCCCGTTATCTGCTCCTTGTCGCGTTTTCCGTGCTGCTGGGCGCCTGCCAGAGCGCGCCGCCAGTCATCGAGCCCCCTGATACAAGGGCTCCGGCCATCGCCCAGCTCGAACAGAGCCTGGCCGGCAATGAGCTGGCCACCGCTGAAGATCAGTTGGCCGCTTTGCAAAGCCAGGCGCCCGAAGATCGTTCGCTGGAGCCCTACCAACGGCAACTGGCCGAGGCGTACCTGCGCCGCAGCCAGATCGATCTGCAAAAAGGCGATGTAAACGCCGCCGCCACTGCCCTGAGCCGTGCCCGGGCCTTGATGCCAAAGGCTCCAGCGCTGACCGGCGAAGTCAACAGTGCCATTGCCGAGGCCCGCAAGGCCGAGCTGGATAAAGCCGAAGCCGACCTCAAGGCTGCCGAAGCCAAACCCGTCGCCAAGGTGATCGACCCGAGCGCACCGAGCACCACCGTTGCGCTTAACCTCGCCGATATTCAACAAATGCGTCGTCAGTTGGACGCCATCGCCGCCGATGTAGTGAATTATCAGTGCGACGTCAGCATCCAGGCGCCACGCACCGATGATTATCCTTGGCTGGCAACCTTGCTGAGCAAGCGGGTCAGGAAGCTTGATCCGGAGTTTGATCTGAAACTGCAGAAGCAGATTTTGCGCAGTGTGCCGGCGCAGGTTGTGCTGACTCCGCGCAAGCCTTAAAAAGCTTCGCGAGCAAGCTCGCTCCCACAGGGGGTTTTGTAATCGACACAAAACCACTGTAGGAGCGAGCTTGCTCGCGATAGCGCCCTACCAGACAACAACTCTCTTTAGGCCGGAACCGCCTTCGCCTTGGGCTCCCGCGCCCAAACCCGATGCTGGGCAATCGCATCGAAGAACGCCTGGAACTTGCTGGCATCCACATCCGGGATCAATCCCGCATCCGCCTCCAGCTTCAACAACACCAATAACTGCCGCGCTTCGCCATGAAGCGCAATCGCCTTCAGGTGCTTGTACGCTTCCAGCAGGTAATGCAACGCCACGCCATCGCCGCTCAGAGCCTTGATGGACTCCACCCCGCCCGGCACGAATACCGCGTCAAAAGCAATCGACGGCAGGCCTTCCATGGATGCATCCACCGCTAGCGTTTGCCCATCGGCCGTGGTGACCGGCGCCGAGGTCGGCCCCAGCAATTTGGCGTGGGCGCCTTCGGCCTCCAGGGCTTGCTTGAATGCATCGATGATTGCGCCATCGACACCGTTGGCCACCAACACCGCCACTTTGCGCGTCTTGATGTCGCCGGACAGCAGGTTTGCCTGGCTCAAGGCGGGGGATTGCTCTAGCGATGGCGTTGGTACATCAACGGTACCGGCGGTAGGTTCCGGCAACCCCAGGTTCTTCGCGACCCGTCTGGCCAGCTCCAAGTCGATGTTGGCCAGGATTTCATTGACCTGCCGCGCCCGGATGAACTCCCGTTCCACCTTGCCCAGCTCGAAGCTGTAGGCGGCGATGATGTGCTCCTGCTCATGAGGGCTCATGCTCTTGTAGAACAGCCGTGCCTGGGAGAAATGGTCGCCAAACGAATCGCTGCGCTGGCGGATCTTGTGGGCGTCGATACGCTCCGGATAGCTTTCGAAACCGCCATCCTGAGGACCCGGCGGAGTCTCTTTCGGCCAACCGCCATCAATGGAGTTCGGCTCGTAGGACGCGCGTCCCTTGTCGATGGTAGTGCGGTGCATGGCATCGCGCTGGCCGTTGTGTACCGGCGTGATCGCCCGGTTGATCGGCAACTCATGAAAATTCGGCCCACCGAGTCGGCTGATCTGCGTATCGGTGTAGGAAAACAGCCGACCTTGCAGCAGCGGGTCGTTGGAGAAGTCGATACCCGGCACGATATGCCCGGGGCAGAACGCAACCTGCTCGACTTCGGCGAAGAAGTTATCCGGGTTGCGGTTCAGCACCATTTTGCCCAACGGGGTGATGGGCACGAGTTCTTCGGGAATGATCTTGGTCGGATCGAGCAGGTCGAAGTCGAACTTGTGCTCGTCTTCCTCGGCAACGATCTGCACGCCGAACTCCCATTCCGGGTAATCGCCCATCTCGATCGACTCCCAAAGATCGCGACGGTGGTAATCGGTATCCTTGCCGGCCAGTTTCTGGGCTTCGTCCCACACCAACGAACAGGTCCCGGCCTTGGGTCTCCAGTGGAATTTGACGAAGCTGCTTTTGCCTTCGGCGTTGATCATACGGAAGGTGTGCACGCCAAAACCCTGCATGGTGCGTAGGCTTTTTGGAATGGCCCGGTCAGACATCGCCCAGATCACCATGTGAGCCGACTCCGGCACCAGCGAGACAAAATCCCAGAACGTGTCGTGGGCCGAGCCGCCTGTAGGAATTTCGTTATGGGGCTCGGGTTTTACCGCGTGGACAAAGTCTGGAAACTTCACCGCGTCCTGGATGAAAAACACCGGCATGTTATTACCCACCAGGTCGAAGTTGCCTTCGTCGGTAAAAAATTTCACCGCAAATCCGCGCACGTCCCGCACGGTGTCGCCGGAACCGCGTGGACCTTGCACGGTGGAAAAGCGCACGAAAACTGGCGTCTTTTTACTCGGGTCTTGTAGGAATCCGGCTTTGGTCAGGGCCACATGTGATTCATAGGCCTGGAAGTATCCATGGGCACCGGTGCCGCGGGCGTGGACGATGCGCTCCGGGATACGTTCGTGGTCAAAGTGCGTGATTTTTTCACGCATGATGAAATCTTCGAGCAGCGAGGGTCCGCGGGGGCCTGCGCGCAGGGTGTTCTGGTTGTCGGCAATCTTCACGCCCTGGTTGGTGCGCAGCGCCTGCTCCGTGGCATCGGAGCGAAACTGCTCCAGGCTTTCGAGCTTGGCGTTGGTATTACTGCGATCCAGGGTATCGGTCCCGGCCAGTTGGCTGGGGGCGGCAGGTTTGTTGGTGCTCATCAGGCATGACTCCTCGTTGCGATCCCCGCCTTGGCCAGGACCCTTGAGTTCGATGCGCCAGGCACGGTACCTGGGCATGTTTTGAGTTGCTTAATGAGTGACCGATGCCGTTTCGCTGTGTTCCTTTTATCTGTCCTTTGATCGCCTTATTGCCAAATCGCTGGTTCATTCTCAAATAAATGCTAAGAACCTCTATACGGACAGGCTAAAATGCGCGCCCGGCTAACCGCTGATCCTTTTTCAACGCGCCCCACAAGGTTCGCTACGTGATCGAGTTTCAAGACGTCCATAAAACCTACCGAGTCGCCGGTAGGGATATCCCCGCCCTGCATCCGACCAGTCTGACGATTGAGAACGGTCAGGTCTTCGGCCTGATTGGCCATTCCGGTGCAGGAAAAAGTACCCTGCTGCGCCTGATCAATCGCCTGGAAGATTCCACGGGCGGCAAGATCATCGTCGACGGTGAAGAAGTCACCGCCCTGGACGCCAGCGGCCTGCGCCGTTTCCGTCAACAGGTCGGGATGATTTTCCAGCACTTCAACCTGCTCGCGTCCAAGACCGTGGCCGACAACGTGGCGCTGCCGCTGACGCTGGCTGGCGAATTGTCTCGCAGCGACATCGACCAGCGCGTCGCTGAATTGCTGGCGCGGGTAGGGCTGTCCGACCACGCCCGCAAATACCCGGCGCAATTGTCCGGCGGCCAGAAGCAGCGCGTCGGCATTGCCCGCGCCCTGGCGACCAAGCCCAAAATCCTGCTGTGCGACGAGGCCACCAGCGCCCTCGACCCGCAGACCACCGCTTCGGTCCTGCAACTACTGGCAGAGATCAACCGCGAGCTGAAGCTGACCATTGTGCTGATCACCCATGAAATGGACGTGATCCGCCGCGTTTGTGACCAAGTGGCCGTCATGGACGCTGGCGTGATCGTCGAGCAAGGCCCGGTGGCCGAGGTGTTCCTGCATCCGAAGCACTCGACTACCAAGCGTTTCGTCCAGGAAGACGAGCAGATCGACGAAAGCGAGCAGCGCGACGATTTCGCTCACGTGCCGGGGCGTATCGTGCGCCTGACGTTCCAGGGCGAAGCGACCTACGCGCCGCTGCTCGGCACCGTCGCTCGCGAAACCGGTGTGGACTACAGCATCCTGGCCGGTCGCATCGACCGCATCAAAGACACCCCCTACGGGCAACTGACCCTCGCCATCACCGGCGGTGACATGGAAGCGGCATTCGCCCGCTTCACCGCGGCCGATGTCCACATGGAGGTGCTGCGCTGATGGAATTTTTTGCAAACATCGACTGGCTGGAAATCTGGCTGGCCACCGGCGACACCTTCCTGATGCTGTTCGGTTCGCTGCTGTTCACCGTCCTGCTCGGCTTGCCCCTGGGGGTTTTGCTGTTCCTGTGCAGCCCGCGCCAACTGCTCGAAGCCCGCGGCGTTTATGCGCTGCTGTCGCTGGTCGTCAACATCCTGCGTTCACTGCCATTCATCATCCTGTTGATCGTGATGATTCCGTTCACGGTATTGATCACCGGCACCTCCCTGGGCGTGGCCGGCGCGATCCCACCGCTGGTAGTCGGCGCGACACCGTTCTTCGCTCGCCTGGTGGAAACCGCCCTGCGCGAAGTCGACCGCGGCATCATCGAAGCCACCCAAGCCATGGGCGCGACCACCCGGCAAATTATCGTCAACGCCTTGCTGCCGGAAGCCCGCCCGGGCATTTTTGCAGCGATTACAGTGACAGCGATTACGCTGGTGTCCTACACGGCCATGGCCGGTGTGGTCGGCGCCGGTGGTCTGGGCGACCTGGCGATCCGCTTCGGCTACCAGCGTTTCCAGACCGACGTGATGGTCGTTACCGTGGTGTTGCTGCTGGTGTTGGTGCAGGTCCTGCAGACCGTGGGCGACAAACTGGTTGTGCATTTTTCTAGAAAATAAGGCCTCGTGCCAATAAACATGAGCCGGCCATTCGCTGGCAGGCGCCGAGAGCAGGCGCCTCAAAAGGAGTTAGCTGAATGAAAAAACTACTGGTCGCCTTCGCTGCCGCCGCAGCGTTCTCCGCCCACGCCGACACCCTGACCGTCGCGGCCACGCCCGTCCCCCACGCGGAAATCCTCGAATTCGTCAAACCGGCGCTGGCGAAGGAAGGCGTGGATTTGAAGGTCAAAGTGTTCACCGACTACATCCAGCCAAACGTTCAGGTCGCGGAAAAGCGCCTGGACGCCAACTTCTTCCAGCACCAGCCGTACCTGGATGAGTTCAACAAGGCCAAGGGCACGCATCTGGTGAGCGTGGCCGGCGTGCACCTGGAACCCCTGGGTGCTTACTCCAGCAAGTACAAGGCACTGACCGAATTGCCTGGAGGCGCCAACGTGGTGATCCCGAACGATGCCACCAATGGCGGCCGTGCGCTGTTGCTGCTGGCTAAGGCTGGGGTGATCAAGCTCAAGGATTCGAACAACATCCTTTCGACCATAAAGGACATCACCGAGAACTCGAAGGATCTGAAATTCCGTGAATTGGAAGCGGCAACTATCCCGCGCGTGCTGACTCAAGTGGATCTGGCGCTGATCAATACCAACTATGCGTTGGAGGCCAAGCTTGATCCTTCCAAGGATGCGTTGGTGATCGAAGGTAACGACTCGCCGTATGTGAACATCCTGGTGGCTCGTGAGGATGACAAGGATAGTGAGGCGATGAAGAAGCTGGTTGCGGCTTTGCATACGCCGGAAGTGAAGGCTTTTATTCTTGAGAAGTACAAAGGCGCGGTTTTGCCGGCGTTTTGAGCTGATCGGGCGGTGATAAAAACGGGGCTGCGTGGGAATGCAGGCCCGTTTTTTTATGCTCGGAAATCGCGAGAGGCTTTTCTTACGTTCATGGGAAAAAAGGGCGAATAGGCCATGTAGTTAGGCTTTGCGTCCTATATGCAACCAAGGGCGGACTAGAAGAGCGGATTTCTGCCCATAGGCAGAAAACGGCAAGAAGCAGCCGGTCGACAAACTAGTGGCAAAAAGGTGCTGTCCTGCTACCTTTTTACCTAATCGGGCTTGCTGTCACCCTGTCGCATCCCCTCCGACCGAGCTCGCTTACGGCGACGAAAAACGCGACATGGCATGTCTACCCAATGAGGCTGTCAGGATAATGCCATGAAAAATCGATGCCCTCGCTGCGGTTATATCGCAGACGATTTACCGCCAAGCCTTAGATGCCCTGACTGCGATAACTTTTCCCACGATTGGCTGATTTATGACTGGGAAAGCTTTTCTTCAGTGAAGCGACGACACAGCAAATATAATCTATCCATTATCGGCATAACTCTAGCCAACTTATTCGTGACAATAACTCTAAAATCACAGATGCCATTTCAATGGTTATTCAGCTTGCTATTTATTCCAGCCATTATAAATTTTCTTTATTGTCGCAAGCAGCTTGAAAATAAATCAGGCTATGAGGGGCATAAAGGCAAATCTTTATTTTTTTGGTTTTTCGGTTTCGGGGGCAGCTGAACGCTACTGACAGGCGAGAATATGGCGGTTTGATAAGGCGGCGGTAAGCAGCGGGCGCGTTTTGCTCTTGTGCGCTCGACCGCCGTTTCTTCAGGGGACGTCATTTTCATTTCTACTTTGAGCGAAAGTAGCTGATAACAAAGCTTAATTTTTTAATGACGTAAAAAATCAACACAAATAAAATCAATACAGATATCACAACTCCAGCGATATTTATGGCTGCTACGACCTGCGCATAGATCGACAAAAAAACCAAAAGAAAGGTATAACTTGTGATGTGCTTATCTCTGACGACTAATAATAGCGGGATTGCGGCTACGATGGATGCATGAATAAGAACAACAAACAGTATCTCTGCGCTTAGCTGATAGGGAATGCTTCCAGATCTTGCTTGCTCAATTATTATCATGGCTTCATACAGGAGAAACTGTATGGCTCCAATGACAGTAAAGCTGATTACCATAAGTGTTAAGGCGTGAATTTTTTTTGTGTTCATCGTGCTTTCCAAGATACGGATGCTGGAAAGGATATCGTCTGGTACTGGATAAAGGGAGCGCTTGCAGCCCTCAATGACTGCCTCAACGAACGTTAGTAGAACGGGGTGATCAGCATTGCCGGCGCGCCGAAGCGCCCCCTGCGCAAGTCTAACTACCCCGGGATACCGTGGCGAGGGAGCTTGCTCCTGCTTGGCTGAGCAGCCATCACAACCGATTTGTGCGGTTTGTCTGTAGGAATGTGTCGGTCTTTTTGGGGCTGCTGCGCAGCCCAGCGGGAGCAAGCTCCCTCGCCACGGTGACCGGATCGGGAATGCCCCTCGCTCGATACGTGGTGGCTACTTTGTCTTTCAGCCCGATGGGGGGGCGGGGGCGTTGCAGTTCTGCTTCATTGTTCTACAACCCTCATGATAAATTCCCGCCGCGACCTCTAATCAATAGAGGGCATTCAGGGAGAGAAGTTAAGTGATCAAGTCTTTGTTGGTTGGGGCATTGCTGGCAATGGCATCCGCATCGGCATCTGCGATGAGTTGCGATAACCCTAGAAACGCCTATGACAGAACCTATTGTGCGTCGCTGAAAATGGTTCAGTCGGATCAGGACATCAATGATCAATATAAAAAGACCATGAGTGCGCTGAACCCCGAGCAAAAGAAAAAGGTGAAAGCCGCTCAGATCCAGTGGATCAAGATTCGCGACAACGCCTGTTCCAACGATGGCCTGCTCTACCTGGACTGCGCCAACGAGAAGACTGAAGCGCGTATCGTCATACTCAAGGCTGTGGAGCGCGAGTGCCGTGCTGCCGGTTGCGACGATGCCAAGCTGTCGCAAGTCGAGTAATCCGTAAACAACTTGCCCTCGCTGAGAAACCCGACGTAACGCGTCGGGTTTCTCTTTTGGCGGGTTCGATGATCTGATTTTGAGCTACCGGGAGGCAGGATTGATTCCGGCCTGATCCTGTAAAGAAGATGATGCAGTTTGCCTGTAGGAATGGTTGGGGCTGCTTCGCAGCCCAGCGGGAGCAAGCTCCCTCGCCACGGGGTTCGGTTCAATCGGGGCCTTGGGTGTAATTCAGTTGTTTGCATTGGTGGCAGGGTGCCACAATCGCCGTTTTCGTTGCGTCACGATCAGGTGGATCAAATGGATGGCCCAAGATCTCGGAACGGCCAGGATTGCTTCATAGCCGAGCAAGTGCGAACTGACCGACTGCAGCAACTGTTTCGCCAATCCGTTTCTGCGGTTTTCGGCAGTTACCTGGCTGCCATCATGCTGAGCTGGCTGTGTTGGGACCGGTTTGAGCACAGCGTTGTTTTTTGGTGGCTGATCATCCTGACCGCATCGACGCTGTTGCGCATCGCAATGTTCGTTGCCTATTTCCGCAGCGCCGAAAGTGAGCGCACGCCTCAACGCTGGGAGCGCAGATACTGGGTCACACTGGTGTTATCCGCCAGCATCTGGGGCGGTGGGGCGTTTATGCTCATGCCGGCGGACGATCTGTTGTCCCAGGCGTTGGTCATGCTCTTTACCGTCGGCATGTCCGTCAGCGCGGTGTCTTGCTATTCGGCCTATCGGAATATGACGCTGGTCTCCATTGGCGTGGTGCTGTTTCCGTGCACCGCCTGGCTGTTGTTTCAACCGTCCTCGATTCAAGTCGGCATGGCCCTTTCGATCCTGGTGTTTGCGGCCTTCGCGGCCCGCGCCACGCACAAAATGTCCCAGGCACTGGAGATTGCCTTTCGACTCACCCGTGAGATGGAACAGGCGAACAGCATTTCGACCCGTGCCGCGCAAACCGATGAACTGACCGGACTGAAGAGTCGACGGGCTTTTTTCGAGCACGCCCAGCAGCTCTACGATGAATGTAAGAGCAACCGGTTGGGATTGTGCGCAGTCATGTTGGACATGGATCACTTCAAGCACATCAACGACACCTATGGCCATCAGGTAGGGGATCAGGTTCTACGCGAGATGGGGGTGGTGATCAGTTCGTCGTTTCGAGCGACGGACATTCACGGCCGGCTCGGTGGGGAAGAGTTCGCCATTTTGCTTCCGGATACTTCAATCGAAGTCGCTACCCAGATTGCTGAACAGCTCATCGATGCGATTGCGGGTTTGATGATCGAGCCTGTCCAAGTCATATCAGCCAGCCTCGGTGTCGCATCGACGGGAGCCTGTAGCAAGGATCTCCACAGCTTGATGAACGATGCGGATAAAGCCCTGTATCGGGCGAAGGCGTTGGGCCGCAACCGAGTGGCTGTGGCTTAGCCGGGGTAGCTTTGCCTTTTTAGTCGGGTATTGATCGTTCCCACGCTCCTTGGGAACGATCCGAGAAGCCCACCATTCTGCTTTGACGCTCTCTCTGAAGGTCAGCAATAACGCTGAACCTGCCTGATCTTCCCAAAACCTCCTTCCTCTTGGCTTATCTGTCGGCCCACATGAGCTGGCGACATTGCTTCGCCTAAAAATAAATCTCTTAAAAATCAGATGGTTAAATCATAACCGATAAATTTCTTAAAATTTATCTTGCGCGCTAATTATTCATTCGTTAACTTTATCGCAACTGGTTAGCGCACAAGCATTTAGCGCAAATCAAAACAACCCTTAATCAGACCAATCAGCAAAAGAGGAAACACCATGAACGTTCTCTACACCGCAGTCGCAACCTCCACCGGTGGCCGTGATGGCCGTGCTGTTTCCAGCGACAATATCCTTGATGTGAAACTGGCCACTCCAAAAGCCCTGGGCGGCGCCGGTGGTGAAGCCACCAACCCTGAGCAGTTGTTCGCAGCCGGCTACTCGGCTTGCTTCATCGGCGCGTTGAAGTTTGTCGCCAGCCAGAGCAAACGCAGCATTCCGGCTGACGCCTCGATCACGGCCCACGTCGGCATCGGCCAGATCCCTGGTGGTTTCGGCCTGGATATCGACCTGCACATAAACCTGCCAGGCCTGGATCAAGCCGATGCTCAAGCGCTGGTCGATGCAGCTCACCAGGTTTGCCCGTACTCCAACGCGACACGCGGCAACGTCGACGTCCGTTTGCACGTCACCGTCTAACTCACTTCATCCATAAACAAAAAGGATCTGGACATGAACACTCTCGGCAAAACACTCATTGGCTCGCTTCTGGCTCTGTCGCTCGGCAATGCGTTCGCGACTTCTTTTGTCCAACCTACGTTCGCTGAGGGTGGTTCGGATCGACTGATCGAAAGCCGCGTAGCTGAAGGCGGCTCCGATCGACTGATCGAGAGCCGTGTCGCCGAAGGCGGCTCGGATCGACTGATCGAAAACCGCGTGGCCGAAGGCGGCTCGGATCGATTGATGGAAAACAGAGTGGGCTGAACAATCCCTTCATCGCTTCGAAAAACGGTCTAATCCACCATGCTGCTTCCAGACAAAACGCCGCTTATCTCTCACGAGAAAGCGGCGTTTTTTTGCAACGTATTCCAGGATCCTAAACGATGCTATCCACCACACCGCCATCCACACGCAGTGCCGCCCCGGTGGTGGCCGAGGCCTGTTCCGAGCTGGCGTAGATGATCATGTTGGCGACTTCCTCGACGCGCGCCGCGCGCTGGATGATCGAGGTGCTGCGGTGCTCGTTGACGAAATCTGCCGCGACTTTTTCCAGGCTTTCCCCACTGCGCTCGACGTCAGCCTGGAGCATCTGGGCAACGCCCTCGGAAAGGGTCGGCCCGGGCAGCACCGAGTTCACCGTCACACCCGTGCCGGCAAGGCGCTTGGCCAGGCCGCGAGCGATGGAAAGTTGGGCGGTCTTGGTGAAGCCGTAATGGATCATGTCGGCGGGAATGTTCACCCCCGATTCCGACGAGATAAACACTATCCGCCCCCAACCGCGCTCGACCATGCCCTGAGCGTAGGCCCTGGCAACCCGCACGCCCGACATCACGTTGGTTTCAAAGAAACGCTGCCATTCGCTGTCCGGCGTTTCGAAGAAGTCTTCCTGTTTGAAAATGCCCAGATTGTTGATGACGATATCGAAGCTGGGGTGCTTGGCGATGAGTGCCTCGCAGCCAGGCACGTGACTGAGATCACCGACAAAGCCAGTCGCCCTTGAAGCAAGGGCGCCCAAGCGCTGCAGCGCGTCCTCCACGCTGCTTTCGCTGCGACCGTTGATGACCACGTGGGCGCCAGCTTCAAGGAAGCCTTTGGCAGTCGCGAAACCGATACCGCTGGTGGACCCGGTGACCAGGACGTGACGTCCGGTGAAGTCGATATTCATGAGGGAACTCCTTGATTAATGAACCAGAGGAAGTGCGATATTTCTGGCTGGACGGTGATCCGACGGATTTAGAAGGGCTTTGCCGTCCAACGTCGCCGATATCGCAGGCCCTTAATCATGGACACGATTGAGGCTTTGCGCCTCTTTGTAACGGTCTTTTCCGCGAATGCCCACTGATACTTCCTTGGCAGGTTGGGAACAAGCAAGGTTAGGGCATCAACCGATATTCAATGTGAATGTGCGGCCCTCTTCGCGAGCGG
>NZ_VDLV01000031.1:0-197 GCF_013608025.1 Pseudomonas brassicacearum subsp. neoaurantiaca | reverse complement strand
CACAAGGTTTTGTGATGCCCACAGATATTTATTAACACCACAGAGCAACTGTGGGAGCGAGCCTGCTCGCGATGGCGTCAGGTCAGCCACCGTCAATGTTGACTGATACCCCGCTTTCGCGAGCAGGCTCGCTCCCACAAGGTTTTGTGATGCCCACAGATATTTATTAACACCACAGAGCAACTGTGGGAGCGAGC
>NZ_VDLV01000005.1 GCF_013608025.1 Pseudomonas brassicacearum subsp. neoaurantiaca | reverse complement strand
TCAGCGCTCGGACAAGGCTCCTTCCAGCTGTTATTTTCTGAGCCTTCAGGCCTTTGCTAATCATTCTGGAGCCCATGGCTTCGCGGCTTTCGCTGTGCAGCTCAACGACTTTCAACCTGAGTTCCTCACGTCTGATCCGCGGCTTGGCCCGCCGTTGAATCCACTCATAAAAGCTGCTGCGCTTCACACCGAAAACACGACACACCACGGCCGTCGGAAATGACTCTCTTAGCTCTGCGATCATCGGAAACGATCGGGATCCGACATCAAGAGAGCGGTAGCCTTTTTTAATATTTCGGCTTCCATTTCCATGCGCTTGATCTTGGCCTTCAATTCTTGAATCTGGCGTTGATCTTCGGTAATCGCCTTGGTGCCTTTAACTGACTGCCCCTCACGCTCCTTGCGAACCTGATCAACCCAGCGCCGCAAAGCAGTGGGCCCGATATCCAGCGATGCACATACATCTAGAACCGGGCAGTTATCATCAAGCACCATGCTGGCAGCGTGCAGCTTGAACTCGCGGGTATAGACCTTTCTTTCGTTCATGGACTTTCGTTCATGGGACCTCCAAGTACCTCCAAGTTGGCGAAATCATATCGCCCTTAAGAGGTGTCCGGAATTATTAGGCCAGTTCAAGCTCGCTCCCACAGGGGGTCAGTGTTCAGTCTGAAGGTTTCGCTCTTCTGGCCTTGAAGAACTCACTCAGCACCGCGCTGCACTCCTCAGCCAACACCCCACCCTCGAACATCACCCGATGGTTCAGGAAGCCCTGGCTGAAAAACTGTCCCTGGCTCTGCACAATCCCAGCCTTGGGTTCCAGCGCGCCATAGACGACCCGGGCGATGCGTGAATGAACGATCAGGCCGGCGCACATGCTGCACGGCTCCAGCGTCACATACAGGGTGCTGCCCGGCAGGCGATAGTTGCTCACCGCCTGGGCGGCGGCGCGGATCGCGACCATTTCCGCGTGGGCGCTGGGGTCATGGCCGCTGATTGGACAGTTGAAGCCGCGCCCGATGACCTCGCCATCCTGCACCAGCACCGCGCCCACCGGCACTTCGCCCAACGCCGCACCTTGTGCGGCGAGGGCCAAGGCTTCACGCATAAAGTCTTGGTCCCGGCTGCGGTCAATGATCCTGGCGGGGCGAATCTGGCGCATCAAGCTACCTCGATGGCGGCCATCAGGCCGGTTTCCATGTGATCAATCACATGGCAATGGAACATCCATACGCCGGGATTATCCGCCACCAATGCCACCTGCGCCCGCTCGTTCTTGCCCAGCAGGTAGGTGTCGGTGAAATACGGGATGACCTTGTGCCGATTCGACGCGATCACCTTGAAGCTCATGCCATGCAAATGGATCGGATGCTGGTACTGGGTCATGTTCTTCAATTCAAAAATGTAGCTCTGGCCTTTCTTCAACGTGGCGATCGGCCGGTCGGCGCAGGTCTTGTCGGTGATGTCCCAGGCCTTGCCGTTGATCTGCCAAAGGCTCGGCGGCTTGCCGTTGTCAGTGTTGACCAACACCGAGCCGACCCATTCGAAATTGAAGTTGAGTTTCTCGGCATTGGCCAGGTCGGGTTCGGACACAGGGTTGGGCGGTAAAGCAGGCGGCCATGGCGTCGGCGCGTCGTTATTGGGCACCGAACGCAAAGTCCCCAGGCGTACCGGGCCATTGCGCAACGACAACTCTTCGCCGGCCGGTGGGGCCTTGATCGCCAGGCAAATGCGCATGCCCGGGCCCAACCAGTATTCCTTGCCCAGTGGGCGCGGTTCGATGGGGTTGCCGTCCAGCGCGTAGATCTGCGCTTCAACGCCTGGAATGTTGATGCGATAAGTGAGCGTGTTGTCGAGGTTGAGCAAGCGCACGCGAGTGATCTGCCCGGCCGGCAAATCGATGACTGCCTGCGGCACACCGTTGATGGTCGACAACCGCCCGGCCGTGCCACCACGCGCCGCCTCGCGAGGGATGCTGAACTCGACGAACTGGCCCTGCTCGTCCACGTGCCAGCTCTTGAGGCTCAAGGTCTGTTCGAACTTGAAACCGGTCGGCTCGCGCTCTTCGATGATCAGCGGCCCGACCAACCCTCGTCCAAGCTCTTCGCTGCTATTGACGTGGGGGTGATACCAATAGCTGCCGGCGTCCGGTACGCGGAACTTGTAATCGAAGTATTCGCCCGGCAACACCGGTAGCTGCGAGACGTACGGCACGCCGTCCATCTCCAGCGGCAAACGGATACCGTGCCAGTGAATGGTCGTCGCGACCGGCAAATGATTGATAAAGCGAACCCGCAGCCACTCGCCCTGACGCACCCGCAGTTCGGTGCCCGGCGCTGACGGGCCAAACGCCCAGGCCTGGGTCTTGTGCCCGGCCACCAATTCGACGTCCAGGGGCGCGGCGATCAGTTCATAGTCATGACCGGCCTCGGCGTCCGCCATCTTCCCCAGCCAGTACCGCGACGCGCCGCCTGCACCCACACCAACGACAACAAGACCGGCCAGGCCACCGAGTATTTGGCGACGGGTAAAGGACATGAACGCGACTACCTCTGCATCTGCGACGGACCGGTGGGCCCGCAAAAGGCGAATACGATACACCCGCAGATGAGAAACGGTAAGGAAACCAAGATGAAAAAAACGTGTGGTGGTCATTTCCCGACAGAAGAGCGGATCGAGCGGTCAGCGCGCGTTTACACCGCGAGGCGTAAAAAAGGCCAGCGCCGCCGCGACGATGAACAACGCAGGCACATCGCCGAGCAAATGACCGTAGTGCGACGCCCCGTCCATCCCGACGCCAAACGACTGCACCGCCATGATCGCGCCATGCACGACGCTCGACCACACGGTGAACCAGATAAGGCTCAAATGCTTCATTGGATCGCGAGACGCCCTCAGCAGGAACATGCCGAGCGTCGCGTAGATACCGACAATCATCAGCGGATAGTCGGAATGGCCGCTGTGCCACGCCCAGCCGGACGGCCAAAGGACCATCAATGGCCAGATGGCCAACACTGCGATCAGACCAACCACGATCAAGACGATGCGCAGGGCGGCGAGTTTTTGAACGTCGTTCATGGCGGGCTCCTGGATTGCGGCGTGTGTTTCACGGCAAAGGGAGCCCGGAGTATAGAACGCGCCTGAAAACCCACATCGACCTTCCATGTGGCGAGGGAGCTTGCTCCCGCTGGGCTGCGCAGCAGCCCCCCCGAACAGTCAGCCTTGTAAGCCGGTGATCAAATGCACCGCGCCGTTGTCCAGCGTCATCACCCCCGTCACACCTGCGCCGCTCAGCCCGGTCAGATCGATGCGCGTCATATCCCGCAACTCCACCCGCAACCGCGTCAAGGCCACGGGCTGATGGGACTTGAGGTTTTCAACGCCGCCCAAAGCCGCCAGGATCGCAGGTGGCAGCCCGTCAGCCATTTCCGGCTGCCTGGGCTCATCCGGCACCAAATCAGGGGTCAAGGCTTTCCAGAATACCTGCTGCAGTTTGTCAAACATCTTCATTGCTCCATCACCAGGGTGGCCGGATTGGCCGTGGATGAACAACCGCGCAGAATGTCACGCACCTGCTCCGCGCTGTCCTGGCCCAAGGCCTGTTGAGCGACTGCGCGACAAGCAGTCAGGTCCCATTCCCGGACACAGGCCTTGATCGTCGGAATCAGCGGCACGCTGACGGATAACTCGTGGACACCAAGCCCCAGCAGCACCGGCACCGCCAACGGCTCCGATGCCAGCGCACCACACACACCGACCCATTTCCCGTGGGCGCGAGCGGCCTCGGTCGCATGGGCGATAAGCCGCAGTACAGCGGGATGCAAGCTGTCGGCCTGGCTGGCCAGGCGTGGGTGATCACGGTCCATGGCCAGGGTGTATTGGGTCAGGTCATTGGTGCCGATGGAGAAGAAATCCACTTCAGGGGCAAACAGATCGGCCATCAGCGCCGCCGCCGGGACTTCGATCATGATGCCCAGCTTCGGCGTCTGCTTGAGCCCCAGGTTGCGGACCTCTTCATCCAGCATCTGCCGCGCCAGCCTCAACTCCGCCAGTTGCGTGACCATCGGCAGCATGATGTGCAGCCGCGTCAGTTCCGAACAGGCGAGAATTGCCCGGAATTGTTCCCGCAGCAACTGCGGTCGCTCCAGGCACAAGCGAATGCCGCGCATGCCGAGGAAAGGATTGGCCTCATGATCCATCGGCACATAGGCCAACGGTTTGTCCCCGCCCACATCCAGCGTGCGCACCACCAGGTTGCGCTCAGGCCCCAAGGCTCGCGCGACCGCACAGTACAGGGCCGCTTGCTCGTCGTGGCCAGGTGGATGCGCGCGATCCAGGTAAAGCAGTTCGGAGCGCAACAGCCCGACGCCTTCGGCTCCCAGGGGCATGGCCTGTTCCACGTCCCGCAGCGAGCCGACGTTGGCGCTGACTTCGACTCGATGACCATCGAGGGTACGAGCCGCCTGGGCTGACTGTTTGAGGTCACGCTGATGTCGCTGACGCTGGCGATCACTGGCGGCCTGGCGTTGCTCAATCAAGGCTTGATGCGGGCTTACGTGCAGTTCGCCGCCGTCGGCATCCAGCAATACCTGGGTGCCGTCATCCAGTGCCAGCACCTGTTGCGCCACGCCACACAACGAAGGCAGGCCCAGCGCACGCGCAAGGATCGCGACATGGCTGGTGGCGCCGCCGCCCACGGTGACGAAACCGGCGATGCGCGAGGTATCGAGGCTGGCAGTCTGGGACGGCGTCAGTTGCTCCGCGACCAGGATTGACTGCTCAGGCAGGTTCCAGCGCTCCTCTTGAACCCCCAGGATCAGCTTGAGCACCCTTTGCCCGACATCGGCCAGGTCCGTTGCACGCTCGGCCAACAAGGCACTGCCCAACTGCTGGAAAAGGGAAGCGGTCGCCTGGGTTGCGGTTTTCCAGGCGAACGCCGCGCTCTTGCCTTCGGCGAGCAAAGCCTGGGCCTGCTCCAGCAAGGTGGGATCTTCCAGCAATTCTTCATGGGCGCGAAATATCTGCGCCTGAACGGTGCCGGCTGCCTCGCCCTGCAATGCCCTCAAAGCATTCGCTGCCTGCGCCAGCGCTCGATCCAGCGCGGCCCGTTCGATTTCGATCCCTGTGCCCGTCGGCTCGATCTCCAATTCTTGGGAAGCGACCTGGACCACCACACCCAACGCAGAGCCGGGCGACGCGCAGACGCCCCGCAGCCGACCGGGTACCGAAGGCGCGACAACGGTGGCCGGCTCCAGCGCCAGCGGTGCTTCGACCGTTTCGCCGCAACCCGAAAGCAGCAGCTTTTCCAACGTTTCAATCGCTTGCCTGGCCTGGGGTCCGTCGGCGCTGAGTTGCAGTCTGTCACCCTTGATCGTCTGCAGTGCCATGATCGCCACCACGGATTTGGCATTGGCGGCGGCTTGCTGCTTGTGCAGTTGGATGTTCGCATCAAAAGCCTTGGCCGCCTGGGCAAACACCGCCGCAGGACGCGCGTGCAGGCCGCTCTCGTTGGTCAGGATCAGCGGACCGGAAAACAACACCGAACCCTGCTGCACCTCTTGCACCTTCCCTTGCTCACCTTGACGGACCTGTAACAACGGCGCGCCGCTTTCGATGCAAGTGGCGTCACCCACCAGCAGGCTGAAGGGTTCGCCGCTGACCACCAGCATCAGCGTCAACAGACTGCGCGCGTGCAAGGCGATGTAGTCCGCGTCGAAATCGATCAGCGGCTGGCCAGCCTCGACCCGCTGCCCCATTTCCACCCGCGAAGTGAATCCCTTGCCCGCCAGATTGACCGTGTCCAGGCCGATGTGCATCAGCACCTGGATCCCATTGTCAGCGGTGATACTCACCGCATGGGCGCTGTCCTGGAGCGTGCCGATGACACCGGACACCGGCGCGCAGAGGGTCTGCGAGGTTGGATCGATGCAAATACCATCCCCCACCACCCGACTGGAGAAAACCGGATCCGGCACGCTGTCCAAAGGCATCAGGACACCGGACAGCGGTGCGAGCAATTGCACGGGTTGTGTTGTGTTCATGACTTCACCTGCTGCTGTCTGTTCTTTTTCGCATCGCGGGCATGCAGAGATTACTGACCCGCGCTACACGGGTCATTTCCACCAGTATTCGATTTGCAGGCCCACGTTGGAACCATGTCGCGCCCCGCCAAAAACACCGGTGTCGGACAGCGCCGAGCCGGCCGCCAGTTCATTGGCCGCGCGCTTGGCCGCCTCGTTCCAACTGGCGTAGGTGTAATAGAGGCGTATTTCCGGGCGAGCCCAGAATTCCGGGCCCTTGGGCGACCAGGTGGGTGCAAAGGTGAATTTGCTCAGCTTGCGTGTTCCATCATTGGCCTTCACCTGATCATGGCCCAATTCGGTCACCAGCTTGAACTGATCGGTGATGGCATAGGCGGGACGAACCCCTAACGACAGCCAATCCTGATCGGCCCCGTCGGGGCGGATGTCCTTCTGGTACACCGCCTGCATTTGACCGCCGAAACGCGGCGTAACCTGCCAATCGAAAAACTCCACCAGGCGATAGCTCTTGCTGCTGTCATCCAGCCCGGTGTCGCCGGTATACCCAAGCCCGGTGCCGGGGCCCTCGCCGTATTGAAAGGCCAGTTTATTCTTGCCGCCGAGAAAGTCCTGCTGCACGTGCTGGGTGGTCAAGGCCCAACCGCGATGGGCGTCGCGACGGTCCGCCCGGTCGATGAAGCTCAGGCCAAATTCCAGCTCGCCGCCGGGGTTGGTCTTGAAACCGGCGACGTTGAAGTCATGCCGGTTGACCGGGTCTTTCTGGTACAGGTTGTCCTTGCGCGAGAAGGCATAGCTGTATTTCAGCCCGCCGATCAGCACGTCCTCGATGCCGCCACCGGTGGCGCTCTGGTTCCAGTAGTAGAAATCCGAGATATGGATGTCGTTCCGCTTGTAGTAACGCCGGCCGGCCCACAACGAACCGCCGTTCAGACTGGGCATGTTCGACCACTGGGCATACATCTGCGGCATGCGCGCCGCGCCGTTTTCGCCCTGGAAGGTCGGTGTGCGGTCATAGCGGTTGTACAGCGACGCCATGCCGTCCACGCTCAGCACCGAGCCATCGTCGAGGGTAAAGAGGTCCTGGCGTAGCTCCAGTTCCCCGTACTGTTCGCACTCGTTGCCCAACCGATATTTGCTCTGCGCACCGGGAAGCTGGAAGCAGGACTGGGACCGGCCATTGGTCGCGCTGCCGACGCCACTGCGCAGGTAACCGGAAAACTCCAGCGCCTGGGCCGGGAACGGCAGCGCCAGGCAGATGCAGGACGCAGCCAGGCCACGGTTTATTATTGTTTTCATACGCCTCTCCATTGTTTCTTATTGTTTTTTTGTTCCATGCCTTCCCCTTGATTAGCCATTCAGCTGACGACAAGGGACCCACGATGCGTCAGGCGCAACGTGTTCGCTGTCAGGCATTTGCCTGGACCAGGGGAAGTTTTTTCAGTCGCTCAGGTGCAGCACGAACGACTCGTAGGGCTGCAGGCGCAGCCGTCGGTATCGATGTTCGCCGGCTTCGTAGTTGCCGATCACCCAGCGCTGTTTCGTGCCAGGGTTGAGGATCCCTTCAGGCAGTTCCACGTCGCAGTCACCAGCATAAAAATGGTTGACCACCAGCAAGCGCTCCCCCTGCCCTTCGCGCAGGTATGCCCACACGTGCGGGTGTTCGGGAAGCAGCAGGCGATAGACACCGTCCTGGATCAGGGCTTCGCTGCGGCGCAGGGCGATCAGTTGACGGTAGTAATGCAGCACGGAGGTCGAGTCTTTTTGTTGTTGCTCGACATTGATGAACGCGGCGTTGGCAGGCACGCCAATCCACGGTTCAACCTGGCTGAAACCCGCATTCGGCCCGGCATTCCACTGCATCGGCGTGCGCCCGTTGTCGCGGGATTTCTGCATGATCGGGGCCATGGCCTCGGCTTCGGGGACTCCGGCGTTGCGCTTGAGGCGATAGATATTCAAGGTCTCCACATCGCGGTATTGCTCGATGTGGTCGAAGCCGGGATTGGTCATCCCCAATTCTTCGCCCTGGTACACGAATGGCGTGCCCTGGAGAAAGTGCAACGCCGTGGCGAGCATCTTCGCCGAAGGCACGCGGTATTCACCGTCATCCCCGAACCGCGACACCACCCGCGGCTGGTCATGGTTACACCAGAACAGCGCATTCCAGCCATCACCGACCTGCATGCCGACCTGCCAGTCGGACAGGATGCGTTTGAGTTCGAGAAAATCGAAATCGGCCCGCACCCACTTCTGCAGGTTCGGGTAATCCACCTTCAAGTGGTGAAAGTTGAAGGTCATCGACAGTTCGCGGGAAGCCGGGCTGGAATAGCGAACGCAGTGTTCAAGGCTGGTGGAGGACATCTCGCCGACGTTGATCAGCTCGAAACCTTCGAAGACTTCGCGATGCATTTCCTGCAGGTAGCGGTGCACGTTGGGGCCGTCGGTATAGAAGCGTCGGCCGTCCGTGTGGTCGTCCGGAAAGTCGGCCGGTTTGGAGATCAGGTTGATCACATCGAGACGGAAGCCGCCCACGCCCTTGTCGCGCCAGAAACGCATCATCTTGAACACTTCGGCGCGAACCTGGGGGTTGTCCCAGTTCAGGTCGGCCTGGGTGTGGTCGAACAAGTGCAGATAATACTGGCCAGTCTGGGCTTCGTACTCCCAGGCCGAGCCGCCGAACTTGGACTCCCAGTTGTTCGGCTGGTCCCGCCAGATATAGAAATCCCGGTACGGGTTGTCCAGGCTGCTGCGTGCGGCCTGGAACCAGGGATGCTCGATGGACGTGTGATTGACCACGATGTCGAGCATCAGCTTGATGCCGCGCTTTTGCGCTTCGGCGATCAACAATTCGCAATCGGTCATCGTGCCGTAGCTGGGGTCGATGGCGTAGTAGTCGCTGATGTCGTAGCCATTGTCCCGTTGCGGTGAACGCAGGAACGGCGTCAGCCACAGATAATCGACACCCAGCCAGTGCAAGTAGTCGAGCTTGTCCACCACCCCCAACAGATCGCCGGTGGGCTGGCCGCCATGGCTATAGAAGCTCTTGGGGTAGATCTGATAGATCACCGAGCGTTGCCAGTCTTGCATGTGCAATTCCTTCAGTCTTTTTTCTACCGGCCTCGCAGGCCGCCTATGCAAGTGCCCGGCGTCAGGCCACTCGATATCCCGGCCGGACAATTTTCATGCTCAACGCGCAGGTCAGGGCAAAGGGCACGCTCATGGCGATGACCATGCCGACCACGAACATCGGTATGTAGTCCGGCACGATGGAAATGAAACCTGGCAGCCCTCCCACGCCAATCGCCGAGGCCTTGATCTTGTTCAGCGAGAGGAAAATGCAGCCCAGGGCCGAGCCCACCAGAGCGCAATAGAAGGGAAATTTGTAGCGCAGGTTGACCCCGAACATCGCCGGTTCAGTAATGCCGAAATAAGCGGAAATCGCCGAGGTGGACGCCATGCTCTTGTCCCGCGCATTGCGGGTCATGTAGAACACCGCCAGCGCTGCGCTGCCCTGGGCCAGGTTGGACATGACAATCATCGGCCAGATGAACGTGCCACCCTGGGTCGAGATCAACTGCAGATCCACCGCCAGGAACATGTGGTGCATCCCAGTCACCACCAACGGTGCGTAGAGCAGGCCGAAAATCGCCCCGCCAATCACCGGTGCCAGGTCGAACAGCGCCACCATGCCTTCGGTGATCAGGATCCCCAGGTGCCGAGTGACCGGACCGATGATGGCGAGGGCCAGTACACCGGTGATCACGATGGTGGTGATGGGAATCACGAGCAGTTGGATCGCATTGGGCACCCTGGCCCGCAACCAGCGCTCGATCACGCTCATGACATAGGCCGCCAGCAGGATCGGCAGGATCTGCCCCTGATAGCCGACTTTCTCGATCCGGAACCAACCGAAGATATCGAAATACGGCAAGCTCTGGCCGTCCAGGCCCGCAACGGCCTTGCCGTAGTTCCAGGCGTTGAGCAGGTCCGGATGGACGAGCATCAGGCCCAGCACGATGCCGAGGATCTCACTGCCGCCGAAACGCTTGGCCGCCGACCAGCCCACCAGGGCCGGGAGGAAGACGAAGGAGGTATTGGCCATCAGGTTGATCAGGCTCCAGACACCGTCCAGGTTCGGATAGGCATCGAGCAATGTCTGCCCGGCAATGAACATGCCCTTGGCGCCCAGCAGGTTGTTGACGCCCATCAGCAGGCCGGCGATGACCAGGGCGGGCAGGATGGGCATGAACACATCGGACAATACCCGCACCAGGCGCTGCATGCCGTTGCCCTTCTGCGCACCCTGGCGCTTGACGTCGGCAATGGTCGCGGCGGCCAGGCCCGTCAGCTCACGCAGAGCGGCATAGACCTTCTCCACCTCGCCCGGGCCGATGACCACCTGGAACAGACCACCGGTAAAGAACGAGCCCTTGACCAGGTCGATCTGGTTCAACGTGGCGCTGTCCACCCGGGCCGCGTCCTTGAGGGACAGGCGTAGGCGCGTCACGCAATGGGCCGCCTGCTCGATATTGTCGACGCCACCCAAGCTTTGCAGCAGCTCGCTGGCGATTCTGGAGTAATCGTGGCTCATGCTTTTTTCTTCCGCGTCATTCTTGTTATTGAGAGTCGACAGCACGTGGAAGAGGAAAATACTCGTCTGTACGAGTTAAATCAACAACTCGTCTGTACGAGTTGTGTTTTTGTTTATGATAAGCCCCCGGAGATCCCGGAAAAGTCCTACGCTGCTGTCGGCAAAATATGACAGGCGAATGGACAAGTCCCCCACTTGGCCCGTAAGGTTCCGCCCCGGTGAACAGCGCTGTACAGAGCCCTTTCCATGAGTAAATACAACCAGATCTACAACGATCTGCTGACCAGCATTACCACCGAACGCCTGGAGCGAGGCGCCCGCCTGCCCTCCGAAACCGAACTGATGGACAGCTATCAGGCCAGCCGTGGCACGGTGCGCAAGGCCATCGAACAACTTCAGGAGCGCGGCTTCGCCCAGAAGATCCATGGCAAGGGCACCTTTGTGTTGTCGACCCAGCCCATCGAATTCCAGCTCGGTGGCATCGTCAGCTTCCAGGAGACCTACCCGCGCCTGGGCAACGATGTCAGTACCGAAGTGGTCGAATTCAGTCAGTTGCCCCTGGAAGGCGCCTTGCTCGAACACATCAAGGCGCCCGTCGGCAGCCAGATCACACGCATCAAGCGGGTCCGACGAATCGATGGCAAACGCGTGATCCTCGACATCAACCACTTCGTCAGCGACGTGATCCCCGGCCTGACCCGCGACATCGCCGTGCAGTCGATCTACGCCTTCATCGAGCAGACCTTGCAACTGCAAATCGCCTACGCGCAGCGCACCATCGAAGCGGTCCGCTGCGGCAAGGACGACCAGCAACACCTGGATCTCGAAGGCCAGAGCCATGTGATCGTGGTCAGCAACCAGACCTTTCTCCAGGACGGCCGACAGTTCGAGTACACCGAATCGCGGCATACTTTGGATAAGTTTTATTTTTCGGATGTGGCGCGGCGGTGAGGATAGCTTGGGTAGCGGCCTCTACAGGCCGCGATCGACTGTTGACGCTATGCCGGCTCGTCAGGGAACTATCTTGTAGTAGACCCCAAACATCAGTGATTTCGTCACCCAACCAAAGCATCCAACTCTTTAATATCCATGCCAGGCGACCTTCGGCCTTCTTTCGCAACGTTGACCTGCAAGGCCACCTGCGCCACATCCAGCACGTTCTTGGCAAGCGAATAGCTGCCCTTGGCCTGGAGCCAGCCCAGAACATCCGCTAAATGCCAAATGGATGTACTGCCCTCATGCACCGGCGTAGGGAAGCTGCCCGGATGAGCCAACATCAGCTTGCGCATGTTCTGCCGAGACACGCCTACGATCTCGGCGACGTCTGTCAGACCGACTAAATCAGGCGCAACCTCGATCAACTTGGCCGACGGCACCGCGCGCTGAACATCGGCCAGAGCGCTAAGCACGGCCTCGACCGCATCAGGCGCATCGCGAGTGAACTCAAGCGCCATCCGCCCGGGCTGCCCGATACCAACCAAGGCATCGTCGCAGCCCGCTTCACCCAGCCGCTCGACCAATTCATCCATGGCACAGCCGTCATCAACAAGCTGATATTTCAAGGTAAAGATATATTCCATCGTTCTATTCCTTAGCATCGTGATCCGCATCGCGCTGATTGCGATGCCTCGAGCAATTCCTCACGACGCGTCTCAACGCTCGCGCGTGGTTGCCTGGGTTCTTCGGCGTGCTCCATATCGAAGTGATGCAGAACTCACCGCAACGGCACTCCACGTTTTTGAACGGACAATAAATTCGTCCCCTAGCGTGGCTGCCGCCGACTTCTATGCGCCAGCCGTGCCCTTCGGCATGCCTTAACGCTTCCTCAATCTCTTTTTTCGGGTGCGTTGGACGAGTCATCCGTGATCTCCAGTATCCGCATAAAGCGCAGGGTTGTCATATGACAACCCTGACAATTCTTTCAAACGCAGCATTCAGCCGCGCTCACGTTGGTCGATAGCAACTTGATGAACTGTGCGCGGACGTCGGTGAGCACGGCGCGACAGCGTTTGCGAGCACGCCGGCGAAATCAGCTGGGCATCGCCGCCGATGGTAGGCACTCTTCTGCGCCTATTGAGGCAAGAAATCGTAGCGAAAGGTGACGGTGGCGCTTGGCACTCCAGCGGGAGCAAGCTGTCTCGCCGCGGTTCCAGGTCGACAGAACGGTCCTGTGGGGGCTTCCAAGTCCGGAAGCAATTAAAAGGAAAATTGCCGGCTGAGAATCGAGTACGTTTCAAGCTATGTGTTTGCCTGACAAGCAGGACCCACCTTTCGTACAATGCCGCCGTGGCTATGGAACACCTTCCTTCTATCCCTAATGACCTAGGGGTTCCGCTCTCCACACCGCGCCTGCTATTAGCAGGCGTTTTTATATCGACTGAAGACGCGACGCTGCTGCCTGATTACAATGGCGGCCAAGGGAGAATCAAGCATGAATCAGGAGCTGTTCCTGCATCGCCGCAGCAAGGTTCACGTCCCGATGGGCACCGGCGGTGCTACGCGCGCCCAGGTCGCGTCGGCTGTCCAGGAAATCGCCGCGTTCCGATGCGTGCTATCGGAACCATTGATTGAGCGCATCAGCATGCTCTCGGCGGCAGAACTCACACACTGGCTGCGCGAAATTGTCGGGGTACTTCGGCGGCAGACCGGCGCCCATGTGCACCACAGGCCGCTTTACCCAGCCTTTCCAGAACAAGTACTGAAGGCTTCCGAGGCGGAGTTGTATCTTACCGCCGTCTTGCACTACCTCACGCTTTGGCGTTTGCCACCCGAAGAGCACCCTCGACCTGTGATGTTGAAAGGGAATTTCGTATCCCGGGTCATCGAACTGGGAAGCGTCTCTGAATTCGAGTCGATGCTCGAACCGCTGGTTTCCGCGCGTACCTCGCTCTCCGATGAGGAAACTACTGACGTCGTCTGGTTTATCCGAGCGTACAAAGGCGACGTGTTTCGTCTGCTGCCGGAAGCCGTACCGTTTCGGGAAACCCGTGCATTGGTTGGCGGCGCACTGCTCCGGCATGTAGCCAGCGATGCACGGCTGGACGCCTTCCTGGAACGAAACGTCGAAACGGCGACGGACGTACTACGACTGGCGGTCGCATTGACTGGAGGAGACGTGTCGCTGACGACAGCTTCGACTCGTTTCACGGCGATGAAGCGCGCGACGCGCCGTCTGCTGTTGCGCCTACTCGATCGCGCACCCAGCGCTGCGGAGGATGTGATGCGCCATGCCGAACGCTGGAAGCGCTTGGCCGAAGTACTACATCCGGGGGAATATGCGGATAAGTACCCACGCGCTCTCGCCGCCATCACGGCAGCGCGCCGCAACGACGCGCCGGCCTCGTTTGGATCACGTGTCGAAACACTGCTTGCCCAGCGTCAGATCGCCGCGCTTACGCCCATACTGCAGGATCGTCCCGGTGAATTCGCTCGACGGCTGGATGTGACCTTGCGCCGTGCGACCGATCCAGATGCCGTGCTCGATGCTTTCGAGGCTGTCGCGACACAGGTCTCCTCACCTATCCTGCTGCAGATGCTGGCCCAAGTAAGAGCCCCGCGTCCCCTGCCCTTGCGGGCCTTCACACCAAAAGGGGCCTTGGCCAAAGTCTATGGCATAAAGGATCGACGTGAGCCTCTCACACCCGAGGTGTTGGCACGTGCGGCCCAAATTTGCGAGGACGCTCTGATCAAGCGTTTCGCGTCGCTGCCTCCGTTAGGCCGCTGTTTCATTGATCCCTCACTGCGTGAGTACAGAGTGCCACTTGCGCAGCGCGCCGCATCGAAGTCGCTGCGTACGCTGGTGCGAGGCAGCCGGTTACCTATGCCTGACACGCGTTTCATTCGCCTGTTCCTCTGGTGGAAGAACGGCGGTCAACGCACAGACATCGACTTGTCCGCTGCTTTTTTCAACACCCGTTTCGTGTTCATGCAAACTGTCTCGTACTACAACCTGAAGGCGTTCGGTGGTTACCACAGCGGTGACATCGTCGACGCGCCCCACGGCGCTTCGGAATTCATCGACCTTGACGTTGATGCCCTCCTCGAGAAGGGTATCCGCTACGTCGTCACGTCCATCAACTCTTATACCGAGCAGCCGTACTGCGACCTTCCCGAATGCTTCGCTGGCTGGATGGCCCGTGCTGACGTGGCATCGGGTGAAGTATTCGAACCGCGATCCGTGATCGACCGTCTCGACATCGCGTCCGATACACAGATCTGTCTGCCGTTCGTGATGGACTTGCAGGAGCGGCGCGTGATTTGGGCCGATCTAGGGCTCACATCTTCACCACGATGGAACAACGTTCAGAACAACCTGAGTGGGATATCGTTGATGCTGCGGGCCTTGGTGCACACGCCACGTCCGGATTTGGAGACGCTGTTCGATCTACACGTGCGTGCGCGAGGAGAACGCGTGGCTTCGCCGGAACAGGCACAGGCGGTATTTTCGCCTCACCAAGGAGTTACGCCGTTCGATACGGATTTGATTCGAGCAGCGTTTCTCTGATACCTGAGCCGGCCTTCGACATGATCGCCGTGTGCCTGATCCTGTCAGCCATCGATTAGAACGGGATAAAAACGATTAGATAACAAGAGCCGCGCACAAAAACGATTATTTCCAACAACCGGCTCGTCAGAGTGGAGGAAGAGGTTGAAGATGCCCCTTCCTCCTTCCGAAGACAAAATCGACGTTGCATCGATTTCAAAACCGCAGGGGATAATATCCCCCGGGATGTCCCATCATTCCCACTCAATCGTCGCCGGCGGCTTGCTCGACACGTCATACGTGACGCGAGAAATACCTTCGATTTCATTGATGATCCGCCCGGAAACAGTTTCCAGCAGCTCGTACGGCAGGTGTGCCCAGCGAGCGGTCATGAAGTCGATGGTTTCCACAGCGCGCAGCGCCACGACCCAGGCGTAACGACGGCCATCGCCGACCACGCCCACCGATTTCACCGGTTGGAACACGACAAACGCCTGGCTGACCTTGTGGTACCAGTCGGCCTTGCGCAGTTCTTCAATGAAGATGTGGTCGGCACGACGCAGCAGGTCGGCGTATTCCTTCTTCACTTCACCGAGGATCCGGACGCCCAGGCCCGGGCCCGGGAATGGGTGGCGGTAGACCATGTCGTACGGCAGGCCCAGTTCCAGGCCGAGGCGACGCACTTCGTCCTTGAACAGTTCGCGCAGCGGCTCGACCAGCTTGAGGTTCATCTCCTCCGGCAGGCCACCGACGTTGTGGTGGGACTTGATCACGTGGGCCTTGCCGCTCTTGGCGCCGGCCGACTCGATCACGTCGGGGTAGATGGTGCCCTGGGCCAGGTACTTGATGTTGTCCAGCTTGCAGGATTCGGCATCGAACACGTCGATGAAGGTACGGCCGATGATCTTGCGCTTCTTCTCCGGGTCGGATTCGCCGGCCAGGTTGTTCAGGAACTGCTCTTCGGCGTTGGCGCGGATCACCTTGACGCCCATGTTCTCGGCGAACATGGCCATCACTTGCTCGCCTTCGTGCAGGCGCAGCAGGCCGTTGTCGACGAAGACGCAGGTCAGCTGGTCACCGATGGCCTTGTGCAGCAGCGCGGCAACCACCGAGGAGTCTACACCGCCGGACAGGCCCAGCAGCACGTTGTCGGTGCCGACCTGGGCGCGGACTTGGGCGATGGCGTCCTCAGCGATCTTCGACGGGGTCCACAGGGCTTCGCACCCGCAGATGTCGAGGATGAAGCGCGACAGGATGCGGCCGCCCTGCTTGGTGTGGGTCACTTCCGGGTGGAACTGCACGCCGTAGTAGCGACGATCATCGTTGAACATGCCGGCGATCGGGCAGCTCGGGGTGCTGGCGAGGATGTGGAAGTCTTCCGGCATCTTGGTGACCTTGTCACCGTGGCTCATCCACACGTCGAGGCCGAACAGGCCATCGGCGTCGACGTGGTCTTCGATGCCGTCCAACAAGCGGCTCTTGCCGACCACATCGACACGGGCGTAACCGAACTCACGCAGGTCCGAACCTTCGACCTTGCCGCCCAGTTGCTCAGCCATGGTCTGCATGCCGTAGCAGATACCGAAGACCGGCACGCCCAGGTCGAACACGGCTTGCGGGCAGCGCGGGCTGTCGGCTTCGTGCACGGACTCGGGGCCGCCGGCGAGGATGACGCCTTTAGGCGCGAATTCGCGAATCGCTTCGTCATCCATGTCGAACGGATGCAGTTCGCAGTACACGCCGATTTCACGCACGCGGCGGGCGATCAGCTGGGTGTACTGGGAACCGAAGTCGAGGATCAGGATGCGGTGAGCGTGAATGTCGAGGGCCATGACTCATTCTCATGTAGTGAATCAGAAACAACTCGGGGCTGAATGAACAGCCCCGGTGATTAACGTTTTGCTGAAGGCCTTAACCTACACGGTAGTTCGGCGCTTCCTTGGTGATCTGTACGTCGTGGACATGGGACTCGGCCATGCCGGCGCCGGTGATGCGCACGAATTCCGGCTTGGTGCGCATCTCTTCGATGTCAGCGCTGCCGGTGTAGCCCATTGAAGAACGCAGGCCGCCCATCAATTGATGGATGATGGCGCTCAGGGTGCCCTTGTACGGCACGCGACCTTCGATGCCTTCCGGCACCAGCTTCTCGGCACCCGCGGAGGAGTCCTGGAAGTAACGGTCGGAAGAGCCCTGGGCCTGGGACATGGCGCCCAGCGAACCCATGCCGCGGTAAGCCTTGTAGCTACGGCCCTGGAACAGTTCGATCTCGCCCGGCGCTTCTTCGGTACCGGCGAACATCGAACCCATCATCACGCAATAGGCACCGGCAACGATGGCCTTGGACAGGTCACCGGAGAAACGGATACCGCCGTCGGCGATCAACGGCACGCCGGTGCCTTCAAGGGCGGCGGCGACGTTGGCGATGGCGCTGATCTGTGGCACACCGACACCGGCGACGATGCGGGTGGTGCAGATCGAGCCAGGGCCGATACCGACTTTGACCGCGTCGGCGCCGGCGTCGGCCAGGGCCTTGGCGGCAGCGCCGGTGGCGATGTTGCCGCCGATCACTTGCACGTCAGGGAAGTTCTGCTTGACCCAGCGAACGCGGTCGATCACGCCTTTGGAGTGACCGTGGGCGGTGTCGACCACCACCACATCCACACCGGCGTTGACCAGGGCGGCGACGCGGTCACCGGTGTCCTTGCCAGTACCGACCGCAGCACCGACGCGCAGACGACCTTGGTCGTCCTTGCTGGCCAGCGGGTAGGCCTTGGCTTTTTCGATGTCGTTGACGGTCATCATGCCTTTGAGGGCGAACTTGTCGTCGACGATCAGCACGCGTTCGATGCGGTGCTTGTGCAGCAACTCGCGGACTTCGTCCTTGCTGGTGCCTTCCTTGACCGTGACCAGGCGCTCTTTAGGCGTCATCACTTGGCGGACGGTGGCATCCAGGCGGTTCTCGAAACGCACGTCGCGGGATGTGACGATGCCGACCAGGTCGCCATCATGCAGCACCGGAACGCCGGAAATGTTGTGCATGCGGGTCAGTTCGAACAGATCCCGGACCGTGGCGTCAGCCTCGATGGTGATCGGATCCTTGACCACGCCAGCCTCGAACCGCTTGACCTTGCGCACTTCGGCGGCCTGCTGTTCGATGGTCATGTTCTTGTGGATGATACCGATACCGCCTTCCTGGGCCATGGCAATGGCCAGACGGGCTTCGGTCACGGTGTCCATGGCGGCGGAAACCAGGGGGATATTCAGTTCGATGCCACGGGTGAGACGGGTTTTGAGACTGACTTCGTTAGGCAGCACCTCGGAATAACCGGGCACTAGGAGAATGTCGTCGAAGGTCAGAGCTTCTTGGCTGATACGCAGCATCGCGGGGGCTCCCGAGCGGGAAAATGGAAGCGCGCCATTATACTCATGCACCCCGTCTGGCTCAATGTAAAACTCTGTCTATTATTGGCGGGGTGATTGGCGGGGCTAATCATTGCGCTCCAGCCATACACCGACCCCGTGGCGAGGGAGCTTGCTCCCGCTCGGTTGCGCAGCAACCGCCAAAAAGCCGGGGCCGCTTCGCAGCCCAGCGGGAGCAAGCTCCCTCGCCACAAGAGCTGTGCATTCCCACCCACAGCAAGGTGTGTCCACTACAACTCCACCTTCACCCAACTCACCGGCTGATCCAGCCAATCGGCGAACTCGTCAATAAAGTCCTGCTTGAATCCCGCTTCCAGCCAGTTGTTGAAGATAAACCCCAGGTTTGAGAAGGCGCAGGGTTGCAGGAACAGAAAGCCATTGATGTCATCCTCATGCCCGCATTCAGGGCAAGTGAAATTATCGGTGCGCCCCGGCATCCAGTCTTCCAGGCTTTCGAATAGCGCTTCGCCGATTTCCTTGCGACACTCGGCACAACCCGCCTCCTCGAGAAAGCCCTTGGCCGGCGTATAGATGCAGCGTTTGGTGATGATCTCCAGGCCGTTGATCGATTCGCCGAACGGCAGCGCGTCGGGATGCAGGACAACATCGCGGGCACCAGGAGCGATGGCGTGGGCCATGCGATTGCCGGTGCGTCCGCAGGTGGTCAGTTGTTCTTCGACGATGTTCTTGCGCACCAGCCAACGCACGATCGCCCGGGCCCGAGGCTCGTGGACCGGCAAGGTGGAAATTTTCGGGACGATGATGCTTTGCGAATTCATGGCGAGGCCTGGCGGTTTCCCTGGCGGATCTTATAAAAGGCCGGCAGCTTAATCCCTGGCTGGCCCAGGTCAAGCACTCAGGTAGCGCCCGATCAACGCGAGGCCACTGGCGAGCACCAGCCAGGTAACCAGGCGCACGAAGGCCTCTCGCGACATCTTCATGGTCAAGCGACGCCCTACCCACAACCCCAGCGCCATGGCCGGCAACAAACACAGCGCCAGTATCAATAAGGGTAGCTCGGCATACACGCCCGCGATAACGAACAGGCTCAAGCGCACCACGGTGCTGCAACTGATCAGCGCACTTTGGGTCGCGCGCGCCGCCTCCTTGGACAAACGGCTGTTGAGGTAAATGGCATATAAAAAGCCGCCACTGCCAAACAATGCCCCGAACATCCCGCCCACCGTCCCCATCGGAAACGCCCACCGCGATGACAGCTGCGTCGGCCGGGTCTTTATCAACAGGCTATAGATGGCATAGCTGCTGATGAACAGCCCCATCAACAGCAGCAACAAGTCGGACTTGAGGTTGAGCAGGAAAATCACCCCCAATGTGCAGCCCAGCGCCATGCACGGCAATAACCGCAGCAACTCAGGCCGAGCAACGTCCCGGCGCGACGGCAACAGATTGCCGAACGCCGCGACAAAATCCAGCAAGACCAGCAGCGGGACGATCTTCGAAAGGGGCATGAACAACAGCAGGATCGGCGCCGCCACCAGCGCAGTGCCGAACCCGGCGATGCCGAACACAATGTAGGCCAGGACGATGGCCGAGCCGATCACCAGCCATTGCGTGGGTGCAAAAGCCCATTCACCGAGCCACGGTAGAAGATTCATCCGGCACTTCCTTGATGAGGAGAGCGGGGACTTTAGCCAGATGTGTCATGGCAGATCCAGCGTTTGTGGTGATTGGCCTATCGTCTCGCGAGCAGGCTCGCTCCTACAGGAGGAACACTGTGATTGAAAGTGTGGGAGCGAGCCTGCTCGCGAAGCAGGCGACTCGGTCTATTTGCCTGCACACATGGAGATTCACCAACAAATGCCCTTATCATGCCGCCCATGATTAAAGATCCCTTTGCCCGACTGGGCCTGGACCGCGAGGTCCTGACTGTCAGCCAGCTCAACGGCCGTGCGCGGGTGTTGCTTGAAGATGTGTTCAGCAACATCTGGGTCGAGGGCGAAATCTCCAACCTCGCCCGCCCCGCCTCCGGCCATGTGTATTTCACCCTCAAGGACAGCGGCGCCCAAGTGCGCTGCGCGCTGTTCCGGCAGAACGCCGCGCGGGTGCGCCAGGCCTTGAAGGACGGGTTGGCGGTGAAGGTGCGCGGCAAGGTCTCGCTATTCGAGGGCCGTGGCGACTATCAACTGATCCTCGACACCGTGGAGCCGGCTGGCGACGGCGCGCTGCGCCTGGCCTTCGATGCCCTGAAGGAAAAGCTCAGCGCCGAAGGGCTGTTCAGTGCCGAGCGCAAGGTTCCGCTACCAGCCCATCCGCAACGCATCGGCATCATCAGCTCGCCCACCGGCGCGGTGATCCGCGACATCATCAGCGTGTTCCGCCGCCGCGCGCCGCAGATTTCCCTGACCTTGATTCCCACCGCTGTACAAGGCCGCGAAGCCACCGGACAGATCGTCCGCGCGCTGAAACTGGCCGATGCCCGCGGCTTCGACGCACTGATCCTGGCCCGGGGCGGCGGTTCGCTGGAAGACTTGTGGTGCTTCAACGAAGAGGCCGTGGCCCGGGCGGTGGATGCCTGCGTCACGCCGATCGTCAGCGCCGTCGGCCATGAGACCGACGTGTCCATCAGCGATTTCGTTGCCGATGTTCGCGCCCCTACGCCCTCCGCCGCCGCCGAACTGCTGGCACCGGATGCCGGCGACCTGGTGCGCCGGGTCGAGAGCCTGCATCGTCGACTGGTGATGCGCATGCGCGATCGCTTGATGCGCGATCAGTTGCGCCTCGAAGGCCTCACTCGCCGCCTGCGTCATCCCGGCGAACGCCTGCGCCAGCAAGCCCAGCGCCTCGACGACCTGGACATGCGCATGCGCCGGGCTTTCGAACGCAGCCTCAATACCCGCCGCGAACGGCTGATCCGCCTGGAAACCCGCCTGGCCGGACAACATCCGGGCCGACAGTTGGCCATGCTGCGCCAACGCCTGGACAGCCTCGCCGAACGCTTGCCCCGGGCCATGCGCGAAGGCCTCAAGACGCGACGCGTCCAGCTACAAAACCAGATGCAGACGCTGCACATCGTCAGCCCGCTGGCGACCCTCGGTCGTGGCTACAGCATCCTGCTCGACGAGCGTGGCCATGCGATCCGTAGCGCCGGGCAAACCCGGACTGGCCAGCGCCTGACCGCCAAGCTCGGCGAAGGCGAACTGCTGGTGCGGGTCGAAGACAATCACCTGACGCCGGTCACCCTTTCTTTACTGGATTGATTCATGCCGCGATATCTCGCCTCCTTGTTCCTGCTGTGCCTGACCTTCAACGCCCACGCCGACAGTTACATCACCCGCTTGTTGAACAAACCGGTGCCCGGCGGTGTGGCCGTGGTGGACCTGGGCAGCGCGGCCCAGGCACCCAAAGCCACGTACCAGGGCAAACCTGTGCTGGTGGTCAAGGAACAGCAGAACTGGCTGGCGATTGTCGGCATCCCGCTGACGGTCCAGCCCGGCACGCAGCAGATCAGCAGTGGCGGCGGCACCCAGCCTTTCGTGGTCGGCTACAAGAAATATCCCGAGCAGCACATCACCCTGACGAACAAACGCCAGGTCAACCCGAACCCGGCGGACCTCAAGCGCATCAACGCCGAGCTGGCGGTGCAGTTGAAGGCCTACCGCAGCTTCAGCCCGAACATCCCCAGCAACCTGTTGCTGGACAAACCGGTCAACGGCCCGCTGTCGAGCAAGTTCGGCGTGCGCCGCTTCTTCAACGGCGAAGAACGCAACCCCCACGCTGGCCTGGACTTCGCCGTACCCGCTGGCACGCCAATCAAGACCCCAGCCGCCGGCAAGGTGATCCTCATCGGTAATTATTTCTTCAACGGCAACACCGTGTTCGTCGACCATGGCCAAGGCTTCATCAGCATGTTCTGCCACATGTCGAAGATCGACGTTAAGGTCGGCCAGCAACTGGCCCGGGGCACCGTGGTCGGCAAGGTCGGCGCCACCGGCCGCGCGACCGGGCCGCATATGCACTGGAACATCAGCCTGAACGACGCGCGGGTGGATCCGGCGATTTTTATCGGTGCTTTTCAACCCTGAAGTTGATGGTGGGGCTACTGGCCTCATCGCGAGCAAGCTCGCTCCCACAGTGGATCTCGGTTGATCACAAATGTTGTGTACACAAAATTTCCAATGTGGGAGCGAGCTTGCTCGCGATGACGGCAGCCGCATCACCACCATCCCAGGAATTGCCAAGCTAAAAACATCGACGCAATTCCCACTACCCATCCTGAAGATATGCGCGATTAAATCTCGCAAACCCACCCAAAAACAGAACTTCTCCCAATTTTTCCCGACTGCTTGCAACCCCCCTTCCACGCGGTTAGGGTTGAAGGCATGAAAACCTCTCATACCCTCATTCAGCTTCGCCAGCACCGCAGCCTGTGCCTCGTCAGCGCACGACTGCCGGGCTGAATCGCGGCACCTCGTCCCGGCTGAAGAGCCACCCCATTCGAAACACTGGCAGGCCGCCTTTTTCCGGCCACGACAATAAGGATTCCGCCCATGAGCATGCTCAAAGACCCGTCTTCGAAATACCGCGCCTTCCCGACCATCAACCTGCCGGATCGCACCTGGCCGTCGAAGACCATCACTGCCGCGCCGATCTGGTGCAGCTCCGACCTGCGCGACGGCAATCAGTCGCTGATCGAGCCAATGGACGCGGTGAAGAAGCTGCGCTTCTGGAAGACCCTCGTTGCAGTAGGCGTGAAGGAAATCGAAGCATCGTTCCCTGCGGCGTCGCAGACCGACTTCGACTTCGTGCGCACCCTCATCGAAGAAGGCCACATCCCGGACGACACCACCATCCAGGTGCTGACCCAGGCCCGTGAAGACCTCATCGCCCGCACCTTCGAATCCCTGCGTGGCGCGAAGAAAGCCATCGTCCACCTGTACAACGCCACCTGCCCGTCGTTCCGCCGCATCGTGTTCAACCAGGACAAGGAAGGCGTGAAGGAAATCGCGGTGAACGCGGCCAAGCTGTTCGTCAAATACGCCGCCCAGCAGCCAGAAACCCAGTGGCAGTTCGAATACTCGCCAGAGACCTTCAGCGCCACCGAGCTGGAGTTCGCCAAGGAAGTCTGCGACGCCGTGATCGAAGTGTGGAACCCGACGCCTGAGCGCAAGGTGATCCTCAACCTGCCCGCTACCGTGGAAGTCGCCACCCCGAACATCTACGCCGACCAGATCGAGTGGTTCCACCGCAACATCACCCGTCGTGACAGTGTGTTGATCAGCCTGCACACCCACAACGACCGTGGCACCGGCGTGGCCGCTACCGAGCTGGGCCTGATGGCCGGCGCTGATCGTGTCGAAGGCTGCCTGTTCGGCAACGGCGAGCGCACCGGCAACGTCGACCTGGTGACCGTCGCGCTGAACCTCTACACCCAGGGCATCAATCCTGAACTGGATTTCTCCGACATCGACGGCGTGCGCAAAGTGGTCGAAGAGTGCAACCAGATCCCCGTGCATCCGCGTCATCCGTACGTCGGCGACCTGGTTCACACCGCCTTCTCCGGTTCGCACCAGGACGCCATCCGCAAGGGCTTCGCCCAGCAGAAATCGGACACCCTGTGGGAAGTGCCGTACCTGCCGATCGACCCGGCCGACATTGGCCGCAGCTACGAGGCGGTGATCCGCGTGAACAGCCAGTCGGGCAAGGGCGGTATCGCCTACCTGCTGGAGCAGGAATACGGCATCAGCCTGCCGCGTCGCATGCAGATCGAGTTCAGCCAGGTGGTGCAGCGTGAGACCGATCGCCTGGGCCTGGAGATGACTGCCCAGCAGATCCATGCCTTGCTGCAGCGTGAATACCTGCAAGCCAACACGCCGTATGCGCTGGTCAGCCATCGCCTGCAGGAAGAAAACGGCAACAGCGCCGTGGAAGTGGAAGTGGCGAGCAAGGGCCAGGGCGAGACCAACCTGCACTGGCGTGGCAAGGGCAACGGCGCGCTGGAAGCGCTGGTGGCCGGGCTGCCAATTCCGGTGGAGATCATGGACTACAACGAACATGCGATCGGCGCCGGCACCAATGCCAAGGCGGCGGCGTACATCGAGCTGCGGGTCAACGGCGAGCGTGCGGTGCACGGCGTGGGTATCGATGAAAACATCACCACGGCGAGCTTCAAGGCGCTGTTCAGCGCACTGAACCGCTCACTGAGCCAGCCGGAAGCCAAGGCGGCCTGATCAGTCGCTGAAAACCAAAAAGGCCCTGGGGTGTGAACCTCAGGGCCTTTTTGTTTGGCTAGTATTTTGGTTGGCTGTTCCGGCCTCTTCGCGAGCAGGCTCGCTCCCACAGTAGTCGGTGTGATGCAAAATATTGTGGGAGCGAGCCTGCTCGCGAAAGCGGTCTGTCAGGCAATACACATATCAGGCATGGGTATCGATCGAAACAGTCATCGCCTGCAACAGCGCAGCCTGCAGGGTCTGCAAGGTCGCCTGGGTTGCCATGATCTGGGTCTGGATCGCCATGGCTTCCTGGGATTTCTGCTCCTGATCGGCCTGGCTTTTCTGCACGCGGGCCAACTGGGCTTGCTGTTCGGCCAGCAGCTTCTCGGTCCGCTCGATCTGCTTCTTCAACTGCTCGATGACGTCGCTGGCGCCGCTGCTGCCGCCGGCACCGGCGATGTTCGCACCACTGGTGTCGACTTTCAGTGCCTTGTCCTTGTCTTCGTTGCTGTCAGTCGGTGTCACCGGACTGACCGCCTTCTCTTCCTCAGCCCCGCGAATGGAGACTTTTGGAGCTGACAGCGGATAAGGGTTTACGGTCGTTGCGCTGATACTGGTCATAGAGACTCCTCCTTGGCTGACCGGTTATCGGCACGCAACAGCGCTTCTTGAGGCTGAATCGTTTCAATAAATAAACTCGAAACGGTCGGCGTCCAGGTTGGCCGGAAACCGCGTGCGATAAGCTGCCAGGTCCGCCGCGCTCAGGCACACGGTGAACACTCCGTCGGCTTCGCCAGCGCTGAGCAGGGTTTCGCCCTGGAAGTCCAGCACCTGGCTGTCGCCGGTATAGGCGAAGCCCTTGCCGTCAGTGCCGATCCGGTTAACCGCCGCTACGTAGCACAGGTTTTCGATGGCCCGCGCCGGCAGAAGCCGGTTCCAGTGATGGCGCCGGGCGCCCGGCCAGTTGGCGGTATACAGCAACAGGTCAGTGTCCTCGGCGTCGCGACTCCATGCAGGGAAGCGCAGGTCGTAGCAGATCAACGGGCGAATCCGCCAGCCCTTGAGCTCGAACAGCACCTGCTGGTCGCCCGGTGTGTAGTGGTTATGCTCGCCCGCCATGCGGAACAGATGGCGCTTGTCGTAATGCAGCACTTCGCCGTCCGGCCGCGCCCACAGCAAGCGATTGCGATGGCTGCCATCGGCGGCCTGGACGATCACGCTGCCGGTGATTACCGCATCCAGTTTCGCCGCCTGGTCCTTGAGCCACTTGCTGGCGGGTCCGTTTTCAGGCTCCGCCAGGGTCTCGGATTCCATGGAAAAACCGGTGGTGAACATTTCCGGCAGGATGATCAAGTCCGCCCCGCGCGCCTGCTCAAGCAACGCGTCGAAATGCTCCAGGTTGGCCCGGCGGTCGTGCCAGGCCAGCGTGGTCTGGATCAAGGCAATGTTCAGGTTGGGCAAGGCACTCAGATCACGCATAGTTTTTCCGCCGCTTCACGCAGCGTCTCCTCGCGCTTGGCAAAGCACAAGCGCACCAGGCGCTGGCCCTGCGGCGGGTTCTGGTAGAAGACCGAAATCGGAATGGTCGCCACGCCGTGTTCGCGGGTCATCCACAGCGCCATGTCGACGTCATTGAGGTCTGGGCGGATCTGCGAGTAATCGACCAGTTGGAAGTAAGTGCCGGCGACGCGCTTGAAGCTGAACCGCGACGGTGCCAGCAGATCACAGAACAGGTCGCGTTTGGCCTGATAGAAGCCTGGCAGTTCATCGACGTGTTCGGGGTGCTCGGCCATGTAGTCGGCCAACGCATACTGCAATGGCGTCACGCCGCAGAAGCTGACGTACTGATGCACTTTGCGCAGCTCCGCCGTCAGGGCCGCAGGCGCGACGACGTAGCCGGTTTTCCAGCCCGTGACGTGGTAGGTCTTGCCGAACGAACTGACCACGAAGGCGCGGCGATACAGTTCCTCATGGGCAAGTACGCTGACATGAGGCACGCCGTCGAATACCAAGTGCTCGTAGACTTCGTCGCTGATCAGGTAGATGTCACGATCACGGATCAAGGCCGCCAATTGGTCCAGCTCGGCGCGGCTGATCAACGCTCCGCTGGGGTTGTGCGGCGTGTTGAGGATGATCATGCGCGTGCGCGGGCTCAGGGCTTCGCCGAGCTTCTGGAAATCGATGGCGAAATCGTCCAGGCCCAGTGGCACATGCACGCAACGCCCGCCGGCCAGTTGCACGGAAGGCTCGTAGCTGTCGTAGGCAGGGTCGAAGACGATGACTTCGTCGCCACTGTTAACCACCGCCGCAATAGCGCAGAAAATCGCCTGGGTCGCGCCAGGGGTCACGGTGACTTCCTGATCGGCATCGACGTTGGCGTCATAGCTGCGGGCGATCTTCGCCGCGATCTGCTGGCGCAGCGCCGGCAGGCCGGTCATGGGTGAATATTGGTTGTGGCCTTGGGCAATGTGCCGGCCGACCGCATCGCGCAGGGCTTGCGGGCCATCGAAATCGGGAAATCCCTGGGACAGGTTCAGCGCGCCGGTCTGTGCGGCGAGCTGTGACATCTGGGTGACAATCGTGATGCCGACGTTCGGCAACTTGCTGGCGATCATCGAGGGTTCCTTGGGTCTGCACCCGGCTCTGGTGCGGCGCGGGAGAGGTCGAGGATAGCCCAATCGCCGGGCA
>NZ_VDLV01000030.1 GCF_013608025.1 Pseudomonas brassicacearum subsp. neoaurantiaca | reverse complement strand
GTATCGACAGCCACGGTGCCGGTGGTTTGTCCGGCAGCGATGTTGATGACCGCGCCGTTGCTCAGCGTCACAGTCACTGGCGTTTGCGCTGGATTAGTCAGCGTCGCGGTGTAGGTGATCTGGCCGCCTTCGGTGATGGTTTCGCTGGCAGACAAGGTCAGGCCAGTGGTGTCAGCCGAGTCGGTGATCGTGGTCACCGCAGGCGTAGTGCTCGGCACCAGGTTTTCGAAGTTGCCACCGGTCGCACCCGTGATCGTGGTGCTGACGGTGCTGCCGTTGTTATAGACGTCGTTGGCCGGGGTATCGACGGCGACGGTGCCAGTGGTTTGACCGGCAGCGATGTTGATGACCGCACCGTTGCTCAAGGTCACGGTGACCGCGGTCTGCGCTGGGTTGGTCAGCGTCGCGGTGTAAGTGATCTGACCGCCTTCGGTAATGGTTTCGCTGGCGGACAAGGTCAGGCCGGTGGTGTCAGCCGAGTCGGTAATGGTGGTAACGGCTGGCGTGGTGCTCGGAACAAGATTCTCGAAGTTGCCACCGGTTGCGCCAGTGATGGTGGTGCTAACGGTGCTGCCGTTGTTGTAGACGTCATTGGCCGGAGTATCGACTGCGACGGAGCCGGTGGTTTGTCCGGCAGCGATGTTGATCACGGCGCCGTTGCTCAAGGTCACGGTCACTGGCGTTTGCGCTGGGTTGGTCAGCGTCGCGGTGTAAGTGATCTGGCCGCCTTCGGTGATGGTTTCGCTGGCGCTGAGGGTCAGGCCAGTGGCATCAGTGGAATCGGTGATGGTGGTCACCGCAGGCGTAGTGCTTGGCACCAAGTTTTCGAAGTTGCCGCCGGAGGTACCGGTGATCGTGGTGCTGACGGTGCTGCCGTTGTTGTAGACATCATTCGCCGGAGTATCGACAGCCACGGTGCCGGTGGTTTGACCGGCTGCGATGTTGATGACCGCACCGTTGCTGAGCGTCACACTCACTGGCGTTTGCGCTGGGTTAGTCAGCGTCGCGGTGTAGGTGATCTGGCCGCCTTCGGTGATGGTTTCGCTGGCGCTGAGGGTCAGGCCAGCGGCATCAGCCGAGTCGGTGATCGTGGTCACCGCAGGCGCCGTGCTCGGCACCAGATTCTCGAAGTTACCGCCGGTTGCGCCAGTAATCGTCGTGCTGACAGTGTTGCCGTTGTTGTAGACATCGTTCGCCGGAGTATCGACAGCCACGGTGCCGGTGGTTTGTCCGGCAGCGATGTTGATGACCGCGCCGTTGCT
>NZ_VDLV01000029.1:218-76200 GCF_013608025.1 Pseudomonas brassicacearum subsp. neoaurantiaca | reverse complement strand
TGATATTGCCGTGATCGGCGCCACCGGTACTGTCGGCGAAACCCTCGTCCAGATTCTCGAAGAACGCGACTTCCCCATCGGCAACCTGCACCTGCTGGCCAGCAGCGAATCGGCGGGCAGCTCGGTGATGTTCCGAAGTAAAAACGTGCGGGTGCGCGAGGTCGATGAGTTCGATTTCAGCAAAGTCCAACTGGTGTTTTTCGCGGCTGGGCCGGCGGTCACCCTGAGCTTCGCCCCGCGTGCCACGGCCGCCGGTTGTGCGCTGATCGACCTGTCCGGTGCGTTGCCAGCCGACCAGGCGCCGCAGATCGTGCCGGAGGCCAATCCGCAGGTGCTGGCCAACCTGTCCAGGCCCGTCCAGGTCAGCAGCCCCAGCCCCTCGGCCACAGTCCTGGCCGTGGCCTTGGCGCCGCTGCGCCAATGCCTGGATATACAGCGCGTGAGCCTGACCGCCAGCCTCGCCGTATCGGCCCAAGGCCGCGTTGCGGTCACTGAGCTGGCGCGCCAGACCGCCGAGTTGCTCAACGCCCGTCCGCTCGAACCTAAATTCTTCGACCGGCAGATGGCGTTCAATCTGTTGGCTCAAGTGGGCACTCCCGATGAGCAGGGCCATACCCAGTTGGAAAAACGCCTCGTGCGTGAGTTGCGCCAGGTGCTCGAACAACCTTTATTAAAGATTTCCGTCACTTGCGTTCAAGCCCCGGTGTTTTTTGGCGATAGCTTTAGCGTGACCGTGGAGTCTGCTGGCCCCGTCGACCTGGCTAAGGTCAACGCGGCCCTCGAGGCGGCGCCTGGTGTCGAACTGGTGGAGGCGGGTGATTATCCGACCCCGGTGGGCGATGCGGTAGGTCAGGATGTGGTCTACATCGGTCGCGTGCGCGGCGGTATCGACGATCCGGCGGAACTAAATATGTGGCTGACGTCAGATAACGTGCGCAAGGGCGCGGCGCTCAATGCGGTGCAGGTGGCTGAGTTGTTGATAAAAGACCTGCTGTAAAAGATACTTGGCAACAATTTGTCGAATGATTCTAGCTGGGCGCTATGCTTGGCCAGAGTGCTGAAGGCGAACCTCCCTCCCGGGGACTGCTCCCGGGCATGAGTGAAACGATCGCGCGCACCGTCGCTTCGGGGCTGCGCGCAATGCCTTACGGCAGCGGCATCAATACCTTCTCGCTGGCCGAGGAATGTTCAAACAAAGGAAGAGGCTATGGTTCAAGTTCGCAAACTGGTGTTAGCAATAGCGGCCGCCTCGGCGCTGTCCTCCGGTATGGCGCATGCGCTCGGGCTCGGGGAGTTGACCCTGAAATCGCCGCCGAACCAGCCTCTGGTGGCCGAAATCGAACTCCTCGATGTCCAGCAACTGACCGCTGCCGAAGTGGTGCCGAGCCTGGCCCCACCCGAAGAATTCGCCAAGGCGGGCATTGACCGCCAAGCCTTTCTCAACGATTTGAGCTTCACCCCGGTGATCAACGCCAACGGCAAGAGCGTCCTGCGCGTTACGTCCAGCCGGCCCGTGTCCGAGCCGATGGTCAAGTTCCTCGTGCAGGTGATGTGGCCCAACGGCCGCTTGCTGCGCGACTACAGCGTACTGCTCGATCCGTCCAAATTCTCGCCGCAGGCCGCTGATGCCGCCCGGGCGAAGCCGCCCCAAGTGGTCTCCACGCCGGTCACTGGCGCGACCAAGCCGTCCCAGTACACCACCACGCCGCGCGATACCCTGTGGGAAATCGCCGCCAAGGTGCGCAACGGTGGGTCGGTCCAGCAAACCATGCTGGCGATCCAGGCGTTGAACCCGAACGCATTCATCAATGGCAACATCAACCTGCTCAAGACCGGCCAGGTGTTGCGCCTGCCTGATCCGGTGCAGAGCACTGCGCTGCCGCAACCCCAGGCAATCGCCGAAGTGGCGGCCCAGAATGCCGCTTGGCGCCAGGGCCGTCGGGGCGTGGCGGGTAACGGTCGGCAACAGTTGGATGCCACCAAGCGAGGCGGCAAAGAAGGCGCGCCAGCACAGGCCGCCGGTCGCGATAATCTGAGCCTGGTTTCGGCCGAATCGGCGAAGGCGGGCGGCAAGGGCAAAGGGGCTGCGGGCGATGCCCAGGCACTCAGCAACAAGCTTGCCGTAACCCAGGAAAGCCTCGATTCGGCGCGTCGCGATAACGAAGAACTGAAAAGCCGCATGGCGGATTTGCAGAGCCAGTTGGATAAGCTGCAGCGCCTGATCGAACTGAAGAACAATCAACTGGCCAAGATGCAGACCGAAGGCGCGGCTGTCCCGCCTGCGGGCGAATCGCACCCGGCGATGTCGGCAGAGCTGACGCCCGCACCGTCGGCACAAGCACCGGCAACCGCGCCAGCGGCGACTCCCGAGGCTGCCCCTGAAGCGACCCCACCGGCCACGCCGGTCGAGCCGACGCCGGCGGCTTCCGATGAGAAAAAATACAACGACCTGCTGACCAATCCGATCCTGCTGGGGTTGATTGGCGGCGGCGCGTTGGTCCTGTTGCTGCTGCTGTTGTTGCTTGCGCGTCGCCGCAAGGCCCAGCAGGAAGCCGAGAAACATTTGCGCATGGCCCGAGCCCTCGAGGAGGAGGCCGATTTCTCCCCGGAGCTCGATCTGCCCCCGAGCAGCTTCGAGGGCATTGAGGTCCCACCACCCAGCGTCAAACTCGAACCCAAGCCAGCCCCGGCGCCGGCACCGAAGCCAGCCCCGGTGGTCGCGCCCGTGGTCGTCACCCCACCGATCGCCGCCCCGCTGGTGGCCCCGGCCGCCGACCGCTCCGACGATGTGTTACCCCAGGCACAGTCCCACATCGACCGTGGTCGCTTGAACCAGGCGGCTGACCTGCTTGAGCAAGGCATCAAGGCCGAGCCTCAGCGCAGCGACCTGCGTTTGAAGTTGATGGAAGTCTATGGCCAGCAGGGCGACCGCGACGCGTTCATCGCCCAGGAGCGTCAATTGGTCGCCAATGGCGAGAACTACGCCCAGGTGGAGCAGCTCAAGAGCCGTTTCCCGGCCATGGTCGTCGCCGCCTCGGCCGGCCTGGCTGCAGCGGCCGTCGCCGCCGAGCTGGACGCGCAGTACGTCAAGGACCTGCTGGAAGACAAGCCGGCAACCGATGAAGAGCTCGACAGTGCCTTCGACCTGAGCCTCGAAGACCTGGACACGACACCGACTGCGCCGGCACCCGAGCCGCTGGCCGAGCTGGACGCGTTTCCGGAAGACGACGACCTGAGTTTCGAATCAGTGCTCAAGCAGCAAACCCAGGCCAATGAAAGCCTGGACGATCTGCCGGAATTCGACCTGGACCTGGGCGCGGATGCTCCGGCACCGGCCTTGGCCGATGAAGATTTCCTGTTGGACCTGGATGACGATCTCAAGGGGCTTGACGTTCCAGCAGCGCAGACCCCGCTCCTGGACGATACGCCGTCTGATGATCTTGAGCTTCCGGCGGATTTCGATCTGTCCCTGGCTGACGAGATGGATGCCCATGAGCAGCCGAAGGATGCCTTCGAGTCTGAGCTGGATGATGTCAACGCCGAGCTGGATCGTCTGTCTGACGGCCTGAGCCAGCCGACCTTCACGGCGGAAGATGCCCTGGCGACCGCCGACGACGAGCCGGACTTCGATTTCCTCAGCGGCACCGACGAAGTCGCAACCAAGCTCGATCTGGCGCAGGCCTATATCGACATGGGTGACAACGACGGCGCGCGGGATATCCTCGGCGAAGTCCTCAGCGAAGGCGACGCCACGCAGAAGAGCGAAGCGAAGGACATGTTGTCGCGACTGGCGTGAGTTCGCAATAAAACAAAAACGGCAGCCGGTGAGGGCTGCCGTTTTTGTTTGCGGGCGATTCATGCGGCTCTTGTGGCGAGGGAGCTTGCTCCCGCTCGAGTGCGCAGCGCTCGCAAAAATAGCCGGCGCACCAAGGGAGGGGCTGCTGCGCAGCCAGCGGGAGCAAGCGCCCTCGCCACAAGGGCCCGTCGTTCCAACCCGGGATCATCGTTGCACTGGCATCCCGCCGCACCCGCTTTATAATGCCCGCCTTTGCGTACCTCAGCAGGCTGTAATTCCTTGGCAAACATAGACAACCCGGCCGCCGAAATGGCGGCCGACGGCTTTTTCCGAATCGCCTTGGGCGTTGAATACAAAGGCTCGCGCTATCGCGGCTGGCAGCGTCAGGCCTCTGGCGTCTTGACGGTGCAGGAAACCCTCGAAAACGCGCTGTCCAAAGTCGCCGATTCGCCAGTGTCGCTGCATTGCGCCGGCCGTACCGATGCCGGCGTGCACGCCTGCGGCCAGGTGGTGCATTTCGACACCCAGGTCGAGCGCTCGATGAAGGCCTGGGTCATGGGCGCGAATATCAACCTGCCGCACGACGTCAGCGTCAGTTGGGCGAAGGTAATGCCGGCGCATTTTCATGCCCGCTTCAAGGCCATCGCCCGGCGCTATCGCTACGTCATCTACAACGATCAGATCCGCCCGGCCCACCTGAACGAAGAGATCACCTGGAATCATCGTCCGCTGGACGTCGAACGCATGGCCGAGGCCGCGCAATACCTGGTGGGTGTCCATGACTTCAGCGCCTTCCGTGCCGGACAATGCCAGGCCAAGTCGCCGATCAAGGAACTGCATCACCTGCGCGTGACCCGCCACGGCAAAATGATCGTGCTCGACATCCGCGCCAGCGCGTTCCTGCACCACATGGTGCGCAACATTGCCGGTGTGCTGATGACCATCGGCGCCGGCGAGCGGCCGGTGGAATGGGTAAAGGAAGTGCTGGACAGTCGCATCCGCCGTTCCGGTGGCGTGACGGCGCACCCGTTCGGCTTGTACCTGGTGCAGGTCGAATACCGTGACGAGTTCGAGCTGCCGGAGCGTTACATCGGGCCACATTTCCTCACGGGCTTCTCGGAACTCGACGGCTGACGCCCTTCGTTGCATTTGTTACCATCCGGGACTTTCACGGATTTGCCTGAGGTTTTACCCACCATGCCGGTCGTTCGCAGCAAGATATGCGGAATCACCCGGGTCGAAGACGCGCTGGCGGCGGTCGAGGCCGGTGCGGACGCCATCGGGCTGGTGTTCTACGCCAAGAGCCCGCGGGCGGTGACGGTGCAGCAGGCGAGGGCGATCATCCAGGCCCTGCCGCCGTTCGTGACCCCGGTGGGGCTGTTCGTCAATGCCAGCCGTTGCGAGCTGGGGGAAATACTCGATGCGGTTCCGCTGGGTCTCTTGCAGTTTCACGGTGACGAGGCCCCGGCTGACTGTGAAGGCTGGCATCGCCCTTACATCAAGGCGTTGCGGGTCAAGGCGGGCGATGATATCGCGGCCAGCTGCGCAGCCTTCGCCAGCGCCAGCGGTATCTTGCTGGACACCTATGTGGAGGGAGTTCCAGGTGGGACTGGCGAAGCCTTCGATTGGTCGCTGGTGCCGCAGGGCTTGAGCAAGCCGATCATCCTGGCCGGTGGCCTGACGGCGGACAACGTCGGTAAGGCCATTGCGCGGGTTCGCCCTTATGCGGTGGACGTCAGTGGCGGGGTGGAGCAGGCCAGGGGCATCAAGGACCCGGCGAAGATCCGGGCGTTCATGGCGGCTGTACGCAGCAGCCAATCGTCAATGTGACGGCTGGCAGACTGCCGCCGTCCATACCTGCACTGTACAAAGCAGGCAGGCGCCGCCTCCGGGTGGGCCGATAGCGTAGTGGCAATCGCGGTGCAGCGGTTGTCGGGAATGGCAGGGATGGTTGAGCTGGGCGCAGGTCATGTTTCGCGCTGACCGCGGTGGCTCTTCGATCCTCGCCGCACAATGAATTTAAGCTCAAGGGCATACGCGGGGCCGCGAACCAGAGCGTTCGGGCCGCCGGTACTGGAGAAAGAAAGCATGAGCAACTGGTTGGTAGACAAACTGATCCCTTCGATCATGCGTTCCGAGGTAAAGAAAAGCTCGGTGCCTGAAGGTCTGTGGCACAAATGTCCATCCTGTGAGGCGGTGCTCTACCGTCCCGAGCTGGAAAAGACCCTGGACGTTTGCCCCAAGTGCAACCACCACATGCGCATCGGCGCGCGTGCCCGTATCGATATTTTCCTGGACGCTGAAGGCCGCGTCGAGCTGGGCGCTGAGCTGGAGCCAGTGGACCGCCTGAAGTTTCGCGACGGCAAGAAGTACAAGGATCGCCTGACCGCTGCGCAGAAGCAGACCGGCGAAAAAGACGCCCTGATCTCCATGAGCGGGACCCTGCTGGGCATGCCGGTGGTGGTTTCGGCCTTCGAATTCTCCTTCATGGGCGGCTCGATGGGCGCCATCGTCGGCGAGCGTTTCGTTCGCGCGGCCAATCATGCCCTGGAAAACCGTTGCCCGATGATCTGCTTCGCCGCTTCCGGCGGTGCGCGGATGCAGGAAGCCCTGATTTCCTTGATGCAAATGGCCAAGACCTCTGCGGTGCTGGCGCGTCTGCGCGAAGAAGGCATTCCGTTCATTTCGGTGCTGACCGACCCGGTCTACGGCGGCGTTTCCGCCAGCCTGGCGATGCTGGGCGACGTGATCGTCGGCGAGCCGAAAGCGCTGATCGGCTTTGCCGGCCCTCGCGTAATCGAACAGACCGTGCGTGAAAAGCTGCCGGAAGGTTTCCAGCGCAGTGAATTCCTGCTCGAACACGGCGCTATCGACATGATCATTCATCGTCAGGAACTGCGTCCGCGCCTGGGCAACCTGTTGGCGCAACTGATGGGTCTGCCGACGCCCAAGTTCGTCGCCACGCCGATCGAGCCGATGGTGGTTCCGCCGGTGCCTGCAGGCCTATGACCCAACGTACCCTGGGCGAATGGCTTGCCTACCTCGAGCAGTTGCATCCATCGGCCATCGACATGGGGTTGGAGCGCTCGCAAGCGGTAGCGTCCCGCATGGGACTGGCCAAGCCAGCGCCTAGGGTGATCACCGTCACCGGCACCAACGGCAAGGGTTCGACCTGCGCCTTCCTGGCCTCGCTGTTGCGGGCCCAGGGACTGAGTGTCGGTGTCTACAGTTCGCCGCACTTGCTGCGCTACAACGAGCGGGTGCAGATCAACGGCATCGAAGCCTCTGACGCGCAACTGTGCGAAGCCTTCGCGGCGGTGGAAGCCGAGCGGGGCGAGACCTCCTTGACCTATTTCGAGATGGGCACCCTCGCGGCGTTCTGGCTGTTCGCCCGTTCCGGCCTGGATGCCGTCGTGTTGGAAGTGGGCCTGGGTGGTCGCCTGGATACCGTCAATCTCATGGATGCGGACATCGCGCTGGTCACCAGTATCGGTGTGGATCACGCCGATTACCTGGGCGATACCCGCGAATCCGTAGCTTTCGAGAAGGCCGGCATCTTCCGCCAGGGCGCGCCGGCACTCTGCGGCGATCTCGATCCGCCGCAACCGTTGCTGGATAAAGCTCGCAAGCTGAGTTGTCCGTTCTTTTTGCGCGGGCGGGATTTCGACCTCGCCATGACCGAGCAGCACTGGCAATGGCGTGGCAGCGATGCCAAGGGCAACCCGGTCGAGCTGCATGACCTGCCGCTGCTGGACCTGCCGATGGAAAACGCCGCCCTGGCGTTGCAGGCCTACTTGTTGCTGGGTCTGCCGTGGCACGCCGGGCAGATTGTCCAGGCGTTGCAGGCGACCCGGGTCGTCGGTCGCCTTGATCGCCGCTCATTCGATTGGCAAGGCAAGCGCCTCAATCTGCTGCTCGATGTCGGCCACAATCCCCACGCGGCGCAGTATCTGGCGGAGCGCCTGGCGCGTCGTCCGGTGGCGGGCAAGCGCCTGGCGGTGTTCGGGCTGCTGTCGGACAAGGATCTGGATGGCGTTGTCGACGCGTTGAATGCTAGTGTCCAGCGCTGGGCCGTGGCGCCGCTGGATTCGCCGCGTTCGCGTCCGGCTGGGGAGCTGCAGGCAACCTTGCAGGGTCGTGGCGCTTCGGTGGAAGCTTATGACAACGTCGCCGCCGCCCTGGAAGGGCAGTGCGCCCTGGCGACACCCGATGACGAGATCCTGTTGTTCGGCTCATTTTTTTGCGTTGCCGAGGCCCTGCAATGGCTGGCCCGGCGCTCCACGGAGGAAGCTGCAGATGGCATTGCTGGATAAGGCGTACAAGCAGCGCATGGTCGGGGCCCTGGTATTGGTGGCCCTGGCGGTGATCTTCCTGCCGATGCTGTTTTCCCGTCAGGACGAGCAGCGCCAGGTCACGGTCGATGCGCCGGCCGCCCCACAGGCGCCTTCGGTTCCGCCTGTGCAAGTCGAGCAGGTCGCGGTTCCCGAGCCCCAGGCGCTGCCCCAGGAGCCGGTGCCGAGCGATGAAGAACTCGCCCAGGAACCTGCTGCGCCTGTTGCTCCTGCGCCGACTGCACCCGCTCCAGCTGTACCGAGCAAACCGGTTGCCGCGCCAACGCCTGTTCCGGCGGCACCTGCGATCAAGCCAGCCCCGACCCAGCCGATCACCGCAGCCCCCAAGCCGGACACCACGCAAAGCCGTGTGGATGCCAATGGCCTGTCGGTCAGTTGGTCGGTACAACTGGCCAGCCTGACCAGTCGTGACAGCGCCGAAAAACTGCAGAAAAACCTGCGCAGCCAGGGTTACAACGCCTACATCCGTTCCGCCGATGGCAAGAATCGGGTCTTTGTCGGTCCGTTGATCGAACGTGCCGAGGCCGACCGCCTGCGCGACTTGCTCAATCGCCAGCAGAACCTCAAGGGTTTTGTCGTGCGCTTCCAGCCAGAGCGCGGTTGACCGCCATTTAGCTGATTTGAAACACGCAGCTTACCGACTGCCCTGCGCTCTGCTAAAATGCGCCGCCTTATCCGTCTGTAGGCTGCACCGTGCCATTTACCTGGGTTGACTGGGCGATCGTTGCAATCGTCGCCATCTCCGCTTTGATCAGTCTGAGTCGCGGCTTCGTCAAGGAAGCGCTCTCGCTGCTGACCTGGATCATCGCGGGAGTCGTAGCCTGGATGTTTGGTGGTTCGCTGTCCCAGTACCTCGCCGGATACATCGAAACACCGTCGGCTCGCGTGATCGCGGGCTGTGCCATCTTGTTTATCGCCACCTTGCTGGTGGGCGCAATGATCAATTATCTGATCGGCGAACTGATTCGCGTCACCGGGCTTTCCGGGACGGACCGGTTCCTGGGCATGGCCTTCGGCGCGGCGCGTGGCGCGTTGCTGGTGGTTGTTGCCGTCGGGCTGTTGAGCCTGGGGCCGGTACAGCAGGATACGTGGTGGCAGGAGTCCCGGCTCGTGCCACAATTTCTATTGGTCGCAGACTGGTCCAAGAACCTGATCCTGGGTTGGAGCAGTCAGTGGCTTGCCAGCGGTATCAGCGTACCCGCTGAAATACCGTTCAAGGAACATCTCTTGCCGACGGCCAAAACGCCGCAGTGAGTGTTGTTCAGTTCAGATCCATTAAGTAGGGGTTGCGTCGCATGTGTGGCATCGTCGGTATCGTCGGTAAGTCGAACGTCAATCAGGCGCTGTATGACGCGCTAACCGTGCTCCAGCACCGCGGCCAGGACGCTGCCGGTATCGTGACCAGCCATGACGGCCGGTTATTCCTGCGCAAGGACAACGGCCTGGTGCGTGACGTGTTCCACCAGCGTCACATGCAACGTCTGGTCGGCCACATGGGCATCGGCCATGTGCGTTACCCGACAGCAGGCAGCTCGACGTCGGCCGAAGCCCAGCCGTTCTACGTCAACTCGCCGTACGGCATCACGTTGGCGCACAACGGCAACCTGACCAACGTCGAGCAACTGGCCAAGGAGATCTACGAATCTGACTTGCGCCACGTCAACACCAGTTCCGACTCGGAAGTGATGCTCAACGTCTTCGCCCACGAGCTGGCCCAGCGCGGCAAGCTGCAGCCGACCGAAGAAGACGTGTTCGCCGCCGTGACCGACGTGCACAACCGTTGCGTGGGTGGTTACTCGGTGGTGGCGATGATCACCGGCTACGGCATTGTCGGTTTCCGCGACCCGCACGGTATCCGTCCGATCGTGTTCGGCCAGCGTCACACCGACGAAGGCGTCGAGTACATGATCGCCTCCGAGAGCGTGTCCCTGGACGTGCTCGGCTTCACCCTGATTCGCGACCTGGCCCCGGGCGAAGCGGTCTACATCACTGAAGACGGCAAGCTGTACACCCGCCAGTGCGCGACCAACCCGAGCCTGACTCCGTGCATTTTCGAACACGTCTACCTGGCGCGTCCGGACTCGATCATCGACGGTATCTCGGTCTACAAAGCGCGCCTGCGCATGGGCGAGAAACTGGCCGACAAGATCCTGCGCGAGCGTCCGGACCATGACATCGACGTGGTCATCCCGATCCCGGACACCAGCCGCACCGCGGCCCTGGAGCTGGCGAACCACCTGGGCGTGAAGTTCCGCGAAGGCTTCGTGAAGAACCGCTACATCGGCCGTACCTTCATCATGCCGGGCCAGGCGGCGCGGAAAAAATCCGTACGCCAGAAGCTCAACGCCATCGAGCTGGAATTCCGCGGCAAGAACGTGATGCTGGTGGACGATTCCATCGTGCGCGGCACCACTTGCAAGCAGATCATCCAGATGGCCCGCGAGGCTGGTGCCAAGAACGTCTATTTCTGCTCGGCGGCCCCGGCCGTGCGTTACCCGAACGTCTACGGCATCGACATGCCGAGTGCCCATGAGCTGATCGCTCATAACCGCACGACCCAGGAAGTGGCCGACCTGATCGGCGCCGACTGGCTGATCTACCAGGACCTGCCGGACCTCATCGAAGCGGTGGGGGGCGGCAAGATCAAGATCGAGCAGTTCGATTGCGCGGTATTCGACGGCAAGTACGTCACCGGCGACATCGACGAGGCCTACCTGAACCGGATCGAGAACGCGCGTAACGATGCGTCCAAGGCCAAGACTCAGGCGGTCAGTGCGATCATCGATCTGTACAACAACTAAGTGACACCCAACCGGCCCTGAGGGGCCGGTTTGCGTTCAACCGAATAAAGGAGTGGCAGCATGAGTCAGGATTGGGATGCCGGTCGGCTGGACAGCGACCTTGAAGGCGTAGCGTTCGATACCCTGGCGGTTCGCGCGGGCCAGCACCGTACACCGGAAGCCGAACATGGCGATCCGATGTTCTTTACTTCCAGCTACGTGTTCCGCACCGCTGCCGATGCGGCGGCGCGCTTTGCCGGTGAAGTGCCGGGCAACGTCTATTCGCGTTATACCAACCCCACCGTGCGGGCTTTCGAGGAGCGCATCGCCGCCCTGGAAGGCGCCGAGCAAGCCGTGGCCACCGCCACCGGCATGGCCGCGATCATGGCGGTGGTGATGAGCCTGTGCAGCGCTGGCGACCATGTGCTGGTCTCGCGCAGCGTCTTCGGTTCGACCATCAGCCTGTTCGAAAAGTACTTCAAACGTTTCGGCGTGGAAGTCGACTATGTGCCGTTGGCGGACCTGTCCGGTTGGGATGCCGCGATCAAGGCCAATACCAAGCTGCTCTTCGTCGAGTCGCCTTCCAACCCGCTGGCTGAGCTGGTCGATATCGCCGCGCTGGCGGAAATTGCCCACGCCAAGGGCGCCATGCTGGTCGTCGACAACTGCTTCTGCACCCCGGCGCTGCAACAACCGCTCAAGCTGGGCGCCGACGTGGTGGTGCATTCGGCGACCAAGTTCATCGATGGCCAGGGCCGTTGCATGGGCGGTGTCGCCGCCGGACGTGGCGAGCAGATGAAAGAGGTCGTCGGCTTCCTGCGCACTGCCGGGCCGACCCTCAGTCCCTTCAATGCCTGGATCTTCCTCAAAGGCTTGGAAACCCTCGGTCTGCGCATGAAGGCCCATTGCGCCAATGCCCAGGCCTTGGCCGAGTGGCTGGAGCAGCAGGATGGCATCGAGAAAGTGCACTACGCCGGTCTCAAGAGTCATCCGCAACATGAACTGGCCTTGCGTCAGCAGCGCGGTTTCGGTGCGGTGGTGAGCTTCGAGGTCAAGGGAGGCAAGGAGGGCGCCTGGCGCTTCATCGATGCCACCCGGTTGATTTCCATCACCGCCAACCTGGGTGACAGCAAGACCACCATCACCCACCCGAGCACCACGTCCCACGGTCGCCTGTCGTCCCAGGAGCGTGAATCGGCGGGTATTCGTGACAGCTTGATCCGCGTGGCGGTCGGCCTGGAAGACGTGGCCGATTTGCAAGCTGACCTGGCTCGCGGGTTGGCGGCCTTGTGATCGAGCTGGCTACGCCGCCGAGCGGTACTCATGGCCGGGTTGCATTGGTTACGGGCGCCGCGCGGGGCATCGGCCTCGGTATTGCCGCTTGGCTGATCTGTGAAGGTTGGCAGGTAGTGCTGACCGACCTGGACCGCGAGCGCGGTTCCAAGGTAGCGAAGACCCTCGGCGACAACGCCTGGTTCATCGCCATGGACGTGGCGGATGAGGCGCAGGTTGCCACCGGCATCGCCGAAGTACTCGGGCAGTTCGGCCGGCTCGACGCGCTGGTGTGTAACGCGGCCATCGCCGATCCGCACAACATCACCTTGGAAAGCCTCGATCTTGCCTATTGGAATCGGGTCCTGGCGGTGAACCTGGGTGGGCCGATGCTGCTGGCCAAGCATTGCGCGCCGTACCTGCGCGCCCACAACGGCGCCATCGTCAATCTTGCCTCGACCCGTGCTGCGCAGTCGGAGCCGGATACCGAGGCCTATGCGGCAAGCAAGGGCGGCCTGCTGGCCCTGACCCACGCCCTGGCGATCAGTCTCGGGCCGGAGATCCGGGTCAATGCCGTCAGCCCGGGTTGGATCGACGCGCGAGACCCGTCACAACGTCGTGCCCAGCCGCTCACCGACGCCGATCACGCCCAGCATCCAGCGGGCAGGGTAGGCACCGTGGAGGACGTGGCGGCGATGGTGGCGTGGCTGTTGTCACGCAATGCCGGTTTTGTCACGGGGCAGGAGTTCGTGGTGGACGGTGGCATGACCAAGAAAATGATTTATGAATAAGTAGCAGCTGCAAGTGGCGAGCGACAAGCTGCAAGCGATTGGTGCTGCTGACGCTTCTGACTTGCAGCTTGAAGCTTGTCGCTCGAAGCTGTTTTTGAAAAAAACTCAATCCTGCTATTGACTTAGCTTCGGTACCTGCGTAAATTTCGCGGCCTCAACGCAGCAAAGGGTGATTAGCTCAGCCGGGAGAGCGTCTGCCTTACAAGCAGAATGTCGGCGGTTCGATCCCGTCATCACCCACCATGTTTCTTGAGAGTCTTGCGAAAGCAAGATGGAAGCTGTCAAAAGCCTCCACCGACGCGCAGCGGTAGTTCAGTCGGTTAGAATACCGGCCTGTCACGCCGGGGGTCGCGGGTTCGAGTCCCGTCCGCTGCGCCATATCTGCTTCGAGGCCCACTGAACGCCTTGAAGCTAAGAAGAAAGCTGAAAAGCTACCTTCTAGTCGATAGCAAAGACCCTGGTCGAAAGACCGGGGTTTTTTGTTTCCAGGATTTGAAAGATTGGAACAAGCCCCTGTGGCGAGGGAGCTTGCTCCCGCTGGGCTGCAAAGCAGCCCTCGTCGTTGGTCGCTTCAGAACCCCAACCGATCCCGCAACCCGTAATACCAAGCCCCCATCGCCGCAAACGGCGTACGCAACAACTGACCGCCTGGGAAAGGGTAGTGGGGCAGGTCCGCAAACGCGTCAAAACGCTCTGCTTGCCCTCGCAGCGCCTCGGCCAATACCTTGCCCGCCAAGTGCGTATACGTCACGCCATGACCACTGCAGCCCTGGGAATAATAGATGTTATCCCCCAGCCGCCCGACCTGCGGAAGACGCGACAGCGTCAGCAGGAAATTTCCGGTCCAGGCGTAGTCGATCTTCACATCCTTGAGCTGCGGGAACGCCTTGAGCATTTTCGGCCGAATGATCGCCTCGATGTTCGCCGGATCCCTCGCGCCATACACCACGCCGCCACCGAAAATCAGGCGCTTGTCGCCCGTCAACCGGTAGTAGTCGAGTAAATAGTTACAGTCTTCGACGCAATAATCCTGCGGTAGCAGCCTATGAGCCAGCTCATCGCCCAACGGCTCAGTAGCGATCACCTGCGTACCGCACGGCATCGACTTGGCCGCCAACTCCGGCACCAAATTGCCCAGATAAGCGTTGCCCGCCACGATAATGAACTTGGCCCTGACCTTGCCCTGCGGCGTATGCACAACCGGACTGGCACCGCGCTCGATGCGCACCGCTGGCGACTGCTCGTAAATCACCCCGCCCAGCGACTCCACAGCCGCCGCTTCGCCCAACGCGAGGTTGAGCGGATGAATATGCCCGCCGCTCATGTCCAGCATGCCGCCCATATACTCATCGCAAGCCACTACCTCGCGAATACGCCGCTGATCCAGCAGCTCCAGCTGCGTATGACCGAAACGCTCCCATAAACGCTTCTGCGACTCCAGATGGCCCATCTGTTTGGCGGTGAGGGCAGCGAACACACCGCCGTCCTTCAGGTCGCACTGAATCTGATACTTCGCCACCCGCTCACGAATGATCCGCCCACCCTCGAACGCCATGTTGCCGAGCAACTGCGCCTGCTGCGGGCCGACGCTGCGCTCGATCACATCGATGTCGCGGCTATAGCTGTTGACGATCTGCCCACCGTTGCGGCCCGAAGCACCGAAGCCCACCTTCGCCGCCTCAACGATCGTAACTTTGAAGCCGTGCTCCAGGAGAAACAGCGCGGAGGACAATCCCGTATAACCTGCACCGATCACGCATACATCGGTTTCAACATCATCCTGCAGGGCAGGGCGCGACGGCGCCGGATTGGCTGATGCGGCGTAATACGACGCTGGGTAGGATGTGTTCGCCATTCTGGAACCTCTGTTTTATATTTTTTACGAATGCAGCGATCCTACCCGAGATAAAAATCCGCCGCCAGCCACCCTCAAATCTTCGTTGCGGCGGGGAAATTAAATATTTTGCATATTCATAGGGTTAGGTGAAAAAAGGTGTTGACACCCCTTTGGAATTCCGTAGAATGCCGCCTCACAGCAGGCACGTAGCTCAGTTGGTTAGAGCACCACCTTGACATGGTGGGGGTCGTTGGTTCGAGTCCAATCGCGCCTACCAAACAAAATCCGCTCTGCTGGGCGGTCTAGAAGGGCTCACCGAAAGGTGGGCCCTTTTTTGTCATGCGTGTGGAAAACGCGTTGGGAAAAAGCACAAATATCAACCCTTTTGATTGCAATGGAAGTATCAAAAGTATGAATTTATGGAAGACCTTGGCAATCGCCATCGCGGTATCGATCAGCGCTCAAGCTGATGCAGAGGATCGGGGTTCGTATCAAAACTCGATGATGATGATAACGTTGGCGCCAACATTCCTCCTTTCGGGAACTACGGGCCTTTCTGAGCTGGCTGCAAAAAATTTCAAGCCTGCCAAGGCCGATGCGCTTGCATTCATTGGCTCAGATGGCGAAATTCGCGGTGTTCAGTTTGAGCAAGCCGTACGCTATTACCGCACGACATACAGGCCGGCGCTGTTAACAGACCGGCAGTTGGCCTTGGCAATCGTAACTTCATATTGAGCGGGGGCATGTATATTTCTTTCATAGCCATAGAACCTATAGCTATCTCAATTCCTAATGAAGACCTTTTGTCCCGCTCTGTTATTCCGAGCAGACCTAGGACAGCAATTAAATTGCAAGCTTGATCGCATAAAAATGGCAAGAACTGCAGGGTTCTTCGCTAAATCGGATCTGTCCACGATATGGAAATCTCATGAACAAAGTCATCGTAATCCTCGCTATCTTCGCTCTTGCCGGCTGTGCCTATCAGAAATCCCAGTACGTACTCGAGGTCGAGCGCGCGCCCCTTCCAACGACGCCTGAAGCAACAACTATGGAGTGTGCGCATATTTACGATGAGATCGACAGGAATAACCGGGTCATGGCTCGCAGCTATCAAGACGGTAGCTTTACTAAGCAGGCTCAGGACGAAAAAGATGCGCGCAACGAAGCGCTTTCTATTCGGACATTCAAGATAGGCTGCCCTCGACGGTAAACAGAAACAGACCCTGAGGAATCCCCGAATTTTCTTACAGGAAATCAGGAAGTTGGATATTGAAAAGACCTGCATGAGTCGGCAACTTGGTTTGCACCACACAAAAACAAGATCCCGAACCCATGCAGGCCATCCGATTTTTACACAGAGCGCTCGCTCAAGCACTTCCTTCTGTCCATTTCCGTCGTCTGACTACGTTGGTGAGCTGTGTCAGTTCTTTACTGCAATGCCGTCGTCTGACGCTGAAAGGTCTAGGGCGGTCGCTGCCTGGTCGGGCTTACCCCAAACATGCCATCAAGCGAGTAGATCGATTGCTGGGTAATCAGCACCTCAGAGCAGAGCGTCCACTGTTCTACTGGGTGATGTTACGAGCGTTGCTGGGCTCGCTAAAACATCCATTGATTTTGGTCGACTGGTTTCGAATTGACGCCCCAGGGGACGCGTTCTTGTTGAGAGCAGCGATCCCGTTGGCAGGACGCTCATTTCCCATTTATGAAAGTGCGCATGAGCCTGAGAGTTGCCCGAGATACCAAAAACGATTGCTCAGCACATTAGCCGAACTACTGCCTGACGGCTGTATTCCCATCTTGGTAACTGACGCGGGTTTTCGGCGTCCATGGATGAAGGCGGTGGCAGCACAGGGCTGGTATTACGTGGCTCGCATACGAAATCGTGAGCTTTATCGCAGTGGGGGCGCTGACTGGCAACCCGTGAAATGCCTATATGCGCTGGCCACTTCATCACCCAAATCGTTGGGTCATGTCGAGATGACCCGTAGCGCTCCCCATTTCATCGACTTGTATTGTGTCCGGCACTCGGCCAAAGGCCGAAAGCATCAACGAGTCACAGGTTCAATCGCAAAAAATAAGCTCAGTCGTATGCGTCCGGGCATCCCGTCTTGCGCAACTTAACCGGTTGCCACCGATGCGTAACCGTCCGGCCAAGTCATCTATCTGATCCCGCAAACTGCCATTGGCGCTCTGAATCGTTACACTTGTCCGCCCCTTAAATCATGGATGAATAATGGTACTCGATGCGCTTAATGTGCTGCTGGACTATGCATCGTGCCTCCTCCTGGCATTTGGGTTGTTCGCTGCCTGGTTTTGTCTCACGCCTCGCTCGCAAACGGGCGCGCGTCTGCTGATTCTGGTGATGGCATTCGTTTTCGCACGTGACTTGATGACGCCTTTCAAACTGTGGGCCATAGCCGGTGGTGGGCTGCACCTGCAATTTCATGCAAATCCCATGGTGCTGGCCTCGCTTGGAATCACATCGATATTGATGGTTGCCATGCTCGCCCGGCTAACCCCAGAACCGTGGAAATGGGTGGTTGGATTTCAAGGGCAATCGAGTGGTCGGCTTCACAATGGGTGTTATGGCGGGCTGCATGATCGGCATTCCGTTACGGCTTCATCAAGGCATTGAACTCGCCGCCGCACCTTGGCTGCTGGGCTTTGCTGCGTTCGCACTGGGAGGCAGTGCGCTGGAAGAGGTGCTGTTTCGCGGGATGCTGCAAGGCCTGCTGGAACGCCACACCTCACCGATACGTGCCGCACTTGGCAGTGCAATCGCGTTTAGCGCCTGCCACCTCTACCTCGCCTTCATGCTGACGCAGGTCGGTTGGCCCATCCTGGCGTTCACCTTTTTTGAGGGGCTCGTGTGCGCAAGCGTCAGATTGAAATGGGGAACAGTCCCGGCCATAGCGGCCCATGGAACCGCAATCGGGCTGCTGGGTATTCCGTTGTTGTGAACAACGCAGGAAGCCGAAAAAAAGCTCAGTTGGCAGTCCGCCAGACGTGAACGTGAACCTTGGTTGCTGGCGAGCAACCTGGAGCACAGCGAGTGGAGTCCAGCGAAAATCGTCGCGATTTATAAAAGGCGCATGCAGATCGAAGAAGGCTTCCGGGATGTAAAAAGTGAGCACCTGGGGCTGAACCTGCATAGAAGTCATTGCCCTCGGCGCATTGAGGCGCTGCTGTTGATTGCGGCTCTGGCCAACTACCTCATCTTCCTGACAGGGATACAGGCACGTGAAAGCAAATTGGAACAGCATTATCAAAGCAAACAGCCTTAAGGATAGGCGAGTGCTTTCGCTGTGGCGCTTAGCGAGGAAAACGGGAAGGAAAACGGGGACAGACCACGATTATGAGGCGGGCCGATTACAAACGAACTCAAATTGTGGTCTGTCCCCCGTTTCATTCGGTTACCTGGCTTGGCGGTAGTGCCACCGTCGTACTGGGCGGCTAGCTGTGGTTGCGCAAGTTCCTGTCCAAGGATGCCGCCGACCGAGCGATGGATAACGCCGACATTGGCACCGTCCGCCGCTTGAACGAACTGCCCGATTCTGAGCGTACCGCCCGGGACAAAGCCCTGGTGAATGTCGGGAAGAAACTTGGCTTCGGCGAAGAGAAGACCGGTAGCTGTGGAAGGCAGGCATCGCATGGATCGATGGAGCGCTCGATACTCGCCGCGAGCCTGCTTAGGTTCTTGGTGATGGTAGTGGCAATTTGATAATGGCGGGTTCAAAATGCCGCCTCATCTTATCGCCATGGAGAGCGAAATGAACGAAGCAGTTGCAGTGGCGGCTCCGCAAAAGCGGCAAGTAGGGTTTCTTCTGGGGCTTGGAATTCTATTCTTCCCCTTGTTGTTCGGCTGGATGCTGCTGAGAAAAGGGCACTCTACCTTCGCGCGCATCGTCGGCTTCATCTGGATGGCCCTGTGCCTAGTGTCGTTGATTGGTATGGGCTCGATTTCAAAAACCAGTTACGACACCTACAAGGAAAGGGCGGCTCAATCCAATACATCAGGTTCGGCTCCTAAACAGCCAGCCCAGGCAGAACCGCTTAAAGCTTATACGTCGACGAAGGTCACCCAAGATTACGAAGACAACACTGTTGCTGCCGACATGCAGTACAAGGGTAAGCGCGTGAAGGTGACCGGGCGCATCACCGATATCAACACTGACTTCCTCGGGAAGCCGTATCTGGTGCTTGCTGGGACTAACCCGTATTTGGGCCCGCAGTTCAAATTTGAAAAATCGGATATGGACACTCTCGCATCGCTCAAGAAAGGTGCGCAAATTTCGGTAGCCTGCACGGGCAGGGGAGACGTAGCCAAAGTGCCGATGTTCGAAGATTGCGAAGTCTCACAATAATCGGTTGACACCCCCGGTCCCCGTTTATCGATTTCGTATTACTTTGCGGTTTTTCCGCGAGCAAAGCCCGACTCTGAAGTTGGGCTTTTTGCTTTCTATCCTTTACAGAGCCTCGGCATTTTGCCGGGGCTTTTTCTTTTTCGGCCCCACTACACCCATCGCTCTGAGCTGGGAGTGCTGCTGGGGATGTTTCTTGGAGTTGAGCATGAAAAGCGGGTATCGCCAGGCAATTGAGTCAGTCATCGCTCAAGAGGCAAAGCTTGCTGAAGTCAGCAGACTTCATGCCGAATCCGCAGATCGAGAGCGACAGCTTGCTGATGCACTACTATCCAATCGGGAAACACTTGAGCGCTACGAAGCGCGAGTGCTCGAGCTTGAATCGCAGATATTGAGGTCAATTGGTCAGCGGTTAGAAGCCGAGGTATGAGTCGAGCAGTGATGGCCACTGCAGAGGCCCCTTGGTGGCCTTCTGTTTGTTTGTCACATCGATCACAACCATGATGTCCCTGGTTGAGTTGAAATCACTGCCGACGAACAATTCTCTACGCGACTGCGTTGTCCTGCGCAATGGCCGTCCTGCGAATCACCTACGGCGGTGGCACGCGGCGCCTGATGATTGTGGAGGGTGCCATCTGTGGTGGCCTGGCCCTGACGATCATCAGCGGGCTTGAGTTCTTCTCGCTGCCCTAGAACATGGCGACCTTTATTGGTGGCTGGGTTGGCTTCCTGGGCGTGGAGAAGATCCGCTCCATTGCTGACCGGGTGACTGACTTCAAGCTGCCTGGCCGCAAGACCGAGTAACGCGCGACACGTTTCGCATATCAGCAAATTGTGTCGCGACACTGCTCAGCTATTGCTGGTTGTACTGGTTATAGAGGTCTCGCAATGCGGTTTCGTACTGAGCTGGAGCGAGCGATCCCTTCAGTGCCGCCATCGTTTCGTAGGCGCTGGTCACGACCATTTGCTCGTTATTGCTGGATCTGGTGGCCCATTCCCGAGCGGCCCTTTCTACTGATTGTTCGTTGATGCGATCAGTCATAGCTGCTGCCTCCGTTGATGAGTGACAGCCCTAAACATACTCCGGAATTCGGTACGTGAGGACATTCGCTCATGAGCGGTGGAAAGGAGAGGAATCGGGGACAGACCACGATTACGAGACGGATGAAGGCACAGCCGTGTGCCGCGACCGGCAGCGGCGCAAATTCCTACATAAATCTCGGAAGCCAGCGCATTGCAGCATTTCAATGCGCAACCTATTGTCTCTTTGTCGCCCATATGGCGATTCGGGTTTGGCGACTCGATTGAATGAAGCGCAGAAGCTCCTGCCATTATCAATTGAAGGTACCTGCTCATGACTCGATACATGCCCATCACCGGCATCGACTGCATCCCCGCAACCCTGCTCATCGAACACCGAAGCGCCTCTAGACGTCCTTTTCGAAACCGCCGATTACCGCATCCGCACGGCGACTCAGGTTCTGGAAAATATCGCGTTCCGCTCTGACATCAGCTCAGACACGGTGGTGCTGACTGATTTTTGTAAATTGCTGACCACGTCATTGCGCGATGGCTGTAACGTCATGGATGTGATCGGGCGGAGATTGCGGGCGCAGGGGGCGGAATAACGAAAGCGGGCGACTAATCAGTCGCCCGTTTCATAATGCTTGGGAAAAAACTCAAGAGGGCAGGGTACGTGTCCCGATTGACTGCAAGCTATGGGCAAAGAATCGGCCAAACCAAATAGCAGGGCGCGAAGGAATGGAACCCATACTCAGGCTGGCGAATGTTCAGCTCCATGCCCAGGCTGCGCATGAAGATCAATGCCTAGCGCATGAATGACCTTGAGCACAGTATCGAATCTAGGTTTTGATCCCGGTGCGAACGCCTTGTACAAGCTTTCTCGCCCCAAACCGGAGTCCTTGGCGATCTGCGCCATGCCGCGGGCCTTGGCTACATAACCAATCGCTCTGAGGAATTCCTCGCTGTCTCCGTCAGCCAAAACTTGGGAGAGGTATTCACTGATTGCTTCGTCGCTATCGAGCAGCGCAGCCATATCAAATGTCGTCAGGTTTTGGCTCATGTTCAAATCTCCTTTGCCAATTTTTTCGCTCGCCGAATATCAGCATTTTGTGAAGATTTGTCACCACCTGCCAGTAGCACGATGACTACTCCACCGCGCATGATGAAATAGACTCTGTACCCAGCGCCTATGTCCACGCGCAACTCTGAAACCCCATCCCCGACCGCTTTGACATCGCCCAAGTTGCCTGCTGCGGCACGATCAATGCGGCGGGCGATAGCGATTTTTGCTCTCAGATCACGGACCGATGAATGCCAAGCAGAGAATGTCTGCGTTTACTGGATGATATAGTTCATGCGCTGACCGTATCCAGTCGGATACTGAAAGTCAAGATGTTGCCTCAATGTCCGGGAAGATTACATGCAGGGGCTGCGTTTGGCGGGCGCGATGATCCGTTTGGCGATTCGCCGTGAGCGGCCGGAAGAAGGCGGACAGGGTAGTGCTGGCGCCCCCTTTTTCACCTTTTTCACCTTTTTCTGCTTTTCTGCTCCCGCAATATTGAAGCGGCCTCGGGAAAACGACTGCCTACATTGGATTAGCCCACTATCAAAAGGAAATGGAATGCTCATTGTCTTCAGCGGCCTTCCCGGTACCGGAAAAACGACTATCGCCAATAATCTCGCCGCTAAGACGGGCGCCGTGTACCTGCGCATCGATACGATTGAGCAGGCAATTCGAAACTCTGGCGCTCTTGCGCAAGACGTGGGGCGCAGTGGTTACATGGTTGCCAATGAGCTTGCCCTGAGCAATCTTCGTTTGGGCCGTACCGTCATTGTCGATTGCGTCAATCCCGTCCTTGAAAGCCGAATTGCGTGGAGCGAAATCGCCCTACAAGCTGGTAGCCAACTGGCAAATATCCACGTGATTTGCTCCGATAAACATGAACATCGACGCCGGATCGAAACAAGAACGGTCGATATTCTCGGGCTTATGCCACCCACCTGGCAGTCTGTAATGGATCATGAATATGAGCCATGGGACGAAGCTCCGTTTTGTATAGACACAGCCTTTGTCTCTCCGGCGCAAGCAGTCTCGATGATCATCGATTTCTCGCAATAACCCCGCTCATATACTGATTTAAATCCCGCAGATCCATAACGCTCCAGGCATGTGGCGGTAACCTGACGCCGTTCTCTCGCAGCGTCCTCGGAATCAAGTCGCCGTTCGGGCGAAGGATTATCGATGACACAATTACGCCCGGATAATCACTCAGTCGCTTTTTGAAGGCGGACGTCGTGAGGTCGGGTGTGGGCGGGGTGCTTTTTCTCGCCAGCGGTCCCGTTGCCTTGAGGTCGGTTCCATGGCACATGGCACACCTCTGCAAATAGAGAGTCTTGCCGTTGGCGTTATCAGCAAAGGAAGACGAAGGCTGGATGAGCGATAAGACGCCTAGCGCAGCAATGAATAGCTTTCTGACAATAGGCGAAAAAGTGCTCGACAAGCGTTTGCTCATGAGGACCGTCCATGGTTCGAAGGGGCCACAGGATGACGCATATACCCGCTGGCTTGCAAAAATTGATATCCGCCGTGACGGACGCCCGCTAGCATGAAGACGCTTCGTAGGAGACGGAGCGGTTCATTGCCATAAAAAGGGAGCATCGTACTTTTGAAAACCATTGACCGAATTTTGCTGGGACTGGGGCTGTTGATTCCTCTTTGGTTATTTGCTGGTGTGGCGCTGACATCGCTGGGCTATCCGGGTTATAGCCATCTCGACCAGGCGTTGAGTGTGTTGGGTGCGGCCGGGGCTCCCACGCACGGTTATTCCGCCTGGGTGAATAACTTTCCGCTGGGCGTGCTGTTCGTACTGTTCGCGGTAGGTTTGGCGCGCAATTTCGCAGGATCACGCCTCGCCCTGTTCAGCGCCGTTTTAATAGTGCTCCACGGCCTGGCGAGCTTCGCTGCTGGCTATTTTTCTTGTGATCAGGGATGTGCACCTGCGCAGCCTTCAACTTCCCAACAGCTTCATAACCTGGCCGGTTTGATCATGTTCGTCTCATTGGCGCTGGCCATTGTGTTGTGGAGTTTTCTCGGCAAACGGCTACTGTCGTCGCCTGGTTTCGGAAGATTCTCGATGCTTTGCTTGATCCTCGCTGTCGTGACGGTAGCGATGATGTCCAAGTCATTCGCCGAAGGGCATGGATTTGGCCTGTACCAACGGCTTAATTACGGCGTATGCGTCGTGTGGATCTCAGTCTTGGCATGGATCGCTCTTCGTGCTGAAGTGACCCCCGGCAAGCGTCCGTTAATGGGCGGCTCATAACCCATCGGCCCTGGCGGGCATATTTAACCTCCATCTAACTGACTTTATGGATACGGAAATCAATGAACAACTCCAAGCTTTCGATTGCGCTGTCCTGTGCCGTTGCCGTTTTGATGTTGAGCGGATGCGCTGCTTCCGTGAAAAGCGGCGGGACTGAAACGCTAGTTATCCAGGAGTCAGCCAAGCAAAACCTGTTGGTGAACTTCCAGGGAAACAGCCAGGTTCAACAGAACGAGGACTGGCCTCGCTTGAAACAGGAATGGCGCGATGCCCTGCAAGTCGAAGCGACTCGCGCCGGCTATAGCCTTGCGGAAGGCCAGGCTTCGAGTCCTGGGGGCAAAGAGGGTGTCGGCATCAAGATCAACGTGAGCAATTTCCGTTATCTGACGCCTGGCGCACGTTACGGTGCAGGAGTCATGGTGGGGAATGCGTGGGTCAACTCCAGCGCAGATTACTCGGACTTGAAATCAGGCCAGCTGATCGGCACCCGAACGTACGACACGTCGTCGTCTGCCTGGGAAGGCGTCATGTCGGCGATGACCAAAGAGCAGGTAGAGGCCATTTCCCAAAAAATCATAAGCGATATCAAGAGCGCAAAAGCCAAGTAGTGCGAACTTGAAAGCGCCCGTCAACCGAGGCGGGCGAGCGAGATTATGAGACACGGACCACTCGGGCTACGCAAGCGCATGGAATAACGAGTTGTTCATAAATGATATCGGACACAGCTATGAAAAGCGGTTTTAGGATGCTCGGAGTTAGCCTCGCTAACAGAATAGTGATTTCCGCCGCTGGGTTATCGGGGCTTGTGACGATAGGACTCGTGTGGGCCTTGATACGGTTTTCGCCCGATAAGCTTACAGTCGAAGGACGTCAGCTCTTCATAGCTTCTATTTCTATTTTTTGTCTCGCCATAGGGTACTTGATATGGCGCAAGCGACGAGCGAAAGCACTTGTAGCATCCATCAACCAAAAGGAAGGTCTGAGCCTGGACGATACTCAGCTGCTCGGTTATCCAAACTCCCTGTTTTTTGCCTTTGACCTCTCCAACAAGAAACTCGCTCAATGCCAAAGCGTCACCGGCGACTATCAAATTCGAGACTTCACTTGGGTAACAGGCTGGCAGTTCGAGTGGCAACAGATTGACAGCAAGGTATCGGGCGGCGTTCTTCAAATAGTCGAAGGGGCAGGCATGAGCGTTCCAGCCGACGAAATTCGGCGCAGGTTCATAAGGTTCTCACTGGTTTTGACGGTTGCCGATACAGGGCATCCTCTCTTCCGTTTTCCAATGAACCGGAGCGCAGCTGAAGGGTGGTGTAGCCGGTGCAATGTACTTTTCAAATGCTGAATACGGGTGGATACGGGGACCGACCACGATTATGAGACGGGGCGATCCCAACTGAGCTCAAGTCGTGGTCTGTCCCCAGTTCGCCTTTTTTGGGGCGGCTTCGCCACCCAGCGGGAGCAAGCTCCCTCGCCACGGGGGCGCGGCTCAGGCAGCCAAAGGCCAACCAACGCGCGCTGCACGGCGGAGGCTGGCTTTAACAACCAAGCGGTGAAATGGGGCAATAACGAAGATGTAGGCCCGGCCCAGACGGTTGTGGCACTGGACTACGGTTGAAAACACAAGTTGGCGAGTGCCTTCTGGCTCTCCCTCTTCAGAACACAGAATCGATATCCGGAAGTCGAGGTGCTTGTCGTCCTCTCCCAAGACTATTTCGGTCTGGTTCGTGCTGTAGACCTTGAAGATTTGAATCCGATCAGCAAGTGTTGCCAAATGCTTGGCTGTCTTGAGACCAAAGCCGGCCGCGATGGTGTCTCTGACGCTCATAAGCCATCCGATCCAGGATGGTTGGTGGGAAAGGATGAATCGCGCCAGCAGATCCGGATTGCTGGACGTGCCCGCAGGGAGCCGAATTGCAAAAGCGTCCGCCAGGTTCATCGACTTGTAGAGGTGAATGACACCGGACCTCGAGGGGACCGGCACGGACGTGATGAGCTCAAATTCTCGGGGCATTGGGGATCTCTCTCCTGAGTTCTAACTACCAATTAGACGACATGCCATGTCGCTTTTTTTGTTGGGCGGTGCCCATTTCTCCTTGGCGAATACTGAGCCCGATCAAGGCATCGTATAGTGCTTGCTGCCCTGCTGGCAGAACAGGGAGTAATGTCGCACGACGCTTGTCGATATCGAACCACGATTCGATCAACCATCCCACCAGATAGAGCGCCGAAAGGCATCCACCAGCGGTTGCCACATTCCCTTGGCATACAAGCGGCTGGTCCACGGATTCGAGTCCCAGGGCTTGCAAGCCCGATCGTGCATCCGGGTGCGTAGTTGCCCGGCCGTTGAGCAGCCCAAGCCGTTCGAGAACGAAAGCTCCAGCGCAAATGGAGCCGATTCGCTGGCGCCTGGGGTCAAGTTCGAACGATGGCAGGAAATCCGGAGCGGCCAGTGCGGCGGGTATCCCGTCCTTGCCGCTGACGAACAATACCGCGTCGGCACTGTTGGCCTCGCAAAGCGGACCGTGCACTGCAACAGGCAGGCCATGGGCCGAACGAACCATAGAGCTGGAACCCAATATCCGGACGTGCCAGTCTGTGGTGTTGCGGCCCAAGATGTCCCACATCAGGAATAGGTCGATATCCGTGAACTGGTCGAAAGCAACTAGAACGATTTTCTTCAAGGCGAGCTCCATCAGAACTGCTGGCGTATGAAACGCAACGGCCATCTTTGCCGGTGTTCGCAAGGTATCAATCGGTTGCGCGCCATACACAGCCTGTATGGCGCAAAATAGGAGCGAAATAACGAATGGAAAAAATGACTCGTAACCGTTGGATCTCGGCTGGTTTTGAGGCCCTCGACCAGGTAGGGCATATTGGCGTTTCAGCCGAAAGTCTATCGCGCCGATTGAATGTGACCCGCGGATCGTTCTATCACCATTTTCGTAATCGCGAAGACTTTGTCCGTACGTTGCTGACCGTTTGGGAAGAAGACTATACGGGGCGCAGGCTCGCTTATGCGGGGGAGGGGCGTAGCGCAGGCGAAACCTTGAAACGCTACTTGAGCATTGCCGCAGAGAAACAACCTGGCCGGGAAATTTCCATCCGGGCCTGGTCGCTGCACGATCCGTTGGTTGCCGAGTTTCAGCAGCGCGTCGACACAACACGACTCGACTTCGCGATACTGACGGGCCGCCGCTTGGCTCATCTGCCAGGCGAAGCAGAAGTGATTGGTCATGTGGCCCACCTGTGCCTGATTGGCGGACAACAATCAGGGCTGCGGCGTGATGCCGCTCGCTTCAACAGTTTCCTGCATCGAGCCTTTTTCCTTTTCGAAGGGGTCTTCCACTCGTCGCGGACATAGCACTTACTATGTAAGCAAGCCCTCTCAAACGTATGCGCAGAACTGCGCTCCAGACAGGAGAGGGATTATGGTGATTGATAATAACGGTCCGGAAGCGCCATATCCGGGGCCAGATGAGAAAGCGCCTGATACAGGCAAAGAACATGGTTCCGGTCTTGAGCAGGCTGAGTCTGAGCCAAAGCAGGGCACTGGCGAGAGGCCGGAAGATTGGAATCCGCCGCCGGGAAACCCCGGATCCGACCAAGACGCCCAGACGAATCGTGGCAACGGCGGTGCGAAGTTGGCTACGGCGGACGCTGACAATTCCATGGAGCCCGGCCATTGAGCCGGGTTTTTATGGGATATGGCGTAGTTACTGATCGGAAGGTCAGCCAATTGAAACTTCCGCCATTACGAGACGATCTCCTAAGCATCGGCAACTGGAGATCTGAAATGAAGTGCTATCTATGCGAGTTGCAAGCGCAACAGTCCGAAGCGGACCAAGGCGAAAAATTCATCGACTGCCCTGACTGCGGCACCTACAAAATATCCAATCTCGTTCTGAAAGAGCTGACGAGCAAGAAGCTCGATTACCCGAAAATGCGCGATGAGTTACATCGTCAGCGGCAGTTCAATGCTACGTCTCTCGCCGAGATCAATACAGAGACGGCCATCTGGGCTTGAGCGTGGCGCTTTGCGATGCTTAGGCGCGCCGTTGGGGAGCAAGTGGTATAGGCTGCAACGCAAGAAGCCTCGACTTACCGTGAAAGAAGCGTCGACGAACATGCCCAAGAAACAGCCAGATGACAAAACGACAGCGAGTGCTGCCGAAATCGAGCGGTCTATCCTGGCGCTCAACAAGATGGCTGAGCGCCTGTGGGGAGATGGTCGGGAGGCTGAAGCGCAGGCACTTTTAGGCGCTGGATGCGTTAAACCGCGCCCTTGACCGTATAAGAATAGGGGAAAGCCGTAGGGTGCTTCATTGAAGGCCCAATAACCACTCACTAAAAGCCCTCACCTCAACCTGCCGCTCTCGCCCCGGCACGCACACCACCGTATACCGCGCCCCCGCCAAGCGAACCTCAGGGCGGTAGTCAACCAGCTCCCCACGCGCAACCGCCTCGGCCACCAATACATTACTGGCGAGTACCAGCCCGTGCCCGGCGACCGCTGCCTGCAGGGCATGCTGTTCCTCGTCATAGCGTCGGTAACGCGCGTTCTCCAGCCAGCCCAGGGTGCCGGCCTTGGCGCACCATGCAGCCCAATCGACTGCGACGTTTGCGCTGCTCAGCCATGGCACGTCGATGAGCTCGACGGGTGAGCCGACTGTGGGCGGTTGCCAGCCGGGTCGGCAATAAACGCCAAAGTATTCGTCCAGCAGCGGTTGCTCGAACAGTTGAGGATCCTGCGTGAAGAGGGCGCGAATCGCCAGGTCGATGCTGGCGTCACGTCGCAGGTCGACCACGTCGTTACTGCTGTGCAGCCTGACGTCAATCTCCGGATGCAACCGATGAAAATCGCCGAGCCGAGGTATCAGCCACAGGCTGGCGAACGCTGGCGTTGTGCTTACCACCAGGGACTGCGCGGTGCACGACGGCGATAGCATTTGCAGGCCGTGTTGGATATCGAGCAGGGCGCGGTGCAGGTATGGCTGGAGGCGCTCGCCGTCAGCGCTCAGGCGCACGTTTTGACTGGAGCGCTCGAACAGTCGCACGCCGAGGAACGCTTCCAGGGTTTTGACCTGATGGGAGATAGCTGCCGGGCTGACATTCAGTTCCTGGGCCGCCGCCTTGAAGCTGCCCAGCCGTGCGGCGGATTCGAAGCCGCGCAAAGCGGTGAGGGGCAGTTTGGCGAACATGGGCGAGGAGGTTACTCAGGTTGAGTGTGGCTCAATTTAGCTCAATTGAGCGCGGGCGCTCAACTTGCCAGGCTGTGGTTCCTTCTCAGTTCCTGGAGTCCATCGATGCAAGGCGCAGCTCGCAAAATTCTTCAGGCAATACTCTATGAGGCCGGTGGTGTGCTTTTTGTCGCGCCATCCCTTGCGCTCGTCTATGGGCAGGGCATGGCCTATTCGACCCTGCTGTCACTGGTGATTTCTGCCGTCGCGCTGGCCTGGAACATGCTTTTCAACGGCCTGTTCGAATGGTGGGAGCGTCGCCAAGCCGACCGTCATCGTAACTGGCGGCGCCGATTGCTTCATTCCCTGGGGTTCGAGGGCGGCTTGACGCTGATCCTGACGCCGGTGATAGGAGCCTGGTTGGGTATCAGCCTATGGTTGGCGCTGGTGACGAATCTGGGGTTGTTCGTGTTTTTCTTTTTTTATTCACTGGGGTTCCAGTGGGTATTCGATCGTCTGTTTGATGTTCCACTTTCGGCGCAGGTCAAAGCGAATTGATCGATCCTGTTCTGTGACGCGGCGAGAGGGAATTCATTTTTTCTAACAGGCTTATCGAGCGGCGCCAACCTACAAAAAAGCCCTACAGTCATGTAGGGCTTTTTGGCTTACTTCTTCAGTTGCCTGCGAACATCTTCGGCTCCTGCCCCAACGGCCGCGACCGCTGCCTTGAGCTCGTCTTCGGTTACGCCGAACTCTTTGGTCCAGTATCTCAGTTCCCACTCTTCGGAAGTGTTGATGCGGCTCCGGTCTCGCGGTCCGCGGTTGCTCAAGTCGTCAGCCATTTTCGAGCTCCTTGGAAGAAAGCCTGGTTATCCCAGGCGACGTCCAATAGACAATCAGGCGCGACGGTTTACGCCATTTTTATGCGTACTGACGATTAAAACCGTTATCAGAGACGCATGCCCTTGAGCGGGTTCCAGTCTTGCTCGCCTTTGATTTCTTTCAAGTAGTAGGCGTAGTTGGTCATCAGCGCGTACATCATCGACATCGCGACGTTCAGGCCCATGCTCAAAGGTCGGGGGAAATCCATGCCGATGATGGCGAAGACCACGCTCAATACGATGTTGATCGCCAGGAAGGTCCCGAGCAGGGCCAGGTTCTTCTTCCAAAGTCCGAGGACAAACAGGTAGATAGGGCCGAAGAAAAACGCAATCACGTTGGCGTTGATCAGGATTTTTTTCTTGAAGTCTGGCAGCGTCTTGACGGCTTCCTTATAGCGCGGGTCGTTTGGCGCGCCATAGGTCTCAAAGAAGTCAAAGCGTTCTTGCCATTTGGCGCTGTATTTGCCGGTGCTTTGCACGTGTTCGGGGGTGCTCATTTTTATCGTTCCTTGTTTTCCATGAAAGAATTCGTTCTCTCGAAAGACCGCGCGACTTTGAAGCAGTTTTTACTGTGCGCTTTATAAGCGTTCGCGCACGAAAATACCGCACTGGCTGTTTAGCTGACTATCTGATCTGTGATGGGCATCACGGTAGATCCTGCGGACGCAGGCAGGGCGCTTGGGAAAAGGCTAGGGAAGTCGAAGGCAGGCGAACGTGACGCGCCCGTTTTATAACGGGCGACAGGTTGATCGAATACCAGGGCAAACCGTTAAAGCACGGCCTCGGCAAAAACATGCTCCGTCGCCATCGTCAGAAAGTGCAGCGGCATTTCCTGTCCAGGTTGCGTCGATGGCATTTCAAAACTGCCCACTATCTGGCTTTGAAGCGCATTCAGCCGCATCGACTCTTCTTCCTTTAACTTTGCCATTCTCGCGTGGTTCGCTGCGATTTCGTTGAGAGTTGACACGGTACATCTCCGGTGGCTGACCAAGCGTTGAGAATTTGCTGCCGCGCCAGGAAGACGTCGTCCTGCGCTGCTAACACGGTCCGCTGCAAACCTTGAGCCAGACACGCTCGCGTGACGTTCACGAAGTTTCAAAGGCGACCAGTGGCCGTCGAGGCCGGCAACGTTTCAACCATGCCTCAGAAATAAGTCACTGATAATACAAAACCAAGTCAATCAGCCGGTCGGGCAGGGCGGCGGTGTGTGAGCAATAGCGCAAGGTCGGTCCCGTAAATGACGCAAGCGTGATATGGAACTAATATCACCGTTAGTCTCTATATCTTTACAGGGGACATCCCCTTTTTGAGAGAACTGCCATGTTCAAATCGCGCTCGTTGATTGCTGCAGTCACCTGTTTCGCCTTGGCCGCAGGCCCTGGGATCGTTGTCGCGGACCCGGGTAACGGCAAGGGAAACGCTCAATTCGATCAGGGCCAGGGACACGGTCAAGGAGGCAAAGGCGGGCAGGGCAACAAGGGCGGCCAAGGTAATAAAGGCAATCAGGGCGGCAAGGGCAACCAAGGCGGTGGCGGCGGCGATTGGCATAACGGCCCGAGCATCGATCGTGGCGGCATTCTTGGCGTGATTGGCGGTTATCGCGATTATTGGAGCCCAGGCCCGGCACTGCCGCCGGGTATACAGAAGAACCTTGCCCGGGGCAAACCGTTACCACCCGGCATCGCCAAAAAACTCGACGGGCGTTTGCTCGGGCGCCTGCCCCATTACGACGGTTATGAATGGCAGCAGGTCGGCACGGACCTGATCCTGGTGGCGATCGCCAGCGGCATCATCTATGAAGTGCTCAACGGTGCGTTCGACTGACCTGTTGTTCCAATGAAAGCGCGGCCTGTGGGAGCGAGCTTGCTCGCGATGGCGTTGTATCAGTTACCTCATCATCGGCTGAACCGACGCTATCGCGAGCAAGCTCGCTCCCACAGGATTTGCATCAGCTATCAGATTGCCGCAGGCGTTTGTACAAGGTATTTCGGCTGACCCCCAGCCGCCGCGCCAGGTGGGAAATGTTCCCGCCCACGGCCTGCAACTGACGGTTCAAATCCTCGGCATCGTTCAAATCCACCGCCAGCGGCTCAGGCGTTTCCACCGGTTCCATTTCCAGGTCGACAAAAAAGTCGTCGGGCAGATGCTCCGGGCGGATCGGCTGTTCCTCGGCCATTGCCAGGGCCACTTGCAGCACGCTGCTGACCTGTCGCAGGTTGCCCGGCCAGGGGTGGCGTTCAAACAGATCCACTACCTCACGACTCAGGCCGGCCCATTGGGTCGGTTCGCGGTGATGTTCCCAGAGGCGTTTGAACAATGCCTGCTTGTCGCTGCGTTCGCGCAGCGGCGGCAGCTCCAGGGTCAGGCCGCCGATGCGGTAGTAGAGATCTTCACGAAACCGCCCCAGTTGCACCTGTTCACGCAGCGAACGATTGGTGGCGGAGATGATGCGGATGTCCACCGCAAACAGCTCGGCGCTGCCCACCGGTTGCACGCAGCGTTCCTGCAAGACGCGCAATAGCCGGGCCTGGGTCGGCAGCGGCATGTCGCCGATCTCATCGAGGAACAACGTGCCGCGATCAGCCTTGCGGATCAGGCCGATGCTGCCCTTTTGATTGGCGCCCGTGAAGGCGCCTTTTTCGTAACCGAACAGTTCGGATTCCACCAGCTCGGCGGGAATGGCCGCGCAGTTGACCGCGATAAACGGCTGCTTGCAGCGCGAGCTGGCCTGGTGCAGAGCCTTGACGAACACTTCCTTGCCGACGCCGGTTTCGCCGTGGATCAGCAGCGGAATATCTTTCTCGAGCAGGCGTTCGGCCTGTCGCACGGCTTTTTCCACGCGGCTGTCGCCGAAATGCAAGGTGTTGAGGCTGATCCCGTTATTAGCGGGCGCTGGCGTGGGCGAGGGCGTGGGTTCAGCGAAGATGCGCGGCTTGACCGAAACCTGCTTCGGCCGTTTTAGCAGGCATTGGAAGCGATTGCGTCCGGACGCTTGCAGGGCGAAGGGGAGGCCATCGGGCTGGTTCAGCAGCTCCATCAGCGAGACCTTGAACAGGCTTTCGATGCTCACTCGCGACAGGCTCAGGCCCAGCAGATTGTCGGCGCGGCGATTGGCCGAGAGCACCTGGCCGCTCTCATCGAAAATCAGCAGCCCGGCCCATTGGCTGTCGAGGTTGTTCAGCCCGGTGTTGAACGTCAGCTGGAAATGTTCACCGCGAAACAGGTTGAGGATCAGCCGGTTCTCCACGGTCTGGCTCATCATCTTGACCATGCCCAGGGTGTGGGAGGGCGGCAGATAGCTGTCGCTGGAGACGTCCAGTACGGCGATGACCTTGCGTTCGGCGTCGAAGATCGGCGCCGCGGAACCGGTCATGAAGCGGTTGGCCTTGAGAAAATGTTCATCGTGTTCGATGTGCACCGCCTGCTCGCAGGCCAGCGCGGTGCCGATTGCGTTGGTCCCGGTGCAGCGCTCCATCCAGCTCGCGCCGGCGCTGAAGCCATGGGCCAGTTTCGGGTCGATGAAGCGCTGGGTGCCCCAGGATGTCAGGACCTGGCCTTGATGGTCGGCCAGCATGATCAGGCAATTGGAATTGCTCAGGATGTTCTCGTAGTACGGCAGGACTTCCTGGTGGGTGGTCTGCACCAATGAATGCTGGCTCTCCAGCAAATGGGCGATGCCGTCGGCCGGCAGCTGATCGAACGCGGGCACGCTCTGGTGATTCAGGCCAAAGGCGCGGCAACGGGACCAGGAAGCCTGGATGATGGCCTCGTGGGACAAGGCAGGAGCAGGTGCGGCCATGGGGCACTCTCGCAGGAGCTGTTTTTATTGTTGTGGCAAGTCTCGCACAGGTTCCTTGTGCTGGGGCAGGCCTGAATATCACTTCATACACCGATCCTTGTGGGAGCGAGCTTGCTCGCGATAGCGGTGTGTCAGTCACATTAATGCAACTGATCTACCGCTATCGCGAGCAAGCTCGCTCCCACAACGGACATGGTCAGGCTAGCCGATAGCGTTCATCCAGTGTTGTTCAAAATTGTTCATTGTCAACCTTGCCGCTGTTCAGTTGTTCATTCCTGATTGTTCACTTGTGTTCATCAACGAACGTCTTTTCCCAGCGATTCAATATAAATATCAACTTGATCAATAACTTGCAGTTTCTGGCACGGCTTTCGCTTTCCAACTCGGGTCGCTTGACTCCAAATAATAAAAAGGCCGAGCCATGTCATTAAAGCTTGAGCACATCTGTCGCACCGTCGAAGGCCAGCCTTGGATCGACGATGCCAATCTGAGTTTCGAACCCGGATCCTTCAACGTCCTGTTGGGCCGCACGCTGTCCGGCAAGACCAGCCTCATGCGCCTGATGGCCGGTCTGGACAAGCCCGACAGCGGCCGCATCCTGATGAACGGCGTCGACGTCACCCACCGCCCGGTGCGGCTGCGCAACGTGTCGATGGTTTACCAGCAGTTCATCAATTACCCGACCATGACCGTTTTCGAAAACATTGCCTCGCCGTTGCGCCAGGGCGGTGTGTCCGAAGACATCATCCAGGGCAAAGTCCTGGAAACCGCAAAAATGTTGCGGATCGAGAAATTCCTCAAGCGCCATCCGCTGGAATTGTCAGGCGGTCAGCAGCAACGCACGGCGATGGCCCGGGCGCTGGTCAAGGACGCCGAGCTGATCCTGTTCGATGAGCCGCTGGTGAACCTGGACTACAAGCTGCGTGAAGAGCTGCGCCAGGAAATGCGCGAACTGTTCCAGGCCCGCCACACCATCGCTGTCTACGCCACCACCGAGCCCAACGAAGCACTTGCCTTGGGCGGCACCACGACGATTCTTCACGAAGGCCGGGTGATCCAGAGCGGCAAGTCTTCTTCGGTCTATCACCAGCCACAAACCGTGCTGGCCGCCGAGTTGTTTTCCGAACCACCGATCAACCTCATGCCCGGGCGCATTGCCGGCAATGAGGTCAGCTTCGCCAATTTTGTCCACTTCCCGCTGAACGTCGACCTGCGCCCGGTGGGCGAGGGCGAGTTCCGTTTTGGCGTGCGCCCCAGCCATATCTCACTGGTGCCGAGCAACGACGACGACCTCGAACTGGCCGTGACCGTCGAGGTGGCCGAGATCAGCGGCTCGGAAACGTTCCTGCATGTGCGCAACGAACATTTCCTGTTGGTGCTGCATTTGCCGGGCGTGCATGAATACGACGTCGACGCGCCGATCCGCATCTACATCCCGACCCATAAACTGTTTGTCTTCGACGCCCAGGGCAAGCTGGTCCAAGCCCCGGGCCAGCGTATTGCGAGGGTTGCCTGATGGCCGAAATTCGTTTGCAGAACCTCGCCCACAGCTACACCAGCACCCCGGCGGGCCCCGAGGATTACGCGATCCGCGAGATGAACCACATCTGGGAGCAGGGCGGCGCCTACGCGTTGCTCGGGCCTTCGGGCTGCGGCAAGTCCACGTTGCTCAACATCATTTCCGGCTTGCTCAGCCCTTCCGAAGGGCAGGTGATGTTTGACAGCAAAGTCGTCAACGAGCTGACCCCGGAGCGGCGCAACATTGCCCAGGTGTTCCAGTTCCCGGTGGTCTACGACACCATGACGGTGTTCGACAACCTGGCCTTCCCGCTGCGCAACCAGGGCATGGCCGAGGCGCGAATCCACACCAAGGTGCAGGAAATCGCCGAGGTTCTCGACCTGCAGAATCTGCTGGATAAGAAGGCCCGCAACCTCACCGCCGACGAAAAACAGAAAGTCTCCATGGGCCGTGGCCTGGTGCGTGACGATGTGTCGGCGATCCTGTTCGACGAGCCGCTGACGGTGATCGACCCGCACCTGAAATGGAAGCTGCGGCGCAAGCTCAAGCAGATTCACGAGCAGTTCAACATCACCATGGTCTACGTCACCCACGACCAGTTGGAAGCCTCGACCTTCGCCGACAAGATCGCCGTGATGTACGGCGGCCAGATCGTGCAGTTCGGCACCCCGCGGGACTTGTTCGAACGGCCGAGCCACACCTTCGTCGGCTACTTCATCGGCAGCCCGGGGATGAACCTGATCGAGGTCACGGCACAACCCGGTGGCGTCGGCTTTGGATCGACCCACTTGCCCTTGTCCGAAACCTTGCAACGGCGTGTCGCTGAGGCCGAGGGTAAAAGTCTGAAGGTCGGCATCCGCCCCGAGTTCGTGCATGTCTGGGATGGCCCTTACGACGACGCCATGCGCGCCGATGTCGTGCATGTCGAAGACCTGGGCACCTACAAGATCCTGACCCTCAACCTCGATGGCGCGCCGCTGAAAGTGCGCCTGGCCGAAGACAAACCGGTGCCGGAAGGCACGGCGTACATCAGTTTCCCGGCCCAGTGGCTGATGGTCTATGCCGATGAATATTTGCTTGAACCTGTAGGCGAGGTGCAGCCATGAACAAGGTGCAGAACAACAAAGCCTGGTGGCTGGTGTTGCCGGTGTTCCTGCTGGTGGCCTTCAGTGCCGTGATCCCGATGATGACCGTCGTCAACTATTCGGTGCAGGACATCTTCGACCAGTCGAGCCGTTATTTCGTCGGCGCCGACTGGTACAAGCAGGTGCTGCTCGATCCCCGCTTGCACGATTCGCTGCTGCGCCAGTTCATCTACTCGGCGTGCGTGCTGCTGATCGAAATCCCCCTGGGCATCGCCATCGCCCTGACCATGCCGACCAAGGGCAAGTGGTCGTCCCTGGTGCTGATCATCCTGGCGATCCCGTTGCTGATCCCGTGGAACGTGGTCGGCACCATCTGGCAGATTTTCGGCCGTGCCGACATCGGCTTGCTGGGTTCGGCGCTCAATGGGCTGGGCATCAACTACAACTATGCGGCTAACACCATGGATGCCTGGGTGACAGTGCTGGTGATGGACGTCTGGCATTGGACATCGCTGGTGGCGCTGCTGTGCTATTCGGGGCTGCGAGCGATTCCCGACGTGTACTACCAGGCGGCGCGGATCGACCGGGCGTCGAACTGGGCCGTGTTCCGCCACATCCAGTTGCCGAAGATGAAGAGCGTGCTGCTGATCGCCGTGATGCTGCGCTTCATGGACAGCTTCATGATCTACACCGAGCCGTTCGTACTCACCGGCGGCGGGCCGGGCAATGCCACCACGTTCCTTAGCCAGACCTTGACGCAGATGGCTATCGGTCAATTCGACCTGGGCCCGGCGGCGGCGTTTTCCCTGGTGTACTTCCTGATCATTCTGTTGGTGTCCTGGCTGTTCTACACCGCCATGACGCACTCCGACGCCAACCGTTGAGGCCCGCACAATGAGCAACCGAAAGCTGATCCCGCTTCTGATCTACATCCTGTTCCTGCTGGTGCCCATCTACTGGCTGCTGAACATGTCGTTCAAGAGCAATACCGAGATCCTTGGCGGCCTGACCCTGTGGCCGCACGATTTCACGTTCCACAACTACAAGGTGATCTTCACCGACCCGAGCTGGTACACCGGGTACCTGAACTCGCTGTACTACGTGAGCCTGAACACGGTTATTTCCCTGGCGGTCGCGTTGCCGGCGGCCTATGCGTTTTCCCGTTATCGGTTCCTCGGCGACAAGCACCTGTTCTTCTGGCTGCTGACCAACCGCATGGCGCCACCGGCAGTGTTCCTGTTGCCGTTCTTCCAGTTGTATTCGTCGATCGGGTTGTTCGACACCCATATCGCCGTGGCCTTGGCCCACTGCCTGTTCAACGTGCCGCTGGCGGTGTGGATCCTTGAAGGGTTCATGTCTGGGGTGCCGAAAGAAATTGACGAGACGGCCTACATTGACGGCTACAGTTTCCCCAAGTTCTTCGCCAAGATCTTCGTCCCGTTGATCGGTTCCGGCATCGGCGTGACGGCGTTTTTCTGCTTCATGTTTTCCTGGGTCGAGTTGTTGCTGGCGCGCACGCTCACGTCGGTGAATGCCAAGCCGATCGCGGCGGTCATGACCCGCACCGTATCGGCGTCGGGTATCGATTGGGGCGTGCTGGCGGCGGCGGGGGTGTTGACCATCCTGCCGGGCATGCTGGTGATCTGGTTCGTTCGCAACCACGTGGCCAAGGGCTTTGCCCTGGGCCGGGTCTGAGGAGTCGATGATGGAATGGATGAACTGGACCGCCCCCACGGCGGCATTCTTCGGCGTCATCGCCTTGTTCCTGGCAGGCATGACCGCTTGGGAATTGCGTTCGCCGAGCATCCCTCGGCGTGGTTTTCTGCCGATTGTCACGACCCGTGGCGATCGGTTGTTTATCGGTCTTCTCGGTAGCGCCTACCTGCATCTGCTGGTAATCGGCGCCACCGACTGGAGCATCTGGATAGCGTTCGCGTTGTCTTGGGTGTGGCTGTTGGCAGTGATGCGGTGGGGCTAAGTGGCCTGTGTGGCTAATTCGTGCACTCAACTTCGGCGCCAGTGCTCGCCAGGCTGCGTTGCCATTCCTCGCCGTAGCGGGCTACGACTCGTCATGGCGCCTTGCCTGGCAAGCACTGGCACTCGAATTTGAGTACTCGAATTAACCGTACAGGCCACGTCGACAACTCGACGATCAGGCTCTTAAACCCAAACAGGAGGTCTCTATGTTCGATAAAAACAATAAGCTGCGACATAGCGTTTCATTGGCAGCCATGCTGGCACTCAGCGGGCTGAGCGCTACGGCCTGGGCCGACGCCTATGAAGACGCCGCAAAAAAATGGATCGGCAGTGAATTCAAGCCGTCGACCCTGACGGACGCCCAGCAGCTCGAAGAACTCAAATGGTTCATCAAGGCATCCGAGCCGTTTCGCGGGATGAAGATCAACGTGGTGTCGGAAACCCTCACCACGCACGAATACGAATCCAAGGTACTGGCCAAGGCCTTCACCGAAATCACCGGTATCCAATTGACCCACGACCTGCTGCAAGAAGGCGACGTCGTGGAAAAAATGCAGACGGTGATGCAGTCGGACAAGAATATCTATGACGGCTGGGTCAACGACTCGGACCTGATCGGTACGCACTTTCGCTACGGCAAGACCGAATCGATCACCGACCTGATGGCCAACGAAGGCAAGAACTACACCTCGCCGACACTGGACATCAAGGACTTCATCGGCATTTCCTTCACCACCGCGCCGGACGGCAAGATCTATCAACTGCCCGACCAGCAATTCGCCAACCTGTACTGGTTCCGCGCCGACTGGTTCGAGCGCGCGGACCTGAAGGCCAAGTTCAAGGAAAAGTACGGCTACGAGCTGGGCGTACCGGTGAACTGGTCGGCCTATGAAGACATCGCCAAGTTCTTCTCCGAGGACGTCAAGGAGATCGACGGCAAGCGCATCTACGGGCACATGGACTACGGCAAGAAAGATCCGTCCCTGGGCTGGCGCTTCACCGATGCCTGGTTCTCCATGGCTGGCGGCGGTGACAAAGGCCTGCCTAACGGGTTGCCGGTGGACGAGTGGGGCATTCGCGTCGAAGACTGCCATCCGGTCGGCTCCAGCGTCACCCGTGGCGGCGACACCAACGGCCCTGCCGCCGTGTTCGCCACCACCAAATACGTGGACTGGCTGAAGAAATACGCACCACCGGAAGCGGCGGGCATGACCTTCTCCGAGTCCGGCCCGGTGCCGTCCCAGGGCAACATCGCCCAGCAGATCTTCTGGTACACCGCGTTCACCGCCGACATGACCAAGCCGGGCCTGCCGGTGGTGAACGCCGACGGCACGCCGAAATGGCGCATGGCGCCTTCGCCACGCGGTCCGTATTGGGAGCAGGGCATGAAGCTGGGGTATCAGGACGTGGGTTCCTGGACGTTCATGAAGTCCACGCCTGAGAAGCAGAAGCTCGCGGCCTGGCTCTATGCACAGTTCGTGACGTCGAAAACCGTGTCGCTGAAAAAGACCATCGTCGGTTTGACGCCGATTCGCGAGTCGGACATCAACTCCCAGGCGATGACCGACCTGGCACCGAAACTCGGTGGCCTGGTGGAGTTCTACCGCAGCCCGGCCCGCGTGCAATGGACCCCGACCGGGACCAACGTGCCGGACTATCCGCGCCTGGCGCAACTGTGGTGGAGCCACATCGCCGAAGCGGCCAGCGGCGAGAAGACGCCACAGCAGGCCCTCGATGGCTTGGCCAAGGACCAGGACGCGATCATGACGCGCCTGGAACGCTCCAAGGCCCAGGCCACCTGCGCGCCTAAGATGAACCCTGAGCGCGACGCGCAATACTGGTTCGACCAGCCGGGCGCACCGAAGCCGAAACTGGCGAACGAGAAGCCTAAAGGTGAAACCGTGAGCTACACCGAGCTGTTGAAATCTTGGGAGGCGGCGCGCAAGTAACCTTGTACCGGCCATAAAAAACGGCACCGAAAGGTGCCGTTTTTTATTACCCAGGATATGAAGTAACCCAATCCCCTGTGGGAGCGAGCTTGCTCGCGATAGCGGTGGTTCAGTTTGCATCCATGTAAATGTGCCGCCGCCATCGCGAGCAAGCTCGCTCCCACAGGTGGTTGTGGATCAACCCGCTTTGTCCGGCCTGGCCTGGGCGTTTCCAGCCACCGGCGAGGGGGTACTTTTCATCAACGCGTCCAGCGCCTGCCGATACGTCCGGCCTGCCAGGCTCATGCTGTTGTTATGCGTGGCTCCGGGCACCAGCAGCAAACGCTTGGGTTCCCGGGCGGCGTTGAACAACTGTCCGCTGAAGCGGGGGGGCACGTAGCGGTCGGCCGCACCATGGACAATCAACAGCGGCATGTTGATCTCGCCGATCTTGTCGATGGAGTCGAACTTCTGCGAGAGCAACCAGCGCACCGGCAAGGACGTGTCGGCCATGGCGGTGGCGACATCGCCCAGCGATGTAAATGTGGATTCGATCACCAGGCCTCGGGCCGGCACCGGGGTGCCGTTGCTTGCAGCCTCCTGACCCAGTTCCGCCGCCAGGTCCACCGCGACGGCGCCACCCAGCGAATGACCGTAGATCAGCCGCAGGGCCGGATCCGGTTGCAACACTTCGAGACGCTTCCAGGCGACTCGCGCATCTTCGTAGACGCTGGCTTCCGACGGCAGGTCCCCCTGACTCTTGCCGAAGCCACGGTAATCGATTGCCAGCACCGAATAGCCCAGCGCCCTTAATTGCTGGATGCGAAACAATTGCCCGGTCAGGTTCCAGCGCACACCGTGCAGGTACAGGATGGCCGGTGCGTTCTTGCGTTCAGCCGGCCACCACCAGCCATGGATATTTTCTCCAGCCTTGAAATGCTTGGGCTTGAGATCGAATTCCTGTAGACCGCTGGGAAGGCCATTGAACCAGCTCGCCGTCCCCGGCTCGATGCGAAACACCAGCTCTCGCTCCTTGTGCTGCAACGCCGCGCAGCCCACGGGCAGGCCGACCACCATTGCGATCATCAACGACCAGGCCAGCCAACGCCGTTTGAAGCGAGAAAATAAAAATGCGGGCATCGATGGGATTCGCTACTGGGATAGATGCTGCGTTTTAGCAGATTCTCTGGATCGCGCGCAGGGTTTTCGGACAGCTTGCCCGTGGCGAGGGAGCTGGTTCCCGCTGGGTCGCGTAGCGGCCCCCGATGGAATGACACTTGCGCCTTGAACACGCATCGATCTTTGGCGACTGCTGCGCAGCCGAGCGGGAGCAAGCTCCCTCGCCACGAAGGCCTCGCTGTTCTCAAAGGGTCACCGCAACCCGATCGAACTCTCGCCGTTTCGCCCCACTCGAAAATTCGACAACCATCACATTGAGGACGACGTCATGACGATCGAGCATTCAAAAGGACAGACCCAACCTGGCAACAACGCACCTGCGAAAGACGCTTCTGGCGAGCCGGTGAACGTGGTCGAGCGCGACGTTCGCCAGCCTGATCCTGCTACTGAGGACGTGGACAAGACGATCACGCCTAAGTCGATCAAGAGCCACGAACAGGACGCCGAAAAACTACATGACAAGGTCGCCCAGGTGGAGAAAAAGCTCGGCCGATAGACGACGCTGTCATTCGTCCGGAGCGCATCTTTGGCGGCTGGAAAATACTTTGCCCGTGTGCCTTACTCCTTGTTCCTTAGGGGGAGGGCAACGGGATGCGACGTAGAAGCGCACAGTATTGGCTTTGGGTGAACAGCCGGTTGCCGGGTCGCAACCACGAAGAAATGCTCGAGGACGGCACGCAGGTCGAGGTCCAGACGCGGATCAACCAGCAGAGCATCACACAGGTTTTCGTCTGTGTTTATCGGCCGAACGGCTCCGTCTGGGTCGAGGAATTCCATGACCGCGCCGTGCGTGAACCGCTTCCCCAGGCGCTGGAGTGGGGCCTGGATCGGGCGCGGGAAATCGTCGCCGGTACGGCAGGCTTCAAGGCACCTCACCGGATCCAGACGACCCTTGGGCCCTTGATCCAGGACGAGTGCGCCCTGGCGCTCAGGCGCATGGACATGAGCGTTGAAGAACGACACAGGCTCAAGGCCCGGGATGCATGGATTGAATACCTGAATGCCAAGGCCGCGATGCTGGCGTTGATGCGTTCGGCCCGGGTCGATGCCATGGTGTGGGAGGCGCAAAAACGTCGGCTGCGTGAAGCCATCGATCGCCGCGCCTCGCTGGCGCGGGTGAGCCTGGGTCACTGAAACACGACAACCCCTGTGGCGAGGGAGCTTGCTCCCGTTGGGCGCGGAGCGCCCCCTCGGTTTCGGTTTCGGCATCGCCTCGCCGGGGCCGCTGCGCAGCCCAGCGGGAGCAAGCTCCCTCGCCACAGGCATGCATACCATCCTCAGTGCACATCGCCCAGTTCAACCAACACGAACCTGCGCCCATTCTCGCCATATCCCACCTTCGGCACTCCTGCCAGGCGCTGGTGCAGTATTTGGGTCAGTGAGCTGCCCGGTACCAGACTGGCGTCACCGAAATCACCGTCCAGTTCCAGCGGATGGACGATGACTTCCAGCGAGCCGTGGCTCGGCGGCGCGGCGTGGTCAAGGTCCGCTGGTGTGCAGACGTAGTCGGCGGTCGCGCCGCAGAGCCGGCGCAGGCGATGATTGAACAATGTCTTGAAGACGCGCTTGGGCACGCTCAGGTTGGCCCCCAGGTTGCGCGCCAGCCGCACAGGTACGCCGTGTCGCGCGGCGAAACGCGCCACCAGTTCTCCGACGGGCCAGATGTTGTGCACGTGCTGATGCGAGTCCAAGTGGCTGGGACGCAGGCCACGGTCCAGGCAATACTGCCACTGGGCCTGGAGCTCTTCTTCCACCGCTGCCAGATCTCGCGACCCAAGGCGTAGGCAGTATCGCGAGAGGTTCAGGTCGAACTCGCCGGCGGCATTGCAAAATCTTTTCCGTGACTTGATCGCCTGGCTCAGCGGCATTCCATAACTGAGGTTGAAATGCAGCCCAACGCGGCCTTCAAGCAATGGGTGGCGGGACAGTTCACACGCCTGGTCGAACCCCGGCATATTGGCCATTGCCGTGGCGGAGCTGATCACGCCGGCCTCGAAAGCTCGCAGGATGAGTTCGTTTTCACTGAGGCTTAGCCCGAAGTCGTCAGCGTTGACGATCACTTGGCGAGGCATGCGTATTCTCCTGGTGCTTGGTGGAAGACGATGCCGTCGTCGCGGTTGGTTTGGCCTTGCGCTTGCCGAGCCAGGGTTTCAGGCTCTTCCATAGCCGCAAGGCAAACCCCAGGAGCAAACCATCGGGTTGCCAGGAATAAAAACTCCAACGCCAGTGTTCCAGTTGTCCGGTCATGCGTTCATGCAGTTGGTGGCTGGAGTTTTCCAGGCTGACGCGCGACGCATCGACCCACCGCCAGTTTTCGTCCAGCCCCCAGCGAATCCACTCTTCGAGCAATACCCGGCCGCTGCCCAGGTCGGCGTGTTGCGGCAGGAACGCCAGGTTGTAGTCATACAGCCGGCCTTGGTCCAACAGGCCGAGGCGATAGCTGATGCACTCGCCGTTCAGCTCCAGCATCACCACTCGCACCAGGCCTTGGGCGGCGAGGGCGGTGAAGGCGAGGTTCATCCATTGCCGGCGAAGGGGGTTGGCGAAGATGCCGACGCCTTCCTCGCCTTTCCAACTGGCATCCTCGACATCGGCCAGGGCGCGCAACAGTTGCCCCATACTGATGGCGTCTGGCGTTATCCGACGGATCTCGGCACCACAAGCCGCGATTCGCTTGCGCGCTCGACGCAGCTTGTAGCGTGGATCGCCAGAAATCTCCTCATGGTCGCTTTCAGTGATCAGGTGCACCGGAACCCGGCAACTGAGGCGCCGCTCTCCGGTGGAACTCAGCGCCATCCAGGCGCTGAGGACGCTTTGCTCCCCGACGGGCTCGATCACTTCATTGATTTGCAGCAACGCGTGAGGCAAATGCTGACGGATCTGCATCAACGCCTGGCCCATGCCTTCGGCGTCCATGCGCGCCAGCAGGGCGATGCGGTCGGCCATTGGAAAACCCAAATGACGCAACACCCGGAACCGCAGCCCGCCGATACGTTCCAGTCCTGATATCAGGGGCAGGCAGAAGCACAAGGTCTGGTCCTGCCAGCCCAGCAGGATATGCAGTTGCTGCTCCGGCACCAGGGCGAATTCCGCCGCTTGCAGCCAGGCCAGGGTGTTGAACGGTGTTGCGTCGGCCACCTGCGTTCGCAGCTGTTCATAAGCTGTTGCAGGGAAATCCTCTGCGCCCAGGGAGCGACACCATTGGAACCGGATCGCCATGGACGTCAGGCCGCTGCTGTCGAGGTAACCGGCTGGGCCGGTTTACGAAAGCCGTCCAGCACAGAACCGCGGTAAAGCGTGTTGCGAAAGAACCTCCAATGACCGAACAGGCGATACACGTGGGTGATCTTGCCGCGCTCCTGGAAGCCCATGCGGATATGCATCTTGATCGCCTGGACGTTCTGCAAATCGCAGACATCGACCATCGTGTGACAACCCTGGTCCGCCATGACTTTCCACACCTCCAACTGCATGTCCGCCGAGATGCTGGTGCCCCAATATTGACGAATGGCCTCGCCACCGAACTGAAAGTACTCGCCAGGCTTGATCGGAAAATTGCAGCGGTAGAAATGACGGTCGAAATAGTCCCGGGTACTGGCCCAGGCGAACCCTACGCTGTCGCCCTGATCATCCAGGTACATCAAGCCTGTGTAGCCTTCGGCCGCCAACTCGCGCATGGTTTCGACGCGGTCGCCGAAGTGCCGGGCAAACGCATCGGCATTGGCGACTGTGATGGATTCCAGGCGCATCGGTGGGTAGGGCTTGAGGTTGTGCGGGGGGAGCGGGGTCCGTATATCGTGCTCCAGCCACACCAGTCGGGTGTGGGAAAAGATATAGCGTCTGGATAGCTGCCTTAGGACGGCGCGCAGACCTTTTTTGTGGATGCGATCACGCAATGTTTGCAAAGTGTTCATGGTGCCTCCTGACGGGTGGCGGGTTGGGGTGAAAGCGGCGCTGTCCAACCGAGGGCGAACACGGTTTCCCCTGGCAGGAGAAAGCCGACCTGGCCGGCCTTGCAATCAAACGGAACGTTGTGGCTGCGGTTGTCCGGGCCGAAATACAGCAGGCTCATGCCTGGCTGGGGGCAGGCCGTGCCGTCGAGGCTGACCTGATGGGCTCGCGTGCTTTTGTTCACGCCCAGCAGGTTGCGTTGCTTGCCGGTGGCCATGGCCAGTACGTCGACTTCAAACGCGTCGTTGTCCAGGTGCAGCACCTGGTCGAGCCAGTGCTGCTGGATGAACTGCTGGGCCAGGCCTACGGGCTTGAGTTCGAAGCGCTCATTGTCCAGCACCCGCACCATGCCCTTGGGGTATTCAGGTTCGTCGGCGAGCATGAACCAGTTGAGCATGTCGAGCCATCCATCCGCAGAGGCGTTGATCGCTACCGAGGTCCACCACAAGGCGGCGTAGTGGGTTTCCTGGTCGTAAGGGCTCAGGCTCGAGCCGCTGGACATGTTGGTCTGGTCCAATAGCAAAGCCTTGCGGGGCCGGCCCTGGCTGTCCAGTCCCACCAGGTTGGCGGCCTGACGGACGCTGTCGCGGTAGACCCGGGTCGCCAGCAGGTCGCGGATCATCCATTCATGCCAGGCCAGGGCGTCGATCTGGTCGCCGGACGTCGCGAGCAGGCGCCGTGCCCAGTCGATCCCGCGCTTGTCAGCTGCATTGTCGGTAAAGGGGCCATTGGTGAACCGGGAGCTGGCGGGTATGGCAATGCGGACACCGGCGCGTGCGTTGGCGGGATCGGCGCGGACCTGGGCAGCCATGCTTTGGAACACTTGCTGGAAACTGGCGAAGTCCGGGTAGTTCAGGTTGGGCTCATCGGCAAAACTGAGGTAGTGGACGCCGTTGTCGCTCGATGCTCGGGTCGACATGAGCCAGGCTTGCAGGCCGCTGAGACTGGTCCGGTCGGCCTGCAGATCCGCCCGGCGCTGACTGGCGGCCAACAGGGTAATGTCTTGGCTGATGCCGAAGCGCCCCCGGTACAAGCGTCGGAAAGCATCTTCGTGATTGACCTTGGCCGCCATGACATCAACGAAGCTGTAGAGGGTAGCCGCCTGGGGTTTGAGCGCATCGAGCACCGCGTAGCTGGAGGGCGGCAGTAATTCATAGGGCAGGTATATGCCCAGCTTGGGGGTCGTGCCGAGCGCCTCGTCGTGCAGCGTCAGATGGGTCTGCCCCGGATCCTGGCGCACCGGTTGCAAGTGCGCCGGGTCTTGGGCGAACAGGTTGGCGGTGCCGTCCAGCCAGAACGCGACCTTGCCGTTGCCTTGCAGATGCAGGCGCCAGATTTGGTCCGTGTCCGCCACCGGGAGGGCCACCTGATCGAATTGCCAATAGGCCCGCTGTGGCTTGAGATTCAGTTGCAACTGTTTTCCGTCCGCAACCCGCCGGGCTTGCAACGCATGTACGCCGCCGTGGAACTTGCCTGCCAGCACCGCCTGTTCGCCGGCCGCCACTTTGAAATACAGCTCATCGCCATCGTGGGCTTCAGCGCTGAAATGCACCTTGGCCGGGGCGAACAGGGCACGGGTGCGCGCGTCGTGTTCGACGCTGTAGCGCCGGAAACTGTAGCCGGGAATTTCCAACCGGTAACTGGCGGCACCCGGCAGCAGCGGCCATTGCTGCTCGCCACGGGTCTGATCCGCCTTGACCAGGCGCTCACCCGCCAATCGCCCATGGCCGTCGAGCAGATACAGATGTTCGGCATTGGCCTCGGCTTGCCAGGCGGGCACCCAGCGGACGGTGACGGTGTCCGGGCGGTCGGTTTGCAGATACAGGCTGCCGTCACGGATGCCGGTCCATTGCATGGCCGCTGCTTGGGCCGAGCAAGCCAATACCAGAAGACATAGACCCGCCGCGATTCTCCTCTGTGGGAGCGAGCCTGCTCGCGAAGAGGCCGTCACCTTCAACATCATCGCAAACTGACCCACCGCTTTCGCGAGCAGGCTCGCTCCCACAGTGGATCTTCGGTGGATGCAGATGTCATGTTCGCCACCGGACCCTGTGGGAGCGAGCTTGCTCGCGATGGCGGCTTGGCTGGCGACGCTGTTCACGCGGATTTCCCCAGCAACATCTGACGCATCGGCAGCAGATCGCTGGGCAGGATAATCAACGTCTGCCACAACGCCACGCCGCTGAGGCGGCAATACATGACGAGCATCGGCAGGGTCACGCCCAGGTACGCAATGGACGAAGCGGCGGCAGCGCCAACGATGCCGTAGCGCGGAATCAGGACAACGTTCAGCGCCAGGTTCAATAGCGCACCCACGCCCATCAACAACGAAACGCTACCGGGTCGGTTCTTGCCCAGCAGGTCCAGGCGCAGGATGCTCGCATAGCACAACCCGAACACCCCTGGCAGCAGCGCCAGCAGGGCCGGGTACGCCGGTTGATAGGCGCTGCCGAATAGGGTGACGATCAGCCATTCGCCGACCAGTGCCATGCCCAGGCAGGCGCCCAGCATGGCGGTGGCGGTCAGGCGCAAGGCCAACGGGGTCAGGCGCTTCATATCGGTGTCTTGCTGCAGGAGCCTTTTCATCAGCGGCGTGGTGACCGCTTCCGGGACGATATGCAGCAGTTCCGCGGCGGCGCTGGCCATGGCGTAGTGTCCCAGCGCCGTGCTGCCCAGCAGTGCGCCGATGAACAGGTAGTCCGAGCGCATCATCAATTGCTGGAACAGGATGTCCGGGTGACTGCGGACACCGTAATGCAACAGTTCGTTCTGGCCGGTGCGGTCCCAGCGCAGGGTGATCGAATGATCGCGACGCAACCACATCCAACCTGCCAGCACCACCAGGCTCAGGCCCGCCAGCCAGCTGATCAGCGCTGCTTCCAGCGCCGTGTCTTTCCATATCCAGAACAGCGCCACGAAGAGCAACAGCGGCACCAGGGATTCCATCAGCCGCAAGGCGTTGAACGCGCCAACCCCGCCGGAGGCGTTGTGCAGCGTCAGCAGGCCGCTCTTGAGTACCGCCAGCGGTACGGCCAGCAACAGCAGCCAGGCCAGCAGCCCCAGTTGTACGGCGATGTCCAGTTCGGCGCCGAACTCACGTACCAGCGCCACCACCAGCAACGTCAGCAGTCCCGCCAGGAGGCAACCGAAGACCAGTACATGGCTGAGCAGCAGGCTCATCGAGCGGTGCTGCGCCGCCTGATAACCCACGGCGGAATTCAGCCCGCCACTGGTGATGGCGCTGATCAGGTCCGGCAGGGTGCTGAGCAGCGCCAACAGCCCGCGTTCGCTGGGCCCCAGGATCCGTGCCAGCAAGACGTTGCGCAACAGGCGCAGGCAGAGCATCGCCAGGCTTGTGCCCATGCTCAACACCAGGAGCTTGAGGTAACGTGCGCGGTTCATGAGCGGGCTCCTCGACGAATGCGCCAAGCCAACAATTCCGGGTGGCAGGCGTTGCGTTGGCTGACGCCGAAACGCGGCAGGTTCAGCGGGTCGCCGTCATGGCGATACAGTCCGGCCTGGGTGCCCAGTGCGAACGGAAAACCGTGGGCTGCCACCTGTTCGCGCACACGGACGTCATTGTCGCCGTTGGGGTAGCAATACACCGGCAAGGGCTGGGCGCAGCCATTCTCCAGGGCTGTCCAGCTGCGGGTCAGTTCCTCGTGCAGGCGCTGGTCGTCGAGCCCGGTCAGAATCGCGTGGCTGGCGCCATGGGGGCCGAAGCGGACCAGGCCGGAATCTTCCAGCATGCGCACCTGGGGCCAGTCCAGCGCCTGGGGCTGGGCTCCGTGCGGGCAGGCTTCGGTGAGGTCGCTCAAGGTGCGCGCATCGAGGGTCTTGAGGCTTTGCAGATAGTGCAGCAACGCCAGGCTGCGGCGTTCGTCGTCGATATCATCGAGCAGTACCGGCAGCGGCCGGCCGGCATGCTGCAAATGCTCGATCAGCGAATGCCGTGCTACCTGCCCATGGCTGCCCCACAGGGTTTCGCCGATGCTTTCCCACCAGAAGTGCTGGCGACTGCCGACGAAATCGGTGGACAGGAAAATGCTCGCCGGCACCTGGTATTGGCGCAGCAGGGGAAAGGCGTTCATGGCGTTGTCACGCCAGCCATCGTCGAAGGTCAGGGCCACCCGCGGACGGTTCGGAACGCTTTCAGGGTCGGCCAGCAGCAACGTCATCAGGGGCACGCATTCAAAATGCCGTTGCAGCCAGATCAGCAAATGTTCGAATGCGTCGGGCCCCACGCACAGCTCATTGCGATGGGGCAGTTCGGCAGCACGGTCGTTGTTCAGCACCCGGTGCAGCATCAGGATGACGCCGGCGCCACGCAACGGATGGCGACCCAGGGACGTGTTCAGGTACAGCCAGCCGCCGGTGCGCTTGAAAACGTATTTGATCGACATCGGCCGTCTCCTTAACGATTCTGCTCGGGATTCCATTGGCTGTAGCGCTGGCCCCGAAGGAACTGCCAGAGTCCGATGCTCATGCCCGCCAGCGTCACCAGCACGAACGCCGCCAGGCGAAAGGGCCGGGGCAAACGGTGGCCTGCGTCCATCAACCCGATCAGTGCCATGGCGTAGCCGAGCAACTGTGCCACCAGGCTCAGGCGATAGAACGGATGGTCGTTCCACAGGCAGGCGTTGCTCAACAACAAGGGCAGCAGTAGCACTGGCGCCAGGCGGCGGATCAGTTTGTGACTGATCAACCCGATGGCATAGAGCCCATGACGCAGAGGGTTGAGCAATTCCCGACGCTGGGCGAGGCTCTGCAACCCGCCGACGGTGACCCGTTGGCGACGACGAAACTGCTTGTCGGCTTCATCCACGCCCTGGTCCGTCACCCGTGCCTTCGGTGCATAAACAATGGATTTGCCAGCCGCCGGCGCGCAGGTACTGAGGAAAAAATCATCGTTGACCTGGGCCGGAATCGGCTGGAACAAAGCCCTGCGCAGGGCCAGCAAGGCGCCGTCGGCCGAGACCATGCAGCCTGTGCGGCTTTCCACCCGGCGCAGCCAGCCTTCATAGTGCCGATAGAGGCTGTCGCCCAGGCTCAGGCCTTTGCCCGGCACGGGGATGTCCATGTGCCCGGCGCAGGCGCCGACTTCCGGATCGCCCAGCGGCGCCAGCAAGTGGCCGAGCGTGTCGGGGGCCCATTGATTGTCCGCGTCGGTGAACACCAGGATCTCGCCATAGCTATGGGCCACGCCGGTATTGAGGGCGGCGGCCTTGCCCTGGCGTGGCAGGTCGAGCACGGTGATGCGCGAGTCGCCGATTCTGCGCGCGCAGGCCACGGTGTCGTCGGTGGAACCGTCGCTGGCGAGAATGATCCGCAGCGAATGCGCCCGATAGTCCTGGGCCAGCAAGGTGCGCAATTTTTCTTCAATGTGCCGCGCCTCGTTATGGGCGGCGATGACGATGCTGACATCCATCGGCAAGGGCTTGCCGTAGCGGCGTACCGGAAAAAAAGGCGTCAGCGAGGTCAACAGCACGGGGTAGCCGAGGTAGGCGTAAACCGGCAGCAACAGGCAAGACCAATAAAAGAATTCAGCCACGGGCAGGTCTCCTGGCATTCCATTGAAAAATATTGAGCAGTAACGCGGCGCCGGTGAGGTGCAGGCGCACGCCATGCAAGGCCCACAGTTGCAACGTCAGATGCGGGTCTCGCTGGCTCTGGCGCAGGCTCAGTACCAAGGCCGGCAGTGTGCTGATGAACAACAGCGTCAGCCCCAGGCGCGCCTGGCCCTGGAGCAGGGCGATCAGCGCCAGCAAGTCCAGGCCCCAGACGCCCATCGACAACGCCGGAAAACGCAACAGGCGCAGGCTCGCCCCATGGCTGCGCAACAACTGCCAATGACTGCCCTGGCGCCACAACTCCTTGCTCATCCACTCGCGCCAGCTACCTTCGTAGCCCCAGTGCACGGCCAGGCTTTCGTTGACCAGCAACAATTGCGCACCGGCCTGGCGCAGGCGCAGGGAGAAGTCCTTGTCTTCGCCCGTGCGCAGGGTTTCGTCGAAGCCGCCGACCTGATCGAACCAGGTGCGACGCATCAAGAGATTGGCGCTGGGCAACCATTGGACGCGATGCAAGGAGCGGGACCCCGGCCGCTGGCTGCGGCGTTGCCAAGCCTGTGCGAACCAGGGCGCCTGGCCGGGCGTGTCCAGGTCAAGCCCCAGCACATCACCTTGGCGGCCTTCCATTTCGATCAGCAACTTGAGCCAATCGGCCGGCATTTCCATATCGGCGTCGACGAACGCCAGCCAATCACCGCGGGCGACCGCCGCGCCGCGATTGCGCAGGGCGCCGATGTGCACGCCGGGCACGATCAGCACACGTGCGCCCAGTTCGTTGGCGATGCGCGGGCCGTGATCGTCCGAGCCGTTGTCGACCACGATCAGCTCGCATTCCAGTCGTGCCTGGCGTGCGGCCTCCCGCGCGGCCAGCAGCGTGCGGCCGATGTGCCGGGCCTCGTTGTACATCGGGATCACGATACTGACGCGGCTCATGAACGTGCCTCCAGCGGCGCGGATCGTTCGGCGTCGTAGCGCAAGATGCCGGTCAAGGCGAGCATGATCCACAGCAACTTGTGGTTCTGGGCGCTGAGGAACATCAGGAACAATGCCAGCGACAGGAAACTCATGCCCAGGTGCGTCAACAGATCCGCCTGGGCCCAGTCCCGGCGCTGGAGCCACAATTGGCGCGCGCGCACCAGGTTGTAGAGCCCCAGCCCGATCATGCCGACAAACATCAAGCCGCCTGGCACGCCGATTTCGCTGAAGATTTCCAGGTAGGTGTTATGGGCCTGGCGGTACAGATCCCCGCGTTTGCGATTGGCCGAGAACGCCTTCGCGTAACCGGTGGGGGCGTAGTGCTCTGGAAACGTTCCCGGGCCGGAACCGAGTATCGGCTTCTCCCGGATCATCTGGCTGCCCACCACGATGTACGAGGCGCGGCGTCCCAAGGATCCGTCCTGGTAGGCGTTGGCGCCGGAACTGAGAATGCTCAATGACTGGATGCGTGCCACGTAGCCAGCCGGCATCAAGGCGATTGTCGCCGGAACAGCCAGCGCCAGGCCGAGCATCGCGAACCCCAGGTGCCGGGGACGTATGCGTGGCAGCTGCGCCCTGTAGTGATACAACCCGATCACCAGGCTGAGCAGCAACACGACTAGGCCTGAGCGTGATTCGGTCTTGGTCATGCCGCCCAACAACAGGATGAAACCGCCACCCCAGAACAAGCGTTGCAGCAAGTTCTGGCTGCGAATGGTCAACCACAATGCCAGCGGCACGGTAAACGCAATCAACAGGGCAAAGGCGTTCGGGTCCTCCAACAGACCCGAGGCGCGGCCCTGATCCTGGTATTTGGCTGAAAACATCGCGAGCACGCAGGCCGTGGCGACGCTCACGGTCATCAGTCGGGCGAACATATCCAGGTTCAGCTCGCGGCCAATCAGCAACGTGATCACGAACAGAATCAGCCCTACCGAGAGTTCACGCAGCTGTGTCAGGGACAGGTCCATGTTTTCCGAGATCAACAGGCTCAGGCCATACAGGGCCATGAAGCCGAGCAGCGGCTTCCAGATATTGCTGCGCAAGCGCGTCGCAGGAATCTGGTGCAAGGCCAACTGCAGCATCAGGATCAGGATCAGCGCCACACCGAGGAATTTGCTGCCGGAAAACGCGTTGTCCTTGAACAGGCCTTCGAACGGGAGCAGCGCGGCAATGCCCAGCAAACCCCAAGTGGGCTTGCGGTACAGCATGGCAACGCCCACGAGCCCAAGCACCGCACCCGGTGCGAGAAACGGATAAGGACTGGCCAGCAATGCCAGGCACACCAGCCCCAGCAGACTGACGATCGAGAGCGGGACGATCATGGCCGAGCCTCCCGTGCCGTGCGGATATAAAGTTGTGACCAGCGTTCGGCCAGCGTGCGCAGGTCATAGCGGTCGCTTTGGGTACGGCGCGCGTTGTCGGCGAGGATTCGCGCCAGGGGCGGTTCGCTGTACAGCGTTTCGATCTGGCGTGCCAGCTCCTCGCTGTCGGCCGGCGTGGCGAGCAGGCCGTTGTGACGGTCCTGCAGGATATCGGGAATACCGCCGACGCCGAACGCCACCACCGGCACGCCGGCCTGCATGGCTTCGAGCAGGATCATCGGCGTGCCTTCGGTGCGTGAACTGATCACCAGCGCATCGAGGCGGCTCCACCAGTCGTCCATGTCGGTCTGATAGCCGGGCAACTCGATACGCGTCGGCAGCCCGGCATCGGCGATGCGTTTGAGCAACGTCTGGCGTTCCGGGCCGTCGCCGAGCATCACCGCGTGCAAGGACGCATGGCGCTGGCACAGCGGGATCATGGCGTCGAGAAACAGGTCCGGGCCTTTTTCGCTGCTCAAGCGGCCGACGTAGCCGACCCGCCAGCGTTGCCTGTCGTCGCGGTGGGGCAGCGGCGTCGTGGCGGCTGGCAGGCCGTTGGGAATCACGTCGAGCTTCTCCGCCTTAACGCTGGCCTGGCGGTGCAGCGCCGCGATGCTTTCGGCCACGCACACCACACGCTTGACCGGCGCGGTGCGGCACAGTTGCAGGCTCAGCCACGTATAGAACCGCTGCTTGGGACTGCGTGGCGTGAAGCCGTGCTGAGTGATCACCAGCGGCAGGCGCAGCATCGTGGCCGCGGCCCAGCCGAACAACAGACCCTTGAAGTTGTGCGTATTGATCAGCGGTCGCTCGTCACGCCGGTGCCGCAAATGCTGCAGCAGCTCAGCCCAATTGGCGCAATGGCAGCAATCGACCCCGGCCTGGCGGAACCGCGTGATCAACGTCGGCGGCGCCGCCAGGAACACCACTTGATGCTGGCCGGGCGTCGCCAGGCAATGATCGAGCAACATCCGCTCGGCCCCATAGAAGCCGCCGCTGTCGAGCAGATGAATGATCGACAGGGGGCTGTCTTGGCGGGACGGGCCGAACGGCGCGTTCAATTTTTCACCCAATGGACAAGGCTGGGCACGCTCCAGTTGCGGTGCGGGTTGATCTGTTCGGGCGATTGCTCGTTGATCACCAGCAGCACCGGCAGATCCAATTGGTGGCTGATTTGCGCAGGGTGCTTGAAGCGATGGTCGAAGAACTCACGCACATAGACCAGGGCGATCGCCAGCAGCAGGCCGCTGAACAGGCCGAAGGCGATGATCAGCACCGGCTTGGGAAACGCTGCGGCGGTCGGTTCGAACGGCGGGCTCAGGACCCGGGCGTTGGACAGGTCGTTGTCCAGCGAGCGGGCGGAACTGGCTTCGGCGAAGCGTTGGGCATAGGTGGAGAACGCCGCGTGGAGCGCGTTGATCTCGGTGTCCATTTGCCGCAGTTTGCTCTGGGTTTCCTGCAACTGGTGGATGCGGTCCTTGAAGGCGGCGATGCGTTCGACTTTCTGATTGATCACCGAGCTGACCACCGCAAGGTCGGTGGTGCGTTCCTGGATGCGGTTATTCACCACTTTCAGGAATTGCTGGCGGGTACGCATGATCTGTTCGCGCGCCAGCAACATCGGTTCGCTGCTGGGCTGGAAAATCGCCAGGTCGTTCATGTAGCGGCTGACCTGGCTGGTCAATTGCTCACCCAATTGCCTGATTTCCCTGTCTTCGAAGGCGATGTTGTCCACGGTGGTGGTGAAGGTGAAGGGGAAGGTGTAGTCGTTGAACCGCGAGCTGTTCGCCGCCGCCAGGCTGGTCTTGAGGTAATCGAGCCAGCGTTGGCTTTGCAGCAGGCGATCCTGGTACAGGTTCAGGGCCTGCTCTTCGGTGTTGATCGCATTCAAGCGGAACGTGATTTCTTCCTTGGGATCGGAAGAACCAACGCCCTCGAGCAGCGTCAGCCGGTTGCCTTCCAAACCGTCAAGGCGCGTCTGGTACTGGACTTTCTTCTGCTCATAGAACGTCTGGGGCAACTCGATCGACTGCAAGTCCTGGCGGCCGGTGAGGTAGTTTTGCAGCAGTTGCCCCACGAACCGGGTGCCCTGGGCCGGATCACCGAAGCTGTAGACAATGGAGATCACGTTGGAACCGGGCAGGGTCTCGATCTTCAGGTTTTCGATCGCCTCGTCGGTCAGCGTGTCGAGCACCGTGTCGCGCACGGGGTCGACTTCAAGCCCCAGGCCGTCACGCACCGGGTTGATGACGTATTCGCGCAGCGGCTGGGTGATGTAGCGCTTGAACGGTTCGCTCACCCATTTGTTGAGGACGCCCGGGCTTGGGGTGTATTCCCCCTGGTCGCGCAGGGCCTTGATGGTTTCGCGAATCAACGCTGGCGAGCGCAGGATGTTGCTCTCGGTTTCCATGTCCGCCAGGGATGGCGGAACGAACGTTGCGTTTTCCTGGTTCAGCGAAGTCGTGGCATCGCCTTGGGAGAGTTTTTTCGACTGGACGATCACCTGGGCGGTTATGTCGAAGCTCTGCTTGAGCATCAACGGCAGCACCAGGGCGATCACGGCGAAAATCAGGAAGACGCGCTTCACCCACTGCTTGTTGGCGAAGAAGATCCTGAAGAACTCGTGCAGGTAGTTTTCCTTGGGATTCATGATCATTCACCCGGGTCAGTTGCCGTTGCTATTGTTGTCGAGGTCATAACCGAAGCTGACGCCAACGCCCTGGAACAGCACCACGTCGGCCAGTTGCCGGGCCATTTCACCGGCTTTGGCCAGGCCGGTCTTGGGTACGAAGAGCATGTCTTCCGGTTGCAGGTAGGCGATCTGCGACGCATCGCCGCTCAAGGCTTTTTCCACGTCGTAATGACGGGTTTCGACCTGGTTGCCGTTGCGGCGCATGATCACCACCGAGTCGAGCCGGGCCTTGACGTTGGTGCCGCGGGCCAGCGTCAGCGCCTCGAGGACCGAGATGGGCCGGCGGATCGGGTAGGAACCGGGTTGGGCCACTTCGCCCAGCACATAGATCTCGTTGCCGGCGGTGGACTTGAGCAGCACGTCGACGGTCATGTGGCCTGGCAACTGGGCGTAGCGCTCGTTGAGGAAGGTCTCCAACTGGGTAACGGTCATGCCTTGCAACGGCACGGAACCGATTTCCGGGAAGGCGGCGTAGCCATCCCGGCCCACGATGATCTCCCGGCTCATGCCCGTGGCCGGGTGGATCAAGGTGTTGCGCAAGTTCGCCTCACCGGACATCGGGCTGGTCACCAGGACGCTCAATTGGTTGCGGTTGGGTTGGAACAGCATCTTCTGGTTGTAGGCACGCTGCACTTCCAGGCGTGCCTCGTCGGTGGTCAGGCCGGCGACTTTCACCGAGGTGTTGGCGCCCGGCAGTTCGATAGTGCCGTCGGGCATCACCTGTTGCGTGCCGTTGAGCTGGCTGGCAGCGGTGAAGTTCAGGGCAACCTGGTCGCCCGGCTGCACGCGATAAGCCTGGGAAGAGGTCGTGTCGATGTGAAAAATCACATCCAGCACGTCCTGCGGCCGCAGCGTCTGTTCGACCCGGGGCATGTCGGTGGCCTGGGCATTGGCCGGCGCGGCCGTGAGGATCTGCACCGGCATCGTCGTGTTTTCGTTGTGGCTGGAGCAACCGGCAAGCGGCAGCAACAGCAGGACAAGCATTCTGGCGTTCATCTCGTCATCCTTTTGCAGGCTTAAAGGTTGTTGTAGAGCCACTTCGGCATGTAGTACTTGCGGCGGTTGAACACGCTGCCGACGACCTTCGCGCCGGCCTGGACCAAGCGCTGCCGCGCGGCCTGGGCGACTTCCCAGCGGGTGTCCTCGCCGCGTACCACCAGCACCACGCCGTCCACCTGGGTACTCATGACCAAGGTGTCGGTGGCCGAGTACACCGCGTCGGCGTCGATCACCACGAAGCGGTATTGCGTCGCCAGTTGCCGGAACAACGGACGCAGTCGCTCGGGACTCAGGCGTTCGGCGTTGTGCCCGAGACGACCGTTGGGCAGCACGTCGAAGGGCAGGCTGGAAATCTGCACCACACAGTCCTGCAGCAGGGGCGGGGCGAGGCTGTTGAACAGCAGATCGCTGAAGCCGCGCTCTTTTTGCAACGACAGTTGCTGGCTGAGGTTATGCGGCGACTGGCTTGCGTCCACCAGCAGCACGCGACCGTTGCTCATCTGCGCCAGCTGGGCAGCCAACGCCATCGCGCTGGTGCTCGTGCCGGTGCCGGTGTTGGCGGCCGTCATCAGAAGGATCCGCAGATCCGGGTCGAGCACGGTCGAGGTCAGGTTGGACTCGCTCGGGCTGGCTATGGTCAGGATATTCGTCGAACCGTCCATTTAACTCGCTCCGTGGCCGCTGAAAACTTTGAAGGGGGTGATCATCAGGATCTTCAAATCCAACAGCAGGCTCTGCTCGGCGATGTAGCTGAGGTCCAGTTCCACGCGCTGGTCGAAGTCGATATTGCTGCGCCCGGAGATCTGCCACAGGCCGGTCAGGCCGGGGTAGATGCTCAGGCGCACAAGATGGTTGTCCTTGTAGCGATAGGCGTTGAACGAGGTGGGCCGGGGGCCGACCAGGCGCATGTCGCCGGTCACTACGTTGATCAGGTTGGGCAGTTCATCGAGGCTGCTGCGTCGCAGGAACCGGCCGATGGGGGTGATGCGCGGATCATTGTCGATCTTGAAATCGATGGCGTCGGCGCCGTGTTTGTTGAGGTGGCGCAGCGACTCTTTCATGGCCTCGGCATCGGCGACCATGGTGCGGAATTTGTACATGCCGAACACGCGCCCGCGATAACCGGTGCGTTTCTGCACGAACAGCACCGGGCCAGGGCTGGAATATTTGACCAGCAGTGCCAGGCCCAGCAGCAGCGGGGCGAGCAGTACCAGGATCGACAGTGCGCCGAGGCAGGCCACCACCCGATTGGTCCGCGAGACCGTCCAGGGCCGACCGCCATCGCGACCGGTCAACCAGCCGCGACCCTGGCGGTGCATCGCCGCGTCCAGGCGTCGGCGATGCTCCGGGTCGACACGTTTGTCGCGTCCGAAGGCGCTGATCGGAATGTCTTGTTCATGTCGGGTCATAGACTCCTCCGCTGGGATTGGGCCGCAAGCGGCGCGTGGACAATGGGGCGCACGTAGTAATCGAGGAACCAGTCGACGAAGCGACCCAGGCCGTCGTCCAGTTCGATGCGCGGTTGGAAACCGGTGGCCAGGGCCAGGTCGCTGGCATCGGCGCAGGTGTTGAGCACGTCCCCTGGTTGCAGGGGCAGCAGCTCGATCCGGGCCGTGCGGCCCAGGTGTTTTTCCAGCAGCGCGACGTAGGTCCGCAGGGCTACCGGGTGCTGTCCGCCAATGTTGTAGAGGCACCATGGCGCCAGGCTGGTGGCCGGGTCCGGTTGCTCGCGATTCCAGTCCGGTGTCGGGCGAGGCGGACGTTCGATCAGCCGGGCGATGCTTTCGACGATGTCATCGATGTAGGTAAAGTCGCGCGTGTGCTCGCCGTGGTTGAAGAGCTGCAACACCTGGTTTCCGGTGATGGCCTTGGCGAACTGGATCGGCGACATGTCCGGCCGGCCCCAGGGGCCGTACACGGTAAAAAAACGCAGGCCGGTGCAAGGGATGCCGAACAGGTGGCTGTAGCTGTGGGCCATCGATTCGTTGGCCTTTTTCGTGGCCGCGTACAACGACAACGGATGATCCACGCCGTCCTGTACCGAATAGGGCGTGCGCTGGTTGGCGCCGTACACCGAACTGGAAGAGGCGTAGATCAGGTGCTTGACCGGATGATGGCGGCAGCTTTCGAGAACGTTCAGGAACCCGCTGAGATTGCTGTTGACGTAAGCGCGGGGATTTTCCAGCGAATAACGCACGCCGGCCTGGGCGGCGAGGTGAATCACCACGTCCGGGCGGCGGAACTGGAACAGTTCATCGATCGCCGACGCGTCGGTCAGGTCGATGTGCGCCAGTGAAAACTCGCCGACCTGATCCTTCACCCATGCCACGCGGTCGTGCTTGAGTTGCGGGTCGTAGTAATCGTTGAAATTGTCCAGCCCGCACACGTCGTGGCCGTCGCGCAGCAACCGCAGCACGCAGTGGGCACCGATGAAACCGGCCGCGCCGGTCACCAGGATGTTCACGCTTGTGGCCCCGGGACGCTGGGCACGGTGTGCCGCAGGCCGATGCCGCGATATAGCAGCCCGGCGGCGGCCAGGTGCTCGGGGTTGTACAGGTTGCGACCATCGATGATGACCCGGGCGCGCAGCTTGCTGGCCAGCAGGTCGAAATCCACCACGCGGAAATTCTTCCATTCCGTGCAGATCACCAGGGCATCGGCATCTTCCAGGGTGTCATCACGGGTGGCACAGAGGTTCAGGTCTTTGCGGTAGCCGTAGAGACGCCGGCATTCGGACATGGCTTCCGGATCGTAGGCCTGGACACGCGCGCCTTCGCGCCAGAGCGCTTCCATCAGGTAGCGGCTCGGGGCTTCGCGCATGTCGTCGGTGTTGGGCTTGAAGGCCAGGCCCCAGATGGCGATCGATTTGCCGGCCAATCCGCTCGGGAACTGCTGCGCCAGTTTTTCGAAGAGAATGTGCCGTTGGCTGTCGTTCACCTCGGTGACGCTGCGCAGCAGGCGCAGGGGCATGCCGCTTTGTTCTGCAGTGTGCAGCAAGGCGCGAAGGTCCTTGGGAAAGCATGAGCCGCCGAAGCCGCAGCCTGGGTAGATGAAGTGATAGCCGATGCGCGGGTCCGAGCCGATGCCCTTGCGCACGGCCTCGATGTCGGCACCCAGGCGTTCGGTGAGATTGGCCAGTTCGTTCATGAAGCTGATGCGGGTGGCGAGCATGGCGTTGGCGGCGTACTTGGTCAGCTCCGCGCTGCGGTTGTCCATGAACATCAGTTTTTCGTGGTTGCGGCAGAACGGTGCGTAGAGCTCGCTCATTTGATCGCGCGCCAACTGATCGCCGGTGCCGATGATGATCCGGTCCGGGCGCATGCAATCGGCCAGGGCGCTGCCTTCCTTGAGAAATTCGGGGTTGGATACAACGCGGACATTCAGCTGTTTCAGGCCACGCCGCGCCAACGCCTGGCGAGCGCATTCGGCCACCTTGTCAGCCGTGCCGACCGGCACCGTGGACTTGATGATCAGGGTGCGGTCGCTGTCCATGAAATCGGCAATTTGCCGGGTGACCCCCAACACATGGCTCAAATCCGCCGAGCCGTCTTCATCGGCGGGGGTGCCGACGGCGATGAAGATCAGTTCGCCATGGTTCACCGCATCGCTGGCCTGGGAGCTGAACGACAGGCGTCCGGTCTTGATGTTGTCTTCGAGCAAACCGGACAGCCCCGGCTCGCTGATCGGCGGTACCGCTTGCTGCAATTGACGGATCTTGTTCGAGTCGATGTCGACGCACAGGACACGGTGCCCGACGTCGGCCAGCGCCGCCGCCTGTATCAGCCCTACATACCCCGTTCCAAATACGCTCACGTCCATCTTTCGCGCGCCTCGTAAACCGATTGATGTAACTCGGATGAAACTGTTTAGAGGGGTATAGCGCAGCTTCTGAAAAGCGTGTCAGCAAAATGACAGTTGTCAGTGTTGGCAAACTCGAGAGATTGGGGCTTTTTGATATCAAGTCATTGACAGACTTAAAGAAGTGCCGATTTTAAAGGGCTTTAACGAATTTTAAGTAGGCGATGAACGGTACTGATTCATAGATTTTTATGTTTTTGAGGCGTCAAAGGTGTCACTTTTGGGCTAACTTTTTTTTGACGCTCTGGCCGTTCGTCCAGTTTCTTGCGCTTTGAAAACCCGCTGCTAGTGTGCAGAAAACGAACCTTCCATTGCTGCGCGACGCCGTCGAGAAACCCATGACCCGATACCTCAAGGAAGTGCTGCTGGTGCTGTACCTTTTCCGGGGGCATGACTTGTACCTGGAACGACTGGCAGCGTTGGGTGTTGGCTTTGCAGCGGCGCTGTTTGGCGCGATGTTCCTGGTCTTGGTGCTGGCGCTATGGATGACCGCCTACATTCGCCCGGCGTTGGTCAGGCATCTGTTTGCCCTGGCGATGTTTGTCTCGGCGGTGTTCTTCGAGGTGTATACGCGGGTGACCGACAGCTACCTGACCTACAGCCAGTTCGTGTCGCTGGTGTATTCCGGTGGTTTTATCCAGGAGGCGGCCTATCAATATCGCGAGGTCATCATCAGCGCGGTGGCCGGCGGTGTGTTGCTGTTGTTGGGCATCGCCCTCAAGCCGCGGCGTCGTCTATCGCTGCCCGGCTACGTGCCGATCATCGCGCCCGTGCTGGGCGTGCTGCTGCTCAGCGGTGTGCTGTTCGTGCGGGCGGGCGAAGGCGCGCGCGGTTTGCCGGTGATGTACACGCCGCTGGCCTACCTGAACCTGTTTGCCTACGAGACGTTGCACAACACCGTCGGGCCTCGGGAGCCAGTCAGTATCCTCCGGCAATCGTCTCCAATCGACCACGATATTGTGCTGATCATCGACGAAAGCGTGGCTGGAAATTACCTCGATATCAATACGCCGTCCGGCGTTCCCACGGGGCTCAAGACACCGCCACCCGGCGTCGACATCTTCAATTATGGCTACGCGGCATCTGTTGCCAATTGCAGCGCCGACACCAACGTTACCCTGCGTTATGGCGGCACCCGAGGCGACTACGTGCGCATCAACAGCACGCAACCGTCGATCTGGCAGTACGCCCATCAGGCCGGGTTGCGCACGGTCTACATCGACGCCCAGCGCACCGGCGGCAACCTGCAGAACCTGATGACCCCGCTTGAAAAAAAAGATATCGATCAATTCGTCCAATTCGACCAGGCCCGCGTGCGTGACAGGGACATGGCGGCCGTGGCGAAGCTGGTCGAGTTGCTGGGTAACGACCGGGCCGAGCTGGTGGTGATCAACAAGGTCGGCGCGCATTTTCCAGTCCATGACAAATACCCCGATGACTTCATGTCCTACCGTCCGGCCTTGCCGCGCGGGCAGTTCCAAGACGTGAGCGACACCGGCAGCCGCGATGGTTTCAACGGCGAGAAAGGCGATTGGGCGCTCTACCGCAACGCTTACCAGAACACCTTGCTGTGGAACGTCGGCGAGTTTTTCCAACGACTTTTCCGTGAAGGCAACCTCACGAACGCCGTGCTGATCTACACCTCCGACCATGGCCAGGACCTCCATGAACGCGGCAACCCCGGGCTCAACACCCACTGCGGCGGCGATCCGGTGGAAGAAGAAGGGCTGGTGCCGCTCGTCGTGATCCAGGGCAGCCAACTGCAGACGCTGGATTGGCGCAGCACCCTGACACAGAACAAGGACCGCTCCAGCCACTACAACATCTTCCCGACGCTGCTCGAGCTGATGGGCTATGACCCGGTCGCGGTCATCGCCCAATATGGCAAGCCCTTGAACCAAGCGACCGAAGACGACTTCACCTTCAACTACCGCTTCAATGCCCGGCTGGGGGCCAAGCCGGCCTGGAAACACATCGACCTGAACAGCATCGTCACACCAGGGCCGGTGAAGACCGAAGTGGCGGCGGGGCAGTGAAGGAAGGGGCTATATTGGCTAAGCCAGCGCTATAACCGAAGGGGGCCGCGCACCGCAGATCCCTTGTGGGAGCGAGCTTGCTCGCGATGAGGTCAGCCGATTCAAAATCTTCATCGACTGTCACACCGCCATCGCGAGCAAGCTCGCTCCCACAGTTGGACACCAGACCAAGCATCTTTTTGGAACTCTCACAACCTCCACGACCTCCGCTATCCTGACGCCTTCGCCGATCTGCGCCCGAGTCTTGCCCATGCTGGAAGTCCGCAACGTCTTCAAAAGCTACGCCACACCCCAAGGCCCGCTGCCCGTGTTGCAAGGTGTCGATCTCACGTTGCTCCCGGGCAGCAGCCTGGCGCTAATGGGGGAATCGGGCAGCGGCAAGAGCACCCTGTTGCACCTGGTCGCTGGCCTGGACATAGCGGACCGAGGCAGCATCCGCAGCGGTAGCTACCAGCTCGACGGCATGAGCGAACACCAACTGGCCCATTGGCGGCGCACGGAAATCGGCCTGGTGTTCCAGCAATTCAACCTGATCAGCAGCCTGTCGGTGGACGACAACCTCGCCTTCCAGGCGCGCCTGTGTGGGCGTTTCGATGCCGGCTGGCAGGCGCATCTGGTGCAGCGGCTCGGCCTGTCGGACCTGTTGCGTCGTTATCCCGAGCAACTCTCCGGTGGGCAGCAACAAAGGGTGGCGCTGGGGCGGGCGCTGGCTTCACGGCCACCGTTGCTGTTGGCTGACGAACCCACCGGCAGTCTCGACGAAGGCACCAGCGACGAAGTGCTGCAATTGCTGCTGGAATTGCTCGACGGCAGCCCCACCAGCCTGTTGATGGTCACGCACAGTCAACGGGTGGCGGCGCGTCTCGCGCATCGCGTGGTGCTGCAAGGCGGGCGCTTGGCACAGGCGGTCCAGGCCTGATGGTTTTCCGCCAGACACTCAAGGCCCTGCTCAGCCACTGGCGCCGGCACCCGGTGCAGTTCTTCAGTGTGCTGACCGGGCTTTGGCTCGCCACCAGCCTGCTTATCGGCGTGCAGGCATTGAACAGCCAGGCCCGCGACAGCTACGCCCGGGCCAGCCAGTTGATCGGCGGCGAACCCCAGGCCAGCCTGAGCGCACCGGGCGGCGGCACCTTCGCGCAGCAATGGTTTGTCGACCTGCGTCGCCAAGGCTGGCCCGTGTCGCCGGTGTTGCAGGCGCGGGTGACGCTCAAGGGCCACGAAGAGCAGCGGCTGCAGGTGATGGGCATTGACCCGGTGTCGCTGCCGCCGGGTTCGGCCGTGGCGGGGCAGGCGCGGGAAATTGACGAGGTGGTGGAATTTTTCACCGGCGCCGGCCGTACCTGGATTGCCCCATCGACCTTGCAAGCGTTGGGATTGAAGGAAAATGACCAGCCTCGCACTGTCGGCGACCAGGTTCTGCCACCCCTGCATGTGCAACCCGACATGGCGCCGGGCGTGTTGTTGATGGACATCGGTTTCGCCCAGGAACTACTGGGCTTGCCGGAGCAGATTTCGCGACTGCTATTGCCCGCCACTTTCACGGCCACGTTGCCCGAGGCGTTCAACGGCCTGCTGCAATTCAAGCGCGCCGACGAGGAAAACAACCTGTCACGCCTGACCGAAAGCTTTCATTTGAACCTAGACGCGCTGGGGTTCCTATCATTTGTGGTGGGTTTGTTCATCGTTCACGCCGCCATCGGCCTCGCGCTGGAGCAACGACGCAGCCTGTTGCGGACCCTGCGGGCCTGCGGCGTCAGCGCGCGGGCGCTGATCATCGGCCTGGCGCTGGAGCTGGGCGCGTTGGCCTTGCTGGGCGGGGTGGCTGGCGTGCTCAGTGGATACTGGCTGGCGAGTCTGTTGCTGCCCGATGTCGCGGCCAGCCTGCGGGGCCTGTACGGCGCGGAAGTGCCCGGGCAGCTGAACCTCAGCCCCTGGTGGTGGCTGGGTGGAATTGGCCTGGGCCTGCTCGGCGCACTACTGGCCGGGGCCCAAAGTCTTTTGCGCGCAGCACGCCTGCCTTTGCTGGCACTGGCCAATCCCCAGGCCTGGCACCAAGCCCATGCGCGCTGGCTGCGGCGACAGGGCGTGGTGGCGACGTTGGCCGCGCTGGTCGCCGTGTTGGTGCTGGTCTGGGGTGACAGCCTGGCGAGCGGTTTCATCTTGATGACGGCGTTGTTGCTGGGCGCGGCGCTGGCCTTGCCGGTGCTGCTCAACGGCGTGTTGAACCGGTTGCTGCGCGGCAGCCGTTCGGTGCTCGGGCAATGGTTTCTCGCTGATTGCCGCCAGCAATTGCCCACGTTGAGCCTGGCGCTGATGGCGTTGCTGCTGGCCTTGGCGGCGAACATCGGAGCCGGCAGCATGACCGCCGGTTTTCGCCAGACGTTCAGCGACTGGCTGGAGCAACGATTGACCGCTGAGTTGTATATCAGCCCGCAAACGCCGGCCCAGGCGGGCGAGCTGTACGACTGGCTCAAGCAACAACCGACGATCACCGCCGTGTTGCCCAACTGGCAGGTGTCGATTCCCTTGCAGGGCTGGCCGACGGATATTTTCGGCATCATCGACCATGCTTCCTATCGCCAGCACTGGCCCTTGCTGGAGTCGACCGACGGCCAAGCATGGGAGCAACTGGCCGGCGCCGACACGCTGATGCTCAGCGAACAACTGGCCCGACGCCTGAAGCTGCGGATCGGTGACCGGATGACCCTCCCGACCCCACAAGGCCCGTGGACGCCGCGCATCGTCGGAATCTACGCCGACTACGGCAATCCCAAGGGCCACGTGTTGATCAACGCGAAACACCTGCTGGCGCACTGGCCGCAGCTCACACCGTATCGTTTCAACCTGGGCATCGAACCGTCGAAGATCCCACCCTTGCTCGCGGCGTTGCAGAACCAGTTCAACCTCGACGACAGCCGCATCGTCGATCAGGCCCGGCTCAAAGGTTGGTCGACCCAGGTGTTCGAGCGCACCTTTGCCGCCACCGCCGCGCTCAACAGCCTGACCCTGGCCGTGGCCGGGGTGGCGTTGTTCATCAGCCTGTTGACCCAGAGCCAGAGCCGCCTCGGCCAATTGGCACCGCTGTGGGCGGTGGGCGTCACGCGGCGGCAATTGATGCTGCTCAACCTTGGCCAGACCTGGCTGCTGGCGCTGCTGACGTTGTTGTTGTTGGCCGTGCCGCTGGGCATTGCCCTGGCCTGGTGCCTGGATGCGGTGATCAATGTGCAGGCCTTTGGCTGGCGCTTGCCGTTGCGGGTCTTTCCGTTGCAACTGGCGCAACTGCTGGCCTTGGCGATGCTCGCCACGCTGCTGGCGTCGGCTTGGCCGCTGTACGCGCTGTACCGTACGCAGCCGGCGGATTTGCTGAGGACGTTCGCCCATGAAGATTAGAGTCGGCCTGATGCTCCTTGCACTGCTTGCCGGTTGTGATGACTCGACGCCGCCGGAAAAGGGTTTTGCCGGTCTCGGCACCCACACCGTTGCGTTCACGCCCGTGGTGCCCGGGCGCGTGTTCAGCTTTCCAGCCGATCATGGTGTTCATGAAGGTTTCCGCATCGAATGGTGGTACATCACCGCTAATCTAAAGGACGCCGAAGGGCGGGATTTCGGTGTGCAGTGGACGTTGTTCCGGAGCGCCCAGGATCCTGCGGTGCGGGGCAGTGGCTGGCGCAACCAGACGATCTGGCTCGGCCACGCCGCCGTAACCTCCGCCAGCGTCCACCATGCCGCCGAGCGCTACGCCCGGGGTGGCGTCGGGCAGGCCGGGGTGCGGACAACGCCTTTCGACGCCTGGATCGATGATTGGCAATTGACGACTCAAGCTGCTGGCAACGACCCCTTGGCGGCGATGCAGCTCAAGGCGCGTGACGCACACTTCAACTATGAACTGCAGCTGACGTCGACGCGCCCGCTGGTCTTGCAAGGCGACCAGGGCTTCAGTCAGAAATCCGAGCAGGGCCAGGCGTCGTATTACTACAGCCAGCCGTTCTTCAAGGCCCATGGTCACTTGGAAATCGACGGCAAGCGCTACGAAGTCAGCGGCTCGGCCTGGCTTGACCGTGAGTGGAGCAGCCAGCCGCTGACGGAAAACCAGACTGGATGGGACTGGTTTTCGCTGCACCTGGAAAGCGGCGAACAGGTGATGCTCTATCGCATGCGCCATAAGGAGGGGGCACCGTATCTGACGGGAACCTGGATCGATGCCCAGGGCCAGGCGACGACATTGCATGCCGGCGAAATCAGCCTTGTACCGCTGGACACCGCCAAGGTCGCTGGACGCGCGATGCCGGTGCGCTGGTCGGTCAAGATCCCCGGCAAACAGCTCGACATCACTACCCGGGCGCTGAACCCCGGCGCCTGGATGAACCTGCGCATTCCCTACTGGGAAGGGCCGGTGCAAGTGAGCGGCAGTCATGGCGGCAACGCTTATCTGGAAATGACGGGCTATTGAGAATCGCCGGAACTCCCCGTATCCGTCGCCCCTCATACCTTATGAATGCCTCGCGGGAGCCCTTCATGAGCGATGACCTCAAACCACCGTCGCTGGCCGATTGGCAGCGACTGTTCGACGACAAGGCCTATTTCCAGCAGTCGCCCGATGCTCATTTCACCGAGCTGATGCGGCTGGTCAACGATCTGTTCGGCCAGGGAGAGATTGACCTGGACCGTTGGCAAGAACTGAAGACCAGGGCCGAGGAACTTCACCAGCGCTCGCCGGATGCCAACGTCGCAGCGGAAGTGGCAGACCCCGACGCCTGATGTTCTGACGGCCTCTTCGCGAGCAGGCTCGCTCCCACAGAAGAATGCATTCCAATGCGGGAGCCACAAAAATGCACTCCAATGTGGAAGCCACAAGAATGCATTCTAATGTGGGAGCGAGCCTGCTCGCGAAAGGGACGACTCGGTCCTGCGTTAATAACGCCATCGCCGTCATCCAATCCCACGCCAGCAGTCGGCGCTACAGCCCAAGGAGCTCACGATGAAAACCACATCCGACCCATCCGAACACAACCCCGATAAGCCGGCCATGCCTGGTGAAGTGGAGCGCGACAACGACGCGTTGCGGCCCAACGACCCGGCCAAGCGTGAGCAACGCCACGGCAATCCCGATGCGCAGGAAACCGATGCGCAGAAAACGGCTCGGCGCGATTGAAGTTGGGCAGGAGAGGGCAAGGATTCCTTGCCCCAGGGCATGAAGAATTATTTAAGTGGGGCTCACGGACATCCCGCGCAAGCTCCACTATTATTGTCTGCGTTCGCCCAGTGTCAGGCTCTTTACCAGTGCATGGAATGCCGAGGCCGTCGCACTGGGCGAACACCTGTGCGACTTAGCCGGCGACCGGCGAGCGCCAGTCGTCGGAGCCCGACGTGCCGCTGACTTCATGGGTCCAGGTGATCTTGCGATACGTGAAGTGCACATCCTCCAGATGGGTGAAGTGGCTATTGTTCGGATCCTGGCAGTTGAGCATGTAGTCTTTCATGTCAACGATGATCGCGTCTTCCAGGGTGGTGGTGTAGTAGTGCTCCTGAGTGCCTGCGGCTGACGTGCGAAACCACTGGATTTCGACCTTGGTCAGGCGTTCGCCGCTGGTCAGGGCTGCGAGCAGCAGCGGCGAGGCCTTGTCGAATACCTTGGTGATCACCAGCGGCTTGTGCACGCGCTGACCGGTTGGCTGCCCAGATTGGACATCGCGCGGGATGATCACCTGATGCTCGAAGCCTTGCACCATGACCTGGTCTTCATGACCTTCCTGATAGGTATTGCCCACCGAGTCGGCGGTAAACGCGCCGGCAGTGATCAGACCTTGTTTGGTGCCTTCGATGGACATGTAAGCGGGGGTAGCCAATGGATGCTCTCCTTGCGGAATAATCTGAAAGCCCGGGCCGCGAATCGTCCCGAGGCTGCCTGAGTTATCAAGAGCTGTGCCACTCGATAAAAAGCATCTATAAATCAATGGCTTGGTTAAATTTCGCTGTCCGCTTTGGCAACGAACGCCGGATATTCACGCAATGGACTGCGCCGCGTATCACCGTCGATTGCACACTGCGCTGGGACGGCTAAAACGGCGACAAGCGCTGGACTGGAGCCAGCGCCCCGTGCAACTTCCTGCGCCGTCTGGCCTTCGGCATTTTCTAAGCGCCCAGCGCGGACATGCACTCATCGATGGAGCGCTGCTGTGTCGCGGCATACAGCGCCAACTCATCGATGGTTGGTCGTCCCAGTGCTGTTTCGAATGCCTGCCGATTGGATTGTCCGGCGTAGTGGCTCTGGGCGGCATCGCCCAGGTTCGACTGGAAAATACCGGCGGCGCTGACTGGCAGGAAATCTTCATAAACCAAGGGTTCGGCGCGCAGGTATTGCTGTTCCAGCAGACGCTCCAGTGTGACCGGTTTGTCCAACGTGCCCTTGGCGGCCAGGCCTTTGGAGGTCGGAAAGTAGCGGAAATACGCCAATGCCTGCTGGCGCAACTCATCGAGGGTGTCAGGGAACTGGGCGAAATGTTCAGCCATCAACGTGTTGTAGCGTTGCGCGTTGGCTTCGTTGGGAAACGCCCCCAAGGCATCCCGCGCGGCGTTGAGCAACTGATCGTACAGCGCACGACCTTTGGGCGTGAGGGCGGCGCCGCGTTGTTCGATCTCGCCAAAACGCGCGCTGTGGCTACCCTGGGATTGAGGCGAGTCGGTGAACGCAACAGGTTCATCGAGGGCCTTGAAACTGGTCTGGCGCAGCAGGATCGGACAGCGTCGGCGGGGCGGTCCTTCGACCACGGCCTTCGGCGTGATGCCATTGCGCGGCATCTGGGCCTGGACGATGTCGATGTCCAGGGTGCGCGGCGTCAGGTGATTGATGTGTGGGCCCTTGAAGGCCACGACGTCGGCGATCAGCCGATGCTGGGCGCTGAGTTGCCGGTATTGCTCGGCGGTGACCGTGGCGCTGTGGTGCCAGCGGAAGGTTTCCAACGCTTGCAGGACGAATTCGTCAGCCTGGTGTTCCGTCAGGCCACCTTGGCGCTCGGCCAGTTCAATCAGATCGAGGGCTTGGGCAGTGAAAATCTGCCGTTTGGCCAGCACCGACTCGGCAAAATCTCGAAGCTCAGCGTTTTCAATCAGTTCCAGGCGCAACAGCGAGGTGAAAACCCGGAAGGGGCTCACTTGCAGCGATGTCTCGTGGACTGCGCGAAACGCCGTGGAATGCACCGGCACCCCGGCAGGCGTGAGGTCGTAATAGCCCACCGGCTGCATGCCCATGACCGCAAACAGGCGACCCAACATCGCCAGTTCGGCGGCGGTGCCGACGCGGATCGCACCGTGGCGTTCCAGGTCGAGGCGTTCGAGCTCGCCGGTGCTGCGCAGATGCTCGGCCAGCGGTAAGTCGTTTGCCAGCACCTGGGCGTTGGTCTGTTCCACCAGGTTCATCAATGCGCCGTACAGCGGCACCTCGTCGCGGTACATGTCGGACATCGCCCTGGAAAAGCGTTGGCGGATCAAGTCGGGGCTGACGAAGCTCATCGTAAGAATTCCTGGCGAGGGCTGTGGGAAAGTTGAACGAAAGATCGCAGCCTTCGCCAATGCCGGCAAACGAAGAATCTTCAGGACTTCATTCTGTCAGGGACTGATCCGCAGGCTGGAGCACCGTGGCGCTGAGCGTCAACGCAAATCCCTGTGGGAGCGAGCTTGCTCGCGATAGCGGCTGCATATTCACCACTTTTGCAAGCTGACCCAACTATTATCGTTTGTCAGTCAGGGCATCATTTACTGTCAGGCAGCATCGCGAGCAAGCTCGCTCCCACAATGGTCCATGGCTTTTTTACATCGTTGTCACTGCCCCAATCCCTTCAGGAAATCCCGATACAACGCCGCGGTTTTCCCGGGTTTCTCCACCATTGGCATATGGCCGACCCCGTCCCAGATTTCCACGCGCAGGTCGGCAATGCCCTTGCTCCAGACCGGCACGCTGCTGACGTCGATCAGCCGATCCTTGCGCCCCCAAAGCAACAACGACGGCGCACGGATGTCGGCCAGGCGGGGCTCCATCGGTGGGCTGGCGCGAAGATCGACGAAAATTTCCGCCAGTTCCTCCCGGCGCTGTTCGTAACGTTCGGCCAGCGCCGCCAGCACCACGCTGGGCAGCCAGGGCGGCGAGGCCATAGTCATGGCGTAGAACGGTGCGAAATCATCCCGCGTGTACACCAGGAACGGGTTATGCCCGGCGGCCAGATGGCGTTCCATGTCGCTGGGCTGGGGGGCGGTGACACCCGCCGGGTCGATCAACGCCAGGGTCAGCACGCGGTCGGGTGAGGTCGCCGCCAGCCACGCCGCGAGGTGGCCACCCATGGAGTTGCCGATGACATGGACCTTGTCCAGGCCGCAGGCATCGAGCAGCTCGATTACCCGCCGGGCCTGGGTCGGAATGTCATAGCCACCGCCGGCCTTGAAGCCGGTTTCGCCATGGCCGGCCAAGTCGGGAATCACCACGCGGTACTGGCTGACAAAATGCCGGGCGAAGCGCAGCCAGAGGTTCTTGTCGCCACTGTAGCCGTGCAGCATCAGGATGCTGCCGGACGCTTCATAAGGACCACCTTGCCAGGTCGATACCGTCATTTCACTGATGGGCACCGTGATCTTGTGCAGCCGGTAAAGCCGTGCTTCGAGGGCCATGCCCAAGTCATACAGCACGTGGCCAATGCCCGGATACGTCAGCCAGCTCCAGGCGATGAACACGGCGAGGACCACCCACAACACCAGCATGTCTTTGCCCTCCATGGGTCACGTTGGATGTTGACCCGTCGATATGAACCGACGGATCAAGGTAAGTGAAGCTGAAACCTTGGAATGTCGCGACGCCAGGTACGTGTCTGCTTTGATACGCGCTGTGTCGGGCAACGAGTTTCCCTTTCTCATGTATAGCCAAAATACGCGAAGAACCACGTCCGTCCGGTGGGATAAATACCCTTGCATGGAGTAATGGCTATTTGACGCCACCCTGATAGACTCCCAACAACCCCATCCCGGTAACCGGGAGACCTGCGGTGCAGAGGCCTCTATGCATAAGACGGGAAAAAAGGGACTTTCGCTGGCCAGGAGGCTGTACACATCGCGCATTCTCGGCCTGACGCTGGGGTTGTTGGTGGTGAGTGTTGCCGTCTATCCCCTTGACCCGGCGCCCTGGGTCTGGGGCTTCATGCTGTTCAACGGCTTGCTCTGGCCGCACGTGTCCTATCAGTGGGCCCGTCGCTCGGCGGTGCCGTATCACGCCGAACACCGTAACCTGATGATCGATGCTTTTCTTGGCGGCTTCTGGGTCGCTGCGATGCAATTCAATCCGCTGCCTACTGCCGTCACCTTGGCAATGATGGCGATGAACAATGTCGCCATCGGTGGCCTGCGTTTCCTGCTGGTCGGAGCCGCGGCCCAAGTGGCCGGCATTGCGGTGGGTGGCGTGATTTTCCCGTTGACCAGCGTGCCCATGACCAGCCCCGCACAGCTCTATGCCTGCCTGCCATTGCTGTGTCTTTATCCGCTGGCGCTGGGCTGGATCTGCTTTCGCCAGGCCTACACGCTCGGCCGGCAGAAGCGAGAATTGCTGGCCCTGAGTCGTACCGACAGCCTCACCGGGCTACTCAACCATGGCGCCTGGAAAGATCGACTCGATGAAGAGTTCCAGCGCTGCCTGCGTCATCCATCGGACGGAACCCAGGGCGCGATCGCGCTGATCGACATCGACCATTTCAAGGCCATCAATGACACCTACGGCCACGGTGCCGGTGACGTCGTCTTGCGCCAGCTCGGCAAGTTGCTCAGGCAAAACCTGCGGGCTGCAGATATTGTCGGGCGCTATGGCGGCGACGAATTTTGCGTGATCCTGCCGGACCTGACCTTGCACAACGCGGTGCAGGCCATGGACGGTTTGCGCGAGCGTTTCGCCACGCTCGCTTATGAACAGGATCCGACTTTGAAAGTGAGCCTGAGCATTGGCCTGGCGGCGTTCAGCCCGGCTTATGGCGATGCCAGCGCATGGCTCAACGACGCTGACCAGATGCTCTACGAGGCCAAGACTGGCGGGCGTAATCGGGTTGTCTGTCAGCGACATCGGCTGGTTTTTGGCGGGGAATTATTATCTCTTAATACCCAAACCTGAGCCTCGGCCCCGAGCATTACGCCTAGTTGGATAGAGGTAAACGCAGTTTTGGAGGCTCGGCGATCAGTTCAAGGGTAACTATTTTCAATTCTCCATTTATTTTCGGATAGGCGATATTCCTATATTCGTACACTGCGTCCGTTGTCTTAAGTTTTACTCTGTCTGGTGAGGTTTCCTGGACTGCGCTTGAGCTTTTCGTAACGAGAAATGGTGAGGAGGATTTGATTCTGTTGAGTATTTTGGAGTCGTCGATATTTCTCTCCAATATAAAATAACGATAGATAAATGGAACAGTGGCGCCTCCTGAGTCATACAGTACTTCGTAAACGGCTATCTGTGTGTCGAGTGGTGTTACGGAGATTATTTCGGTCGGCTCCGGTGGATTGGGAGTCGTGAGGAAAATGTAGAATGCTTGAAGTATGCATGCTATCGATAAAATAACGAGAGCAACTTTAAAAATCTTTTGATTTAGCATATTTGATACCTGCCGTGATCCATATTTGGTCTATCTCGTCATCACCATAGGGTGACTCCGTCCACCAGTTTCCAAATTTTTCATCTGAAGTTCCTGCTATGGACTGGGCGGCGCCTGCGGCTCTGAGTAAAACTTGTTCCGGGATACCCGCTGCTGTGCCAGTGGCGCCATAATTAAAATTGCCAAAATCTTCATATGTCTTATCGCGCTGTTTATAATCCCATTCCCCCTTGTTTCTAACTTTCGTATAAAAAATTCCGAGGGTTACGGCTTCACCGCCTCCGACAATTAGCTTGGAGGCTTCTTTCAGTTTTTGTGCTTCTTCAATATTTTTTGCCAAACTGACGTCAGTAGGAGATGCAGGAATAACCCCCGAGTTAGCTCGTTCTGCTGCTTGTTTGACCTTCGATTCGGTTTCTGCGATTTGAGAGGCCAACCGCCTGGAATCTTCGGTCAGAACCTTGACCTTTTCAGATAGCATTTTTGCGGTATAAGCCGCGGTAATAGACGATAGCCAGCTGTTGTAAGTTGCAAGGGCGGGCTCTCGGCTTTTGTGGAATGTGTTGGCAAAGTCAACTGCGTTTTTTACGTGGTCCTTGTTTAGAGGGGGACGCCGGTAGAAGTGATTTGCTTTGGCCTGGCTGGACTTCAGCTCCAGTTTTTTTTCTAATAGCAGATTATCTGTGATGACCTTTTGGTGTTTTAGTTGTTCCGATATTGTGGGTTTGTTCGTAAGTTTGCTGGATATTTCTTCGTTTAAATCGGATCTGATCAGGCGATTCTGTGATGCATATGCTTGTTCGATGCTCCTTTGCTGGGTGGCGATGGTGAAAATAATTGTCATGGCCTGTGACGGAGATTTTATATCCCTTCTTTTAAAAAAATTACTGATGTTGGCTATTTCTATAGTTTTTCCGTTCCAAGGAATCGGTTTTGCGATAGTTCCCTGGCCAGGGCGAACCGGGGCGGTTGGTATGGGTAGCGGTTCAGGTCTTATGACAATTGTGGGTAGATCTATTGGCTTTGGTGGTTGGTTTTGATTTTGCATGAAGCCTTCCTTGGCAAAATATGTTGGATGAAGCGTTTTAATAACGAGTCGAGAAGGTTAAATTTTCGACTTCCGAGCGGCAACCTACAGACTTCGTGGGAAAGTTCCTCTCGGCCTATCCGACACTTTTACTTTTCACGATTTTGCTGCGTTGATTCCCACGCCCAATAAGGAATCTTCTTTGGTGGGCGTAGGAGGGGGAACCGATCGGTGTGAAACGGTGTGGTGTGCGATTAGAGCCTTGCGTCGCAGTCAGGTAGGCTTTCCCGGGCATATCCCACGAAACGAGGATGAACTCATGACGATGACCGCACTACGCTCCCGTCTGGCTGTCAGTCTTGGCCTTAGTTTGGCCATCGGCGCCTTGGCGCCTGCTGCTTTCGCCCAGCCCCATCAGCAAGTGCTGGCCGATGCCGAGCAGTACAAGGGCGAGGCCCTGAAACTGTTGGAACGGCTGGTGAACATCGACTCCGGCTCCGGCTATGTGCCAGGGCTGACCCAGGTCAGCGACATTGCCATCGATGAGTTGCAGAAGCTGGGTGCGACCATCGAGAAGGTGCCCAATTCGGACGGCACTCAGCATGTCCTGGCGACGCTCAAGGGCACCGGCAAGGCGAAGATCCTGTTGATGGCCCACATGGACACGGTGTTCAAGGAAGGTTCGGCCGCCGAGCGTCCCTTTCATATCAAGGACGGCCGGGCCTACGGTCCGGGGGTGATGGATGATAAAGGTGGGATCGTCGCGGGTATCTATGCGCTGAAGGTATTGAAGAACCTGGATTTCAAAAATTACGCGCAGATCACGTTCCTGCTCGACGCCAGCGAAGAAACCGGCTCGGACGCCGCCACTGACCTGATCAAGAAAACCGCCAAGGCCCATGACGTAACCCTCAATCTTGAGCCGGGGCGCCCGGCTGACGGTCTGGTGGTGTGGCGCAAGGGCAGCGCAACGGCGCTGGTGGAGGTCAAGGGCAAGGCGGCCCACGCGGGTGTGGCGCCGGAGCTGGGGCGTAACGCGGCGATGGAGGCGGCGCACCAGATTCTGCAACTGGGCAAGCTCGGCGACGCGGAGAAGAAGACCACCATCAACTTCACGGTGCTCAAGGCGGGCGACCGGACCAATGTGATTCCCGACCAGGCCACAGCGAAGGCCGACGTGCGTGCGGCGGTGCCAGAGGAGTTCGACCGCATCGAAAAAGACCTGGCCCGAGTCTCGAAGGATAAATTGATCGCCGATACTGAAGTCACCACCAGCCTGCAGCGTGGCTTACCGCCGATGCCGCAGACGAAGGAATCGGATCGATTGATGGCGATGGCCCAGGGCATCTATGGCGAACTGGGGCGCAAACTCACCGAAGAAGGCAGCGGCGGGGCGGCGGACGCCAGTTTGTCCGCCGGGGTTGGCACGCCGACGCTGGATGGCTTTGGCATCGTCGGGGGGAATATTCATACGCCCGAGGAATACGCCGAGGTCGAGAGCGTGGTGCCGAGGATTTATCTGCTGTCGCGGATGATCATGGAATTGGCCGGGCGGTAGCGCACTGGCTTCTGTGGCTAGGGAGCTTGCTCCCGCTGGACTGCGTAGCGGGCCCAAGCTTTTTGGATTTACTCAGAATCTTGGGGCCGCTTCGCGACCCAGCGGGAGCAAGCTCCCTCGCCACAGGGGGATGTGTTGTTTCGACTAGCGGGGGTCGACGTTATCCAGCGCGCGATTCGCCAGCAGTCCGCTCAGTTCGATCAGTTGCAGGATGCCCAAGGCGACGTGCCGGCGCGAGCCGTCAAGGTCGAAGGCC
>NZ_VDLV01000029.1:0-208 GCF_013608025.1 Pseudomonas brassicacearum subsp. neoaurantiaca | reverse complement strand
TTAGAATACCGGCCTGTCACGCCGGGGGTCGCGGGTTCGAGTCCCGTCCGCTGCGCCATATTTTCCGAAACAGGTTCGCCTGGTTCGAGATCCAAGCCTACGGGCTATGATCAGACGAGTTAAATGGACGCAAGTCCACAGCGATACGCAGCGGTAGTTCAGTCGGTTAGAATACCGGCCTGTCACGCCGGGGGTCGCGGGTTCGAGT
>NZ_VDLV01000028.1 GCF_013608025.1 Pseudomonas brassicacearum subsp. neoaurantiaca | reverse complement strand
CACCCTGGAACTGCGGTGCACCGAAGCTCTGTGCCAGGCACAAAAACCCTGTGGGAGCGAGCTTGCTCGCGATGACGGCGGCACATCCGACATCAACGTGTCAGGTAAACCGCTATCGCGAGCAAGCTCGCCCCCACAGGACCGGGCCTGTCCCTGGGCTTTAATCCGGCCCATGAAAAAGCCCGCAGCGACGGCGGGCTTTTTCAGCAAGCAAGGGCAGATACTCAGATAGGGCGGCTGCCGTACTTGTTGTCAGGCTTCTTGGGCGGATCAGCGACCACGTTGGCCTCCACTTCCTGCACCTTTCCGCCCCGGGCCAGGAATTCCTCCATGGCCTTGGCGAGCGCATCACGCTCCTTGTTCTTGGCCTCTACGCTCGGCAACTCGTCGACCGATACCGCTGCCTTGGCCTTGCCTTTGGCAGTCGGGACCGGAACATCGGCACCGTCGTCGTCAGCGACGTCTTCAGCCGCCGCTTCCAGGCCTTCTTCGGCCTCGTCTTCATCACCTACTTCGAGGTCGTCGTTTTCCAGATCATCGTCGCTCATGTTCTACCTCATGACTTGCGAAAAGCAGATTAGTTATAGCCCAGCTTCGCCATCTGTCGAAGGCTGCCAGAAAAAATTCAAGATCCGCCGGCAATCAGCGGTCATGCCCCTTCACCGTGCAAGGTGACGAGGACTTTACGAGCACCGCCATGATCACGGTGTTCGCCCAAATAGACACCTTGCCAGGTACCCAGTACCAACCGCCCCGCCGTTACCGGAAGGCTGAGCTGACACCCCAGCACACTGGCCTTGAAGTGCGCCGGGAGGTCGTCCAGGCCTTCGTCGTTGTGCTCATAGTCGGCGGTTCCTTGTGGGATCAGCCGATTGAAAAATCGTTCGAAGTCTCGACGTACCGCCGGATCGGCGTTCTCGTTGATGGTCAACGAAGCCGAGGTATGCTGCAGCCACAGATGCAACAGACCGACACGACAGGCCTTGAGTTCAGGCAAGCCGGCGAGCAACTCGTCTGTCACCAGGTGAAAGCCCCGGGGCCTTGCCCGCAGGGTTATCAACGTCTGCTGCCACATACAGATCTCCGCACGTTCGGCGCGCATTCTAGCGCGCTCTGGGAAAAAACAAAGGGCCTAATATTCTTGCCCCCATGTAAGCCTTTGGCGGTAGAAAAACCCATGTCGCATACACAACAAAAGGCGTCGGAAAAACCAGCACGCCCTGTGAGCAATGACAAATTCCAGACAAAAAAATGCCCGGCGAACCGGGCATTTTTTTTATGCGCTGCTTACAGGTTGTAACCGCGCTCGTTGTGCTGGGCCAGGTCCAGGCCCACGGCTTCTTCTTCCTCGGAGACGCGCAGACCCATGACGGCGTCCAGTACCTTGAGGATGATGAAGGTGACGATCGCGGTGTAGACCACGGTGAAAGCCACACCCTTGAATTGAATCCACACTTGCGCGCCGATATCGGTCACGGTGCCGAAGCCGCCCAGGGCCGGAGCGGCGAAAACGCCGGTCAGGATCGCGCCGAGGATACCGCCGATGCCATGCACGCCGAAGGCGTCCAGGGAATCGTCATAGCCGAGTTTGCGCTTGAGGGTGGTGGCGCAGAAGAAGCACACCACACCGGCCGCCAGGCCGATAACCAGGGCGCCCATCGGGCCCACGGTGCCGGCCGCCGGGGTGATTGCAACCAGGCCGGCCACCACGCCCGAGGCAATGCCCAGTGCGCTTGGCTTGCCATGGGTGATCCACTCGGCAAACATCCAGCCCAGCGCCGCCGCCGCGGTAGCGATCTGGGTGACCAGCATCGCCATGCCGGCGGTGCCGTTGGCGGCAACGGCAGAACCGGCGTTGAAGCCGAACCAGCCGACCCACAGCATGGCCGCGCCCATCAGGGTGTAACCCAGGTTATGCGGCGCCATTGGCGTGGTCGGGAAGCCCTTGCGCTTGCCCAATACCAGGCACGCCACCAGGCCTGCGATACCGGCGTTGATGTGCACCACGGTGCCGCCAGCGAAGTCCAACACGCCCCAGTCCCACAGCAGGCCGCCGTTACCGGACCAGACCATGTGCGCAATCGGCGCATACACCAGGGTGAACCACACGCCCATGAAGATCAGCATGGCGGAGAACTTCATCCGCTCGGCAAACGCACCGACGATCAGGGCCGGGGTGATGATGGCGAACGTCATCTGGAAGGTGATGAACACCGCCTCAGGGAACAGCGCCGCCGGGCCGGTCAGGCTCGCTGGCGTGACGCCGGCCAGGAAAGCTTTGCCCAGGCCACCGATGAAGGAGTTGAAGTTGACGACGCCCTGCTCCATGCCGGTGGTGTCGAACGCGATGCTGTAGCCATAAATGACCCACAGGACGCTGATCAGACCGGTAATGGCAAAGCACTGCATCATCACGGAAAGAAGGTTTTTCGACCGGACCATGCCACCGTAGAACAGGGCGAGGCCGGGAATGGTCATGAACAGTACAAGAATCGTGGCCGTCAGCATCCAGGCGGTGTCGCCGGAGTTCAGGACGGGGGCTGCCGCTTCTTCTGCCATGGCCAGGCCAGGCATTGCGAAGGACAACAGGGCTCCTAGCCCTGCGAATTTACGCAGAGTCATATTGTTTTCTCCTGGGGCGTTGGGTTTGGCGGCTTAGATGGCGTCGGTATCGGTTTCGCCGGTACGGATGCGGATAGCCTGTTCCAGATTGACCACAAAGATCTTCCCGTCACCGATCTTGCCGGTGTTGGCGGCCTTGGTGATTGCCTCGATCACCCGGTCAAGATCCTTGTCGTCAATGGCGACGTCGATCTTCACCTTGGGCAGGAAATCGACCACGTATTCCGCGCCGCGATACAGCTCGGTGTGACCTTTCTGCCGACCGAAGCCTTTGACCTCAGTAACGGTAATGCCCTGCACGCCGATCTCGGACAACGATTCGCGCACGTCGTCCAACTTGAACGGCTTGATGATGGCAGTGACTAGCTTCATGAAACTTTCTCCCGAATTGGTGGACTTGCCCCAGGAAAACAAACCCGACTCAAGTCTAAGCGCAGTGCCTGGCTTTGTAACGCGTCGTCGGCCCAAGTTGCCCGACAGGTGCCAGTTAACCGATCCTGACGAAACTCCCCGTTTCGCCTGCTGCACTGCATTCGTCACAGCGACTGCATCAGTGCATGGGTCATCAGCCTCTAAGCAGAAACCTTGCCATCTGTGCCCAACCCTCCTGATTTCAATCCCTTACCCGTTGCATGAGCCTGTGCCACGCCACCAAGCGCAACGATACGCACAACAACGGTGCGACAGCGCCCGGCCTCGTGCGCGAAAAGCGTGCATCCCGGCCTGGCGAATTGACTATAGACACTGCGTGATACACTGCCCGCCATTGTTTTCCAGGACACCTGCCATGCTTGCGCCCAAAGACCTTCTCGACGCCCTGAGCGGCCATGCCTCCCGCCTGTTGAGTGGCGACACGCCGCTGCCCAAAAGCGAAATCGAAAGCCAGCTCAAGGCCTTGCTGCAAAGCGGCTTCAGCAAGCTGGACCTGGTCAGCCGGGAGGAATTCGACAGCCAGATGGTCGTGCTGGCGCGGACTCGGGCCAGGTTGGAAAGCCTGGAGGCGAAAGTGGCCGAGCTGGAAGAGCGACTGGCCTCGACAGCGCAATAAGCGAGCTCAGCCTTGGGCAACCTTTCGCGATTGCCCTGGGGGCGGCGTGATCGGCAACTCCAGGGTGAAAACTGCCCCCTTGCCCTGCCCCGCGCTGCGCACCGTCAGGTCGCCGCCCATCTCATGGGCGGCCAGGATGCAGCTATGCAGACCAAAACCATGACCGTCGGCACGCGTGGTGAAGCCATGCTCGAACACCCGGGCAAGGTTGTCCTCGGCAATGCCCTCGCCGTTGTCCTCCACCTCGATTTGCACACGGGCGTCGTCAACAATCTTCAGGCGTAACGTGATGTGCGGCGGCCGATCCGTGACCGGGACAAGCGCCTGCTTGGCGTTGTTTATCAAGTTGACCAGGATCTGCAGGACCTTGTGCTTGTCCAGCGGCATCATCGGCACATCGTCAAGTTCCTGGACCAGCGTCACCTTGTGCCGCACCAGGGACACCCCGCTGATGCGCACCACATCCTCCACCAGTTCACGCAGCATGCCCGGCTCCAGCACGCTGGAATTACCGGCATAGGACTGCTGGGTCGCAACGATGTCCTTGATGTGGTCGATCCTTCGCGTCAACTGCGCCAGCTCGGCGATCATTGCCTGCTGTTCGATGGCCAGTGCCTCGGCCAACTTGCCGAGATAGTCCGGCAGCGCGCGACCTTTCGGATCGCTGCTGATGAAATCGCCCAGGTCATCGGGATGCTCCTTCATCAACTGGACGACCTTGGCGACTCCCGGCCCCTTGGAAGAATGGACTTTGTCATACAGGACCTGGGCGGAGACATTGACGCTATTGAGCACGTTGCCCACATTGTGCAGCACATTGGTCGCGATCTCCGCCATGCCCGCCCGGCGCGCCGTCGTCACCAGTTCGGCCTGCGCCTCGCGCAATTCGTCGTTGACCCTGGCCAACTGCTGCGGACTGGGAATCTTCAAGGCGGCGGGCACCAATCGGATCAACAGGATCGCGGTAATCACCGAGGCGATGGCGGTGATCACCTTCACCAGCGCCGACAACCAATAGTAAGGCTGCCAAATGGTCAGGATTTCCATGACATGGCTGGTTCCGCAGGCCAGGATGAACACACCAAAAGCCGCCAGCATCCAGTCGAAAGGAACATCCTTGCGCTTGTTGATGAAGTAGATGAGCGTGAACGGGATGGAGATATAGCTCAGGGTGATCAAGCCATCGGCAATCACGTTGGTCCACAACAGATCCGGCCGCCACATGTAGCAATGCCCGTGGGGCATGAAGCGCTTGTCGGTCAACAACGCCAACAGATCGTCCATGGGTCACATCCTCTCTGTGCGTTGATCCCGCCCGGTGCCGATCAGACAAATCCAGCTTAGCAGAGGCCTCGCCCGGGCCACGCTCATCCCGGGATGGGACCGGCGCCTCGGTAATATCCTGCGAAGATTTCCCCTTCGAATGGCCGCTCATGTGCTGGTTTCCCCGACTAGTCTTCAGGAGCCGCAGGACGCGGCACCCTATTCGTCTCAAGGACCGCTTCATGTCGCTCGCCATCGTCCACAGCCGCGCCCAAGTGGGGGTGGAGGCCCCCGCCGTTACCGTTGAAGTTCATCTGGCCAATGGCTTGCCGTCACTGACGATGGTCGGCCTGCCGGAGGCGGCGGTGAAGGAAAGCAAGGACCGGGTGCGCAGCGCGATCATCAATTCGGGACTCAATTTTCCGGCACGACGCATCACCCTTAACCTGGCACCGGCGGACCTACCCAAGGACGGCGGGCGGTTCGACCTGGCGATTGCCCTTGGCATCCTGTCCGCCAGCGTGCAGGTGCCAACGCTGATGCTGGACGACGTGGAGTGCCTCGGCGAGCTGGCGTTGTCCGGCGCCGTGCGGCCGGTACGCGGCGTTCTGCCGGCGGCGCTGGCGGCACGGGCGGCCGGGCGGATGCTGGTGGTACCCCGGGCAAATGCAGAAGAAGCCTGCCTGGCATCGGGCCTGAAAGTGATTGCCGTGGATCATCTGCTCGAAGCGGTGGCGCATTTCAACGGCCACACGCCTGTCGAGCCCTATGCTTCCAACGGGCTGCTCTCGGCCAGCAGGCCGTATCCCGATCTCAGCGAAGTCCAAGGGCAGGCAGGTGCCAAGCGCGCGCTACTGATCGCGGCAGCGGGCGCTCATAACCTGTTGTTCAGCGGACCACCGGGCACCGGCAAGACCCTGCTCGCGAGCCGTTTGCCAGGGCTGTTGCCGCCACTGGCCGAAAGCGAGGCCCTGGAGGTCGCAGCCATCCAGTCGGTGGCCAGTTGCGTGCCGTTGAGCCATTGGCCGCAACGTCCGTTTCGCCAGCCACACCACTCGGCTTCCGGCCCGGCACTGGTGGGAGGCGGATCCAAGCCACAACCGGGGGAAATCACCCTCGCCCACCATGGCGTCCTGTTCCTGGATGAGCTGCCGGAGTTCGATCGCAAGGTGCTGGAAGTGCTGCGGGAACCGCTGGAGTCCGGTCACATCGTGATCTCCCGTGCCCGGGACCGCGTGCGCTTTCCGGCGCGCTTCCAGTTGGTGGCGGCGATGAATCCCTGTCCCTGTGGATACCTCGGCGAGCCCAGCGGGCGGTGCTCCTGCACGCCCGACATGGTGCAGCGCTACCGCAATAAACTGTCCGGGCCTTTGCTCGATCGCATCGACCTGCACCTGACCGTTGCGCGGGAAGCCACAGCGCTGAATCCGAAAGGCGAGCCCGGTGGCGACACGGCCACCGCGGCCGAGCGGGTGGCCGAAGCCCGGGAGCGCCAACAAGTACGCCAAGGTTGTGCCAATGCGTTCCTGGACCTGCCGGGCTTGCGCCAGCATTGCAAACTGTCCACCGCCGACGAAGCCTGGCTGGAGACTGCCTGCGAACGATTGACCTTGTCGCTGCGAGCGGCTCACCGCCTGCTCAAGGTCGCCCGGACCCTGGCCGACCTTGAGCACGTACAGCGGATCAGCCGGGAGCACCTGGCCGAAGCGCTGCAGTATCGGCCGACCACGGCCTGAAACAGCTTATGGTTTGCTCAGGTCCACCAACGGCGTATCCCGCACTTCGGTTTTGCGATCGCCCTGGATGTCGTCGATGCGCTTGAGCGCCTTGTCCACGGCCGTCTTGTCCGCCAGCAGGCTGTAGTGGATCTGGAACTGCTTGCGCTCTTTCGGTGCGATGGTCGGCACCAGGCCCAGCGGGCGCTGGTAGTGGCGGTTGTAGGAAAAACTGGTGCCCGGCTCAAGCCCGGTCACGTAGCCCTGGCCTTGGGTATCAGTGTTTTTCCACAGGGAAAACACCGGCAGGGTCGCCGTATTGAAGCCCACCGAGACACCAAGGCTGCCGGCCTTGTTGTGCAGCACCGTCAATGTGTCGCCCTTGGCATCGCCGTAAGGCACGACGTTGTAGACGGTTTCGTCGTAATCCTTGGTGGGGGCTCGATAGGTTGTCCAATCCTTCAGGTCGCCCTTGGCCTTGTCATTGAATGGCGAGACTTGCTTGACCGGCGCTGCAAAGCGCGCGCCCTGTTCCAGGAAGGGGGTGCTGAAATTGCTGTGGTAGAGCGCCTGGTATTCCTTCGGATAATCGCCGTTGTTGGTCAGCGTGTCGTTGAGGGCGAAGGTCACGCTGCCAGGCTCGGTGACCAGTTCGGTCTGGACCGAGAAATCGACTTTCTTGAACGCCTGCTCCTTCAACTCGCCTCGCAGGGTGATGGCGTAGGGCGGTTTTTCATCGATGTGCAGGGTGACCTTGTTGGCTGGAATATTGGCAGCGCGACCATGCAGGGTCAGCAGCTCGCCGTTGTCCATGCCTGGATGGCCAACCCATTCGTAGCCACAGCGGGTGACGAGTTCATTGAAACCTTCCAGCCAGCCCAGGCCGCCGCGACCGTTGAGTTCGATGAAGGCTGGATTGACCACTTCCTTGACTGGCGAATCCCAACCCATGCGCACATTGCCGACAGAAGCCTGCAGCACGTTCATGCCTCGGGTCGGGACGACCGAAAGTTTCAGGGAGCCGTTGTCGATATCGACGATGCTGACGCCTTCCTGCCGACCGCCATGCAGGGTGCGCATCGTCACGGAGAACGGCTTGCCGGTTTTCACGCCTAGCTGTTCGCTGGTGATTTTCCAGGGCTGGGCAGCTTTATCGGTATCCAAAAGGACGTAATCCCAGGCCATTGCATGGGAAGCAGCGCCGAGGGCGCCAAGGGTAACGAGGAGTTTGAGCGGAGTCATGGACGTGACCTTTATTGGAGTTGTGCGGTTTTTATAGACTTGAAGAAACGTTTCAGCAAGCTTAAAAACAGCAAATACCTTAAAAGTCGCTTGAGATTTGGGGCTTAAGTGAAGATGAGCTTTTGTGGGAGCGAGCTTGCTCGCGATGGTGGTGGGTCTGATTGAGATATTGCTGGCTGGGCTGCCGTTATCGCGAGCAAGCTCGCTCCCACAGGTTCGGGGGAGCTTGCTCGTGACGACGGTGCAGGACGCCTCAGCGGAACCGATCAACCTCTTTGCGCAGGTCCTGCGCCAGTTTTTCCAGTTCCTTGGCGGTGATCGCCAGGTTCGAGACCACTTCCCGTTGCTCGCTATTGGCCATGGCGATGCTTTGCAGGTTGCTGCTGAGCAACGTCGCGGTGCTGCTCTGCTCTTGGGTGGCGGTGGTGATCGCCGCGAATTGCTGGCCGGCGGAGCGGCTTTGCTCATCGATACGCGCCAGAGCCGAGGCGACGTTGGCGTTGCGCGACAGACCTTCCTGCATCAACAGGTTGCCCTGCTCCATGGTGCTGATGGCGTTGCCGGTTTCCTGTTGGATGCTCTGGATCATTCCAGAAATTTCATCGGTCGCCTGCCGAGTGCGGGAGGCGAGGCTGCGCACTTCATCGGCCACTACGGCAAACCCACGACCCTGCTCACCCGCGCGGGCGGCTTCGATGGCCGCGTTCAGGGCCAGCAGGTTGGTCTGCTCGGCGATGGACGTAATGACGCCAACGATGCCACCGATTTCCTGGGAACGCTGGCCCAGGGTGTTGATGACCGTGGCCGTGCTGTTCAACGCGCCTGCGATCTGTTCCAGGGACGATGAAGCCTCGTCCATCGACGTGCGCCCGATCTTGGTTTGCTGGGCGTTCTCCTGGGCCAGTCGCTGGGTGTTGCCCATGTTGTCGGCAATGTTCAGGGACGTGGCGCTGAACTCTTCAACCGCGCCCGCCATGCTGGTGATTTCACCGGACTGCTGCTCCATCCCGTCATACGCGCCGCTGGACAAGCCGGACAGCGCCTGGGCGCGGCTGTTGACCTCCTGCGAAGCTTTCCGGATGTGCTCGACCATGGTCGACAACGCCTGGCTCATCTGGTTGAAGGCGCGGGCCAGTTGGCCGATTTCATCATGGCTCGACACGTTCAGGCGCACGCTCAAGTCGCCGGCGCCCAGCGCTTCGGCCTGGCGCACCAGATCCCCAAGCGGCGCCAGTTTGCTGCGCAACAACCACATCGCCGAGCCGACCGCCAACAACATCGCCAGCAGGCTGCCAATTGCCAGCTGCGTACCGACGCTCCAGGTCACGGCGCGGATCTCGGTTTTCGGCATGCTCGCCACGACCGCCCACGGCCCACCTTCAAACGGCACGGCAACGCTGTAGAAATCTTCCGCGGTGTCTTCCCAGAACGCGCCTTTGCCTGGTGTCTTGGCCAAGTTGGTGATGGTCGCGGTGGCCTTGTCCAACGCCTGCACGCCTGCCGGCGGCACCAGCCATTTGTTTTGCTCGTCCAGCAACGCCAGGGAGCCGGTCTGGCCGATACGGAAGCGCTTGAGGTTTTCGAACTGGGCGTTCTGCGCATCGGTGTAATCGAAGCCTACATACAGCACGGCAATGATCTTGCCGCTGCTGTCGCGCACGGGCGTGTACTGCGACATGTAGTAGCGTCCGAACAGCAAGGCACGGCCGATATAGCTCTGGCCGCCCATGACCGGGCCATAAGCCGGGCCGGCGCGGTCGAGTACGGTGCCGATCGCGCGCGTGCCGTCCTGCTTGGTCAACGAGGTGCTGACGCGGATGAAGTCGTCACCGCTGCGCACGAACACCGTGGCCACCCCGGCGGTCATCGTCTTGAAGTCGTCCACTTCCTTGAAGTTGTTGTTCAACACTTCGCCACCCAGGCTCAAGCCCGGCGTCTGCACGCCCGCCACCGTCACGGGTTGGTCCGCATGTACGCTCAAGCCCGCGCTGAACCGCTTTTCGAACAGACCGGCCAACCGCTGCGTGCTCTCGCGCAAGGTGCCATGGAATGTATTGAGCTGGTCAGCCAACAGGCGCGCTTCGCTGGCCAGATGTTCTTCACGGGTGGACAGGTTGGCGGCATCCAGCGAACGCAAGGCGAAGACGGTACTGCCGGAAATCACGACCGCCAATATCACGGCTAGGGCAAGGCCAAGCTGTGAAGCGATCCGGGCACGAGGTTGAGACATGACGGCTCCTGGCCGAGAGACCGGATCGTCCTGATCACGTCGCACGCTCGGCATGTTATTCGTTAAGGTAAGAATTGGCCCTTTCTGAACGAAGGTTCTATGTCCACGGATTCGGCAGCAAACCCCAATACTTGAGCGGTCTGGAAGGATTAATGCCAAGGAACCGGCGCCAAGGCTTCAACGATTCAGCCCAGGCGCTCAACATCCGGTAGCTGCATCGCCCTGACCTCTCCCTGGAGAAAATCGCTGAGCCGCCGCAAGCGCTCACCGCCCGGCCGGGTTTTTGGCCACACCAAGTAGTAGTGCTCGCCGCTGGCGACCGCCGTTGGCCACGGCAGGCTCAACCGCCCTTGGGCGACGTCTTCGGCCACCATCAGCAGGTCGCCCATGGACACGCCATACCCACGGGCCGCCGCGATCATACCCAGTTCCAACGTGTCGAAGACCTGTCCGCCCTTGAGCGAGACCTTGTCGGCCAGGCCCATGCGCTGCAGCCAATTGCGCCAGTCCCGACGATCCGGCGTGGGGTGCAGCAGTTCCGCACTGGCCAGGCGCGCCACGTCCCAAGGCTGATCGTTCAACAGGTTCGGTGCACCCACCGGGATCAATTCCTCGGGGAACAGCAAACTGGCCTCCCAGTCCGCAGGAAAGTGCCCATTACCCAGCAGTACCGCGCAATCGAAGGGTTCGGTGTTGAAATCCACCGAGTCGACGTCCATCCAGGCACTGGTCAATTGCACCTCGTTGCCAGGCTGCAGATGCCGGAAACGACTCAACCGTGCCAGCAGCCAGCGCATGGTCAGGGTCGACGGTGCTTTCATGCGCAAGATGCCGTCCTCGCCATGCAACGTATGGCAAGCCCGCTCAAGGGCCATGAAGCCTTCCCGCACGCCCGGCAGCAGCAAGCGCGCCGCTTCGGTCAACTGCAGGTTGCGGCCGCTGCGCTGGAACAGCCGGCAGGCAAAATGATCTTCGAGCGTGCGGATGTGTCGGCTCACCGCACTCTGGGTAATCGAAAGCTCTTCGGCGGCCCGGGTAAACGAGCTGTATCGCGCCGCCGCTTCGAATGCGCGCAATGCATAAAGAGGAGGAAGACGACGAGACATAGGGAAAGCTCCTATAGCGATTTTTGAACCCTATCAGAAGATCAGCCCAGCATGAGTTTTAATCATGCCAGCAATCGGATTTATCCTTTTGTGCAAACCACGGCGAGCGCCGAGAATCGACGCTCTACTGCCTTGTTGAACATGGAGCGTGATGATCATGCAGCATCCAGCGCGTACCGAACTCTGGGCCATCCTGCGGCTGGCGGGGCCGTTGATTGCCTCGCAGTTGGCGCACATGCTGATGGTCCTCACCGACACCGTGATGATGGCGCGCCTGAGCCCTGAAGCCCTCGCCGGCGGGGGGCTGGGGGCTGCGACTTATTCATTCGTTTCGATTTTCTGCATCGGCGTGATCGCGGCGGTGGGCACCCTGGTCGCGATCCGCCAGGGCGCGGGTGACACTGAAGGTGCCACGCGGCTGACCCAGGCCGGTTTGTGGTTGGCCTGGCTGATGGCGCTGATGGCGGGCCTGCTTTTGTGGAATCTCAAGCCGGTGTTGCTGATGTTCGGCCAGACCGAAACCAATGTGCTGTCCGCCGGACAGTTCTTGCTGGCGCTGCCGTTCGCCCTGCCCGGCTACCTCAGTTTCATGGCCCTGCGCGGCTTTACCAGCGCGATTGGCCGGGCCACGCCGGTCATGGTGATCAGCCTCGGTGGCACGGTGGCCAACTTCCTGCTCAATTACGCACTCATTACCGGCATGTTCGGCTTGCCGAAACTCGGCTTGATGGGGATCGGCCTGGTGACGGCCATCGTCGCCAACAGCATGGCCCTGGCGCTGGCGTGGCACATCCACCGGCACCCGGCCTACCGGGCCTATCCATTGCTCGCTGGCCTGTCACGGCCCAATCGCCAGTACCTCAAGGAATTGTGGCGCCTCGGCCTGCCGATTGGCGGCACCTACGCGGTGGAAGTCGGGCTGTTCGCGTTCGCTGCCCTCTGCATGGGCACCATGGGCAGCACGCCACTGGCGGCCCATCAGATCGCGCTGCAAATCGTCTCGGTGGCGTTCATGGTGCCGGCGGGCATGTCGTACGCCATCACCATGCGCATCGGCCAGCACTACGGCGCCGGGCAACTGCCAATGGCGCGGCTGGCCGGACGGGTCGGGATCGGCTTTGGCGCGGCGGCAATGCTGGCGTTCGCCATGGTGTTCTGGTTGTTGCCTCACCAACTGATCGGCTTGTTCCTGGACCATAACGACCCGGCGTTCCGTGACGTGATCAACCTGGCGGTGAGCCTGCTGGCCGTGGCGGCCTGGTTCGAACTGTTCGACGGCACGCAAACCATTGCCATGGGCTGCATCCGTGGATTGAAAGATGCCAAGACCACGTTCCTGGTGGGCCTGGGTTGCTATTGGCTGATTGGCGCGCCAGCGGCATGGTGGATGGCGTTCCATTTGCACTGGGGGCCGACTGGCGTCTGGTGGGGCCTGGCGCTGGGGCTGGCCTGCGCGGCGGTGAGCCTGACGCTGGCGTTCGAATGGAAGATGAAACGGATGATTCGCAACGAGCCGGGGCCGCAACGTTTCGAAGCGGTCCAGGCGGAGTGAAACTCATCCCCCTTGTGGGAGCGAGCTTGCTCGCGATAGCAATCTGTCTGTTATCTATTATTTGACTGACATACCGCTATCGCGAGCAAGCTCGCTCCCACAAGGGTATGTGTCAGACCACAATTTCATGGGCGGGCTGCTGCCCCCCTTCGAACGTCAAATACTCAACCAACTCCCCCAGCGGCAACGGCTTGCTGATCAGGAAACCCTGCACCTGATCGCAACCGAAACCACGCAGCAGGTCCAGTTGTTCGGCGGTTTCCACACCTTCGGCGACCACTTCCAGGTTGAGGTTATGGGCCAGGTTGATCATCGCGTGCACCAGTTTGCGGTTCTCTTCGCGCTGCTCCATGCCGCCGACGAAGCTCTTGTCGATCTTGAGCAAGGCGATCGGCAGGCTGTTGAGGTGCACGAACGAAGAGAACCCGGTGCCGAAGTCGTCGAGAGAAAAGCGCACCCCCAGGCGCCCCAGCGCATCCATGGTCTGCTTGACTAGTTCGCTGCGGCGCATGACGGCGGTTTCGGTGAGTTCGAATTCCAACCACTGGGCTTCGACGCCCCGTTCGGCGATCAAACGGCTCAGGGTCGGCAATAGCTGGCTGTCCTGGAACTGCCGGAATGACAGGTTGATCGCCATGTGCAGCGGCGCCAGCCCGCGCTCGCGCAGATCCTGCATGTCCCGCAGCGCCCTGGAGATCACCCAGTAGCCCAACGGCACGATCAAACCACTCTGCTCGGCCAGCGGCACGAATTCACTCGGTGGCAGCAGGCCACGCTCGCCGTGACGCCAGCGCACCAGCGCTTCGAGGCCGACGATATGGCCGCCGTCGAGATTCAACCGGGGCTGGTAGTGCAACTCCAGCTCATCGCGACGCAACGCCCGGCGCAGCTCGCTTTCCAGGTCGGCGAGGCTGCGGGCATTGCGATTGATGCGTTCATTGAAGATATGAAAGGTGCAGCCTTGTGTGCTCTTGGCCTGCTGCATGGCAATGTGGGCGTGCCACATCAACGGGTCGGCGCCGGCCTGGGCGCGGGCGTGGGCGATACCCAGGCTGCAGCCGATCAACAGGCTTTCGCCATCCACCCAGTAGGGTTCGGCCATGGCTTCGGTGATGCGTTCGGCCATCCACTCCGCACGCTGGGGCGCACGGCGGGTGTCGATCAGCAGGGCGAACTCGTCGCTGCCCAGCCGCGCCAGTTGATCACCGGCCTCAAGCGAGCCCTTGAGCCGCGAGACCACTTGCAGGATCAGCCGATCACCGGCCTGATGCCCCAACGCGTCGTTGGCGTGACGAAAATTATCGAGGTCCAGGTGACCAAGCGCCAGGCCACGACCTTCGTTTTCAGCCAGGCGCGCCGCCAGCAGGGTCTGGAAGCCCTGACGGTTGGCGATGCCGGTCAGCGGGTCCTGTTCGGCGAGTCGTTGCAGGGTATTTTCCAGCACCCCCCGCTCGCGCACATGGCGCAGGCAACGGCGCAACGTCGCCTCGTCAAGAACATCACGCACCAACCAGTCGCTGACACCATCCGGGGAAGTCGAAGGCTCATGCTCCAGCAACAGGACCGTCGGCAGACGACAGCGACCCGGCGCCGGCTGCAGGGACGCAACAGTCAGCAGCACCGCGTTGCGGTTGTCTTCGAACAGGCTGCTGACCGATTCCCAGCTCGGAGCGCTGATCAACACGACCGAGGCTCCCATGGGCGCCAGGCACTCGCGCAATATCGCAGACCACTCAGGCGTTTCGGCCAACAACAGCAAACGCAAGGGTTCGACAGGCGTAGACAAGCTGACTCCCTAGACTCTGCAAGGTGGTAGGCGCGGGGCATTATGACTCGCCGAAGGGCAATCACCAATGCCAATGGTTCTCAAACACCCGCTTTTGAGCGTTTATTCATCCAAAAACGAACGTTAGACCTAAATTCTGTCCGCATCCTGAGGGAAAGTGACAAAAGCGGCAAATGGAGATGATGGACAGCGTCACAAGTCGGACAGGGCAGCACAATTCTCAGAGCCTGTTAAAATGCCGGCCCATTTCGCAAACGACTCCCTGACTCTGTCATGTCCCGACTCAATCCCCGGCAGCAAGAAGCCGTGAACTATGTCGGCGGCCCTCTTTTGGTGCTCGCCGGTGCAGGCTCCGGCAAGACCAGCGTGATTACCCGCAAGATCGCGCATTTGATCCAGAACTGCGGCATCCGCGCCCAGTACATCGTCGCCATGACCTTCACCAACAAGGCCGCCCGGGAAATGAAGGAGCGGGTCGGTGGCCTGTTGCGCGCCGGCGAAGGCCGCGGCCTGACCGTCTGCACCTTCCACAACCTGGGCCTGAACATCATCCGCAAGGAACACGCGCGGCTGGGCTACAAACCGGGCTTCTCGATTTTCGACGAGACCGACGTCAAGGCCCTGATGACCGACATCATGCAGAAGGAATACTCGGGCGACGACGGCGTCGACGAGATCAAGAACATGATCGGCGCCTGGAAAAACGACCTGGTCCTGCCACCCGAAGCCCTGGAAAATGCCCGCAATCCCAAGGAGCAGACCGCGGCCATCGTCTACGCCCACTACCAGCGCACGCTCAAGGCGTTCAACGCGGTGGACTTCGACGACCTGATCCTGCTGCCGGTCAAGCTGTTCCAGGACCACGCCGACATTCTCGAGAAATGGCAGAACAAGGTCCGCTACCTGCTGGTGGACGAATATCAGGACACCAACGCCAGCCAGTATCTGCTGGTGAAGTTGCTGATCGGCAAACGCAACCAGTTCACCGTGGTGGGCGACGACGACCAGTCGATCTATGCCTGGCGCGGCGCGCGGCCGGAAAACCTGATGTTGCTCAAGGAAGACTATCCGTCGCTCAAAGTGGTGATGCTGGAGCAGAACTACCGCTCCACCAGCCGCATCCTGCGCTGCGCCAACGTGCTGATTTCCAACAACCCCCACGAGTTCGAAAAGCAACTGTGGAGCGAGATGGGCCACGGCGACGAAATCCGCGTGATCCGTTGCCGCAACGAAGACGCCGAAGCCGAGCGCGTGGCCATGGAAATCCTCAGCCTGCACCTGCGCACCGATCGGCCGTACAGCGATTTTGCAATCCTGTACCGCGGTAACTACCAGGCAAAGTTGATCGAACTGAAACTGCAGCATCACCAGGTTCCCTATCGCCTGTCGGGGGGCAACAGCTTTTTCGGCCGCCAGGAAGTGAAGGACCTGATGGCCTACTTCCGCCTGATCGTGAACCCGGACGACGACAACGCCTTCCTGCGGGTGATCAACGTGCCGCGCCGGGAAATCGGCTCGACCACCCTGGAGAAACTCGGCAACTACGCCACCGAGCGCAAGATCTCGATGTACGCCGCCACCGATGAAATCGGCCTGGGCGAACACTTGGACAGCCGCTTCACCGATCGGCTGGCGCGCTTCAAGCGCTTCATGGATAAGGTCCGCGAGCAGTGCGCCGGGGAAGATCCGATTGCGGCGCTGCGCAGCATGGTTATGGACATCGACTATGAGAACTGGCTGCGCACCAACAGCTCCAGCGATAAGGCCGCCGATTACCGCATGAGCAACGTCTGGTTCCTGATCGAGGCGCTGAAAAACACCTTGGAAAAAGACGAAGACGGCGACATGACCGTCGAGGACGCCATCGGCAAGCTCGTGTTGCGGGACATGCTCGAACGCCAGCAGGAAGAGGAAGACGGCGCCGAAGGCGTGCAGATGATGACCCTGCACGCCTCCAAGGGCCTGGAGTTTCCCTACGTGTTCATCATGGGCATGGAAGAAGAAATCCTGCCGCACCGTTCCAGCATCGAGGCCGATACCATCGAAGAGGAACGGCGCCTGGCCTACGTTGGCATCACCCGGGCGCGCCAGACGCTGGCCTTCACCTTCGCCGCCAAGCGCAAGCAGTACGGCGAAGTGATCGACTGCGCCCCGAGCCGCTTTCTCGATGAATTGCCGCCGGACGACCTGGCCTGGGAAGGCAACGACGACACGCCGACGGAAGTCAAAGTCGTTCGCGGCAACAGCGCCCTGGCGGATATACGCGCGATGTTGAAGCGCTAGAATCACTTACTTTTTTCATCGACTTCAGGCGCTGAACGCGTCATCAGAGGAGGCTTCATGGAAGCCCTGCACCAGAAAATCCGCGAGCTAGGCATCGTGCTGTCCGACCAGGTCCTGAAGGTCGATGCGTTTCTCAACCACCAGATCGACCCGCAGTTGATGAAGCTGATCGGCGATGAGTTTGCCGCGCTGTTCAAGGATTCGGGCATCACCAAGATCGTCACCATCGAAGCCTCGGGCATTGCCCCGGCGATCATGACCGGGCTGAACCTTGGCGTGCCGGTGATCTTTGCTCGTAAGCAGCAATCGTTGACCCTGACGGAAAACCTGCTGTCGGCCACCGTGTATTCGTTCACCAAGAAGACCGAAAGCACCGTCGCCATCAGCCCGCGTCACCTGACCAGTAGTGATCGGGTATTGATCATCGATGACTTCCTGGCCAACGGCAAAGCTTCCCAGGCGCTGATCTCCATCATCAAGCAGGCCGGCGCCACCGTCGCCGGCTTGGGAATCGTGATTGAGAAGTCATTCCAGGGCGGCCGCGCTGAACTGGATGCCCAGGGCTATCGCGTCGAGTCATTGGCCCGGGTGAAGTCGTTGGCGGGTGGGGTTGTGACCTTTATCGATTGATCCCCTCCTATCCCTGTGGGAGCGAGCTTGAACTGGTCAAGTAATTCTGGACACCAGTTAAGGTTTCACGCTG